>CBDATI010000054.1:0-172842 GCA_965199675.1 Vicinamibacterales bacterium | reverse complement strand
CGGCGGGGGCGACGTTGCGGTCAAGTGGATGCGGGTCCGCCGCATCCACCTTCCATCGCATACACGCATCATTACATCATGGCGGCGGCGTGGACGGCGGGGCTTGCCGATTCCGGCCCGCGGAACGGGCATGAGACACTACCGTGCATTCCGACCGTGAACATTCGGTCGCGACAGCCCGGCCCCCGAGTCCGGGACACGGCATGACCCACACGGACCCCGCAGCCGGTACGGTCGACCAGTCCACGGTCACCCCCAGGGAAGGGCAGGTCCTTGCCGGCCCGCTCTTCAGCGAGCGCGGATGGAGACCGTCGCCGAGACGGGACCCGGCGCTTGGACGCTCGGTCTCGTCGGCACGCGGTCCGAACCATCATGGCCGGCCTGCTCACCCGCGAGCTGCAGTTGCGCGGCCTCGCCGAGCGCATCCTGGTCGTCGCCCCCTCGAACCTCGCCTTCCAGTGGCAACGCGAGCTGAAGGAGAAGTGCTGCCGAGGGGCTCATCGATGAGTGAGCGTTGTCGAGGCCGCGCCTGCGAAGACCGCATTCGTGTGAGAAAGATCCGTTCCGCAGGAGGTCGTCGATGAGCTCGGGCAAGATCGAGTTGGTGCGCATCCGAGGGTTCAGGTCCCTCGCGAACGTCGAGCTGTCGAACCTCCAGAGCGCGAATGTCCTGATCGGCGCCAATGGTTCCGGGAAGTCGAATTTCATCCGGTTCTTCGAGATGCTGAGCTGGATGCTGCGGGCCCGCAGGCTCGGGGAGTTCGTCGAGCGGCACGGCGGCGCAGATGATCAACTGTACGGAGGAAACGGCGTCACGCCGCGCATCGAGGCCGAACTGGCGCTTCGCACCGAGACGGGGCGCAACGACTACCGCTTCGAGTTGTCTCACGCACACCCCGACCGCCTCATCTTCACCGAAGAAGCATACCGGTTCAGCGCGGCGTCCCGGGAGACGGATGCACCCTGGCTGTACATTGTCGACGGAGGTCGTCGGGAGGCCGGGATCGTGGACGTTGCACAGGGTCCATCGTCACACGACGGCAACCCCACGACCGCCCGCGTCATCGTCCATCTCCTGCGGAGCTGCGCGGTGTATCAGTTCCACGACACGTCCGATTCCTCCCATCTCAAGAAGCGATGGGACATACAGGACAACGACTTCCTGCATGCCCACGGCGGCAACCTCGCCGCGATCTTGCATCGTCTGGAACACGAGGACGTCCGGCGGTTCGACCTGATCAACGGACAGATCCAACGGGTGCTGCCGATATTCGACCGCTTCCAGATCGACGAGAGCTACGGCAAGGTGACGTTGCGCTGGAAGGCGCGCGGCACGGACAAGACCCTGGGCGCCCACCTCACGTCGGACGGGTCACTCCGGTTCTTTGCTCTCGTCACGTTGCTGAGTCTCCCGCCGGAGATGCTCCCCGACGTCGTGTTGCTGGACGAACCCGAGCTTGGCCTGCACCCCGCCGCCATCGCGCTGATCGGCGGCATGATCAAGTCGCTTGCGGTCGACCGGCAGGTCATCGTGGCCACCCAGTCGCCGTTGCTCGTCGATGAGTTCGACCTCGACGAGACAGTCGTACTGGATCTCGTCGACGGACAGACGACGTTCACGAGACCCGACGCCGACGGGTACCGCCGCTGGCTCGATGAAGGCTTGACGACAGGCGAGATATGGCAGAAGAACCTCATCGGAGGTCGCCCTTGACACGCCTCGCCGTAGCGGTGGAAGGACGCACGGAAGAGGAATTCGTGAAGCAGGTGCTCCGGGTCCATCTGCGGGAACGACGAGTCGAACCCACTCCGATTCTTCTTGGCCGCGCGCGGGGCAGGTCCGGCGGTGGCAATGTGTCGTCGGAACGGCTTGCGTCGGAGATGGTGACCTTGCTCGGATCCCACGATGCAGTTACGTCGCTGGTCGACTACTACGGATTCCGTGACAAGGGAGACAAAACGGTCGATGCGCTGGAAAGTGACGTGGGTGGCCGGATACGCACGCGCGTTCGTGCATTGGACGAGCGCAAGGTGATTCCGTATGTCCAGAGGCACGAGTTCGAAGGACTGCTGTTTTCGGATGTCGGGGCCTTCGGGAACCAATCAGATTTCCCGGCTACGTGCGTCGAAGCGCTGCAAGTGGTTCGTGATCAGTTCACAACGCCCGAGGATGTCAACGACGGTTCCGAAACAGCTCCGAGCAAGCGTATCCGGCACGTGATTCCCCGGTACAACAAGGTTGTTCACGGCCCCGCATTGGCCGCCGCAATCGGTCTGGCGGATATCCGCGCGGCGTGCCCGCGGTTCGACGACTGGATCGCGCGCCTGGAATCACTGGGAACTGAGTAGGCTTCTCCCGTACGCGACAGACGGATGGAGCAGGCAGACGATGGTGCTCGAGCCGTGGTACAAGGTGGCGCTTCCCCGCGAGGAAGTCCGCGAAGGGCGCTCGTTCAACCCGGACGAATTCGCCATCGCCCTGGAGCAGGTGGTTCCCGGGACGGCGCCGACAGACTACCGCGATCCGGGGGCGTTCTTCGCCCGCACGTGCTTCACGCGCGCTCTCCGCGACCAGACCGGCATGGTGCTCCGGCTGGCCGGAGACGGCAAACACGTCGCCGGTGATGACCCTGGTCACGCAGTTCGGGGGCGGCAAGACCACCTCGTGACCGCGGGCGCGGCCGTGCCGACCCGTTCCTGGGCCTTCATCCAGAACCCGGCTCGGCGCCGCGCCGCATCTCCTCCGAGGGTCGAGGGACGAGCCCCCGCACATGGGGATGGCTACTCAGGCAGCGCGAGTCGCCTGATCCTCGTAAGTGGCTATAAACAGGTTACTTACTGACGACCCGTCGATTGTGGTTCCCCCGTCCATTACCACACTCCGCGCGGGAATCCAGAGGACCATCCGAGCCGTCCGCGAACCGCTCCGAACCTCGGCCCGTTCATTGCCCGCCGCCGTTCAGAGCCAGCAACTGCCGCAGAACCTCGTCGTCGGAGATGTCCGCCGACCAACCGTACGCGGCAGCCACGGCCGCGTCAAGAGCCTCGTGCGCATCAGCGAGCCAGTGCGGGCGGGCGTTGTAGAGGTTCGTCAGGGTGCGCTTCTTGAGCGCCTTCGCCGCGCCCTCGTCGCGGGGAACCGGCCGCTTCGGGTAGCCGGGAACCGGCTCGTCGACCCACTCGACCCATTCGGGCGGATTCAGCCAGCGGTCGCGCAGCTCGACCAGCCGGCGAGCTTCCAGTGCTACAGCCATCGCGCGCGGGTCAGACGCGTAGTCGGCGGCCGGAACGTCCGGCGTCAGACCGAGCGGGAACGGGAACGTCTCGAACGTGGTAGTCGGTGTGTAGCGGGGCCGGTCCTCCAGGCTCGTCCCGAGTCGTAGTGACCAGACCCTCGTGGAACCGGCTGTGCAGGATTCCGAACGTCGTGTCGTCGTCGCGGGCGATCACCACGAGTTGGCCGTCAGGCACCCGCTCCACCTTCTCCCCGCGGCAACCCCGGCACGACACCCGCCACGGCGCATACCGCAGCCACGCCGCCGCCCGGCCCTACGACAGATGCCGCCAGTCGCGGACCGGCTGCCGGTCGTAGCGCGGCACCCGCTCCCCGCACGTCCCGCACCGCGACCGGCGCCACGACGGCTCAACCGACACCACCAACGGACAATCGGCGGCCATCTCCACCTGCTTGACGTACATCTGCGTGCGTACGGCTTTCACTCGGCCGGCACCCTCACGTCGATGCTGTTCCTCTGCTGCGGAGGCATCGAACTGGAGCCGCCCCTCTACCCACACTCGTTTGAGGAGATTCTGGATCCCTCGCTCGTCGGCGAAGAGGCCCTCGCCCGAGAACCTCGTGTCCGAGCGTACCGCCAAGGCGACCAGCCAGGGAAGCTCGAGCCGGCTGGCGCGCAACCGGCCGTGGATGTAGTTCAGCGGGTGCGTCATCCCCCGCGGCGGAACGCCCGCCTCATCGGCGAGCTCCCTGGTACGTGACCGTCCTCATCTCCAGGGCGGCGCTCGCCGTCCGCTGCCAGTTCGACTTCGTTGTAGACGACTCTCCCGTCGCCCCCCGGTGCGGCAGGGGATCCACTCGCTCCGTTGGAGCCTCCGTCTCCGCTACCGCGTCGGATACTGCCGAATGGCGGGCATGTCCTCCCGTCGCCTCCGGCTCCGGCTCTGCCGCCCACGCCGGGGACTCCCGGAGGACCACCACTGGACTGTACCCTGATCCCCAACCCGAGCTCTCCGATGGCGCTGGGAGCGTCGGCGCCGGCGTACCAGTAGTTGATCGTGACGTTGCCCGCAGCACCACCGGATCCCGCGTCCCCGCCTCGGCCGCCGTTTCCGCCTTCTTGACCGGAGCAGATTCGGCCGCAGCTCGCGCGGCCGCCTCGACCTCCATTCGCTCCGCGACCGCCGTTACCTCCGGCACCACCGCGCGTTTCTATGACCAAGCCGTTGGCGTCCACGAGCCCGATCGTGATGTCGAGACTTGGGGCATTACCGCCGTTCCGACCAGGACCCCCAGACCCACCGTGGCCGCCGTCTTGGCATTCAGCGCCGGCGCCGCCATGAGCGTTCGAGTCCTGCCCGTGTGGGCCATCGACGCCGATTGCGATGATCCGGGTGTTCCTGCCGAAGATGGCCCTCTGCGCTCTGATGGTCCACGTGCTGATGCCCGGGCTGATCACGAGAGTCGAGTCGTCTTCCATCACCCACTTGTCGACCAGTACGCCGGATTCGACCATGTCGACCATTTCGCCAGCCGGCACCCGGAACTCCGAAGGTGGTGGCTGCGGCGGATCCCCTCCCGGTGGCGGGATCGGCGGCACGGGGCCCGGCCCGGGATTCATGAACCAGATGGCTGCACCGGCTATCCACAAAAAAGCACAGAGAGCGCAGAGTCCAGACCGCTGTTTTGGGGTGATGGGCCTGGCAGCCCGTGGACGAAGTCGGTTCGCTGAGCGGGCCTGTTCAAGCAGCTTGGGGACGAGCGGCTGAGCCCCAGGGGGCGACCGGAGCCCATTTGGCCCTCCAGAGGCCGTTCAGACGCCCCCAGAGGCCCATGAGGCGTTCGATCAGCCCGAGAATCGCCGAAAGAGCCCGCCCCTGCAGGCTCCGGGGCGTACCGACGCCCGTCAGGCGGCGCAGCAACAGACCCAGGTTGCAGCCCGCCGCCTGGACCAGCACCCGCTTGCGGACATTCTCATGGCCGCGCACCCACACCCGACGCAGACCCCCGGTCTCATACTGGTGAGCGAAAGGCCGCTCCACCAGTTCCCCCCGGCAGCGTTGGAGACGACGGCCCCGGTCCCCGCGAATACGCCGACGATTCCCATACAGCGCCGACTGCGCAGCACGCTTCTCCGGCGGCGTCTCACCCGTCTTCTTGTCCTGCCAGACGCGCCGACCACGCGCCGGCTCCGCGATGTAGCTGCGTACACCAAGGTCGTCGAGCGCCACCAGCGTCGCGTCGCTGTGATACCCCTTGTCGGCCACCACCTCTTCGACGCCCTCACCGTCAGGCTGAACCGCCTCCACCTGCTCCGCCGCCTTCGTCAGCGTCTCCGGCAGCGTCGCCGTATCACCCTCCGACGCGTCCTGAACCGTCACCGACAGGAGCGCTCCCGTCTCCAGGTCGACACCGTGCTCCGCCTTGTGGGCCAGATGCGTCCGACCGTCCTTCATCTTCGCGATCTTCGCGTCCGGGTCCTGCGGAGACGTCCACTCTTCATTCGACGTCTTCCGGCCCTTCCGCGAACGGTCGAAACGCGCCAACTCCGCCCGCGTCGGCGTCGCAATGCCAGATGCCTCCGCCAGCCCCCGCACGAACGCGTCGTACGAGTCCCCCGTATCCCGACGCTCGATGCTCCGCATCGCCGCGTTCGCTTCCAGCGTCGTCGCGTCCACCCCGATCGTCTTCCCCTTCACCAGACCCGCTTCCGACAACCGCTCCAGCACCCACGTGAGCACCGCCGCGTGCGTCCCACGTCGATCAGACGCCGAGTCCGCTCCGTCGAGTCGGTTCGACGTCGCCTCCGTCACGTCCAGATCCAGGAAAGCCGGCAGGGTGAATACGCGACCCGCCACGCAATCGCGCGCTCCGATGACGACCCTCGAAATACCCGAAGAACAGAAGCCGGGCGGAAATACCGCCCGGGTCGCAGACTCGGACGACCCATTCAGAAGACCGCACACAACCCCTCCACGACGTCGAACCTGGATTTCTCCAGAATCCGATTCAGCCGCTCGAAGAGGTGGATGCCCCGCACTCTTGGGAAGGTCCTCTGCCGTCACCCACATCGCGACGGTCGAGCCGCTGGTCTTGCGCATCGCCGATGCTGTGAAGTCTACGACAGCTACATCAGATCGGATCGGCCCGAATTTGCCGACGTGGTCGGCGCGTCTGGCAGGACAAGAAGACGGGTCAGACGCCGAATCCGGAGAAGCGTGCTGCGCAGTCGGCGACTCCAGTATGGGAATCGTCAAATGTTGTGGATCGTATTCGCAGCCCGTGGACCGAAGTCGGTTCGCTGAGCGGGCCTGTTCAAGCAGCTTGCCGACGAGCGGCTGAACCCCAGGTGGAGACGGAGCCCATTTCGCTCACCAGATGAGACCGGGGGTCTGACGCCGAGGCCCATGTGGCGTGCGATCGGCCATGAGAATCGTCCGCAAGCCCGGGTGCTCCGGGGCGTACCGAGCCCGTCAGGCGGCGCAGCAACCTGGGTCTGGTTGCTGCCCGCCGCCTGGACGGGCACCCGCTCGGACATTCTCACCGCGCACCCACACCCGACGCAGACCCCCGGTCTCATACTGGTGAGCGAAAGGCCGCTCCACCAGTTCCCCCCGGCAGATTCTCGACGGCCCCGGTCCCCGCGAATACGCCGACGCCCCATACAGCGCCGACTGCGCAGCACGCTTCTGGCGGCGTCTGAACCGCCTCTTGTCCTGCCAGACGCGCCAAACGCGCCGGCTCCGCGATGTAGCTGCGTACACCAAGGTGGAGCGCCACCAGCGTCGCGTCGCTGTGATACCCCTTGTCGGCCACCAGCTGCTTCGAACCGTCAGGCCCGCCTCCAGCTCCGAACCGACTTCGTCAGCGTCTCCGGCAGCGTCGCCGTATCACCGCCGACGCGCCGTCACCGACAGGAGCGCTCCCGTCTCCAGGTCCACCGTGCCCGCCTTGTGGGCCAGATGCGACCGACCGATTGCGATCTTCCGTCCGGTGTCCTGCCGAAGACGTCCACTCTGCATTCGCGTCTGATCCGGCCCTTCCGCGAACGGTGAAACGCGAACTCCGCCCGCGTCGCTCGCAATGCCAGATGCGCCAGCCCCCGCACGAGTCGTACGAGTCCATCGTATCCCGACGCTCGATGCTCAGCATCGCCGCGATTCGCTTCCAGCGTCGTCGCGTCCACCCCGATCGTCTTCCCCAGCCAGCACCCGCTTCCGACAACCGCTCCAGCACCCACGTGAACACCGCCGCGTGCGGATCCACGTCGATCAGACGCCGAGTCCGTGACGGGATCGAGCGGTTCGGCGTCGCCTCGGTCACGTCCAGATCCAGGAAAGCCCGCAGGCTCAGCGAATCCGCGACCCGCCACGCAATCGAGCGCGCCGATGACAGACCCTCGAAATACCCGATGAACAGAAGCCGGAAATACCGCCCGGGTCGCAGACTCGGACGACCCATTCGCTCCGCGTAGAAGACGGCACACAACCCCTCCACGAAAGCGTCGAACCTGGATTTCTCCAGAATCATTCAGCCGCTCGAAGAAGGGATGCCCCGCACTCTTGGGAAGGTCCTCTGCCGTCACCCACATCGGTGGCGCCGGTCGAGCCGCCGGCCTCTTGCCCATCGCCATGCTGTGAAGTCTACGACACTACAACCACTCAGATCGACCCGATCGGCCCGAATTTGCCGACTTTTTCCACGGGCTGTCAGGCGGCCTCCTTCCGATCCTCTCTCTCCGTCTGGATGACGCCATCGACGAAGACGACGCCGGCCCGGACCAGGGGCAGCAGGTGCGCCCCGTTCAGCCGGCGCCATCGCCACCAGCTTGTAGGCCATCAGCAGCCCCTTGGTGCGCGAACCCGCGCCCTTGGTCACGCGCTGCCGAAGACGCACCGTCGCGAACACCGATTCGATCACGTTCGACGTCCGCAGGTGGAGCCAGTGCTCTGCCGGGAAGTCGAAGAACGCCAGCAGCGCCTCCCGGTCCCCAGCCAGGCACGCCGCCGCCTTCGGATACTTTGCCTCGAACTCGGCGACGAAGGCGTCGATGCCACGCTCCGCGTCGGCCTTCGTCGGCGCATACATGATGTCCCGCAGCGCCCGCTTCGCACGCGGCCGAAGACGCTTCGGCAGCTTGTCGAGCACGTTGGCCAGCTTGTGGCACCAGTCCCGCTGCACCGTCGTCTCCGGCCACACGTCCCGCAACGCCGACCAGAAGCCCAGCGCCCCGTCTCCAATCGCCACCGCCGGTGCCCGCAGACCGCGGCCCCGCAGCACGCTCGCCCAGTTCTCCTGGCTCTCCCGGTAGCCGTCCTCCAGCGCCACCAGCTCCTTCGTGCCGTCCGCCTCACCCCGATCATGTTACAGTGCCGCCCTGCGGAATTCCCGTTCGGCGCGCATGGACCGTAACTTGGGCGTGATAAAAGGAGACTAAGATTATGTGCTTCTACCCCCCCCCCCCCCCCGATGTGACGATCTCGCCGAGCGGATAAACAAAAACTCTGCCTGCTTCCCGTTCCGCCCGACACCAAGCCGCGGTTCCGTTGCCGCCACCTTCCTGCTCGTCCTGTTCACCCTCTCGCTCGGCGGCTCCGCGTTCGCGCAACCTGCTCCCGCGGTGGAGGGCGTGTACCTCATCAACCCGCCACCCGGCGGTGTCCACACCGTAGGCAGCACTGTCCAGGTCCACGCCCGGTTCAATCGCCCGAACCTTGTGGTTGCCGGACGGCCCACCGTGGCGTTGACGATCGGTGCGCACACGCGGCATGCGGAGTTTCAGACCATCCACAACTGGACGGGAGGACGACGGTATTTCTACTTCACGTATGTTGTTCAGGCCTCGGATCTCGACGACGACGGCATCAGCATCCCCGCCAACGCGGTGAGCCTCAACGGGGGCTCCATCCGGGATGCCGACGGCAACGATGCCGACCTGATCCATGACGCCGCGCCCGACCACCCGGAACACAGGGTGAACGGCAGCATCGATCCTGCTGCCACAGTTTCCCAGGTCGTCCTCGACGGTGTTCCGGCGACCGGAGACACGTTCGGTCCCGGTGCGGAGGTTCGAGCCTTCGTAACATTCACCAAGCCCGTGGCCGTGACCGGCAATCCGAGGCTGGTGTTGCGGATCGGCGACGAGACTCGTGGCGCCGATCTCTACTCGGCCGGGGGAAACAGGCTTTGGTTCCGTCACTTCGTCGAGGCGTCTGACCTTGATGACGACGGCATCAGTATTCCGGCGAATGCGGTGCGGCTCAACCGCGGCGCCATTCGTGATTCGCGCGGCAACGACGTCGACCTGACTCATGAGGCTGTTCCTGATAACCCCCGGTTCAAGGTCAACGGGCGTCTGGACGCTGCCCCCACGATAGCGAACGTGCAGATGCGCCTTCCGCGTCAGGGCGACACGTTCGTCCGTGGCGAGACCCTGGGCGTCTACGTGGAGTTCTCCGAGCCCGTTGTTATCACGGGCACGCCGCAGATCAACATTCAGGTGGGCGCGCAAACCCGTCAGGCGGATCTGCATTTGCGGCGCTGGGGTGGACGCCAGAGCTACTTCTTCCAATATGCCGTGCAGTCCTCGGATGTCGATGCGGACGGGATTAGCGTGCCCGCTGACGCCCTGACTCTCAACGGGGGATCAATCCGGGACGCCGACGGCAACGACGCCGACCTCGCCCATGACGCCCTGCCCGACGACCCCGCACGCAAGGTGAACGGCGCGTCCGGCGTCCCGACCGTAACGCGCGTGAGTCTGTATTCAAGGACAGCAAGCCAGGGCGCACTCTCGGCCGGCGAAACGGTTTTCGCACAGGTTCTGTTCACGCGGGCGGTGCGAGTATCCGGCACCCCACAACTCACCCTTCAGGTTGGGACGCAAGCGCGGCGGGCGGACCATCTTCCGCGTGTGTCGGCCTTCGCGTTGTTCCCGCCGGGAAACAACTTTCATGCTCCCGGGGAGAACGAAAGTGCGGTCTACTTCAAGTACGTCGTGCAGCCGTCGGACCTCGACGAGGATGGAGTCAGCGTTCCGGCTGATGCGTTGACCCTCAACGGCGGGTCGATACGGGCCGTGCACGACAACAGCGATGCGGACCTGAGCCACGGCGGCCTCAGCGATGACCCCAGACAGAGGGTCGACGGCAGCCAGGTTGACGACCAAGCGCCCGCGATCCGCTATTTGGTCGTGGAACACCCCGCCCGCGGCGTGTTCGGCGGCGGTGATACGATCCGTGTGACACTGGGATTGGACGAAGGAGTGACCGTGACCGGCACACCGCGGGTTGCGCTCCGCATCGGCGGACGGACGCGCTTCGCGGCCTTCCGCGGGGTCTGGGGCGGGAGGAACCTGTTGTTCGATTACGTCGTGGAGAAAGCGGACCGGGATGATGACGGACTGAGCATCGCCGCCGACGCGGTCGATCTGAACGGGGGAACGATCCGGGACAACGCTGGCCACGAGGTCGACCTCGATATCGGCTACTTCGCGTTCAACGACGACCCGAACTACCGGGTGGACGGCCGGCTGACCCCGGTCCCGGCCCTCCCCTCGGCCGGGGCTTTTGCGCTCTTGCTCGCATTGCTCGGCGGCGGGTGGCGGCGCTTGACGCCTCGATCGGAGCATCGTCGGTAGGGCCCCGACGTGGAGAGAGGGCGGCCGCTCGGGCCGCCCCTCCGGTATCAAGGAGGAGCGGCGCATCGGGGCCAGTGCTCACGCTTTCCCGTCGTGCGGGCCGCGACGACTCTGTCTGTCCTCGCGGCGGCGGCTTGCTCTGCCGGGCGCGCCGTCGGGAAGACATGACAGCGGGCGAGACGGTCCACGCCTTGCAGGGGATCGCGCGAGGTGGGAGATGGTCTTCTACCTCTGCTCGCGATCCCCGTGGTCGACGAGGAGAAAGCTCGTCGGCATCGTCACCGTCGACGACGTCATCGACATCATCAAAAAGACGAGGCGGACCGAGGACCTCTACAGGCTGGCCGGGGTCAGCGGCGGCGAAGCACATGTTCACCCTGGCGGTGGAGTCGGCGCGGAAGCGGCTCCCGTGGCTGGCCATGAACCTCGTCACCCCCCATGCCGGCAACGATAGTCATGAGGACGGCCCAGCGTCACCATCGATGGTCGCCTGGAACGTCCGCACCACGATCACGGCGAGGGTTGGTCGCGGCGGTGCCGCGACGGTGATTCCCCATCGCCCCGCGGAACTTGAAGGTGGATCCGGTGCTGGCGTCGGCGGTGTTTATCATGACGTTGACGGACATCTTGGACATCTTCAGGTGCTCGTCGGACACTCAGCGTTCCGCACGTGCTCACCGCCGGCAAGGCGCTCGCGACGCTCGCCCCCGCTTCGCGGGGCTCCGGCCTTGACGCCGACTCCCCGCGCGCTCCACAACCGGCAATTGTCCGACGATGCCGCACTCCACTCCCACCGTGGCGAAGACGGGTCTCGGTCGTCTCGGTCGTCTCGGTCCACGGTGCTCCGAGCGTTACAGGCCCTGTTGCGCCGCGCCGGGCCGTGACTGCATCCAAGGACTCGAATCACAACTGGAATCACACCAAGGCCCGCGGCGCGACCGCCGGAGCGCCGTCCCTGTTGGACCGAATCGCGCTCCCCAGCAAGAGCCGCCAGACTATTATTGCGCCGGGTGTAGTGCCTGGAGCGACCCCCTCCAAACCTTCGGTTTGGCGGCGCAATGGGTGTTCCTGCGTCACACCCCTCGCGCGGGTCGCTCCCGGCTGGATTCTTCCTTGCAGGAAGGCGGAAGAGGCCGCCGTCGGCGGCCTTTCGCGTCGCCACCGCCCAGCAACGGGCCATGGACGCCGTCGTTCCCCATGGGCGCGAAGAGCGCGCCCACAGGGAACTTGGAGAACCGCGCGGGGCGCGGTTCCCCACCGGCGCCCACAGCCATCATCATCCTCATCATCATCCAGATCCGCAAGACCCAGTGCCGAAGCCAGACCGCCGCGGCCGGTGTCGAGACTGGATCGGGTTCCGATGACCCTTGGGCGACAGCGCCGTCCAGTCGTCGCACGCTGGATGGCGCTGTTGAGATCGCCGTACGCCTCCAGGGCGAACGGGTCGAGCGTGGAGATCGCCTTGCGAACCTCGGCCAACTCCACCGCCGCCGCCCCCTGGGCCACCAGCACGGACGCCGGCGGCGTCGCGGCCCACTTGTCGAGCACCCGCTCGGCCGCGGCCAGACGCTCCACATCGCGGCCGACGACGACCACCTCGACGAAGCGGCGGGCCAGGGCGAGCGCCGCCCACAGCGCCGCGTGCTGCCTGCCCCACGTGTGCAGCGCACTCTCGGTCTCGTCGGTCGTCTGCGCAAAGACGAACGTCGCCCGTCGCCCGTCGAACGCCAGCGGCAGCCGGCGAGGGAAAACAGAGCATCCGCCTCCCGACCGCGCCCTGGTAGACGCGGCCGGGGCAGCATGTCCTTCTCGATCCTGTTCGCGACCGCGAAGATCTGATGAATTCGAGCTTGGCGCCGACCACAAGATGTTGGGGTGGCCGGGGCATCGTCCGACCGACATTCTCGGCGTGTGCTCGCCGCCGTCAAGGCGCGTCGCTGGGCTCCGCCCCCGCTTCGCGGGGCTACCGGCCTTGACGGCGGCTCCGCGCACGCTTGTCCAGGCCGGCAGCTATCGGACGATGCCCAACCTTGACCCCCTACATGTTGTGGTCGATAACCTGTCGAGAATCTGTCGGTTCTCAATGACCGTTGACATCGATCCCGACGGTGGCCAGCGCGCAGACCTTCTCGTCCTCGGTCGGCAGCCACGCGCCCTCTGCGTGTTCGAGCACGTAGTCTAGCGCCAGCAACCGGCGCAGCACCACCGCGGGCGCGGCCGGTCGCCGGCCGATGTGCTCCGCGCCTATCGCGTCGTGATCGCCGGCCCCGTAATCCGGCACAGCCGTCGCCGGGAGCCGTTCCACGGCTGCTCGACCACGTGCCGGCGGCAGCGCCGGAGGAAGCGGTGGGCGAGCGCGGGGTTCGTGCGTCCGATGAAGGCGAGGTTTTGCGAGCGGAGGAACACGCCGCCGTGCAGGTAGACCAGCGTCAGCCACTCCGCATCGCGCCGGGTCCACCCCTGCGCCACGAGCGCGTCCGCCCGGCCGCGAAGGTGCGTCATCATCCGTCTCTCCTGCTCCATCCGCGGGGCCTGCTCAACTTTCTCGAAAAATCGTCTCGGCGACGGCCGGAGCCGGTTGTTCGCAAGGTGACGGAACGGTGCACCATGGGTAGCAACCGGTCCCAACGTTGCTGTATGCGCCAGAAGGTGTCTAAACGGTCAACCCATTTATAGACAATAGGTTACGACCTTCCATGCTACGCTAGAATCCGGGCCGTTGGCCAGCCGGCCGCGGCCGTTTCTCCGCCTCCCAGGGAGGGCACACACATGACGACGAACCGCTACCACCGCGACCCGAACGACCACGGCGCTCGCAGCGTGCCGCGACTGCTCACGCTGCGCGACGTGACCCAGATGACCGCCTTGTCGCGCTCGGCCGTCTACGGCCTGATGGGCGAGTCCAGCTTCCCGAAGCCGATCCGCATCGGCGCGCGCGCCGTGCGCTGGGTCGAGCAGGAAGTACTCGATTTCATCGCCAGCCGCCCCCGCGCCGGCTCCGCGCGGCCCACCGCGTAACGGGGCCATGCTCGACGACCTGCTCGAACGCCTGTCCGGCGTCAGGCAGTCGGGCGCCGGCTGGACGGCGCGCTGCCCGGCGCACGAAGACCGCCGGGCGTCGCTCTCGGTCGGCCGCGGCGACGATGGACGCTGGCTTGTGAAGTGCCATGCCGGCTGTACGTTCGACGCCATCGTCGCCGCGCTCGGCATCGACGCGGGTGACTTGTTCCCTTCGACGAACACCGGCCCCCGCCCCTCCGAGCGCCGCGTGGTCGCGGTCTACGACTACGACGGCGTGTTCGAAGTGGTGCGCTACGCGCCGAAGAACTTCCGGCAGCGGCGGCCGGACGGCAAGGGCGGCCACCACGGGAACCTCAAGGGCGTCACGCCGCGCCTCTACCGGCTCAACGACTTGGCCGGCCGCGAGACGGCCGTCGTGGTCGAAGGCGAGAAGGACGCGGACCGGCTGTGGGCGATCGACGTGCCCGCGACCTGCAACGCGGGCGGGGCCGGCCAGTGGCGAACGGAGCACACCGCGCAACTCAGGGCGGCCGGCGTGCCGCGTGGTCGTCGTTCCCGACGCTGACGATCCGGGCCGGGCGCACGGCGAGGCGGTCGCCCGCACCTGCGCCGCCGCCGGACTCGCCGTGAAGGTCGCCGACCTGCCGGACGGGAGCAAGGACGCTTCGGCGTACCTCGACGCCGGCCATGGCGACGCGCTGCCCGCCGGGCTGGTGCGCCTGAGTGACGCGAACCTCGACAGCACGCCGGCCGACGGGCCGCCGCCGCTCGTGCGGCTGATCGCCCACGCCGGGCGGGTCACGCTGCTGCATGCGCGCGAGAAGGTCGGCAAGAGCACGCTCGTCGGCGCGGCCGTGGCCGCGGTCACGCGGGGCCGGCCGTTCCTCGCCGCGCCGACCCGCGCCGGCGACGTGCTGTGGGTGGGCGAGGAGGCGGCCTCGGACGTCAAGGCAAGGTTGGCGCAGTGGGACGCGGACCTCGAACGGGTCTACCTTCACCCGGCGTCCGCACCCCGACCCGGAGCATGAATCGTCGCTACGGCACTTGGCGGCAAGGCTGCGCCCGGTGTGGGTGATCCTCGACACCTGGTCGCGCTACCTGAAGGTGCACCGCGTGCGGGACATCGCTGGCGCCGGCGAGCAGGGCCTTCTCATCGGCGACGTGATGGACGTGGCGCGGGAGTTCGACACGGCGGTCGCCGTGCTGCACCACAACCGGAAGAACCCGAGCGCTGCGGCCGAGTCCGGCG
This sequence comes from Vicinamibacterales bacterium, assembly GCA_965199675.1. GTDB lineage: Bacteria > Acidobacteriota > Vicinamibacteria > Vicinamibacterales > UBA8438 > JAJEEA01. The sequence continues at coordinate 157,698 of CBDATI010000054.1, read as the reverse complement.
ACGGGGAGGGCGAGTACCGCGACTCGACGGCGATCGGCGCAGCCGTGGACATGATCGTGTCGGTGAGCCGCGGCACGTCGCCGACGGCCCGGAGGCTCACGCCGTCCGGTCGCTGGCGGCAGGAGCCGTTGACCATCGTCCTCGAACCCGGCGTCGGCTTCGCGCTCGCACCCGACCTGGAGGAACCGGAGCAGCCAGAAACGACTGCCCCGCCCCGAACGCTCACCGACCGCGTGCTGCTGCACCTGCTGCGCTGCGACCCGCAGGCCCGGCCGCACGCGCGCACGTTGGCCGTGGCGCTCGACTGCGCCGGGCGACGCTATCAGGACCTCCGGGCGGCGCTCGACGACCTGCTCGATGCGGGGCATATCGACCACGACGAACGCCCCGGAGCGGCGTCATGGCGCGAACGCGGCTACGCGCTGACCTCCGAAGGACGTGTCCGCGCCGAAACCCTCCGCGAGCATCAGTGTTACGTGTTACACGTTTCCCCACAGGGGGGTGGGCGGAAACGGAAACCGGAAACCTGTACCGCGATGGACCGCCACGGATGGCATCACACCAGCGCTCAAGGTCCGGTGATGGCGACTCGGAAACCTGAACGGGACTGGACCGCCGCGGGCGTGAATGAACCGTCACACACCACACGGAACGTCCATCGGTCGCAGGTCCGGCTCACCTCCACCGTTGGCCGGGGAATCACTGGCCGCGCTCGCCGACCAGGTAGGCCGCCCAATCGTCCATCAGCCGGCGACGGCGCTCGAACAGGTCCGACCGTGCGTAGGCCGCCTCGACCTTGTTCTGCACCACGTGCGCGAGGGCCGCCTCGATGACCTCACGCGGGTGGTCGGTCTCCTCGGCCGCCCAGTCCCGGAACGACGACCGGAAGCCGTGCGGGACGGCGGCGACCTCGTGGTACTGGAGCATCTTCGGCAACGTCGACATGGCGATCGCACGCCCGCTCCGCATCGGGAACACGAGCCGGCTGCCGTCGCCGAGCGCCCGCGCCGCGTCGAGGATCTCCAGCGCCCGGCCGCACAGCGGAACCCGATGCTCCCGCTTCGCCTTCATCCGCAGGGCCGGGACGGTCCACACCCGGCCGGCAACGTCGATCTCGTCCCAAGTCGCGAGCCGGACCTCCGCCGAGCGCGCGGCGGTCAGCACGAGGAACTCGAACGCCAGCTTGACGGCAGGCTGCCCGGACTTCGACGTCCGTACCGTCTCGATGGCCGCGGCCACGTCCTTGTGAGGCAGCGCCCGCCGGTGCGTCACGATGTCGTTCTGCGGACCGAGCACCGGCACCACGCGGTCACATGGGTTGTCGTTCCGCATGTCGAGGGCGATGGCCCACTCCAGCACCGCGCGGATACGCTGGCGGACCTCCCTGGCCGTCGCCGCCTTGACGTGCCAGATCGGCGAGAGGATCTCCAGCACGTCGGCCGTGTTGACCTCGGAGACGGGCCGGCTGCCGACGCGGGGGAACACGTACCGCTCCATGCTCCGCCACCAGTTGTGCACGTGGTGCCGGCCGCGCCAGCCGCCGCGCTTCTGTTCGAGGACACGCCGGGCCGCGTCGGCGAAGGTAGGCACTCCCTGGACACGGCGCTTGTCGGCGAGCGGGTCGCCGCCGGACCGGGCCAGCATGCGGTTGGCGAGGGCCTGCTCGCGGGCCTTGGCGAGCGGGACGAGCGTGGCGGCGCCGAGTCCGAGTTCGCGGCGCCGGCCGCGGATCACGAGCCGCTGGACCCAGCTTCGGGTCCCCGGTCGGCTGGACGAACAGGTACAACCCGTTGCCGTCGGCGTGGCGTCCGGGCGGCGCGGAACGGACGAAGGCGGCCGAGAGGGCCTTGTCGGGATGGCGTCCTCGGCGCTTGGTTCTGCGGGTTGTCGGGGCGGGTTTGGCTACAACATACATCCCCACATTATATACGGGATGCAGCCGGATTCCACCGCACGTCTTGACCCGCTCAGTCCGCCACCAAGAATCATAAACGATTACTTTTCAGTGATTTATGTACATCCCCGGAAAGAATCGGACGCTGCTGGAACCCATATGGGTGTCAAGGCAGCGCGAACACGAACAGGACGCTGCCTGCACTGGGGCGCAGCTCGGGGGTCATGCGGAGGTTGACGCCGCCGCCCGCGCCGGTGTTGACGGCGACGTACTGGCGGCCGTCGACGGCGTAGGTGATGGGGAAGCCGACGACGGGCGAGCCGAGGTTGATCTCCCACAGCACCGCGCCGGTCTCCTGGTCGAGGGCGCGGAACCGCCCGTTGAGGTCGCCGCCGAAGACGAGGCCCCCGCCCGTGGCCATGACCGACATGGTGGCCGCGCGCTGCTCGTGCAGCCACAGCGTGCGGCCCGTCTCGGCCGACACCGCGTAGACGGTGCCGAGCTGGTCTTCGCCCGGCGTGATCTGGTGCCGGGCCGCAAGGGAATAGATCTCCAGGCCCGGCTGCCCGCCCGCGGTCAGGGCCCGCGCCCGCTCGCTGCGGACGTCGTCGGTGGCGAGCATGCGCGCGCAGGTGTTGCGCAGCGGCATGTACATGGTGTTGGTCAGGGGACTGTAGGCGCCCGCCTCCCAGTCCTTGCCACCGGCCCAGGTGGGGCACGCCAGCACCTCCTGGCCCACCGCGGTGAAGGTGACCTCGGCGTTCTCGGTCACGGCGCCGGTGGCCCCGTCGATGTCGTTGATGACGTTCTGCGAGACGGTCGGAGTCGCCCACAGGAACTCGCCGGTCTCGCGGTCGAGGGTGTAGACGACGCCGGTCTTGCCGGGAATGCCCGTCACCACCCTGCGGACCTCGCCGGGCTGCAGCCGCGGGTTGATCCAGCTCACGGCGTCGGGGTCGGGGGCGACGGCGGTGTCGACGAGGAGGCGCTCGAAGGGATGGTCGAGGTCCCAGTGGTCGTTCAGGTGCTGGTAGTACCAGCGGATCTCGCCGGTCTCGACGTCGAGGGCGAGCGTCGAGTTGTGATAGAGGTGGGTGTTCTCGACGCCGCCGAGCATGAACTTCGGGGCCGGGGAGGTCACCGAGGTGCCCTGGTAGATCAGCCGCAGTTCGGGGTCGTAGCTCGCCGGTATCCACGAGCCGACGTGCACCCGCCGCTCGTAGGGCACGCCGCCCCAGGTCTCGTCGCCGGGCTCGCCGGGGGCCGGCACGGTGCGCCGCCGCCACCGCTCCTCGCCGGTGCGGGCGTCGTGGGCGACGACGACGCACGACTCGGGCCCGCCGCGGGGCCGGCAGCTCCGCCCCGAGATGACCCTGCCGTCGGCGATGATGGGGCCCGAACTGTGCCCGGCGGGTATCTCGCGGTAGTCGAAGATCTGCGTCTCCCAGACGACGTCGCCGGTCTCGACGTCGAGCGCATAGGCGTAGTCGTCGTCGCTGATGTTGATGATCTGTCGGTCGTAGATGGCGATGTTCCGCATGCTGCGGGCGTTGCCGCCGACGAACTCGTAGACGTCGTCGGGCAGGTCGCGGCGGTACTCCCAGATGAGGTCACCGGTGGTGGCGTCCAGGGCCTGGATGATGTCGGTGAGCGTGGGCATGTACACCACGCCGCCGTACGCGAGGGGGGTGACCTCCTGGGTGCCGGCCGGGAGGGCGCGCGACCACGCCATCTGCAGCTCGCCGACATTGTCGCGGTCGATCTGGTCGAGGGGGCTGTAGCCCCACCCGTCGAGCGTGCGGCGCCACATCGGCCAGTCGGCCGGATCGGGGTTCTGGAGAATCGCGTCGGTGACGGGCACGAAGGCGCCGGAGGGCTGGGCCTCGGCAGCGGCCGCGCCCATGGCGAAGCACGACGCCGCGGCGGCGAGCAGAAGCGGGACCGAGACACGGGGTTGCAGCATCATGACCACTCCTCGACGCCGAAACGTGGGCGCACAGCGGGCCGGCCGGTAACCGACCGAGTCTACCAGCCCGCGGGCGCACCCGGGCGATTCTCGACCGCGGTTCCCGCCCCTCTGGGCGCATTGTCCGTCCGGGACGGCGCGCTCTCGCGGCGCAGCGCGGCTCCACATCCAACTGCCTCCCGCCCTTGTCAGGCGAGACACACCGTTTGCGGGACCCATCGGGGAGCTTCGAGCGCCGCGTGCCAGGGCCGTGACGAGAACCGGCCGCCACGCGTCGCCGCACCAGCCCGGGGAACGGGGGTCGCGACGGCGCTCGGTTCGCGATGCAGGGCCTCACTGATCGCAGGCCACGTAGGCGTCGATGACCGCGCGCTCGCCGGCCCGCCCCTCCCCGGCGTTCCCGTGCTCCATGCCGACGATGCCCGCGTAGCCCTTGCGCTTGAGGTGGCGGAACACGTTCAGATAGTTGATCTCGCCCGTGGTCGGCTCGTTGCGGCCGGGATTGTCGCCGACCTGGATGTAGGCAATCTCGTCCCAGGCGCGGTCGAGGTTGGGAATCAGGTTGCCCTCGGTGATCTGCTGGTGGTACAGGTCGTCGAGGATCTTGCACGACGGGCTGCCCACCGCCCGGCAGATCTGGTACGCCTGGGGGATTCCGGTGAGGAACACGCCGGGGTGGTTGGCCCAGTGGTTCAGCGGCTCGAGGACCATGGTGAGGCCCGCCGGCTCGCAGATCTCGGCCGCCCGCTTCAGGTTGTCGATGACCGTCGCGGTCTGGTAGGCGCGCTCGACCCCGCGGTCGTACTCGCCCGGCACGATCGTGCACCACCGCGCGCCGACCCGGCCCGCCACCTCGACCGCCCGCCGCATGTCGGCGAGAATCGCCTCGCGCGCCTCGGGCGCGTTGGACGCGAACGACACCGCACCCCACGCGGTGTGGGCCACGAAGACCCCCATCCGCATGCCGAGCCGGTCGAGTGCGGCCCCGATGCGCTCCTGGACGACGATGTCCCGACGCGGCAGGCCGTTGTCCTCGAGCGACCGGAACCCCTCGTCGTGCATGAACCGGAGCTGATCGACGAGGTCCTCGCCGGCATGGTGGCGGAACATGCCGAAGTGCGGGGCATAGTCGAGCTCGAAGCGTCGTCCAGCGGCGCCCTGGCCGACGCCGGCGGCCCCGCCGAGCCGCGCCCCCGTCGCCGCGGCGAAACCCGTCGCGAGAAACGATCGTCTGTTCATCGGTACGCTCCCCGACAACCTGCTCGACCCGGCCGGGTCTCGACCGCTCGCCTGCCGACGCCGATTTCTCCCGCCCGCCCCCGGCCGTCCACACCCGCGCCCGCAGGGCGAGACAGTCCCACCGTGCAGACGGCTACTGTACTTCGAACCGCCGCGCGGCGTCGATGCGCCGCGGCGCCGCCGGCCAGCGGGCGGGACGCGGCGACACGCTCGGTCGGCGCGGGCCTGGGTCGCCGATGGTGATGCCCGGCCCCGGGACGCAGAGGCGACGACCGGCGCGGCGACCGTAAACTCACGGACCGTAAACTCGGGGTGACTTCCCGACGGCTCTCTTGGCGCGGCGCGCTATGATGGCCGCACGAGGTCGGGAACGAGGAGGAGATTGATGACCCCACCAATCCATGCCGTTTCGCAGCCGGGACGCCGCCTGCCGCGGCGCGTCTTCCTGGAGCGGACGCTGCGAGCCGGCGCGGTCGGCGCCGCCGCCCTGTGGACGCCGGGGGTGCTCGCCCAGGAGCTCACCGCGACCCCGAGCAGCCGTTCGCTCGATGGGCCGTTCTACCCCGACGTGATGCCCCTCGACACCGACAACGACCTGCTCATCGTCAACGACTCGATCACGCCGGCGGTGGGCGAGGTCACGCACCTCTACGGCACGGTCACCACCAGGGCCGGAACGCCGCTGCGCAACGCGTTCGTCGAGATCTGGCAGTGCGACGCGAACCAGAACTACCGGCACCGCGACGGCCTCCACGAGGACCAGCCGCCCGACGCGAACTTCCAGGGGTACGGCCGCTTCCTCACCAACGTGAAGGGCGAGTACTACTTCCGCACCATCAAGCCCGTGCCGTACGTCGTCGGCAACGTGTTCCGCACCCCGCACATCCACTTCGCCGTCAGCCGGCACGGGCAGCGGCTCTTCACGTCGCAGATGCTCGTCAACGGGCACCCCGACAACGCGCGGGACCGGCTGACGCAGCGCATCGAGGACCCGGTGGCCAAGGAGACGATTCTCGTCGACTTCGACCCGCTGCCCGGGTCGACGATCGGCGAGCTGACCGCCAATTTCGACATCGTGCTCGGCCGGACGGTGGAGGAGCGGGAGGACGGGTCTCTCGGCTGGGGCCTCGGCCGGACGTCCTGATCGCCGCGCACGGGAACTCGCGGGAGGCGACGATGCAATCACGGGCGCTGACGTTGGGAGCGGCGGTGTCGGTAGCGGCGGCGCTGGGGCTGCTGCACGGCTGCGCGGCGGGGGACGGGGAGCCGGGAGCCGCCCCGCCCGAGGCCGGCGCCGACCTGGGGCCGCTGCGCGGGCTGCCGGCCTTCGGCGCCCTCGACCGCGACGGCGACGGCGCGATCTCGGCCGGCGAGATCGACGCGGCGCCGGAATCGCTCGCGGCGCTGGACGCCGACGGCGACGGCACGCTCGCAGGGGCGGAGCTGCGGCCCCGCCGGGGCGGGTCGATCGGCGGGCCGGCGCGGACTCCGCAGGAGGCGACGGCGGCGTTCCTGGCGCTGGACGCCGACGGCGACGGCGCGCTCGCGGCGGCAGAGCTGGGACCCCAGTTCCGGAGCCTGCTGACCCGCGCCGATACCGACGGCGACGGCGCGGCCGCCGAGGCGGAGATCCTCGCCCTGATGACGACGGAGATCGAAGGGCCGGACGACCGGGAGCCGAGCGAGGCCGGCGGGCGCGAGGCGGCGCCTCCGAGAGCCGGTGGCGAAGGCGGGCCGCCGGCGGCCCTTCCGCTCATGGCCGCGCTCGATGCCGACGGCGACGGCGCGTTGTCCGAGGCGGAGGTCGCGGCGGCCGCGCAGGCGTTGCGCGTGCTCGACGGCGACGGCGACGGCGAGCTGGCGCCGGACGAGCTCCGGCCGGCGGCCGGCGACGACTAGCCCGCCCACCGTCGCCTTCGGCTCCGCTGGGCGCCCAACCAACCCTGCAGGAGTCCGCACCGTTCTACGGCGCAGACTCCCAGTGCGGCGTCACGGCTGAACGTCGGGTCCGCGGCGCTGGATTCCTCACGATTGCGGGCTGTAAACCCACCGTGTCAGGAAATTGACACGCGGCGGACCACCGGAAGCGGCCGGGAGGGCGCCCGCGCTTCGTCTTCAGGCCATCGACCGGGTTTCGAGACCGCGTGAGTCCGCGCGGCCGAACTCGGCCGAACCGCGCGATGCGCTATGATTCCCCCCATATCGGCAGGAAGCTCCCGGCCGGGCCGGAGGCGCGTTGGGTAACGCCATGAGACAGACGCGACGGCTGGCCGCTCTCGCGACGATCGCCGTGCTCGGCGCGGGGGAGGCCGCGGCGCAGCGGGCGTCGGAACGCCGGGTGGCCAACCCCGGCGAGACGCAGTTCGAGCTGCAGCTTCTGCGGGCGTCGGGCGGGCCCGTGGTGCCGATCTTCGAGGGGTGGTACCGAAACCCCGACGGCACTTTCGAGCTGTCGTTCGGCTACTTCAACGTCAACACCGAGGAGACGCTGGAGCTGCCCCTCGGGCCCGCGAACTTCATCGAGCCGGCCGAGTTCGACGGCGGTCAGCCGACGCGGTTCGAACCGGTGCCCGAGAGCGACCGGCGCCACTGGGGCGCGTTCACGGTGACGGTGCCGGCCGACTTCGGCGCTCGCGACGTGGTGTGGACGCTGCGCTCCCACGGGCAGACCCTCTCGGTGCCGGGACGGCTGACGAGCCCGGCCTACGAGCTGGCCGGCTGGGAGTTTCCGGGACGGTCGAGCATGTCGCCTCTGCTGCGCTGGACGTCGGACGGACCCGACGGGCGCGGCCCCCGGGGCATCACCGGCCATGGACGGAAGGCGACCGCGGGCGTCCCTTTCGAAGTCGACGCCTGGGTGGCCCGCGACGACGGGGCGGCCGGGGACGAGCGCCCCATCAACATCAAGTGGTTCAAGCATCAGGGACCCGGCGAAGTCGCGTTCGCGGCGCGCACGGCGCGCGTCGAGCCTGATGCGTGGGCCGGGGAGGGCGGGGCGAAGGTGACCACCGAGGCGACCTTCTCCGAGCCCGGCGAGTACCTGCTGCGGGTGCTCGCGTTCAACGTGATCCGGGAGTTCGAGTTCCAGTGTTGCTGGACCAACGGGTTCATGCCCGTCACGGTCGCTCCGTGACCGTCGAGCGGAACCGCGCGGGAGGAAAGAAGATGATGGCCAGGACGGAGAGATCCCGGAACGGTCGGTGGAGCCGGGCGGCGATGGCCGGGCTCACGGCGGCACTGCTGACGGCAGGCGCCGGCGGGGCTCTGGCGCAGAGCGGCGTGGCGGGAGCGCGCGTGACGGCCGACGCCGCGCCCACGTTCAGCCGGGACATCGCGCCCATCCTGCAGCGGTCGTGCCAGAACTGCCACCAGCCGGCGGGCATCGCGCCGATGTCGCTGCTCACCTACCGCGAGGCGCGGCCCTGGGCGCGCAGCATCCGGGACCGGGTCGAGCGGCGCCTCATGCCCCCCTGGCACCTCGACACGACGGTGGGCATCCAGGACTACAAGAACGACATCTCGTTGACGCGGGACGAGATCGACACCGTCGTCCGGTGGGTGGACGCGGGCGCGCCCGAGGGCGACCCCGCCGACCTGCCCGATCCGCTCGAGTTCCCCCGCGCCGACGCGTGGGAGGTCGAGGCGATGCTCGGCCGGCCGCCCGACTTCGTCGTCCGATCGACGCCCTACCACGTGATCGCCAACGGACAGGACCAGTGGTGGAACCCCGAGGTCGAGTTCGAGGGCTTCGACGTGCCCCGCTACATCCGCGCGGCCGAGTTCAAGCCGTCGTACCCGCTGGGCATCAAGGTCACGCACCACGGGCACGCCAACCTGCGGAGCACGGCGGCGGCGGGCGAAGAGTCGATCCGGACGCATCTCGTCGGCATGGGCATCGGCAAGCGGTGGGACCTGCTGCCCGAGGGCGTCGGCAAGCTGCTGCCGCCGGGGCCCGCCACCCTCCGCTTCAGCCTCCACTACTTCCCGGTGGGCGAGGAGGTGACGGAGGTCGCCGAGGTCGGCGTATGGCTCTATCCCGAGGACGAGGCGCCCGACAAGATCACGGCCGGCGAGCGGCAGTTCTATGTCGACGGCACGCACCGCGAGCGGCTGCGGGCGAGCGACATCCTCATTCCGCCGCACGGGCACCTGGTGCTCGAGGACCAGTACGTCATGGACCGGCCGGCCCTCATCCAGAGCTTCCGGCCCCACATGCACATGCGCGGCACCGAGATGTCGATGACCGCGCTCTACCCCGACGGCCGCCGCGAGCTGCTCAGCAACGTCAACCGCTACGACCACAACTGGCAGATCGCCTATATCTACGACGACGACGCCCAGCCGCTGCTGCCGAAGGGCACGGTGCTCATGCTGCGCGCCAAGTGGGACAACACTGCCGCGAACCGCATCAACCCCGACCCCGACCAGTGGGTGGTGTTCGGCGCGCGGGGCGTTGACGAGATGTCGCACGCCTGGATTGGCATCACCTACCTCGACGACGCCGACTACGAGGAGCTGGCGGCGGCAAGGGCCGCCGCCGTGACGAACGACTAGCAGCGGACCCGTTGAGGGAGGACGGACATGAGCAGACGGATGACCGGCACACGGTGGGGCATCGGAGTCCTGGTCGCGTGCCTGGCCGCGGCCGTCCCCGCGGCCGCGCAGGAGAGCTGGGTCGAGCGCGCCGTGCACAACTTCGGCGAGCCCATCAACACCCTGTGGGCCGAGGGCGAGCTGTCGTTCGCGGCCGACGGCACCATGGTCTACTGCAGCGCCCGCGAGGACCTCGGGGCAGCCCCCGGCGACCCCAAGGACCTCTACATCGCGACCTTCGACGCCGAAACCGGACGCTGGAACACCCCCGTCAACATGGGGCAGCCCATCAACTCGGCTCCCGCCACCGACGTCGATCCACTGCGGCTCGGTGACGACCGCGAACCGTGGATCACCGCCGACGGCAACACCATCTACTTCAAGTCGGACCGGCTGGCCACGAGCGAACCCCGGAACGCCAGCGACCTCTTCGTCACCCGGAGGGTCGACGGCGCGTGGACGACCCCCGAGCTGCTCCCGTACCCCATCAGCACCGACGAGGGCAACGAGCACTGCCCGGCCATCCTCGCCGACGGCGAGACGCTGTGCTTCGCCTCGCGGCGGGCGGGCGGCTACGGCGGGTCGGACATCTGGTGCTCGCGGCAGGACGCCGACGGCGTCTGGCAGGAGCCGGTGAACCAGGGCCCCAACATCAACACCGCGGCCGAAGAGTTCCACTTCTCGCAGGACGCGAGCGGCCGCGTCTTCTTCACGTCGGCCCGCCCCGGCGGCCAGGGCGGCATGGACATCTGGTCGGCGATGCAGACGGGGCCGAACAGTTGGGGGCCGGCGACGAACCTGGGGCCTCAGGTGAACACCGCTTCCGCCGACATGTGCCCGGCCCTGCCCCCGGACGGCGCCACCTTCACCTGGTTCTCGAACCGCGACGACAACAGCTTCGGGGGGATCGACATCTTCTGGACCCACAAGTCCAACCTCTCGACCGGGCCGTAGACTTGCGAACCGGCGCGGGGCCGTTGGGTCCCTCAACTCGCCTTGGCGCGCAGCTCTGAGTGAACGGCCCTCAGGGCCTCGAAGATCCCTTCGACAATGTTCTCCCTGCCGCTGAAGAGCGCTTCCGGTCCCCCGGCGTTCAGGTCGCTGAACGGACGCTCGTAGAGCGCCGAGGCGTCCATGACGCCGCGGGCCGTGAGCTGGTCGATCACCATCTCGACAAACCGGATCTGCGGCGACGTCAGGCTGCGGTCGCCCAGGAACTCGGAGAACGCCGCCTGCGCGGCGGCGCGGTCCAGGCCCACGAGACTGCGGACGAAGTGGGCCAGCGACGGCGATTTGCGCTGCTCCTGCACCTCCGCGAGCAGCGTCTCGCCGTGTCCTTCGCCAATCTCGACCAGGGTCGATTCCAGCTCCTTCAGGTGGACGTCGGTGAGCGGCCGATTGGTCCGCAGGCGGTGGATCACGAGGTGGTTCTGGTGGCCGTCGAGGTAGGCCCGGACCCGCTTCTCGTACTCGGCGCTGGTCATCGTCGGCATGAAGAGCGCGTGTTCGTCTCGCACGCCCCGTATCTCGTCCACGAAACGGGTGTAGATCACGCGGCGCTGCTGCCTGTCGAGGAGCGGCGCCAGAGCGCGCACGCGCACGCGCAGATCCTCGAGCGCGTCCAGGCCGATTCCCTCCCAGAAGCCGGGCTCCTGCACGGCGGCCAGATATTCGAGCTGGGCCTGCACGGCGGGGATCGCGCGCTTCTCCTCGAGCTGTTCGGCCATCTTCACCACTCGCTTCCGCCACCGCTCGAACGTCGCCACGTCCTCATCGACCCGCGCAAGCTGCATCGTCAGGACCATCAGGTCGAAGTAGCGGGACTCGATGGCGTCCGCCTCGATCGCGCTGGGCAACCCGGCCACTTCGTTCTGCAGGCGCTCGCGGTCATCGTCGCTGAGGTGCGCCCACGCCTCGGGCTTCCGGAAGCGGTCGACCGTCTTCAGGCGCATGCGCACGGTGAAGTTGTCGCGGTTCATCGCCGCCACTTCCCCGTGGAGTACCGAGGTCAGCGAGCGCGCGAGCGCGCCGTCCGGAGCGCGGTCCGGGGTCGCCTGCAGGTGCGCCAGCAAACGCACGCGCGAACGGAACAGCAGGGCGCCGAGCGATGCGCCGGTGCTGGCCTCGACGCCGGCGGGATGCTCACGGAAGAAGTCGAAATTGAAACAGAAGTCGAAGACGCGGAAGTCGCGCTTGTCCGCACCCGGCCCGAACAGCTCCGGGCACAGGCGGGTACCGCGCCCGATCATCTGCCAGAACTTGATCTTCGAATAGACCGGCTTGCAGAAGACCAGGTTCGCCACCTCGGGCACGTCGATGCCCGTGTCGAGCATGTCCACCGAGATGGCGATGTGCGGCGCCTCGTCCGGCCGGGAGAAGTCGTCGAGCAGACTCTGCGGAAACTTCTCGTAATGGTCGATGACACGCGCGAAGCGCCCCTTGTAGTGCGGGTAGTGGTGGTTGAACGCTCCTCGATGAACCGCGCATGCGTGGTTGCGGGCGAAGACGATGGTCTTCGCCAGCCGGTCGCCGTCCTCGACCCGGTGGCCGTTCTCCAGGTACTGGAGCATCTTGTCGAGTGTCCGTGTTGAAGAGCTCTGCGGAAACTTCTCGTAATGGTCGATGACACGCGCGAAGCGCCCCTTGTAGTGCGGGTAGTGGTGGTTGAACCGCTCCTCGATGAACCGCGCATGCTCGTGGTTGCGGGCGAAGACGATGGTCTTCGCCAGCCGGTCGCCGTCCTCGACCCGGTGGCCGTTCTCCATCAGGTACTGGAGCATCTTGTCGATCGTGTCCGTGTTGAAGAGCCACACATTGAGGGCGGCGGGCGGGACGCGGTCCGGGGCGGCGTTCGGATCCACGTCATCGCCCCAGTCCAGGCTCTCCCACTGCGCCTTCTCCTCGTCGCTGAGCGCGTCGTAGTCGATGCCGTCGCGCGGGAACTTCAGGTCGACGCGCTGGACCCGCGGCGGCACGAGGAAGCCGTCCCTCACCGCGGTCTCCAGCTCGTAGGCGTCGGTCGGCACCCCCGGCTCCAGGTCGAAGAGCGTGTAGGTGTTGCGATCGACCTGCTCCCGGGGCGTCGCCGTCAACCCCACCAGCAGCGCGTCGAAGTGCTCGAAGATGGCGCCGTACTTCTGGTACACCGAGCGGTGCGCCTCGTCGATGATCACGAGGTCGTAATGCCCGACGCCGAAGCTCGCCCGCTCGCCGTCGGTCTCGTCGATCAGGCCCATCATGGTCGGATACGTGCAGACGTGGACCCGACCCGTCCCGTCCTTCTCGGCCACGAGGTTGACCGGGCTCGACTCGGGCAGATGCGCCTTGAACGCGCCCACCGCCTGGTTCACCAGGGCCACCCGGTCGGCGAGGAACAGCGTCCGCTTCACCCACCCCGCCCGCTGTAGCAGGTCAACCAATGCAACCGCCGTGCGCGTCTTCCCCGTGCCGGTGGCCATCACCAGCAGCGCCTTGCGCCGCGCCTGCGCGAACTGCTCGGCGATGCTGCCGATGGCCCGCTTCTGGTAGTAGCGGTCGGCGATGGCATGCCGGACGTCGGCCACGGACAGTGTCCGCCGGTGGGCGCGGCGGTGAATCAACGAAGCCAGCTCATCCTTCTCGTAGAACCCGGCGACGTCGCGCGGCGGATAGGCGGCGTCGTCCCACAGGATGGTCTCGTAGCCGTTGGTGCAGAAGATAACGGGGCGCTGGCCATGCATCTGCTCCAGGCAGTCGGCGTAGAGCTTCGCCTGCTGCTTCCCGTCTTCGGGGTCGACGGTGGTCCGCTTGGCCTCCACCACCGCCAGCGGCCTGCCGTCGTCGCCCCAGAGGACGTAGTCGGCATAGCCGATGCCCGACGCGTTCGGCATGCCCTTGACCTTGTACTCGCGGTCCCGCTGCTGATCCAGCGGCCAGCCCGCGCGTTGCAGGGCGAGGTCGATGAGCCGCCGGCGGGTCTCGTCCTCGTTCCAGTCATGCGTCTCGGGGACCGCCTCGTTCTCCGCCTTGATGGCCGCGAGCCGCTCGCGCAGGGCTTCGAGCTCGCTCTCGACTTCCTTGCGGGCCCCCTCCGCCGCATCCCGCTCGGCCCTGACCCGTTCCAGCGCCTCGATGCTGGCCGGGGTGGCCGCCGGCGCCACTTTCGGCACGAGGGATTCGTCGAAGGTCCTGCCCTGCAGGTCCTCCGCGCCCTTGCGCAGGTAGGTGCGGCCCGCCCAGTAGACCACGTGGGCGAGTTCGCGGACGACGCCCAACGCCTTCTCCGGGGCCGGCGTCTTGTTCCCGTGCACGGCCGCGTTGCCCGCCTGCCGGATGTACTCCGCCTTCAGCCAGACGGCGTCGGGCATCAACTCGCGGAAGGCGGGCGCGGCCAGGTAGTTGTCCAGATTCTGCGTCTTCGGCGGGCTCAGCGCCTTGTCGACCCGGTAGATGCGCTTGACCAGGCGCTCGAGCGCGTGCCGGGCGTGGAAGCACGACGCCCGCGGGTCGCCATGGACGTGCCGCTCCGCAAGGCTCGCGCTCTCCGCCACGTGCGGGAACTCCCGCTTCAGGAAGGCGAAGTTCGCTGAGATCTCCATGGCGGCTTGCCTCTCAGAGGAGGGATGTCACCCATCATCGCGTTCCCGCGTACGGTACGCCTGCTTCTCGTGACTGGGCTGCTGTGGGAAACGGCGTTCGAGCAGGCCCTGATCGACCAGCGGCTTGATGAAGCGCAACCGAAGCCCCACCGGTGCGCGGCCCAGCAGGGTCCCGATCTGCTGGATGGTGAGGAAGCGCCCCTTGCAGAGGGCCAGGACCGTTTCCTGAACCAGTGCTCTGCTGGCCCGGGACCTGCCGCGAACGGCTTCTGCGATTGCAGCCAGTCCAGGATGGGAGCTCGGGCCGGATTGATCGGAGCTCGCGCCGGATTGATCGGAGCTCGCGCCGGATTGATGGGAGCTCGGGTCGGACTGATCGGGGCTCGCGCCGGATTGATCGGAGCTCGCGCCGGATTGATCGGGGCTCGGACCGGATTGATCGGAGCTCGCGCCGGATTGATCGGGGTTCGGACCGGAATGTGTGGAGCTCGGGCCGGAATGTGTGGAGCTCGGGCCGGAATGTGTGGAGCTCGGGCCGGAATGTGTGGAGCTCGGGCCGGAATGTGTGGAGCTCGCCCCACGCACGTCCTCCTCGCCGGCCGCGAGATCCACGGGCGCAGCCCCGGCCACACGGTAGCTCGCCGCCCGGCCGTGTCCGTCGCGCGCCAGCATCTCCGCCCGCACCAGTCCCCCCAGCAGCACGGTGATGTCGTGTCGATGCAGGCCCGTGAGCTGCCGGAGGCGCCCGTTGGTCACGAACCCCTCGATCGCGGCCGTCGCCAGGGCGAGCCGGCCATGCTCGTCCAATGCCGCGAATGCCGCTCCGAACTGCCGGCGCAGCCCGGCCAGCGTCTCGTCGGGCAGCAGGCTGACCGTCCGCAGCCGCATGGTCGTTGCGTCGGGATCCTGCGTCTCGCGTAACTCGGGCGGGCGATAGTGCTGCGACTTCCAGTTCTCCACCACCCGCGGAATGCCCGATCCGGCCTGTTCGCCGAACCCGATCAGCCGGAACATCTTCTGCATCGTGCCGTTCCGACAGTCGCTCACCCCGCCCCGCAGGGCCTGCTCGACCGGCACCCGCATGCGTCCGGGGTGCCGGAACTCGAAGTAGTCCGGCGCCTTGATGACCAGAATGGGCACGCGGTCCGAGTAGTCGGCATGCACGATGGTGTTCACCAGCGCCTCGCGCAGCGCCTTGTGCACAGGCGTCTCCTGCACGCGCCGAACACCCTCCAGCCGGAACGGCAGCGTCTCCTGCATGCGCCGAACACCCTCCAGACGGAACGGCACCTTCACGTCCCGCAGCAGCCGCCGGATCGTCAGCATGTAGAAGTCGTACAGGTTGCCAGACCAGGTGCCGTCCGGCGTCAGCCGGTCGTCCCACTCCGTCCAGGTGTCGTTCACCGGCAGCTCGCGATAGTCGAGGAAGTACTGCGGGAGCTCCTGGTTGATCCAGTGGAGCTCGCCAAACAGCAGCAGCCCGGCGAGTGTCAGACCCGCCTCGCCCTTGCCCTCGTCCCGATACGCGCATCCCGTCCGCAGCAGGAACTCCTCGTCCCCGATCTCGCTCCACGGGTGCCCCGGGGCCGTGTCCCGAAAGAGCTGCCGGTACCCCTTGAAGCTGGTCCGGTCGAGGTGCCGGAGGCCGTAGCCCGGGAACCGTTGCGTATCGCGCGAATCGTGCACCTGCTCGGCGAACATGCGCCGCACTTCTTCCTCGGTGCAGCGGTAGTCGCCAGTGCTCAACCGCTTGTACGTCCCGACGAGCGGATTGCCGCCGACGAACACCGGGCGCTGCTTGCGCGACGCTCGAGGCACCTCCACCTCGACCACCCAGCGGCCGCTGCCGGCGTCGTGCCTGCGCACCGAGGCGTTGCCGAGCAGGTTCGCGCTGACCTTCTGCGGGTTGTTCAACTGGCTCCACAGATCCTCGACAACCTGATCCGCCCGCTCGATGCCCGACACCGCGAGGCTCCCGTCCTCGTGCTCCTCCACACCGAGGAGGATCACGCCGCCCTCGGTGTTCGCGAACGCCGAGTAGCTGGCGAAGACGCTCTGCGGCAGCCCGCCCCGCCCGTCCCGGCCGCCAGCGCGCTTGGCCTCCAGGTCGACGTCCTCGCGCAGCGCCTCGGGGTCGAACGCGGCCATCACAGATCCCCGTTGAAGGCGCGGGCCTGCAGGGCCGCGAACAGGGTGTCGAGCTCGGCGAGGTGGGCGCGACAGCGAGCCTTCTGGCGCTCGACGGCTGCGGCGATGGTGGCGAAGCGGTGTTGGAGGGACACGGGTGGGAGGCCCTTCTCCACCGATCCGTACAGACTCGACCCTCGAGCGGTTGAGGTTCGCCATCGTTACACCGCCAGCGATTCGCTCAAATTCCTGCTTCATTGATCCGCTTGAAATGACCTTGGACAGATACAGAGCCGTCAAGGCATTCGTGTTCGGCCGGATGAACAGACTACCGGTCCCGCACAGCATTCCGTTCTGAATAGCACTCACGACTGCGCATCTCCCCATCTCTCCTCTGCGGCCCACAATTACGTCGCCGATTCGCAGTCGATACTTGTAGAGTGCCGCGGCTTTCTCCTCGGTCACTGTCTCGTCGCTGCCAAGAACGACATCCCCCTCGACGAGGTGTTTGGGATTGATGAGCGGAACGCCGCCGTGAACATAGTCTTCTTTGTGAAGTTGTGACCCGAAGGGACCGATTTGAATCAACGCCCCGGTTTCGCTCAATGTCTTTTTCTTCCACCCCATCGGATTGGTGACGGGGTCGCCGAACATGTCGAGGAAGGTGGATTGGATGAGGATGTCGAGCTGGTCCAGGGACTCGCGGCGCTTCGCCCGCAAGGCGTCCGCCGCGTCCAGAATCCCTGCAATCCGCTTCTGCTCGGCGAGGGGCGGGAGGGGGATTCGGAGGCTGAGGGTACGCTTGTGGTCCAGGTTCGAGATGTTTGTCGTCTGGTTGCCAAACGACCTCACTCTACGCTGGACATTTGCGGACGAAAACCAGCGATACAGATACGTCGAATCTAGCAGAGCGTCGTTCTTTGATCTAAGGATAGAAATAAAGCCGCCTGCCGTGCTAGGATACTCCAGTGACTTCACTTGGCAACACTTACCTACGAGATTCCAGCTATTCGCACTTGAGACGAGAATGTCTCCTGGGGAAATGAGTTTTTCGGGGGTCGTGACGAGGCTGCCAGGCACTGCAATCAAGTCAGACTGGTCCAGTGTCTCTTGCACGTTCTTGGTTCTCAGGCAGGCGACTGCGCCTTCGTCTCGAAGGTCACACTTCGCCGTGGGCTTGAACGTGATTCCGCGAATCAGTTTCGCGTGTCTGCCCAGGGCTTCAGTTTTCACCCAATCCCTCCAGCTCCTCCGGCCCCCTCGCGATCTCCGCCGCCAGCGCCGCCAGCCGCTCCAGGCCCACGCGCGCCGGGCCATGCTCCGCGGCGTCGTACCCGCCCTTACCCGCGAGTTCCTTCGGTGAATGGCTACGGCAGCTCGGATCGGCGATCACGTCGACGAAACGTCCCGACCGACGCCCGAAATGCGAGCCGGAATGCGCCGTAACACCATTTCCGCGCGTTTCGGGCGGGAAATGCGCGGATAAATGCGCGATACCCATTCCCGTCGCATTTCGGGTCGGAAATGCGCGGATAAATGCGCCACGCACCATTTCCGCGCATATCTCCGTCTCTCACCGTGCGCGTCTACGCGTCGGCGCCCGCGTCCGAGGGCGGGCGGACCGAGCGCATTCTCCGTTCAGGCCTCCTCCGTCCCGCGGTCGTCTCCCGCATAGACGTAGCGTGCGCCTTTCCCGTGACCGGTGATCTCGACGTGTCCGTCTTTCGCCAGCTCCCGGATCAGCCGTCGGGCCTGGTGGCGGGTCACGCCGGTGATGCGGCGGACATCGGCATTGGCGAGCGGCTCGTCGCCCTGCGATGCGCGTTGTCGGATGACGCTCAGGACCCGCGTCTTGGCGGCTTCCCAGTCGAGGCGGCGGTCGCGCTCGAGGTCGCCCGGGGCCGCGATTCGGGCGTGCAGCTCGGGTCGCAGCGTCCAGTAGGCGCCCTGGCCGCTTCCTCCCCGCGCGAGGTAGCCGAGATCGCGCTCCATGCGCGAGAGCGTCTCCCGCGACTCGGCGGGCTGGCGCTGGCAGATGGTCGCGGCCGTAGCCGTCTGGATTTCCGGGTGGCGCAGCAGATGCTGCAGCACCAGCAGGTGGTCCACGCTCAGCGCCACGCCCCTGGCGCTCTGATCCGCCACGAAGGCGCGGAAGGGCGGGGACAGCTTCGACGCCTGGAAGGTCAGGCGGAAGGCGCCCGGCAGGTCCTCCAGGTGCGGCGGCTCCTTGCCTTCGGCCAGCAACACCTCGTAGATGCGCTGCATCCCGAGATTGCTGCGGTTGATGAGCCGGAGCCTGACCAGGGCCTGCACCAGACACGGGTTCCG
This sequence comes from Vicinamibacterales bacterium, assembly GCA_965199675.1. Classification (GTDB taxonomy): domain Bacteria; phylum Acidobacteriota; class Vicinamibacteria; order Vicinamibacterales; family UBA8438; genus JAJEEA01. The sequence continues at coordinate 138,974 of CBDATI010000054.1, read as the reverse complement.
GGCGGCCGGTACGTGGTGCAGGATGTTGCCCGGCGCGATGCCGCCGATCAGGCCGCCAGGGTTCGAGATCTCCAGCCGCTCGGGGTGCTGTTTCACGAGGATCGGGCTGGCGATCCGGAAGTCGGCGTGGCAGAACGCGTTGAGCAGGGCCTCCCTGAGGGCGATCTCGGGGAACGTGCGGTACTCGAAGTGGAAGAGACCCTGCCGCACCGTCTGCAGCGGATTGTCGGCGGCGATCCGATCCAGAATCCGAGCCAGCGCCACGGGCAGGGCATCGCGGCCGTCCGTGCGGTCCGTGTAGTTCGTGTCCGACGACATGCGCAGGAAGGTCCACACGTAGTGCGGCGCGTGCTCCCGGATGGCGGCGGGGGACCCCGCGAGCAGAATGCCGGCGCGCGTCAACTGTCCGTCGCGGACGACGTCGAGGGCGCGCAGCAGGTCCTCGTCGCCGAGGCGCAGCAGATCGCTCGGGGCACCCTCGCGCGCGGCGGCTTCGCGCAACGTCTCGAGCGCAGAGGCCGAGAGCCCGTTCGCGGCTACCGGTCCGACCGTAGCAGCCGTGTAGTCGTCCGCGCCGGCGTCGACGAGCAGCTTGCGGCGCTGCGTGCCGGTGAGGGGCTTGCAGTCCCGACCCACGCGGATCTCCGAGAGGGACACGGTCACGGGTCGGGCCTCAGCAGCATGTCCGCCAGCTCCTCGCGCCCTGCCGCGATCTCCGCCTCCAGGTTCGCCAGGCGCCCCAGGATCACCGGCGGCGGATCGTACTCCACCGCCTCGTACTCGACCTCCTTGTAGCGGTTGATGGACAGGTCGTAGTCGTTGCCGGCGATCTCGGCCTTCGGCACGAGGAAGCTCTGGTCGGTGCGCTTCCGCTCGCGCTCGGCGGCGCGGCTCCGCCAGCGGGCGAGGAGGTCGGGGAGGTCGCTCTGGTCGGGTTGCGGTGTGCGCTTGTCGTCGAGCGAGAAGCCGTCGGCCCGCATGTCGTAGAACCAGACGTCGTCGGTGCCGCCGGAGTCAGTGCGGGTGAACAGCAGGATGGCGGTGGAGACCCCGGCGTAGGGCTTGAACACGCCCGAGGGCATGGAGACGACGGCGTCGAGCTTCTGCTCGTCGACGAGGATGCGCCGCAGGGTGCGGTGCGCGCGGCTCGACCCGAACAGCACGCCGTCGGGGACGATGACGGCGGCGCGGCCGCCGGTGCGGAGGAGACGCAAGAAGAGGGCGAGGAAGAGCAACTCGGTCTTCTTCGTCTTGACCACCCGCTGCAGGTCGCGGGCGGTCGACTCGTGGTCGAGGCTGCCGGCGAAGGGCGGGTTGGCGAGGACGAGGGAGTACTTGCCGGCGTCGTCGGCGTCGCGCGCGGCGTCACTCTCGGCGAGCGAGTCGCGGTAGCGGATGTCGGGGTTGTCCACCCCGTGCAGCAGCATGTTCATGCTGCCGATGCGCAGCATGGTGTTGTCGAAGTCGTAGCCGTGGAAGGTGCGCTCGTTGAAGCGGCGCCGGGCGGCGGCGTCGCGGTAGATGGCGTCGCTGTGGTGGCGAACGAGGTGCTCGGAGGCGGCGACGAGGAAGCCCGCGGTGCCGCAGGCGGGGTCGCAGATGACGTCCTGCGACGTGGGGGCGGTCATGTCCACCATCAGTCGGATGATGTGCCGCGGGGTGCGGAACTGCCCGTTCTGGCCGGCGGTGGCGATCTTCCCGAGCATGTACTCGTAGAGGTCGCCCTTGGTGTCGCGGTCGGCCATGTCGATGCCGTCGAGCTGGTCGACGACGTTGGCGAGCACCCGCGGCGTCGGCATCATGAACAGCGCGTCCTGCATGTGGTGGCTGTAGGTCGAGCCCGCGCCGTCCTCCCCGCTGCGCCCGAGGGTCTTGATGAAGGGGAATACCTCGTCGCGCACGGTCTCGAACATCGGCTCCGGCGCCGTCTCCCTGAAGCGCGACCACCGCAGCCGGTCCTGGTCGGGCGCGAACACCGGCGCCTCGATGGGCCGGCCGGTGCGCGCGGCCTTGCGCTCCTTCAGCGTGTGCAGCTCGTCGAGCCGCCTGATGAACAGCAGGTAGGTGAGCTGCTCGATGACCGAGAGCGGGTTCGAGATGCCGCCCGACCACAGGGTGTCCCAGATGCGGTCGATTCTAGACTTGAGTTCGCCGGTGATCATGCTCTCCGCCCGTTTGCTCGCCGTGGTTCGCGGTGGTGACGGGCTCTCACCGCAGGGTCACGACTCGGTTCTGCCGCCGACGCAACGCTCTGGAACCGCGACGATCTCCGCACCGGGAGCGAGCGTCGTGCCGGCGCCCCGCGACATCGGATTCCTCCCCCCTCAGCGAATCCGCGGCCTGCTGAGGGGTGATGTTACAGTTGCCGGTCGAACGTGGCCAGCGCCGCATCGACCGGTCGGCGTGATCGATGGACGACCGGGGCCGAGGGCAGCGTGTGGACAACCGGCATCGGGAAACTGTGTCCGTGAGCACGACGACTGCGATGAGATGGGCCGGCCCGGGGGGCCTGGGTGGTCCCGCGGCCGGCACGCCGGTGGCCTGCTCGTCACCCGAAGGTGACCGACGGGTGGACGCGCAGAAGAGGCCGCGCCGACCCCGCGCGCGGATTCCGACCCCAGTGAGGTGAGAGTGAGCCGGGAGCCCCTGTCGCCACGGCGCCGCCGGCGGCTGGCCGCCCTCGCGGCCGCCGCGGTCGTCTGGGCCGCCGCGGGGGAGGCGGCGCGCGGGCACGAGCTCGAGCTCACCGAGGTGCACGTCACCTTCCAGAGCGACGGGACGTTCCGCATCGAGGTGATGAACGACCCCGGCTGGCTGCTCATGCGGGTGGAGCCGTTCTCCGGCCTCGGTCTCTCGGGACGGCTCGCCCCCCCGGCGCGGGACCGGCGGCTCGCCGAGATGGAGCCGACCTTCGCCGACTGGGTGCACCTGTACTTCGACGGAGAGCGCGCGGCAACGTCGGCGACCTACCTGCCGCCCGCCGAAGACGGCCCCACCGCGCCCGACGGCACCCTGCTCGGGGTGATGCGGCTCGACGGCCGGACGCCGCCCGGGGCCGAGACCTTCAGTTTCGCCTACGGGCTCATCATGGACCCCTATCCGCTGCTGATCCGCGACCGCAGCGACGAGGTCATCACGTACTGGAACGTCGGCGAGTTCGAAACCGAGCCCATGCGCCTCGGCGAGCTCACGCCGCCGACCCGGCGGCAGGTCGTGGGCACGTACCTCGGGCTCGGGTTCACCCACATCGTCCCCAGGGGGCTCGACCACATCCTGTTCGTGGTCGGCATCTTCCTGCTCGGCACGCGCCTCGCCCCGATGCTGGCCCAGGTGACCACGTTCACCGTGGCCCACACCATCACCCTCGGGCTCAGCATGGTCGGGGTGTTCTCGCTGCCCGCCCGCGTCGTCGAGCCGCTGATCGCCCTCTCCATCGCCTATGTCGCAGTGGAGAACCTCGTCACCAGCGAGCTCAAGCCGTGGCGCCTGGCGCTGGTCTTCGGGTTCGGGTTGCTCCACGGCATGGGATTCGCCGGGGTGCTCAGAGAGCTGGGGCTCCCCCGCGGCGAGTTCGCCGCCGCGTTGCTGAGCTTCAACCTCGGGGTCGAGGGCGGGCAACTCGCGGTGATCGCGGGGCTCTTCGCGGCCCTCGGCTGGGCCCGACACGCGCCGTGGTACCGCCGCGCCGCGGTGGTCCCGCTGTCGCTGAGCATGGCGGCGGTCGGCGTCTACTGGACCGTCACCCGCGCCCTCGGCGGCGGCTGAGGCGCGCGACTCCCGGCGTCGAGTCGAAGAAGGCCGCGAGCGATACCGGCCTGACTCCAGATCTGGAGGTCGGGCTCCGATCGGCGCTCGGCGGCGCGCCTCTCGACAACCCCAGCCTCTTCGGTTCCGGGGGATGAGGTCCATCAGACGCTCCCGGGCCGGTGGCGAAGGGGTCTAGACCCGCAGGCTCTCGACTCGCAGCGGTGGCGCGCTCAACCCGCTCGGCGTACCCCCCGACGCGCGACGAACCTGCCCCCGGCGCCCCGGCGCCCCGTTCGGGTTTGACGATCGCCCCTCGTGCCGTTATCGTGGGGCGATTTCGACCGACCGCTCTCGGGGGGCGAGTCCGCATGAGGGCAACCGGCGATTCGGCGCCGCTCGCGGGAGTGGCGGGCCGGGCTTCCAGGGAGCGGGATGAGTGGAGAGGGGGGCAGCATGACCGGGAAGCACGCTGATACCGACAGTGGTCTGCGAAACTGGCTGGCCCGCCATACGCTTGCGCAGCCTCGTCGTCTCGTTTGTCGCGCCGGCGTCGTGACCAGCCTGTTCGTGGTCGGGTGCGGGCCGACGCCGAACTTCGAGGCCGCCGGAATCGGCCAGACCGGCGAGAGCGGCGCCGGAGAGGTGTCGATGGCGGTGCCGGCGGGGGCGAACGGGGGCGCCGACCTCCTCGTGGCCATCGTCGGCGCGCAGGGGAATCCGAACACCTCCGGCCCCGAAGGGTGGACGCCGGTGCGCGGCTTCCGCGGCTTCAACGACGCCATGTGCCAGGCGGACGGACAGGGGACCGCGTGCCAGATGGCCATCTACTACAAGATCGCCGACGGGTCGGAGTCGACCGCCACCTTCTCGTGGGGCGGCAACCGGCAGGCGGCGGCCACTGTGCTGCGGTACTCGAACGTCGACCCCGACGAGCCCATCGGCGCGTCGAACCAGCAGCGCGGATCGGCCGACACGGTGACCGCGCCGGTGGTCGAGACCACGCGCGACGGCTCGCGCGCCCTGCGCATCGCCGTCGTCGAGCTCGACGAGGCGGGTCCGTTCGTCCGCGAGGCGGAGGCGATGTCCGACGTGCCCCCCGGGGAACGCGTGAACATCCTCTCGTTTCCCACCGCCGCCGCCGATCCCGAGAACGGCTGCGGCCCGCCGATGGCCGGGTGCGACACCGACCGCGCGGTGGCGCTGGCGATCTCGGACACGCGACACCGGACGGCCGGCCCCTCCGGCCCCGTGTCGTGGGAGCTCCCCGCCGCCGACCAGTGGCTCACCGCCACGATTGAGATAAGACGGCCGCCCGGGCAGTGAGACGCCAGCGGCTCGCCCGCCGCTGCCACCCGGGGCCGCGTCCGGCCGCACGGGCATCCGCGCCGGATCGTGCCCGCACGGGCCCGCCCCACCCTCGTCGGGGCGGCGCGACGGCGTTGCGGACGCCAGGCGCCGGCGGCTCGCCCCGCCCGCTGCCGCGGACGCCAGGGGCTGAGCCCCTCCGGGCATCCGCCCCACCCTCGTCGGGGCGGCGCGACGGCGATACGGACGCCAGGCGCCGGCGGCTCGCCCGCCGCTGCCGCGGATGCCCGAGGCTGAGCCCCTGGGCATCCGCGCCGGATCGTGCCCGCACGGGCCCGCCCCACCCTCGTCGGGGCGGCGCGACGGCGATACGGACGCCAGACTGCGGGCCGGGGCGTCGGGCCTTGGCCCCTGGTGAAGTCGTTCAGGCGCGGGCGATCCGGACCCCACCGGCTCCCGAGGACGTCCGTCCGAGTCCGACGATGTCCAATGCGCCTCCTGCGCCCTACGGCGCCACCGGCACGAACTTCTGCACCCGCTGGCCGTAGGTGTCGGCCGCGTAGACCGCCCCTTGGGTGTCCACGGCCATGCCGTGCACCCAGTCGAACTGACCCGGGCCGCGGCCGGGCTCGCCCCAGGTGGCGAGGATGCGGCCGTCGTCGAGGGCAATCTGGTGGACCCGCTCGCCGGCGTGGTCGGCGATGTAGCCGAAGCCGTCGTCGCCGCGGCGCGAGATGGCGATGTCCCAGGGGTTCCAGCCCTCGTTGGCGAACTCGCGGACGTAGTTGAGCTGGTTGTCGAAGACCTGGACGCGCCGGTTCTCGCGGTCGATCAGATAGAGGTTGTCGTCGGCGTCGACCGCGCCCTGGTGCGGCAGGTCCCACTCGCCGGGCCCGGCGCCCTTGTCGTCGGGGCCGCCGCGCCCCTTGCCGACCTGCTTGATGAACGTGCCGTCCGGCCCGTACAGGACCACCCGGTTGTTGCCGTAGCCGTCGGTGACGACGATGTTGCCGGCGCGGGTGAACAGGATGCCGGACGGGCTGTTCAGGTGGGTGGCGTCGTTGCCGGGCTCGCCGGTCACGCCGATCTGCATCAGCGCCCGCTCCAGCGTCGGGTCGAACTTGATGATGCGGTGGTTCATGCGTTCGACCACCCACACGTTGCCGTCCCAGTCGACCTCGCCCGAGTGCAGCCAGCCCCCTGCCACCCGCTCGCCGTGCATGTCGCGCTCGGCCCCGGCCCGCACGAGGTGGCCGGCGCGGTCGAAAACCATCACCGTCTGCTCGCCCCGGTTGAAGACGTAGATGTGGTCGTCCTCGTCGATGGCGATGCCCGAGATGCCCTGTCCGTAGATGGGAGGTGTCGTCGGGCGCCCGCCGCCACCCCCGCCAGCGGCGCGCCGGGCCGCGGCGGCGGCATCGCGGGCGGCCTGGTCGGGCCAGCCGCGCTGCTGCCCGAAGAAGGTCCCGGGGGGAAGACTCGGCCAGTCGGCCACCAGCCGGTAGGCGGCGTCCTGGGCCCACCCGACCTCGGCGGGGAGCAGGCCGACGGCGGCGACGGCGGCGACGAGTCCGGTGACGAGAATGCGCATGAGCCTCTTCCTTCGTGGTGGCGCAGGTCGGGTTCAGCCAGAGTCACCCGACACCATACGGCCCGACTCGTGGCGAGGTCAAGCAGGGGAACCCTCTTCGAGGGGGCTGCGATTACACATTGATTGCATCGCAATCGTGATGTAGGTTGACCCTCTCCACCAGGTCGGGCGGTACCATGGCGAGCATCACGGTCCGGAATCTCGACGACGACCTCGAGCGGATCGGGCAGGTCGGCGGGGTCGCCCGCCCGCTGCCGGCGGCCGGGAGGCAGTCATGAGGCGAATGCGATCGAGGCGGGCGGCGATCGTGGCGGCGGCGGTGGTCGGGGCGGCGGTGGTCGGGCCGCCGATGGCGGAGGCCCAGGACGCCTACCGGCTCGACGAGAGCTGGCCGCGATATCCCGGCGACATGGTGTTCGAGATGGGCACCGGCGTCACCGTGGGCGCCAACGGGGTCATCTACACGATTTCCCGCGACATCGACCACTGGGCCGCGCACCCGCTGGCGATGAGCCGCTACAAGGGCAAGGGCACGGTGGCGAGGTGGGACAGCGCGGGTCGGTTCCTGGGCACGTTCGGCGACGATCAGGAGTTCATCGGTCCGCACTCGATGTACGTCGATGTCGAGGGGTTCGTCTGGGTCGTCGACCGGGAGGGCCACCAGGTCGTCAAGCTCACGCCCGGCGGCGACGAGGTGCTGACGCTGGGCGAATACGGCGTGTTCGGCGACGACGAGGGCCACTTCAACGGACCCACCGGAGTCGCGTTCCTGCCCGACGGCCGCGTCGTGGTCTCTGACGGCTACTGGAACTCGCGGCTGGTCTGGTTCGACGAAGACGGCAACTACCTGAAGGAGGTCGGCGGGTTCGGCGGCGGTCCGGGCCAGTTGGCGGCCCCGCACGCCATCGCCCTCGACCCGGCCGGCCGCCTCATCGTGAGCAACGTGTGCGGCACGGCGCTGCACCCGTACGTGACGGCGCCGGGGCAGATTGCGGCCGAGCGTCTGGAGCCGATACCCGGCTGCGTGAGCCGTTTCGAGGTGTTCACGCAGGAGGGGGAGTACGTCGGTCCCTGGGACGGCGTGCCCGAGCCGGGGCTCCCCTTGAGCGTCGCCGTCTACGGAGACCGCATCTACGCCGGCGTGACCGGCTCGGGGCGGGGGCGACAGGACCTCGTGGTCGTCGACGCCGAGACCGACGACGAGGTCTTCCGCATTGCGAACGCCAACGTCTACGTGCACCAGATGGCGATGGCGCCCAACGGCGACATCTACGTGGCGACGGTCTACCCCGAGCACGGCGGCGAGGCGCGCGGCATCGAGGGGCCGTCTTTCGTCCGCTGGGCGGCAGAGCGGTAGGACGGCGACGGCGACCTTGCCCTCTGGCCAGCCCAGAGGCGCCGCAGAATGCGGTTGCGCCGGCTCGTCGGGGCGGTCGAGGGTGGCGAGGCCAACGTCTGACAGGCCGGAGAACGCCGCAGAGAGCGGTTGCGGCGGCGCGCAGTTGGCCACTCCATCGCGGTCACGTCCGCGGTCAGGGCCCGCCGAGCCCCGCCGGGGGCCAGCCTCGCCGACGGCGGGCGCATCGGCCGCCCGAGCCCGAGGCCACCGACCGCCGCCGGCACGAGGAGCAGGAATCATGAAGAGTGGCCGCAGAAGAGCCGGCGGTTTCGCGGCGGTCGGCCTGTCGGTGCTCGCGCTCGGTCCGACGCTGCGAGCCCAGGCCCCCACGCCGGTCCGGAACGACGTGCCGCGGGTGGGGCAGCAGGAAGTGGTCATGATGCGGCACGCCTATCTCGAGGCGGGCGGCTACGAGGCCTGGCTCGAAGCCAGCCGGTCGGGCGTGTGGCCCTGGTTCGAGAGGCTGGGCGCCCGGATACTGGGCGACTTCGAGATCGTCTATCCGGTAGGAGCCGACGCCACCCCCGGCCAGGACGAGGCGCTGCGTTTCGCGCGCTACGCCAGCTACGAACACTGGCAGGCCACCCGCAGCGGCCCCGCGGCCGGCGACACCGGCGGCGCCGGCCGGCTCGGCGGCGACGGCGGCCTGAGCGACGCCTCGCGAGAAGGACTGCGGACCCGACGGCAGTACTCGCAGGGCTCTCGCGGGGGCGTCTTCCTGCAGGGCCACCTGGCGGAGACCCGCCCACTCTATATGCCCGGGCTCGTCGAACGGTACGAGCAGGTCGACGGCAGCCCCGATTCGGCTTCGTCCGCGCCTCACCCCGTCCGGCTGGACCGGGCGCGTCCCGGAGACGGCATCCTCGCTCTCGAGTACTCCCGCATCAGGAAGGGCGCCTTCGAGGAGTATCACGCCGTCGCCCGCGACGGGGTCTGGCCCTATGTGGAGAAGATCGGCGTGCGGCCGGTGGGCCTGTGGCGGGTCGCCTATCTGCCGAACGGCGACGCCGTCGAGAGCGAAGGCTACGACGAGGTGTACCACCTGGCCCGCTACGCCAGCTTCGAGCACTTCCTCGCGGTGCGCGACGATGCGGTCGGCCTGGGCGGCAACGGGCCCGACTTCGAGGCGTTCAGGAGTGCGACGGCTCGGCTGGACGGCCTCACGCTGGGCCGCTCCGTCGAGTTCCTCCGGGGCGAGCCGTACGGCAGCCCGCCCCGGCATGCGCCGGGCCTCGACGAGAACTACCGCCTCGTCCGGTAGCGGCCGGGGAGCGCCTGCCCGCCTTCAGGCCGCCTGCACCAGTCGCACGTCCGCAGTGTGGTGCGCTCTCAAGGCTCGTCCGCCGTCCCGTTCGCGGTAGATCACGATGGACTCCTCGCGCGCCGCCGCGACGGACGACTCGAGCCCGTGGACCCACTGCTCCATGCGCGACGCCACGGGGGCGAAGTGCTCGTCCAGAATGGCGTCCACCGCTCCTATCGTCTTCGCACCGCTCGACCCGCCTCCAAGCGTGCGGGAGAACCAGCCGAGCGTGCGAGAGAACGAGCCCGGTTCGTCCCGCTTCTGCTGCGACGTGTTCCGGCGGCTGGACATCCGACTCCGCCACCGCGAGAACCAGCCCGGTTCGTCCAGCTCCCGCTGCAACTGGTCCCGGAACGACCGCACCGGATTGCCGTCGAGCATCTCCCTGAACGTGTCTGCACACTGTTCGACCTTCCTGCGGAGCATGGCGCCGCGGCGCTCCGCGTAGGGTGGATCGTCCTGGAGGGTCAACTGGAGGCGGAGTGCGTCTGCCCGGAGCTCCGTGAGGCTGGACAGCACGAACAGATTGATGTCGGACACGGCCAACCTGGCGTCGTGCTCGGACCGAATCTGCCGCGAGACGAGGTGGCCGAACCTTCGACGCAACCGATTGACGTCCCGTCTGGCGAGCATGAGGGCGATCTTCATGCCCTCTGTGAACCGCTGGCCGTGTTCGAACTGCGAACCGACTTCGTCGAGCTGCTCGGCCGCACTGACGAGCCGGGCGTAGTCGTCGGCTTCCATCAGGTGACGCACGCGCTCCAGGCCTTCGGAGAGGGCCCCGACAGCGCGTTGCACGCGGTCGAGCCGCGCGCCGGTCACCACCGAGGCAACGGTCACGAAGAGCATCACCGGGGCGACAACGGGCACGAGGGCGGAGCTTGCGGCGACGAACGGGGCCTGCGCGATGATGCCGGTCGGCCCCATGACCGCCGATCCGACCCCGGCGCCGACGGTCATCAACGTTGCGGGATTCGCGGTCGCCACGAAAACGTGCCCGGCGAACAGGGACGATGCCGTCGCACCACCCGCACCGAGAAGCGGCAGCAACCATCCGCTGTCGATCGCGCCTCCCGACTGGAACGGGCGTGTCGCGGACCACGACTGGCGCAGCGCCTCGCTTACGTCCCGGCCGAGGTCGACCACGGCGATGTTCGGGTGTCCATCGTGCGTGAGGATCTGCCCGACCGGATCCTGCGGCAGGTCCGGTCTGAGGCCGAGGATTTCCATGCGCACTCCCGCCCGCCGGTTCAGCGATCGTGTCCGTTCACGGGTTCATCACCCGGCTGTCGGCCCGTCGGCGGGAGTCACGGGACCTACGGGCGAGGCTCCACTAGTCCACAATCGCCTGCATGACGGCGTTCTGGAAATCGGCCCGAAGCGGACCGCCCGGCGTCTGCACCATCAGGATCGCGGTCAGCTCCTCCCGGGGATCGACCCACCAGGTCGTGCCGAACGCGCCGCTCCAGCCGAAGCTACCCGTCGATCGGTGATCGCCGCGGGCCGCGACGCCGTCGACCACCACGTCGACGGTGAGTCCGAAGCCCTTGCCGGGCCCGCCGCCGACGCGGCCGGCCTTCTCGTAGAGGTCGCCGACGTGGTTCGACGCCATCAGGTCGACGGTCCGCGAGCCGAGCAGCCGTGTGCCGTTCAGCTCACCGCGGTTGACGATCATCTGGGCGAACTGCAGGTAGTCCTCGGCTGTCGACCAGAGGCCGCCGCCGCCCGAGTGCAGCGTCGTCGTGGCCACCCACTCCGGCACGGGGCGGCGCTCGAGTCCGTCGGGGGTGCGCCCGTACAGCGTCACGACGCGTGATTTCTGGTCATCCGGCACGTTGAAGGCGGTGTCCTTCATCCCCAGCGGCTCGAAGATGCGCCGCCGCAGGAACTCGTCGAACGTCAGCCCCGAGGCGACCTCGACGATGCGCCCGAGCGTGTCGATGCCGGCGAGGCCGCTGTACGCCCAGCGTGTGCCCGGCTGGAAATCGAGGGGCGCCGCGCCCAGCGCGGCTGTCCAGTCGGCGACGGTGTCGGTCTGCCGGCGAGGCGCGATGCGCCCCGCCGCCGCGCTCCCCGCGCCGCCGCTGACGAGGCCCGACGTGTGGGTAATCAGGTCGTGCACCGTGATCTCGCGGTCGGCCGGCACGGTGTAGATGCCGTCGCCGCCGCCCGCGTCGGTTCGCGGCATTGCGACCTTCGTGTCGCGGAACTCGGGAATGAAGCGCGACACCGGGTCCGACAGACGCACCTTCCCCTCTTCCACGAGCATCAGGATGGCGACGCCGGTCACCGGCTTCGTCATCGACGCGATGGGGAAGATGGTGTCCTTCTGCATCGGGGCATTCGCCTCGATGTCCATCAGGCCGTGCGCCTCGAAGTGCGCGACCTGCCCGCGGCGCGCGACGACGGTGACGGCCCCCGAGATCTGGTCCGCGTCGATGGCGCGGTCGATCATCTCACCGATGCGCTCGAGGCGCTTCGCGGACAGCCCCGCGTCGTCCGGCTTCCCGGCCGGCGCCTGGGCCTGCGCGGCAGGGGCCGCGAGCAGGGCCACGAGGACGAGCGCCGACGACAACCGGGAGACGAAGCAGGCTCCGTCATGGATACTGTTGGCGTGCACCGGGCAACTCCTTTGATCGAGAAAACGAATCGGCCCGTAGCTTACCGCATCACTGCCTCAGCGAGCGGCGGCCGACGACGGGTCGTTCTGGTAGACACGGCCCCCGCGAATGGCGAAGACGACCCGGCCCGACGCGCCGGGGTCGGCGAGAGGATCCTCAGCTCCCCGCCGCCGACGGCGGGTCGTTCTTGTGGACCCGTCCGCCGCGCATGACGAAGACGACGCGGCCCAGCGCGGCGGGGTCGGCGAGGGGGTCGCCGTCGAGGGCGATGACGTCGGCCTCGAACCCGGCCGCGATGACCCCGATGCGGTCGTCGAGCCCCAGCGACTCGGCCGCGAGCGAGGTCGCCGAGACCACCGCGTCCATCGGGGCCTGGCCGCCCTGCTCCACATAGGCCACCAGCTCGTCGGCGTTGGCGCCGTGACTGCCGGCGTTGGCGTCGGTGCTGTAGACGATGCGCACCCCCGGTGTGACCGCCGCCTGCCGGAACACCGCGAGGGCGCCCGGCCGGGCCGCCTGGAGGTTGGCGAACCCTTCCATCGTGTAGCCGCCCACGCCGGCGAACCGGTCGCCGTTCTCCTCGTAGTTGCGGAAGAGCAGGTCGATCTGGTTGCCGAGATACATGCCGCTCTCGACGAACACCTCGACGTCGGCCGGCTCGAGCAGCCAGCCGTGCTCGACCTGGTCGCACCCGGCGTCGGCGGCGAGCCGCAGCGCGTCGGACCGGTGCAGGTGGACCACCGCCTTCAGCCCCTGGGCGTGCGCCTCGCCGCAGGCGGCCTCGAGCTGGGCCGCCGTCAGGTTGGTGACGCCGCCGAAGCGGATGCTCGTCGACGCGAAGACCTTGATGACGTCGGCCCCCGCCGCCGCCCGGTCGCGCACGTAGGCCCGAATCTCGTCCGGCGCGCCGGTGTCTTCACGCACCGCCCCGAGCGACGACAGCAGCCGCGGGCCGGGCACCTCGCCGCGGTCAATCCATGCCCTGAGCTCGGCGTCCCGCGGCGAACCCAGGCTCTGCATGGTGGTGACGCCGTCCATCAGGGTGCGGTACGCGTTCTCGGCCCCGTGCAGCGTCATGTGGGCGACGCTGGGGTCGTTCTCTGCCCGGTGCACCCGGCCGTCGCTGTCGAAGTGGTTCCCGATGTGCACGTGGGTGTCGATGTAGCCGGGCAGCACCGTCAGGGCGGTCAGGTCGTAGACGCGGTCGCCGCGGCCGGCGCCGCGCGGGACGATCTCGGCGATGAGCCCGTCGCGCACCACGAGGTCGCGATCCTCGAGCACGCCGCCGCGCCCGTCGAGGATGCGGGCGGCGCGGAGCACCGTCGTCTCGCCCGGGGACTGGCCGAGCGCCGGAGCGCCCGGCGCCGCCGCGCAGAGGATGGCCAGCAGCACCCCGGCGGCGGGCGGGGGGACGGCGACGACAGCGTTTCGATCACGCATGGATACGCTCCCAGGTTGGGCGGTGCGGCCGGCGGCGAGACGACGCTGCATTCTACAACCCGGCTCGCGGGCTCGGTTCCCGCTTCAGCGCCGGAAGAAACCGACTGACACTACGCTGCCGCCGGCGGGATGGGCTGCGGCTCCCGAGCCGCGGTTCACTCCGGCGTCACCGCCACCAGCGGGAGCACCACGTGGGACGGGTAGGCCGGCTCGTGGTGGATGGAGTTGTCGGCGGGCACCGAGCGCCGGTGCCGCCCCAGGGGCTCGCCGGTGTTGGGGTTGACGTCGAAGCGGGGGAAGTTGCTGCTCGAGACGTCGATGCGGATGCGGTGCCCGGCCTTGAACCGGTTCGCGGTGGGATGGGGCTCGATGGTGAACTCGTAGACCTCGCCCGGCGTCATCGGCTCGGGCCGGCTCGGGTCGTTCCGGTAGCGCGCCCGCAGGATGCCGTCGGTGAGGTTCATCTCGAACCCCGTGGGGAAGTCCTCTGACGGCGGATAGACGTCGACCAGCTTCACCGTGAAGTCGGTATCGACGGCGGTGGACGACGCGTACAGGACGACGCGGACGGGACCGACGACCTCGACCGGGGCCGCAAGAGGCTCGGTCTGGAAGACGACCACGTCGGACCGCGTCTTGAGCGGCAGGTACGGGGGCCGCGAGCCGTAGAAGCCGTTCTCCGATCCGCCCCCGAGGCGCTTGAACTCGCGCTCGCGCTGGTCGTAGGCGCCGCGCTTCAGCACGCCGGAGAACGAGCCGCCGATGGTCGGCACCGGGTGGTCGGGGTCGTAGGTATAGGTGGTCGGCGGCGCCTCGGCGGGCTCGCGGGGGCTCAGGGCGCCGTCGGCGTGGAAGTACCAGCGCGTGGGCTCGGCCTCGGGCAGGGGCCACGCCGTGGCGTCCCGCCAGTAGCCGCCGTGAACCAGCCGGCCGGCGGCGTCGCGGCGGCCGTCGCCGGCGCCCATGACGAAGAGCCGGATCGGCGGCCAGTCGTCGACCCCGGTCGGGACCTGCTTCAGGTGGCGGTCGAACCACCGCTGGTGCAGCCCGGTCGCGAAGTCGGGGATGGCGGCGTCGGGTCCGAACTCGACGTCGCCCGCATACGACCGCGTGTTGGCGCCGTGGGTCCAGGGACCGACCAGCAGGTGGATGGGCGAGTCCTTGACCCGCGTCAGCCCGACGAAGTTCTCGAACATGCTGCCGACGTAGGGGTCGTACCAGCCGGCGACGTGCAGCATGGGCACGTCGGCGGTGCGGCCGTAGTAGGCGCTCCAGTTCACGCCGAGGCGGGTCCAGTGTCGGACGTCGGCGTTCGGCCGGTCGTGGTCGGCGCGGGTGAGCTGGTCGAGCACGTAGTCCTCGAACTCGGGCGCCGCCGCGAGGGGGCTGAGCCCACGCCGCAGGGGCATCGCCGCGAACCAGTCAGCCACGCGCTCGGCCTGGAAGGCGGCCCGCACGACCGGGTCGGGCGACAGGCGGAGCTGGTCGAAGGCCCAGCCGAGCTGCTGTCCCAACTCGAACGCGCCGTGGTTGCGCACCTTGTGCCGCCACGGGTCGGAGATGCCCCCCTGGTTGAGGAGCAGGGCCCCGAGGTGCGGCGGGTTCATCTTGGCCGCGTCGGCCTGGGTGTGGGCCCCGTAAGAGGTGCCGAACATGCCGACATCGCCGCTCGTGTAGGGCAGCGCGGCGATCCACTCGACGGTGTCGAAGCCGTCGGTCGCGTCGAAGTCGTGGTACTTCGAGAACGCGCCCTCGGACTCGTAGCGGCCCCGGGTGTCCTGCAGCACGACGACGTAGCCGTGCCGGACGAAGTACCCGGCGCGCTCGACGAGCCCGCGCCCCGCCTTGCCGTACGGGGTGCGCTGCAGCAGGACCGGGAACGGGGTCTCGACGGGGGCGCCGCCGCGCGCGGGCCGGTAGACGTCGGTGGCGAGCCGGACGCCGTCGCGCATCGGCACCATGACATCGCTGGCGTGCAGAACGACATCGTAAGCGTCGGAGACCTGGGCCGGTGCGCCGGCGGCGGTCAGGGCCAGCGCGGCCAGCGCCGGCAGCGTCGCCATTCCGAGCGTGCGTGTCTTCATGGTCGTCACCCTCGTGTCGGTGTCCGCCGCTCGCGTTCGGCCGCGGGCGCCGAGGTGAACCCGCCCGCGTTCCCCGGCGGCGCTGCCCCCGTCGATCTCTCGATCGTCAGCGCAGCGCCCATCGGCCCGGCCTTGGCCCAAGCGTCCGCGGTGGCGGCCCCACGTTTGCACCGAGGCGGGCAGCCGGCAGCCGTCGACGGCAGCGGAGCTTCCGGCCCGCACTCTCGTTCCTCAGCGCAGCGCCCATCGGCCCGGCCATGGCCCAAGCGTCCGCGGTGGCTGGCCAATGTTCGCACCGAGGTGGGCCGACGGCAGCCGTCGACGGCAGCGGAGCTTCCGGCCCGCACTCTCGTTCCTCAGCGCAGCGCCCATCGGCCCGGCCATGGCCCAAGCGTCCGCGGTGGCTGGCCAATGTTCGCACCGAGGCGGGCCGACGGCAGCCGTCGACGGCAGCGGAGCTTCCGGCCCGCAGCGGGCTCCAGCGCCATCCCTCACGGCGTGTAGACGCGGCCGTCCTTCACCACCGTCACCACGTTGCGCAAATCTCGCATGCTGAGCAGCGGATTGCCGTCGACCACAATCAGATCCGCGAGCTTGCCCCGGGTGACGGTGCCCAGCTCGCCGCCGCGGCCCAGGTACTCGGCGTTGCGGCGGGTCGCCATGGCCAGCACCTCCATCGGCGAGAAGCCGTACGACACCATCAGGTCCATCTCCTGCCAGAGGGCGTCGGTGTGGAAGTTGAGCGGGGTGCCGCTGTCGGTGCCGACGAGCACCCGGACGCCGGCGTCGCGGAGCTGCCGCAGCTTCGCCCCCATCCCGGCCATGCGCCGCACCCGCAGGCTGCCGCCGAAGTAGCCGAACCGGCGCGGGTTCTCGATGCTGCGCCGGATGTCGGCCCAGATCGCGGGCGGCGTCAGGGCGCGGGCCCGCGGGTTGTCCCGCCAGTCGGGCCACTCGACGGCCCGCCCCTGGATCATCGTCTGGATCATGGTGGGGATGACCCACGTCCCCGCGTCCACCAGACCCTGGAGCACGTCGGGCGCGATGGCGGGACTCGTCCCCGCGCCGAGGGACAGGTGCTCGATGCCGTCCTGCCCCGCGCGGATGCGCATGAGGAGGTCGTCGCGGGTCCCGACGTGACCGGTGATGCGGATGCCCGCGGCGTCGGCCTCCTCGCGGATGGCCCGCAACTGGGCCTCGGTCAGCCCCGTGTGCACCTTGATGATGCCGGCGCCCTGCGCGATGGCGGTCCGGGCGGCGGCGCGCGCCTCGTCCACCGTGCGCACGTTGACGGTGTGCGACCGGCGGTGGTGCCGGGCCACCTGTCCGTCGGACCAGTTCGTGATCCACCCCATGCTGGCGACCACGCGGGGCCCCGGCAGCGCGCCGCTCTCGATGCGGTCGGTGATGCGCCCGAGGGCGTCGGGCTGCCCGGCCAGGTCCACCACCGTGGTGACCCCGCTCATGAGGAGCTGCCGGGTCGAGACGGCCATGATCTCGGCATAGCGGCCGTCGCGGTAGCGGCCGTGCCAGTGCTGGTAGTCGGAGTGGCCGAGGATGTCCAGATGGACGTGGGCGTCGATGAGACCGGGCAGGATGGTCATGCCGCGGGCGTCGACGACCTGGGCGCCGTCGGGCGCCGTCAGCTCGTCGCGGCCGCCCACGGCGACGATGCGGTCGCCCTCGACCAGCACCACCGCGCCCGGCCGCGGCGGCCCCTCGTGCCCGTCGATCAGCAACCCGCCGACGATGGCGAGGTCGGCCGTCGCCGGCTGGGGATCGCGCTCGCCGTCGAACGTCTGCGCGCCCGGCAGGGCGACGGCGGCCGCGGCCACGACCGCCGCGAGCGGGAACCGGAGACGGGTCTTGACCATGACTGTCGCTTCCTCTCTGACTTCAGCGTGCCTGGAGACCATACCATCGCCGCAGACGCGCGGTCATGGGCGGGAACGGACAGAAGCAGGACGGCGCGACGGTGAAGCCCGCCCGCCCCCGCCCGCCATGGGCGCGGCGAACGGTGAACGGGTGTATAACGGGGTGCGAGAGGAGGTCGAGAACATGAGCGCACAGTCACGGGCCGCCGGCTTGTCGTCGAAGTCCGTCCGGCAGATCGTCCTCGGCATCGCCATCGCGCTGGGACTGGTGGTCGTGGGCGGGGGCGTCGCCTGGACCGTCAACTGCCCCTGCGAGACCACCCCCGGGTTCGTGCTGCTGGGTGACGACCACGAGGAGCCGGTCGACGACTGGGGCTTCGCGAACGACGTCTCGCTGTGCCAGATCCAGATCGGCATCTGGGGCCGGCCCCATTCGGTGAACGTCAACTGCATGGCGACGCCGGAGGGCGAACTGTTCATCAGTTGTTCCGTCGGCGAACAGAAGTACTGGTGCCCGCGGGTGGGTGAGGACCACCCGGGCCGCCTCCGGCTCGACGGCGTCATCTACCCCGTCCTCCTGAACCGCGAGATGGACCCGGCCGCGCTCGATCACGTCTGGGCTTCACGCATCCGCAAGCTGCAGAAGCCCGCGGTGCAGGCGCGGCAACCGGGAGGCGGCGGAGAGCCGCCGCCGCTCGACACGCCTCGGCCCGAGAGCTGGTGGACGTTCCGCGTCGAGTCGCGCGGGTAGTGCGCCGCAGGCGACCCGCCCGACGGCCGGAGGGCGCGCGCGGCATCGCGTCACGGCCGGAGGGCGCGCGCGGCATCGCGTCACGGCCGGAGGGCGCGCGCGGCATCGCGTCGTCGAGCGCCATCGCTCGCGTTCCTGGTGGACGCGTCCGTCATGAAGCGGGGTTCGAGGGGAACGCGCCAGCCCACCGGCGCGCCGGTGGGGGGAATACGCCGCTTCATCGTCGACGTCGCGTGCATGGTGCAGAGCCTCACTTTCTTGTCGAGCCCCCCCGGCGGGCGGGATTGTCGGTTCCGGCGGACTCGTGGTACCTTTCTGCCCCGGGCGCACGGAGGCGCTCGAAGTCATCGGACCCGTGGAGCGACGAAACGCACGCAGGGCGCGGAGCATGGGCTCGGCTCTACGTGTGTCTGGCCGGGCCGCCACCCTGCGGCTCGGGGCTTGTCGAGGAGGAACGACAACATGAAGTACCGTCTACCGGTTCTGTTCACTCTGGCCGCCGCCGTCGTGATGGTCCCCCTCGGGGCGGACGCGCACTTCAGGCTGATCGAGCCGACGCCCTGGATCGTCCTGGACCGCCTCGGCAACCCCCAGAAGGTCGGCCCCTGCGGCGGCAACCCGAACGGCGACAACGCCGACATCCTGTCCGGGGTGGTCACCGAGGTCACCGGAGGATCGAAGCTGCCCCTGAAGATTCAGGAGACGATCTTCCATTCGGGTCACTACCGCGTCGCGCTCTCGGTGAACTCGCGCCATGAGCTGCCGGCGGATCCGACCGCGGTCGAGAAGTGGACGGATCGGGGCCTCTACTCGGTCTGGGGCGTGATCCAGAGCCCGCCACAGGTTCCCGTCCTCGCCGACGGCCTCTTCCGGCACTACCCCGTCGGGGACCAGCGCGCCTCGTTCCGGCCCGAGACCCCGATGGACCCCTGGGAGGCCGACATCGACATCCCGAACATCAACTGTGAGAAGTGCACGCTGCAGGTCATCCAGTTCATGGCCGACCACGTGTACAACACGCCCGGCGGCTACTCGTATCATCACTGCGCAGACCTGAAGATCACGGCCGACCCGTCCAAGCCCATCGACGAGCGCTGGCCGGCGGCGCAGATGACCAACTGATCGACAACCGCCCGACGGGCCGACGCTGGGCCGCACCCCAGCGCGACCGGCCCGCCGCCACCATCCCGGGGCCGCCCATGGCGGGCGGCCCCGGTCGCGCCATCGTTCGCGGCCCGGGCAACCGCGCGTCTGCCGCGACCACGGTCCTTTCGACGGCGCGGCGAGCGCGCCGCCCCCCTCGGACAAACCCCAGTTGCACGTATCGAGGAGCACGCCATGAAGCTGGCGCTGAGCATGACGCTGCTGGTCCTGAGTCTGGACGCGACGGCCGCAGGTCAGGCCGCCCGGAACCGCGGGGCGGAGACCGAACCGGTGGTGTTCCGCTGGGTGGGTACCACCGCGCACGTCTGGGGAGCCTGGGTCACGCCGGGAGCGGTGGTCGAGGACTGGGTCGAGGAGGCCGTGGCCCTCTGCGCCGGGGAGGATCTCTGCGAGATCAACGTGTTCGAGGGGCCGGAGCACGCGACGCACGAGATTCCGGTGCCCGAGGCGAACCGGGCGGGCCTGAAATGGGTACTGCGATACCGGCGCGGCGAGGCGCCTCGCGTCGTGGTCGAAGAGGTTCGGGCGGAGCCGGGGCGCGAACCCCGCACATGGACCTTCGATCCGTGAGGCGGGAGCCCGAGGGATTCGTCCAGTGGCTGGACGACGTTCACCGTCGCGCACATGGGACCTTCGAGCGGTGAGGCGGGGGCCCGAGACGTCTTCCCTGTCGCCCCGCCCGGCGACCGCAACCTCTCCGTCGGCCGCGCGTGTCCCTCCGCCTGTGCCTCGCCGGGGTCACGTCCGTCGCCGCCGCGGGCGCGGTCGGGCCTTCGCGTTCTTCTCGACGCGGAGCTTCCACGCCGTGCGAAGCGCGCCCGCCAGCGTCTCCTCGTCGGCCGCGGCGAGACGTATGTGCGTCATGCCCATTCGGCCCCAGCCGCCGGCTATCGGCACGAAGACCTCCGGCGCCTCGGCGATGCACATCGCCTGAACCTCGGGCGAGAACATGAGATTGCCGTAGCCCTGCGCCTCATGGGCGAGGGTGGCGAAGATGCGGCCGCCGACGCGAAAGTCGGGCGCGCCCCGGTGCGAGCGCTCCTCCGCCCCGTCGAGGCCGAGCGCGATGCGGCGGAAGTCGTCGGCGGTCGTCATGTCCGGCATCGTCGCAGGTTGCAGGCAGCTCGTCCAGAGTCGTTCCAGGGCGTGCGGGCGCCTTCGGTCGAACCCATCGACACGAGGGCCATGGCTGCGTTCGACGCCACGAGCCGCCGGTCGGAGTATGATCGGGCCTTGGTGGGCAACGGACCGTATCCCGTCGGCTCACGGCGCATGGTCGTCCGCATCCCTGTGAGGGCTGCATGTTGAAGAACACCCTGTCGAAGAACACGTGGTGCTGGGTCATCGGCGCCCTGGTCGGCGTGGCCGCGGCGGCGTACGTGGCCACCGCGCCCTACGAGCGGTTCCCCGGCGTGGTGATCGGCGGCGAGGCGACGCCACCGCCCGCGGACTGGAACACCGTCAACGACGAAGACGTGGTGCTGATGAAGCTCGCGGGTTTCCCCCCGTTCGTCATCCGCATCGTGTACTCGACCGACGAGGGCGGCATCATCACCGCCACCCGGCCCGACGGGGGCTACTGGGCGGCGAGGGTGCGGAGCGGGCGGCGGGACGGGTGGATCCGCCTCGGCGACGCGACCTATGCCCTGAGGGCGACCGAGATCCTCGGCGACGAGCGCATCCCCTATCTCGAGAGCTACACGGCAAAGAACGGGATGAGCATGGGGTACGATTTCGAGGGCGAGATCATCCCCAGCGTGAACGAACCGGTCCACACGTGGGAAGTGTTCTACTGGACCCCCCGGTAGGCCCGTCCCGCGGCAGGGGCCCTGCCGGCGAGCGACAGATGGACCTCGCCCATCTGTCGTTCGCCTCGGCTCCACTCACCGCCCAGCCGGCGGGGCAGGCGCCCACGCCCGCCCGCGGGCGTGGGCTCTACCGCGCGGCCTCCGCCTCCTGCCGCTCCAGGTTGCGGTAGACCTCCTGGATGTGCCGGATGTCGTGGTTGCCCTCGTGGCAGGCATACTCGTACATTGGCCCGTCGGTGGCCATCATCGGAATCTCGGCGCTCCACGGCTGATCCCAGGTTGCGGGGTCTTCGACCGTGAACGTGTAGTGGATCGCGTCGTCGGCGACCCGGGTGAACCGCTCCACCACCGTGAGATGGCGGCTCGAGCCCTGCCACGCCGTCTTGTCGTTGAAGTGGCTGCTCTCGACGATGAGGGTGTCGCCCTCCCAGCGCCCGCGGCCGTCGCCCGGCCACTGGCGAATCTTCTCGGACATGGGCGGCTGCCCGATGGGGACGATGCGCGGCCCGTTGGTGCTCTGCTCGGTGAAGATGACGACGTGGGTCGGCGTCTGCAGGATGTGATGGATGTCGTTGTACGAAGGCGGCTGCAGGGGGGGCGCGTTGTAGCGGTAGTTGAGGCAGCGCTCGCTGTGCGGCCGCAGCTCGTAGCCGTCGAAGGCCCCCCGGTCGCCGCGCGCCGCCCGCGCCGCCGCGGCCCGGGCCCGGGCCTGCTCGTTGCGCGGGGGGATGCGGCCGTTCGGCGGGTCGACGATCAGCGACGTCCGTCGCGTCGACAGCCCCTTCGGCACCGGGGTGCCGAGCCAGATGGCGTTGTCGTAGTGGACGTAGCTCTCGTCGCGGTGGCTCTGGTCGAGCACCCGCGCCCGCTCCTCCGGGTCGGCGATCTCGATGACGAAGCGGGCCAGGGGGTCGGCCCCGTCGACGGTGAGCTGCGACTCGAGCAGCGCGAACTCCTCCTCGCTGTAGAACGCCTGGTCGCCCAGGTACTCGGGCCGCTCCATCGGCGTGAACGTCTGGGTGGTCCAGTAGCCCTGCAGGTCGGGCTGACCGCCCGGCAGGCGGGGCATCTCCCAGCTCGCGTCCGCCCCGGGGGCGCTCTGCGACTGGCTCTGGGCGAAGGCCGGCGCGGAGGCCAGCAGGGCGACCGCGAGCAACGTGGCGATGGTTCGCAGACGATGGTCCATTCTCAACCCTCCATGGGAGGCTGTCGTCGTTGTCCGGAAGCGCCATGATCGCTCAGGTGCCCGCCGTTCGCAAGCCTCGG
The DNA here is from genome assembly GCA_965199675.1 of Vicinamibacterales bacterium. Classification (GTDB taxonomy): domain Bacteria; phylum Acidobacteriota; class Vicinamibacteria; order Vicinamibacterales; family UBA8438; genus JAJEEA01. Next base: position 116,621 of record CBDATI010000054.1, on the reverse strand, counting down.
CTCGCGCGCGCGGCCCCCCAACCCCAACCGGCCCCGGCCCGCCCATCGTCGCCTTCGGCCTCCACGGGGCGACCAACCAACCCGGCAGGAGTCCGCGCCGCTGGCGGCGCCGACCCTGGCGCCGCGAATCAGCCCTGAAGAACCGACGTTGGCGCGGCGGGTCGGGCGGCCGGAAAGCGATGCGGCCCGCGACGGTTTCGGCTAGGATCGACAATCACGCAGAGATTGGAGAAGGACCCATGACCATTCAACCATCCATCGCCCGCGCGGGCATCGCACCGATTCTCGCCGCCGCGCTGACCCTCGCCCTCCCCGGCGCGGCCGCGGCGCAGTCCCACCAGCCGCCCTCCGAGCCGCCGGCCGACTGGGGGCCGATCTCGATCAACCTCGAGGGGTACGAGTACCCGCATCCGGTCGAGTTCATGAACTTCCGGGTCTTCGGCCAGGACGTGCGCATCGCGTACATGGACGTGGAGCCGACGGGGCCGGCGAACGGCCGCGCCGTCGTCTTCAAGCACGGGGGCAGCTATTACGGCTGGTACTGGAAGAGCCAGATCGAGGCCCTCGCCGCGGCCGGCTACCGCGTGGTCGTCAAGGACCGCCTCGGCTGGGGCAAGTCGTCGAAGCCCGTCCTGCCCTACAGTATGAGCCTGCACGCCTCGAACACGGCCAGACTGATGGACCACCTCGGCATCGAGCGGGCAGCCATCGTTGGGCACTCCATCGGCGGGCAGATGGCCACCCGGTTCGCCTTTCTCTATCCGGAGCGGACGACGCACCTCGTCACCGTCAACCAGGTCGGCCTGACCGACCGGCGTCCGGGACGCGGCTTCCGCCCCTTCGACGGCGAGATCGACGCCGACCCCGACCTGCAGGCCGCCTACGAGGCCGACGTGCGGACCGACACCAACCGCTACGTCGAGTGGAAGCCCGAGCTTCTCGAGCACCTCCGCATCCGCCACGGCCAGCGGCTGAGCGGCGACTGGCCGCGGCTCGCCTACGTGCGCCGACTCGGCGGCAACCTGCGCTCGATGGACACGGTGGTCAACGACTGGCCCCACATCGAGACCCCCACGCTGATCCTCGGCGGCGAGATCGACGGACCCGACTTCCCCGACAACGTGCGGCGGGCGGCCGAGATCCTGCCCAACGGCGAGGCGTTCCTGATTCCCAACGTCGGGCACAACCCCCACGAAGAAGTGCCCGACATCGTCAACGCCGAACTGATCCGCTTTCTCGGCGCCGACCCGGCCACCACCGACGGGCAGTGACGGACACCGGCCCGGCGACAGTCGCCCGGCGGCTCCGCCCAGCGCCGAGCCACCCCTGCAGGAGTCTGCGCCGTTCCAACGGTGCTACGCTAGAGAACAGGACGGATGGAGACCTTCGCCCCCTGGTTCACGCCCGCGCTGCTGGTCGTGCTCGTCGCGTGGCTCCGCTCCGAACTGATCAGTCGGACCGACAAGCTCGAGAGCGGTTCGACGGCGTGGCCCGCGACATCGCCGACCTGCGCGAACGCATGGCCAGGCTCGAAGGCGCGCTCGGGGGCTTCCTGGCCGGCCGTCGCAACCGCGAGGCCGCTTGAAATCGGTACACCACCTTGACTGATCTCCGACGTACTGGCGGCGACGTACCCGTAGCACCGGTGGCGCCCTCCCGGCGCCGCTTCCTCGGCCGGACCGCCGCCGCCCTCGCCGCGGCGCCCTTCGTCCGGCCCCCGGCCCTGTTCGGCCAGCCCGCGGTGCGGCCGGCGCCGGGCATGCCCGAACCGCAGTTCGTGACCACCAACGGCATCCGGATGGCGGTGTACGAACAGGGCGAGGGCCTGCCAGTCGTGTTCGTCCACGGCTTCCCCGAGCTCGCCTACTCGTGGCGCAACCAGATGCGCTCGTACCCGGCGGCGGGCCTGCGCGCCATCGCCCCCGACATGCGCGGCTACGGCCTGACCGACCGGCCGGCGGACGTCGCGGGCTACGCGATTCCGAACCTGTGCGCCGATCTCGTCGGCCTGCTCGACGCGCTCGACGTCGAGCGGGCCGTCTTCTGCGGCCACGACTGGGGCGGGGCGGCGGTGTGGGCGATGCCGCGGCTGTATCCCGACCGGGTCCTCGGCGTCATCGGCGTGAACACCCCCGCCGCCGGCGGTCCGCCGCCGAGCGAGCCGCCCGAGGAGCCGCTGATCGTCTTCACCGAGAACTACTACGCCGCGACGTTCCTCGAGCCGGGCCGCGCCGAGGCGGTCCTCTCGCGCGACGTGCGGCGGGCGCTCGAGATGATCTTCCGCCGCGGCTGGTACTGGGACGTCGAGAACATGCGCCGCTACCCGCCCGACTCGGCCGAGAAGACCATGGACATGCTGCGGATGATCGAGGAGGGCAACTACCAGGGCGAACTCATCATGCCCCCGGACGTCCTCGACTACTGGGTGGAGACGTTCGAGGCGACGGGGTTCACCGGAGGCCTCAGCTACTACCGGGCGAACATGGGCGGCGGCGCGGCGGCGCCGTCGGGCGACATCGAGGCGCCCTGCCTCTACGTCGGAGCCGAGAACGACACCATCCTGCGCCCGTCCTCGTCCGACGGCATGCCGTCGTTCATTCCCGACCTCGAGCGCCACATCATCGCCGACTGCGGCCACTGGACCCAGCAGGAGAAGCCCGAGGAGTTCGACCGCGTGACGCTGGACTGGATTCGCCGGAAGTTCCGCGACGCCTGACGGAGGCGGCGGCGACGGCCGAGACCGGATTCAACCATGGCCGGGCGGCGGCCGTCACGATGGACCAGAACGGGCCGCCGGCCTTGATCGCCGGCGGGAGGACCGCCGCTCTCCATGTGATTGCCGCTGGCCGCGCCTGAACGGGACGACGACATCGGCCTCGGCGAGCTGCGCTGAACGACGAGAATGGCCAGCACGGCAGGGCATGTGCAGCACGAGCGGTGGGAAGCGCTGCGGCGGGGATCGGACGCCGACAGACAACGGCTCCTCGCGGAGTTGAAGAGACTCGTCGGCGATCTTCCGCCCGACCTCGAGCACCGCCGACCGTGTCTGCTGGGCCCCCCGGAGGCGTTCCCGGACGAGCCGGCGCCGGCATCGTACTTCGACGACTGGACGGGCCACGACCCGGCCCGGATGGGACCGGCGAGCACGGCCGTGGCGAGGCGGCTCGCCAGCAGTTGCGCTGGCTGGCCGGAACGGCCGACGGCCGTCGAGTTCTACGCCGCGGTCCACGCCGACAGACCCGACGAACGGCAGCGGGCGCTGCTCTCGACCTGGGCGAGAGAAGCGTCGTACCTGGACATCGTCGACGCGTGGGGCGAGCACGTCTACACGATCCGCGAGCTGGTGGCGGCGCTGCACAAGTTGCCGGGGCTCTACACCTTCACCCGATTCCGGTGGCTGAACCGCATGGCGCTGGTTCCCGAGGCCGGCGGAGTTCCGCTGTGGACCGGCTGACGCTGCCCGAACCGGCCGCCAGCCTGTGGCGGCGAACCGCCCCTGCCCTCGAGCGGGCGCTCAGACAGACCGAACGGCCACCGGCGCAGTGGAGCATCGGCGGGGGCACCATCCTCGCCCGGCGCTGGGCGCATCGGGAGAGCACCGATATCGACTGGCGACGGCCGCCATGCTCGCGCCATCGCCCGACCGCCGCCCCGTGAGCGAAGTACCGTCGCCGAGTCATCGCCTCGGCCCCTTGCGCATGGCGAGACTCGAGTGCGAGGCCGACGCGGGAGCGGGCGATGGCGCCACGCCCTACATCTGCGAGACGGGGACGGGGACCACCTCGATGAGCTGGTCGATGAGCTGGTCGGTGGTGATGCCCTCCGACTCGGCGTGGAAGTTGAGGAGTACGCGGTGGCGCAGCACGGGGTGGGCGAGGGCGCGGATGTCCTCGAAGCTGACGTGGTAGCGGCCCTGGGTCAGGGCGCGGGCCTTGCCGCCGAGGGTCAGGTACTGCGCGGCGCGCACGCTGGCCCCGTAGGCGATCCACTTGCTGAACTCGGGGGCGCCCTCGCCCTTCAGCCGGCTCGTCCGGGCGAGGCCGAGCGCGTAGCGCATGACCGGCTCGGACACCGGCACCTTGCGCACGAGCTTCTGGAACTCGACGAGGTCGCCGCCGGTGACCGCGTGCTGGTACTCCGGCTCGGCGAGCCCGGTGGTGGTGCGGACGACCTCGATCTCCTCGTCCTCGGGCGGGTGCTCGATGACGATGTGGAACATGAACCGGTCGAGCTGGGCCTCGGGCAGGGGGTAGGTGCCCTCGAGCTCGATGGGGTTCTGGGTGGCGAAGACGAAGAACGGCTCCTCCAGGGTGTAGGTCCGGCCCTGCACGGTGACCCGGTGCTCCTGCATCGCCTCGAGCAGGGCCGACTGGGTCTTGGGCGGGGTGCGGTTGATCTCGTCGGCGAGGAGCACGTTGGTGAACACGGGGCCGGGGGCGAACACCATCTTGCGTCCGCCGGTCTCGGCGTCCTCCTGGATGATGTCGGTGCCGGTGATGTCGGACGGCATCAGGTCGGGAGTGAACTGGATGCGGGCGAACTTCAGGTCGAGGACCTGCGCCATGGTCTGGATGAGCAGGGTCTTGGCGAGGCCCGGCACGCCGATGATGAGGCTGTTGCCGCCGACGAACAGCGTCAGCAGGGTCTCTTCGATGACCCGCTGCTGGCCGATGATCTTCTTGCGGATCTCGGTGAGGATCTGCTCGCGCCCCGCCTTCATGCGGTCGGCCAGCGCGATGTCGTCGGGATCTTCGAGGTCGGTGGGTTGATCGGCGAATTCGTTCACGGCGGACACTCTCCCCGGCCGCACGGGCCGTCGCAGGCTTTCGTTCCCGGGATCGCCGACCGGCCGCCGCCATGCCACCCCAACCGGCGAGGACGCGCGGCCGCCCGGCGGTTCAGTGGGTCAACGCGTACATGATGTAGTTCACGCCGAGCTTGAACGCCTCGTTCGACAGGTCGATGGGCAGCCAGCCGGTCATCGAGTACTCCCAGTACTCGCCGATGTCGTTGTTGTGGTTGGCCACCGCCATCAGCCGCCCGTCGGGGTCGTTGTCTTCGAACAGGCCGAAGAACAGCGGGTCGTAGCCGGGGTAGGCCTGCTCGTACTCGTCGAGGGTGTCGATGTCGAAGAACGAGTGGTACACGGGGTGGGTGGCGTCGAGGGGCAGCCACCGCAGCTCGGGCACGACCCGCCGCATCTGCGCCTCCAGGTTCTCCCAGTGCCAGTCGCCCCGGAAGTCGTCGAAGATGAGGAAGCCGCCCTTGAGCAGGTAGTTGCGCAGGCCGCGGGCCTCGTCGTCGGAGACGATGCTCCAGTACCCCGGCTCGGACATGTACGCGAACGGGTACTTGAACAGGTTCGGGTCGTCGAGGGTCAGAATGGTCCCGCCGTCGCGCCCCAGGTACGGATTGACGAAGGAGATCGTCTCGAGAATCCGCATCAGGTTGGCCTCGGCCCGCGGATAGTCGTGGGCCCACGGCAGGTCCTGGCGGAAGGCGAACCCGCCGCCGACGTAGCCGTCGGCGTAGCGGATGCGGGCGAAGACGAACCGCCCGTCGAAGGTCTTCGGGCCCGACACCGGCGGTTGGGGCGGATCGTCGCCGGCCTCGACCGCCATCCCCGCCGTCAGCACGGCCAGCGCCAGCCCGGAGAGCACCGCCCTTCGGGTCCAGCGCCGCCGCGGGGCGCCGCCGCGTCCCGCTTCCGTCCGCATCAGCGGGACTCCCCGGCCGCCGCTTCGGCGGCCCGGATCTCGCGCCCCTTCAGGGCGATGGCCACCAGCAGTTTCTCCAGCTCGGCCTGGTAGATCGCCTCGTCGGCGCCGCCCCGGGTCGCCTGCAGGGCCTCGATCTGCTCCTGTATCTCCAGCCGCTCCTGGTAGAGGGCCCGCAGCGCGGGGTCCTCCGGCCAGCCGGGGATGCCGGCGCCCTCGCCGGCGGTGATGAACAGGGTGCGCGCCAGCGCTCCGTCCGAGCTCACGGGGTCGGGCTCGCGGGTGCCCTCGCGGTCGCCGTTGTCGTCGAGCAGGGCGTGCTCGGTCTGCAGCAGCCCGTCCGCCTCGTAGAACCGGTTCACCTGCGCGACGGCGTACTCGAACGCCTCGAGCACCGAGACGCGGCCGTCGCGGTTCTGGTCCGACTCGTCCGACCCGTCGGCGAACGCGGCCACGAAGTGGCCCCCGAAGACGGTCTCGTTCCACTGCCCGCCGCTGCGGGTCGCGGTGACCACCGTCCGCCTCTCCCCGGAGAGGGCCTGGATGAAGCCGCCGCTCGAGGTGGTGGTGTTCACGAACGTGACCCGCTGCCCCGAGAGCCGGTCGAGCAGCAAGCCGTAGTCGGCGGCGGTCAGGTCGCGCCGCGGCAGGTTGAACCGCGACTCGCCGTTCTGGAAACTGCCGTGCCCGATCAGCACCATCAGCACGTGGTCGTCGGACCCGGCCCGCTCGGCGATGGCCGCCACCGCGGCTTCGACGTTCTCGCTCGTCGAACGGCCGTCGACGCGTTCCGGGTCGATCTCGACCCGCTCGGCCAGCCACGTGATGTTCTCGGCGGGCAGCTCGTAGCGCCCGGCCGCGGCGTCGACGAGGGTGGTGGCCCACGCCTGGAACTGCTCGGCGTAGGCGGGGTCGCCGCTCAGGCCGGTGACGACGAGAACGTGAGTCTGCTGGGCGGCGGCGGGACCCGCCGGGGCCAGCAGGACGAGAACGGCGGCCAGGCAGCCGGGGATGAAACGCCACGTGGCGCGCAGAGCGGCGCGGAACGTCGAGGTATTCTCGGACGCACGGAATGGTCTGCCGCCGTTGCCGACATGATCGGGAACATCGCCGCCGTGGTCGCCGCCGTCGGCGTGCTGGTCGTCAACGCGAAGCTCGCCCGACTGACCGGCCGCGTGGACGAGCGGGGAGACGCCCTGCGGACGCACGTCAACACGCCCGGTCTGCACCGGGCCGGGTGACGCCCCTGAGCAGAACCGGGTCATGCCAGCCCCCGCGCCCGCCGGTATCCCCACTCCCCGACCACAAGCAACAGGAACGCCAGCAGCACCGCGGGCATGTCCCACAGGTCGCGCTCCTCGATGACGGTGACCCCGCCGCCCACTGTCTGGATGTCGTCGGCGAGCTCGTCGATCGAGTCGGCGGTGTAGAACCGCCCCCCCGTCTCGTCGGCGATGCGTTCGAGGAACGCAGTGCGCCGCGTCGAGTCGTAGTACTCGGCGTCGCTCGGGGCCACCCGCACATAGGTGGTGTCGGTGCCGAGAAGCTCCCCGTCCTGGGTGGCCTCCACCCGCACCTCGTAGAGGCCCTCCTTGCGGGGAGTCAGGCTGGCCCGGTACTCGCCGTCGCGGTCGGCGGTCCAGTCCATCGGCACCTCGAAGAGCTCGTCGTCCGGATCGGTGATCCAGGCCGAGACCTGGCTCGTGTTGATCTCCTCGTAGTTGGCGTCGTCGACCTCGGCCCCCACCGTCAGGGGCTCGTCGAGCTCCACGCGCTCGGCCGGCACGTCGGCCACCACCTGGTCGGGCACGCCGTCGACCATCCACCGCAGGAGGCGGCGCCACAAGGTCTCGTGGGTCTGGTCCTCGACGTCGATGTCGACGTGCATCTGCCACATCCACGAGTCCTGGATGGGGAACGCAAGGGCCTTGCCCGCCCCGTAACGCTGGAACGCCAGCACCACGAGCGACTCGTCGGCACTCGTCAGCAGCGTCGTCGCCCCCGGCTTGACGTCGCGGACGGCGTTCACGAGGGTGATGGGCGGCAGCTCGAGCCAGCGCGAGGCCGACGCCTGCTCGGTCTCGGCGATCTGGGTCGCGGGATGGGTCTGCCCGGGGCGGGTCGGCCTCACCGCGGTCTCGACGAAGAAACGGCTCTCGTCGTCGGCGGCCTGCTCGGGGATCACCACCGGGAGGACATCGGCCACCGGGGTGCCGGCGTAGCCCCCCTCGGCGAACGAGCGGCGGCTCCCGAGCATCAGCAGCCCCCCGCCGCGCTCGCCCACGAAGTCGGCGATCATCCGCAACTGGTCGGGCGTGAAGTGGTTGGCCTCGATGCCCCCGAGGATGAGAGCCCGGTACTCGAACAGCTCGGCCCGGGTGCGCGGGAAGCCGCCGACGAGGTCCTCGGCCGACTCGACCCCCATGCGCATGAACTTGTTCTCGGCGGTGCGCTGCAACACCGCGAGCTGCAGGTTCTCGTCGTCGGCGACGGCGCGGCGCAGGAACTTCACCTCCCACCGCGGCTCGCCCTCGAAGTAGAGGACCTTCTCGGCGGTGTCCTCGACGACGATGAGCACGTTCTGCTCGTTGTTCTGCGTCACCATCTCGTCCGGTTGGGGGGAGATGCGGAAGCTGAAGAGCCGCGGGCCGGCGTCGGCGGCGGTGAAGCGGACCCGCACCGTGGTGGGCTCGCCGTCGGCGGGCAGGGTGACCATCTCGTCTGCGACGATGCGCCCTTCGTCCTCAACGACGAGGTTGACCCGCTCGCCGCGGTAGCCGGTCTGGGCGACGACCACGTCGACCACGAGCGCCGCCCCTCTCAGCACCGACCGGGGCGTGTCGACGCGGCTGATCTGGATGTCCTGCGAGTACGCCTCGCGCCCGAGCCCCACCGTGAACACCGGCACCCCCGCCGCCTGCAGCGGCAGCAGCGTCTCCTCGATCGCGCCGTCGGCGTTGTCGGCGCCGTCGGTGACGAGCACGAGGCCGGACAGCGGCACGCCGGAGAGCTCCTCCCAGGCCCGGGTCAGGGCCTGGCCGACATCGGTCCGCGTCCCGTCGTGGGCCAGCTCGCCCATCGAGCCGACGCGGTCGGCGCCCGACGAGAAGCCGAAGAGCCGCACCGCGAACCGGTCCCGGAGGGCGGCGAGCAGCGGGCTCTCGTCGCCGAGCGCCCGGCGGATGACGTCGGCCCGCGACTCGCCCTCGACGTCGGCAATCTGCATGCTGCGCGAGTCGTCGACGAGGACCCCGAGGAAGTTCTGCTGCGGCTCGACCTGCGACAGCACCAGCACCGGCCGCCACAGGCAGACCACGAGCAGGGCGAAGACGGCGAACCGGATGCCGGTGAGGATGCCGCGGTCGAGGGGACGGCTGTTCGCCCGCACCTGCCGGTAGGTGCGCAGCGTGATCACGGCCGCCGCCACGACCAGGAGCGTCGCGACGTACGTCGCCGCGGTCGGGCGGAACGCGAACACCCCTTCCTCGAACGCCAGGGGCCGGTACTTGAACAGAAACTCGAACATCAGTGGCTCATCGCGTAGACGATGATGTTGATGGTGATCTCGATGGCGTAGGTCGAGTAGCGCAGCGGGTAGTAGGGACTCTCGGCCCACTCCCACGCGTCGCCGATGTCGGTGTTCCAGTTGATGATGACCATCAACCGACCGTCGTCATCGAAGATCCCCTTGACCTGCGGCTCGTAGCCGTCGCGCTCCCACGTCGGGCCGCCCTGGGCGTTGCCGATCGAGGGGACCTGCACGATCTCCTCGATGTTGTAGACGGTGTTGAAGATAGGATGATCGAGCGGGATGTCGACGATCGGGTGCTCGGGCAGCACGCGCCGGATCTCGGACTCGAAGTTGGCCCACTCCCAGGTCCCCCAGAAGTCGTCGATCATGAGGAACCCGCCCGCGAGCAGGTAGTCGCGGAGCCCCTGGGCCTCGGCCTCGCTCATGTACATGTCCCCGACCTCGAGGGCGTACAGGAACGGGAACCGGCGCACGTTGGGGTCGTCGAGCCGGACCGCGTTCTCCGCCTCGTAGGCGTCGAGGTCGATCAGACGATCGAGGATGATCAGGAACTGGCGGTCGGCCTTGGGGTAATCGGTGGCCCAGGAGCTCCAGCGGTAGCCGCTGTTGTAGACGGCCCGCGTGAAGAAGAACTCGCGGGCGTCGGCGCTGGGGTTCCGGAACGACGGCCGGCGGATGTCGCTGCGCCGGAAGATCGGCTGCTGCAAGGCGGCCGGTGGACCCGCAGCGGGAAGGACCGGGGGCGCGAGGCGCCCGGTCGCCCACAGGGTCCCGCATCCGATGGCGACCAGGGCCGCCGCCGTCACTCCGGCACGCGCGAATACCGGTAGCCGCACTCGACTGCTCCAGTTGAAGAGGCCCGTCACGATGCGCGCATCCCGGAGACATGAGCCTCCGGGATGTCGACGGCGTCTTTGCCGCCCGGGGGCAGCATAGCACAGCCGGGATCACCCCCAAGGAACCCCCGGCGAGCGCCCCGTCGCATCGACCGCCGATGCCGCTCGGGAACGAACCGGGCGCGCGCGAGGCCGCCCGCCCCCGCCGGCCCTACCCCGCCTCGACGAAACGCACTTCGAACATCTTCGGCCACCACTTGCCGGTGATGTAGAAGGTGTCGGCCTCGGGGTCGTAGGCGATGCCGTTGAGCACCTCCGCCCCGAAGCGGTCGGGGCCCTCGAGCAGCCCGGCGGCGTCGATCTGGTCGGTGACCCGGCCGCTCGCGGGGTCGATGCGGACGATGAAGTCGGTCTGCCAGACATTGGCGTAGACCGCCCCGTCCACGCACTCCAGCTCGTTGAGCTCGTGGAGCGGCTGCCCCCGCAGCCGCACCCGCTGCTCGCCGATCGGCGCGAAGGTCACGGGGTCGCGGAACGTCAGCCGGTCGCTGCCGTCGCTCATGACCAGCCGGTCGCCGTCGTAGCAGAGGCCCCAGCCCTCGCCCCGGTAGCGGTACGTGTCGAGCAGCTCGAACGAGTCGCGGTCGTAGCTGAACGCGCGCTGCGCCCGCCACGTGAGCATGATGAGCCGCCGGCCGACGAGGCTCAGGCCCTCGCCGAAATACTGCGCGGGAATGTCGATGCGCTGCTCCACCCGCCCCGTCCGGGGATCGAGCCGGCGCAGGGTCGACTCGCCCTCCCGCCCCGTGCTCTCGAAGAGCACGCCGTCCCACCACACGAGCCCCTGCGTATAGGCGTCCCGCTCGTGCGCGAGCTCGCGCAACACGTGCACGCGCCGGAGGCGAACCGCGGGTTCGGACGCGACGGCGGGAACCGTCTCGGCGGCCGCGACGCGCTCGGCGGGGGCCGCCTGCGACGCCGACGGTGCGCGCCACCACACGATGCCCGCGGCGAGGAGCAGCGCCAGCCCCCCCGCGACGCCGAGCCGCCCCCACCGCGATGCGGCCCCCACGGTGGCTCGGCGCCTCGCCGGCGGTCGTCTGGTTCGTCGCTTCGTGCCCACTCGACCACTCCTGAACGGCGGGTGAACGGCGGCCCCGCCCGGCGGACCGCCCGCGGAATCGCCACGCGCGGCCGGGCGTTGCCCTGCGCATGCCCGGCCGGGGCGCTCGGTCGGCCCCGTCGAACGGCGCGGGCTGCTTGCAGGGCGCAGGGCGCCGCCACAGCCGACCACTGGCGGGGCAGCCGAGCCGCCGCACGACGCGATCGCCGACCGCGAACGCATGATGAACGATGACCGGCGCGTTGTCCATCCCGCCCGGCGAGCCGCGCCTCCGAACCACAGCGGCCGCGGAGACGAGCCTCCGCTCGCCGGCAACCCGGGTTGCCGCGCCGACTTCCTCGCGCAGGGACCGTTTCTCGGGCCGAACCGTCGAGTCGATGGCAACCGCGGTCGCCGTCCGACGCCGTCGCGACGCCGGTCGGCGGCGCGCGCACCCGCCCGGGAGCCCTTCCGCCTCCGGTCTGCGGCCCTCTCACCGCGGGCGGCCCGCACCTTGCACAGGTCTCCGCCAGGCGGGCACGACGAGGCGTCGCCCGTGAAACCCACTCTTTCCACGGAGGTAGCCCATGCTCAAGCGGTTGATGACGGCGTTCATGATTGCGCTGATGATGTCGGGCAGCGCAGCGGTGATCGGGGCATCGTCGGGCGCAGAAGCCGGCCTGTACCCGGGTAAGCGTTCCTCGTGGTGCATCGAGCTGTTCGGGTACCGGATCTGTCTCGGGACCGGTTGCCCGGTCGGCTATTTGTGCATCGCGAACGACTGATCCGGACGGTTGCCGGACGATTGAACCGGTGACCGGGCGGCTCTCGGCTCCACGCGGCCGGGAGCCGCCCCGCTTGCCGCCAGCCTCGGACGGCGCGGGGCGCGCCATGTCGGCGTGACGCCGCCGATTCCGCGGCGAAGGACAGCGCCGTTGACAACTTCAGTGCACATGGCGCGGGACCGCGCTCAGACGCGCATCAGCACCGGTCGCGCGGGGCAGCCGGTCGCCCGGGCCACCATGTCCGCGTACAACTGCACCTGACGGCGGTAGACGTCGAGAGCCCCGTCGAGCTCGCGGTCGGTCTTGAAGTCGACGACGACCCAGGCGTCGCCGTCGCGGAACGCGAGGTCGACGACGCCCTCGACGAGCACGTTGCGGTCGCCCGGCGCCGTCACCGGCGCCTCGCGGCGGCACTCTCCCGCCACCGCGGCCCGCCGGACGCGATCGAAGAACGGGTGAGCCAACGCCGCCGCCGCCGAGGCCGACGCCGCCTCGACTTCGCTCTCCGACGCCCCCAGCAGCCGGCCCTGCAGTCGGGCGATCTGCTCGACCCCGTCACGATCCGCGTCGAGGGGAACGGCCGCCAGCACCGCGTGCACGAGGGCGCCGAACCGGGCGCCGGCCGGGCGGTGGCCGACGCGGTGAACCTCGACCAGATCGGGCTCGGGGGCCGGCGCCGGCAACCCGTCGGCGATCTGTCGGCGGGCCAGCTCGGTCACGGTGACGACCCGGATGCTCGCTTCCGCCGCGTCGGTCACCGTCTCCTCGCGACGCCGCCGCCAGGCGCGGTAACGGGCGAGGTCGGCCTCGACCACGTCGTCGGGAACGTCCTTCGACAGCAGTTCCTCCTGCCGGATGCCGAAACGGGCTTCGACGTCGAGCTTCAGCAGGTGGGGATCCCACCACACCACCGAGTACCCGGTCTCGGACGTCCCGCCGTCGCCGTCCCGCGGCGCGGTCGCCCCGGCCCCCGGAGGCGCGGTCGCCCCCGCCCCGGCCGGCGGCGAGCCCGGAGCGGGAAACGACACGACCGCGCCGCCGGGGTTCTCGTCGAACTGGTAGCCGCCGGGAGCGACGGTATCGGGGCCGGCGGGTTCCTCGTCCCGCCGCTCCAGCACGCTGTCGCGGCCGAACCGCGGGCAGGCCGGAGCCGGCTCCGGATCGCGCCGCTCGGCCGGCGGGGGATAGATGGCGGCGTTGAGCGGATCGAGCCATCCGCCCTCGTAGGGCCCGTCGCCGACCGCCGGCACGACGAGCAGGTCGCGGGCGCGGGTCGCGGCGACATAGGCGAGGCGGACGCCCTCGTGACGGTCCCGCTCCACCTCCTCCGCCTCGTGGTCGAGGAGGTCGAGGGGCGGCCACCCCGCGAGCCGCAAGGCGCACAACCCGCGCGCGGTGTCGACGAAACGCGCCGCCTTTCTCCGGTGGAGCTTGCAGGTCGGATCGGCGAGGACCACCACCGGGAACTCGATCCCCTTGGCCCGGTGCACGGTCATGATGCGCACACCGTCGCTCCCCTCCTCCAGGATCGACGCCTCCCCCGCCTGCCCGGCCAGCGCCTCGTTCTCGAGCTGCTCGACGAACCCCCGGAACGACAGCCCCCCGCCCGACTCGTAACGACGCGCGAGCTCGGCGATCAGCAGCACGTTGGCGAGAGCCTGCTCGCCCCCGGGCCGCATGGCGAAGCCGGCGTGGGCGCGGGTCGCCTCGAGCAGCCGGCCCACGGTCTCCGCGACCGGCACGACGTTCCGCCTCTGGTGGGCTTCGCGCAGCATCTGCAGGGCCTCGGCGATCGGACCGAGCCGCTCCCGCAACCCGGCGTCGGCGCCGCCGTCGGGGGCCAGCTCCGACGGCGCCCGAAAGGGGTGCAACCGGCCGTAGCGCTGGTGGTACTCGAGCAGGGCGGCGTCCTCGACCGCGAACAGCGACCCCCGCAGGGTGGCGAACACCGAGAGCTCGTCGTCGGGGTGCTCGACCGCGGCGAGGGCCGCGCGCATCGTCGTCACTTCCTCTCGGGCGTGGAACCCCCGGCCGCCCACGAGGAGATGCGGGAGGTCGCGCGCCTCGAGGGCCTCGACGTAGGGGCGCGTCATGTCCTTTCCGAAGCTGTCGAAACGCCGGAACAGGATGCACACGTGCCGCGCCGCCACCGGCACGGCGCCGTCGCCGGCCGCGTCCGCCCCCGGCGACCGGCGTTCCGTCACCCGCCAGCCGCTCTCGTCGACGAGCCACCGGATGAACGCGCCGACCGCGTCGGGCAGCGAGCGCTCGATGGCGGCGGCGGTGACCCGGTGCAGACCGTAGGGGCGCGGGACCGGCAGCACGACGACGGCGGGCTGTCGGCCCTGGCCGCCCCGGTGCGGAGACAGCGGCACGTAGTCGGCCTGCTGCGGCCCCGACCCGCCGTCGGCCGAGACGCCATGGCCGGCCGACGGCGAGGGACGCGCCACGTCGTCGGCCTGCCGCGGCCCCGACCCTCCCGAACCAGACATCAACGGCGCGAAGGCCCGGTTCACGAGGCGCTGGATGCCGGACACGGCGCGAAAGCTGGTGGTCAGTTGGAGGACCGGCGCCCCGGCCGCCGCCAACTGGCGCTTCACCTCCCAGTACACGCCGACATCCGCCCGGCGGAACCGGTAGATCGACTGCTTGGGATCGCCCACGATGAAGAGCTTCCCGGCCGCCGGCCGGACCCGGCGCCAGTCGCGCTCGGCCGGGTCGTCGGCGGCCAGCAGCAGCAGGATCTCGGCCTGCAGGGGGTCCGTGTCCTGGAACTCGTCGACGAAGATGCGCGTGAACCGACGCTGGAAGTCGGCGCGGACCCCGTCGTTGTCCCGCACGAGCTTGCGGGCCTCGATGAGGAGGTCGACGAAGTCGAGCCGGCCCCCTTCGCGCTTCAGCGCTTCGAAGGCGGCGATCGGCCCCTGCAGCTCGTCCCGCAGCAGCGCGGCGAGATGCGCGTCGGCGACCCGCCGGAAGTTCTTCAGCACGTCCACGATCCCGCGGTGCTGCTCGAGCACCGTCTCGCGCGCGACGTCCTCGCCGTACCGGGTCCCCGAACCCCTCCGGGGGTTGGTGAACTTGTGGTTCCCGGCCAGCTCGACCAGATCCGCCTCGATGGCGTCGTAGTCCCGGCGGGCCGCCCGCAGCTCGTCGCGCTTCCGGATCTCGCGCGCCAGCAGCAGGGCCGGGCGCACGTCCCGGTAGAGGTTGTCGCCGCGGTTCGCCGCCCGCTCCGCGAGCTCGGCGAAATCGACGAGGTCGGTGACGATGCGATCGATGACCGCGCGCCGATCGAACCGCTCGCGGCGCCACGGGGCCTGGAAGTCGCGCCACTCGGCGAGGCTCGCGGCCGCGGCCAGGAGCCGCCCGGAGGGCGCCTCCTTCGCCCCCGGCTCGCGGAAGCCCCCCGACGACCGGCGGCTCAACGCGCGCCGCAGCCCCTCCGGAGGGTCGGTCAGCGCGTCCTGGAGCCACGCATCGAACGCCTGCCCGAAGACCGGCTCCGATTCCGCCAGCACCTCGAACCGCGGGTCGATCTCCGCCTCCACCGGGCGCTCGCGCAGCAGGTCGGCGCAGAACCCGTGGATGGTGCTGACCTGGGCCTCCTCGAGGTGGGCGATGGCGTGCTCGACGTTGTCGCGGCCGCGGGCGCCCCCCCCGGCGGGAGCGAGGCCGGGCCCCGGTGCGTGGCGCGCGCGCTCGAGCCCCTCCCGCAGACGCAGCTTCAGCTCGCCGGCCGCCTTCTCGGTGAACGTCACCGCGAGGATCTGGCTGACCTCGGCCGCGCCCGTCGCCAGCACGTTGACGATGCGGGTCACCAGCTCCGACGTCTTGCCGGTGCCGGCCGCCGCCTCGACGAGAAGGCTCTCGTCGAGCGAATGCCGGATGCGCTCGCGCGCCGCCGCGTCGACCAGCTCGGGTTCCGTCATGACTCCTGGCCCGCGGGGCGGCGGCTCGTCCTCTGCAACGGTGTCCGCAGGCTACGGCAGTCTCCGCAACGCCTGCAGGTCGGCCAGCTTCGTGTCGTCCTTGCGCCGCGCGCGAACCTCCTCCCAGGGTCCGCACACCACGCGGTAGTCGCACCAGTCGCACGCCTGCCGACGCGGCGCCGGCAGGATGACCCCGTCCTCGACGGCCCTGTCGACGATCGAGAGCACCTCGGCGCCATGGCGCCGCGCGGTGTCGTCGAGGGGCACCGACCGCGTGTCGAAGTCTCCCGCCAGGGTGGCGTAGAAGAGCCGCGACGATTCGACGGGGCGCCCGAGCGCCTGCTCGACGGCGAGCCCGTAGAGCACCGGCTGCAGCACTTCGCCGTGCCCCACCACCATCCGTTCCGCGGTTCGGTTCCGCCCCGTCTTGTGGTCGGTCACCCGCAGCTCGCCGGCCGCCGTCGGCCGCGCCCGCGCCTCGACGAGGTCGACGACCCCGTGGAGCTTCCACGCGCCGTCGATCAGCACCGGATCGCTCGAGCTGCGGCGGTCGCGCCCCGAGCCCGGCGCGAACCCGAACCCGAGCTCGGCCCGAATCGGCGCCCACTCGCCGTCCTCGTCCGCCACCGCCTGCAGCCAGCCCTTCAGATCGACGCGCAGCTTCTCGACCTCGTCCGTCCACACCCGGTCGATGGCCGGCGCGAGGTCGTCGCGGTAGCGGGCGGCGAGGCCGTCGAGAGTCTCGTCGAGGAGGGCCCAGGCCTCGGCGAGCCTGGCCCGGATCACCGGCAGCAGTCGGCGGGCCTCGAGCCGGCGCACCGTCTCGGCCTGCGCCTCGTGGAACATCCGCCCGCGCGTCAGCGGGTCGAGCCGCTCCAGCGGCGCAATCTCCTCCCGCGGCTGCAGGCGATAGACGGCGGCCAGCAGGAACTGATAGGGGCAGACCGCGAACCGCTGCAGCGCCGTCACCGAGTAGGGCCGCGCCGTCAGCCGGTGGGCGTCGAGGGCCGCCCGCGCCCCCGCGTCCGGCCGGTAGATGCCATCGAAGCGGCTCCAGGCTCCCCGCCGCCAGCGCACCCAGCGCGCGAGCAGCGACCGGCGCAGGGCCGGCTCCAGGGCCAGCAGGTACCGGGCCCGCCCCCTCGGCTCGGCCCCCCCCTGCTGCCGCAGCAGCGGCCCGAGGACGGCGAGATCGTGCTCGGTGTCGTCGATGGCGTCGTCGGGATCCAACGGGGCCGGCCACGCCAGCCGCGACTGCACGCGCTCGGACGCCTCGCGCTCGGTGATTCGGAAGTCGAGCACCCGGCCGGTGCGGGCGCGCTCCAGGTCGAGGGCATAGAACGACGGCACCCGCGGGCGCGACCCGCCGAGCTCGAGGCGGGAGTACGACAGATGGAGACGGCGGGTGGCGGCGCCGACGGCGAGGCGCAGCAGCAGCCGTTCCCGGGCCGCGCGATCGTCGAGCACGGGGAGGCCCAGGGGATCGGCGTCCGCGCCGTCGGACGGCGCGGACGCCGGCGGGGTTGGTCGGGCGGAAGGCGGAGCCGCCGGGGCGCCGTTCCCGGGCGCGTCGGGCGCGTTCAGCCGTGCGCGGAGATGGTCGAGGAGGATGGGGTCCTGCCGGGGCTTCTGCGGGAACATCCGCTCGGCCAGCCCGGGCACGAAGACGACGTCGAAGGCGCGGCCCCGCAAGTGATCCGGTCCGCCCACGAAGACCCGGCCGTAGCGGCGGCGGGGCGGCTCCGCCTGCAGTTCGGTGAGCCGTTCCGCCAGCACGTCCTGCACCTCGGTCAGCGAGACGGGGCCGACCCCGGCCATCGGACGGAGCTCGCCGAGGGTCGCGAGCACACGGTCCGGCCGGCGCAGGACCATCGGGGCCAGGGCCTCGAGCCGGTCGAGCCAGTCACCCCAGGGGGCCTCGCGCGGAAACGCGCCGAGCAGGTCCATCACCGGCAGCGCGAAGCGGCGCAGATGCTCGAGACCGATCAGGTCGCGCTCGATCCGTTTCGCCCGAGGCGACTCCGGATCGTCGGCGGCGCACTCGTCGAGGCGCAGGCGGAGCTCGCGCTCGAGCCCCGTCAGCCGGCGGGCCCAGCGGTCGCGGCCGCCGATGACCGCCGCGTCGACGAGCAGCCGGTCCCAGCGCCAGGGCGCCCGCAGCGTCCCCTCGACCACCGGGCGGTCATCGGTGTCGGGCGCATCGCCGGGACCCGGGGCCGCCTCGACGTCGCTGCGGATGGCGGCTGCGATGCCGTCATCGGTGTCGGGCGCATCGCTGGGACCCGCGCCGGCGTGGTCCGGATCGCGGTCGGCGACGTCGAACAGCGACCCCTGCACCGGCAGGGCGGGCGCCGGCAGCACGTGTTCGGCCTCGGCGGGCGGCACCCAGCGCGCGCGGTCGGCAGGGGGCGCGCCCTCCGGATCGGGCCGCGGCACCTGCCCCAGGGAGAGGTACTCCGAGAACCGGCGCGCAGACAACTGCTCGGCCGCGCACGCGAGCAACGCGAGGAATGCGCGGCCGGCCGGATCCGGAGCCCGGGTGCCGCGCACGAACCAGGCGTCGATGCCGGCCCGCCGCAGGGCGGTCTCGAGCAACGGGCCGTAGACCTGCGGCGACCGCAGCACCACCGCCATCCGGTCGAAGCGCACGCCGGCCGCAGCCTCCTTCTGCACCAGCCGGGCGATCTCCACGCACTCGCGGGACTCCCCCGGCGCGGAGAAGAGCGAGACCTCGTCGCCGGCGGCCTCCGGCGCCGACGCCGCGATCGGCTGGAAGAGCCGGTCGCGCACCCTCGCCAGCGCGCCGTCGCCGGCCGGACCGTCCTGCGGCGCCTTCTCCGAGCGCGGGAACGCGGAGAGCGCGGCCCACGTCCGGTCGTCTCCCCGGGGGACGGTCGCGAGCAGCCGCGTCGAGCGGCCGGCCAGGGCCGCGACGAAGCCGTGCGCGGCGCGGTCGTGAACCGGCACGTCCAGCAGGACGACGGGCGCGTCGAGCGGCACGTCGACGGGGTCGCTGGCCGTGACCACCGCCGTCGCCAGCCGGTACAGCTCGGGAATATCGACGAGACGGGCCTCACCGAGCTGCCGTGCGTACTCCTGCGACAGCGCCTCGAGGTCGCCCCCGACCCTGCCGCAGGCCGACAGGGCCTCGGGCTCGACGCCGGCGAGGCGCACGTCCTCGAGGGTCGACGCCAAGGTCCGGCCGAAGCTGCGCAGTCCCGCGATCGGCGCGAGGTACGAGAGCGCGCCGTGCTCCGCCTCCTCGAAGACGGCGCGGGCCGCGACCGCCTCCGCGCCGAGCCGCGTGGCCGGGGCCAGCCCGCGGCCGGCGAGGCGCGGCGCCGCGATACGCGTCGCGAGCCGGCGCAGGCTGAAGCGGTGGAGCCCGAACGTGGCCCGGCCGCGGGCCGCGTTCTCGCGGACGAAGTCGTCCACGGCGTCGCGGGCGGCGCCGACCACGAGGGCCTCGGACCCCGGCGGCAGCCCCTCGACGAAACGGTGGGCGGCGGCGAGGCGCGCCTGAGCGCTCGCGGACCGATGAAGCGTGACCGCACCCAAGCCCGGCGCCCTCACGCGTCGTCGTCCACGCGACGGGCGCCGCGCACGTTCACCCGGCCGGCGAAGGTGTCGCACGCCAGGCCCGCCGCGTCGCGGAACCGCTCGGCCATGCGGGCGGCCAGCATCCGGGCCTCGTCGTCGGAGGCGGCGAACGCGAACACCGACGGGCCCGACCCGGACAGCGAGCATCCGAGCGCCCCCGCCTCGAGGGCGGCTCGCTTGACCTCGACGAACCCCGGAACGAGCGGCGCACGGACGGGCTCGACGAGGGCATCGCTGATCGACCGCCCCAGCAGCGCCAGGTCCGACCGGTGGAGGGCGGTGATCATCGCCGCGAGCTGGCCGAGGTTGGCCACCGCGTCCCCGATGGCGAAACGGCGCTCGGCCACGAGCCGCCGGGCCTCGGCCGTCGAGACCGCGGTGTGCGGGTGCACGACGGCGACGCGCAGGGCATCGGGGACCGGCAGCGAGAGGAGCTCTATCGGGTCGTAGCTGCGAATCAGGACGAACCCGCCGGTCACGCAGGGCGCGACGTTGTCGGCGTGGACCCCACCCGACACCGCGCGCTCGCCTTCGAGGGCGCAGGCGATGAGCTGGTTCCGATCGAGGGTCCCCCCGAGCAGCTCGCTCACCGCGAGGGCCCCCGCGACGCTGCTCGCGGCCGAGCTGCCGAGCCCGCTCGCCAGCGGCATGCGCTTGTCCAGCCAGAGCCGGACGCCGGGCGGCCGAGACGCACCGGCGTCGGCGTCGGCCAGGCGGAGGGCGGCCGAGGCGGCGATGCCCACGACGTTCCGGGTCGGGTCGGTCGTCAGCTCCTCCGCGTTACCCCGCATGCCGGCGATCTCGACCCCCGGCCGGTCCGACCACTGGGCGTCAACGAGGTCGCCCGGCTCCTCGATGGCGAGCCCGAGCACATCGAAGCCGGGTCCGAGGTTGGACAGGGTGGCGGGCGCGAAGACGCGTACACGATCCCGCAGCGGTGTGGGCGTCGACATGGAAAGTCTGCGGGCGAAAGGACGAACGGATGCGATGGCGTGACGAACCAGACCGCGCCGCCCCCCGGCGGAGAGCCGGGAGCCGGCGCGGCCGGTGAAGCCGACGCGGGCGGAGCGGGCCGTCATCACGGCCCGCTCACCGACCGGGACGCTCACGCGCCGCTGCCAGCAGCGGCTACTTCGCTGCTGCGTCAACTCGCGATCGCCGCTCTAACGTCGTCCCTCCTGCTCCACCGCCTCCTCGAGATCGTCGAGGGTGGCGGTGCCGGGGCCGTGCAGCGGCACGATGGTGTTGATGCGGAGCCGCTTCTCCTGGATGTTCTCGAGCAGGGCGGCCGCGAACGGCGCCGCCGCCGCCCCCGGCGAGAAGGCGTCCACCTGGAACAGGATCCGCTCGCGGGTCGCCGGCAGATACGCCATCACGATGCCGTCGCTGTGCTGGTCGCCCACGATGCGCGAGATCTGCATGGTGCGGCTGCGGCGGCCGCCGCCCCCGAGCTCGTAGACGTCGTCGCCGACCACCGTCTCGATGTTGAGCGGCTGCGGGTTCCGGGCCAAAGCGTCCTGCTCTATCGTGTGCTGCCGGGCCACGATGTCCTCGAAGAACGGCGCGTTGATCTCGTGGGTGATCACGGTCAGCCCCTCGGAGACGGCGGCGCGGATGCCCATGGCGTGGTCGAAGTGGTGATGAGTGTTCACCACGTACTGCAGCGGTTTCTCCGACTGCAGCCCGCGCGCGTGCTCGATGACGGCCAGGGTGCGGGCCTCGCTCTGGGGCGCCTCGATGAGGGCGAGGAAATCGTCGAACTCGACGACGGCGCTGTGGTGCGAGCCGCCCCTCAGGTGCCAGACCCCGTTGGCCACCTCCTCCGACTCGACCACCACCTCACCCGACGGCGACGGGGCGGCCGAGACCGACAGGTCGCCGACCGCGGTCTGAGTGTCGCTGGTCACGCGGTACTCGGCAATCGTGTACTGGTCGAGATTGGTGGTGTACTGCCGGGGCAGCACCAGCCGCGCCTGGAACCCGCCCAGGCCACCGCTCTCGGCATAGTCATCGAAGATGGTCTCGTAGGTGACGTCGCCCAGCATCGGGTGGTAACGGGCGGAGACGACCCGGCTGGGATGCAGGGAGTCCGCATCGACGTAGAGGGTGAACTGGGTACCGTTGGCGGCCACGATGTCGACGACGTGATCTCCGCCCTCGTCGCGCAGGTTGCTCGCCGTCGAGGTCTCGTCGAGCCCGAGCAGCACGATGCCGACGGGGTTGTGGTACATCTCGGCCCAGCGCTGGGACGCCACCCGGTCTGACGCCTGCACCATCCCGTCGTCCCCCTCGTCGTAGGCGACATCGCCGTCGAGGCCGAAGGTCTGCCGCACCCCGTAGAGGGGGTTGCCGGTGAAGAACGTGGTGGTGCGGTCCTGCCGCAACTGCCACCGCTGGTTGGCAAAGTCGACGGCCAGGCGGTAGTTCTCGATCTCGTAGTACGGCAGGTCGGCCCGCGGGGTCTGGTTCTGGCCGAGACGGTACGTCCGCCCCGACCCCTCGAGGATCATGCCGGTCGTCTCGCTGACGCCGCGGAGACTCCCCATCGCCTCGGCCGCTTCCTCGAGGAGCCCCAGCTCGGGCGTTGCCGGCCCGCAGCCGACGAACAGGACGCACGATGCGATCAGAAGGTACTTCCACCTCTTCATGAGTCCGCACTCCTTTCGCCCACGAACGAGAAGACCACGAGCGGCCCGACCGAGGCGCACGGACCCGCAACGGAACTGCCGGCGCATCGGGTCGAATACGCCTGCCGCAGGGACGACAACCGGACAGGGAGGCATTCTGTCCCAAACCCGGCGGGGGCGCAACCGGCGCCCGCCCGGGGACACCGCCGCGTCTGGCCGGCGGCGCGGCTACAGAAGCCCGAGCTGCAGCTTGGCCGCGTCGGACATCTTGTTCATGTCCCACTGCGGCTCCCAGACGACGTCGACCCAGGCGTCGCTGACGCCGGGCACGGCCTTCGCCTTCGCCTT
This sequence comes from Vicinamibacterales bacterium, assembly GCA_965199675.1. Lineage (GTDB taxonomy): Bacteria > Acidobacteriota > Vicinamibacteria > Vicinamibacterales > UBA8438 > JAJEEA01. The sequence goes on along the minus strand of CBDATI010000054.1, from coordinate 94,142 downwards.
CACCTCGACGGGCAGGGTCTGCGCGGCGGGGCACGCCGGCGAGGTCAGGGTCATGCGGATGCCCACCAGGCCGTCGGCGTTCACGTCGACGTCGTAGATGAGCCCCAGCTCGTAGATGTTGACGGGGATCTCGGGGTCGTAGACGGTCGACAGGGCCTCGATGAGCTTCGGTTTGAGCTCGAGCGTCTTCAGGGGGTCGGGCTCGATCGGATCGTGGGCGACGGCCCGTGGCGGCGCCGGGGGCTCGCTCGGCAGGATGGGCCGCGGGGGGACCGCCGCCGGGGCGTCCAGGGGAGCCCCCGGCGGGGTGTCCAGGGGGGCCGTCGCGGGGGCGTCCGGCGCGGCCGTCGCCGCCGGCCCACCGCCAGCCGCCGGGGTCGTCGGGGCCTGCCCGACACTGCCCGCGGGCGCGTCGTCTGCGGCCGACGAATTGAAGTTGAAGATTCCCACTGGCGCTGCCTCCCTGGCTGGATGCGGAGCGTCACGCGAGGCGGACCCCGCTACTCCGTCGAGACGACCTCGTGGCGATCGTCCACCGCCGCCCGCAAGGTGTGCCACGCCAGGATCGCACACTTGACGCGCGCGGGATAGTCGCGGACCCCGGCGAACACCGCCAGCTTCCCCAGGTCGGCGTCGTCGACCGGCGCCGCCTGATCGGTCACCAGCCGGTGGAAACGGTCGAAGAGCTCTCGCATCTCGCCGACGGTCCGCCCCTTGACGCCCTCCGTCATGAGAGACGCCGACGCCTTCGAGATGGCGCAGCCGGAGCCCTCGAAGCGCAGGTCGGCGACCCGGTCGCCGGCGAGCTTCAGCGTGATCGAGAGCTTGTCCCCGCAGAGCGGATTGTGGCCGTCGGCGTGGAGGTCGGCGTCGTCGAGCCGCCCGAAGTTGCGCGGGCTGCGGTTGTGGTCGAGGATGACCTGCTGATACAGGTCCCGCAGATCGGACATCTCGTCTCCGTCTCCCGTCCCTACCCGAACAGCTCCCTGACCCGGGCCAGCGCCGCCACGAGTTGATCGATCTCCGTGGTGGTGTTGTACATCGCGAGCGAGGCGCGGGCGGTGGCGGGTACCCCGAGCCGGTCCATCACCGGCTGGGTGCAATGGTGGCCGGTGCGAATCGCGACCCCCTCGGCGTCCACGATGGTCCCGATGTCGTGGGGGTGCACCCCCTCGATCACGAACGACAGGATGCTCGCCTTGTCGGCCGCGGTCCCGACGAGGCGCAGCCCGGGCACCGCGGACAGCGCCTCGGTGGCGTAGGCGAGGAGCCGCCGCTCGTGGGCCGCGATGGCGTCGAACCCGACCCCGGTGATGAAGTCAACCGCCTCCCCGAGCCCGATGGCGCCCGCGATGTGCGGCGTGCCCGCCTCGAACCGGTGCGGGAGCTCGTTGTAGGTGGTCCGCTCGAACGTCACCGAGGCGATCATGTCGCCGCCGCCCTGGTACGGCGGCATCGCTTCGAGCAGGGCGCGGCGGCCGTAGAGGGCCCCGATGCCGGTCGGGCCGTACAGCTTGTGCCCGGTCACGACGTAGAAGTCGCAGCCGATCGCCTGCACGTCGACGGGCATGTGATACGCGGCCTGGGCGCCGTCGACGAGCACCGGGATGCCCTGGCGGTGGGCCAGATCGACCACCCGCGCGACGGGGTTGACGGTGCCCAGCGAGTTCGACATGTGCACGATCGACACCAGGCGGGTGCGCGGCCCGAGCAGCGCCGCCAGCTCGTCGACGAGCAGCTCGCCCGCGTCGGAGAACGGCGCCACCCGCAGCCGGGCGCCCTTCTCCTCGCACACGATCTGCCACGGCACGATGTTCGAGTGGTGCTCCATGCCCGAGATCACCACCTCGTCGCCGGCCCCGATGCGGCTGCGGCCGAACGTCTGGGCGACGAGGTTGATGCCCTCGGTGGCGTTGCGGGTGAAGACGATCTCGGCCGGCTCGGCCGCGTTCAGGAAGGCCGCCACCTTGCCGCGCGCCCCCTCGTAGGCCTCGGTCGCCTCCTGGCTGAGCGCGTACACGCCGCGGTGGATGTTGGCGTTGCCGGCCGCGTAGTACCGCGCCAGCGTGTCGAGCACCGGCCGCGGCTTCTGGGTCGTGGCGGCGTTGTCGAGATAGACCAGGGGCTTGCCGCCGACGGTCTGCGCGAGTATCGGGAACTGCGCACGGAGGCCGGCCACATCGAGCACGGACGGCTCCGTTGCGGTCATGCTGGTCATCGACACCTCGAGCCGGCATCGCCGGCCTCCACCGCCACGCCTGTCCGCGCCGCCGCCGTCATCCGACGCTCACCGGCGCACGATCGAGCGACAGCGCATCGACCCGGCGGCGGATCACTTCGGACCTCGATTCGGCGGAAACCCTCGAGCCGGCATCGCCGCCGGCCTCCACCGCCGCCACGCCGTCCTCGGTCCGGGCGCCGCGTCATCCGACGCCGTTCATCGGGAGCCGCTCCAGCAGCAGCGCGTCGAGCTGACGGCGAATCGCCTCGACCTTGATGTGGCCGAGCAGGTCGGCCGCAAACGCATGGATGAGAAGCTGCCGCGCCTGCGCCTCCGACAGGGCGCGCGACCGCAGGTAGAACAGCGCGTCCGCATCGAGCTGGCCGACGGTGGCCCCGTGGGTGCACTTCACGTCGTCGGCGAAGATCTCGAGCTGCGGCTTGGTGGTGATCTGCGCGTCCTCGGACAGCAGCAGCGCCTTGTTCGACTGCTTGGCGTCGGTCTTCTGGGCATCGAGCCGGACGATGATCTTGCCGTTGAACACGGCGCGGCTCCGCCCGTCGAGAATGCCCTTGTACAGCTCGTGGCTGTCGCAATGGGGCATGGCGTGGTCGATGGTGGTCTGGTTGTCGACGAGCTGACGGCCGTTGGCGAGGTACAGCCCGTTCAACGTGCACTCGCCGCCTTCCCCGCCGAGAACGACGCCGGCCTCGTTCCGCACGATGGCCCCGCCCGCAGTGATGGCGTGGGACGAGAAGTTGCCGGCGCGGCCGATCCGGACCGCGAGGCTGCCCACGTGGTATGCGGCGGCGGCCTCGCGCACCACCATGTAGTGGTCCACGACCGCGTTCTCGGCGACCGCGACCTCCGTCACCGAATTGCTCAGATACGGGGTGTCCCCGACCCCGGCGTGGCTCTCGACCACCCGGACCTCGCTGCTCGCCCCGACCGCGAGCAGCACCCGCGGCTGGCTGAGCACCGGCGCCGCGGAACTCGACGACGCGAACAGCAGGTGAATGGGGCGATCGAGCACCACGCCGCCATCCACCTCGATGACCGCGCCGTCCGCGAGGAAGGCGGTGTTGAGGGCGACGAACGCGTGCCTCTCGAACCGTGCGAGGCGCCCGAGGTACGGGGCGACGGCGTCGAGACCCTCCGCCCCGCCGCCGGAAAGCGCCGCGAGACTGCGCACCCTGACTCCCGGGGGCAGGCCGGAGACGTCCGACAGGTCCGGCGCGAAGCGTCCGTTCACGAACGCCAGCTCGGGACCGCCCGGCCCCGGGGGACGCACGGCGTCGACGACCTCGCGGCCTGACGCGGCCGCGGCGCCCGCCACCTGGAACGGGGTGCCGACGATGGGGGCGATGTTGGTGAACCGCCACTCTTCGAGCCGGGTGGTGGGGAACCCGAGCCGGTCGAAGCAGCGGAACGCGTCGTCGCGCAACGATCCCAGCGGACCGGCGGGCGGGACCGCCCCCTTCAGGGCCGCGAACTGGTCGGCGTAGCTGTCGGCGCCGGTGGCGATCTGGGGCATGAGACGTTCCGGTTCGCGCCGGGCCGGGCTACGCCGTCGCCGCCGCCGGCTCGGCGTCGAGCCAGCCGTAGCCTTTCTCCTCGAGCTCGAGGGCGAGATCCTTGCCGCCCGACTTCACGATACGCCCCCGGTAGAGGACGTGCACGAAGTCGGGGACGATGTAGTGCAGCAGCCGCTGGTAATGGGTCACCACGACCATGGAGCGCTCGGGGCTCCGCATGGCGTTGACCCCCCCGGCGACGGTCTTGAGGGCGTCGATGTCGAGCCCCGAGTCGGTCTCATCGAGAATCGCCAGGGTGGGCTCGAGCACCGCGAGCTGGAAGATCTCGTTCCGCTTCTTCTCGCCCCCGGAGAACCCGTCGTTGACGGGACGGTTCAGCAGGGCGTCGTCCATGTCCAGCAGCGACATGCGCTTCCGGATCAGGGTCATGAAGTCCATCGCGTCGAGCTCGGGCTGCCCCCGGTGTTTCCGCACCTCATTCAGGGCCGCCTTGAGGAGGTACGCGTTGTTGACGCCGGGAATCTCGACGGGGTACTGGAACGCCAGGAAGAGGCCCTCGCGAGCCCGCTCCTCGGGCTCGAGGTCGAGCAGGTCCTGCCCCTTGAACGTCGCCGACCCGCCCGTGACTTCCACGCCGTCGCGACCGGCCAGCGCCCCCGCCAGGGTGCTCTTGCCGGAGCCGTTCGGCCCCATGATGGCGTGAACCTCGCCGGGGCCCACCGCCAAGTCGATCCCGTTCAGAATCGAGCGGTCTCCGGCCTTCGCCTGCAGATTGCGAATCTCGAGCATCGGTTTCCCGTCCAACTTCTCCCCGCTTCACGTCCGCGCCGGGCGGTTCTGCGGCGCAAGGCTCCCGGGCCGCCAATCGCCGCCGGTGGACTCGCTCGCCGCCCGACCGACGCCTAGCCGACGCTGCCTTCGAGGCTGACGCTCAGCAGCTTCTGGGCCTCGACCGCGAACTCCATCGGCAGCTCGCGGAAGACCTCCTTGCAGAACCCGTTGACGATGAGGTTGACGGCGTCCTCGGTCGACAGGCCGCGCTGGCGGCAGTAGAAGATCTGGTCCTCGCCGATCTTCGACGTCGACGCCTCGTGCTCCACCTGCGACGAGGTGTTCTTCACCTCCAGATACGGGAAGGTGTGCGCCCCGCAGCGGTCGCCGATGAGGAGCGAGTCGCACTGCGAGAAGTTGCGGGCGCCGCGCGCCCCCTTGCCGATGCGCACGAGGCCCCGGTAGGTGTTCTGGCCGTACCCGGCCGAGATGCCCTTCGACACGATGGTGCTGCGGGTGTTCCGGCCCAGGTGCACCATCTTCGTCCCGGTGTCCGCCTGCTGGCGGTTGTTGGTCACCGCCACCGAGTAGAACTCGCCGACGGCGTTGTCGCCCTGGAGGATGCAGCTCGGGTACTTCCAGGTGATGGCGGAGCCGGTCTCGACCTGGGTCCACGTGACCTTGGCGTTGGCGAGCGCCTTGCCCCGCTTGGTCACGAAGTTGTAGATGCCGCCCTTGCCGTCCTTGTCGCCGGGGTACCAGTTCTGCACCGTCGAGTACTTGATGGTGGCGTCGTCGAGGGCCACCAGCTCGACCACCGCGGCGTGGAGCTGGTTCTCGTCGCGCTGCGGGGCGGTGCAGCCCTCGAGGTAGCTCACCTCGGCGCCCTCGTCGGCGACCAGCAGGGTCCGCTCGAACTGGCCGGTGTTGGCGGCGTTGATGCGGAAGTACGTCGACAGCTCCATCGGGCACTTCACGCCCCTGGGGATGTAGGCGAACGACCCGTCGCTGAACACGGCCGAGTTGAGGGCGGCGAAGAAGTTGTCGGTGTGCGGCACGACGGTGCCCAGGTACTTGCGCACCAGCTCGGGATGGTCGCGCACCGCCTCGGAGAACGAGCAGAAGATGATGCCGAGGTCGGCCAGCGTGTCCTTGAACGTGGTGGCGACCGAGACGCTGTCGAAAACGGCGTCGACGGCGACGCCGGACAGGCGCTTCTGCTCGTCGAGCGAAATGCCGAGCTTGTCGAAGGTGGCCCGGATTTCGGGGTCGACCTCGTCGAGGCTCTGGAGCTGCGGCTTCTTCTTGGGGGCCGCGTAGTAGCTGATGGCCTGATAGTCGACGGGCGGATAGCGCACGTTGTGCCACGTCGGCTCGGTCATCTTCGACCAGACCCGGAACGCGGCGAGGCGCCAGTCGAGCAGCCATCTCGGCTCGGCCTTCTTGGCCGAGATCAGCTCGATGACCTCCTCGTTCAGGCCGACCGGGATGGCGTCGGTTTCGACGTCGGTGACGAACCCGTACTTGTATTCCTGTTTCGCCAGCTCTTCGACGGTCTGGATCGCGGTGCTCATGACGCTCCCTTGCCCGGAGTCCGTGACCGACGGCGTTCGGGCGAGCCGCAGACGCGCGGCCGGTCCGATGGCCACGAGCCCGCCGACGGTCCGTCAATCACGACCGACAAGTGTCGAATCGGATTGCCGACCAGAACGGTCGTATATATCAACAACATATCACGGCGCGCGACCGGCCGACAACGCCGGTGGCCGCAGCGCCTGGACGCCGGAGAGCCATTGCCCGAGGGCACGGTGTCGTCTTCCGCCTGCACATCCGGCGCGCGGAGGGCTCCGCCTACCGCGCAACCGACCCGCCGGGCGCCGGCGCCGTGGATCCGCGGCGGCTCCCGGGCCGGAGCCAGCTCACGGCGAGGCCGACGACGACCACCGCGACGGTGCCGATGACGTTGTTCCAGAGGAACGACACATCGGCCGCGCTCTCGACGAGGGCCACCGACGCCATGCCCGCGAAAAGGCCGACGAAGGCGCCGTCGGCGGTGGCCCGGCGGAACCCGACGGCGAGCACGAACACCCCCAGGAGCGACCCGTAGAAGTAGGAGCCGACCTGGTTGACGACCTCGATCAGCGACCCGAGGTTGGCCGCGAACACCGCGAAGACGGTGGCCACCACGCCCCACAGGGCGGTGGCGAGCTTCGACACCCGCAGGTAGTGGCGGTCCGTCGCCCCGGTGTTCAGGTACCGCCGGTAGAAGTCGATGACGCTCGTGGTGGAGAGCGCGGCCAGCTCGGCCGCCGCGCTCGACATCGCGGCCGCGAAGATGGCCGCGATGAGCAGGCCCACGAGCCCCACCGGCAGGTGGGTGATGATGAACGTGGGGAACACGTAGTTGACGTCGGCATACTCCTCGCCGGTGGCCTCCTCCACCAGGCCCGCCGCCCGGCCGCGAACCGCCCCGACCCGCTGCTGGCTGGCCGCGAACGCCGTCCTCGCTTCGGCGACGGCCGCCGCGCCGCCGGCCCGGCGCGCGGCGAGCACCTCGTCGGCAGCGGCCCGGCGCGCGGCGAACGCCTCCTCGTACTCGACCTCCAGCCCCGCGTACTCGGCCGCCCGGTCGCCGGCGCGCACCGTCGCGTCACGCACGGGGTGGAAGAGCATCGGCGCCGGGTTGAACAGGTGGAACACGAACACCAGCACGCCGGTCAGCAGGATCAGCGCCTGCAGGGGAATCTTCCAGTACGCGCTCATCAGCAGCGACCGGCGGGCGGCGTCGACCGAGTCGGCGGTCAGGTGGCGCTGCACCTGGCTCTGGTCGCACCCGAAGTACCCGAGCATGAGGAAGAGCCCGCCCAGCATGCCCGACCAGAAGGTGTAGGTCTCGTTCAGGTCGAGGGAAAAGTCGATCGCGGTGAGCCGTTCCGCCGCCCCCGCGAGATGCATCGCGTCGCCGAGGCCGACCCCGCCGGGCAACCCGAGAACGAGGGCCGCGACCACCGCGAGGAGGCCGCCCACGATGATGACCATCTGCTTGACGTCGGCCCACGCCACCGCCTGCACCCCGCCCAGCATCGTGTAGCAGGTCGTCGGCACCCCGATGGCGAGGGCGGTGAGGGTCAGGTTCCACCCCAGCACCACCGAGAGCACCACCGCCGGGGCGGAGATGATCACCCCCACCGCGAGCCCCCGTGACACCAGGAAGATCAGGCTCGTGAGGGCCCGAGTCTTCCGGTCGAAGCGGCGCTCGAGGTACTCGTAGGCGGTGAACACCCGGGCCCGGTAGAGGAACGGGACGAGCGTCACCGACAGGAGGATCATCGCGAGGGGCAGGCCGAAGTACATCTGCACCAACCGCAGGCCGTCGGCGTAGCCCTGGCCGGTGGTGCCGACCAGGGTGATGGCGCTCATCTGGGTGGCCATGACCGACAGCCCGACCGCCCACCACGGGAGCGACCGGCCCGCGAGGAAGTACCCCTCGACCGCGTCGGTGCCCCGGGACCGCCTCACCCCGTCGTACAGGACCCACGCGAGGTAGCCGCCGATGATGATCCAGTCGATGGGATGCATGGGATGGCGCCGTTCCTGTGGCCCGTGCTCCTGACCCGCGAATCGCCGGTCGAGGCTCTCGTGCCCAGCGGCGCCGCCGCCCGACAGGCTGGCCCGCCCCGGACGACCGCGTGGCTCCGCCAATCTGTCGCCGGCGCCGCCGCCGCGCGCCCGACCGACCGTCCAGGAGACCGCGTCTACCGCGCAGACTTCTTCAGCCCGAGAAATGCCGCGAGAACAGCCACAGCGCCGCGAGCACGAAAGCCTCGACGACCACCACCGCGACGTAGGTGGCGGCGAAGGACTCGTCCCCGCGGGTGTCGAGCACGCGCGGCGCGTCGTCAGTCTGCGGAGTCATGGGCGTCGGCCTCACAGAGTATACCCGCCGGCCCGGCGACGGCCCGGAAGCCGCCCGGCGGGCGCCGCGACGGGCGGCGGCGGCCAGGGTTGCAAGGCCGGGGCGGCGCCGATAGAATTGCGCGGGCGGCAACAATCGTGAACCGAACCACGTGGGCCGGCTGAAGCCGGTCCGGCGTCGTACACCGCTGTCGCCCAGAGGCGAATCACGACGGGAATCGCGAGGCCGCCCGCGCCGGGTGCGCGGACAGGCGACGCCGGTCACGTCACTGCCTCACGTCCGGACCCGCGCCCGTCCGCCGCGGCGGCGACCGGATCGCAGGCAGGTCCAGAAAGGAGTCACGACGTTGGAGAACGTGACCACCGCCGAACATGTCTCGCCAGCCGGGCATGCCGGCCATGCCCACGACGAGCACGAGCTCAGCTTTCTGCGGGCGTACGTCTTCTCGGTCGACCACAAGGTGATCGGCATCCAGTATGCGATCACCGCGATGCTGTTCCTGCTGTTCGGCTTCTCGCTGATGATGGTGATGCGGTGGCAGCTCGCCTATCCGGGCGCCCCCATCCCGTTCATCGGCAACTTCCTCGGGCAGGCGAACGCGCCGGGCGGCATCATGCTGCCCGAGTTCTACAACCAGCTCGGGGCCATGCACGGCACTATCATGGTGTTCATGGGGGTCGTCCCCCTCGCCGTCGGCGGATTCGGCAACTACGTGCTGCCGCTGCAGATCGGCGCCCCCGACATGGCGTTCCCGCGGCTGAACATGGCCAGCTACTGGGCGTTCTTCCTGGGCGGCGTGGTCATGTTCGCCAGCTTCTTCGTGCCCGGCGGCGCCGCCAACTCGGGCTGGACCTCCTACGCCCCGCTGTCGGTCATCGCCCTCGAGGGACAGACCTGGTGGCTCGTCGGGATGATCTTCCTGATCACCTCGTCGCTTCTGGGCTCGATCAACTTCATCGTCACCACGTTCCAGCTCCGGGCCCCCGGGCTGAGCTTCACGCGCCTGCCGTTCTTCGTGTGGGCGCAGCTCGTCACCTCGTTCCTGCTCCTGCTGGCGTTCCCGCCCCTCGAGGTCGCGGGCATCCTGCAGCTCATGGACCGGGTGGCCGAGACCAGCTTCTTCATGCCGAGCGGGCTCGTCACCACCGAGGGCCCCCTCGACATCAGCGGCGGCGGAAGCCCGCTGCTCTGGCAGCACCTGTTCTGGTTCCTGGCCCATCCCGAGGTCTACGTCCTGATCCTGCCGGCGATGGGCATCGTGGCGGAGGTCCTGGCCAACAACACCCGGAAGCCGCTGTGGGGCTACCGCGTGCTGGTGGCGTCGGTCATCTTCCTCGGGTTCATGTCTTTCATCGTGTGGGCGCACCACATGTTCCTGACCGGCATGGGCACGACGATGAGCGCCTTCTTCCAGACCACGACGATGATCATCTCGGTGCCGTCGGTGGTCATCCTGTCGGCGTTCTTCATCACGCTGTACGGCGGGTCCATCCGCTACAACGTGCCGATGCTGTTCGCGCTGGCCTTCCTGCCGATGTTCGGCATCGGGGGGCTGACGGGCCTGCCGCTAGGCCTCTCCGCGCCCGACCTGCACCTGCACGACACCTACTACGTGATCGGCCACTTCCACTACGTGGTGGCCCCCGGCACCATCTTCGCCCTGTTCGCGGGCATCTACTTCTGGTACCCGAAGGCGACGGGCCGGGTGATGAACGAGATGCTCGGCAAGATCCACTTCTGGGGCTCGTTGATCGCGATCAACGTGGTGTTCATGCCGATGTTCATCACCGGCCTCGTCGGGGTGAACCGGCGGCTCTACGACGGCGGCATGCAGTACGCGCACGCCCAGGAGGTCATGGAGTGGAACGCCGTGATGTCCTACGGTGCCTGGGCCCTCGGGTTCTTCCAGATCTTCTTCATCATCAACTTCTTCTGGAGCATCCGTAACGGGAAGCAGGTCGACGACAACCCGTGGAAGGCGACCACCCTCGAGTGGCAGGCGCCGTCGCCGCCGCCGCACGGCAACTTCACCGCGCCGCCCGAGGCGCACCGGGGACCCTACGAGTACAGCGTGCCCGACGCCCCGGACGACTTCACCATGCAGGGACAGGCGCCCGCAGCCGCGAAGGTGTGACCAGGATGGAGATTCCGTATACCGTAGCCGAACGGCCGGACACCGGCTTGAACAACGTCAAGCTCGGCATCTGGCTCTTCCTGGCCTCCGAGGTGATGCTGTTCGGCGGGCTCTTCTCGACCTACGTCATCCTGCGGGTGGGCGGCGTCGACTGGCCGCTGGGGGCCGAGTACCTGAACATCCCGATCGGGGCCTTCAACACCGCCGTCCTCATCGGGTCCAGCGTCACGATGGTCATGAGCTTCGCGTCGCTGAAGCTCGGCGACTTCGCCAAGTACAAGACCTACATGGGCGCGACCGTCCTGCTCGCCCTGACCTTCCTCGTGGTCAAGTTCTACGAGTACTACGAGAAGGTGTCGCACGACCACCTGCCCTCGCACAGCACGTTCCTCGCCATCTACTGGACGATGACGGCGCTGCACGGGCTGCACATCGTGGGCGGCGTCGTCGTCAACGGCTATTTCTGGGGCCCCGGCAGCCGGATGTGGCACGAGAAGCGGGAGATGTTCGAGAACCGGATAGAAGCGGCGGGCCTGTACTGGCACTTCGTCGACCTCGTCTGGATCTTCCTGTTCCCGGTGCTCTACCTGCTGTAGCGGTCGGCGCCGTGGCACGACGCCGACGGCTGGAGGCCCGGTTGGGCGCCAACGAGCCGTCAGGCGGCGGGCCACCAGGGCCGGCGGATGTCGCCGGTCCGATCTCATCCCGGGCGGGCTCCCGGACACTGCGGAGGCGTCATGAGCGGAAGCGTTGAGGAAACCAAGAAACACATCGACATCTACCTGAAGGTCGCCGGCGCGCTGGCGGTCCTCACCGTGGTGACGGTCCTCGCCTCGTACATCGAGGTGGCGGTGCCCCTGGCCATCATCATCGCCCTCATCATCGCCACCGCGAAGGGCTCGCTGGTGGCGAGCTACTTCATGCACCTGGTCGACGAGAAGAGCCGGGCCCTCATCATCTCGCTGGTCCTGACCGTGGTCTTCTGGCTGGTCCTCATGCTCGTCCCGATCATGACGGTCTCGGACACCTACGGCGTCCACAAGCCGCTGCCGAACGCCAACGCGGCGCACGCGGACGACGAGGCGCACTGATGTCGTTGCGCGGCTTCCACGTCCTCTTCATCGTGGCGTCGATCGGGTTGGCGCTGATGATGGCGGTGTGGGGCGGCGTGACCTGGGGGTCGGCGCGGGGCACCGGGTGGCATCTCGTCACCGCGGTCGGGTCGCTGGCGACGGCGGCGCTGCTGTCGGCCTATGCGGTACGGTTCGTTCGGAAGACACGCGAGATCGGGCTCAGATGAGCCTGGATGGGACACGAGGCGCCGAAATGCTGGGATCATCGCGACACGTGCTGCGGACGGCGGTGGCGGCGGGGTTCGTACTGGCCGCACCGCAGATTGGCTGGGCCTGCCCGGTCTGTTTCGGCGACCCGAACTCGGCGATGTCGATAGGCGCGAGCTGGGGCATTCTCGTGATGATCGGCATCACCGCCGGCGTGCTGGGCTGTTTCGCCAGCTTTTTTCTCTATCTCTTGAAGCGATCGAGGATGGCGATCGGCGAGCGCGTCGACCTGTCGCCGTCGTCACAGGCCAGGAGCCACTCGTAGCCCCACGGCCGCGTTCGCGGCTCGGCGAGGGGCCCGGCGCCTGCGTCAGGGAACGGCGCGGGCGACGGTGAGGTTGGTTGGGCGGAGAACGGAGGCGGCGCGACCTCGGGGTTCGCGTTCGGCGCCGGTTTCCGGGCGCGGCGTGCGCGCCGTTTCACGGCTCGCGCGCCGGCAGGGTTGGTTGGGCGGAAAGCGGAGCCGCAAGGCGCCGGTTTCCGGGCGGGGAGCTTATCGATGCAGGAATTTCTCGGACTGCCGCTGCAGGCTTCGGCGCACGCCGCGGAGATCGACCGGATCATCGTCATCGTCCACTGGCTCATGGCGATACTGTTCGTGGGCTGGGGGATCTTCTTCGTCTACACCCTGATCCGCTTCCGCGCGTCCGCGAACCCGAAGGCGGACTACGCCGGCGTCAAGAGCCACACGTCGAGCTACCTCGAGGTCGGCGTGGCCGTGGTCGAGGCCATCATCCTGCTGTTCTTCGCCATCCCCGCGTGGACGGTGCGCGTCAACGCGTTCCCGCCCGAGGAAGGGGCGACGGTGGTGCACGTCGTGGCCAAGCAGTTCGAGTGGCACTCGATCTACCCCGGCCCCGACGGCATGTTCGGGCGCCGCGACGCCAGCCTGATCACACCGACCAACGCGACCGGCCTGGACCGGAGCGACCCCGCGGGGGCCGACGATGTCGCCACCATCAACCAGCTCAACCTGCCGGTCGACGAGCCCGTCATCGTGTACCTGTCGAGTCTCGACGTCATCCACAGCTTCGCGATTCCCGAGATGCGGGTGAAGCAGGACGCGATACCGGGCATGGAGATCCCGGTGTGGTGGGTGCCGACGGCGGCCGGCGACTACGAGATCAACTGCTCGCAGCTCTGCGGCCTCGGCCACTACCGGATGCGCGGCTTCGTCACCATCCAGAGCCGCGCCGAGTTCGACGACTTCCTCGCCACCGAGGGCGCCCGCCTCGCTGCGGCCGACTGATCGTTCTCGCAGCCGGCGACAGGTGGGCCGGCCCGCCTGCGCCGCGGCCGGCCCCCGATGACCGGCCCGCCCCCCGCGGCGGGCCGTCCGGATTTGTCTCCCGGCGGCGCCTTCGACTACAGCGATGAGATGAGCGTCATCGTTGCCGAGGTCTACGACGCCCTGCTCGAGGCGGGCGCGTCCGAGCCGAAGGCCAGGGCGGCCGCAGCGGCCATCCCCACCGCCGCGAACCTCGCCACTCAGCAGGACGTCGCGGCCGTGCAACAGGACATCTCGGCCGTGCGCCAGGAAGTCTCGGCCGTGCGCCAGGAAGTCTCGGCCGTGCGCCAGGAACTGAAACAGGACATTGCGGTGCTGAGGTCTACGACGCCCTGCTCGAGGCGGGCGCGTCCGAGCCGAAGGCCACCGGCGCCACCGATGTGGGTGACGGCAGAGGACCTTCCCAGAGTGCGGGGCATCCCTTCTTCGAGCGGCTGAATCGGATTCTGGAGAAATCCAGGTTCGACGCTTTCGCGGTCTTCTACGCGGAGCGAATGGGTCGTCCGCTGCGACCCGGGCGGTATTTCCGGCTTCTGTTCATCGCGAGGGTCTGTCATCGGAGCGCGCGATTGCGTGGCGGGTCGCGGATTCGCTGAGCCTGCGGGCTTTCCTGGATCTGGACGTGACGGAGGCGACGCCGAACCACTCGACGCTGTCACGGACCGGCGTCTGATCGACGTGGAGACGCACGCGGCGGTGTTCACGTGGGTGCTGGAGCGGTTGTCGGAAGCGGGTCGGTGAAGGGGAAGACCGGGGTGGACGCGACGACGCTGGAAGCGAACGCGGCGATGCGGAGCATCGAGCGTCGGGATACGGGGGACGCCAGGCATCTGGCATTGCTTGGCGCGTTTCGACCGTTCGCGGAAGGGCAGACGTCGAATGAAGAGTGGACAGGACCCGGACGCGAAGATCGCGAAGATGAAGGACGGTCGCTGAAGCAGGACATCGCGGTCGTGAGGTTCGCGCTGTTCACCTTCGCGCCGATCATCCTCGCGCTACTCGTCAAGCTGGTGTTCTTTCCCTGACCCTGGCGGGGACCAGCGGTCGGTGGCTAGCGCTAGCGGTCGGTGATCGGGGAACCCCTGCAAGAGTCCGGTGCCGAGCACAGGAACCCCTGCAGGAGTTCGCGCTGTCCTGGGGCGCAGATGATTCCCAACCGACTTAACGGGCCCGGTTCAGCTCGTCCCGCACGATCTCGTCGAACACCTCGTACGGCGCCGCCCCCATCACCGCGCGACCGTTGATGAAAATGGTGGGCGTCGACTGCACCCCCAGCGACTCGCCGTACCGCAGGTCGGCGCTGACCTGCTCGGCGAAGCGGCCGCTGTCGAGGCAGGCGTCGAACGCCGCCTGATCGAGACCCAGCTCGCCGGCGTGCCGTTTCAGGTCGTCGACCTCGAGCTCGTCCTGCCGCTCGAACATCGCGTCGTGCAGCTCCCAGAACCTGCCCTGCACGTTGGCGCACAGTCCCGCCTCGGCCGCCTTGAACGCCTCGGCGTGGTTGGGCAGCGGGAAGTCCTTGAAGACGAGCCGGATGTCGTCGCCGTACTCCGCCTTCAGCCGGTCGAGGGTGCCGGTCAGCCGCTCGCAGAACGGGCACTGGAAGTCGGAGAACTCCACGATCTCGACCGGCGCGCCGGCGGGGCCGAGGACGGGGTCGCCATCGACGACCTCGACGGGGGTCCGGGGCGGCTCGAGCGCCACCCGGATGTCGTCGGCGCCCGCCCGCAGCTCGGTCATGTACGCGTGCAGGGCCTGCATGGGCCGCTGCTGAGCGAGGAAGGCCCGAATCTGCGGCGCCATCTGCTCTTCGGTCATGTTGGGGAAGGCGCGCCGGTTCTGCTCGTAGACACGGGTGATGTCCTCGTCGGTGACGGGCAGGGTCCTCGCCGGCAGCTCCTGCGCGAGCAGCTCGTCGCGGGACGTGCCCCGGGCGATCGCCTCGCGCTCGATGAGGATTTCGCCGATGACGACGTCGAGGGTGCGCCGGCGGGTCTCGTACAGCTCCTGCAGCATGCGCATGCGCGAGGCGGCGTCGTTGCTGCGCCACGCCTCGTCGAGCTCGGCCATGGTGACCGCCCGGTCGCCAACGCGCCCCACCACCTGGTCGTCGGACTGCGCGAGCGTCGGCGCGCCACAGGCCGCGGACACCGCGAGGACCGCGGCGAGAACGAGAAACCGCTGGAACATGAGAGGATACCTTTCTGCACGGGAGCCGCAGCCCCCGTAACACGATGTCACGCGTCAGGGTGGACTTCGCGCTCGATCGAAACCGAGGAGAAACGCCGAACGACGACGCCCGGCGTACGGCGAGACGCCACGGCCCCACCGGCTTTCACGCCCGGCGCCCGTGGCGAAACGCATCCCGAGGGCGACCGCCTGACGAGGCGAGGAGGGCGCACTGTCGGGCATGCACCGCCGCAGCGGAGACTTCGCCACCGGCCGCCCCAGACCGGTCCCGGAACGAGCATGCCACTCTATCATGGTCGGCTCCGCCGTCCGGGCTTCCCTCGGTAGTTCGTTGTCGCGACGATCGGCGCGTTCAACGTCTATCATGGTCGGCTCCGCCGTCCGAGCCGCCCCGGGCATCCCGCGGGCCCGGCCGGACGCCCGCGCGGCCGCGCCTCCGACCCGTGGGCGGTGCGCCGCCGCCCGAACCGCTGCAACGAAGCATGGCGACCAACCGCATCCAGACCCGGCCTCCGCGGCCCGCTTGTCGCGCCCCGCGTGGGCCGCTGCCGGTCACCCACGACGTCTCGGGCTTCCTCGACGACGCGGCGCACTATCCCGGCGGCCACGCGCCGGCGGTGGCGTTCCCCCGCGACGAGGCAGAGGTCGCCGCCCTCGTCCGCGGCGCCGACCGCCTGCTGCCGGTCGGTGCGCAGTCGTCCCTGACCGGCGGGGCCACCCCGAACGGCGATCTCGTGCTGAGCTCGTCGAGGATGAACGCGGTCGGCGAACTCGGGAACGACAGGATCACCGTGCAGCCGGGCGTCGCCCTGACCACCCTCAGGGAGGTGCTGGACGCGGCCGGCAAGGCGTACCCGCCGACGCCCACGTTCGAGGGGGCAACGGTCGGCGGCGTGGTGGCGACGAACGCAGCCGGGGCCGCCACGTTCAAGTACGGCACGACGCGAAGCTGGGTCCGCGGCCTGACCGTGGTCCTCGCCTCGGGCGAGGCGCTCGATCTCGAACGCGGGCAGGTGCGCGCGTCGGGCGGCCGTTTCGTCGTCGAGACCGCGCAAGGCGAGATCGTGGTCCCCGCCCCCGACTATCGCCTGCCGCGAGTCCCCAAGCACTCGGCCGGCTACCACGCCGCACCCGATCTGGACCTCGTCGACCTCTTCGTCGGCTCGGAAGGCACCCTCGGGGTGGTGACCTCGGTGACCCTGGAGGTCCTGCCCCGGCGGCCGGCGGTCTGCGTGGTGCTCATCGCGCTCGACGGTGAGGCGCACGCCCTGGCGCTCACCGCACGGCTGCGCGACGTGTCGGTGGACACCCGGCGGCGTGCCGATCCGGCCGGACTCGACGTCACCGCCATCGAGTACCTGGACCGGCGCTCGCTCGAGCTGGTCCGCGCCGCAGGATCCGGCCGAGGCCCCGCGGTGTCCATTCCCGACGCCGCCGGCGCCGTGCTCCTGCTCCAGATCGAGCTGCCGCCCGGCGCCACCGCTGGCGAGGTCCATGAGCAGATCGGCGACGCCGCCTCGGCGACGCCGGCGACCGGTCCCATCGTCCAGCTCTGCCGCCTCCTCGAGACCGAGGACCTCCTCGACCGCACCCAGCTCGCGGCTCCAGGCCAAGCGGCGCGGGCGGCCGGGCTGCTCGCCCTGCGCGAGGGGGTGCCCGACGCGGTGAACCGGCGGGTCGCCGCCGCCAAGCGCACGGTCGACGACGCAGTGGAGAAGACGGCGGCCGACATGATCGTGCCCTTCCCGAAGCTCGCCGACTGCCTGCGCCTCTTCCGCGCCGCCTTCGAGTCGCGGGGCCTCGACCACGCGGTGTGGGGGCACCTCTCCGACGCCAACCTGCATCCCAACATCATCCCCCGCTCGGCCGACGACGTGCGGGCGGGGAAGGAAGCGATACTCGCGTGCGGCCGCGAGGTCATCCGCCTCGGGGGATGCCCCCTCGCCGAGCACGGGGTGGGCCGCAACCCCGTCAAGCAGGCCCTGCTGCGCCTGCTCCACGGCGCAGCGGGCATCGAGCAGATGCGGGCCGTCAAGCGCGCCCTCGACCCCGACAACAAGCTGGCCCCCGGGGTGCTGTTCCCCGCCGCGGCCGGCGGGAAGGCATCGGCATGAGCACCCTCTTCCTCGCGCACTGGCTGACCACCGCGGTCGCCCTCGCGGTGACCGCCTGGGTCCTGCCCGGCGTCCGGGTCGACGGGATCTTCTCACTCGCCCTCGCCGGGCTCGTCCTCGGCTTCGTCAACGCCGTCGTGCGCCCCCTCCTGCTCCTCGTGACGTTGCCGTTCACGGTGCTGACGCTGGGCCTGTTCTACTTCGTCGTCAACGGCCTCGCGTTCGGCCTCGCCGCGTTCCTCGTCCCCGGGTTCAGCGTCGCGTCGTTCTTCTCGGCGGTGCTCGGGGCGTTCGCGGTGGGGCTGGTGTCGTGGCTCATCGGGTCGTTCACCGGTGCCCGGCCTCCCATCCGAGACTCGACGGTGGTCGAGATCCGCCGCGGCCCCGACGGACGGTGGAGTGCGTGAAACACCCGCGACCCGTGGGAGGCGCCCTGGTTCTGTGACGCAGTTCTCGCTCGACCGCAGCCAGGGGCTCCAGAACCCGGCGGCCCATGGGAGGCAGCCCTGGCTCTGTGACCCCGTCCATCCGAGCGCAACGACCGCGAGGGATGACCGACGGCTGCAATCCACTCCACGGCACCAGCGAACCCGACCGGCCCAGGCCCGAGACCCCAGACAGGAGCGACACCATGGCCGTGGCCGTAGACCGCGACCGCCCTGCGGACCCCACCGGTACCGTTTTCGACGTCGACGAGTTCGCGCGGATGGGTGAAGCCGGCATCTTCACCGAGGACGACCGCGTGGAGCTCATCGACGCAGATGTCCGCGAAATGACGCCGATCAGACTGCCAGCTACTCACGGTCCGGTACGCGCCCCAGCCATACGAAGCCGCACAGCCCATGAGGCCCCCGCCAAAAAGACAGCGGGCACCCCAGGCAAGTGCGGCCACGTCGAGAACAACATCAGTCCACTCCCGCGGATGCTCCATCGCCCGCCGGGGAAGTCCGCTAGTCAACCAAAGTACTGCGACGGATCAAATAGCACATGGGGAACACCGTGATTCCACCTACGATGGGAGATGTCATGAATTGGAATCTTCCGAACAGCGAGTTGAATCCCCAATCGATCACGAGGTACATCAGGTTGTTGACCACGGGGTAGATCCGCCCTATGGCGATGACCAGTGGGAAAACAACCAGGATTGTAGAGATCCAGCCGCCCGCGGCAGAGTATCGTTGAAGGAAGGTACTGAATGGCAGATCTCGCAGATCCGCCACTCGCTTGCCCATTTTGGCCAACGCGCGCACCTTCCACCAACCACCCAATCCTACCATCGCGATCCCGACAATCAGACCTACGACTTCTGGCCCAACATATGCTGGAATGGACGAAAAATCGGTAAACGGATTGAGTTCATGACAACATCGACGATCGGGAGAACTGACGTAGTGCTCACCATACCAGGTGATCCCCAAGTCGAGCGCAGTCAGTGGGACGAACCACATCACGAACAGGACCGCCAAGCGCTTGGCGTGCTCGGGCATTGCGAGGGGTGTCAAAAAAGTCATGCTATCAAGGTGAGTAAAACAACCGCGATACGAGGCTTGTGTGGTGTGCGTACAACCGGCAGAGAACGCGGGTTGTACGCACACCGTCATCACTCAGGAGTGAACTCCGGCGTCAGTAGCCGCAGAACGTATCGTAGACAGCCTCTCCTGCCTCAAACGCTTCATCTCGACCTCCGATCCTCGAAGAACCGCAAACCCAGGCGCCCGCCGAAATAGCCTCCACCGAGACTAATCAACCCAACGCCCACCACGAACCACCAGTCGTGGTCCGTAGCGTCACCAACACCGTGTTGATGATCGCAAACGAGATTCCCATGTACAAGGGTAGTTGCTCAACCGGCATTCGGCCCTCCGTCCTTCTCCCCTTGGGGCGTCAACCCCCTCTCGCAATTCGCCACCTCAGTACGGCCCCCAATGTCGAGCGTTGCGGTGTCGTCACTCTGGTCCCCCTCTTGTTCGGCTGGTCAGTAGCACCATTGTGGCCGGCCTCTCACCGCTCTTTCCGAGCCGCAATCAGTACGAGCGCAGTCGTGATGTTGAAGCCCGTTCCGTTTCCGACCCCGCCGAGCGCCAGCCCTGAGCCCACCGCAGCTCTGAACCGCGTTCGACGGCCAAAAGGCAACTTCGACGCCCAACGCAGGCGTGAACGTGAGCGCATGACCGAGACGCAGCCGATCGGCCGCTTTCGTCGATTGTGAGAACCCGATGGGAACCTCCCCGAACGGACGAAACCCAGCCCGGCGACTCGGTGTAGAGCCGCGGGCCGCCATAGGACCCCACTGTCGAGGCAGCGCCGTCCGAGCGCGCGTGGAGGGCGCGCCGGGCGGGAGACGATGACAGACCGTCCGGCTCCTACAGCTCCAGGCGGCGGAGCCGCAGAGCGTTGGCGATGACCGACAGCGAGCTGAGGGTCATGGCGGCGCTGGCCCAGATGGGGCTGATGAGGAGGCCGAGGACGGGATAGAGCAGGCCGGCCGCGACGGGGACGCCGACGGTGTTGTAGACGAAGGCGAGGAACAGGTTCTGCCGGATGTTGCGCATGGTGGCGCGGCTGAGCCGGCGCGCCTGCGCGATCGCCCGCAGGTCGCCGCGCACGAGGGTGACGCCGGCGCTCTCCATTGCCACGTCGGTCCCCGTGCCCATGGCGATGCCCACCGCCGCCTCGGCCAGGGCCGGGGCGTCGTTGATGCCGTCGCCGGCCATCGCCACCACCCGGCCCGACGCTTGGCGCTCGGCCACGATGCGCCGCTTGTCGGCGGGGAGGACGCCGGCGACGACGTCGCCGATGCCGAGCCGGGCCGCCACCGCCTCGGCCGTCACCGGGTTGTCGCCGGTGACCATGACGAGGTCGAGCCCCTCCGCCCGCAACTGCCGCACCGCTTCCGGGGTCGTCGCCTTCACCGGGTCGGCGACCCCGATCAGCCCCGCCAGGCGGCCCCCGACCGCGACGAACACCACCGTCTGCCCTTCGCGGCGTAGCGCGTCGGCGCGCGCGGCGAGCGGCGCGGCGTCGACGCCGCCCGCTTCGAGCAGCGCCGGTGTGCCGAGTCTCACCGCCCGCCCGTCGACGGTTCCGCGAACCCCGCGTCCGATCTCCGCATGGAAGTCGACGGCCGGAGGCACGGTCAGGCCGCGACCGTCGGCGGCCCGCACGATCGCGTCGGCCAGGGGGTGCTCGCTGCCGCGCTCCAGAGCCGCCGCCATGCGCAGCAGCTCGCTCCCGTCGGCGTCGGCGGGGAGGTCGGCCGCCGCCGCTGGACCGTCCGCGCCTCTACCGGCTGGGGCGCCCGTTCCAGGGTCGGCGGGGAGGTCGGCCGCCGGTTCGGGAGCGGCCGCAGCTCCGCGTGCAGGGCTGGCGATCGTTCCGGGATCGACGGGGAGGGACGTCGCCGCGTCGGTCCGTCCTTCGGCCCCGCCGGCGGGCCCGGTCATGCCCGCGTTGGCGGGGACCACCGCCGCGACCTCCGGGCGGCCCTCGGTCAGGGTGCCGGTCTTGTCGACGATCAGGGTGTCCACCCGCTCGAGGGTCTCGAGCGCTTCGGCGTTCCTGATGAGGACGCCGGCGCCCGCCCCCCGGCCGGTGCCCACCATAACCGCCATGGGGGTCGCGAGCCCGAGGGCGCACGGGCACGCGATGACGAGCACCGCGACGCTGCTGACGAGGGCGAGGGCGAACCGCGGCTCCGGCCCCCACACCGACCAGGCGACGAAGGCGAGCCCCGCCACCGCCACCACCGCCGGCACGAAGACCTCGGCGACGCGGTCGGCGACTCGCTGAATCGGAGCGCGGCTGCGCTGCGCCTCGCCGACCATCGCGACGATGCGAGCGAGCAGCGTGTCGGTCCCCACGCGCTCGGCCCGCATGAGCAGGGTGCCGGTCCCGTTCAGGGTCCCTCCGACGATCCGCGCGTCCGGCCCCTTCTCGACCGGCACCGGCTCGCCGGTCAGCATCGACTCGTCGACGGCGCTGGCCCCGTCGACGACGACCCCGTCGACCGGCACCCGCTCGCCGGGGCGCACCCGCAGGAGGTCGCCGGCCGCGACCGACGCGAGGGGCACGTCCTCCTCCCGGCCCTCCGCCTCGCCGGGCCCGCCCGCGACCCGGCGCGCGGTGGCCGGGGCCAAGCCCAGCAGGGCCCGCAGGGCCGCCCCCGTTCGGCCGCGCGCCCGCTGCTCCAGGACCTGGCCCAGGAGAACGAGGGCGACGATGACCACCGCCGTATCGAAGTAGGGCTCGACGCCGTCCGCCATCCGGAACCCGTCGGGGAACAGGCCGGGCGCGACGGTCGCGGCGGCGCTGTAGGCATAGGCAGCCCCGACGCCGAGGGCGATGAGGGTGAACATGTTGGGGCTGCGGTTGACGACCGACGCCCAGGCGCGGGCGAAGAAGGGCCACCCCGCCCACCACACCACCGGGGTCGCGCAGGCGAGCTGCAGCCAGTTCGATGCAGTGCGGCCCATCGCGCCCAGGACCCGCTCGCCGAGCAGCATCTCGCCCATCGCGAGGGCGAAGACCGGGAAGCCGACGACGGCGGCCCACCGGAACCGCCGCGTCATGTCGTCGAGTTCGGGATTGGCGGCTTCGGGGGCCACCGTCCGCGGCTCGAGGGCCATGCCGCACGATGGACAGTCGCCCGGCGCGCCTCGCCGGACCTCGGGGTGCATCGGGCACGTGTACTCGACGGTGGGCGTCAGCGTCCCGAGCTCGGCGTCGAGGGCCATCCCGCACCTGGGGCACGCCCCCGGCCCGAGCTGCCGCACCTCGGGACACATCGGACACGAGTACCACGTCTCGGCCGACGCGCCGGCCCCGTGATCCGACCCAGCCTCCCGGCCCGCGGCGGGCGTCAGATAGCGCTGGGGGTCGGCCTCGAACTTCGCCCGGCAGCCGGCACAGCAGAAATACCAGGTCTGCCCGTCGTGCGCGTGCGAGTGCGCGGCGCGGGCAGGGTCGACAGACATGCCGCACACGGGGTCGGTTGCAGTTTCGGGCGTCGCCTCGACCAGCGCCGGGGCCGGGGCGGCGGCCACGAAGCGGGTCGGATCGGCCTCGAACTTCGCCCGGCAGCCGGCACAGCAGAAATACCAGGTCTGCCCGTCGTGCGTGTGCGAGTGCGCGGCGCGGGCGGGGTCGACAGACATGCCGCACACGGGGTCGGTTGCGGTTTCGGGCGTCGCCTCGACCAGCGCCGGGGCCGGGGCGGCGGCCACGAAGCGGGTCGGGTCGGCCTCGAACGCGGCCCGGCACCCGCCGCAGCAGAAGAAGTAGCGTTGCCCGTCGTGCTCGTGGCTGAACCGGCTCTTCGCCGGGTCGACCCACATGCCGCAAACCGGATCCTGGACTTGGCTCTCCATCTCGCGACTCTCAGAACCCCGCCTTCGAGCCCAGCCACGCCGCGCGGAACCGGGTCTGGGCCGCAGTCGGACGCCGGCCGAGGCGCTCCAGCGACACCAGGTCGCGGACCGGGTCGGGAGCCGTCTCGAGGGTGGCGGTCATCGGCGCGCCGCGCCGTTCGTAGCCGACCGTCACCCGCCGCCCCGCGCCGAGGTCGCGAAGCAGCCGGTCGAGCCCGGCCGGCGACGACACGCGACGGCCGTCGACGGCGACGATCAGGTCGTCGCGCGCCACTCCCGCATCGTGCAGCGGCGTCCCGAACGACAGCGGGGCGGCCACCCGCGCCCCGCCGCGCTCGAACCGCAGCGCGGGCGATCCCAGCCAGCCCCGGCCGGGGTCCCGCGGCCGCAACACCAGCCCCGCACGCTCGAAGAGCGGGGCGAAGTCGACGACATCGTGCCCGTCGACGTAGCGGCCGAAGAACTCGCGGGCGAACGCCTCGTCCCCGGTCAGGTCGGCGAGGGCGGCGCGGGCGTCGGCCGGCGTGTAGGGCCGGTCGACCACCCCCGGCGTCGTGGCCCCACCCCTTCCGAACCGCTCCCAGAGCAGCCGCATGTAGTCGTCGAGGGTCGCGGCGCGGCCGACGCCGTCGGCGGCGCGGGCGCGCAGCAGCAGGTCGAGCCCGAGCCCCAGCACTTCGCCCCAGGTGTAGTAGGAGATGAAGAAGTTGCCCCAGTTGGTGCGGTCGATGGCGGTCGCCGCGTCGGTGAACGGGGCGAGGCGGCTCATGTCCGCGGCCGAGCGAAAGCGCCGCCCGGGACCACGCTCGACCGTCTCGATGGCGGACCCGAAACGGGCCAGGGTCTCCGGCAACGTGGCGAGCCCCGCCCGCTGCAGAATCAGCGCCCCGTAGTAGTTGGTGAAGCCCTCGGCCAGCCACAGCTCGCCCGACGGGTTGACGTCCTCGAAGTCGAACGGCTCGAGCGAGCGGGGGCGGATGCGCTCGACGTTCCAGACGTGGAAGAACTCGTGAGACACCGAGCCGAGGAGGCGCCGGCGCTGTCCGGCGAGCGTCGCCGGCGCACTCAGCACGGTGCTGTTCCGGTGCTCCATGGCGTCGCCCGACGCCGTCGGCAGGTAGTCGGCGATGAACGTGTAGCGGCCCGTCTCGAACCGCGGGAACTCGCCGAACACGGTGACCATCTCGCGCACGATGCGTTCGACATCCTCGGCGTAGCGGTCGAGGTCGCTCTCGCTGCCGGTGTGATGCACGGCGAGGCGGAACGCGGGCCGGTGGCCGGGATCGGCGGGGTCGGCGACCGTGAACGTCCGCTCCGCGAAAGCACTCACCTCGGCCGGACTGTCGAGCAGGTACTGCAGGTTGGGCGCGGTGAAGACGAGCGGGTCGTCGGTCGGATAGAGCTGCGTGGCCACCCGCCAGCCGCGGTCGGGCGGGGGTTCGAAGCGGACGACGGCGGGCCGCGCCTCGAGCCCGTCTCCCCACATGAGACTCGCCGGCATGTTGAGGTGGGCATGGGTGTCGTCGATCGCGAGATACGTGCCGTCGACGCGGTCGCCGTACACGCGGTAGGCGAACCGCACGGTCCCGTCGTGGCCGGCCACGTCCCAGCGCGCCATCGCCGACCGGACGGGGTCGAGGGCGTTGCCGGCGCCGTCGGCCGCCCGCACCTCGAACACGTTCTTCGCGAAGTCGTGCCTCGCGTAGCGCCCCGGCGAGGCGGTGCTCATCCGCATGCTCAGGGGCCCCGGCGGCACGTCGGTCACCGTCACCGCGACCTCCATCCAGCGCTGTTGCGGCCGGGGGAAGCGCAGCGCGTAGGCGACCGCCGGCCCCTCGACCGCGGCCCCGCCCTGGCCGACGCCGCCGGTCTGCCCGCCGGTGCGCGGCATGAACCACGCCGCCGCGAGGCCCAGCGCGATCAGCCCCGCCGCCCGCAGGGCGACGATGCGGCCGCCCCTCGCGCTCATCCCACCGTCTCCAGTACCTGGCTGACGAACTCGGCCTCGGGCACGGCGCCGAGAATCTCGGTGCGCTCGTTGACGACCGTCTTCGGCACCCCCGTCACGCGGTACTGGTGCACGAGGTCGGGGTACTCGGCCGCCGCGACCGCCGCCGCGGTGACATGGGGGCTGGCGAGGGCCATCCGATGGGCCAGGCTGACCGCCTGGGGACAGTGCGGTCAGGTGGGGGTGACGAAGACCTGGATGTCGAGGGGCTCGGCGACCTCGGCGAGCCGGGCGCGGCTCTCGTCGCTCAGACCCGAGTCACGCGACGCGACGAGAAGAATGGCGTCGACGAGCGAGATCAGCTCGTGGCCCTCGGGCACGCCGTAGAACCGGATGCCGGTGTCGGCCTCGCCGACGACCGCGATCGCCGGGGCGCGCTGGATGCCGTAGGTTCGGACCGCGTCCTTGTCGAGCACGAGGTTGAACTCCTCGACGGTGACGTGTTCCGACAGCGACGCGACCCGGTCCACGATGCGCCGCGCGGGCACGCAGGAGTCGCAGCCGAAGGTCTGTGTGAAGAACAGCAGCCTGACCGGCGCCGCGAGGTCGGCGAGCGCCGCTTCGAGATCGGCGGGGTTGTGGGTGTTCATGCCTGGATTATGCCAGCGTCGCCCCGTTCGAGGGGCGGCTCACCGCCGCTCACTTGAAGAGATCGTCGAACGCCTGGCGGGCGCTTCGGGAACCACCGGCGGTTTCCGAACGCGTCTGACGCTCGACCGTCACCTGCGGGGAAAAGTACGTGCAATCGTTGCGCGCGTCCTTGGGGAATACCCGGGCCGGCACCGGCTGCAGGCACTCGAAACGGCTGCCGCTGTCGAATGAAGCGCACTGCGCACAGCAGTGCAGGGGGGCGCCGCACGCGGGGCACGCGGTGGCGGGGCCGATCGCGGTCCTCAGGGTGCGGCGGCAACGTGCGCACCGCATGACGTCGTGGAAGCCGGGCATGTTCGGCGGCCGGTGCTGCCGGTTGATGACGCTCCGCGGGGCGCCGTCACCGCGCGGTTGACGGACATGCTCCTCCCGCTCGCGGCTCGCGTAGCCTTCCTGATAGCCTCGCTGCCGGTACTTGCGATCGCTCATGCTCTGGCCCGTCCCGTCATGCCTTCCGCGCGTTCCCGGAACCCACGCGCCCGCAGGGCGGCCTCGGGAACCACCGAACGCGCCGACTCGTCGAACATCCCGACCGCCGCCACCGCCGCTCACCCGGCATGGTACAGTTAGTTGATCGCACATTTCGACCGAAGTTCCAAGGAATGCAGGGCCCGTGGCTGCCGCACCCCCTTCGATCGACGGCCTGAGAATCGAACGCCGCGACGACGCGGGCGGGTGGCCGTGGCGGTGGCTGGTCCCCCTCTTCGTGCTGCTCGCGGCCGCCGGCGGCGGCTGGTGGTGGTGGACCGGCCCCGCCCAGATCGCGGCGGTGCGCACCGCGGTGGCGCGCGAGACGACGGTCGCCCCCGCCGACGCCGCCGTCCTCAACGCCTCCGGCTACGTGACCGCGCGCCGGAGGGCGACGGTCTCGTCGAAGGTCACCGGCAAGCTCGTCGCGGTGCCGGTCGAGGAGGGCATGGCGGTGCGCCGCGGACAGGTTCTCGCCCGGCTCGACGACTCGACGGTACGCTCGCAGCTCGCCCTCGCCGAGGCCCGGCTCGGCGCCGCGCAACGAGGCATCGCCGAGCAGGAAGTGCGGCTGCACGAAGCGCAGCTCAACCTGGCCCGCACGCGGCGGCTGGTCGAGGAGGGCGTGGTCGGCGCCGCCGACCTCGACACCGACACCGCCGAGGTCGATTCGCTCGCCGCGCGCATCGCCCTGGCGCGGGAGCAGGTCGTGGTGGCCGAACGCGAGATCGACGTGTTCCGAACGCAACTCGACGACATGGTGATCCGCGCCCCGTTCGACGGCGTGGCGATCTCGAAGGACGCCGAAGAGGGCGAGATGATATCGCCGGTGTCGGCGGGAGGCGGCTTCACCCGGACCGGTGTGAGCACCCTAGTCGACATGGACTCGTTGGAGATCGAGGTCGACGTCAACGAGAGCTACATCAACCGGGTGCGCGACGGCCAGCGGGTGGTGGCCAACCTCGACGCCTATCCCGACTGGGACATCCCCGGCGCCGTCATCACCACCGTGCCCGCCGCGGACCGGCAACGGGCGACGGTGCTGGTGCGCATCGCCTTCGACGAGCTCGACCCCCGCATCCTGCCCGACATGGGCGTCAACGTCGCCTTCCTCGAGGACGAGCCCCCCGAGCCCCGAACCGGCGCCACCAGGCTCCTGGTCCCCGCCGCGGCGGCGCGCCGCCGCGAAGAGCGGGACGTCGTGTTCGTGTTGCGCGTCGACCGGGTCGAACGCCGCGCGGTTCGGCTCGGCGCCACCGTCGGCAGTCAGGTCGAGGTGGTCTCCGGCCTCACCGCCGGGGAACGCGTGGTCGTCGAGGGTCCCGAGGATCTCGCCGACGGCGATCCGGTGACGGTGCTCGAATAGCACGGACGCGCCCCTCCCCGGCCCCGGCTGCCGCCGGCGCAGTTCGACGTCCCGTTTCCCCGAAGTCATGTTAATGTTGCGGTAGATTAGTGGTCGATATGTGCCGCTAGCGGTTCGTCACGTGTCGATTCGGACACGGAAATGGGGTTCCTGGCCCCGCAATCGTTGATGAAATCTGCGCTGCAGACCCGAACGCTCGGCCGTGACGCAGCACCAGAGGCTTGAGCCATGCCTGCGAGACTCGTTTTTCTGCTGGTTCTCCTGTCGGCGTTCATGGTCGTGCCGTCTGCGTTGGATCTGTTCACCGAGTGGCTGTGGTTCAGCGAGGTCGAGTACACCGGCATCTTCATGCGCACCCTGGGCACGCGGCTGGGGCTGGGCGCCGTGGTGTTCGTGCTCGCGTTCGCCGGACTGGCCCTGAACTTCCGCCTCGCCTTCCGACGCTTCCAGCAGCCCTACACCCTCTTTCCCGGCAACGGCGAGATTCAGGCGGTGGTGCTGACGCCGCAGCAGTTGCAGCGGCTGGGAATGGGCGTCGCGGCCCTGATGGCGCTCTTCCTCGGCGCGTTCGCCTCGAACGAGTGGCTCACGTGGCTGCAGTTCCAGAACGCGGTCCCGTTCGACCAGGCTGACCCGCTCTTCGGCCGCGACATCAGCTTCTACGTCTTCTCGCTGCCGTTCATCGACCTCGTCCGGTACCTCACGCTGGCCGTGGTGATGCTCTCGCTGCTGGGGTCGGCCGCCATCTACGTCATCTCGAACCAGCTCGGCATCGACCCCGCGCGGGGGCCGATCGTGAGCGACGACGCGAGACGCCATCTGGGGCTCATCATCGCCGGCGTCTTCGCCCTGCTCGCCTGGGGCGCGTACCTGGACGTTCCCCGCGTCCTCACGACCCCGGCCGGGACCGTGCACGGCGCATCGTACGTCGACGTGATGCTGCGGGTGCCGGTCTTCCGGGTGTTGCTGCTCGCCGCGCTCGTCGGCGCCGGCCTCAGCGTCATATCGGCCCTGACCCCGCGGAACCGGCCGCTGATGGCCGCCATCGGGCTCTACGCGCTGATCTCGGTGGGCGGCAACGTCGGCGCCGTCGCCCTGCAGCGCCTCGTGGTGACCCCGGACGAGCAGCAGCGGGAAGCCCCCTACCTGACCCACAACATCGCGGCGACGCGGCAGGCGTTCGGGCTCGACGACGTCGAGGAACGGGAAGTGTCGGGCGACGCCACCCTGACCCTCGCCGACATCGAGAACAACACCGACACCATCAACAACGTGCGGCTCTGGGACCACGAGCCGCTGCTCGACACCTTCGGGCAGCTTCAGGAGATACGCACGTACTACGACTTCGCCTCCGTCGACAACGACCGTTACTTCATCGACGGTGAGTACCGGCAGATCATGCTGTCGAGCCGGGAGCTCAACTCCGACAGCCTGCCCAACCGCTCCTGGGTCAACGAGCGGCTGCAGTACACGCACGGCTTCGGGGTGGCGATGGGTCCCGTGAACCAGGTCACGCAAGAGGGGCTGCCGGTCCTGTTCATCGGGGACCTCCCGCCGACGTCGTCGGTGGACCTCGAGGTCGAGCAGCCGAGCATCTACTTCGGCGAGCTGTCGAACGACTACGTCATCGTCAACACCGGCACCGACGAGTTCCACTACCCCGAGGGGGACGACAACGTCTCGACCCGCTACGACGGGGCGGGCGGCGTGGAGATGTCATCGCTGCTGCGCCGCCTGCTCTTCGCGGTGCGGTTCCGCGCCTACGAAATTCTGGTGAGCAGCCAGCTCCGCAGCGAGAGCCGCATCCTCTATCACCGCAACATCATCGACCGGGTCACGACCATCGCGCCGTTCCTCCGCTACGACACCGACCCCTATCTCGTGATCTCCGAGGGCCGCCTGGTGTGGATGGTCGACGCCTACACCACGAGCAGTCGATATCCCTACGCCACGCCGGCCTCCAACCGCATCAACTACATCCGCAACGCGGTGAAGATCGTGGTCGACGCCTACCACGGCACGACGACGTTCTATCTGGCCGAGCCCGACGAGCCGATCGCCCGGACCCTGCAGACCATCTTCCCCGGCCTGCTCCAGCCCCTCGACGCGATGCCGGAGGACCTGCGGCGGCACATCCGCTATCCGGAAGGACTGTTCACCCTGCAGACCGCCATCTACTCGACCTTCCACATGACCAACCCCGCCGTCTTCTACAACCGGGAGGACCAGTGGGAGGTGCCGGTCATCGACGGCGAGCAGATGCAGCCCTACTACACGATGATGCGCCTGCCGGGCGAGCCACGGGCCGAGTTCATCCAGATGCTGCCGTTCACCCCTCGCGGCAAGAACAACCTGGCCGCCTGGATGGTCGCGCGCAGCGACGGCGACCAGTACGGCAGGATCCTCGTGTTCCAGTTCCCGAAGCAGAAAGTGGTCTTCGGCCCGAGCCAGATCGTGGCGCGGGTGAACCAGGACCCGGACATCTCGCCGCAGTTGACCCTGTGGGACCAGCAGGGGTCGGAGGTCATCCAGGGCACGCTGCTGGTCATCCCCATCGAAGAGGCCCTGCTGTACATACGGCCCCTGTATCTCCGCGCTTCGGGCGGGCGCATTCCCGAGCTGAAGCAGGTCATCGTCGCGTATCAGAACGAGATCGCGATGGAGGAAACCCTCGACGGGGCCCTCAGCCGCCTCTTCGGCTCGGGAGGCGGCGCGCCGCCCCAAAGAGCACCGGTAGCGGCAACGTTGCTCGCCGACGCCGAGTCGTCGCAGCCCGGCGCCTCGGCCGCGCCGGCGGGAGGCCTGGTCTCGCAGGCGGGTGATCACTACCGGCGCGCCCTCCAGGCGCAGCGCGACGGCGACTGGGCGCAGTACGGCGACGAGATCGAGCAATTGGGCGAGGTGCTCGAGCAGTTGGGTTCGGGGCCGGTCATCGAATGAAGGTTCTCCCGACCACGTTGACGGCCGGGGCGATCGAGGAATGCCTGCGGGAGGAGAAGGAATGCACGCGAGGAGTATCGCCGTCCTGTCGGGGTTGGGAATCGTGGCTGCCGCCGCTTCCTGCGGCGAAGCGCCGGTCGAGGTGACGCCGGGGCTGCAGGCCTTCGTTGGCGCGCGCATCATCGACGGCACGGGCGCCGACGCCATCGAGAACGGCGTGCTCGTGGTGCGCGACGGCCGCATCGAGGCGGTCGGGGCGGCCGGCGCGGTCGAGGCCCCCCCCGACGCCGAGCAGATCGACGTCAGCGGCAGGACGATCATGCCGGGCCTCATCAACGCGCACGGACACGTGAACAACGTGCGCGGCCTCGAGGCGGACCCGTCCTTCTACACCGAGGAGCACGTCGAGCATCAGCTCGGCCTCTACGCGCGCTACGGCGTCACCACCGTCTTCAGCCTCGGCGGCGACGGGCCCGAGGGCGTGGCGGTGCGGGACCGGCAGCGCATGGACCCCGACATCGATGAGGCGCGCCTGTACCTCTCGGGGAACATCCCCACCGGCCCCTCGCCGGACGAGGCGATTGAGCAGGCCAACGCGGCGATCGGGCTCGGGTCCGACGTCCTGAAGATCCGCGTCGACGACAACCTCGGGGCGAGCACCAAGATGACGCCGGAGACGTATCAGGCGGTCATCGACACCGCGCACGAGAACGACCTGCGGCTGGCCGCGCACATGTACTACCTCGACGACGCCAAGGGCCTGCTCGCGGCCGGCGCAGACCTGCTGGCGCACAGTGTGCGCGACGTTCCGGTGGACGACGAGCTCATCGCCCAGCTCCGCGAGACCGGGGTCTGCTACTGCCCGACCCTCATGCGTGAGGTTTCGACCTACGTCTACGAGTCGCGGCCCGACTGGTTCGACGATCCGTTCTTCCTCAAGGAGGCGGATCCCGCCGTCGTCTCCGCCCTCGAGGACCCGGCCTACCAGGAGCGGCTGCAGAACAGCCGCAGCGCGCAGACCTACAAGGCCCAACTCGAGGTGGCCAAGGCCAACGTGAAGGCGTTGGCGGACGCCGGCATCCCCATCGCGATGGGCACCGACACCGGCCCCGCCGCCCGGTTCCAGGGCTACTTCGAGCACGGCGAGCTCGCGCTCATGGTCGAGGCGGGGCTGACGCCGATGCAGGCGATCGTCGCGTCCACCTCGGACGCCGCGCGCTGCATGCAGGTCGACGCCGATCTCGGATCGCTCGAGTCCGGCAAGTGGGCCGACTTTCTCGTGCTCGGCGCCAACCCGCTCGATGACATCGGCAACACGCACAGCCTCGAGTCGGTGTACATCGCGGGCAACGCGGTGCCGGGCGTGTAGCCAGTCGGCGCCGTAGAACGTTGCGGACTCCCGGCGGATTGGTTGGGCGCCGAGCGGAGCCCGGGGGCGACGCCGGGCGGCCCGGGGCTCGACGCGGCGTGGAACGATACGGACACCCGGCCGGGTCGGTCGAACTTCCATCCGAGCGGCTTGCCCGATGGTAGCGGTCCGGCAAAACCGCCGCGGCCCCGCCGGGCTTTCGGCACGGAAGGAGCACCCATGCACCGCCATCTGTCCGTCGCCGTTTCCGCCCTGCTTCTCGGCGGGTTCGTGACCGAGGCCGCGCCGGCCTCGGCGCAGCCGTCGGAACAGCTCGAGAGAGCAGTACGAGACGAGCTTCGCCGCGAGCGCGGCCTCCGGCGGCTGGACGTCACGACGAACGGCGGCGAGGTCACGCTGGCGGGAGGCCTCGACACGTTCTGGCTGAAGAGCGAGGCGATACGCCGCGCGCTCGAAGTCGACGGGGTCGAGACGGTGGTGAGCGAGATCACGCTGCCGGACGGGAGCGACCGGGGCATCATCGACGACGTCTCCCGCGCCGTCCTGAACTATCCGTACTACACCGTCTTCGACTATCTCGACGGCCGGGTCGAGAACGGGGTCGTGACCCTGATCGGCCGGGTGACGAGCGAACGCGACAAGCGGGCCGAGGTCTTCGAGCGGGTGGCGAAGGTGCGCGGCGTCCAGGACGTGCAGAACCAGATCGTCGCGATGAGCCCGTCGACGGCAGACAACCGCCTCCGGATGAACCTCGCGCAGCAGGTGTTCGGCAGCATCCACTTCCAGCGGTTCGCGTCGTACAAGAACCCCCCCTTCCGCATCCTCGTCGACCGCAGCGTCGTCACCCTCGTCGGGTACGTTCAGGGCGAGATCGAGCGCCGCGAAATGGAGAACATCGCCCGGCAGACCTTCGGCGTGCTGCGTGTCCACAACCAGTTGCAGACGATGCGGTGAGGGGCCGCGTCGCGTCGGCCATCGGCGTCGCAGCCGGAGGCGCCAACTGCTGAAGGGTCGGTTGGGGCGGCAATCGGAGTCGCGGGCCACGATTTGCGGGCCATGACCACCCCGACCCGGAGCCATTCTGCAGACACCGTTCTTCTCGCGGCGCTGGCCGCCGTCTTGGCGATCGCGCTGGCCGGCGCCTGCGCTCTGCCGGCCGGCGACGGGCCCCGGCAATCGCGCGGGACCGACGCCTCCGGCGTCGCGTACGTGGCCGACGCCCACTGCGCGGCCTGCCACCGCTCCGAGTTCGACGCCTGGACCGGCTCGCACCACGACCTCGCCATGCAGGTCGCGACGCCCGAGACGGTCCTGGGCGACTTCGACGACGCCACCTTCGCCCACCACGGCATCACCTCCCGGTTCTTCCGGCGCGGCGACCGTTTCTTCGTGAACACCGAGGGCCCGGACGGGGCGCCGGCCGACTTCGAGCTGACCCACATCCTGGGGATCGATCCGCTGCAGCAGTACCTGGCCCCGTTTCCCGGCGGACGCCTCCAAAGCCTGCCCATCGCCTGGGACACCACGCGGAACGCCTGGTTCCACCTCTACCCCGACGAGCGCATCGCGGCCGACGACCCGCTGCACTGGACCGGCCGGTACCAGACGTGGAACCTGCAGTGCGCGGCCTGCCACTCGACGGACCTGCGGAAGGGCTACGACGTCGAGGCGGACGCCTACGACACGACCTGGGCCGAGATGGACGTCGGCTGCCAGGCGTGCCACGGCCCCGGCGAGCGGCACGCGGCACTGGCGCGCGCCGCCGCCGAAGAGGGCCCGACCCCGCCCGGGGGATGGGGGCTCGTCGCGCCGTTCTCGGGCGGCGACCCCGCCGGAGAGCTCGAGGCGTGCGCGCCCTGCCACTCGCGCCGCGAGCAGCTCACGCCGGTAGCCGCGCACGGCGGGCCGCTGCTCGACGACTTCCTGCCGGCACGGCTGGCCGAAGGCCTCTACCATCCCGACGGCCAGATCCTGGACGAGGTCTACGTCTATGGCTCGTTCGTCCAGAGCCGGATGCACGCGGCCGGGGTGCGTTGCACCGACTGTCACGATCCCCACCGCCTGACCCTGCGAGCCGACGGCAACGCGGTGTGCACGCAGTGCCACCAGGAACGTCCCGTCGACCGGTTCCCGTCGCTCGCGCCCGGACGGTACGACACGCCGGCGCACCACCACCACGAGACGGACTCGGCGGGCGCGCAGTGCGTGAGCTGCCACATGCCGGACCGGACCTACATGGTCGTCGACCCCCGCCGGGACCACAGCTTCCGCGTGCCCCGGCCGGACCTGTCGGCGGCCCTCGGCACCCCCAACGCCTGCAACGGGTGCCACGAGGACCGCGACGCCGCGTGGGCCGCGGCGACGGTGGCCCGGTGGTCCGACGCGCCGCCGGCCCCGCACTTCGCTTCCATCTTGGCGGCCGGGCGCGCCGGAGAAGCGGCGGCGGCGCCGGGCCTCGCGGCCCTCGCGGCCGACCGCGACCAGCCCGCCATCGTGCGCGCCACCGCCCTCGACCTGCTCCGGCCCCTCGGCCGGACCGCCCTCGACGCCGCCCGCGCCGCCCTCGACGACCCCGAACCGCTCGTGCGCGCGGCCGCGGCGGGGGGGCTGGATGTCCTGGCGCTGCCGGCGAGACGGGCGGCGCTCGCGCCGCTGCTTGCCGACCCGGTGCGGGCAGTGCGCGTGGAAGCGGCGCGGGCCCTCGCCGAATCGTGGAGCGGCGACCCGTCGCCGGCCGCGAACGACGCCCTCGCGACCGCCGCCGCCGAGTACATCGACGCCCAGGCCGCGGTCGCCGACATGGCCCCGGCCCGCCTCGGCCTCGGGGTCGTACGCGAGCGCCAGGGCGCGCCGGATCGTGCGGAGGCCCAGTACCGCGCCGCCCTCGCCCTGGACCCCCGATTCACCCCGGCCCGGTTCAACCTCGCCAACCTCCTCAACGCGCAGGGGCGCAACCCCGAGGCGGAGACGGTGCTGCGGCGGGGCATCGGCCACGACCCCGGCGAACCGGAGCTGCACTACTCACTCGGCCTGCTGCTGGCCGAGGAAGGGCGGATCGACGAGGCGGTGGAGAGCCTGGCGCGAGCCGCCGTTCCCGCCGCCCGCGCCCGCGTGCACTACAACCACGGACTCGCGCTCCAACTGGCGGGCCGCCTCGACGAAGCGGAAGCGGCGCTGCGGGAAGCCCGCCGCGGCGACGATCGCGACCCCGACGTCGCCCTCGCCCTCGCTCGTCTGCTGATGGACCAACGGCGGTGGAGCGAGGCGGAAGAACTTGCCACCGCCCTCGTGCGGCTCGTCCCGGGCGCTCCGGGACCCCAACGCCTGTTGAACGAGATCCGGATACGGGAACGCCGGAGCCGGCGGTGACCGCAGGGAGCGATGTCGGACAGGGCGGGAAAGGCGCTCCCGGTCGCCCACTCGGCGAAGTGAACGATACAGGTGCATCGGTGTATCATCGGGCGATGCGTACGACCGTGACCCTCGACGATGATGTGTACGAAGCGGCCCTCAGCCACGCCCGCGCCACCGGTCAGCGGCTCGGACGCGTCCTGTCGGACATGGCGCGGCAGGCGCTGCGACCCGAGCCGCAGGGTCAGAGGAAGCGCCAGAGCGAGGGGCGCTTCGCCGCGTTCGACGTTCCCCGAAACGCAGGCGTGATTCCAGCCTCCCGTATCCGGACGGCGCTCGACGACGATGGCGTCGTCTGAGAGCCGCCCGCTGCTCCTCGACGTCAACGCGCTCTTGGCGCTCGCGTGGCCCAACCACCAGTTCCACCGGACCGTGCTGAGCCGGCTCGAGCGGCGGCCTGTCCCCGAGTGGGCCACGTGCGCCCTCACCCAGCTCGGTTTCGTGCGCCTCTCGTCGAATCCCGCCGTGGTGGGCGTGCGCCAGACGCCCGCGCAGGCGCTCGATGTGCTGGCCAGACTGGTTCGCGACGGCCGGCACCGCTACGTGGAGCCGCTTCCGCCGCTGGGGCACGTGGACCGGTACTTCCGGCGCCTGCTCGGGCACCGGCAGGTGACCGATGCCTACCTGCTCGCCGTGGCCGCAACCAACGACGCCGTGCTCCTGACGCTCGACCGGCGCCTCACCTCCCACGCCGCCGCGCGACCGCACGTCGAGGTCGCCACGCCATGACCGTCCGGACGAATGGTCCGACGGCGGTAGCGGTCGTCGACGCCGTTCGGCCATCGCACTCCCACCCAGCGGCGCGACTCCGGAGAACGCCAGGCCACCAGGTCGCCGGTCGACACACGACGGAAGCCCGCTGCACCGACCCTTGGGCCGCTCGCCGGCGCGTCGGCCGCCGACCCCGCCGCAACACGCATGAGATATAACATGGGCCACTTTGGACCACTGATTCCGCAGGAGCATTCCATCATGAAACGACGGACGTTGATCGGTCTTGGCTTGGTTCTCATCGTGGCGGCGGCGACGGTGCGACCGGCGGCGGCGCAGCCGGCGGCGGCGGGCGAGGCAGGGGCCGTCGAGCGGATCGATCCGCGCTTCGACGCTCTGGTGGCGGCCGATGCGACGGTCGAACGGATCGCCGACGGGTTCCAGTTCATCGAAGGACCGGTGTGGGTCGGGGATGCGGGCGACGGCCACCTGCTCTTCAGCGACATCCCCGCCGACACCGTCTACCGGTGGTCGGAGGCGGACGGGACGAGCGTGTTCCTGAACCCGGTGTTCCTGCCCGAGCTCGAGACCGGCGGGCAGGGCGGCTCGAACGGGCTGACCCTCGATCTGGACGGCCGCGTCGTTCTGTGCGAACACGGCAACCGCCGCCTCGCGCGGATCGAGGCCGACGGCTCGCGGATCACGCTGGCCGACCGCTACGACGGCCAGCGCCTCAACAGCCCCAACGACATCGTCTACCACTCGAGCGGCGCCGCCTTCTTCACCGACCCGCCGTACGGCCTCGCCTCCCCCGAGGCCGCCGAGCTCGACTGGAACGGCGTCTACCGCCTCGACCCCGACGGCTCGGTCCACCTCCTGGCCGACGGCCAGACCCGGCCCAACGGCATCGGGCTCTCGCCCGACGAAAGCACCCTCTACGTCGCCAACTCGGACGGCGCGGCCCGGCAGTGGATGGCCTATCCCGTCGACGACGACCTCGGGGTAGGCGAGGGCCGCGTGCTGCTCGACCTGACGGACAGCGCCGACCGCGGCGGTGCCCGACGGCTTCGCGGTCGACACGTCGGGGAACCTGTGGGCGAGCGGCCCCGGCGGCATCGTGGTCATCAGCCCGGAGGGCGATCATCTCGGCACCGTGCGGTTGGCCGAGCAGCCCGCGAACGCGGCGTTCGGCAACGACGGCACGACCCTCTACATGACCGCGCAGACCGGCCTCTACAGGGTCCGCACCCGGGTCGCGGGCCTGATGCCCTGACGGGGGGCCATCCGACGATCGCGGACCTCGGCGATGCCCTCCACCAGGCGGCGCTCGGCCGACATCCGCATCGTGAGGTTCTGACGCCTCGACGTACGAAGGTCGAGACACGCACGGGGTCCGGACCACGGAGGTCCGCACGCCTCGGCACTGAGCCGGGCTGTAGCGCGTGTCGGGCGACCGACGGCGCGGGGCGGATGGGCGACGCTCATCCGCCCCGCGCCCCGCGGGCAACTACAGCCAATCGTCTTCGATGCACGCCACCCGCCCCGAGTGACGCCGACGTCGAGATCGGCCATTGGGAAATCATCCGGCACGAGGGCGATGACAGCACCGAGCCCCATCGCCCCCAGACCGGACCACAAGAGCCCCTTCCGCTTCAGCGTCACCGACGTCGTGGCTTCCCTGAAATCGGTGTTGCAAGGTGGCGAGTCCGAAATGAACGGGCACTGCGACGGCAAATTGTCGTAGGCGTGCAGCGAATATCCGTACGCCGGGGCAAGGCTGGGGCGTCGCCCGAGAGGACAAGCCCGAGTGTTGCGCCCGCCGGGGCGTTGCGGTACGCTTGGAGCGTCATGAAAGTGTCGATCAGCTACTGCAAGGTTTGAAACTACCTGCCCAAGGCCACCAGTCTGGCGGCCGCGATTCAGGATGCGCTCGGCGTCGAGACCGACGTGGTGGTCGGCGGCCGAGGCCAGTTCGACGTGGTCGCCGACGGCGAACTGATCTTCTCGAAGCAGAAGGAACAGCGGTTTCCCGAGCCCGACGAGGTCATCGGGGCGTTGCGGTCGCTCTCGGTCCCCACCGCCTAGTGCGGCGTCGCGGCTGAACGTCCGGGTCGGCGGCGCCGATTCATCAACGGTTGCGTGCCGTAACCCCATGTCCGTGTCCGAAGATTGACACGTGACAGACCACCAGCTCTTGCGCCCCGGGCCCGACCCCCGGGCCGTTTTGCGTTCCGACTGCGTCATCGAGTGCGTCATAATGGCGGCGGCTGCTGCGAGGCGGCCGAGGCCCGGCCGTACCGACGCGGGCCGGCGAATGGACGGCGGACAAAGGGGGTGGCTCGGCCATGGCGCACCGCGAACGATCGGCGGACTCCTCTCGACCGCGGCGGACGGGCCTGACCCGCCGGGAAGTGATGGCCGGCGCGGTGGGCGCGGCGGCGGCGGCGCCGGCGGCGGCGCAGCAGGCCATCGAGACCACCCGGCGGCCCGGCCCCCTGCCGAGCGAGCGCGGGCAGCGCTCGTCCTTCGTCGACCCGCGGCGCGACCCCAGTCCGACATCGTCGCGCACGCCGCTGCAGGACCTTCGGGGCACCATCACCCCGGCCGACCTGCACTTCGAGCGGCATCACGGCGGGGTGCCCACCATCGACCCCGACCGCTACGAGCTGCTCGTGCACGGGCTCGTCGACCGTCCGACCATCTTCACGCTGGACGACCTGAAGCGCTTTCCGGCGACGTCGCGCATCTGTTTCCTCGAGTGCTCGGGCAACCTGCGCCGGGGCGGCCCCGAGACCCTGCCCCAGATGGTGTGCGGACTGACGAGCCAGACCGAGTGGACGGGAGTCCTGCTGTCGACGGTGCTGCGCGAGGTCGGCGCCCGGACCGCCGCCACCTGGTTCCTCGCCGAGGGTCAGGACGCGGCGGTGATGACCCGCAGCGTCCCGATGGAGAAGGCGTTCGACGACGCCATGCTCGTCTACGCGCAGAACGGCGACGCCCTCATGCCCGGCAACGGCTATCCCGTCCGCCTGCTGCTGCCGGGGTGGGAGGGCAACGCGAGCGTCAAGTGGCTGCGGCGCATCGAGCTCGCCGAAGGACCGTTCATGACCCGCGAGGAGACCTCGAAGTACACCGACCCCCTCGGCGACGGAAGCCGCTCGCGCCAGTTCAGCTTCGTCATGGACGCGCGCTCCATCATCACCGACCCCGCGTATCCTCGCGTCATCGAGCCCGGCTTCCACGAGATTCGCGGGCTGGCCTGGAGCGGCCGCGGCCGCATCGCCCGCGTCGACGTCAGCACCGACGGCGGCGCGACGTGGCGCGAGGCGGAGATGCAGGCCCCGGTGCTGCCGAAGGCGCACGTCCGGTTCCGCGCCCCCTGGCGCTGGGACGGCGGCCCAGGCGAGATCATGAGCCGCGCCACCGACGAGACCGGCTACGTGCAGCCGACCTGGGAGGCGCTGGTCGCCGCACGCGGGATCGGGACGCGGTATCACTGGAACCCCATCACGTCCTGGACCGTCCGGGAAGACGGGCGGGTGCTGTTCGGGGCGGAGAGACTGCAGTCATGATGTCGACCGCCACGTCGCGCAGACACGACGCCGCGGCGCCCGCGGGCGTGAGACCGGCCGCGCGCGGCGGCCGACCGGGATGCGCCCCCCGCCCGGCGCCGCGGGGTCGGGGCTGGTTCCCGGTCCTGGCGCTCCTGCTGGCGGGCATCCCGGGAGCGGCGGCCGGGCAGGCGCCGGAAGCGGACTCGGCGGCCCCACTGGGGCTCGGACGCCCGGCGACCGCCGACGAGATCGCCGCCCTCGACATCGACATCCGCCCCGACGGCGCCGGGCTGCCCCTCGGCGGCGGCGCCGTCGGCGACGGCGCGCGCGTCTGGGGCCGCGCCTGCCGCGCGTGCCATGGAGCGGAAGGCGAAGGCGGCATCGCAGCCGCCGTCGTAGGCCGCGACCCGGCCGCGCGCCCGCCCACCGTCGGCAACTACTGGCCGTACGCCACGACCCTCTACGACTACATCTACCGCGCGATGCCGGGCAACGCACCCGGGACACTGACCCCGGACGAGGTCTACGGACTCGTCGCCTGGATCCTGGCCAGGAACGACATCATCGACGACGAGGCGGTGATGAACGCCGCCACCCTGCCCGAAGTCGTCATGCCCGCACGCGACCGGTTCGTCCCCGACGACCGCCTGGAGAGCGACGCTGTACGCTGAACCTCCCAAGGAATCCGCGGTGACGCTGCGGGCTGCACCGAAACCGGTCGGCGCGCCGCAGGGACCGGGCCTGGGAACTTCGCTGCGGACCGCTCGGCCCACCGCCGCGATGCCGGGTCAGCCGTCCCGCGCGATGCCGCCGGAGGCGGCGAGTCGACGTCGACGGGCGCTCCCGCGAACCGCCGGGATCCTGATCGCCCTGTGGCTGGCGGGCGCTCCTTGGTCACCGAACGGGGCGGCGGCAACCGAGGCGCCCGCGCAGCGGGCGTCCGAGCCCGAGATCGGCCAGGAGGGAAAGGACGTCCCCTGGGTGCCGACGCCCGAAGTGCTCGTCGACAAGATGCTCGATATGGCCGGGGTGACGGCGGACGACCTCGTCATCGACCTCGGGTCGGGCGACGGCCGCCTCGTCATCGCCGCGGCCCGCCGCGGCGCGCGCGCCGTCGGGGTCGAGCTCGCGCCGAACCTCGTGGCTCTCTCCGAGCGCCTCGCGGCCGAAGCGGGGGTGTCCCACCGGACGGAGTTCATCGCGACCGACCTGTTCGAGTTCGACCTGGCGCCGGCCACGGTGGTCACCATGTTCCTGTTGCCGGACATCAACTACCGGCTGCGCTCCACGCTGTTCGATCTGCGGCCGGGCACCCGCATCGTCTCGAACACCTGGGACCTGGGCGGGTCCGACACCGACCCCGATGCCCCCGGCTGGGCCCCCGACGCCACCGCAGTGCTCGACCCGTGCCCCACGTGGTGCACGTCGATGCTGTGGATCGTCCCCGCGAAGGTGGCCGGCGCCTGGGCGACGGACATCGGCGAGCTGGTGCTCGAACAGCGGTTCCAGGAAGTGTCGGGCGAGCTGCGGACCACGGACGGGACGGTGGCGGTGACCGGCGGTCGACTGCGCGGCGAGCGCATCAGCTTCACGGCCGGCAGCGTCTCGTACACCGGCCGCGTCGACGGCGGCTCGACCATGCGCGGCACCGCGCAGACGCCCACCGGGGTCGCCGAGTGGCGCGCCGTGCGGCGCTGAGACCGGCTCTGCCCGCCGTCTGCAGGCGCGGATCGATCAGCAGGACTTCGTGGCGCCGCCGCCTGGAGTCTACCCTCCCCGAGGGCGTCGGGCTCGGCCTTGCCGGGATCGCGCTCCTGGCAGTCGGGCGCATGCTCCAACTCGCCGACGGCGAGGACTTCGTGGCGGCCGCCGCCTGGAGTCTACCCCCCCCCCCGAGGGCGTCGGGCGCATGCTCCAACTCGCCGACGGCAAGGACTTCGTGGCGGCCGCCGCCTGGAGTCTACCCTCCTGCCCCGGCTGGCGATTCGCCGCCGTCGGGTTCCGAGCCGAGCGCCGGCCCAGCGGCGGGACGCGTCGATTCGCCGCCGTCGGGTTCCGAGCCGAGCGCCGGCCCAGCGGCGGGACGCGTCGATTCGCCGCCGTCGGGTTCCGAGCCGAGCGCCGGCCCAGCGGGCGGGACGCAGGCACCGGGTGACTCGAGAGTGGATCAGGACGCTTGCGTTTCCGGCTCGGCGCCGACCACGGCCCGGACCGCGGCCACGATGTGGCGGGCCGAAATGCCGAAGCGGTCGAGCAGCTCGGCCGGCTTGCCGCTCCGGGGGACGTCGCGCACCGCGAGGCGATGGACGGCGATGCCGTGGGGAGCCGCCGCGTCGCTCACGGCGTCGCCCAGCCCGCCCGCCGCGTAGTGGTCCTCGACGGTGACGAGGCGGCCGCCGGTGGCGCGCGCGGCGGCGACGAGGCCGTCGGCGTCGATGGGCTGCACGGAGTAGGCGTCGACGACGCGGACGCGCACCCCGGCTTCGGCGAGCGTGTCGCACGCAGCCAGCGCCTCGAAGACGGTGACCCCCGCCGCGACGACGGTGCAGGCGTCCTCCGCGCTCTCGCGCAGGGTCTTCGACCCGCCGACGGGGAACGCCTCGTCTGCCGAGTAGATGACCGGCGTCTTCGGCCGCGACGTCCGGATGTAGGTCATGCCCTCGTGCGCCGCCGCCGCCGCCACCAGCGCCGACGTGCTGACCGCGTCGCACGGATAGAGCACCGCGCACCCCGGCACCGCCCGCATCATCGCCAGGTCCTCGAGGGCCATCTGCGACGGCCCGTCCTCGCCGATCGACACCCCGGCGTGCGAGCCTGCGAGCTTGACGTTGACGTTGCCGATGCCTCCCATCCGAATGAAGTCGGCGGCCCGGGTGAGGAAGGCCGCGAACGTCGAAGGAAAGGGAATCGCGCCGCGGCTCGCGAGGCCGAGGGCCGCCCCCACCATGACCTGCTCGGCGATGTGGGTCTGGTAGAAACGCTCCGGATGCTGCTGCTCGAACCGGTCGCTGAAGGTCGAGTTCTTCACGTCGGCGTCGAGGGCGACGACGCGCGGGTCGGACGCGCCCAACGCGGCGAGGGCCGCCCCGTAGGCCTCGCGCGTCGCGACCTTGGCGCCGAGCTCGTAGGCGGGAAGGCGCAGCGCCTCGGCGCCGGCCGGTGCGCCCGCCCGCGCCGCGGGCGCCGCAATCGGCGGATTCTCTGACGGCGCGCCGAGCTGACCTTCCAGCTCCCGCAGGGCGCGCTCGAGGTCGTCGCCCCTGAACGGCTTGCCGTGCCAGCCGTCACGCCCCTCGGCGAACGACACGCCCTTTCCCTTGAGCGTGCGCGCCAGGATCATCGTCGGGCGCCCCGCGGTGTGTGCCGCCTCGTCCAGCGCGTCGAGCAGGGCCGCGAGGTCGTGCCCGTCCACCACCAGCGCCCGCCAGCCGAATGCCTGCCACCGCCGCTCGTAGGCGGCCATGTCGTGCCCCCACTGTGTGGCCCGGCTCTGCCCGAGGGCGTTGACGTCGGTGATGGCGCACAGGTTGTCGAGCCCCATCGCCGCCGCCGCCTGCGCCGCCTCCCACACCGAGCCCTCGGCCGACTCGCCGTCGCCGAGCAGCACATAGGTGCGATAGGCGGAACCGATGCGCCGCGCGTTCAGGGCAATCCCCACCCCCGCACAGATGCCCTGCCCCAGCGACCCCGTCGCCACGTCCACGAACGGCAGCCTCGGCGTCGGATGACCCTCCAGGTCCGAGCCGATCTCCCGCAGCGCGGCGAGCTCGTCCCTCCCGATCACCCCCGCCTCGACCCACGCCGCGTAGAGCACCGGCGCCGCGTGCCCCTTCGAGAGCACGAAGCGGTCGTTGTCATCGTGGTCCGGGTCGCGCGGGTCGAAGCGCATCTGCCCGAAGAACAGCGCCGCCATGATCTCGGCGGCCGAGCAGCAGCTCG
Organism: Vicinamibacterales bacterium; assembly: GCA_965199675.1. Classification (GTDB taxonomy): domain Bacteria; phylum Acidobacteriota; class Vicinamibacteria; order Vicinamibacterales; family UBA8438; genus JAJEEA01. The sequence goes on along the minus strand of CBDATI010000054.1, from coordinate 50,850 downwards.
TCGGATGGCCGCTTCCCGCCCGGCTCGTGGCCCGGACCGACTCGATCCGGAGCCGCGTCGCGAGATTGCGCAGCGCAGGGAGCGTGGAGCGATCGATAGACACGGCACCTCCAAACGGCGGAGTGTACCATGGCCCGGCGGCGCCGGCGGAACGTGACGAACGTGACGCAACTCGGGCCGGCGCCGGGCGGGTTTGCGGGGCCGGCCTCCGCTCGGCGCACGCTCACGGTCGGGTCGACGCGACGGAAACGGCGTCGAGCGCGAGCACGTAGGCGGCGCCGTCGAGCCCCAGGCCGCGGTACGCCGACGTCTGGCGCATCAGGGTCCGACGGGCAAGGTCCAGGTAGTCCGGCTCTTCGGTGAGAACGGCGAGGCGGGCCAGGACCATCGCGGCGCGGCAGTTGAGGTCGAGCGGGTAGACGGGCTCGCGGAGCAGCCCCACGGGGGCGTCGAGACCCGGCAGCGTCGAGTCCCGGTCGGCGAAGCCTCCAGCCTCGTCCCACAGGGCGTCGCGGCAGTACGACATCAGCTCGCGCGGCACGTCGAGATGGACGGGCTGGCCCGCCACTTCGTAGAGATCGAGCAGGGCCGCGCCGGCGAACACCTGGTCGGCGAGGAGGCCGCGCGGGCTCGCGTCACCGGTGGCCGCGTGCCCGACGCCCGCGCCACGCTCGTAGGTCGCCGCCACCACCCGATCGACCGCCTCGGCCGCGAACCTGATCAGCGAGTCGTCGGACAGCACCGACGCGCCGTGCACGTAGGCGGAAGCCATCGCCGCGGTCGCGTCGGTGTAGACGGTTCGGTCGACGGCCCCGGCTCCCGGGGCCGGGGACCGCCCGGGCCGGTCCGCGTCGGGCGCCCCGCGCTGGCTGGCGAAGAACCCGCCCGCGGGGTCGGCCAGCGCGCCGTGCGCGAAGCGGACGAGGGCTCGCGCGCGCTCGGCGTAGTCCTCGCGCTCGAAGAGGATCGACGCCGACAGGTACAGGTCGAGAAGTCGCGCGTTCGGCACGAGCAGCTTCTCGGGCGACGGGTCCGACCAGTCGCGCCCCGCGCAGTAGCGGAAGAAGCCGCCGTCGACGGGGTCCCAGAGGCCGCCGCCGGCCATGGCGTCGAGGGTGCGGGTGACGATGCGGGCGAGGTCCGGGTCGCTGGTGTCGCGGTACAGACGAAGCGCCGCGGCGAGGGCGTCGGCATCGACCCGCTTCGGGCCGGCGCCGAAGCCGGCCGAGGTCTCGTCGAAACGCGCCAGCAGCAGATCGTGGAGCCACCGCCCGGCGTCGGCGTCCAGCCCCGCGTCGTCGGCCGCGACGATGCGAGCTTTCGGATTCGGCTTCCCGGCAGGAATCGCCGTCCTGTCGGGCCCCGCGTCTTCGCGCGCGGGCCCACCGGTGGCCGACCCGCCGGCCGGAGCCCTCCGCCCCCGCACCGGCAACGCGCTCCGGGCGGCGGCGCGGGCTTCGATGTCGGCTCGCCGGGCGCCGAACGCCTCGGCCACATCGCCCAGCACCGCGCTCAAGGCGTCGGCGTCGAGATACGTGCCACCGCCCAGCAGGTCGCCGTCAGGCGTGAGGAAGGCAGTGGTCGGCCATCCGTCGAGGGTGTAGCGCAGGCCGACATCGGGCCGACGCTCGGCGTCGACCCGCACCGGCAGAAAGCGATCGGCCACGAGACGCACGACTCGCGGGTCGCGGTAGCTGAACCGGTCCATCTCCGCCGTCCACCGGCACCACGCGGCGCCGATGAACAGCAGAATCGGCTTCTGTTCCTTCGCGGCGCGGGTGAACGTGTCGGCTCCCCAATCGAGCCAGGCAATGGATTCCGCCGCAGGCATGACCACCGCGTTGCGGCCGCCGCAACCGCCGTTCCGGGCCCCTTCGTCTCTCTACGAATTCGCCCGGTACAGGCAGCAACGCGTACAACCGGTCGATCCGCTCGCCGAGATTCGCGACTACTCCTCCTCGATGTCGGCATCGATGTCGAGATCGATGCAACCGCGCACGCTGTTGGCGGCGGGGCACTTCGTCGCGTGCGTGTCGACCGCCCGCTGGGCCCGCTCGACGGCGCCGGCGGGTACGCGGATGCGGTACCGCACGCGGATCGTCGTGATGCGCAGCACGTTGTCGATGGCCTGGATGTCGCCCTCGACACTGGCCTGCAGCTTGTCCGTCGGCGCCGGGATGTCGCGCACCTCCAGTGCGCGGGCAAGGGTGCCGAGCAGTCAACCGCCGACAGCGCCGACCATGTAGTCGAGGGTGGCGGGCACGTCCTCGGGCGGCTCGACGCCATAGAACGCCTTGATGCCTCCGTGGACGCCGAACCGGATCGGCTCGTCGAACCCCTCGAGATACGCATGCCGCAGCGGTCCGCCGATACGCTCGATCCGCAGCCGACTCGTGTGCACTACTGCTGTCTCTGACACCTGATTCCTCCCAGGGTCCGCGCCCGGAAGCCCGCGGAGCCCCGCCGCCTTCGACTCCCGGCGTGCGCCGACATGGCCGGGACGCGATCGCCGACCCGGGCGTCCACGCCCGGGTCCGCACCCGCCGCCCTCGGGCGCCTCCCGAACCTGATGCTACAATTTTCGGTCCGCACACACCAAGCGCCGATGTCCGCACCCACCACCGGTCAGCCATCTCCTCCGTCACCGCCCCACCTCGGCGACATGGACGCGGCGGCGTTCCGGCAGGCCGGCCACGAACTGGTCGACTGGATTGGCCGGTACCTGGAAGAGGCCGAGCGCTACCCGGTGCTGTCGCGGGTGAAGCCCGGCGAGGTCCGCGACGCCCTGCCGGCGGCCGCGCCCCGCGCCGGCGAGCCGTGGAGCGCCATCCGCGACGACGTCGAGCGCATCATCGTCCCCGGTCTGACCCACTGGAACCACCCCGGGTTCTTCGCCTACTTCGCGATCAGCGCCAGCGGCCCCGGCATCCTCGCCGACTTCCTGAGCGCCGCGTTCAACGCTCAGGGCATGCTGTGGCGCACCTCGCCGGCGGTGACCGAGCTGGAAGAGGCGGCCCTGGGCTGGCTGCGGCGCCTGCTCGGGCTGGCCGACGATTTCGAGGGAGTCATCTACGACACCGCCTCGATCTCGACCCTCCACGCGCTGGCCGCGGCCCGACAGGCGGTGCCCGAGGTCCGCGAGCGCGGCCTCGCGGGACGCCCCGACCTCCAGGCGTTCCGGATCTACTGTTCCGAGCACGCCCACTCGTCGGTCGACAAGGCGGTGATGACGCTGGGACTGGGACAAGACGGTCTGCGCCGCGTCGCCACGGACGAGCGGTTCCGCATGCGCCCCGACGCACTCGCCGCGGCCATCGAGGAGGACCGGAAGAACCGGGTCACCCCGCTCGCAGTGGTGGCCACGGTGGGCACGACCGCGGTGACCAGCGTCGACCCCGTGCCGGCCATCGCCGAGATCTGCGCGCGGGAGGGGCTGTGGCTGCACGTCGACGCCGCCTACGCGGGGGCGGCGGCGATGGTGCCGGGCCACGAAGACGCGCTGGCGGGATGCGACCGCGCCGACTCGCTGGTCGTCAACCCGCACAAGTGGCTGTTCATTCCCTTCGACCTGAGCGCCCTCTACTGCCGGCGCATGGACCAGCTCGAGGAGGCTTTCGCCCTGACCCCTGACTACCTGCAGAGCCGGGAGCCGGGGGCGACGCGCAATCTCATGGACACCGGGGTGCAGCTCGGACGCCGGTTCCGCGCCCTGAAGCTGTGGATGGTGCTGCGCTACTTCGGCGCCGACGGCATCCGCCGCCGCCTCGACGAGCACATGCGGCTCGCCCGGCTCTTCGCGGACCGGATCGACGCCGACGGCCGCTTCGAACGCCTCGCCCCCGTCCCGTTCTCGGTGGTGTGTTTCCGCGCCAACCCGGCCGAGCCCGCCGGCGACCTCGACGACCTGAACGCCCGGCTGCTCGACGCCGTCAACGCCACCGGCGAAGTGTTCCTGTCGCATACGCGACTCGACGGCCGCTTCGCCCTGCGGCTCGCCGTGGGGCACATCCGCACCGAGGAACGCCACGTCCGGCGGGCGTGGGAGCTGCTGCAGGAACACCTCGAGCGGCTGCAGCAAGGCCCACGGTCGGCCTGACCGTCCGCCCGACGAGGCGACCCGGTACATGGTGACGCCATGACGAAACCGCTGCTGGCGCCGGTCGCCGTGGGATGGTTCGTTCTTGCCGCGGCGGGCGTCGCCCCCGCGCAGCCGGCGGCCGAGCATCCCGACATCCGGCTGTTCCTGCAGGCGGGCGCGGCCGAGCCCGAGCAGGCCGAGTACGCCCTGGAGCAGCTCGGCGACCAGTGGCGGGACGGCTACGCGGGCATCGTGTGGGACATGGCGTGGCTGCAGCGCCCGCCCAACCTGCGGGGGTTCGCCCGCTTCTTCACCCTCATCGGCTTCCTCGAAGAGCAGACCGGCCAGCGCCTCGGCGCCGACCTGCAGGCGTGGCAGCGGTGGATCTGGGAACGGCCGTACGAGCCGCATCCCGACCACGGGTTCTTCAAGGGCCTCTGGTACCGCCAGATCGACCCGCGCTTCGCCGAGTTCTTCCCCCGAGGCGTGGAGTCGCATATCCGGCTCGACGAGATCGAGTGGGGCGGCGTCGCGGTGAACGGCATCCCGCCCCTGGAGTACCCCGCCCGGCTCGACGCCGGCGACGCCGACTACCTCGAGGACGATCACGTCGTGTTCGGCGTCTTCCTGAACGGCGAGGCGCGGGCCTATCCCAAGCGCATCCTCGCCTGGCACGAGATGGCCCTCGACCGCGTCGGCGGGGTCGAGCTGACCCTCGTCTACTGCACCCTGTGCGGGACGGTGATTCCGTTCGAGAGCGTGGTCGACGGCCGCCATCTGAAGTTCGGCACGAGCGGCCTTCTCTACCGCTCGAACAAGCTGATGTTCGATCACGAGACCCGCAGCCTCTGGAACACGTTCGAAGGGGCGCCGGTGGTCGGCGAGCTCGCGGGCAGCGGGTTGCGGCTGAACCCGAGGGCGGTGGTCACGACGACCTGGGGCGAGTGGCGACGCCGCCATCCCGCGACGACGGTCCTGTCGCTCGACACCGGCCACCGGCGCGACTACTCGGAGGGGGCGGCCTACCGGGGCTACTTCGGCGCCGACGACCTGATGTTCCCGGTCTCGCGCACCGACGACCGGCTGTCGAACAAGGAAGAGGTGCTGGTGCTGCGCCCCGACGACCCGACGCGGGGCGGGGCGCCGGCGCCCCTCGCCATCACCGCCCGGTTCCTGGCCCGGAACCGCGTCTATCACCACGAGCTCGCGGGTCGCCGCCTCGTGGTGGTGACGAGCGAGGCGGGCGCCAACCGGGTCTACGACGCCGGAAACCTCCGCTTCGCGCGGCATGTCGGCGCCGAGCGGGTGGCCGATGAGAACGGCCGATCGTGGCGGATCACCGAAGCCGCCCTCGTGCGCGAGGACAGTCCCGGCGTGCAGCGCCCCCGCGTCCCTGCCCACCGCGCCTTCTGGTTCGGCTGGTACGCACAGTTCCCCGACACCGGTCTGGTCGACTGAGCGGTCTGTACACGCGGGACGGGTTCGCCGTTACTCGCGGCGTCGTCCGTCACGCCGGCAGCCGGGTCCCCGCCGTGGCGAGGAAACGGCTGACGCCGGCGCGGCGAGGCGGAGCGGGCGCCCCCGCGCACGGTCGGCCCGCCTCGGTACGCGCCGGGGTGAGTCCATTCGAGCTTGCGAGCTTGACTATCGCTTCTCAGTTGGACAACATCGGAAGATCTGGGGCATCATGCCGGCTGCCGGAGGGGCGAATCCCCTTGAGCGGGAGCGCCTTGCCCCGATGCCGAGATGCTCAGCGCCGGCCGGCGGCTGAAGAACCGGGCGCCGTCGGAACTCAACGTCGCATGTCGCTCGCCGCGGCGGTGTGGGGACTGCCAGCCGTCACCGAGCGCGCCGGGCCGCCGGGGATAGTCGACCGTCGGACGCCTGCGCCCGTGATGGCCGGGATCGGTCCGCCGATCCCGCTTCGACACCACTACTGAAGCCCAGGGAGGAACGAATGAAGACGACACGCCGTGGATTCGTAGGAACCATCGCGCTGGGCGCCGCGGCCGGCGCCCTCACCGGCGCTTCGCCGTTCAGCAAACGGGCCAGCGCCCAGACTCGGGAGGCCGCGAAATCCGGCATCCATGATGGGGGCGTCATCCAGCTCAACCAGAACGAGAGCGCTCGCGGCCCCGGCCCGAAGACCATCCAGGCCATTCACGCCCACACCAACAAGCGCATCGGCCGCGGCTATTCGCCGGATCACGTCAACGAGCTGAGAACGGTCATCGCCGACTACTACGAAGTCGGCGCCGACAACGTGCAGTTGGCCACTGGCTCGACCCCCTTGCTGCAGGGGTCGGTGCGGGCGTTCTGCTCGGCCGCCAAGGGCTTCGTGACCCCCATGCCCACCTACTCGACCAGCTTGAGCACGGCCCGACTGATCGGGGCCAAGACGACCGAGGTGGATCTGGACAGCTCGCTCGCCATCGATCTCGAGGCGCTGGCGGAGGCGTCGCGCGGCGCCGGCCTGGTCTATCTCTGCAATCCGAACAACCCCACCGGCATGGCGCACGGGCCCGGATCCGTCGAGCATTTCGTGCGCCGCGTGCTGCGTGAATCGCCGGACACCATGATTCACATCGACGAGGCCTACATCAACTACGCACGGCCCGGCAGCATCGAGACCGCGGTGCCTCTGGCCCTGGAGGACGAGCGCGTGTTCGTCACCCGTTCCTTCTCGAAGGCGCACGGCATGGCGGGCTTGCGTGTCGGATACGCCCTCGCCCAGGAGCAGACCCTGGCGAAGATCCGCGGCGCGTGGGGCATGGGCGACGTCAACATGCTGGGCGCGATAGCCGCGATCACCGCGTTCGAGGACGCGGAGCACATGGATTGGGAAGTGCGGGAGAACGCCGAGATTCGCGACGGCGTCATCGCCGCCTTCCGCGACATGGGCTTCGATGTGCCCGACTCCAACACCAACCACATCTTCGTCAACATCGGACGCCCCGCCCGGGAGTTCCGCGAAGCGTGCCTGGAGCGCAAGGTGCTGGTGGGCCGGGACTTCCCGCCGTTGCATACCACCCATTGCCGAATCTCGATCGGCAGCCGCGAGGAGATGGCGACGGCCATGAAGGTGTTCAAGGACGTCCTCGCGTAAGGGGAAACGACGTCGCTGCGACGCCGGCTCAAGCTGTACAGCCGAAACTCTACCTTTGACGTGATGAGAGGGGACAAACGATGTCAGGCATCGCCCGGCTCGATCGAAGAACCTTCATGAGAAACGCGGGCGCGACCGCCATCGCCGGCGCCGCCGGCGGCCTGGTCGGCGGCGCGAGCTCGGCGGCGGCGCAAGGCCCGACCGGCATCCCACGCCTGCCGAACGGCAGGTATGATTTCGACACGCCCTACAATCGTGTCGGCACCGACTGTTCCCGGTGGGACTCACCGGCCCTCCGGTATCCGGAGGGTGTGTTCAAGTACGGCATGGGTGTGGCCTCCATGGACTTCGAATGCGCGCCGTGCATCACCGAGGCGCTGCACGAGAGAATCCAGCACCACAACTGGGGCTACCTGAGCACCACCCAACCCCTTCGAGAGGGCATCCTGAAGTGGAATGGTGAACGCCACGGTCTGGATCTGGATCCCGCCTCGATCGTCATCTCAGACGGCGTCTATCCCGGCGTCATCGCGGCGCTGCGCTCGTTCGTGCCGATCGGGAACAAGGTGCTCCTGGCCACGCCGGCGTATTCGGGGTTCTACGGAATGGCCCGCGCCGCCCGGGTGGACACCGTCGACAGCCCGATGCTGTACCGGAACGGGCGCTACGAGATCGACTGGGACGACCTGGAATCGAAGATGACCGCAGACGTGCGCGCGATGATCGTCTGCAACCCACAGAATCCGACCGGCAACGTGTGGACGGAGGAGGAGCTGCTCCGCCTCGGCCGACTGGCCCTCGAGCACAAGGTCGTCGTGCTGTCGGACGAGATCCACTCCGACGTCATCCGCGCCGGGCACGAGTACACGCCGTTTGCGAGCCTGCCGGATGAAGCGGTGGTGAACAACAGCGTGTCCTTCAACGCCATCAGCAAGACCTTCAACCTGGCGGCGATGAAGAACGCCTACTACTACTCGAAGAGCCCCACCCTGCTCGCGCGCGTGAACCAGTACCACCGCGCCGAGCTCAGCACGCTTGGCGTGGTGGCCAACACCGCGGCGTATCGGGACGGCGCCGAGTGGTTCGATCAGGCGAACGAGTACATGGATGACAACCACACGTTCGTCGAGAACTACGTCAAGCAGCACATGCCCGACGTCGGCTATACGCGCAACGAAGGCACGTTCATGACCTTCCTCGACTTCAGCAAGGTCATGGAGCGCATCGGCGCCGCAGAGATGGCCGCGACGCAGGGAGACGATACAGCCGAGGAGTATTTCCGGGACTGGCTGACCTACCAGTCCGGCGTCTATCTGAATCCCGGTTCCAGCTACGGCAGCGGCGGAGAAGGCCGCATGCGAATGAACGTGGCCTCGTCTCGCCAGGTACTGCGAGGGGCGTGCGAAGCGATGGCCGCGGCGGTCCGCAACGCCTAGCGCGAACCGTGGATCGAGGGCTCGAGACCCCGACGGGGCGCACTTGAGCATCAGCCGGCGGTGGCGCTGCTTCGTCGGTGTCCTGCATGCCATGGGGGCGGGAGGGCGCGGAGAGTCTGGCGGTCGATGCGGCTGATCGACGGCGCTGCTCCCGCCCCCCCTACCACTCCATGTGGGGCAGAACGTCCTGCTGGAGACGGAACATCTCGTCGATGATGTGAACGGCGCCCCGATAGGAATGGGTCGTCGGGTCCAGCAGCAGCGCCTGGAGCAGGGTCCGGCGGCAGCCGCGCGCGAACGCGTCGACCAGCAGCCGATTGATGCTGGTCTGGAGCCTCAGCAGCCCGAGTATTCCCTCTGGGAGCGGCGCCATGCTGGCGGGGTGCAGGCCGCGCGCGTCGGCACGGGCCGGAACCTCGACGACGGCGCCCTCGGGCAGGCCGGGCACGTAGCCCGCGTTCGGCACGTTGACCGCGTCGAGGAAGGCGTCGACCCCGCACAACACCCCCTCGAGGAGGGGGGCCGCCAGCTCACCAGAGGGGGCGAGCTCACCGTCCGGGTCGAGCCTGTCCACGTCCTTCCCCGCCTCGCCTCGCAGTCGGCTGAGCGGCGCGTCGGGGAACGCAGGCGCATTCGTCGGGTGGTCCGCCAGGTTGTAGATCCAGGTCGGCGTGTCCCCCGTCTCCCACGGCGCCCCCTCCGCCGGGTCGTAGAAGAACTGGAGAAGGCTGCTGCCCAGAAATTCCTGCGCCCATCCCAGATACTCGCCGATGTGATTCGCGCCCGGGCTCGGATAACGATCGAACACCCGGAACAGGATGCGGCTCAGCGCGATCTCGTCCCAGTCGTGCAGCCAGTGGGCCTCACGCTCGCGACGCCTGAGCCGGGGATAGAGATTCTCGCCCGTTTCCCGGTCGCGTACGGACTCGAACCAGGCGAAGTGATTGAGCCCGCTCGCACGGGCATCGAGCCGGTCCACGGGAAGGTCCAGGAGGCGAGCCATCTGCTTCATGCCGTCGAAGACGCCGTGACAGAGCCCGACCACGCGTATCGAGGCGAGCCGGCTCTGGGCCTCGCACAACCTGGTGAGCGGGTTCGTGTAATTGACGAGCCAGGCTTCGGGGCAGTGCGCTTCCATCGCCCGCGCCACCTCCAGTGCCGGCTTCATGTTGCGCAGCGCGTGAAAGAGGCCTCCCGGACCTCCGTTCTCGCCATAGATCTGCGGTGAGCCAAAGCGGCGGGGAACGTGGAAGTCCTGCGCCCAGTAGAAGTAACGGCGGATCTCGACAGCCATCACCACGGCGTGGGCGCCGGGGAGCGCCCCCTCGAGATCGGTCGTTGCGGAAACCGGAACGCGCCGGCCGAGTCGATCCGCCACCGCCTCCGCGTACGCCCGGGTGCGGGGCAGCTCCGACGGATCGATATCGACGAGGACGATGCTCAGACCGCGGTCACAGAGCGGATCGCTGAGAAGCAGGTCGCGGATGGAGGCGGGCCCGAACTCACGGCTTCCCGCCCCGACGAGGACGATCTTGAGCCGGTTCTTCATGACGCCGTCCTCCGGTTCATGGAGCCGGTTGTCCCGGCGCCGAGGGTGTGTCGGCGTGCGCGATCCGTACGGTGACCGCTCCCGCGCCGAGGGACACCGCGAGCAGCAGCGCGCCCACGCCGGGCCGGCCGGTGAGCACGTACCCCACCCCGAGGAGGCTCGCGTAGACGAAGAGCGCGCCGAGGAGAAAGCCCGGCCACATGCGGCTCGCCGGCGGGTCGGCCGAGGTCACCCCCGCACGATCGGCCACGCGGCCCCACCAGCCGCCCGGGCGCACCCGCCGGTAGAAGCGGTCCAGCACCTCGTCCGACTCGGGGCGCGTGACGAGCACGACGGTCAGCCACAGGGCGGTGCAGGCGAGCAGGATGATCACCCCGCGGATGATGTCCATTTCCGGTGCATGGAACGCGTCGGCGGCGCGCATCACCGAGGCCGGCACGACCGGCTCGATGGCGGCCAGCAGGACTCTCCCGTTGGCCAGAAGCACAGACCCGGCCATGGCCGCGATTTCCGCCCACGCGTTGACGCGCCACCAGTACCAGCGGAGCAGCCAAACGAGCGCCACCCCCGCGGTGAGTTCGATGATGTAGATCCAGCCCCTCTGGATCGAGTCCATCTGCCAGGCGACACCCGCCGCGACCACCGCCAGCAGCACGACCGCGACCCGGGAAGCGGCGACGTAGTGCCGTTCCGGGCGGCCCTTGCTCAGGAAGCGGCGATAGACGTCGTTCACCAGATATGACGCCCCCCAGCAGAGGTGCGTGTCCATCGTGCTCATGAACGCGGCGAGGAAGGTGGCGACCATCAACCCCTTGAGCCCGGCCGGCATGAGTTCCCGGATCATCATCGGGTAGGCGAGTTCGGGGTCGGCGGCCAGCGCCGGGTCCATGGCCGAGAGGGGGAAAACGAGGAGCGAGCCCAGGCCCACCACGATCCACGGCCAGGTGAGGAGCACCGTTCCCGCGAAGGCGAACCAGAGCGACGCCTTCACGGCCTGCCGCTCGTCGCGGGTCGCGAACAGGCGCTGCGCCACATAGCCGTCGCCCTGCCCGCTTCTCAGCCACAGAATCAGAATCAGGCAGAGGAAGGAGACAATCTCGAGCGAGGAGGCGTTGGCGGCGCCGGGCACGAGATCGAGAGCGCCCGTCGGCGCCTCGGGAGCCTCCCTGATGGCGTCCGCCATGGCCGAGGGTCCCCCGAAACGGGTGAGCACGATGCCTGCGAGTGTCGTCGCACCGAGCATGCCGGTCACGAACTGGAGGAGGTCCGTCACCACCACGCCCCAGAGTCCCGACGCCACGGTGTAGGCCAGCGCCAGCCCGACGCAGACGGCGAGCGTGACGGCCGGGTCCCAGCCCAGCAGGACGCGGCTGAACTTCACCATCGCCAGCATGACCCAGCCCATGACGACCGCGTTCTTGAGCAGGCCCTGGTACACCGCGGAGAAGCAGCGCAGCGCCCGCGCCGGCGCGCCCCCGTAACGGATCTCGATCACCTCGGCGTCGGTGAGTACGCCCGCCCGCCGCCACAGGCGCGCGTAGAAGAAGGTGAGCATGAGGATGCCCGCCGCTTCGTACCACCACAGCCAGTTGCCGTAGACACCCTGTCTCCGCACGAGCGCGGCGGTAGCGAGGGGGGCGTCGGTCGCGAACCAGGTGGCCGCGATGGAGGTGCCGGCAAGCCACCAGGGCAGCGAACGGCCGGCGAGGAAGTAGTCCTCCACGCTGGCGCCGGCGCGCCGGGCCAATCCGAACCCGATCGCGAGAACGACGGCTCCGTAGACGCCGACCACGATCCAGTCGAGCAGCGTCAGGTCCATCTGCGCGCCCGGCTCGTTCGTACGGGGATGGCGCCGCGAATGGTGACGGATCGTTCCACAGGGAAATCAGCGATCGACCGCGGATCGAGAGAGAACATTCGACAGGATACGGTACGCCCCGGGAACGCCGTAGGGGAGCTGGCGGTGGAGGGCGAGGGCCAGGTACATGAAGCGTCCTTCGCCCACCGCGGCGGTGAGCCACACACCCGCCTGGGGGGCCTGGCCCTCGTCGTGGGTCTCCACCAGCGGCGTGTAGGCGGGGTCCCAGTCGGCGAAGAACTTGGAGCCGCGCTGCTCGATCCAGCCGTCGAAATCGGCTTCCGTGATCCGGTTCGGCACGGTCAGCACAGCGTGATCGGGAACGAGAAGGCGAACGGGCGCGTCCTCCTCGGACACCTCCTCCGCGCTCCTCGGAAGAGACGCGGGGTACGGCGCCATCGCGGATGGCTCGTACTCCTGCGTCTGGTAGAGCACGATCAGGTTGCCGCCCCGCCGTGCGTATTCCAGGAGGCCCCGGTTGTGTTCGAGCAGGTCTGCCCGGACGGCGTAGGCCCGAGTGCCGACCACAATCGCGTCGAACCGGGTTTCCGCGCCGGCGTCGGCGCTCGCCCGCGACGCCAGCCCGGCGAGGGCGGCTTCGTCCAGCAGTTCGACCGTGGCGCCGAGCGCCTCTATCCCGGCGGGAACTTCGTCGCCGACCCCCATGACGTAGCCGACGCGGACCCCGTCGAGGCGGGCGACGGGCACCGACCGGACGATGGTGCGAGCCGGCCGCCAAAGCCGCGCGAGCGGCAGGTCGCGATGCTCGATGGTCCGGTACCCCGTGCGGTACTCCATGCCCCCGGCGTGGGCCACGGCCCGAAGCCGGGCGGCGCCCCGCCACCCCGCCGGTGGCGTTACGGTGAAGGATGCTTCCGCCGTTTCCCCCCGGTTCCGGAATGCGTGGAGCACGGTCTCGGGGGTCGCGGTCCAGCCGTCGGGCAGCTCGAGGTGGATGGTCGCAGCGAGCGGGCCGGCGTTCGCGTCGGTGCGCACCCGCACCTGCGCGGAAGCGACGGGCTCCCCGCCCGCGGTGGTCGGGTCGCGGCCCGACGCCGGCTCCCGAGCGACCGGGACGATGCGGACCCGGGGCTCGACCGAGACCGACAGCGCCGGCAGAACCGTCACCTCGCGCGTCACCGAACCGTACGGCAGACGCGGAACCCGAGCGGTGACCGGAACCGTGCGCTCGAAGACGTGCCCGGCCACCGACAGTTCGACCCCCGCCGAGAGGGCGGGCCGACGCCACGAGAGATGGAGGTCGGTCGAATCGGAGATCTCGTAGTGGTTCTCCGCCAATCCGTCGCGTCCGAAGTACGGCGCAGCGCTCGGGCCGTCTCGCCCCTGTCGCGGGGTCCGTATCTGCACTGTCGCGACGGCGCCCTGCGGGTCCCGCCGCACATCCGCAGTCCGGGCCAGGACGTCGCCACCGCGGCTCGCTACCCGTACCGCCCCCACGGTGACATCTCCGCTTCCCGCCGTCTCGACCGCAACCCGCACGGTCGCCGAATCTCCCGGGACGAGCACCGCGCCACGCGCGGGTCCCTCCAGCGCCGCGACGACCCGCACCCCGTTCACAGCCAGAATGGCGTCTTCGAACTGGCGCTCCTTCAGCCGGAGATGAAAGCGGGTTTCGGGGGCCGCGGCGGCGGCCGCGATCGCCGCGCGCAGCAGTCCCAGACCCCGGACCAGGCCCGGCCCCGAACGCTCGGGCGCGCGGAAATCGAACGCTTCGACGACATCGGCGATCGAACGGTGGAGCTCGTCGAGGAGCGAGTCCGCTCGAGGCGCCGCTTCGCCGAGGAGCGCGGGCAGCCCGCCCAGGCTCGTATCCAGGTCGGCGAAGAACGAGCCCGCCGCCTCTCCTGCGCCGGCGTCGTCCCCGTCCGTCTGCCCGCGGCGCTCGTAGAGATGGCGCCCGCCCCCCGTGCGCACGCGCCCCGCGGTCTGGGAGCGCTGCAGCGCGAGCCCCCGGCTGGCCCAGCGCTGATAGGTGTCGCCCAGCCACGGGCTGGACCCGGTAGCGTCCACTGCCACATGGAACGGCTCGCCTGCCCGCACCCCGCCCCTGAACGTGCGCAGGACCCGCCACGGCCGGAGCCCTTCTTCGGCGATCTGGCGCGGAAAGCGGGCGGGGTCGGCGGCGGCCGCAACCGCTTCCGGCGTCAGCAGGCCCGCGGCGTGGTGGTGGCCGTGTCCGTCCCGCTCCGAACCGTGGAACCGCCCGACGACCACGAACGGGCGATTGATGCGGATGATCCGAACCATGTCCCCGAGGACGGCCTCGCGGTCCCAGCTTCGGAAGGCTTCGTCCACCGACTTGGAGTAGCCGTAGTCGACCGCCGTCGTGAAGTAGAGGTCGTCCAGGCCGTAGTAGCGTCCGGAGAGGACCAGTTCACGCGTTCTGATCAGACCGAGACCGTCGAAGAACTCCGGGCCGATGGCGTTCGCACCGGCCTCTCCGCGGTTCAGGCTGAGGAGGGCGGTGCGCACCCCCCAACCCCGGCTGGCCAGCGCAAGCATGCCAGAATGTTCGTCGTCGGGGTGAGCCGTGACATGGAGGAGGCTGGCCGTCGTCGTCAGCTTGCGGATGCGTTGCCAGGCGCCCATCGCTCCGCCGTCCACATCCAGCCGTTCTTCCCCGACGGGCGGAGGGAAGGCGAGGACACGGTCGAGCGGCGCCAAGGCAGGGGCCGACTGCCCTGTGGAGGGAGGTGGACCCGCGAGCGCGCCCGCAGCCACCACGAGGAGGACGACAAGTCCGAGCGAACGCCGGGGCTCGCCACGGGCGGCCAGCTTCTTGCGATCGATCATCGGGCTGTCAGTCAGGCTCGCCCTGCGATGCCGCCGATCCGGCGGCGGTCGGTGCTCCCGGCGACGCGGCGGCCGACCCTGCCTCGGCCGGCCCAGCCGTGCTCTGGCCCCCGGCCGGCCCGGCGGCGGCCGGCGCCCCGACCGATCCGGCGGTCGCCCGCGCGTTCGCGGCGCCCAGGGCGGCGACGACGAGAATCGCGACGGTATTCGGTTACCGGGTCGGGGCGAGAAGATCCCCGAAAATGTGTGCAGGCGTGGAGGCCTTGTGCCGATACGTGAGACATGGCGCGCAAGAAGGGCGACCAGGACGAGTCGGACCGGACGGGGCGTCGGCGAGACCCTCGCGACCTGCGCATCGAGCGCCTGAAGCGGGACAAGGCGAAGCTGATCGAGGAACGCGACCACTGGAAGCGCCGCAGCGAGCAGCTGGAGAAGGAGCTCGAGACCGCTCGGCGAGCCGGCAAGCGGCAGGCGGCCCCCTTCGCCAAGGACCGGCGGCAGGGAAGCGGCGAGCGGCCGGGGCGACGGCGTGGTGCGGACTACGGGAAGCAGGGGCGGCGCCAGCCGCCCCCACGCGTCGACGAGGTCCACGCGGCGCCGGTCCCGACGAGTTGTCCCGACTGCGGCGGCGCGGTCACCGTGGACGGTGTGTCGTCGCAGTATCAGGAAGAGCTGCCGGCGGTTCAGGCCCTGGTGCGGCGGTTCGACATCGAGGTGGGCCGCTGCGCCCAGTGTCGGCGGCGAGTGCAGGGCCGGCACGCGCTGCAGACCTCGGACGCCTTGGGCGCCGCCGCTCCCCAACTGGGTCCGAACGTCGCCGCGCTGGTGGTCGAGTTGCACACCGAGCTGGGCATGCCGGTGGAGAAAGGTCGCCCGCGTGCTGAACATTCAGTTCGGACTCCGGGTCACCAAGGGCGGTCTGGTCCAACTGCTGCACCGCACCGCCGCCAAGGCGGCGCTGGCGTATGCGGCGTTGTGCGAGCAGGTCCGCCGCAGCCCGGTGGTCACGCCGGACGAGACGGGGTGGCGTGTGTGGACGCTCAACCACTGGCTGTGGGTGTTCGCGACCCCGGAGACCACGGTCTACGCGATCTGCGCCGGGCGGGGGTTCGAGCATGCGGCGGCGGTTCTCGGCCCCGATTTCTCCGGCGTGCTGGTGCGGGACGGTTGGGTGGCCTATCGCGGCTTCAAGCATGCGCCGCACCAGACGTGCGTGGGTCATCTCTTGCGCCGCTGCAAGGATCTGCAGGTCGCTCACCCCGACAGCCCCTGGGCCGGCGAGGTGCAGGCGGTCCTTCAGGACGGTCTCGCGCTGCGCGACCGCTGCAATGCGGGCGACATCAGCGAGCACGGTCTGGCAACGGCCCGCGGCCGACTGGTCGCCCGGCTCGGTCGCCTGATCGACACCGCGCCGCCGTTGGCCGCCGCCGAGCGCTTCGCCAAGCACCTGGCCAACGAGTTCCCGGCGGTGTTCGTCTTCCTGTGCGACCCGTCGATAGACGCGACCAACTGGCGGGCGGAGCAGGCCATCCGTCCCGCGGTGGTCACCCGCAAGGTGTGCGGCGGCAACCGCACCCGCAAGGGTGCCAACACCCAGCAGGTGCTGGCGAGCGTGGTGCGTACCGCCCGCCAACGCCGACTCGACCCCCGCGTGCTGTTCACGACGATGCTGTGCGCCCGCGCACCCGTCGTGCCCGAAGCGCTTGCGCTGCCGCCACCCGCCCTGACCGCCGGTGGGCCCTCCCGACGGGTCCCGGGTCCGCCGCCATCACACCGCGCCGGCCGCCGCACGCCTCGCACGCGACCTCCTGGGGCGCCTCCCACGGACGAAGACCGATGGCCCTTCGCGGCATTGGCCCGCCAATCCGACAATCTTGCGTCGGGCACGCCTCGCCGCCGCCGTAACTTTCCGGAGCACAGGTCCATTGTCAGTTACATTTCACGGGCGAAACCGCTCCCGGACGCGCTAACCGAATACTCGCGACGATTGGGGCAGAATCGATTATCGTGGCCTTCGACGGCCGATTGTACCAGCAGCCTGCGTTGGAACCTCACCTGCGCTGCCGCCGTCGAAATCCAGTACGGCCTTCGCCATGGGCTGGCCGCTCAGTCCGCGTGCGCCGCGGGTCGAGGCGAGCGGCGGAAGCGGCAACGACACGGAGGACGGCAGATGCGGATTGGGGTGACGGGCGCGACCGGGCTCGTTGGGTCGGCGTTGCTCCCCGTCCTGACGGGCGCGGGGCACGAGGCGGCGGGGCTGCGGCGCGCGGCCGCCGGCGCCGGGGGGGCGCCGAACTGGGACCCGTCGACGGGGCGCGTGGACGCGGGCGGGCCGCTCGACGCCGTGGTCCACCTCGCCGGCGAGAACATCGCCGGGGGGCGGTGGAACGCGGCGCGCAAGGCGCGCATCCGGGACAGCCGGGTCGACGGCACCGCCGCGCTGTGCCGGGGGCTGGCCGCCCTCGATCCGCGCCCCGGGGTCCTCGTGGCGGCCTCCGCCGTCGGCTTCTACGGCGACCGCGGCGACGAGCGGCTCGACGAGACTTCGCCGGCGGGGACCGGCTTCCTCGCCGACGTGTGTCAGGCGTGGGAGGCCGCCGCGGCCCCGGCGCGGGAGGCCGGCATCCGCGTGGTCCACCTGCGCATCGGCATCGTGCTCACCCCGGCCGGCGGCGCCCTCGGCCAGATGCTGCTGCCGTTCAGGATGGGAGTGGGCGGGGTGATCGGGTCGGGCCGCCAGTTCATGAGCTGGATTGCCCTCGACGACGTGGTGGCCGCCGTCCTGCACGCGGTCCGCACCGACGGCCTGGCGGGGCCCGTGAACGCGGTCGCGCCGCATCCCGTCTCCAAC
Organism: Vicinamibacterales bacterium; assembly: GCA_965199675.1. Classification (GTDB taxonomy): domain Bacteria; phylum Acidobacteriota; class Vicinamibacteria; order Vicinamibacterales; family UBA8438; genus JAJEEA01. The sequence goes on along the minus strand of CBDATI010000054.1, from coordinate 33,158 downwards.
GCCGAGTTCACGAAGACGCTGGGTCGCGTGCTCCGACGACCGACGATCCTGCCGATGCCCGCCTTCGGGGCCCGGCTCGCGTTCGGCGAGATGGCGGACCACCTGCTCCTCGGCGGCGCCCGCGTCGAGCCGACCCGGCTGCTGGAGACCGGGTTCGAGTTCGGCCATCCCACGCTCGACGGGGCCCTGCGGCGCCTGCTGGGCCGGTGACGTCTGAAACAGGAGCCCTTCGCGTGCGGGCACCGTGCCCAGAGGGGTGGTCGACCAGGAACGTCGCACTGCGGGCCGGCCGGCAGCGGTCCCGCCGTTCGCCGCCTCGTCACATGCCCCAGACGGTGATCGCCCGCCCTGCCGACCGGGCGACCCGGCGGAACACCTTCTGCGCCCACGTCCGGTCAGCGTCGCGGTCGTGGAGCACGAAGTAGCGCTCGTCGCAGACGAGCGCCAGCACCCTGTCGAGGTCCAGACGGTCGAGGGGCGGGATGCAGTAGTGCCGGTCCGCGCGCACCGGCCCGGTGGTGTTGAAGAAACGCATCGCTCCAGTATTGCACCGCCGGCGACACGCTCGGGGTGCGACGGGCAGGACTCGAGGCGGGACGGGACGGCGGCGATCCTTCGGGCGGCGGCGAGCCTATCGTTCGGTCACCGGCCGCCACGCGCGGGCGCGGCGCTCGGCCTCGGCCCGCTGCCGGGCCGTCATGCCGGCCGCGACCGCGTCGCGGGCGGCGACCGCGCGGTCGCCTTCCTCCCCCGTCAGCCGCGCCGCCGCGAGACCGAGCCACAGGTGCGCGGTGACGGCGTCGGCGGGCCCGCCGGCTCCCTCGGCGAGCATCGTGCCGAGGTCGAGCTGGGCGAGGGCGTCTCCCTGGTCGGCGGCGAGGTGGAGCCACCGCACCGCTTCCCCCGCGTCGGGGGAGACGCCGCGGCCGTCGCGGTACAGCAGGCCGAGATAGCGCTGGGCGGGCGGGTGCCCCTGCCCGGCGGCGGGGCGAATCCAGCGGACGGCCTCGGCGTCGTCGGCGGGGACGCCCCGGCCCTGGAGGTACATGAAGCCCAGGTCGGCCTGCGCCTCCGCGAGCCCCTCGGTCGCCGCGAGGTGCAGCCACCGCACCGCTTCCGCGTCGTTGGCGGCGACCCCCCGGCCGTTCGCATAGGCGAGGGCGAGGCGGTACTGGGCGCGGGCCATGGCCGCGATGTTCGCCTCGGAGCTGCCGTGGGCGGGGTCGGCGGCCCGGCGCAGCCACCGCAGGGCCTCGGCGTCGTCCTGGGGCACGCCCTGCCCTACCCCATGGAGGTACGCGAGGTCGACCTGCGCCGCGACGTAGCCCTGGGCGGCCGCCGCGCGGAGCCAGCGGGCGCCCTCGGCCGCGTCCGCCTCCACCCCGCGGCCGTTCAGGTACAGCGCCGCGAGGCCCGCCTGCGAGCGGGCGTGTCCCTGCTCGGCCCCTCGCCGGTACCAGCGCGCCGCTTCCGCATGGTCCTGCGGCACGTCCTGACCGGTCTCGTACAGCAGGGCCATCGCGTACTGGGCGCGGACCTCACCCTGGTCGGCGGCGAGGCGCATCAGCCGCACGGCCTCGGCGGCGTCGAGGTTCACCCCCTGGCCGACCCCGTACAGATACCCCAGTCCGTACTGCCCGCCCGCATGCCCCTGCTCGGCCGCCATCCGGTACCAGCGCGCCGCCTCGCCGTCGTCCTGGGGAACCGCCTCCCCGTTGAGGTGGAGGTCGCCGAGGGTGGCCTGGGCGGGCGCGTATCCCTGCTCGGCCGCCATCCGGTACCAGCGCACGGCCTCGCCGACATCGCGCAGCAGGCCGTCGCCGATCAGGTACCGCGCGGCCAGATCCGCCTGGGCCTCCGCCACCCCCTGCTCGGCCCGCACTTCGAGGGCGCGCAGGTCGGGCGCTCCCTCCGGGGCCGACGGCGGTCCCGTGCACGCGGCCGCCGCGACGAGGGCGATGACGAGCCCAGGGTGGAATCTCGCATGGCGCCGCGTCCGCAGGGGCGCCGGCAGGCGCCGAAGCGCCCGCACGGCAGGGCGCGGCGAAGGCGCACCCGGGGCATGGGCAACCGCAGACCGTACGCCGCCCGCAGAGCGACGCCGCCGGGCGCGAGGCGTTGCGCACCAAAGGCAGTGGGGCCCTGCATCATGGGCTCCCGGACCGCCGGCCGGCCGGCTGGGGGACACGGGCGCCTGCCTCACTCGGTCGGGCCGCGCCCGACGCCGGGGTCGACGTCGGCGTCGTAGTCCACACCGTCGATGCCGAACCCGAAGATCCTGAGGAAGTCGCCGCGAATGCCGTCGAGGTCGGCGAGTTCGGCGACGTTGTCGGTGGAGACGATGGGCCACCGGCGGTTGACCTCGGCCTGGACCGACTCGGACAGCTCCCGGTCGTCCATCCGGATGCGGCCGGCGTCGTCGAACGGCGGCGGGGCGTCCGAGTACAGCGCGGTGCGAAAGAGCCGGTCGATGTGGGCCAGGCAGTCCTCGTGGTTGCCGGCGGTCTTCATGACCCGGAACAGCAGGGCCAGGTACAGCGGCACCACGGGAATCGCCGAGCTGGCCTGGGTGACGACGGCCTTGAGCACCGCCACCCGGGCGTCGCCCCCCAGCGCCGACAGCCGCGCGCGGATCGCGCCGGCGGCGCGGTCCAGGTCCTCCTTGGCCTTGCCGAGGGTCGCCTGCCAGTAGATCGGCCACGTCAGCTCGCTGCCGATGTAGGTGTAGGAGACGGTCCTGAACCCGGGGGCGAGGACCCCGGCGTCCTCGAGGGCGTCGATCCAGAACTCCCAGTCCTCGCCGCCCATCACCGCCACCGTGCCCGCGGTCTCGGCCTCGGAGGCCGGCTCCAGGCTGACCTGCTCCACCACCCCGGTGTCCTGATTGAGCGACTTGATGTGGAACGTCTCGCCGAGGGGCTTGATGGACGACCGGTGCACGACGCCGGTGCGGGGGTGCTGGCGCACGGGAGCCGCGAGGCTGTAGACGAACAGGTCGATCTGCTCGAGCGAAGCCCGGATCTCGTCGATGGCTCGAGCCTTCATCTCGTCCGAGAACCCGTCGCCGTCCAGGGTGCGCGCGTAGAGTCCGCGGGCCGCCGCCGCGGCCTCGAAGGCGGCGTTGTTGTACCACCCCGCGGTGGCCGTCTTGTTGCGACGGGGCGCCTTCTCGAACGACACCCCCAAGGTGCCCGCCCCCGCCCCGAACGCGGCCACGATGCGCGACGCCAACCCGTAGCCGCCGGAACCGCCGACGACGAGGGCCCGCCGGGGGCCGTTCGCGAACGGCGCGACCCGCGCGATCTGCTGGCGGACGCTCTCGGCGCATCCGGCCGGATGCGCCGTGGTGCAGATGAACCCCCGAATCCTGGGTTTGACGATCATCCTGTTGTCCTGCCCGCGCCGGCCGTCCCACCGCGGGTCTGGTGCACGATGCGAGTTCTGCGGATCGCTCATCGAGCCGCGCGACACCCGTCTCCGCGGCCCGGCGCCGGTCCGGTCCGTGCGCGCCGACTCCGCGCGCGGGGCACCGGGCCGCCAATCGCCGCCTCGGCGCTCCTGACCCGACCTCGCCGGGAGGCCGAGCCGTCCTGCGGCGCAGGCGCGCTACTGGCCGTCCTCGCGGAGCGCGTTGAACCGCCGCGCCCGCTCGACGGCCGCCTCGTTGCCGATGAGCTCCAGGCGCCGCGCGCCGCCGAGGCTCCCCGCCCCGGCGTCGCCGAGGCTCCCGTCGCGGGCGAGGGCCGCCATCGCGTCGTCGACGGCGCCGAGGGCGATGGCCCCCATCGCGCCGATGAACAGGATGCCCACCCCGTTCTCGCGCGCCGCCTCGACCGATGGGGCCCCGGTCAGGATGGGGCGCCCGGCCAGCTCGACCGCCCGCCGGCACTGGTCCAGGGGGATGCCGGGGACGAAGATGACGTCGCCCCCTTCCTGCGCGTAGAGCGCGACCCGCTCGACGGCCTCGTCGAGGGGGCCGCCGTCGGCCACCACGTCGCTGCGGACGAGCAGCGCGGTGTCGGCGTCGCGCCTCGCGTCGACCGCCGCGCGCACCTTGTCGACCATCGCCTCGCGGCCGATGATCTTGCCTTCATCATAGCCGGCGAGGTGTTTCGCGCCGTACAGGTCCTCGATCATGATGCAGGCGGCGCCGGCCTTCTCCATGCGCTGCACCGTGCGGTAGACGTTGAGGGGGTTGCCGCCGCCGTCGTCCGCGTCGGCGATGATGGGCACGCCGACGGCGTCGAAGGTGCGGTTGCAGAACTCCACCAGGTCGTCCATGGTGATGACGCCGAAGTCGCCGGTGCCGTACTTGCTCAGGGACAGCGCACTGCCGCCCGTCATCACCATCTCGAAGCCGTGCATCTCGGCCAGCCGGGCCGTGGCCACGTCGCCGCAGTTGATGCAGCGGGCGGGCGCGGCGCCCCCGAGGAGGGCGCGGAACCGGGCCCCCGGACTCGCGTCGGCCGGCCCCTGGGCCGCCGCGGACGCCAGGCCCGCGGGTACGCCCGCCAGCGCGTGCCCCATGGCTCCGCCGGCGGCGAGACCGGCGCCCTGCAGAAACCGCCGGCGAGTGGGTTCGTGGCTGTTCGGCATGTCATCTCCTCCTCGGGTGCCTTGACCGCGACGTGCGGGACCTAGAATAATAGATGGTTCAAGCATGGAATGAGGCATGGTTTGCGCCGTGCCTTCGACCGCTTCGCGGCGGCTGCCGGCCGGGTTCTCCGCGGACCGAGCGGTGCACGGGCCGCCGCAGGCGGCGAGGAGCAGCAGTGATGAGAGGAACACGCACGATTCGAGGCGCCCTGGTTCTCGGCGCGCTCGCGCTCGGCGGCATGATGCTGGTTCCGGGCGCGGCGGTCGCGCAGGACGAGGCCACCCCCACCTATGCGAAGGACGTGGCCCCGATCTTCCGGGCCAAGTGCGAGAACTGTCACCGGCCGGGCTACATCGCCCCGATGTCGCTGCAGACCTACGCCGACACGCGGCCGTGGGCGCGCTCCATCAGGAACCGGGTCGAGACCCGGCAGATGCCGCCCTGGCACATCGACAAGTCGGTGGGCATCCAGGCGTTCGAGAACGACCGGTCGCTGACGCAGGCCGAGATCGACACGGTCGTGCGGTGGGTCGACGCCGGCGCGCCGCAGGGCAACCCCGCCGACCTGCCGCCGCCCGCGGTGTTCGCCGACGACGATGTCTGGAACTTCGCGGAGCTGTTCGGGGGGGCGCCCGACCTCGTCATCTACTCCACCCCGTACACCATGCCGGCCGTCGCCCAGGACGCCTGGTGGAAACCGGAGGTGCCGACCGGGCTGACCGAGGACCGGTGGATCCGCGCCATCGAGATTCGGCCGTCGACGGTGGCCGGGCGCCGCATCACCCACCACGCCCTCGCCCGTCTGCAGCAGGAAGAGGACCCCGAGGATCTCGGCGCCGCCTCTGAAGTCGGCCCCGGCATCCTGATGGAGTGGGCGGTCGGCAAGCAGGGCGAGATCATGCGCGAGGGAAGCGGCAAGCTCATCAAGGCCGACTCGACCATCGTCTGGGACATCCACTACTCGGCGGTCGGCGAGGAGATCACCGACACCGCCGAACTCGGCCTGTACCTGTACCCCAAGGGGCAGGAGCCCAGGCATCGGCAGGTGCTGTCGGCGTGGTCGACCATCGAGGGGGGCAGCGACCATCTGTCGATTCCGCCCAACGCCGTCACCACGACCGAGAACTTCCACGTGCTGAAGGAGAACGGCCGCATCGAGAACTACCAGCCGCACATGCACCTGCGGGGCAAGGGCATGCAGATGACCGCGGTCCTGCCGGACGGGTCGAAACAGGTCCTGAGCCGCGTCAGCGACTTCAACTTCAACTGGCACAACAACTACGTCTATGCCGACCACGCGGCACCGCTGCTGCCGAAGGGCACCGTCATCGCCCTGAAGTCGTGGTACGACAACACCTCGGCCAACCGCGCCAACCCCGACCCGAACCAGTGGGTCGGATACGGCGACCGCACCGTGGACGAGATGGGCCACGCGTGGGTCAACGTCACCTACATGGATGACGAGGACTTCGCGGCGGCCGTCGCCGAGCGCGAGTCGCTCCTCGAGGGTGACGAGTAGGGCCGGCCGGACGACCGCGGGAATCCTGGAAGCCGCCCCGTCAATATCGGGCGGCTTCCCTTACGTACGAGGAGGTTTCGTCATGCGGACGTTTCGTTCGATGGGGCTCGCGGCCGGGGCCGCCGCGCTCGGGATCACCCTCGGGGCGGCGGCGTCCGCGCAGATCCCCACCACGCTCCAGGGCTTCGGGGCGCCCGTATACCCGGCGTTCGAAGGCTGGTACGGAAACCCCGACGGCACCGCGACGCTGTTGATAGGCTTCTACAACTCGAACACCGAGCAGGCGGTGGATCTGCCCGTCGGCGAGTTGAACCACTTCAGCCCAGGCCCGCAGGACCGAGGACAGCCGACCCACTTTCCCCCCGGCCGGTCGTGGGGCGTCTTCACCATCCAGGTGCCCGGCGACTTCGACGGCGACCTGAGCTGGACCCTCGTCGCCAACGACGAGCCGGTGACGATTCCCTTCCACATCCAGGCGCCGTACTTCGTCGAGCCGTTCAAGGATGCGTCCAACAACAACGAACCGCCGACGATCCGCTTCGCCGAAGACGGCCGGCCGTTCACCGGCCCGCCCGTCGGCATCGCCGCGCGCCTCGCGGGTACGGTGGCAAGCCCCGTCGCGCTGAGCGTCTGGCTATCCGACGTCACCCCCGACACCCACGTGCGCGAGAACCCGTTCCGGCGCAGCCCGCCCATGAGCCTGCTCTGGCACAAGCTGCGGGGGCCCGGCGACGTGGCGTTCGCCGAGGCGACTTTCGAGTACGAGGAGACAGCGCCGCAGAACCCGCGGACCACCGTGACCTTCAGCGCCCCCGGCGAGTACTGGCTGCGGGCCGAGGCGCTCGACTCGACCGGGGTGGGCGGGAGCGGCTTCCAGTGCTGCTGGACATCGGCGATCGTGGCGGTCAACGTCTCGGAATAGCCGTTGGCCTCGTGCGGGACGGCCCGTCGCCTCGCCGATCTGTCGGGCGGCTGGAGACGTCGCGATTCATCGCCTGCTTCCCAGGATCGGAGGGGGTGAGCCGAGAGGCAACGACCTCCCGGACCGATGGCGACGCGGACGCGGTCGGGTCGGCGGCGCGAGGGAGACGGGAATAAACGCGCGGGCGGAGCGGTCCACGGCACCAGGAGCCTTCTGGATGGCCGCGAGGGCTGGGGACACCGTCGATGAGACCCGCCATGCATCATGCGCCGAGCACCGTGCTGCCTCGATGGCCGCCCCTTGGCGGCGTCGCGGCGTCGCTGTCGGCGGACGGCACCGCCGTCCCGGTTTCCCTCCCGCCTCCCGCGAGCGTTGCCTCCGCTGATCGGGCTGTCATGGAGACCGGTGTCGGCGCCGCCGCCGGGGGCGTGTCGGTGCGGCGGGATGTGGTGACGGGAGAGACGCTGGTCGCCGACCCGGACCGGCCGCTGGTCGACGCGGCCGCCGGCGGCGACCGCGGTGCGTTCGAGGCCCTCGTGCGCCGCCACCAGACACGCATCGTCAACTACGCGATGGCGATTGTGAAGGACCCCGCGGACGCCGAGGACGTCGCCCAGGAGACGTTCATCCGCGCCTACCGGTCGCTGGCCCGCTTTCGCGGCGACAGCTCGTTCAAGACGTGGCTCTACACCATCGCCACCAACGCCGCCCGCACCGGGCTCGGTCGCCGGGGTCGGCGGAGCCGGGTGGAGGATGGGAGCCTGGACGACGAGGCCGGCCCCCTCGCCGCCGCCGACGTCCCCGCGGGGGACGCCGATGCCGAGACGGCCCTGGTGCGGCGCGAGGCCATCGACCGCGCGCTCGCCGCCCTGCCGCAGGACCTCCGCGTCGCGGTGGTCCTGCGCGACGTCGAGGGGCTCGACTACAAGGAAATCGCGGCCGCGACGGGAGCACCGATCGGGACCGTCGAGTCCCGCATCTTTCGCGCCCGCCGCCGGCTCCGGCCGCTGCTGCAACCGCTGATGGGGAGATCGTCATGACGTGTGACGACGTGGAACGCGCGGTCATCGCGCGTGCGGCCCGACGCCTCGACCCCGCCGGCGCCGAGCGCCTGGAGGCGCATCTCGACGCCTGCGCCGCGTGCCGGGAGGCGGCGGGGGGCCAGGACGAGGTGGCCGGGGTCCTGTCCGCGCGGCCCGACGCGCCGCCGCCGTTGGGGTTCGCCACCCGGGTGATGGCGCGCCTCGATGGGCCGGCCACCTGGCTCGACGTCATCAACTGGCGCCGCTGGACGGTGCGGCTGGCCCCGGTGGCGGCCGCCCTGCTGGTAGTCGCGGCGGTCGGGCTGCGGCCGGCGGCGGCGGTCGAACCCATCGAGTTCTCGGACCTCGTGACCGATTGGGTCGCGGTGGACGAGGCGGCGTCATCGCCCGCCCTGAGCCTGTTGTGGCAGGAAGAGGTGAGCGACGACACGCTGCTCGAGGCGGTGTTGACGTCGGGTCCCGACGGGCCCTGACTGCGGGTCGCGGCCGGACCCGCCGCCGAACCGCGGCGCCCCGGGTGGCGCGGGCACCGGCCGCGCAGACGGTTCCGGTCCGGGCGCCCCCCCCGGCGGGCGGCGGACCGCCGTGAGGATCGGTCCTTGGGGCCGAGCGGCGGCGGCGCGGCGTTGTTCGCGGTCGGCGGCGATGGGTGGGCCCGGAGCCTGCACCGGGGAACGGCGCGGTCCGGACCGTCGGCCGCGACTCGTTGGCGCGCGGCTACCTCGGCCAGACCGCCATGGCCGTGAAGGTCGGTTGGGCGTCGAGCGGAGCCGCCGATGCCGGGCGGGCCAGGGATGAAGCGAATGAACCGTACCAGCATGCGCCTTTGGGCCGGTCTCTTCGTCCTCGTCGTCTTCAGCGGCGGGCTCGCGGCCGGGTTCGCGGTGCGGCCGTGGCTCGATCCCGAGCCCACCCGCGGGTTCCGGGGACGGGGCGGACCGCCGCCGCGGTCGGTGCGGATGACCGAGAGGCTGCTCGACCGCCTCGACGCCGACCTCGAGCTGAGCGACGAGCAGCGCGGGCGTCTCCGCGAGGTCTTCGAGATCCGCCGGTCCCGCTTTCGCGAGCTCGAAGCCGGCGTCCGAGAGCAGTTCGAGGCCGAGCGGGCGCAGATGAACGCCGAGATCGCCGCCATCCTGACCGCCGAGCAGATGGCGGTCTTCGAGAGTCGGATCGTCAGGATGCGCCGCGACCGCCGCGATCGGCGCGGCCTCGAAGGCGGTCGGGGGCCGCGCGGCGACCGCCCCGACCGTTCCCCGCGCTGAGATTCGCGGCTCTCGCGACGCCTCGACCAGCCTGGGCGAACCCCGTGCCTCTGTTCAGGCAGGCGCGTACCACGTGCCGCGCCCCGCCCCGTGCCTCGTCAAGCGGCCGTCCCGGGTCAGCGCCTTCAGGTGGTCCTTGATCGTGTTGCGGTTCGCGCCGGTCACGTTCGCCGCCGCCGCGACGGTCACGCGCCCGTGGTCCCGGGCAATGTTCATGATCTGCTGCGACAATTCCGCCATCTCGCCCATCATCACGCGTTCGCGCTCCATCTTCTGCTGGAGATGCCGTTTCTGCCGCCGGATTACGCTCGATTCACCCGTTTGTCCATCCGTTTTCATCCGAAAACTGTCATGGGGTCGAGGCGTCGGGTGGAGCGACCGGCGAGGGATCGAGCCACGGCCCACCGCGCGAACCTGCTGAACACTGTCGCCGCCACCCTGCGACCGAAGGCGGTACGGCGGGTGGGTCGGGTTCAGGACGGCTCGACGAGCCGGGCGACGAACCGGCGGTGTTCGGCGGAGTCGATGTCCGCCTGCAGCTGCTGGAGGGCGCCCGGGAGGTCCCCGTCCAGCAGCGCGCCGAGGGCCAGTCGCAGGCCGGGGAAGACGCGGCTGCGCACCACCCCGGCGTCGTCGGCGGGCAGGCGTCGATACTCGCCGTCGGCGAGCGCGAACCAGTCGATGCGCCGTTCCTGCGTGCGCCACACGAGGTACTCCTGCACGCCGTTGCGGCAGTAGGCGCGCAGCTTGTCGTGCAGGTCGATCGAAGCGCTGCTGGCCGCGATCTCGACGATCAGCTCAGGCGGGCCCTCGACGTAGTCGTCGTCGCTCAACCGCGACCGGCCGCCGGCTCTCGGCTCGAGGCGCATCAGCACATCGGGCTGCGGCTCGTTGTCGAGGTCGAGCCTGACGGTGGCGTTGTCGCCGACGCTCACGCCCGGCGTGAACGCGCGGTAGTGAAGCAGCACGCCGAGAATCACCGCATGTGGCTCGCCGTGCGTGGCGAAGCGGACGGGAGACGGCATGTAGACGATGCCCTCGATGAGCTGCGCCTTCTTCAGGTCGGGCCGCAGGGCGTAGCGGCGCTCGAACTCGCATCGCGTCAGGCGGTCGCCGTTCTCCAGGCTCGGGGTCCGCGGCGCCGGGGTTCGCGGGGTCGCGGCGGCGCCGGATGCCGCGGGCCGTGACGTGACGTCGACTTCAGCCATGGTGACGGCACCTCCAGTTCGTGGCCAGAGTCCATCATGCCACACTGGGAGAGGTGGGGAAGGACCCACAGGGGGCACCAGGAAGGAGCAGAACTGGTTCAGGGTATTGCGTGTGCGGCTGCGGTCGTGAGACTGGCGGCGACTTCGCCGTTGGGTGCGACCAGAGCGCGAGAATCAACTCATCGAGATCAGATACGGAACCACGGTGCAGTTCCTGGAACATCATGGCTACGGCCGGAATGGACTGAACCTGCACGAAGCACACGAGGAACGGGAACGACACCGGTTGGCGACGAACCGGCGGACCGTTGCGCCGGCTCGGGGGCCGGCGGTAGGATCGCATGCCTCAGGGTGACGGTGTCAGCCCGAGCGCCACGTGAAGGAGACGACGATGCGGCTCGCGAGAACGGTCTGGGTCCCGGTGCTGGCCGCGGCGGCAGGCCTGCCGCCGGCATCGCCGGCTTCCGCGCAGACGGCCGGTTCGGCATCGCCCCGCGCGGTCGTCGATCGCTACTGTGTCACCTGCCACAACGACCGGCTGCTGACGGGGGAGCTCAGTCTGGAGGCGGCCGCCGTCGACGCCGCCGACCCGAGCCGCGACGCCGACGTCTGGGAGCGCGTGATCGCGAAGTTGCGCACCGGCGCGATGCCGCCGCCGGGGCGGCCGCGGCCCGATGCCGCGACCTACGACGCGGTGGCGTCCCGGCTCGAGGCCGACATCGACCGCGCGGCGGCCGCGAACCCCGACCCGGGCCGGACCAGCACCGTCCACCGGCTGAACCGCACCGAGTACCGCCACGCCATTCGCGATCTCCTCGCCCTCGATCTCGACGTGACGCCGCTGCTGCCCGGCGACGAGACGTCGGACACCGGCTTCGACAACAACGCCGACGTGCTGTCCATCTCCACCGCGCAGCTCGAGCGCTATCTGTCGGCCGCGCGCACCATCAGCCGCCTCGCGGTGGGCCTGCCCCCGGCCGCGCCCGCGTTCGAGACGTTCGACGTGCCCCTGCTGCTGCTGCAGGACGAGCGCCAGAGCGAGCACCTGCCGCTGGGCTCGCGGGGCGGGGTGGCGATTCCCTACCACTTCCCGGTCGACGGCGAGTACCTCGTCAAGATCGAGCTGCGGTCCAACTGGCAGGACTACATCCTCGGCATGGGCAGCGAGCACCTGCTCGATGTCCGCATCGACGGCCGGCTGGTGAAGCGCTTCACGGTCGGGGGCGAGGACCACGGCCGGCCCGCGCCGTTGACGTTCACCATCGCGGAGCGGGGCGACCCCGAGTGGGAGGCGTACCTGCAGACGGCCGACGAGCGCCTCGAGGTCCGCGTGCCCGTCGAGGCGGGGCCGCGCACCGTCGGCGTGTCGTTCGTCCGCAACGTGTGGGAGCCCGAGGGCATCCTGCTGCCGCGGCAGGCGGGCGAGGTGCTGTCGAACGACGAGGTGTATCACGGCAACGCCGCCGTCGCCGCCGTCGGCATCGGCGGGCCCTACGACCCCGCCGGACCCGGCGACACGCCGAGCCGGCGCGCCGTCTTCACCTGTCGGCCGGACGCCGGGGCGGGGCCCGCGGCCGAGCGGACGTGCGCGGCCGAGATCGTGTCGCGTCTCGCCCGGCGCGCCTATCGCCGGCCGGTGACGGCGGCCGACCGCGACACCCTCCTCGCTTTCTTCGACAGCGGCCGCGAGAGCGGGGGCAGCTTCGACGCCGGCGTCCAGCTCGCCCTCGAGCGGATGCTCGTCGACCCCGACTTCCTCCTCCGCATCGAGCGCGACCCGGCGGGGGCGGCCCCCGGCGCCCCGTACCGCCTCGGCGACATCGAGATCGCCTCGCGGCTCTCCTTCTTCCTCTGGGGCAGCATTCCCGACGACGCGCTGCTCGACGCGGCGGAGGCGGGCCGACTGACCGACCCGACGGAGCTCGACGCCGAGGTCCGGCGCATGCTCGCCGACCCCCGCGCCCGGTCGCTGGTGGACGACTTCGCGATACAGTGGCTGCACCTGCGCAACCTCGAGGACGTCAAGGGCGACCCGGTGCCGTTCCCCGACTTCGACGACAACCTCGTCGAGGCGTTCCGGCAGGAGACGACCCTGTTCCTCGCCAGCGCCCTGCGCGAGGACCGCAGCGTGCTCGATCTGCTCGACGCCGACCATACGTTCGTCAACGAGCGACTGGCCCGGCACTACGGCATCCCCGGCGTCTACGGCAGCCGGTTCCGGCGCGTCGAGCTGCCCGACCTGACGCAGCGGGGTGGTCTGCTCGGGCACGGCGGGCTGCTCGCGTTGACGTCGTACCCGACCCGCACGTCGCCGGTGCTGCGCGGCAAGTGGCTGCTCGACACCATTCTCGGCGCCCCCCCGCCGTCGCCGCCCCCCGACGTGCCCGCCCTGGCCGAGGGCGAGGGCGGCGGGCGCACCACCTCGGTGCGCGAGCGCCTCGAGCGCCACCGGCAGGCCCCCGCCTGCGCGACCTGCCACGCGTCCATCGACCCGCCGGGCTTCGCCCTCGAGCAGTACGACGGCCTCGGCGGCTGGCGGACGGCCGACCAGTTCGGCAACCCCATCGACGCGGTGGCGACGCTGCCGAGCGGCCGGCGGGTGGAGGGCATGGCCGGCCTGCGAGCGTGGCTCCTCGAGCGGCCCGAGCGGTTCGCGGGCACGGTGACCGAGAAGCTCCTGTCCTATGCCCTCGGCCGCGGCCTCGACCACGCCGATCGGCCGACGGTGCGCGCCGTCGTCCGCGACGCGGCGGCCGACGACTACCGCTGGTCGGCGCTCGTCGCCGGCATCGTGAAGAGCCCGGCGTTCCTGATGCGCAACGCCGCGTCGGGAGAGTGAGCGGTGGCGGAGCTTCCGCCGTTGGGCGGGCTCCTCACCCCGCTGCTGTCCCTGGCCCTGCTGGTCGCCGCCGCCTTCCTGCTGCGGGCCTGGTGGCGCGGCGTCACGCGCCTCTCCCGCCGTCGCGCCGTCGCCGTTCCCGCGGTGGAGGAGCACCCGCATCTCGACCGGGCCGGCATCTATGCCTGGTTCGTCGATCGGCGGGGGAGAGCGCTCTTTCGCCGAGCCGGCCTCAGGGTGCATCGCGCCGGACACGTCTACATCGGCATGACGAAGGACAGCTTCCGCCGGCGCGTGCTCGGCCAGCACATCCGGGGCCATACGCAGGAGTTGCGTGCGAAGCTGCGAGGCATCCTCATCGAGAACGACCTGCCGTCGGCGCCTGCCGACGTCAAGGGGTTGATGGACCGTCACCTCAGGGTAGCGCTGTGGCCCAAGTGGACGCGCATCGAAGCGACCGAGCGCCGGCTCATCCGGAAGTACCGGCCATGCCTCAACATCCGCGGCCTAGAGGGCGATCCGAATGCCGGAGTGGCGGGGCACCTGATGGCGCCTCCCGGGTTGCTGCGGCGTCTCTGGCGCAGGCTGCGGCCCTGGTGACGAGTCGGCGCCGCCTGCCCGGGACGGTCATGCGGGTCCGGTGGTCGTGAGCCGCTGTCGGAAGTGACCTGATGCGTGCATGCGGGTGCAGGCGGGGCGGCCGCTCCATGCTTCGAGGTCGCCGAGCGGTCGCTGCTGGTGGCGTCCCCATCGGCCGTGACTCGCGTCTCGATTGATCCCCTGTGATGCTCGTTGTACGATTCGGCGTCTCCGGATTGCGCCGGCTGGCGGCCTCGACGGGCGGGTTCGCGTCGCTCTCGCTCCCACTTCCGGCTTGGCTCCAGCCGCAACGAGCGGTCCACTCGTTGCGGTCGGCACGATCCGCTGGCGACGCGCGTGGGAAGGGCGGATCGACGCGGCGGAGGGGCGACCCGCAACGGCAAAACACTCCCTTCGCGGGAGCAGGAGAACGACGACATGACCATCACCAGCAAGTCGTTGCCGCGCCGGACGGTGCTGCGGGGCCTCGGCGTGACGTTGGGGCTGCCGTTCCTCGATGCGATGTCGCCGGCGCTCACGGCGCTGTCGCGGTCGGAAGCGAGGCCGGTGCACCGGTTCCAGGCCATCTACGTGCCCAACGGCATGGCCATGCCGTACTGGACGCCCGAGCGTGTGGGCCGCGACTTCGAGCTGCCCCCTATCCTGGAGCCGCTCGCGCCGTTCCGTGAGCAACTGCTGGTGGTGTCGGGACTCCGCGCGTCGTGGGCGTACGTGCACGCAGGGGCGTCGGCGTCGTTCCTGACGGGGACGCCGCGCGGCGGGCAGAACGAGACCGACGTGCTCGCCAGCACGTCGATGGACCAGATCCTCGCGCGCGAGCTCGGCAAGACCACACAGCTCGGCTCGCTCGAGGTGTCGATGGACAAGTTCGCCAACGCCGGGCAGTGCACCGCCGGCCTGAGCTGCGCCTACACGCAGACCATCTCGTGGCGCACGCCGACCATGCCTCTGCCGATGGAGAACAACCCGCGCGCGGTGTTCGAGCGGCTCTTCGGCGACAGCGGGTCGGCCGACCCCGTGGTGCGGCGGGCGCGGCGGCGGCAGAAGCAGAGCATCCTCGACTCGGTCACCGACAAGCTCGCCGACCTGAAGGTCGAGGTGGGGCCGCGCGACCGCGTCAAGCTCGACGAGTACACCGAGGCGGTGCGCGACGTCGAGCGCCGTATCGAGATCGCCGAGCGGCAGCGCGACGTCGAGCCGTCGTTCACCGAGCAGCCGTCGGCCCCGCCGCGGGTCTTCGAGGACCATCTCGGGCTGATGTTCGACCTGCAGTTCCTCGCCCTCCAGGCCGACCTCACCCGCGTCGTCACGTTCATGATGGGCCGCGAGCAGAGCACCCGCGCCTATCCGCAGATTGGCGTGCCCGACGCCCACCACCCGCTCTCGCACCACGAGGACGACCCCGACCGCATCGCGGTCATGTCGAAGATCAACGCGTACCACACGAAGCTGACGGCCGGCTACCTCGCGCGGCTCCGCGCCGCCGAGGACGCTGACGGCTCGCTCCTCGACAACATGACCATCCTCTACGGCGCGGGCATCTCGAACAGCACCCGGCACCTCGGCGTCGACCTGCCGCTGCTGCTCGTCGGCGGCGGCGCCGGCAAGCTCCGGGGCGGCCGCCACCTGCGCTACTCGCCGGACACGTCGAATGCCGACCTCCTGATGACCCTGATGGACAAGCTCGACATGCCCCTCGACCGGCTCGGCGCGAGCACCACGAGGTTGCCCATCGACACGCTGTCGGAGGTATGAGTTCTGGCCGCTGCTCCTCTTGGTGCGGTCATGACCGACGAGGCCATGGACCTCGCCATCGAGAATCTGAAGGCGCGAATCGGTGCGGGAGGGGCGGCGCTTGATTGGCCGATCGGCGGTGGCTAACATGGTCGGCGGAACGCGGTGGCGGCAGGGCGAGGATGCTGATGAGAGGTAGCACAGCGGTTCGTGGAGGCGCGGCCGGGGCGC
The DNA here is from genome assembly GCA_965199675.1 of Vicinamibacterales bacterium. Taxonomy (GTDB): domain Bacteria; phylum Acidobacteriota; class Vicinamibacteria; order Vicinamibacterales; family UBA8438; genus JAJEEA01. Next base: position 17,200 of record CBDATI010000054.1, on the reverse strand, counting down.
TGCTCGCGGCGGCCGGACTCGTTGCGGGCGTCGGTCCGGTCGTCGCGGCCGGGCCACCCCTCCCGGACGCGGCGCAGCGAGCCGACTGGGGCGCGGTGCGCGCCCTCGTCGAGCAGGGGGCCGACGTGACCGCCGGCCAGGGTGACGGGGCGACGGCGCTGCACTGGGCCGCCTACTGGGACGAGGTCGACGTGGCCGGCCTGCTGCTCACCGCCGGCGCGGACGCGAGCGCGGCCAACGACCTCGGGGTGACACCGCTGTGGGCGGCGGCGGAGAACGGTCGGGCGCCGATGGTGCGGCGGCTGCTCGAGGCGGGGGCGGAACCGAACGCGCCGCTGCTGTCGGGCGAGACGCCGCTGATGACCGCGGCCCGCGTGGGAGCGGCCGACGTCGCGGGCCTGCTGCTCGCCGCTGGCGCCGATGTGGACGCGACGGGGGCGCGGAGCCAGACTGCACTGATGTGGGCGGTCGCGCAGCGGCATCCCGATGTGGTGGAGGTGCTGCTGGCCCACGGCGCGGCGGTCGACGCCCGGTCCGACGTCTGGACCGAGGTGGTCAAGACGACGCCCGAGCCGTGGAACCCGGAGTACGTCACCGAGGTTGCCCAGGGCGGCTACACGCCGCTGCTCTTCGCGGCGCGGGTCGGCGACCTCGCGTCGGCGCGGCGGCTGGTCGAGGCCGGCGCCGATGTGGACGACGCTTCCCCCTACGGCGCCAGCGCGACCGTCGTCGCCGCGCACAGCGGGCACGGCGGCGTCGCCGCGTACCTTCTCGAGCAGGGCGCCGACCCGAACGCGGCCGAGGCCGGCTACACGGCCCTGCACGCAGCCATCCTGCGTCAGGACGCGGCGCTGGTGCGGGCCCTGCTCGACCACGGCGCAGATCCCGACGCGACGGTCGTGACCTCCACGCCGGTCCGCCGCGACGCCGTCGACTTCTACCTGCACCCGTCCTACGTGGGCGCGACGCCGTTCTGGCTCGCGGCGCGCTTCGGGGCGCCCGGCATCATGCGCATGCTGGCCGAGCGCGGCGCCAATCCCCGGGCCGTCCACCACCCGACCTACTGGCCCGGCTCGCTCTCGGTGCGGGACGAGCGCGTGCAGGTTCGCGAGGGGGCGACGACCGCCCTGATGGCGGCGGTCGGCCTCGGGGGACGCAACCCGCTGGTGGCCGTCGACCGGCTCGACCGCATCGCCGAGAGCGCGCCGGTGCGGAGCACGCGGCGCGAGCCCGACCCCGTCGAGCGCGAGGCGGTGGTCGTCGAGGCGGCCCGGCTCGCCCTGACCCTCGGGGTCCCCGTCGACACCGCCAACGCCCGCGGCGACACCGCCCTGCACGCGGCCGCCGCCCGCGGCTACGACGCGGTCATCGAGCTGCTAGTGGCGCACGGGGCCGACATCGGCCTCGTGAACGCCGATGGGCAGACCCCGCTCGACATCGCGACGCGCGGCTCCCGTCGCCTCGGCATCGCGTGGGCCACCCCGAAACAGAGCACCGTCGAGCTGCTGCAGTCGCTCGCCGGGAACTAGCGGTCCGTCACGTGTCAGTCTTCGGACCCGGACAAGGGTTCATGGCCCGCAATCCTTGAGGAACCGGCGCCACAGACCCGAACGTTCAGCCGTGCCGCCCGGTGTCCCGCACAGGCGGCGCACGGCGTATTCCCAGGCGATTCCTGGCAGCTCATGAGCACCTTCAACGTGGGAACGTTGTGCGAGCTTCACCGGCCGGCGCTGGTAACGAGAGCGCGCCGCGCACCGATTTCGTGCAGCAGGACCATGCACCACGAGCATCCGGCTCCCGTGGGCGCTCTCGGGGAGAACGAATGGCCGGGCTGAGAACCGGCACGGTCGTGCACAAGGAGATCGTCGCGGAGACCCTGATCCGGTTCCGACTCGCCCCCGAGAGCGGCCACCGGTTCCCCGGCTACGAGGCGGGACAGGCCATCGCGTTGAGCCGGGACGACTGCAAGCTGACCCGCAAGACCGGCGTCGGCCCCGACGGCAAGCCTATCCGCGAGCCCGAGTTCGACCCCTGGGGGCGGCAGACCGTCGGTCCCCTCACGAACTACTACTCGATCGCCTCCGCCCCCAACGACACCGCCGCGCACGGCTGGCTCGAGTTCCTCGTCGCCGTCGAGCACGGCGTCCACGGGCTGTCGGGCCGTCTCAGCGAGCTGCTGTTCGGCGGAGAGGGAGACGGCGGCTGCGAGGTCGGCTACCAGGACCGCATCGGCGGCGGCTTCACGCTGTCGGCGCGGGCGGGAGACGCCGCGAGCGTCCTGATGGTCGCCACCGGCGCCGGGGTGGCGCCGTTCGTCTCGATGATCCGAGAGCTCCGGGCGCGGGACGACGGCGGCGACGGCCGCCGCTACACCCTCATCCACACCGCCCGGACGGAGGCCGAACTGGCCTGCCGCGCCGATCTCCTCGAGATCGAGGCGGCGGGCCGCTTCGACTTCATCTACGTGCCGACGGTCAGCCGGCGCGCCGGGACCGCGGGGATGGACGCCCGCATCGGACTGGGACGGGCCGGCAACGTGGTCCGCTACGTCTACGGCCTGCCCAGCGCGGAGGAAGAGAAGCAGGCCCAGGCGAGGAACGAGGTCACCCGGGTGGCGGCCGAGGTAGCCCTGGAGCGGCTGGTCTTCCCCCAGCTTCCCGCCCACGTGAACGTGGCCGAGCTCGCCGCCCGCCTCGCCCCGGACGAAACGGTGCTCCTGGCCTGCGGCAATCCCGCTTCGCTCGCCGACATCGAGTCGACCGCGAAACGCCGCCGCGTGCGTTTCGAGCGGGACACGTGGTGACCGCCGGCGCCCCTCAGCCGAGCGGGACACGTGGTGACCGCCGCGCCACGTGTCCCACGCCGAGGCCGAGGTCCGTGCCCTCGCCGACTGGGTGGTGGTGCTCGACGCCGGCCGCGTCGTGCGCTACGGGGTCGAGCTCTGAGGGATACGAAGTCTCGCCGATTGGAGGCGCCGCGCGAGGGCTACACGCGAGCCTATCGCGTCGAAGATGCCGGGTATCCAGGCGTCCCCGCTCCCGTGCGCTGGAACCGGCGCGAGGTCCTGGTCTCGTCGCGTGCGCTATAATCGAACCTGAATTCAGACCGTTCTCGGAGGTGACCATGCCGACCGCAGTCGTCAGTCTGACCGAGTTCAAGGCCAGGGCGGCCCAGATGCTCGCCGACGTGAAGGCCACCGAGCAGGAAATCGTCCTGACCCAGCGGGGGGCGGCGAGCGCGGTGGTGCAGGACTACGACGCACACCGGCGCCAGCAGAGCGCGCTGCTCATGTTGAAACTCATGGTGCAGGGTGAGGCTGATGTCCAGGCGGGGCGGACGACTCCCCAGGAGGAGGTGTTCGCGGGAATCAAGGCTGGCCTGACGACGCCCGCGGATGACTGACTTCAGGGTCCTGTGGACGGAAGCAGCGAGACTCGACCTCCAGCGAATCGTCGGGTTCATCGCCGAGGAGAGTCCGTCACATGCACTGGCCGTCCTTGAGAAGGTGGAGCAACGGTGCGAGGCTCTCGTGGCCTGTCCGGAACGCGGTCGCATCGTGCCGGAGCTGAGGGCAATAGACGTTCTCGTCTATCGAGAGCTGATCGAAGACCCCTGGCGCATCGTGTATCGATACGAGGCGCAACGCGTGTACGTCACTGCGGTTCTCGACGCCCGTCGAGACCTGTCCAGTCTGTTGATCGAGAGGCTGGTCCGATGAACAGCCGGCGCGTCGTCTGACTCGCCCGTTCTCCTTCGGCGAGCTTGCGCCAGTTCCGCGCCGGCATCGCGGCGCTGGTATGGCGACCGGCCCGCGGCTTTGACTTCGGCCAGGATCCGCGGTAGCGTCGAGTGGGAGCATGATCCGCCTGCAGAAGTCCGTCGCGTGGCTGTGCATCGGCCTCGTGGTGTTCGTGGCGGTCACGTCCACGGCCGCGGGCGAGATCGCTGCGCTGCTCGCGCCGCTGTGGCTCCTCTGCGTGAGTCTCGACGTCCGTGTCCGGCGGCTGGCCGCGCCGCGCCGCGATGAACGTCTCCTCGCGCTGCTCGCACGCGTTCCCTCCCGCGCGCCTCCCGCGCGATTCGCCCTCGTGAAGCTGCCGTCGTCCTGACGGCCGGCGAGTCCGTCCCGCTTCGGCGGCGGCGGTTCGTCGCGTGACGGGTGAATCCGCAGGAGGTTTCCATGTTCGCATCGCCTCGTGTCGGCCGCTGCGTGCGCAACCGCGTGGGATGGCGCCAGCGAGTCGCGCGCCTCGGGGGCTCGCCGGTCCATCTCGATCTGCGCGCGTTCGACGCGCCGCTCGAGAAGATCGCCCGCCTCGGGAACGACGTCGCCGGCCTGTCGGACGCGCAGCTCGCGCATCGGGCGGCCGATCTGCGCGTCCGCGCCCGGGCCGGCGACGACCCGGGTGAGTTGCAGGCCCCCCTCTTCGCGCTGGTGCGCGAGGCCGCCGCCCGCACGGTCGGCCTGCGGCACTTCGACGTACAGGTGGTCGCGGCCCTGGCCCTCGCGCAGGGCCGGGTGGTTGAGATGCAGACGGGCGAGGGCAAGACCCTGGCCGCGGTCATGCCCGCCGCCCTCCACGCGCTGTCGGGCCGCGGTGTCCACGTCTTGACGTTCAACGACTACCTCGCCCATCGAGACGCCGAGTGGATGGGACCGATCTACCGGATGCTCGGCCTCTCGGTGGGCGCCGTCCGGCAGGGCATGGGTCCTGCGGATCGCCGGCGCGCATACGCGACCGACATCACCTACGTGACGGCCAAGGAGGCGGGCTTCGACCACCTGCGCGACCTGCGGGCCACCCATCCGGACGACGTGGTTCATCGGCCGTTCCACATGGCCCTCGTCGACGAGGCCGACTCCCTGCTCGTCGACGAGGCGCGGGTGCCCATGGTCATCGCGGGCCGCGCCGAGCCGCGCGAGTCGCGGGCGCGCCGGCTCGCCTCGGTGGCGGCGGGACTCGCGCCGGGCGTCGACTTCGACACCGACGAGTACGGCCGCAGCGTCGAGCTCACCGAGGCGGGCTTCGCCCGGGTCGAGGCCGAGCTGGGGGTGCCCAGCCTGCACGACGCCGAGCACTACCCGCTGCTGACCGAGCTCAACTGCGCGCTGCATGCCCGGATCCTCCTGCGCCGCGACGTCGACTACCTCGTGCGCGACGGGCGCATCGGGATGATCGACGAGTTCACGGGCCGCGTCGTCGCCGACCGCCACTGGCCGGACGGGCTGCAGGCGGCCCTCGAAGCGAAGGAGGGCGTCGAGCCCGACGTGGACGGGGAGATCCTGGGCTCGATGCCGCTGTGGCACTACCTGCGGGGCTACCCGTTCCTGTGCGGCATGACGGGGACCGCGCAGGATGCCGCGACCGAGCTCGAGGAGCTGTACGGACTCGAGACGGTGGTGGTGCCCCCGCACCGGCCGATGATCCGCGTCGACCGCCCCGATGTCGTCTTCACCCACCGCGAGGCCAAGGAGCGGGCCCTCGTCGACGAGATACGCAGGGTGCACGCGCGGGGACGGCCGGTGCTCGTCGGCACCCTCACCGTGGCCGAGTCGGAACGCCTGGCGGGGCGGCTGCGCGACGAGGGCGTGGCGTGCGAGGTGCTGAACGCGAAGAACGACGCGGCCGAGGCGCGCCTCGTGGCCCGCGCGGGCCGGCAGGGCGCCGTCACCATCTCGACCAACATGGCCGGGCGCGGCACCGACATCCGGCTCGGGGGCGCGGACGAGGCGGAGCGTGATCGGGTGGTCGCCCTCGGCGGGCTGTACGTCATCGGCACCAACCGCCATGAGAGCCGGCGCATCGACCTGCAGCTCCGCGGCCGCGCCGGTCGGCAGGGCGACCCGGGGGAGACGCGCTTCTTCGTGAGCCTCGAGGACGACCTCCTCGTGCGCCACGGCATCCGCGACCTCGTCCCCGCGCGGTTCATGCCGGCCCGCCAGGAGGGGCCGTTGGACCACCCGGTGATCCGCCGCGAGATCGCCCGCGCGCAACGCATCGTCGAAGGCCAGAACCACGAGATCCGGCGCACCCTCTCGCGGTACAGCGAGATCGTCGAGCAGCAGCGCCGGCGCCTCATGGACCGCCGGCAGGCTCTGCTGCACGGATCGGTCGCCCCCGAGGTCTGGCGCGACGCACCCGGTCGCTACCACGCGCTCGTCGACGCGTGCGGCGAGGAACCGGTGCGCCGGGCCGAGGTCGCGGCGACCCTGCACCACCTCGATCGGGCCTGGGCCGAGCATCTCGCCCGATGCGCGGACCTGCGCGAGGGGATCCACCTCGTCCAGCTCGGCCAGCAGGATCCGCTGAAGCGCTTCACCGACGAGGTGGTCGACCTCTACGAGCGCATGGAGGTGGAGATGGACGACGCGGTGCGCGGCGAGCTCGACGCGGTGCGCGTGGCCGGCGGCAACATCGACCTCGGGGAGGTGGGCATCAGGGGCCCGGCCGCGACCTGGACCTACGTGGTGAGCGACAACCCGTTCCGCGACCAGATCGGCCGGCTCCTCGCGGGACCGGGGCAGACGAGCATCGCCATCTTCGCGGCGATGTGGCTCATGCCGCTGCTGATCGCGTGGGGCGTCGTCGATCGCTACCTGCGGAGACGCCCGCGCCGCCGCGCCGACCCGTACCGGTGAAGTCGCCGATCGAGAACGGCGGGCGACCGTCGATGCGGGCTGATCCGCCCTGTCACGAGACGCCCTGGCCGGTCGAGAGGGCACGGGGGGGCGCCCATCGGGACGCGGGCTGGCTTCAGCTCGGACGTGTCGGCTGGCGGCCGTCGCTCTCCTGGTCGGGCACTGGTCAGTCTCCTGTTCCCGCCCGCGGGCCCGCCGTACACAGGCTGCGCCGCGGGGTTTGCAGCCCCCGCGGCGCGGCAGAACAGGAAACCGCCAACCATGCGGGTCAGCGTGGATCGGATCGAGCCGGGGTCAGAGTCTCCACACCAGCACCACCGCCGGCGTGAACTGGCGGATGTAGAACCCTGTGACGCCGACGCGCAGATCGAACGCGTTCCTCAACGGCACATCTTGCGCCAGTTCGAAGAGCGTTCCCGGAAGCTGTGTCCATTGCCTGTTCACGTCGTGGCCGCCGCCGATGCCGATGATGGTGCCCCAGTCCGTTCTGTATCTCGCGAACACCTGCACGTAGTGTTGCGGCGGCGGGTCTCGGTAGCCTGGTTCCCACGAGCCGACTCCCAACAGGAACCGCGCCGACCAGCCCCAGTTCTCATTCAACCACCCGGCCAAGCCGAAGTTGTACGTGCGCCCCCTCATCAAGAAACGCTCGGGACGGGGAGCGACGACGAGAGGTATCTTCGGGGTCGTCGAGACCGGAGGGAATGGCGACCAGGTTTCGGCCGCCGATGGCACTATGTGATGTCCCACCCCCAACTCGATCTCGACGTGCTGTGCCGCGGCCGTGGGGGTCGCCGCGGCGACGGCGACCCCCACCAGCAACAGCTTACGGCACGACAAGGACAAGCTCGGACTGGGCCATGCCGGCAGGGGTGTTGATGGTTGCGTCACTTTCGATGACCCCACCGGAAGCCAGTTCCACGTCGAGTATCACAGGGACATTCCCAATGACACTACGGAGCTCGAACGCCCCATTTGCTTGATCTCCAGGCCGCGGGTCAAGGCCCGGGTCACCACTTCACCCCTCGCCGTTGAGAACGCCGGCGGCGGCCCTCAGTCGCCGGGCTGTCGGTCAGCGCCGGCGCCGACTCGCTTCGGCCCGCGGGAGCCGCTGACGGCCGGTCGACCCGTGCGCGGGCCCTCAGCCGCGATAGCGGCGCGACCCGCCGTCGCGGTGCCAGAGCCGCAGCATGAGGCGCTTGCGCGCCGGGTCGTCCACATAGGCGGTGCGCCCGTGGCCGCACCAGCGGTTGTTCACGAACTGCAGTTCGCCGGGCCGGAGGGTGAACTCGCAGCACAGGTTCGGGTCCTGCACCACGCGGGTCATCGTCTCGAACGCGGCCCGCGTCACCGCGTCCATCTCGACCCCTGCCGTCTCGTAGCCGGCGGGGATGGTGAAGTGCGTGTACCGGCAGCGCAGGTCGGGTCGCAGCTCGAAGACGGGGAAGAACACCGTCGGCGGCTCGTCCGGCCAGAAGTCGCCCTGCCGGTCTTGATGGAAAGGACGATAGAGGCGCTCGAGCAACCGCGGATGCTCTGCGAGCAGGGCGTTGTGGACCGAGCAGAAGCTCACGAAGCGGCTCGCCCCGCCCTCCCGGGCGGCGCGGAGGCAGAGCAGGCTGACGCGGTCCGGCGGCGCGTGGTTGAACGAGTTGTCGACGTGCGGAGGTTGCGCGATGCTCGTGCGGTAGCCACGCACCCCGATGCGCTTCTTCACGCCGGTGTCGGTGACTTCCACCAGAATCTCGCCGTCTCGGGTCTGGACCACGGGACGGCCGACCATCGCCGCGAGCAGCCAGAACACGGCCTCGATTCGGGGACGGCCGGCGAGCTCTTCGATGGGCAGCCGGTCCACCACCGCCACGCCGGGACCTTCGTCGAGTCGCCGGCGCACCTCGCCCAGCAGATCGCGGCAGGCGTCGAGCGCGTAGTCTGCCGGGTCGAGCAGGCACATCGGCACGGGGTCGCGCTCGAGCGCGCGCGCGAGCCGCTCGATCTCGTCGAGGCAGCGCGACGGCAACGCCATCCGCCAGTCGCTCTCACGAATCGTGCGGCGGGTCCAGGCGCGTGGGCCGGTGATGGGCTCGCGAATCATGCGGGGCGCGGAAGCGGGGGCGCCGGCGCCCGCGGCGGGGCGGTCGTGAAGGAGTCCGCGCTGACGGCCCGTCGGCATCGAACTCGCCGATCAGCGCGCGCGGGAGTGCTCGCGGAAGAACGAGACGATCCGCTCGCTGGTCCCGCGCGGGTAGACGTGGGCGCCGGGGTGGATCCAGGTCATGACCGGCGCCGCCGTATCGGCTCCGTACACCGTGCAGCCGACGCCACAGCCGGTCGCCGCATCGACCCCGTTGACGTCGATGGCGACGGCCATCGCGGCCTCCTGGTCGGAGAAGCGGACCACCCGGTCGCGCGTCCCGGCCACGTGGAAGACGGGCCGGGGCGCGGTGGGGCGCACCGAGGGGCGGAGCCGGGCCGCCACCGGGGCGTACGCGGCGAACACGCCGGGGCGCTCCGCCCAGAGCAGGTAGGCGAACATGCCGCCGTTCGAGTAGCCCGTCGCGTAGATGCGGTCGTCGTCGATGCGGTACGCCTCGCGCAGCGACGCCAGGGCCGCGTCGACGAGCCGGAGGTCGCGGTCGCCGCCGCCGCGCTCCACCTGCCAGCCGGGGAGGCCCCGGCGCGTCGGGAGTCCCTGGAAGTACACGACGATCGCCTCGGGCCACGCCACGTGGAGGTTGGTGTACTGGAAGTTCCGCATGTTGTCGCCGTACCCGTGGAACGACAGCACCAGCGGGGAGCCTCCTGCCGCCGCGGGCGACGCGGGCGCGTGGACGATGGCCTCGCGCATCTCGCCATCGACCCGCCAGCGCACCACCTGCCCCGCGGCGTCGCCGACGCCGACCGTCAACAGCAGGCCCGCCAGAGCCGCGCGCGTCAGCCGTGTTCTCATCGATGCCTCCACTGTGGCGCGACCGGTCACACGCCGATGCCGAGCACGCTGAACAGCAGCCAGGACACCAGCCCCCCGACGACGGTCATCGACAGGCCCCACGCCATCAGCTTGTTGAACAGGTCGCGGGTGTCCACACTGGGGTGGGCGGCGGCCATGCAGAGGGCGCCGAGGGTCGACAGCGGCGAGACGTCGACGAGGTGCCCGCCCACGTTCATCGCCGAGGCGAGGGCGATCGGCTCCACCGACAGCCGCTGCCCGAGCTCGGCCACGGTGGGGAGGAACGCGGGCAGCACGACGCCCGAGGTGCTGCTGTAGAGCGAGATGAACCCGGTCGACGCGGCCATGATGAACGTGGGGGCGATGGCGGCGGGGCGCTCGATGAGATCGGTGAACAGGTCGAGCCCGCCGGTCGCGCCCAGCACGTTGACGAGCACCGTGACCCCGCACACCATCATGATGACCCGCCACGGCATGATCTTCACCGCCTCGACCTCGTCGCCGGCCTTGAGCAGGCTCAGCAGCACCGCGCCCGCGAATGCGCCGAGCCCGACATCGACGTCGAAGAAGATGACGCTGACGATGAGAGTGGCGATGACGGTCAGGGTGACGAGATGCGTCCGTGTGAAGGTGCCCGCGTCGGCGTCGGCGTCGGTCCCGTCGCTCGACGGCACGTCCAGGGCCCCCTCGTGGTAGCGGCCGAGCAGCTTCAGGCCGCCGAAGGCGAAGTAGGCGGTGAACACCACCACGGTGTGCGCCATCATGTTGTTCAGGTAGTTGTAGAGCTCGTACCCCGCCATTCCGAACTGCTCCATCACCCCGTTGACGATGACCCCGGTGGGGGCGATAGGGGAGAGCGAACCTGCGTTGGCGCCCATGCCGACCATGATCGCCATGAGGAAGGCGGGCACCCCCACCTGCCCCGCCACCGCCATCGCCATGGGAGCGATGATCGCGGTCGAGGCGATGTTGCCGGGCCCGATCGACGCGAGCAGGAACGCGAGCAGGAAGAACATCATCGGCATGATGCCGACGTTGCCGCGGGCGTAGCCGACGGCCCGCTGGGCGACCCGGTCGAGGGTGCCGTTGAGCTGGGCGAGCGAGAACAGCAGGGTGACGCCGGCCAGGGTCAGGAAGAGCCGGGCCGGGAAGCCCGCCATCACCTCGCGCGCGCTCATGCCGGCGGCGTAGACGCCGACGAGCCACGCCAGCGAGATGGCGAGGAAGCCGACGTGCAGCCGGATCGTGCAACTGACGACGATGGCCACCGCGAGGGCGCCGAGGGAGATGGCCGCGACCGGGTCTACCGAGCTGAACAGGTCCATGGCGGCCGATCATATCGCGGCTCGTTGCGCCGCCGGGGGCTCGACAGTCGGCGCCGCGGAAGACGGCGAGCCGGCATCCATCCGTGGCGCGACCGCCGGGACTGGACCGCCGCCGCGGGGTCGACCCCGCGCCCCGGCCGCGACATGCTCCATTCGTGGCGCGACCGCCGGGCCTGGACGCCGCCGCGGGGTTGACCCCGCGCCCCGGCCGCGACATGCTCACCGTCGATAGCCGATGTTCCTGTACCTCGCCCATCACGGAGACGCGCTCGAACCGGCGGAGAATTCGCAGCGGCCCCTCTCGGCCCGCGGGCGCGCGCAGACCGGCGCCCTGGCCGCACAGGCGGCGGCGCGGGGGGTGCGCCCCGCCGCCATCTGGCACAGCGGCAAGTTGCGGGCCCGCCAGACGGCCGAGGCATACTGGCGCGCCTGCAACCCCCTCGCCGAGTTCACCGCCACGCGGTGGGCGCAGCCCGGCGATCCCCCGCGGCTCGCCGACCTCCTCGCGGTCGAGACGCGCGACGTCATGCTCGTGGGCCACATGCCCCATCTCGACCGGCTGCTGCGTCGGTTGCTGGGCGGGGACGAGGACCGGCCGCCGTTTCCGGTGAACGGACTGGTAACGGTCGAGCGGGTGGACGAGGCATGGGTGGAGCGCTGGCGCCTGGCCCGCCCGGGGTCATGATGTGGGCGGTGGTGGCGCCCCCCTCGATGTCCGGCCCCACACGGGCGCAGGATGGGCGGTCATGGCTTCAAGCTGTCCCGCGAATCCGTCGGCTCGGCGCCTGCGATTTCGAGGAGTGAACCGGCGCGATTCGGGTTTGGTGGTTTCGAGCGTTCGCCCTTGGCGGACCTCGCCGGCCGTTGCTTGCCGCCATCGTCCGGAAGGGGATCGGTATCGGCGTCGTTCCACAGGATGCCGGGACGCGGCACACGGTAGTAGTTGGACGGATCCTGCGGATCGGTCGCGCCCCTGGTTGCCGGCGGATCCCGAACGAACCGACCCAGAGCCGCTTTGCAGTAGTCCTCCAGAAGCTCGATACAGACCCATCGCCGGCCGATGCGTTCGCAGACTTCACCGGTTACGCAGCTTCCGGCGAAGGGATCGATCACCACGTCGCCTGGTTCGGTGAGCATGCGGACGAAGAATTCCGGCAGATCTGCCGGATAACGGGCCGGGTGCGGCTTCAGGCCCCGCTGCTCGCAGTAGCGCAGGTAGAAACTGTTGCTTTCGGTATTCGGGATGGCCAGGAGGTTCGGCGGAATCGCCGCGCCGTTGTCGACGCCGAAGTTCTCACTGATATCGTGGCCGGAGGGGCGCTTCTTGGTCCTGTAGCCCTTGGCGAGCAGATGCCGCATGCTGGGGCTGTAGGGCTGGAGAACGCGCCGGTTGCTGGCTTTTGGCCACGGGCTCCTGGATAACCACCAGACGGTGTTGATGGCGTCCTTGACCCGGACCCGTCGAACCGTGACCCATTCGGCCGGGGTCGGCAGCCGGGACGGATTCCACCAGTAGAAGTCCTGCGCGAGGTGAAAGCCCAGTTCCTCGCACAACATGACGAGGAGCTTGAAGTGATACAGACTCCTCGTCGGATAGCCCCGGTTCCAGGCGCCGCCGATATCGATGACCAGGCTGCCGTTGTCCTTGAGAACGCGCCTGAATTGCAGCGCGAAGGGCCTGAACCACTCGAGGTACTCGTCGGCCTCCACGTTGCCGTAGTCCTTCTTGCGAACCAGCCCGAAGGGTGGGCTCGTCATGATCAGATCGACTGACGCCTCATCGCAAGCAGCGAGTACGTCGACGCTGTCGCCGTGGACGATCCGTCCCAGGCGCGTCTTGTGAAAGTCACCGGAGTCGGCGGACCCTGTGTCGGTCATGGCTGATTGCCTGGGAGATCGAGCTTCTTGAGGTCCATGGCGTGACGGGCCTCACGCGTGAACACGTCCACGATGGCGGTCGGGCGCGTTTCGATGTGGTCGAGGTCGTCGCCGTCCACCATGATGATGCACAGGTTCGACCCGGCCATGATCGTGTTGGCGTACCGGCGGGCGTCGTCGCTGATTCGGCCCGTCGATACCATGACGACGGCGTTGCTGTTGAGCAGGTGCGTGAGCCCGACCTCCTTGGCGACGTCGTCGAGGGACACGCGGCCGGTGTTCTTGCATTGAATCTGCCAGCGTGAGAACACCAGGCGCGCGCTCTCGAAGATCACGTCGACTTCTGCGCCGCCGGTGGCGGCGCCGCGCAGGCGGGTTGCCACGTAGGTCAGGTCGATGAGCCGCATGAGCCTGATCGCCAGAGCCTCCAGGGCGAGACCGCGGACATGGCGGTCCTGGGAATCGAGCTCCTTGCGGATGTCTCGGAGCGGCTTGCGAAGCAGCGGTTGGAGATCCGTCTGCACCTGCTGATCGAGCTGCTCGAGCAGGGGGGCGATGACCTCGACGGCCAGCTTGTCGGTCGCGGTGATCCGAAAGGGCTTGGCGCCGCGACCGGGGGCCTTCGTGCCGCGAGTGAGGTCGATGTAGCCGGCGTCCCGCAGCGGGTAGAGGACCTGCTGCGGCAGGTTTTTTTCGTTGAACGTGACGCCGTAGGTTGCGGTGGCGAGTTTTTCGATGTCGTTGGAGGAGTGAGGGCCGCGGTCAGCGATGTTGGTCAGAGCCTTCAGATAGGCGCGTTGTTCCCGCGAAAGAGCGGCGAGCGTCTCGAAGTCCTCGACGCCGACCTGGAGAACTTCGCGAAGTCTGTTGCGATCGATGCGATATCCGGAGACGAAGATGCCGGCCTCTTCCAGCCACCGCCGCAAGGTGCTCATGTGCTTTCCGCCGCGCGGGACGGTGATGCCTCGCTCGCCGAGGGTGCGACGCAGCGTGGTGAGGTCGACCTTGTCGCCGGCGGTCTGCATGTCCAGCAGGCACTGGACGAAGGTCATGCCTTGGCGGTTCTTCAGGATGTGTCTGGCGAACGCCTCATGGAGGGCCGCGGCGTCGTGTCGAAGCCCGTAGAGGGCGCGACCGAGTTGCGTCAGCGTGGTGTCCTTCGGCTCAATCAGGCCGTACGCTCGCATCGAGAGCTTGGTGTTGTTGGCGAGCTTGTTCCGGTTGTAGGCCGACGTCGGATTGGCGGCGAAATAGCGGTCGCGCACGGCGTCTTCGAACCCCCGCCAGTTCGGACCATGCCGGTGGGCGAGTTCGAGGAGGGTCGGCAGGTGGATTTGGGCGGGGGAGAACTCGCTGCCGAACGGCAGGTCACTCTTGGGCACGGCAGGGCTCGTGTTCAGGTGGCGCGGGCCGGGCGCTCCATGGTTTCGAGCAAGAAGCGAGCCAATCTGCGGGTGGCGCACGGCGGACGCCCGCGCGTTGGCGGGCGCGCAGGGTGTCGGGTGCATGATACTCCGGGTGAGGAAGGCTGAGACCGGGTGGTTGGGCGCTTGGGGGGGCAGGCACGCGGGCCTGCTGACGGGGCGGGCGAGGTGGTCCGGGGCGCCGCGGGCGACAACCGGCGTTGACGGAGCAGATCGCCGGTGGGCAGAGTCGGGTGTGGACGACGAGTGGTCGGGGGGGCCGATGCTGGCCGCCCGCGCTCACGTCGCGCGCGAGCCCCGGCCGCGGGTAGCCAGGGCTCGCATCGACGTTCCATGCGGATGCCGTCGCCGCCGGGCGTTTGCGCGGTCGCCCAGGAGTCTGCGCCGCAGCGCGGCGCGGACTCCTGGAGTGGTCGGGGCGCTTGGCGGCGCCCGCCCGCGACGATGGTCGGGCTAGTGCCCGGGGATCATGATGTGGGCGGTGGTGGTGCCGGAAGCCATGAGCCAGGCGCCGCCCTGGCCGGGGTTGTCGGGCAGGCCGAGCGAGTCGGGCGTGGCGCCGGGCACCGCGATGGTGGTGTGGGTGCGGGCGCTCGCCTGGTCGGGGCCGTTCATCGAGATGAACACCGAGCCGAACTCGGGGGCCACACGGGTGCCGTTGGCCTCGGCCTCGTTCACGAGGGCGCGCTCGGCCGCCGCGTCCCGCCCCGCCTCGGCCCGGAACTGCCGGCTCTGGGCGACCCGATCGAGGTTGCCGACGCTGGTGCACTGCACCGCGAAGGGCTGCCGCCGGGCCTCGTCAGACCGGTGGTAGCAGACGAGCCGGTTCGTGCCCTCCTTGATCGTCTCGTAGGTGAAGTCGGCGTTCCACTGAATGACCGCGGCGGCGTCGCGGGCCCGGACCGGGGCGGCGGCGAGGGCCTGGTCGATGAGCTCGGCGTTCGATTGCGCGTAGGCGCCGGAGGCGGCGGCAACGCCGAGAACGAGCAGCACGAGTCGCTTCATGACGGATCTCCCTTCGAGATGGACGAATGTACGCCGTGTGTTCCGTCATCTTGGACGTTTCGTGTGAAGGGGGCGTTTCACCGCTTGGCGTCCGGGGTTTCCTGATACAGTGCGCTCGTGCCATCGCATTCAGCGACCGCGCGAGAACGAAGTCCGGCCCCGCCGAGACGGCTGTCCGGCCTCTGCGTCGCGGCGGCGATGCTCGCCGGTTGCGCCGGCGGAGCGGCCCCCGAGCGGCCGGCGGGGGCGCTGGCGCCGACGCCGTCGGGGTTTCCGCGGGGGGCGCTGACCCTGCTCGCGCCCGCCAATCCCGGCGGCGGCTGGGACCAGACGGCCCGCCAGATCCAGCAGGTGTGGACCGAGGCCGGCATCGTCGGGGTGCCGGTCGAGGTGGTCAACCGCGGAGGGGCCGGCGGCACCATCGGGCTCGCCGACCTCGTGACCCGCCGGCGCGGCGACCCGCACACCGTGATGGTGTTCGGGCAGGTCATGCTGGGCTCCATTCGCACCAACCGCTCGCCGGTCTCGGTCGACGACACGGTGCCGCTGGCGCGGCTCATCGACGAGTACGAGGTGGTCGCGGTGCCCGCCGGCTCGCCCCACCAGACCCTGGGCGACCTCGTGCGCGACCTCCGGGCCGAGCCCGAGCGGGTGAGCTGGGCCGGGGGGTCGGCGGGGGGCATCGATCACATGCTGGCCGGCCTGCTCGCCCTCGCCGCGGGCGTCGATCCCACCCGAGTGAACTACGTGGCCCACTCGGGGGGCGGCGAGGCGGCGGTGGCGGTGATGGGGGGGCACGTCACGGCGGGCATCTCCGGCTTCGGCGAGTGGAAGGCCCATGCCGAGGGTGGGCGCATGCGGGTGCTCGCGGTGTCGTCGCCCGAGCGCATCGCGGGGAGCGACGTCCCGACCATCCGCGAGAGCGGGCTCGACGTCGTGATTGCGAACTGGCGCGGCGTGCTCGCCCCGCCCGGCACGGACGAAGAGACCCGCGCCTGGCTCATCGAGGCCCTGTCGCGCCTTCGGGCGTCGGACGCCTGGCGCGACATCCTGCACCGGAACGACTGGGAGGACAGTTTCCTCGCGGGCGCCGACTTCGAGCGCTTCCTCGAGCAGGAGACCGCCGCGGCCGACG
Source organism: Vicinamibacterales bacterium (assembly GCA_965199675.1). Classification (GTDB taxonomy): domain Bacteria; phylum Acidobacteriota; class Vicinamibacteria; order Vicinamibacterales; family UBA8438; genus JAJEEA01. The sequence goes on along the minus strand of CBDATI010000054.1, from coordinate 843 downwards.
AGGTCCTGCGCTCGATCGGCCTTGCGGAACCGGAAGGGTAGGCGGCCCGTTCATGACCGGACGGGGCGCCGGCGGCGCCGCGGGCGCGGGCGGTCGGAGACAGGGGCCGGCGGCGGCGCCCCCGATGACCTCGGAACGCCTCTTCGCCGCGGCGGCTTTCGCCGCGAGCGGCGGCTACCTGGCCGCCGGCCTGACCATCACCGCGCCGGCGGGAGGCTACGACCTCGTCGGACCTCGCACGTTTCCGCTCGTCATCGGCGCCGGTCTGGCCGCCTCCGCCCTCTGGATGGGATGCCGCCCGGGGCGCCGGTCCGATCCGGCTCCGATGGACTGGCGCGGGGCGGCGACAGCGGCTCTCGTCTTTCTCGCCTACTTGGCGTGCCTCGGTCCGCTCGGCTATCCGCTCGCCACCACCGCGTTCATCGCCGCCGCGGCGCGGGCCCTCGGCAGCCGCGCGTGGCGCCGCGACCTCGCGGCCGGCGCGATCCTGGCCGCCGCCGCGTATCTCGGGTTCCGGCTGCTGCTGGGCATCCGCCTGCCGGCCGGACCCTTCGGCTGAGGTGGAGGTCCGGGCGTTGCTGCTCGATCAGCTCGCGGTCGGCTTCGGCGCCGCTCTCGCGCCCGCGAACCTGCTGCTGGGGCTGGTCGGGGTCACCCTCGGCACCGCCATCGGGGTCCTGCCCGGTCTCGGCCCCGCCCTCACCATCTCGATGCTGCTGCCGCTGACGTTCGGCCTGCCGCCGGTCGGCGCGTTCATCCTGTTCGGCGGCATCTACTACGGCGCGATGTACGGCGGCTCGACCACGTCGATCCTGGTGCGGATGCCGGGCGAGGCGTCGAGCG
>CBDATI010000053.1:0-34914 GCA_965199675.1 Vicinamibacterales bacterium | reverse complement strand
GTACGTGAGTCGCGAAACTAGCCATTCGCCGTCCGATTCGGCGCGTGCGGCCTCGATCCACCCGGCTTCTAGCGCCAAATGCACATGTTCGGAGACGACCGCGGGTGCGTAGCTGTCGACCTGTACAGTGATGGAGGCCGCCGCAGCCGCACGGCGCTCTACGTCGCATAGGACGCGGCGCATGAGGTCTCTATTCAGAGTCATCGCGCCCGATTGTACCCCGAGCAGTAGCTCCAGTTCGGCAGCCGGGGGGCTTCTCCTGGATCATGCCCCGGCGCAGATGTCAAGGGGGGCACTTTTCAAAAAGAGACACTGCCGACGCTGCGGGGTGCACGACAGGATGGTGAGACGGTCGCTCCTGGTGTGTCAGGACGTTCGATTGGGGACGTTCCGGCTGCGACCCGTCCGACCCACCATGCGACGACCGATCAGGCAGTGCCGGCGCCGGCACCCTGACTGCGCGGCACGCGACTCGCGGCCGGACCGTCAGCGCGGCTCTCACCGCCGGAGCCGGCGGTCAGGCGATAGTCTCCGCCAACTCGATGAAGCGGCAGAGAGGATTGGCCAGGCGCATCTGCTCCGGGGTGCGGCAGTCAGGGGCGAACAGGGCCGGGCTCGCGACGATGGCGGCCACGCAGCGGGCGCGGGAGGTGGCGACGTTGAGGCGGTGCAGACTGTAGAGGAACGCCATGCCGCGCGGGGCCTCGTCGGCCGTCGAGGTGGCCATCGAGTAGATGGAGATCGGCGCCTCCTGTCCCTGGAACTTGTCCACGGTGCCGACCCGCGCGCCCTCCGGCAGCCTTGCCCGCAGCGTCGCGACGTGTGCGTTGTAGGGCGCTACGACCAGCACATCGTCCAGCGTCAGCGGTCTCCGTTCGTCTGCCGCGTCGATCCACGCGGCGCCGGCGCCCAGCAGCTCATGGAACAGCGATGCGACGCGTTCGGCCTCTTCTTCCGAGGCGTTGGTGTTGCCGGTGTGCTCCACCGGGACGAAGCGCAGGCCGTGGCCCGCCAGCGGCCCCGGCCCAATCACGGTCTGCCGCGACAGCTCCGGGCGCGCGCCGAGCCGGCCCTCGTAGAACTGCTCGGTCGTGAACGCGCAGACATCGGGGTGCATGCGCCACGTGTGTCCGAGAAAGACGCCGCGGGACGGGGCGAGAGTCGTTGATGCGCCGAGCAGGTGGCCGAGCGCGGAGACGTCGGCGCCGGGCGGGTGGATGCCCTGAATCGGCTGATCGAGCTGCCGCGGGTCGCCGAGCAGGACCAGGCTCTGCGCCGCCCGGCAAACGGCCAGGGTGTTGGCGAGACTCAACTGTCCCGCCTCGTCGACGACGAGCACGTCCACGGCGCCGGCCATCTCCTCGCGAGCCCACAGCCACGCCGTGCCGCCGGCCAGGTTGGCCTCGCCGCCAGCGAGCGCGGCGGCCAGCGCTTCGTTCGACGCGGTCTGGACGATGCGCTCGTCTGGGCAACCGTCGTCGGCGTTGGCCTTCTGGATCCCGCGGACTTCGACCGGCATGCGCCCGGCCGGCGTGTCGCGCGGCTGCCCAGCGTTCGGCCGGTTCGCATCGGCGGCACGATCCGCGGCCCGGCAGACGGCGCCGAGCAGGTTGGAGATCACCTTGTGGCTGTTGGCGGTCACACCGATTCGTCTGCCGCTCGCGAGCAGGTCGAGAATCATCTGAGCGCCGGTGTAGGTCTTGCCGCTCCCCGGCGGTCCCTGGACCGGCAGGACCGCGCGGTCGAGCCGCGGGGCGATTCGCCGCACCGCCTCCAGCGGCGTCTCCTCCCGCGAGACGAGGTCTTCCGGGTCGGCGACGCGAGAGGCGTCGCGTGCAGACGCCGCCTCGAAGCGAGGCCGTACGCGCCGCAGCAGGTCGAACGCCGCGCGGTGCGGGCTGTCGGCCGCGAAGCCGCGGGAGACGACCTCGTCGGCCAACCGCAACAGGCTCTCCTGCAACACCGTGCTGTTGACGACGTCGAGCGGGACGAGCGCGGTCGGATGGGGCGCCGGCGACTTGCGTCCGCGTTTCAGATCGATTGTGCCCGCCGTCTCGTCGAGGGTGACGACCGTCCCGCAGGCGCCTCTCCCCGCCTCGTCGGACTCCACGGTCGCCGGGTTCTTCGGCGAGTCTCCGGCCTCGATCTCGTGCGTCTGCTCGGGGAACCGGTAACGGTGAACGACGGAGCGCTTGACGTGCGCCACCTCGCCCGCGTACGCCAGGGCGCCGAGTGTCGCCCGGCTCTCGACGTGCTCCTCCTCCGAGAAACCGCAGCGGTGGAAGAACTCCCACCACGCGGACTTGTCCTCGCGCCGGTGGAATTCCAGCAGGTGCGCCAGCAGCCGGCGCGCCCGCTGGTCGTCGTCGAGCGCGGCGTCGTCGACGGGCAGGCCCGCGGTGAGCGCCTCGAACAGCAGCGCGACCTCGGCCGCCGACTCCCGCTCCTGGCTGAGTTCTTCGTCCCTCGCCGGGGGCCGCGGCACGGGTTGCCCGGTCAGGGCCTGCAGGTCCTGCCGACGAGCCTCCAGCCACTCGGCGAGGCGCAGGGTCGAGAGGCAGTCGTCCCGGTTGTAGCCCTCGATCACGGCGCGCAGCCCGTCCGCCGCACCGTCGGCGGCGCCGGACTCCAGCAGCGCCTCGAACCGGACGAGGGCCCGGGTCGCCGCCGTCAGATCCACGTCGCGTCGGAAGCCGTAGAACGGCTCCAGCTTCTTGATGGAGTACCGCTCGACCGAGGCGCGCAGACCCTGCCTGACCACCCGGAGCAGATCGACGAAGACCCGGCCCCGCAGCAGCCGGTCGACATCCTCCTCGCGGGTGGCGTAGCGGCTCATCAGGCGCTTGACGGCCGTGGTCTCGTAGGCGCCGTAGTGGTAGATGTGGAAGCCTGGACACGCCTTCCAGCGCGTCATGACGCGATCGATGAAGCGCTCGAACGCCTGTTTCTCGGTCTCCGGGTCGAGCGCCCAACACGCGTCATACGCGCCGTCCCGGTCTGCCACGCCGAACAGGTACTCGACACCGCCGTCGCCGGCGAAGGCGTCCCCTTCGAGGTCGAAGAAGAGATCTCCGGCCGCGGGCGCCGGCAGGGCCGCGAGTCCCTTGTCCGGCTCGACGGGCGAAACCAGCTCGTGGATGCGCCGACCTTGCCGCCGCGCTTCGTCCTGAACCCGCGCCTGGTTGTGAATCCGGACCAGCGCGCCGTCGCCGACGCCTTCCAACCGCGGCTGCAGCGGCAGGGGCAGCGACGCCAGGTCCGCCATCGTCGTCACGTCCCGCGCGACCAGCCGGCGCCGCTGGCCGCGGGTGATGCCGGCGACGAGCGCCAGGTGATCGTCCGCGCGGCGCCGCTCCGCGCACGACTGCTTCCAGTCGCAGACCCCGCAGTGCTCGACCGGTTCCGGGTACGTCTCCGGCGGCGCCGCCGCGTGCGCCTCGAAACGCCGGCGAACGGCGCGGTAGTACGCCGCGTACTCCACGAATCGGAAGCTGTCGGTGTGTGCCCAGGACGGGGGCGCAGGCGACGCGTCGCCGGAAGTCTGCGCCGCAGGGCGTGGTCCCGTTGCCGACGACGCCGGACTCGCCGGTTCTCCGTCGGCGCCGCCGAGCGCCAGGTGCATCCACTGCGGTTCGACCCCCTGCACCCGCGCCAGCAGGTCCGAGTACAGGAGGACCTGCAACAGCGCCTCTCCCTTCGCGCGGCGGGCCAGCTTCGCGTCGAGCACCTCGTACGACCAGTCGCCAAACGCGCCCGGCGTGTCCACCCGAAGCAGGAAATCGGGGTGGCCGCTCCAGCGCCCGTCGCCGTCCTCCAGGCGGCCCTGATGGATGATGTCGACACCGCGCCGCATCGCGTCCCGAGTGCGCTCGGCGGCCGCGAGCCGATCCCGGCGCGAGAACGGCGCGGCGGTCGCGGCGATCGCCTCGACGGTGCGGTGCTCCGCCGCGAACCGCTCCAGCAGACGCCGCTCGTGCTCGAACCCTCGCTGCTTCAGCACCTCGCCACGCGGGTCGTCGTAGGGCGGCGGCGCCTCGATCTCCCCGAGCGCGACAGCGCGGCACAGACTGGTCAGGTGTTCGCAGGAGAGGTGGCGGCCGAGATCGGTAGCGGAGAACTCGAGCCGGCCGTCGACGCTGCGCATGGGACGAAACCGTAGCACGAGCCGGGTTGCGGCCGGGGCAGCGCACGGCGGGGTCGGACGAGGCAAGGGGCGACCCGCCTTTCGGCATCTCCGTGCGCTCCATGCGCCGTCCTGTCAGCGTTCGTGTACACTGGGCGTACTGGCGTCTGATGGCGTCGCGGCGGGCTCGGCGAATGGCGCGTCACAGGTGCCCGGGTTCGACGGCCGGCGAGGGTGGACCGATGAGCATGCGCGACCGAAACAGACCATCGCGGCTGGCGGGCGTCATCGCCGCGGGCCTCCTGGCGCTCGGTTGGCCACAGTCGACCAGCGGCCAGCCGGCGGACGGGGCGCTCGTCGACGCCGCGCGGCAAGGCGCGTCGGCAGCGGCGGCCTCCCTCCTCGAGGCGGGCGTCGACGTCGACGCCGCCGCCCCCGACGGGACGACGGCGCTGCACTGGGCGGCGCAGCGCGACGACCGCCCCCTCGCCCGCCGGCTCATCGCGGCCGGCGCCGACGTCGACGCCGTGAACCGCTACGGCGTGACGCCCGTCGCCCTGGCCTCGGCCAACGGCAGCACGCCCCTCGTGGCGGCGCTGCTCGACGCCGGCGCCGACCCCGGGATCCCGAGCCCCGGCGGCGACACGCCGCTGATGCTGGCGGCCCGGACGGGGCGGCCCGACGTGGTGCGGCGGCTGATCGAGGCCGGTGCCGACGTGCACGCGGTCGAGTCGTGGCAGGGGCAGAACGCCCTGATGTGGGCGGCGGCCGAGGGCCACGCCGACGCCGCGCTCGCGCTGATCGCGGCGGGGGCGGACGTCGAGGGCCGATCGAACGGTCGGCTCACGCCCCTGCTGTTCGCGGTGCGGGGAGGGCACATCGACGCAGTCGACGCCCTGCTGGCGGCGGGCGCCGACATCCACGGCGCCGCCCGCGACGGCACCACCCCCCTGGCCCTCGCCGTCGTCAACGCGCACTACGAGCTGGCGGGGCGGCTGCTCGAACTCGGCGCCGACCCCAACCGCCCCGACCCCCGCGGGTCCGTGCTGCACGCGCTGGCGTGGATTCGGCGCCCGGGATCGGGACGCCCCCCGTTGCCGACCGGCGCCCTCGACAGCCTCGATCTGGCCGGCGCCCTCCTGGAAGCCGGCGCTAACCCCAACGCGCGCATCGACTGGCGGGAGATCCCGTTCGAGGTCGACCTCGGCATCGTGAAGCCCCCGCCGGGCATCTCCGTCGGGCGCAACTTCCTCAGCTTCGTGGGAGCGACCCCGTTCTACCTCGCGGCAAAGCACGCCGATGTCGACCTGATGCGGCTGCTCGTCCGGTACGGGGCGGACCCGCTGACCCCGACCGGCCAGCGGATCACGCCGCTGATGGCGGCGGCGGGCGTCGGCTTCTGGGACGGCGAGAGCCCCGGCCCCCTGAACGGGACACCGGAAACGACCCGCCTCGCGGCGGTCCGCCTCGCCATCGAGCTGGGCAACGACATCCATGCCGCGACCGACTTCGGCGATACCGAGCTGGTCGGCGCCGGCCGCGACCTCCTGCTGCGGCACCCGCTCAATCTCCTGGAGCTGGACGCGCAGCGCGACCGGGGCGACATGCGCTGGGGCGGCAGCACCGCCCTGCACGGCGCCGCCATGATGGGCTCGAACCTGATCGTGCAGTACCTGCTGGAGCAGGGGGCGGACATCGACGCCGAGAACGCCCTGGGATGGACCCCGCTGATGGTCGCCGAAGGGGTCTTCGTCGCCAACACCGAGAAGGCGTGGCCCGACACCGTGTCCCTGCTCCGGGAGCTCGGCGCCGGATCGAACTGACCACCCGCTCCCGGCGGCGGTCCCGCGATCCGTTGCCCCGGGCAAGCCGACTCAGAAATCGAGAACCAGGAACGCATACGGATAGCGGCCGCCGCCCCCGAGGGTGCGCGTTCGGAGCACTGCGCCCGGGCGCAAGTGGCTGTAGCCGGCGCCGAGGAGCACGCTCTCGCGAAGCGGCACGCTCAGCGCGACGTCGATCTCGACGCCGACGTGCGTGGCGCTCCCGCCGCCGGCCGACGGCACGACCAGTCGCGACGAGGGCGCGTAGAGACCGTCGGCAGGCGTGGACAGCCGGAAGTCGTGGAGGTCGACGCGCAGGGACGACCCCGCCCAGGGCTGCCACGCGACGCCGACGCGCACATCGCGCAGGTTGCGTCCCTGGAACAGGTCGGTGAACCCGTAGTGTGCGTGCCCCGTGGGGTACATGGGATCGAACGCGCCACTGCGGCTGTCCGTGGCGCTTCGGTCCCCGCTGGCCTCGGTGAACTCGATACTCAGACTCGGCCGCCGCGGCGAGTCGACCATCCAGGTCGCGATGGCCGAAGCGAACCAGGCGCCGATCCGGCTCCGTCCCCGGCTGCCGCCCTGCCAGGCCCCCTCCGCCGCGAGGTTCAGGCCGGCCCGCGAGGTGCGGACCGCGCGCAGCCCGACAGTGCGTCGACGCTCGGCCCCGATTGCGGCCCCGCGGTTCTCCGCGCCGGGGAGCCTCCGCCACAGGAGGTAGGGTTCGAGGCGCACGCCCGACCGCGCCTCGAACCGACCGAAGGCGCCGTAGAGATCACCCTGCGCCCGAAAGGGATTGGGTCCCGCCGGATCGCGCCGCACCTCGGCGGCGCCGAACAGATCGACCCCGAGCCGGCCCCGGCGAACGAACGCGCGAACGGCATCGAACGAGCGGCCCGTGTTGCGCCAGTCGTTGCGACTGAGGACGCGCTCGCCGCCGTACGCCATCTCCTGCCGCCCGATGCGCACCTGCAACGGGCTGTCGCCGGTCCCGAGGTCGAGATACCCCTGATGCAGGTCGACCGGATCTCGAAGCGCCGCCCCCGCCCCCGCGAACCCCGGGGCGCGCGAATCCTGCACCTCGGCGACAGCGGTCACGGCGTCGACCGGTCGCGCGGTCAGACGCACCCGCAATCGACTCAGCGCATAGGCGCGGTCGACCGTCGGGTCGAAGCCGACGTCGTAGCGGGCCTCCGGCCGCAGACGCCACGTTCCGCCGACATCCAGACGCGGGAGCCGACGCGCGGCCGATGAGGCGTCTCCGGACGGCGCCGGCGCGCAGACCCGCTCCCGCCGCGCCGGGCCGTCCGCGCGGCTCCCCGTCGACGACGCCCGAGTGCAACGGACGCCCGGATCCGGCGGCGGGGCGGGGCGCCCGAGCCCCGATGTCGAACGCGTTTCGCCGCGGCCCGGATGCTGGGCCTCAGCCGTGGAAGCCGCGTTGACCGCGGCCGAAACGGCGATGGCGAGGAGGCAGACCCCCCCGCGGCAGGCGATCCGCGGGCGGGGCGAGCACGAGACCGGACGCCTGCCGGTCAGCGGAGTCTCCTCGGCATCGCGGCCGGGGGCCGGAGTCTCGGGCCTGATCGCATGCGAGTCACCGCCTCTCCTGCGCAGCTCGGTCGGTATCGACGGGATGCGGCGCCACCGCCAGGCGTGGATCGGGAACAGAGACCCACCGGCCGTATCCTCCGGCCGCGACCGAACCGCGGGGTCGCCGAGACCGGAGACGGTGGACAGAACATCGGGCGGCTCAGTCTACTCCGACGCGGTACGGGACGACACACCGTGACACATCGTGGGCACCGGGAACACCGAAGACCGACCCGTCGTGGACTCGCCCCGACGAGTCGACTCGAGCCGCACGTCGAGACCCACCCCATCGTCCCGGCGCCGACACCGCGCGGGCGGCCCGGCGCGCCGCGAGGCGGCCCGGCCGCGTGCGGGATGCCCGCCACCGGGCTCCCCTGCTACAATTCCGACTGTCCGCAACGCGGCCGCAGAGCGCGGTTCCCTGCCGCATTCGGCGGCCGGGAACCTGCGCCGCCGCGACTCCTGCAGAGTTTGCGCCAGGCGAGGCCGAGGGGCGGGCGGGTCAGATTCACCGACGGGGACGTCGGGCAGGGCTGGGAGATGAAGACGATGATGCGCAGAACATGCGGACTGGCCGCGGTCGTCCTGCTCGCGCTTGCGGCAGGCGCGACGCACGACGACGCCCTCTCGGCCCAGACCAACGACGGGGTCATCACCGGCGCCGTCACCAGCGGCGCCGGGGCCGAGGCCGGCGTGTGGGTGATCGCCGAGACCGACGATCTCGAGACCGTCTTCCGCAAGATCGTCGTCACCGGCGACGACGGCCGGTTCCTGCTGCCCGAGCTGCCGGCCGCGACCTACGACGTGTGGGTGCGGGGCTACGGCCTCGTCGACTCGACCCCGGTCGAGGCGGCGCCGGGGGCCGAGCTCGACCTGCGGGCGACGGTCGCGGCCACCCCGCAGGAGGCGGCGCAGGTCTACCCCTCGAACTACTGGCTCGCCCTCATCGACCTGCCCGACGCCCACGAGTTCCCCGGCACCGGCGAGGACGGCAACGGCATCAACGAGCGCCTGCAGAGCCAGGACGAGTGGATCAACGTGCTGAAGGGCTGCCAGCGCTGCCACCAGGTGGGCAACGAGCGCACGCGGGTGGTGCCCGACCTCGACGACTTCGACTCGAGCATCGCGGCGTGGGACGACCGCACTCGGCGCGGCCAGCGCGGGTCGCTGATGGCCAGCTTCATCACTCAGTTCGGCCGGAGCCGCGGCCTCGAGATGGTGGCCGACTGGAGCGACCGCATCGCCGCTGGGGCGGTGCCCCCGGCCCCGCCGCGGCCGGCCGGCGTCGAGCGCAACGTGGTGCTGACGCAGTGGAACTGGGGCAACAACGTCGCCTTCGTGCACGACGAGATCGCCACCGACAAGCGCAACCCGCGGGTGAACGCCAACGGCCCGATATACGGCGTCGACATCGGCAACGACTTCCTCCTCATCACCGACCCCAACCGGCACCAGTCGCGCATGCTCAAGATCCCGCTGCGGGTGGACCGGTCCACGGTGCCCTCGATGTTCCAGACCGAGGGCTTCAAGGCGTGGCGCGACTTCGGCGACGAGGCGGTGTGGAACGACCCCGCCAACCCCCACAACCCGATGCTCGACGCCCGGGGCCGGGTGTGGCTGACGACCCGGGTGCAGTCCGTCGACAACCCGGCCTGGTGCCGCGAGGGCTCCGACAATCCGTATGCGCAGTACTTCCCGGTCGACCGGGCGGGGCGCCACACCGGCTACTACGAGCCCGAGACCGAGGCGTTCGAGCTCATCCACACCTGCTTCGGCACCCACCACCTGCAGTTCGCCGAGGACGACAACGACACGCTGTACTTCAGCGGGGGCGGGCAGGTCATCGGCTGGCTCGACACGAAGCTGTACGACGAGACGGGCGACGAGCAGGCGTCGCAGGGCTGGTGCCCGACGGTGCTCGACACCAACGGCGACGGGGTCATCAGCAAGCCGTGGAACGAGCCGACCCGCGGCGGGGCGGAGGCCGAGCACGACCCCGCCCTCGACACCCGCATCATCGCCGGCGCCTACGGCGTCATCACCAACCCCATCGACGACGCGGTGTGGATCGTCTCCGACCGTTTTCCCGGCGACCTCGTCCGCCTCGACCGCGGCGACAATCCGCCGGAGACGTGCGTCGCCGAGCTCTACGTGGTGCCGGCCGAGCACGGCTACCGCACCCGCGGCCTCGACGTCGACCGGAACGGGGTGCTCTGGGCGGCGCTCGCCGGCAGCAGCCACTTCGCCAGCTTCGACCGGTCGAAGTGCGCCGTCTTCGGCGGCCCGGAAGTGCGCGGCGGCCGCCAGTGCGACGAAGGGTGGAGCTTCTACAAGGCGCCCGGCCCGAACTTCGAGGGCACCGACATCGGCACCGACTTCCACTATTACAACTGGGTCGATCAGTTCAACACGCTGGGGCTGGGCGAGAACATCCCGATAGCGAACGGCTCGAGCTCGGACTCGCTGCTCGCGCTGATGCCCGACACCGGGGAGTGGGTGACCCTGCGGGTGCCCTATCCCCAGGGCTTCCACAGCCGCGGCCTCGACGGGCGCATCGATGACCCCGACGGCGGCTGGAAGGGACGCGGGGTCTACGCCACCTACGGGGCCGACGCGGCGTGGCACGTCGAGGGAGGACCGGTGGAGCCGGGCAACCTGGTGAAGTTCCAGATTCGGCCCCATCCGCTGGCGAACTAGCGGGACGTTGCCGTTGGCGTCGGGAAGCCTCCTGGCGTGAACTCCGATGGGGTGAGCGTCAGGGCGCTCCCGCCGCGCTCCGGGCGAGCCGGCTGGCGGCAACCTGGCGAGTCCGGCGCCTCTCCGCAAGAGGTACGAGTGAGACGCGCGTAGTGCGCAAGTCGCAAGCAGAGTAGCGACAGAAGAGAATCAGCTAAGGAGTGAGACCATGGCACGTCTACAACAGCTTTCGCGGACCGTCCCGGCGGCTTTGCTCGCCGCCGGCCTGACCCTCGGGCTCGGGGCCCCCGCCGCTCACGCGCAGGACGAGGCGCCCGAGGGCGTCGTGAACTACACGCGCGTCGACGCCACCGTCGCCTGCGCGGGAGCGACGCCGGCCTCGGCGATGCCGGCGCTCAAGGACCTCGGCTTCGCATCGGTCATCAACTTCCGCACCGCGGGGGAAAACGGCGCCAACATCGAGGGCAGCCGAGCCGCGGCGGAGGAAGCCGGGCTGACCTACATCCACATTCCGTTCCGCACGCCCACCGAGGAGACGACCCAGGCGTTTCTCGACGCCATCGCCGACGAGTCGAACCAGCCCGCCTACATCCACTGCGGATCGGCCAACCGCGTGGGCGCGATGTGGTTCATCAAGCGCGTAGTGGGCGACGGCTGGGAGACCGACCGGGCGATGGCCGAGGCGGAGACGATCGGCCTGCGCAGCGCAGCCCTGAAGGCGTTCGCGACCGAGTACGTGGCGAACCGGTAGCTCCGGAAGCCGAACGGAACGTTCATGGGTTGCTGCGAGGCGACCAACCCGAACCTGCTCGGGGTGGTGTCGGGTCCTGCCGCCGGTCCGGACCGGGCCGGCGGCGAGCGGCCCGATCCGGGGTCGGACTGGGACCGGCGCACCACCCTGAAGACGCTGCTCGGGGCGGGCGCGGTGGTCGCTGTCAGCGGGGGGTGCGGCCCGCGGGACGGGGCCGCGTTGCTCCGCCTCGCGTTCTGTGGCCAGCTCCTGTGCGTCGTGCCCTACGAGGTGACGCGGGTCCGGGGACACTTCGCCGACCAGGGGTTCGACGTCGAGCTGATCTACACCCGCGGGGGCAACGCCGCGGTTCAGGCGCTGGTCGGGGGCGCCGTCGACTACGCCGGCAGCTCGTTCGACGTCGCCCTGCAGGCGGCGGCCAACGGCGCCCGGATCCGCCGGGTGGCGTCGACGGGCCGGCTGCCGCTCTTCGCCCTCGCCGTGGCCCCCGACCGCGGCGCCGAGATCGACGCCGTCGCCGACCTCGAGGGCCGGACCGTCGGCGTCTCCGCCCTCGGCAACGCCGACCACGCCCTGCTGCTGTTCCTCCTCGATCAGGCCGGCGCGAACGCCTCGAGCGTGCAGTTCGCGACGGTCGGCACCAACCTCTTCGACGCCCTGCGCATCGGGCAGGTCGACGCGGCCATGGTGCAGGAGCCGGCCCTGTCGCTGATCACCGAGGCGGGGGGCCGCGAGCTCGTGAACTTCATGGAGCTCGACGAGGCCCGGCGGCATCTCGGCGGCGCCTACGAGTTCATGGGGGTCGCGGTGCGGGCGGCCGAGCGGGCCGAGCGGCTGGACGAGATACGCCGCCTCGCGACGGCGCTCGAACGCGGCCTCGCCGACACGCGGACCCTGCCCGCCGCCGACGTCGTGGCCGCCCTGCCCGCCGCCCTCGTCGCCGGCGGCGACCTCGGCCAGCTCGAGGCGATCATCGAGCGCTACCGGCTGTCGCTGTATCCCGAGCGGGTCACCGTCGATCTCGACGCCGCGGGACGGGTGGTCAGGGCCCAGGAGATCGCCGGACTCCTGGAGCCGGGACAGGTCGATCTCGACACACTGGTCGACGCAGATGCCCTCGCCGGCTGACCCGCCGCGGCGGCCGGCCGGCCCGCCGGCGCCCGCCCCCGAGCGGACACGAACGCCGTCGACCGTCGCTCCCGGCCCGCCCGCCTCCTCGGCCCCCAACGCACCGACGCAACCAGAGCCCACCGCCGCCTCAGCCCAGCGCGACGGGTCCACGTCGCCCGCCGCATCGGCGCATCCCGCCGACGCCGAACCCCTGCTGCACATCCGCGGCCTGTCGGTCGGCTTCGGCGGACCGCCGATCATCGAGGGCATCGACCTCGACGTGAGGACCGGACAGTTCGTCAGCCTCATCGGCCCGTCCGGCTCGGGCAAGACGAGCATCCTGCGGGTGGTGACCGGCCTTCTCGAGCCGCTGCGGGGCACGGTCGAGCTGGGCGTGACGCCCGGCGACATCGGCTTCCTGTTCCAGGACGACGCGCTCCTGCCGTGGCGCACGGCCCGGCAGAACGTGGCCCTCGGCCTGCGCATCCGGGACGTCCCGCCCGCCGACGCCGACGCCCGGGCCGACCACTGGCTGTCGCGTCTGGGACTCGCCGGCTACGGCGACCGCTTCCCCGCCCAGCTCTCCGGCGGCCAGCGGAAGCGGGTGGCCATCGCCCAGGTGCTCGCCCTGGGCCCCAGGCTGCTGCTCATGGACGAGCCGTTCGCCGCCCTCGACGCCATCGTGCGGACCCGCATCACCCAGGAGCTGCTGGACTGGGTCGAGCGCGACCGCCTCACGGTGCTGCTGGTCACCCACGACCTCGAAGAGGCCATCTGCGCCTCGGACGCGGTCGCGGTGCTCGGCCACGGCCCCCGGGCGGCGATGCGCGCGCGGCATGCCGTGGACATGCCGAGGCCGCGCGACGTCCTCGACGCGAAGCGGCACCCCGCCTTCGGGCCGTTGCTGCGCACGCTGTGGGACGACCTGACGGCGGACGACCCGACCTCGCGCCCCGCGTCCGGCGCCGGCACGCGCGGCACGCCGAGCCCCGCGGCCGGCTCGGTGCACGGCTCGTCCCCGCCCGTCACTTCCGACGGGGCCGACCGATGACGGGAACCACGGCGGGACCGGCCTCCCGGCGGGCCGCCGCGCTGCTGGCGCTGCTCGCGGTGTGGGAATCGCTGTCTCGGGCGGGGTGGCTCGACCCGTTCTACGCGCCGCCCCCGTCCGCGGTCGGCCGGGTCATGGTCGACCTCGCCGGCGGCGAGCTCTGGCCCCATCTCGGCGCCACCGCCACCGCGGCCGTCGCGGGTCTCGCCGCCGGCCTCGCCATCGGCATCGCGTTGGGGTTCGCGGCGGCCCTGCTGCCGCGGCTGGCCGAGCTGCTCGAGCCGGTGATGATCCTGCTCAACGCCATCCCCCGGGTCATCCTCGCCCCGCTGTTCGTCATCTGGCTCGGCATCGGGCTGGCGTCGAAGCTCGCCCTCGCCACCATCCTCGTGGCGGTGCTCATCTTCTTCGCCGTCTTCAACGGCATCAAGGAGGTCGACCGCCGCCTCGTCGAACGCGTCCGCACCCTCGGCGGCGGGCGCCGCGTCCTCGTCCGCGAGGTCTACGTCCCGTCGGTCACCGCGTGGGTGCTCGGCAACTTCAAGGTCGCCGTGGGGTTCGCCTTCACCGGGGCCGTCGTCGGCGAGTTCGTGGCGTCGAGCCGCGGCCTCGGCTACCTGCTGCAGTTCGCACAGAGCACCTACAACGCGGCCCTGACCCTCGCGCTGATCGTCATCATCATGACGTTCGTGCTGCTGCTCTTCGCCCTCGCCGCACGCCTCGAGCGGCACCTGCTGCGCTGGCGGTTCACCCAGGCTCCCTGAGCGGCCGGGGTCTCGCACGTCGAGCGCGAAGCGCCCGGCGGGTGAAGGCGGACCCGGTGACGCCGAGCCGTCGCGCGGCGCCGTCCACGGCTTCCACGCGCGTTCGGTCCAGCGTCACCTGAACGGTTCGCATCGGACTCATGATGCCGTGATCATCGCCACGGCTTCAGCCCATCGACCAGCGACACGCCGGCGAGCTGCGCCATGCACGACGCAGAGCCCTGACCCTGGTGCGCGACACGGTCCGGCGTGGTCGAGGTTGACGTGCGCCGAGGGGCTGTCAGTAGAGCCGGTTGCGAGCGGCCTCGTCCAGCGAGGCATCGATGGCGGCGGCGTCCGCCCCCCGAATCTGGTCGGCCAGCATCTGCCCGTAGGTCGGGAGGCTCGAACGCTCGACCTGCGCCGCAGGGTCCCACAACCGGGCCCGGATGAGGGCCTTGGCGCAGTGCAGGAACGCGCGTTCGACGGTGACCCGCAGCACCGAGACGGGAAGCCGGCCGTTCATCGCCAGCGGCTCGAGCACATCGGCGTCGGTGACGATCTCGGCCGTGCCGCTCACCCGAAGCGTCTCGTTCATGCCCGGCACGAGGAACAGGAGCCCGACGCGCGGTTGGGCGACAACGTTCCTCAACGAGTCGGTGCGGTTGTTCCCGGGGCGGTCGGGAATCAGCAGGGTGCGCTCGTCCGGCGCCGCGACGAACCCGGGGATGTCGCCGCGGGGTGAGACCTCGGTCCGGCCGTCGGCGCCGGCGGTGCTGAGCACGCAGAAGGGCGAGAGGGCGATGAAGCGCCGGCAGTGCCGGTCCAGGCACTCCAGGACCTTCTGCTGCGACCGATCGCTCGGCTCGCCGTAGACCTTGCGCAGCTCGGACTCGCTCGTGATGGGCATCGCCGCATCTCCCGTGTGGCCGCCGGCGATTCGGGGCTCCTTGCGCGCCGGTCCACCGATCGGCGCCGCCGCGTCGACCGATGGCCTCGCCGATCGTCGCCTGCGGCTTGGCGCCCGGCCACCGTCCCGGGAGCCCGGCGACGCTCCCGGCGCAAGACTCCCGGTGCGCCTCCACACGCCACAGGCTCCAGACGGCGGACCGTTCACGAGTACCACACCTTGCCGGGCCCTGTCGATATCGGATCGGGCCATCCCCGAAATTACCGTAGCCGTCGCACGGCGAATGGATCTAAGGTAATGGGGTCTGAGTTTCGCCTGTCGACGAACCATCCGCATGCGGAGGGAACCTGCGATGAGATCCACCCGACACGTCGTTGCGCTCGCCGGAGTGCTGGCGGCGCTCGCCGCCTTGCCCGCGACGGCCCAGGAGGCCGGCTTCCACCACATTCACATCACCGCCTCGAGCCCGTCCGAGGGCGTGCGCTGGTACGTCCGGCATCTCGACTGCCAGCCCGCGGCCGACCGGGCCGACACCGCCGACTGCGGCGGCGTCGAGTTGACCTTCATGGTGCAGCCGACCCTCGGCAGCACGCAGGGCACCGGTGTCAACCACATCAGCTTCTCGTATCCGGATCTCGCCGCCAAGATGGCCGAGCTCGAGGCGGTCGGGGTGCGAGGCTCCGGGGTCCGGTTGCAGCGCTTCCCCGACGGGTCGCCCTGGCGCGATGTGCCCGGCCTGTACAAGATCGGCTACATCTTCGACCCGTGGGGCACTCGCATCCAGATGGTCGAGGACCACGACACCCTGGGCTTCCACCACGTCCAACTGAGCGCCGGGGACCCGGACGCGACCCTGGCGTGGTACCGCGACGTGCTCGGCGGCGAGCCGGCGAGCCTGCGGGGACAGATCGACGGCCTGCGGTTCGGCGACGTCTGGGTGCTCGTTTCCCCGCACGAGCTGGGCGTGCCGGCGTCGACGGCGGGGCGCGCGGTCGATCACATCGCGTTCGTCGTCGACGACCTCGACGCCGCCGCGGCCGCGATGGCCGAGTTCGACGTCGTCTTCGAGCAGGAGCCGTCGGTGCCCGCGAACGCCCGCACCCAGGTCCAGCGGGCGTTGATCGCCGCCCCCGACAACGTCCGCCTGGAACTGGTGGAGACGGGCTGGGCCGGGGTGGAGACCGACCGGCCGGCCGAGGTCGCCACTGCCGACCTCGCGCCCTACGACGTCCCCCGCACCCCGTGGGGCGAGCCCGACTTCCAGGGCGTGTGGACGGGCAACTCCGCCCACGGCATCCCCCTCGAGCGCCCCGAAGCGCTCGAGGACATCGAGTCGCTGACGCCGGAAGAGGCCGAGGCGAGGCGCGAGCGCGGCACCCTGGGCAGCATCTGGGGCTACGAGCGGGAGTGGCGCGACACCACCCTGGGCTACGTCAAGACCGCGCCGTCGCGGCAGGTGGCGATGGTGGTGGACCCGCCCGACGGGCGCATCCCGCCGCTGACCCCCGAGGCCGAGGCGCGCCTCGCCAACCGCGTCGACACGTCGGGCGTGGGCCGCATCGCCGACGGCCCCGAAGACCTCAGCCTGTTCGTGCGCTGCATCACCCGCGGGCTGCCGGGCCTGATGATGCCGTCCATCTACAACAACGGTCTGCAGATCGTGCAGGGGCCGGGATTCGTCGCCATCCAGAAGGAGATGATCCACGAGACGCGGATGGTCCCGACCGAGCCGCGCCCCGCCCCCGGCCCCGGCCTGAGGTCCTGGCTGGGCATCCCCCAGGGCCGCTGGGAGGGCGACACCCTGGTGGTCGAGACCACGAACTTCAACGGGCAGGCACCGTACCGCGGGTCCACCGAGAACCTGCGCCTGACCGAGCGCTTCACCCGCCTCGGCCCGACGGTCCTGGAGTACCAGTTCACGGTCGACGACCCCGCGACCTGGACCCGGCCGTGGACCGGCATGTTCCGGTTCGACAGGGACGACGAGCAGTACGAGCTGGTCGAGTACGCCTGCCACGAGGGCAACTACGGGATGACCAACATTCTGAGCGGCGCCCGGGCGCGGGAGCAGACGGAAGGCGGGCAGCAGTGAGGGCGGTGCGCAGCACGATGCGAACCGTACGCGCGGCGGGGCGGCGAATCGTCGCCGCCCTGCTCGCCCCGGCGCTCCTCGTCTTCGCGATCGCGCTGCCCGCGCCGGCCACCGGCCAGGGGGCCGAACCGGTGAGCCGGGCCGAGTTCGACCGGTGGATGGAGGAGATCTCCAACTGGGGCCGCTGGGGCCCCGAGGACGAGCTGGGCACCCTCAACCTCATCACCGACGAGACCCGGCGGGCCGCCGCCGCGCTCGTGGAGGACGGCGTCTCGGTGTCGATGGCCCTCGACCTGAACACGGAACGCGACGCCCTCAACGCCAACCCCTTCGAGCACACCCTGTCGACCTCGCGCTTCGCCGAGCACGAAGTGGCGGGCGACGTCTACCGCGTGCAGTACCACGGGTTCGCGCACTCGCACGTGGACGGCCTTCCCCACTTCGCTCACAAGGGCCGCCTGTACAACGGTTTCCCGGTCAGCGGACTCCGGGAAGACGGGGCCGAGCGGCTCGGCATCCACAACGCGCGGAACGGCATCGTGACCCGCGGCGTGCTCATCGACATGCCGCGGCACCGCGGCGTCGACTACCTCGAGCCGGGTACCGCCCTCACCGCCGCCGACCTCGAGGCGTGGGAGGAAACCACGGGCATCCGCATCGGCAGCGGCGACGTGCTGCTCATCCGGACCGGCCGCTGGGAGGCGGTGCGGCAGCTCGGGCAGTGGAACTTCGTGGAGCGGGCGGCGGGCTCGCACGCCTCGGTCGCCAGGTGGCTGAAGGAGCGGGACGTGGCGGTCATCGGCAGCGACGGCGTCAGCGACGTCATGCCGTCGGGCATCGACGGGCTCGCCAACCCCCTTCACGAGCTGGTCATCGTGGGGTTGGGCATGCCCATTCTCGACAACCTCGACCTCGACGCGGTCGCGGCCGAGGCGGCCCGGCGCGACCGGTGGGAGTTCCTGTTCGTGGGGGCCCCGCTGCGCGTGGTGGGTGGCACGGGATCGCCGCTGAACCCGCTCGCTGTGTTCTGATCCGGTGTCGCAGGACACACCGGCTCTGTCCATCGACCCGAAGTATCGAGCTGGAACGCGAGGACGAGAGCCGGCGGCTTGCGGAGCCGCCGGCTCTCGCCCACCCAGCCGCGCCGCGAAGGGGTCGGCATTGCCGCCAGGGTCGGTTCCGGGTCGAGAACACCGCTCAGTCGGTCGGCAGGGTGTAGTTGGCCATCCAGTTGATGCCGAACTTGTCGGTCCACAGCGCGTAGTACGCGCCCCAGAACGTCTCCTGCAGCGGCATCAGGACCTTGCCGCCGGCCGACAGCGCCGCGAACACCCGGTCGACCTCCTCCCGGCTCTCGCCCTCGATGGTGATGGAGAAGTTGTTGCCGACGACCACGGGCGGCCCGAACCCCGGAGCGCTGTCGCTCCCCATCAGGACGCTCGACCCGATCGGCAGGGACACGTGCATGACCCGGCCCTTGTCGGCCTCGGGCACGCGCATGCCCGAGTCCGGCGGCGCGTCCGCGAAGGTCTGGAACGACTGGAACTCCCCGCCGAAGACGGAGCGGTAGAAATCGAAAGCCTCGCGGCAGTTGCCGTCGAACGTCAGATACGTGCTCAGCGACATGGATGCCCTCCTTGAGCCGATCAGCATACTCGAGGGGGCCGGAAACGCCTACAGCGAGGGGCGGCGGGGGCCGCGAGAGTTCAGGCGCCTTGGGCGGTGGTATAATGCGGCGTTTGGTCACCTGCAAAGGAGCAGACAGTGAGGGCTGGCATTCATCCTGGATATCACGAAGTCGAGGCTCGTTGCGCCTGCGGGGCGACCTGGAAGACCCGATCCACCCGCAAGGAACTGCGGCTCGAGATCTGCTCCAACTGCCATCCCTTCTTCACCGGCCGCCAGAAGCTCGTCGACACCGAGGGTCGCGTCGAGCGGTTCACGAAGAAGTACGGCCAGCAGACCGTCGCCGCCCTCAAGGCCCGCCAGCAGCAGGCCCGCAAGGCGGCCGCGAAACCCGCCGCAGAGGCGAAGCCGCCGACCGACGCGAGCCCGCCGGCGGATGCCCCGCCCGCACCGGCCGGCTAGCCCGGGAGCCCGGCGCTCGCCGCTACCGGTCGTCTTCGGCGGGGCGGATGAGCCCCGCGGATGAGCGGCGCCCACGGGCCGCCGTACGCAACGGCCGGCCCGCGACCGACGGATCCCGACTACGGCTCCAGCTCGTCGACGATCACCTGGACGTTGCGCCGCACCCCCGCCTCGTTGGGCGCGTCGTAGTGAGAGTAGGCCTCGGGCAGCGACCAGCCGGCCGCGATCTCGTCGACCGACTTTCCCTCGGCCCGGCCGTCGCGGACCATCTGCAGGAAGTCGCGGTTGAAGGCGGCCCACTCGTTCAGGTCGGCCCACGTCATCTGGCCGCTGTGCCCGGTGATGATGGTGTCGATGCCGGCGATGTTGTCGTGGGCGTCCTGCAAGGTGTCGGGGATGTCGACCCCGCTGCCGCCGTTCTCGGCGTCGAGGAACGGCACCCGCTGGCCCAGGAAGACGTCGCCGGCATGGAGCGTGCGCAGGGCCGGGAACGCAATCCACGCGTCGCCGCCGGTGTGGCCGCGGCCGAAGTAGTAGAGGTCGACCCGGTCGGCGCCGCTGCCCAGCGACATGCGGTCCGAGAAGGTGATCGTCGGCAGCCCGTGGCCATCCGAGTCGGCGAACACGTTGACGGGGGGCTCCGTCCGTCCCGTATAGGGCCGCATGACCTCCATGTTGGCCTTGGTGGTCTCGTGGGCCACGAACTGCACGGCGTCCCCGAAGGCGACGTTCCCGCTGACGTGGTCGTGGTGGCTGTGGGTGTTGATGATTGTCGTCACCGGCTTGTCGGTCAGCGCCTGAATCTGACCCAGTATGGCCGAACCCCAGCCCGGGTTCTTGGTGTCGACGACGACGACCCCGCCCGTGGTGACGAACACCGCGGTATTGCCGCCGCCGCCCTGCCCCCTGAGCACGTAGAGGTTGTCCTCGAGCTGCTCTACCTCGATCTCCATCGGGCCGTCCTGCGCGGCGACGACCGCGAGCGCGACGACGCCCATCCCGACCAACAAGGCGAGAACGATGCTGCGTTTCACGTCGTTTCCTCCTGACTGACGGATGCGGCCGGTCCGCCGGTCATCGCCGGCAGCCGCCCGCGCCACGACTCGGACTCCGATCCCACCGTAGTTTCCCGCCTGACCCGTCGACCGTCAAGCTGGTGCACGATGCCGCGTCAGCCGGACCGCCGCCTCGGCGACGCGCGATTCGTCACCGCGAGCCACTCGTCGAATGTCGCGTCCACCCACGCCGACCCAACGCGACAGCCGGCCTTCATGCCTGCCTGTCGATCTCCAGGCGCAGCACCCTCAGGGCCTCTCGCGACCCCGCCCGCAGGTCGAGCGGTCCCGGAACTGCCTCCCAGCGGCGCACGGTCGTCCCGGAGACGCGCAGCAACTCCGCGAACTCGGCGACCGAGAACCCGCACCGCTTGCGCAGCTCCACGATCAGCGCCCCCGTCGGACGGAAAGAAGGCGCCGCCGCGACATCGTCCTCCCGCCGCGGGAGCGCAGGTGACCGGTCGGCCCGCGGTGGTCGACCGCCCCGCGCCTTCTTCGGCACCGGCGCAGTGCCTGCCTCCGGCGTCAACGAATCGGCCGCCGGCGCGCGGGCCGCCCCGTCCGGAGCGGTGCTCGCCGCGGGCTTCCGCGCATTCGGCATCTTCCCCCCGCGCGCCCGCGGCTCGTCCATCTCGACCGCGGGCCGCGCGCGCCGCCCTCCTGCGGCCCCGTACTTCGGATACCAGTGCACCATTCGATCCGTCAGCCCTCCGTTCGTGGATTCGCACGCGCGACGTCGAGCCGGACCAGATCGATCGGGTCGTCGTCGGAGAGTTCAGTGAGGGCGATTTCACCGCCCGTCCCGCCGATCATCGGCCAACTGTCCGTTGTTCGACAATCATCTGCTCCAGCTCGCGCGGCAGAGGCCCGCACGACGCGCGGTTGGAGCGCTACCTGCTTCCGGGCGAGGTGGCAGGCGCCCGCCGTCTCGGTCCTGTCGGGCACGTCGGCGATGATGCGGCGCTTCTTGAGACGCCTGAAAGTGCAGGAGACGACGAGCTGCCGACAACCAGGGTCTGCGCGGACGGGTCGTGGCGATCCACTCCGCGAAGCCGGACGGCCCTGCGCTCGGGTTCATCGGTCTGGAGTCAGAACAGCGACCGGGACTGTCCACCGTCGACGGTGACGCAGGCGCCGGTGACCCAGCTCGCGCGCGGGGAGGCGAGGAAGGCGACCACGTCGCCGACCTCTTCTGCGCGACCGAAGCGGCCGAAGGGAATCTCGCGCCGAACGAAGGCGGCCATGCCCTCGGGGTCGGCCGCCTGCCGCTTCGCCCACGAGCCGCCGGGAAACGAGATCGAACCGGGAGCCACGCTGTTGACCCGGATGTTGTCGGCCGCGAGCTGCCCGGCGAGAGACTTCGCGAGGCTGATCTCGGCCGCCTTGACGGCGTTGTAGGTCATGCGCCCGCCCGACTCGCGGCCCCAGATTGAGGCGATCATCAGGATGACCCCGCCGCCCCGCGCCCGCAGGTGGGGCACCGCGAGCCGGGAGGCGCGGATGGCGGGGTGCAGAGTCTGGTCGAGCGCCGCTTGCCACTCGGCGTCGGTGGCCTCGGTTATCCCCCCGCCGCCCGCCTTGCCGACGTTGTTGACGAGGATGTCGAGACCGCCGAACGCCTCGACGGCGCCGTCGATGACCCGGGCCACCCCGGCCTCGGCGGCGAGGTCCGCCTCGATCCCGATGACGCTCTCGTCCGCGGCGGGCGCCTCGGCAGCGGCGCCAGGCGGTTGGGCGGCGGCGCGCGCGACGGCGCGCAGCTCGGCCACGGCATCGGCCAGCCGCTTGGCGCCGCGGGCGGAGATGCACACCCGGGCACCCTCGGCCACGAGCGCACGCGCGCTCGCCCACCCCAGCCCGCGGCTCGATCCGGTGATGACGGCCACCTTGCCGTCGAGATGCAAGTCCATTTCGTCGTTGCCGTCCAGACTGGCCGGGGAGCGCGTCGTCCGTCCCGCCCGGCGTCAGAGCGACCCGCCGGGGAGTCCGCGCCTCCCTGCGAGCCCGTGCCCCCAGCCACTACGCGGACTTCCGACCGACCCGAGAGAAAAGTTGCCGGCGTGTCCGTCGTCTCTACGACATAATAGACGACTATTCAGATGCTGACCGCTGCAACGCTCGGCATGACCTGTTACGGCCTGTACTCGCTGGGTACGGGTCTGTTCGACCTGTTCGGGGCCTCTCGGCTCGATCTGCTGGCCGACATCGGCCTGATCGTCCTCGGTGGCATGCTCGTGCTGGCCGGGCTCCTGATCCGGGTCGGCCTGCCCGGCAGCCTCGCTCTCGCGCTCGCCGCCCTCTTCGGGCTGCAGTCGCTGGCCCTCCACAACGCCGGACATCTGTACGGGCAGATCGCGCCCGAGCCCCAGATTGCCCGCGCCCTCTTCGGCGCAGTTCTCGTGGCGCTCGCCTATTTCGGCCGCAGCGGCGACGAGTCCGCCTGACCGCCCGTGACGAAAGGCCCCCGCTGCATCGAGCGGCGATGCATCCCGCCTGACTGCGTTGTTCGTCGGTTGCCGCTGCGCGATCTGCGCCCTCCTCACGCCTTGCCAAGCGGGGGGGGCTCGCCGCTCGCGGTGCAAACTAGGGGCTTCGGCCTGCGGCACATCGATGCGACCGTGCCGCCTGGCGGGTTCCCGCGCGCCGGCGGCGGGCGTCAGGCGCACCCGCTGGTGGCGCCGCAGTTGACGCACTTGTAGCAACTGCCGTTGCGAATCATGATGGCGCCGCAGGTGGAGCACGACGGCGCGTCCTGATCGTTCTGGATGGCGAACGGCGTTCCCCGGCTGGCGTTCGCCAATACCGGCGACGGCGCGGCCGGTCCGCCGCTCGCGGCGCGGGCCGCAGGCTCGGCGGAATCGACCGGCTCCGCCCCCGCCGTCACGTTGACTCCCGCGCGGAACTGCGCCTCCGGAGACAGGAACTTGGTCGCCATCCACCGAAAGATGTAGTCGACGATCGATTTGGCGATCGCGACGTCCCGGTTCCGGGTCCGCCCCGACGGCTCGAACCGCACGTGGCTGAACTTGTCCACCAGCACCTGGAGCGGCACGCCGTACTGCAGCGCGTAGGACACCGCCTGGGCGAAGGCGTCGGCGAAGCCGGAGATGGTCGAGCCCTCCTTGGCCATCACCAGGAAGATCTCTCCCGGGCTCTTGTCCTCGAAGAGCCCGACGGTGATGTACCCCTCATGCCCGGCGATGTCGAACTTGTGGGTGATGGCCTGCCGCTCGTCCGGCAGCCGGCGGCGGGAAGGCCCCGCGCCGGCCGCCGCGATGGCGTCGGCCGCGGCGTCGGCCGCGGACGCGGCGGCCGTCCCCTTCCGGGTGGTGTTCAACGGCTGCGTGCGCTTGCTGCCGTCCCGATAGATGGACACTGCCTTCGTGCCGAGTCGCCACGCGTCGAGGTACGCCTGCTCGATCTCCTCGACCGTCGCGCCGGACGGCACGTTGATCGTCTTCGAGATGGCGCCGGAGATGAACGGCTGCACCGCCCCGATCATCCGGATGTGCCCCATGTGGTGGATCGACCGGCTCCCGCGGGCCGGCTTGAAGGCGCAGTCGAACACCGGGAGGTGCTCGGGCGCGAGATCCGGCGCGCCCTCGATCGTCTCATGCTCGTCGATGTACGCCACGATGGCGTCGACCTGCGGCTCGTCGTACCCGAGGTTGCGCAGGGCCATCGGGACGGTCGTGTTCACGATCTTCATCAGCCCGCCGTCGACGAGCTTCTTGTACTTGACGAGGGCGATGTCCGGCTCGACCCCGGTGGTGTCGCAGTCCATCATGAACCCGATCGTGCCGGTGGGGGCGAGCACCGTGGCCTGGGCGTTGCGATAGCCATGGGTCTCGCCCAGCGCCACCGCGTCGTCCCAGGCGCGGGACGCCGCCGCGAACAGCGGGCGGGGGACTCGCTCGGAGTTGACGCCGCGCAGCGCGTCGCGGTGCTTGTTCATCACCCGGAGGAACGGTTCGCGGTTCTCGTCGAACCCCGCGAACGGACCGCCGCCGTCGCGCGCGATGCGGGCCGACTGGGCGTAGGCCTCGCCGGTCATGAGGGCGGTGAGGGCGGCCGCCCAGTCCCGCCCCTCGTCGCTGTCGTAGGGAATGCCCCGCGACATCAGCAGCGCCCCGAGATTGGCGTAGCCCAGGCCGAGGGGACGGTAGTCGCGGCTGTTGCGCTCTATCGCCTTCGTCGGATAGCTCGCGTTGCCCACGATGATCTCCTGGGCGGTGATCATCGTCCGCACCGCGGCCGAGAACGCCGCGTCGTCGAACTGCCCCCCCTCGTCGAGAAACTGCATGAGGTTGAGGGACGCGAGGTTGCAGGCGGAGTCGTCGAGGAACATGTACTCCGAACAGGGGTTCGAGGCCTTGATGCGGTCGGTGTTCGGGCAGGTGTGCCAGTCGTTGATGGTGGTGTCGAACTGCATCCCGGGGTCGCCGCAGACGTGCGTGCCCTCGGCGATGAGGCGCAGCAGGCCCCGCGCCCGGTGGGTCGACATGACCTTCCCGTCGGTCACCGCCCGGGTCTCCCACGCCGCGTCGTCGACGACCGCGCGCATGAAGTCGTCGGGCACCCGCACACTGTTGTTCGAGTTCTGGAAGAACACCGACGAGTACGCGGTGCCGGTGAACGACCCGTCGTAGCCGGCGTCGATGAGCGCCCACGCCTTGCGCTCCTCCTCCACCTTGCAGTTGATGAACTCGACGATGTCGGGATGGTCGGCGTTCAACACCACCATCTTCGCGGCCCGCCGGGTCTTCCCGCCCGACTTGATGACCCCGGCGAAGGCGTCGTATCCCTTCATGAAGGAAACCGGCCCCGAGGCGGTCCCGCCCCCGCCGAGCAGCTCGCGCGACGAGCGGATCGACGACAGGTTGGTGCCGGTTCCCGACCCGTACTTGAACAGCATCCCCTCGGTCCGGGCCAGAGTCAGAATCGACTCCATCGTGTCGTCGACCGAGTTGATGAAGCAGGCCGAGCACTGGGGCGCCTTCTCGAAGCCGCAGTTGAACCAGACCGGACTGTTGAACGCGGCCTTCTGGAAGACGAGGAGGTGCTTGAGATCGTCGCTGAACGCCCGCAGATCTGCGTCGCCGGCGAAATAGCCGTCCTTGCGGGCCCATCCGGTGATCGTGTCGACCACCCGCCCGATGAGCTGCTTGACGCTGTGTTCGCGCTCGGGCGTGCCCAGCACGCCCCGGAAGTACTTCGACACCACGATGTTGGTGGCCTGCCGGGACCAGAACGCGGGAACCTCCGCCTCGCGCTGCTCGAAGACCACCTCGCCCTGCTCGTCGCCGATGACCGCGCTGCGCGACTCCCATTCGATCTCGTCGAATGCGTCGGACCCGGCGTGCGAGAAGTACCGCGGGAACTTCAGGCCTTGACGATCGGCCTCCGACGGCTGGGCATCCACATCAGGTGTCACCGCCTCGAGTTCCCGGACAGCGCTTCTCTGCATCGGCCAACTCCTCGATTCGTGTCCCCGGATCCAACTCCTCGATTCGTGTCCCCGGATGTGTTGGATTTCTATATCTTGGACGGGGCTGAAACGATACCACAACATCTAGTGTTGTCAAGACCTCGAGCGGTCGTGTGATAGAGTCCGGCCCATGTCGAGCGAGGAGTTGTCCGAGCCTTCCCGACCGGGAATCGACGCCGCTCCCGAACAGGGCGAGGGCGGCGCGGACGGACCGCCACCGGGGCCCGCACCTCTCGACCCGGCCGCGCCCGAGAGCCCCGCGCCGACGCCCCCCGAGCTCCCCGACCCGACACCCGCGTTCCACCGGCGGCTCACCGCCGCCGGCGAGGTGGTCCTCTGCTCCGGCTTCCCGACCCAGTTGACCCTCGTCGTGCTGCTCGGGTTGCTCGGGGCGGGGCCGACCGAGGGCTCGGGGAGCCTCTCGCTCGGCTATGTCGTCACCCTCTCGCTGGTCGACGCCGCGCTGATCCTGGCGCTGGTATGGATGCTCATGCGGGCTCACGGCGAGCATCCCGTCGCCGCGATGGTGGGCCGGCGTCCGATTCGATCCGAGCTGCTGCTCGGGCTGGCTCTCGTGCCCGCCGCGCTCCTGGTCGTCGCGGCCGCGTTCGCGGTCCTGTCCCGCATCGCTCCCGAGTTGCGCAACGTCCCCGAGAATCCCCTCGAGGCGCTCATCACGACGCCCGCGGGCGCGATGACCTTCGCCGCGGTCGCGGTGATCGCCGGCGGGCTGCGGGAAGAAGTGCAGCGCGCCTTCATCTTGCGCCGCTTCGAGCAGCACCTCGGCGGCGCGGCGGTCGGGCTCGTGGTGTTCAGCGTCGCCTTCGGACTCGGCCACCTGGTGCAGGGCCGGGACGCGGCCGTCATCACCGGTCTGCTGGGGGCGCTCTGGGGCCTGCTCTACCTGGTCCGCGGCAGCATGGTGGCGCCGTTCGCCTGTCATGCGGGCTTCAACGCGACGGAGGTGCTGATCGCCTATGTCGGGCGCGGGGCAGGCTGACCGCCGGCGGCCGCGGCCCGGAGCGCCCGCCTCCCGACGGAGTCCCGCGTCAGGGCGAGACCCGAATGACGGCGGCGCGGGCCGGGAGCGACGCCAGCCAGTCGTCGATCAGGGCCTCCCGGGCCGCCCTCGCCGCCGCGCTGGACCGCGCCGGCGAGGGGAACCGTCGCTCGAGGTAGCGCTCGATGCGCAGGTCATCGCGAACGACCTGCTCGAAATCCTGCGGGGCGTATCCCGTCGCGGCCAACACCGCGGCGAGCCCGCGAGGGCCGCCGATGCGCTGCTCGATCTGCCCCAGGCGGGCGTCGACCTCGTCCTGGAGCGGGTCTTCCACGACATAGCGAGCCGCCTCGTCCAGAATCAGGCGCCGCTCGATCAAGCGTTCGAGCGCGGGCGGAACCGGGTCGGCCCCGCGCGGCTCCACCAGCCCCGTCTCCAGGAACAGGCGAACGTCCGACAGCAGGATGACCTGGCCGCCGACCACCGCGAGGACACGGTCGAGGAGCTGTCCAACCCCCGGCGGCGACTGTTGGGCGCCCATCGCCGGGCCCCGGTCGCCACCCGCGAACAGGGCGGCCACCAGCACGCACGACCCCACGACCGCCCCTCGCCGCTTCGGCACCGTCGACCGCTCCCGCGCCACGCCGGACGAGCCCTCGACCGCGGCACGGGCCAGCCCGCCAACGCTCTCACCGACCGAGCGACCATCACGACAAGGTGGAGCGCATCGTGACGCACGTATTGCCGGGACAGCGCGCTAGAACGCCTGCCCGATGCTGAGGTGCAGCGCCGTCAGGCGCTCGCCCTCGCCCGCGAACTCCCGCCGATCGAGCTTGAACCCCAGGTCGATCCGGATCGGACCGATCGGCGAACGATAACGCACGCCGAAGCCCGCCGCCCCGCGAATGCGCGCCAGATCGAAGTTGCCCACCCGGTCTATCACGTTGCCGGCATCGAGGAACCCCACGACCTGGAGCGGCCCGAACACCGGCATCCGCAGCTCCGAGTTCAGCACGATCATGGCGTTCCCCCCGGTCGGGAAGCCGTTGGCGCCGATGGTCGATTCGTCGCCGAGACGGTCGAGGGCGAACCCCCGCACAGTGGAGTCCCCCCCCGCGAAGAACCGTTCACTCGCGGGCAGGGTATGAATGAAGGTCAGCTCGGCCACTTCCCGGAGCTCGGGCAGTCCCTGGTCGTTCAGTACCAGGGTCGATGCCTGGAGGAACGTGGTCGTGAAGCTGCGCGCCAGCCCGAGGCGCCCCCCCGCGGCGAAGACGACATCACCGGGCAGTTGCCGGTACAGATACCCCTGAAGCACGGTCTTGGCGAACCCGACGGCCGAGCCGAACCTGGGCGAGGACGCTTCCACGTCGACCGCCAACAGGGTGCCCCCCGTCGGCTCGAGGGGATCCGTCCGCGTGTCGCGGATCAGCCCCGCGGAGAGGGTCGAGAGCCTCACCTCGGGAAACAGCCGGTCGACGAGAGGGCGGTCCGCGGACTGCAGTTGCTCGTTCGCGATCCGGTTCACCCCGAAGGTATGGCCCACACGCGCCGTCATCGTGGTCCCGATCAGGCGCCGCAGCTCGGTGTTCACGCCGCGGCTTATCAGGTCGAAGCTCGGGCGAATCACCTGCTCGGCGAACCCCGACACGAGGAGGTCTCCAGACTGGCCGAACGCCCGCGGCTCGCGGAAATTCAAGAGGAAGCGGTATTCGTTGAACGCCAGGTCGGTCCGCGAGACCTCGCCGGCGGCCCCTCCCCGGGGCCACAGGCTGACCCGGGTGTACAGGTCGATGGACCGGTTCTTGCCCCACAGGTTGCGCCGGCCGATCTCGAAGAAACCGCGCGGGGCGAACTCGATCTGCTCGGCCGCCACCCCGCTGGCGGCGGCGCGAAGCCTCTGGCTCGCCTCCAGCCCCCCGCCGTAGCCGACGCTGGTGGACGGGGCCTCCTCGACCACCACCACAACGTCGCGCCGATCCGCG
The DNA here is from genome assembly GCA_965199675.1 of Vicinamibacterales bacterium. Classification (GTDB taxonomy): domain Bacteria; phylum Acidobacteriota; class Vicinamibacteria; order Vicinamibacterales; family UBA8438; genus JAJEEA01. The sequence goes on along the minus strand of CBDATI010000053.1, from coordinate 6,402 downwards.
GCGCCGTGGCTGAACTCCCGGAGCTCGATGCGCCGGAAGATCCCCAGCGCGGTGAGGCGGCGGCGGGTCTCGTCGATCTCGTCCCGCCCCAGCGGCTCGCCGGGGCGCAAGGCGAGCTCGCGCCGAATCGTGGAGGCGGAGATCTGCCGGTTTCCCACGATCAGCACGTGGTCCACGAAGACCCGGGGCCCCTCGCGCACCCGGAACGCAACGTCGGCCGTCTCGCCGGACTCGTCGAAGCGCGGATCGACGTCCACCCGCGCCGCCTCGTACCCCTCGTTGAGATAGTCCAGCAGGATCGCCGCCGCGGCGGCCCGCGCCCGCGGGGCGTGGAAAGGGTCGCCGGGCCGAACCTCGATGGAGGCGGCCAGCTCGGCCTCCGAGAAGGCGGTCACGCCCTCGAACGTGACGGACCGGACCGTCGTGGCCGGCCCTTCGACGATGTCCACGACCAGGCGCACCGGCGCCGCGGCGGGCTCTGCGCCGCCGTTCGGCGGAGCCGCTTCGCCGGACTCCGGCCGCACCTCCACTTCGACACCGCGGTAGCCGCGTTGCTCATAGGCGGCCCGCACGGCCGCGGCCCCCGCCTCCACGCCGTCGTCGACGAGGGCCTCCCCTGCCTCCACATCGAAGAGCGCGGCCAGCTCAGCCGCCGGCAGGACCTCGTGGCCGGTGAATGCAATCTCGTCGACCACGTAGCGTGCGCCCCGTTCGACGGAGAACACCACCGCCAATTGACCCGGCTCCTCCAGGCGGCGATGGGTCACCCGAGCGTCGCGGTAGCCCAGCTCCCGCAGGTGGGTCGCGATGCGCAGGCTGGAGTCTTCCAGCAGGTCCTCGTCGATCGACCCCTCCCGCGCGATGGGAACCAACTCGTCCACCTGCGCCTCGGGAACCGGATCTCCCTCGAAACGAATGGCGACCTGCGCGCCGGCCCGGATGTCGAGGTCGAGCGACACCACCAGCCCGTCCGAGCTCGGCACGGCGGCGTGGGAGAAGCGCGCCGCGTAGAACCGCCGGGACCGGACCTCGTCCTCGTACCCGGCGAGGCGGCGATCGAGCTCGGCCGGATCGTAGGGATCCCCTTCCCGCACGCCGAGCCGGTTCAGGACCACGGACCGCTGGAGCGCCTCGACCCCGCGGACGTCGATGCTCCCGATGCGCGCCGCCGGACCCGGGTCGACGTCGATGACGAGCCGTCCGTCCGGCGACGGCGGCCGCGGCGTGATGCGCGCCGCGAACCGGCCGGCGGCGCGGTAGTACTGGTCGAGGAGCGCCGCGGCGGCGTCGCTCTGATCGGGCGCCACCCTGTTTCCCAGCCGGCGCCGAACCAGGTCGGCCGCCTCTTCGACCGGGCGGCCGCGGGCATCGAGCACCTCCATCCCGACCGCGCCGCGGTACGGCGACAGGTCGTAGCGCAGGCTGACGCCCTGCGCCGCGGCGGCGGCGCTGGCCCGGATGTCGACGAACTCGCCCAGGCTGAACAGGTGGGTGAGGCTCTCGCGGACCTGCCGCATCGACAGCGGCTGGCCGGGACGCGTCTCGACGAAGTCGAGCAGCGCGGAATCGCCGTCGACCGGCCGGCCGTCACGGAACAGCCGCACCTCGGCGACGTGCTGCCCCGCGAGCGCCGCGGGGTCGGCGCCGGCGGCGGGCGGCGCGACGACGGCCAGCACGGCTCCCGCCGCGCCGGCGATGAGGGCACGGCTCAAAACGCATGCCTCACGCGAAAGTCCAGGGCGTAGGTGCGATCCTCGTTCTGCGAGAGAATCCAGGTCAGCCGGTCGTTCTGGTCGTGCTCGAGGACGACCAGGAGATCCCGGTTGGCGCCGCTGACGGCCCGCGAGAGCGTGATGTGCGTCCGGTCGGATATCCGCTTGCCGATGAGCATCCGCGCGGTCGGGCTGAGCTCGGCCGACTGCTGGGAGGACGGGTCGCCCAGTGACGGCGTGATCTGGAACGTGTCCACCCCGAACGAATCCTGGACGACGCGGCCGACGCTGGAGGACAGGGGGCTGGTCAGCAGGCGCGCGGCGCCGGCCTGGAACCGCTGCTGCTGGGCCAGCTCGGGCGCGCGCGCGGCCCGGAGGTCGGCGCTGAGGGGATCGCGGATGTCGCCGAGCAGCAGCGAGAAGATGTCGACCTCCGGCAGTGGCGGATCCGACGACAGCGCGGGCACCAGCCCGTCCGGCGTGCCCGTTGCCCGGACCATGACCCGATACGTCTGCCCGGGCACGCGGACGTCGGTTTCCACCTCGATGTCGACGAACGGTTCGATGCGGTTCAGGTTGGCGAAGCCGATGGTCCCGTGGTTCAAGCGGTACCGGTTGCCTTCGAAGAACGCCGTGCCCCGCTCGAGCTCGACCGTCCCGAGCAGCACCGGCTGGTCGTACGTGCCCTGCAGAATCAGCTCGGCGCTCGACACGATGCGGGCGAGGCTGTTGTCGATCCGCAAGGTGGACGGCGCCTCGATCCGGACGTCGAAGCGCAGCGGCAGCCCCGTCTCCGCCGGCTCGACGGCGGCGCCGTCGTCTCCCCCGGGCAGCCCCACCACGACCTCGTCGAACCCGCCGAGGAGCACCGCGTCGTGCACGTTGACGGCGCCGGCGAGGACCGGCCGGTCCGGGGGGCCGCGCAGCACCAGGTCGGTGTCGACGTTCGACCGGAACCCCTCGGGAAACCGCAACTGCATGTCTCGCCCGGTCGCCGTGATCCCCAGCTCGCCGAGCGTGAACCCGTCCACCGCGGCCCGTCCGCCGAGCTGGACGGGACCGGAGCCCATCGACGCCACGAGTTCGTCGAACCGGACGCCGCCCCGCTCGAAGACCATGCGGCCGTCGATGTCCTCGAGCGCATGCGGCAGCGAGATGTGCCGAATGCGCCCGTTCCTCACCGCCGCCTCCCCGGTCAGCACCGGCTGCTGCACGGTGCCGACGACCTCGGCGTCCACCACGGCCGAGCCCGACCCCCGCAGGCTCTGGAACATCCCCTGGAGGATGTCCAGGTTGGCGTTGCCGTCGACGCCGACCGACACCTCGTCGGTACCCAGATCCACCACCCCCGAGAGATCGAGGGCGGTGCCGACCCCGGCCAGGCGCAGCCGATCGATGCCGACGATCCGCCCGTCGAGGCTCAGGCGAATGGGACCGTCGTTGCGAATCTCGTAGTCGAGGAGGCTCGCCCGCAGCCGCTGGACCGTGGCCGTCGCGTCCAGACGGTCCCGGTCCCGCAACGGGCCGACGACGTCCAGCGAGCCGCTCAACACCGCCCTCGTGTAGGGTGACCACTCGGGCACGAACATGCGGACGTAGGGGTCCAGCGACCAGTCCGCGACCCGCAGCGACAAGTCGACGTCCTGCATCCCCGAGAGGGTCACGCGACCCGCGGCGGAGACCGCGACGGTCGACGACGCCCCCTCCAGGTCGAGCCGGAGCTCCCCGTCCCGGATGTCGAGGCGGCCGGTGATGTGTCCCACCTCCTCGTCCCCGATCCGCAGGTCGCTGACGGTGGCCCGGATCGTGTAGCTGGGGTTGTCGAGCGACCCGACCCCGGCCGCGACGCCCGCGAGGGTCCCGGACGGGGGCCGCGGCAACTCCGGCAGGAAGGTCAGCGAGGCGACGTCGACGCCGCGGGCGTCGAGATTGAACGAATAGGACGCGTCCCACTCGATGAACGCGGCCCCCGTCGCCGCGCCGTCGCCCTTGCGGATGTCGAGCCCGTTCAGGCGCACGCCGCTGCCCTCGAAGCGAAGATCGGCCTCGGCGGAGTCGAAAGGCTCGCCGTAGGCGGTCGGTCGATCGAGCCGCAAACGCCCGACCCCGAACAGGCGGCGGTAGGCCCCGTAGAGCCTCATCTCGCCCGTCGCCGGTCCGTCGATGAGGTAGCCCTCGGTGAGCCCGAACGCGGCCCGGATGCTCGCAGCGGGGAACGACTCCAGCCGTACGAGCGCGTTCATCTCCTCGCCGCCGTCGCGCCGCGGCCGGCTCAGGGAGAACCGCCCGTCGATGGCCATGACGCGGTCGCCCCGGCGGAAGTCCCCGTCGATGACGTCGAGATACGCGTCCTCCACCACGAACTCGCCGCGGCCCGTGCCCCAATCGACGTTCCAGGCCCGTACGTCCTCGCCGGCGAAGGTCGCCTCGACGCGCGGCGACGCGAGGTCGCCGAGGAGCACGCCGTCGAGGGTGCCGTAACCGTCGACCGCGAAGGCGCTGGTGGGTGCCCCCGCCGCGGTCATGACGGCGGCCATCAGGCGGTCGCTCTCCTGCCAGTTCGCGCTGGTCACGTCGAAGGTGACGCGGGTGTCCGCCCCCCACGCCGAGCGCCCCCCGAACACGATGTGGGTCGACGGCGTGGCCAGGTAGGCGTCTTCCAGCCTGAACTCGTCGCCGGTCGCCCGGTAAGCGACCTGCCCGCCGAGGGCAAAGGTCCGCGTCGTCAGGTCCGGTGGCCGGTCCCGCCGGCCGGCCACCCCCGCCGCCGCCCCGGGGTCCGGTTCAGGGCCGGCCAGCCGCACCCCCGAGGGAGGAGCGACCCGGATGGCCCCCTCGGCGGCGAAGTCGGCGAAGCGGCCGATCGGCCACTCGAGGCGGTTGCGGCCGGACGCCCGGCCCGTCGGTCGAATCCCCTGCACCTCGAGAGTCTGCGCGATCGGCGCGAGCCCGATGCCGGCATAGCGGATGTCGAACGTCGCCCGCCCGGGCTCGCTCGCGCCGAGGGGAGCCATCGTGAAGTCGAACGCCGCCTCCCCCCCGTAGGGCGAGGCCTCCGCATTCCGAACCTCGAAGAAGTCGTGCCGCCACCTCAGGTCGCCGGTCAGATCCGGGAAACGCAACTGGTCGATGCCCGCCTCGTCGCTCGTGAACGATCCCCGGAGGTCGTGCCCTCCCTCGAACTTGTGGAACGTGCCGCTGAAGCGCGAGAAGCCGGCGGCGGTGAAGTCGTCGGCGGCGAAGAAGATCTCCCGCATGCGGGCGAGGTCGATGTCCGACTCGAGGGTGTAGGACATCTCGGGGAAGTTGGACAGGTCGACAAGGCCTTCGAGGCGCGTCGTCGCACCGTCGGTGAGCAGGTCGATGCGCGTGAGCTCGACGGCGGCGCCGTCGAGCAGAAAGTCGGTACTCAGCGCGATCCCCATCGGCTCGAAGTCGGCGATCCGCAGGATGCCCCCCGCCGAGGCGGCGTGGCCGCGGTAGTCGAGGACCTTGGTGATCGTGAAGTCCATGTCCGGCAGGTCGACGCTCCAGTTCGACCCGTGGTCCTCAAAGCGGAACTCGCCCTCCGACGCCCGCAGGTACTGCAGGGTGGTGACGAACCGCCGGCCCGCCTCCACGTCCGCCGCGACCGGGTCGGGCGCCGGCGGCTCCGCCGGGACCGCGCCGGGCGCCTCCCCGGATTCGCCGTCCCCCTGGCGCACGAAGGCGGGGAAGCTCTGGCGACCGTCGGGAAACGACTCGGCCAGCATCCGCCAGTCCCGCATGGACACGGCGTCGGCGAGGAACTCCCCGTGCAGCAGGGCCGACCACACCACCGACAGCGTGATCTCTCGCGCCGTCAGGAAGGGCCGGTCGCCCGGATTCAACCCCCCGATGGTCAGGTCCTCGACGACGAACCGGCCGCGAAGCAGCCAGATGCCGACCCGGCCGATGCTGACCTCCCGTTCGAGATAGCCTCCCAGCGCCTGCTCGGCGCGGGCGCGGACAGCGGGGCCGAGGTCGATCGTCACCAGTCCGACGAGAGCCACCGCGACGACGACGGCGCCCCCCGCGACGCTCCGCCTCACGTACCCACGAGACCACCAGCGGATCCACGCCGAACCCGGCGCATCGAGCGTGGAGGTCCTCGGCTGCGGCTCCGGCGAGGCCGGTGAGACAGTCTCGCGGCGACGCGGCGAATCGCCCGACGACGACGCCGGGCCGGAGGCCGAAGAACCCTCCCCGATCGGCACCGCCGGCCGCACGACCATCTCCTCGGAAACGGGCGGTGCGGGCCGGGAGCCGTCGTCCCGCGCCTCGATCTCCCCACCGACGGACCGGGCGGACGCCGGCGGGCCCGACAGGTTCAGGCTCGTCACGCGCCCTCCTCCGCGGTCAGGGTGACGAGCACTGCGCCGGCCTCGACCGAGTCCCCCGGGGCCGCCCGGACGTCGGAGACGACGCCGGCGGCCGGCGCCGCCACCTCGTTCTCCATCTTCATCGCCTCGACCACCGCGAGCCCCTGCCCCGCCGCCACGCGGTCCCCGGCCGCCACGAGCACCCGCACCACACGGCCGGGCATCGGCGCCGCCACCGCGTGGTCGCCGCCGGCTTGCGACGCGGCCGCGCGCCGGCGGCGGCGCCGTCGGAGACGCGGGCGCGGATCTGCCGCCCGCCGAGGCCCACCACCCAGTCCCCCGGGGCGGGC
>CBDATI010000052.1:0-9088 GCA_965199675.1 Vicinamibacterales bacterium | reverse complement strand
GGGGTCGCGGCGAGGGCGGCGGCGCGGCGCCACGGCGCGAGCGGCGCGGCCAGCACACCGGCCAGGTAGACGGGAATGAGCGGCGTGAAGACGCACTCCTGGGTGACGAGGAACCCGCCGTGCGGAGTGAAGAGGCCGGCCCCCATGACCGTGGTCTCGGTGCCCCCGGCGGTGAGGATGGCCCCCCCGGCCAGCGCGACCCAGCCGGCGAGCACGCGCACGAGGTCGCTGCCGTAGAAGAAGGGCGCGGCCGCGAAGTAGGCGGCAACGAGCACCGCGGTCAGCACCAGGAAGCGGCGGGTCGCCCCGCCGAGCACGGGCATGGCGCCGAGGGCGCCGGCCGGGGCCGCGCCGTCGGCGGGAGGACGACCCGGGCCAGCCGGGCGGCTCCCCTGGTGGTCCATCCAGCGGTAGACGTAGGCGGCGGCGGCGATGATCAGGATGCCCGGCCACACGTAGACGTGCAGCACGTCGAGCAGGGTCCGGTTCTCGGCCACCATCGAGAGCGACCCGAGCCGCACCACGTTGAGCGCGGTTATCGCGCCCAGGCCCACCGCGGCGCCGCGCAGCCGCGACCCCCACGCGGCCGGATACGCGAAGATGGCCCCCATGCACAGGGCCATGGGGTCGCCGCCGCTGCAGCTCGCGTCGGCGTAGAGCATGCCCGACTTCACCCCCATGAGCTGCTCCGCCACTCGCTGCTGGAGCTGCGCGAACGGGGTCAGCAGGTTGCTTTCGACCCACCCGAGGCGCATGAGCCCGAACAGGCCGACGAACCACGCGCCGATGGTCAGCGCGAACCTCAGCCCGCCGCCGTCGCCGGATCGGGGGGCGGGAGAGACGGCCGGCTCGCGAGCGGGGGGCGGGGCAACTTCCATCGGTCGGTATCCTTCCTGGTGCTCAGTATAGCCGCTTCCGCCGTCACCGCTGCGCCGAAGGCGCACGTCATCACGTTCTCGACGTACCGCCCATGCGCCCCCGGCGGCCACGAGGATGCCCAGGCGGCACGGGGCACACGTCATCACTTTAATTGACGTACACCCATGCGCCGGCTCGGAACGCTGACGGGCGCGACGGGTCCGGCGGGGCGCGCGAACCCCGACCGGCCGCGCGTCGGGTCGGTTGGCAGCCCAGCTCCCCCGGCGGCCACGAGGATGCCCAGGCGGCACGGGGCGCACGTCATCACTTTACTTGACGCACACCCATGCGCCGGCTCGGAACGCTGACGGGCGCGACTGGTCCGGTGTCGCGCGCGAACCCCGACGGGCTGCGCGTCGGGTCGGTTGGCAGCCTTGTTCGCTGTCATTCGGCGGCGCCCGCACACCCCTTGGGCGAGTGGCGGCCGCCGTTCAGCGAGGCGGCACGCCCCATCCAGGGGAGGGCGGTGTCAGCGCGCTGGGCGCAATCCCTCGCGGTATCCGTAGCCGCCCAAGACCAGCCCGGCCATCGAGAGAGGGCGGTGTCAGCGCGCCGGGCGACGGCTGGTCGCCGGCGCCGTTCAGCGCGGCGACGCCGTTCGACGACGACCGCCGTCGGCGCGTCCCCGGCGTCGACGACCCGGCGGCGACGCGTCCCGACGGCGCTACTCCAGCACGACCGGCAGCCGGGCGATGACATCGTCCCCGTCGCGGACCACGAGGGCGTGCACGCCGGCCGACCACGTCCCGTCGGGCGAGACGAAGTACAGGTCGCCCCAGGCGTGCCGCTGCCGCCCGATGCGAACGATGCGGTCGGGAATGCCGCCGCCGGGGTGCATCCCGAAGAAGAACCGGAACCCCGCCGGCTGTCGGATGTAGTCGACGACCCGATGATGGAAGTTGTTCACCTCGTTCTGGAGCTGTCGCACGCCGCCGACGTCCCGCCGGTGGTCGCGCGGGGACGCCACCGGCACTTCCACCCCGTCGGGCCGAACCAGCACGACGTCGCCGGGCCGGACCGACATCGAATCGGTCGCCCCGAAACCCACCTGGACGAACAGCCACCGCGACTCGTGCCGGACCTGCGCGTGGGGGTAGGCGGCGACCACCTGCAGGGCGCCGTCGTCGTACTCCGCCACGGCGCGCTCGCGGAAGCGGGTGCCGGGAAACTCCTCGAGCGCCGGCGGCTGTCCCAGGGCCGGCGCGGCGCACACCAGCGCGACCCCTGCCGAACGGGCGATGCTCCTCAGCATGTGTCTGTCCTCCCCGCGCGTGCCGCGCCGCCCGGCCGAGCAGATAAGCGTGACGACGCAGGCGGGGCCGGCTGTCTGGCCCTCTCTCGGGGCGTGTCGCGCCATCCGGCCGCGGGGCCACTGTACCACCGATGTTCGGCCGCCGCTTCAGCCGCCCGGCGCGGCGCCGTTCCTCCGCGGGCCGCACCGCAACGGTGGCGAACAGACAGCGTGACGACGCAGGACGGGCCGGCTCTCTGTCCTCCGTCGCCCGACCGCGGGGCCACGGCACCGCCGATGTTACGGACCGCCGATGTTACGGGGCCGCCGCTTCAGCCGCCCGGCGCGGCACCGTTCCTCCGCGGGCCGCACCGCGACGATGGCGAACAGACAGCGTGACCACGCAGGACGGGCCGGCTCTCTGTCCTCCGCCGCCCGGCCGCGGGACACTGCACCGCCGATGTTACGGACCGCCGATGTTACGGGGCCGCCGCTTCAAGCGCCCGGCGCGGCGCCGTCTCCCCGTTCCTCCGCGGGCCGCACCGCGGTGGCGAACAGACAGCGTGACCACGCAGGACGGGCCGGCTCTCTGTCCTCCGCCGCCCGGCCGCGGGACACTGCACCGCCGATGTTACGGGCCGCCGCTTCAGCCGCCCGGCGCGGCGCCGTCTCCCCCGGGGCGCACCGCGACGGTGGCGAGCAGATAGCCGTGGCGCCGCAGGCGGGGCCAGCGGCGCGAAGCGTGGTCGAAGGGGGCGCAGAGCAGCCCGGTGAGCCGCGCGCACCAGCGCAACGGGGCGAACCGCGACGTGTGGCAGGCGAGGTCGGCCATGCGCAGCCAGCCGGGGACGAACAGGATGCCGGTCTCGGCCGTCACCGTGAACCCGGCCCGCTCGAGCATGCGTCTGAAGACGGGCCGCGAGTACGACTTCTCGAAGCCGTAGCCGTAGAGGCCGATGCGGTAGAGCAGGGCGACGAGCAGGGGCCGCAGGAAGGGGTCGCGGCGGTTGGGCACGCCGATGATGGCGATGCCGCCGGGACGCAGCACCCGGAAGATCTCGCGGAGGGCGCCGTCGGTGTCGTCGAAGTGCTCGACGGTGCCCATCGAGTAGATGGCGTCGAAGCTGCCGTCGCGGAAGGGCAGCGTGCGCACGTCGCCCTGCACGCCGTTCAGCACGAGGCCGGCGGCGGCGAACCCCCGGCGGGCGTCGGCGACGACGGCCGGCGAGATGTCGACACCGAACGCCCGCGCCCCCTCGCCGGCGGCCCAGCGCAGGATGCGGGTGTTCTTGGCCTCGTCCCAGAGATCGGTCTTGAAGAGGCGCTGCCCGGCGAGGGCGGGCAGGTAGGTGCGCAGCAGCCAGCGCTCGTCGTAGCGGTACTGGGCCGTCGACCGGGCGCGTCCCAGGTCGGGGAAGTTCTCGCCGACATCGGCCCAGAAGCCCTTGTAGCGCGACTGCTCGCCGTCGTCGACCTCGGCGGGCAAGGCGCCTTCCCGCGGCTCTGCTTGCGGCTCGACCGACTCTCCCGCCGCCTGCGCCCCGTCAGGCACTGACCAACCGACGGCCGCCGACCGCGAGCTCGCGCCAGCTCGACGACCCTGGCGCGAAGCAGAACCGGTCGAGGCCGTCGCGCAGCCGCCGCGCACGCGCCTCGTTCTCGGAGCGGTAGTCGCAGATATGGAGATCGAGGGTGGCGTGGTCCTCCTCGGGCCACAGGTGCAGCACGAGATGCGACTCGGCGAGCACCCAGACCAGGGTAGCGCCCCCGCCCGGGAACGGCACCGCCTGCTCGGCCATCACCCGCAGGCCGGCCGCGTCGACCTCGGCCGAGACCTGCGCCAGCAGCCCCTCGGCGTCGCCCGCCGACACCCGCAGCCGCTCGGAATAGCCGCCCTCGCCCACGAAGTGGTGTGCAGTCACGCGCAGTTCCTCACCGTCGACCTGCTGCCGCCGCCGGGACGCATGCGCCCCCCCGCCCCGCCGATGGCTCCGGCCCCATTATCGGCAGGCTCGGCAAAGTCGATAGTCTAACACTTCTCGCCGTTGGCCGGCGCCGGCCAAGCGGCGGCCGGCTGACGCCCGCGCTGCCGTGACCCGCACCCGACCGCGCTTCAACTGCGCCGCGGGCCTCGCGCCCGGTCGATCACAGCCCGCGCCGTCTACGTCCAAGCGCGGCGGAGGACAAAGCTCGGCGCTGTCGAGTGACGCTGATGGAACCCCGCGCGCCGTCTACGTCCAAGCATGACGGAGGACAAGCCGCCCGCCGTCCACAGCGCCGCGCCCCGGTCGCCCGCGCCCGCTCCGCCGCTAACCCCGGTGGTCGCGGAAGCGGAACGTCGCCGCCGACTGCTGCCGCGTGAGCTGCAGGGTGACGAGAGCCGTGCGGTGCGGCGCGAAGAACCGGTCGATGGCGTCGCGGGGAATCCGAACGCCGCCGACGCCGCCGCTGCCGAGGGTGGTGAACCCCACCGGGGTGCGCTCGTCGATCTCGGGATAGGCGGTGATGCTGAGGCTCAGCGCCTCGTGCACCTTGTCGATGGTGCGGGCGAGGCGCGTGCAGTCGACGTACACGCTGCGGTACGAGGCGTCGCCCGAGTACTTGTGCACCTTCCGGATGGCCGACTCGTGGAAGAGTCTCGCCACGAGATCGCCGCGATCGTGGTCGTCCTCGTAGAACTCCAGCAGGTGGTCGTCCACGCCCACCCCGTACTGGTCGCGCACGCGCACCACGGTGTTCTGGAAGCCGTGGTTCCGGCCGTCACGGCGCGGGGCCGTCGGCAGCAACGCGCGGTTGCCCTCTTCCAGCTCCCGCCGCCACGCCTCGAACGCGTCGTCGTCGACGGTCAGCCCGCCGACGATCTTCTCGAGCAGATCGCCGTCGCGCGTGTTCCGTCTCCCTTCGCCGATGGGGCGCCGCCGGTGCGACAGCGTGATGGTGCCGTGGTTGTGGTCTTCGAGCACGCCGAACGCCGTCGCCCCCGACGACTCCTCCAGCGTGTACTCGACGCTGCCGCCGTCCTCCGGCCGCGCCGGAAACACCGCCCCGATGCGCACGCAGCTCATGTTGGCGGTCGAGGCGCGCACCGTCCCGTCCGAGCCGTCCTCGTTGGCGATCGACGAGATGCCGCGAAAGCCGCGGTTGCCGACCAGCACCGTGCACAACACGTTGCCGGGCTGGTACATCGTCCCGCCCCGGCCGAAGCGGTCGCGCTCGGCCAGCCCCCACGTGTAGGGACTGGCGAGCTCCAGCCCCCGCAGGATGTGGGCGCCGGTCTCGAACGCCCGCCCCTCGGGCTTCTTGGCGACGAAACCCTTGTAGACCCGGCCGATGAACGAGCGGCCCTTGTGGGCGAGGTGCGAGCCGAAGTTGGCGGGAGCCAGCATCACGAGGTGCTTCACCGGCGCCCGGGCCGGCGTGTGGTGCCGCGCGAGCCAGTCGCGGATGACGAGGCCGCCGGTGCTGTGCACCACGGCGTCGACCGCCCCCTTCCGCCGCGGCAGCCCGTGCCGGCGCCACGCGACGTCCATCGCCTCGGCGACGTCGTCGAAGCGCACCTCGTCCTCCATGCTCACGTAGTCGGCGAGCGAGACGATGGACACCTCGCGCCCCAGCCTCGCGCGCAGCAGCCGGGCCAGCGGCTCGAAGGTCTGCGACGTGTCGCTCCAGCCGTGCAGGATTACGATGGGTCGTTCGGCCATCTCGCGCGTTCCCGTCACCCGCTCCCCGGCGCCCCGGAGATGCGCCCGAGCCCTTCCCCCCCGCCCACCTTCAGCCGCCTCTCCGGGCGCGGCTTCCCCGGCATTTCAAACGATTCAGCCGTGGATGCGCCCGGGTGCTTCAGCACCACCATCGCATCGTCGAGGTCTCGTTGCGTCCATCCGGCCTCGATGTCCGCCGCGCAGTTCCAGATCGGAACGGCGGAACCCGCCAGTCACCGCCGGGGCCGTTCTCCAGGATGGGAAGTGTAGCGCCGCGTCGGGTCGTCCGCAATCGCCACGTCAGGAGCACCCCTTTCGGAAACGTCGCGCCGCCGCTCTCGCGCTCCGCCCTCGCGGACACGGCGCGGGCACGGCCCGGGCGCCAATAGGCGGCCGGCGACCTCGCCGCGCGTCGACGACGAGAGTGTCCCCCTCGTACTCGCCAGCCGAAGCCGGCACCGTTCGCGAGGTCGTTGTGAAGCCACGGCCCCGACGGCTTCGAGGTCTCGACGGCCGACGTCCGGACCGCCAGCAGCCTTCCCTCCGTCCCGCCAGGTACGCCGTCCGGCCATCCGGCCATCCATTCTTCCCCCCATTTTTGGTGGAAGCGGCGACGGCCCGTCACGCCGTTTTGAACCCGGTCTGCGGCTCGCCTGCGAACGCGTAACCCACGTGCACTCAATCACTTGCGGAACGCGACGCCCAGGCCTGAACGAAGCGCCCGCGGCTACGGGAAGTGGACTGATCCGATTCCCCCGTTGCCGGGTGAGAGGACGAGTTCACAAGGGAGAGCATGATGCGTATGGGAGCGGTTTTTGCGAGAGGTAGTTGCCGGGCGCTGAGCTGGGTGGTGCTGTTCGGCTGGATGCTGGCGCTGGGGGGAGGTACGGTCGAGGCGCAGTCACTAAAGGTGTACGTCGCGGAAGGCGACGGAACGCTGACGGTGTTTTGGGCCGGGGGTCCCGGCGACACGGTCGGATACCGGATCAAAGGCGTGGTACCCGATGACTTGAAGGAGGATCGCGGTTCGAACGAGGCGGCTGGCGCAGGCATGGTCAAGAGAACCATCACTGGCTTGACCAACGGCGCCGTATACGTCGTGCGGGTAACGTCGGGGGCGACCTTTGGCACGATAACGGGAAGTCCAGGTAGGGCAACCGAAGACCCCAACTTCGGAGCGAGATATACGCCAGGCGACAAGCAACTGATGGTATCCTGGCCATCCAAGGCAGGCGCGATGGGTTACCTCGTTCAATACCGGGGGAAAACCGAAGTTGACCTGATGGACCACGCCATCGTCCCCGCGGGCATGACTGAGACCACCATCATCAGCCCGTGGAAAAAGTCGGCAAATTCGGGCCGATCGGGTCGATCTGAGTGGTTGTAGTGTCGTAGACTTCACAGCATGGCGATGGGCAAGAGGCCGGCGGCTCGACCGGCGCCACCGATGTGGGTGACGGCAGAGGACCTTCCCAAGAGTGCGGGGCATCCCTTCTTCGAGCGGCTGAATCGGATTCTGGAGAAATCCAGGTTCGACGCTTTCGTGGAGGGGTTGTGTGCGGTCTTCTACGCGGAGCGAATGGGTCGTCCGAGTCTGCGACCCGGGCGGTATTTCCGGCTTCTGTTCATCGGGTATTTCGAGGGTCTGTCATCGGAGCGCGCGATTGCGTGGCGGGTCGCGGATTCGCTGAGCCTGCGGGCTTTCCTGGATCTGGACGTGACGGAGGCGACGCCGAACCACTCGACGCTGTCACGGACTCGGCGTCTGATCGACGTGGAGACGCACGCGGCGGTGTTCACGTGGGTGCTGGAGCGGTTGTCGGAAGCGGGTCTGGTGAAGGGGAAGACGATCGGGGTGGACGCGACGACGCTGGAAGCGAACGCGGCGATGCGGAGCATCGAGCGTCGGGATACGGGGGACTCGTACGACGCGTTCGTGCGGGGGCTGGCGGAGGCATCTGGCATTGCGACGCCGACGCGGGCGGAGTTGGCGCGTTTCGACCGTTCGCGGAAGGGCCGGAAGACGTCGAATGAAGAGTGGACGTCTCCGCAGGACCCGGACGCGAAGATCGCGAAGATGAAGGACGGTCGGACGCATCTGGCCCACAAGGCGGAGCACGGTGTCGACCTGGAGACGGGAGCGCTCCTGTCGGTGACGGTTCAGGACGCGTCGGAGGGTGATACGGCGACGCTGCCGGAGACGCTGACGAAGGCGGCGGAGCAGGTGGAGGCGGTTCAGCCTGACGGTGAGGGCGTCGAAGAGGTGGTGGCCGACAAGGGGTATCACAGCGACGCGACGCTGGTGGCGCTCGACGACCTTGGTGTACGCAGCTACATCGCGGAGCCGGCGCGTGGTCGGCGCGTCTGGCAGGACAAGAAGACGGGTGAGACGCCGCCGGAGAAGCGTGCTGCGCAGTCGGCGCTGTATGGGAATCGTCGGCGTATTCGCGGGGACCGGGGCCGTCGTCTCCAACGCTGCCGGGGGGAACTGGTGGAGCGGCCTTTCGCTCACCAGTATGAGACCGGGGGTCTGCGTCGGGTGTGGGTGCGCGGCCATGAGAATGTCCGCAAGCGGGTGCTGGTCCAGGCGGCGGGCTGCAACCTGGGTCTGTTGCTGCGCCGCCTGACGGGCGTCGGTACGCCCCGGAGCCTGCAGGGGCGGGCTCTTTCGGCGATTCTCGGGCTGATCGAACGCCTCATGGGCCTCTGGGGGCGTCTGAACGGCCTCTGGAGGGCCAAATGGGCTCCGGTCGCCCCCTGGGGCTCAGCCGCTCGTCCCCAAGCTGCTTGAACAGGCCCGCTCAGCGAACCGACTTCGTCCACGGGCTGTCAGGCAGGTGCGGGCGGCTTTTGGGCCGCCACGATGGCGATGGTGGTAACCTTGTGGGGGGCGTATGCTTGGGGCGTTCTTGGATACGTGTTTGTGAGCGGTGGGGGCAATTTGCGGCAGCGCAGCGTTATGGGTTGAAAGATGAAGGCCTTTCTGAGGGAGCTTTTCGCGCCATGGCTGGTCACGGTGTGTGCGGCCTGGATTCTGTTGGGAGTCTACCAGTATCTGACTGAAGGGTCGATGTTCTTCGCGACGGTTGTAGTGTTCGCTATTCCTGTCGCGTGGTGGCGCGCATGTAGGCCCGGGGAAGAATCTCGGATCAGCAAGCTCATGGCGCATGAGCTGTTTTCTTCCCGGTCGACACCGGAATCGACCCGTTCGACTGGAAACCTGATTTCTCGGCGGGTG
>CBDATI010000051.1:0-14095 GCA_965199675.1 Vicinamibacterales bacterium | reverse complement strand
GCTGGCGACCTGTTGGCGGCGCGGGGCGAAGGGCGTAGACTGACATACCCGGTGCGGTGACGCCGGCTCGCGGTGGGGGACCCGCCATCGTGATCAGCGACGACCGAGGGTCGGGAGACACACCCGGTTGGCGGCGCGTTGGTCTGAGGAAACAGCGATGACCCTGACGACGAAGTCGCCTTTTCCGGACGATTGGGACGCGAACCTGGCGTTGCAGGGGTGAGACGCCCCATGGTCGCCAGCGATCCGAAGATTCTCGTCTTCCAGCACGTGGCCGTCGAGCACCCCGGCGTCTTCCGCGACTTTCTGCGCGAGGACGGCGTCGAGTGGCGGGCGGTCGAGCTCGACGCCGGCGAGTCGATTCCCGATCTCGGCGGCTACGACGCCCTGTGGGTCATGGGCGGCCCGATGGACGTGTGGGAGGACGACCTCCATCCGTGGCTCGAGGCCGAGCGCGCCGCCATCCGCGCGGCGGTCGTCGAGCGGCAGATGCCGTTCCTCGGCTTCTGCCTCGGGCACCAGCTTCTCGCCCAGGCCCTCGGGGGTGAGGTCGGACCGGCGGCCGAGCCCGAGATCGGCGTCTTCGAGGTCGAGTTGACGGAGGCGGGACGGGCGAGCGCCCTCTTCGAGGGCGTACCGACCGTGCACGGCTGCCTGCAGTGGCACGGCGCCGAGGTGCGGCAACCGCCGCCCGGGGCCCGGGTGCTGGCCGCGTCGCCCGCCTGCGCGGTGCAGGCGCTGGGGGTCGGCGGCCACGCCTTCAGCATTCAGTATCACGTGGAGATCACCGAGAGGACGGTGCGCGAGTGGGGCGCAGTGCCCGCCTATGGGCAGGCCCTCGAGCGCGCGCTGGGGCCGGACGCTCTCGCGCGTTTCGAGGCCGATGCGTCGGCCGGCATGGCCGACTTCAACCGCAACGCGCGCCGCGTCTACGACAACTTCATGCAGATCGTCGAGCGCGCCGGCGCCGGCGCGGGGTCGGGCGCGATCGCGGGTCGGCGCGCGCACTCCGCCCGGTGAAGGCTCCCGGCCGCCCGCTGCTGCTCGCGCGGTCCCACGGAGCGGCCGCTCCTCGCCTCGTCGGGCGGGGCGCTTCGGCGGGCACCCTCCGGCGCGGTGCGCGGGGTTCTCGTCGGCCTGCCCACTCGTCGGCTTCCCTCATTGCTCGCCCGCCGCCGCGGCCAGCGCCGCGGCCACCTCGGGAAACAGGATCTGCGGCAGCGAGCGGTGCGAGCGGGCGGCGCCGCCGAAGCCGGTCGCGCGCTCGTAATGCTCGACGGTGCGCAGGGCGGCGGCCAGCGACGGCTTGCGCGTCGCCTCGAACTCGACGCATTCGACGGCGCGCGCGCCGGTCGAGGCGCGGTAGTGCGCCACCTCCATGTCGGGGAAGTACCAAACGGTCAGGTCCTTGTCGAGGACGCCGCGCCAGATCACCCCGAGCCGGTCGACGAACGCGTCGACGGCCGACGCCTGGTCGCCCGCGTGGTGGCCGAGGTCGAGATTGACCTCCGACCGCACCTCGGTGTCGCGGGCCAGCGACTTCAGGGTCAGGTGGTGCAGCTCGGCATCGTGGCGGTGGCGGAGTATGAACCGCCCGCGCCGCCCCGCCTCGGTCAGGAAGTAGCGGTCGCGGACCCGCAGCGCGGTGGTCCGCGTCGGCTTGAGCTGCTCGATGGCGGCGCGGAAGCCCGCCAGGTCGAAGCCGTCGCCGACGACGAACTTGTGCTCGATCTCGGAGAACCGCAGGTCGTCGGCCATCACATCCACCGCTTGAGACGCCCGAGCAGGGCGATGCGCAGCCGCAGGCCGGCCGGCAGGTCCCGGCGGAAGCCGCGCCTCACCGGGGTGTTGTGCGGGTCTCGCCGGAGCATGTCGAAGATCTCCCGCGCCGGGGCGACGGCCGCCGGGTGGCGGGTGGCCAGCATGGCCTCGGCCAGCCGGTCGTGCGCCGCGTCCTCGAAGTTGTAGCTCCCGAACGCGGCCCAGGCTTCGTCGACGAGCACTATCTTCGAGTGCTCGCCGGCCCGATTCTCGTGGATGCGGACGCCCGCGTCCAGCAGCCGCGGATAGCCGGCGGCGGCGGCGATCCAGGCCAGGTCGGTGGCCGGCAGCGCTTCGCGGTGCGAATGGTGGATCTCGATGTCGACGCCGCGCCGCGCCGCCGCGAGCAGCGCGTCCAGGAGTACGGGCGCCGGCTTGAAGTAGAACGTCGTCAGCGCGATGCGCCGCCGGGCGGCGTTCACCATGTCGACCATCCGCCCCGTCACCACGTTGGGGCCGCGCCACCCGAGGGGCCCGCGGCGGCCCTGGTGCAGGTTGGGATTGCAGATCCAGTAGTCGAGCTCGATGTCGCCGGGCGTTCCCGCCGCGCACCGGTCGAGGTCGCGCAGGTGGGCGGGGGCGACCGCGCCGCCGATGGTCCGATAGCTTGCGAGCAGGGCGCGCACGACGGGGCCGCGCAGCGCCACCGAGTACTCGTTCCATCCCTCGAAGGAGGTCCGCGTGACGTTGCTGCTGCCGAAGATCGCCTCGCCCTGCTCCGAGACCTGAATCTTGACATGCTGGCCGCCCCCGAGCCGCCGCTGGGCGGCGTGGGGCGGGCGGTAGACCGTCACGACGGCGCCGGCGCCGCGCAGGGCGTCGAACCGCTCCTGCAGGGCGGCCCTGGCCGCGGACGACATGAGCACGCCGCCGAGGCGCTGGCCGAAGCCGTCGAGGAGCAGGTTGACGGCCACGCCGCGCCGTTGGGCCGCCAGCAACCCGGCGATCAGCGCGGCGCCGTAGTCGTCGTATTCGATGTAGTAGGTGGACAGGTAGAGGAAGCGCCGCGCTTCGCGGATCATGCGCAGCCGGCGTTCCCATTCCGCGGCCCGGTCCCACAGGGGGCAGAGCGCCGTCGCGGCAAGGGGAGCCGCCCCGTGGCGTGACGGTCGTTCCTCGCCTGCGGTTCCGCCGGACGGCGCTGCCCTTCGGTCGCCGTGCTTCATCGTCGCGCCATCTCGCGGGCGCGGCGGCCCGCGCGCGCCCTCGCTCGTCGCGGCGCCGACGTGGGTCTCGCCGCGGCCCGTCAGAGTCGGTAACCGCCCGAGACGTCGATGTTGACCCCGGTGACGTAGGAGGCGTCGAGGAGATACTCGACCGCCTGCGTCACGTCGTCCAGCCGGCCCGCGCGCCCCAGGGGCACCCACCGGCCGATGGCGTCGGGCGGCGGCAGGTCGACGGAGTTCTCGAGCTGTCCCGGCGAGACCATGTTCACGCGGATTCGTCGGCCCGCATGCGCCTTGGCGAGGGCGCGGGTCAGCACGAGGAGCCCGGTCTTGCTGACGTAGTAGTCGGCGCCGTGGACGTTGGCGCGGATGCCCTCGAGGCCGGCCATTCCGATGCTGACGATGTTGCTCCCCTCGGGCATGAGGCGCAGGGCGTGGTGGCAGCAGTAGAACGCGCCCGACAGGTTGGCGGCGAGGGTCGCGTCCCACCCCGCGGGGTCGAGCCGGGTCACCGGCTGCGGGTTGTAGTTGCCGACGTTGTTCACGAGGAGGTCGACCCGGCCCTCCGCCGCCGCGACGTCGTCGAAGACCGCCGCCACCTCGGGCTCGACGCCGATGTCGGCGGCGAGTGCGCGCGCGCGGCGTCCCGCCGTCTCGATCTCGCCCACCAGCGACCGCGCGTCCTGTTCCGAGGCGCGGTAGAGCACCACGAGGTCGTAGCCGCGCGCAGCGAGCATCGAGCAGAGCCGGCGACCGAGGCGGCGCGCCCCGCCGGTCACCACCGCGACCGGGTCGTCCCGCCGCGGGCTCACGGGCGGGCGCGCTCCACCCGGACGAAGGCGCAGCCGGCAGCGGGGACCGCCCGGGGCTTGCGCACCTCCAGCCGCACGCGCTGCGCGCGGTCGATGCGGTCGAGGAGCAGGGCGGCCGCCTCCTCCGCCAGGGTCTCGAGGAGCGCGAACCGCCGCCGCCGCACGAGGTCGCCGACGGCGGCGGCGACGCCGTCGTAGTCGATGGCGTCGGCCAGCGCGTCCGACCGCGCGGCCGGCGCGAGGTCGTAGTCGACCTCGATGTCGAAGATGACCGGCTGGGGGCGCTCCCGCTCCCGCGGATAGACGCCGACGATGCCGGTCACTTCCAGGTCCTTCAGTCCCGCCGTGCCCACCATGCCCTGCGGCTCCGTGTTTCCCGATGCCGGACGTCGTCTCGCGTCGCCGTCTCCGCTCGGCCGCGCCGCCGACGGTGCGCGCCGCGGCCGGCGCCGTCCGGCTTGCGCGCGATCCAGATCTGCTCGGCCGCCGTGTCCATCGAGAACGGCGTTCCGTCGAAACTGCCGAGGCAGGCGTCGATCGTGAACCCGGCCCTGCGCAGCAGCGCCCGGGCCTGGTCCGGGTCGAGCCAGCTCAGGTCGAGGCGCCGGTAGCGGCGCCACTCGGGGCGTCCGTCGGCAGTGAAGTGGTCCTCCCAGGTGACGACCTCCATCGACCGGGTCGTCTCGTCCACGCGCGAGGTGACCCACAACAGGATATCCGTGCCCGCCGCCGACGGGTAGGCGGCCCGAAGCTGCACTTGGCGCATCCGGGCCGCGGCGTCGGGCGTCATCAGGAAGTCGTCGAAGATGAACCGCCCCCCCGGCCGAAGCTGGCTGAACACGTGACGCGCCACCTGCTCCTTGGCCGGCAGGCTCGTCAGGTGCCCGATGCTGTGGTACGGCAGGGTGACGAGCGCGGCCGCCTCGTCGATGTGGAAGGTGCGGAAGTCCGCTTCCAGCAGCTCGATCCGATTGCCCACGCCGGCCTCTTCGGCGCGCTGCCGGCACCGCCGCAGCATGACCGGCGAGACGTCCACGCCGATCACCCGGCACCCGCGCGCCGCGGCCTCCACCGCGATGCGCCCGTCGCCGACCCCCAGCTCCACCACCGGCCCTCCGGCGGCGAGATACGCGTCGACGTAGAACTGGCGGTTCGACCGGGCCGCCGCCGCCGTCTCCGTCCATACGTCATAGACTTCGGCGAAGCAGTCGTACTGCGCCGCCGGTCCGGCGGCCGAGAGTCGCGACGATGACACTGCTCAAGTTTAGCAGCCGGGGCCGGGGGGGCCGAACCCCGCGTGCGGCAGCGGTCGGCGCGAGGCCTCGGCGAGCTCCACGGTCGGGATTCGCGCGCGGGGGGCGTGGCTCGCGACCCGACTGGACCACCTTGACCACCGCCGGACCCTGCGATAGGTTGCTTGCGCGGAGGATTCTGGATGACCATGAGGCGCCTCGCTCCTGAAGGAACGCGTGCGGCCGGCGGGACGCCCATCCCGGCCGGTTCGACCCTTCGCCATTCCCGGTCGTCGACTCCGGCGCCGGCCCGCGCCGGGGCGGGGGGGCCTGGACGTGGCCTGCGGGCCCTGCTGATCGCGGGCTTCGTCACGGCCCTCGTCGCGGGGGCGCCGGGTGTCGCCCGCGCGCAAGGGAGCGTGCAGACGGACCGCGCCGCGCTCGAAGCGCTGTATCACGCCACCGACGGCCCGAACTGGACGAACCGCACCAACTGGCTGACGGCGGCGCCGCTGGGCGACTGGTTCGGGGTCGAGACGGACGACGATGGCCGCGTCACGGGACTGACGCTCGGCTGGTGGAGGGAGGACAGTGCATGGCCGGGTACTTGGCGCTGGCAGGGCAACGGCCTGGCCGGACCGATTCCGCCCCGGTTGGGCGATCTCGCTCGGCTGCGCACTCTGGAGCTCCCGGCCAACGAGTTGAGCGGACCGATTCCATCCTGGCTGGGCACGCTGACCAATCTCACGAGTCTGTCCCTCGGTGTGAATCAGCTCACGGGGCAGATTCCGAGTTCGCTGGCGTCCCTTGGCAACCTCCACCGGCTGCACCTGAGTTGGAACGAGTTGAGCGGACCGATTCCGCCCTGGTTGGGGACGCTCACCAGCCTCGAGAGGCTGGAGCTCGGCGGCAATCAGTTGACGGGTGAGATTCCGAGTTCGCTGGCCTTCCTGGCCAACCTCCGCGTTCTGGATCTCTCAAACAGTGAGTGGAGCGGTCCGATTCCGCCCTGGCTGGGGACGCTCAACAGCCTGAGGTGGCTGTATCTCGACGGCAATCAGTTCACGGGCGAGATTCCAAGCTCGTTCGTATCCCTCGTCAACCTCTACAGCCTGGGGCTCAGCCGCAACGAGTTGAGCGGTCCGCTTCCGTCCTGGCTGGGGACGCTCCCCCGCTTGACGCGGCTGTATCTCGGCGGGAATCAGTTCACCACTCGGGAGATTCCGAGTTGGTTCGCGTCCTTCGACCTCGAGGTACTGTCTTTTTCGGACGCCGAGTTGACGGGTCCGCTTCCGTCCTGGCTGGGGACGCTCCCCCGCTTGACGCGGCTGTATCTCGGCGGGAATCAGTTCACGGGGGCGCTTCCGGGTTCGTTCGCGTCGCTCGCCAACCTCGAGACCCTGTACCTGCACGACAACGAGTTGAGCGGTCCGCTTCCGTCCTGGCTCGGGTCGCTCCCCCGCTTGACGCGGCTGTATCTCGGCGGGAATCAGTTCACGGGGGCGCTTCCGGGTTCGTTCGCGTCGCTCGCCAACCTCGAGACCCTGTACCTGCACGACAACGAGTTGAGCGGTCCGCTTCCGTCCTGGCTCGGGTCGCTCCCCCGCTTGACGCGGCTGTCTCTCGACGGCAATCAGTTCACGGGGGCGCTTCCGGGTTCGTTCGCGTCGCTCGCCAACCTCGAGACCCTGTACCTGCACGACAACGAGTTGAGCGGTCCGCTTCCGTCCTGGCTGGGGTCGCTGACGAACCTGGAGTACTTGAGGTTGTCCGGCAACCCCCTGACCGGACCCTTTCCCGTCAGTTGGACGGCCTTGTCGCTCGATACGTTGTGGTTGGACGTATGCATACCACCGCTGCATGAGGCCTGGGTGCAGACGATCCGCATCTTCCGGGGGACCGTCTGCGGGGCCCTGCCGCACCTCCCGGGCATCCGGGCGTCGCCGGGGCGCGATCGACTGCGTCCTGGACAGCCGTGGTGAGCCCCGGGTTGCACCGGGAGCGGCGTGGCGGCGGAACCCGACGCCCGCCGGCCCGTATTCATCAGTTGTAGGCGCCGGGGCGTCGCGAACGCGCGGCGACCGGGCCGTAGCGGCAGGTCCATTCCGTCGAGCACCGACTGGCGAGGGCGGCCATGAGCGCATCCACCAACGATTCTCCCCGCGACTTCGCCCGACGTTTCCGCGTCGAGCGCCGACTGGGGCGCGGCGGCATGGGCGACGTCTACATGGCGTACGACACCGTGCTGGAGCGCACCGTCGCCGTCAAGACCTTGACGGCGGGGAACGCCGACGCCCAGGCGGTCGAGCGGCTGCTGCGCGAGGCGCGCGCCTGCGCACGGTTGACGCACCCCGGCATCGTCACCATTCACGACGTGCTCCAGGTGGACGGGCGCGTCCACATCGTGATGGAGCACCTGCAGGGAACGAGTCTGGCGTCGTTGCATCGGTTTCCGCGTTTCTCGACCCTCGAGGCGAAGATCGGCATCATCGTCCGCATTTTCGACGCCCTGCACTATGCCCATGGCCGGGGCGTGGTCCATCGCGACATCAAGCCGACCAACGTGCAGCTCCTGCCCGACGGGTCGGTGAAGCTGCTCGACTTCGGCATCGCGCACATCGCGGGCGCGTCCGCCCTGACGGTGGCGGGAACGATGACCGGGACCCCCCACTATGCGTCTCCCGAGCAGTTGCGCGGCGAGGAGAGCGACGCGAGCACCGACATCTACTCCACCGGCATCCTCGCCTACGAGGTCCTGACCCGCCGGCGACCGTTCGACGGAGACTCGCTCGCCACCGTGTTGTCGAAGGTGCTGCACGACCCGCTGCCGGCGATGGAGACCTCGCTCAGCGAGAGCTTCCCCGACCTCGAACGCATCATCCGGCGCGCCGCCGCCAAACGCGCCGCCGATCGCTACGGCAGCGCCGAGGACATGAAGAACGCGCTGACCGCCTTCCTGGCGTCGTCGCAGGAGGCCCTCGTCGCCCGGCAGGCGGAGGTCGCGGCGCGGACGCAACGGCTCATCGTCGAGGCGAAGAATCTCATCGCGTGCGGCCGGACAGCCGAGGCGGTACCCCTGCTGACGTCGGTGCTGCGGGGCGACCCGGACGCGGAAGAAGCGCGAGAGTTGCTGCAGAAGAGCGACGGCGCTTCGCGCGAGGCCACGGGGGCCTCGTCGGCGACGGGCGCAGAGTCCGAGGCGACGGTCGCGCCGGGTCCGGACGAACCTGCGTCCATGCGCCCGCCCGCGGCGCAGACGGCCACGGGTCGGCCCGTCGCGGAAACGGGTGGGGCCAGCCAGTCCACGGGCGAAACGGTGACCGCGATGCACGCCGACTCGGGCGCCGCCGCGCCGCCTTCGTCGCGGTGGTCGGGGTATCGACGACTGGCCGCGGTACCGGCGCTGATCGTGCTGGCCGGCGTGATTCTGCTGGGGCTGAACTGGAGGTCACCGGTGTCTCCGGACGTCCCCGCACCGGTGGCGGCCAGCATGGCGACGCCGGGGTCGACGTCGGCATCGCCGGGGTCGGGATCGTCGATGTCCGAATCGTCCGAATCGTCCGTCGTCGAACCGGGGTCTGCGCCGGTTGCGGCCGGGGTGGCGACGCCGGGGACGTCGGGGTTGGCGTCCACGTCGGCATCGCCGGTGTCCGCGGCGGCGAACGAAGCGGTTGGCGGCCGACGGGATGCCGCGGCGTCGTCGGCCGGTTCCCGTCCCGGTCCGTCGTCGGCAGCGCCCCGTCCCGGTCCGTCCGCGGCAGTGTCCCGTCCCGGTCCGTCGTCGGAAGCGTCCCGTCCCGTCCTGTCGGCGGCCGGTTCCCGCCCGGCGTCGTCGTCGGCCGAGCCCCGCCCGGCAGACGGGGCGGCTCCGCGCGCACCCGCGCCGGCCGACCCTCCGGGTCCGTCTCCCCGACCGGAGGTGCCGGCGCCGGCTCCCGGGGCGAAGCATCTGTACTACGCGGCCGCCAATCCTGGGCCGGGTGCTTCGGCCGGGTCCGGCGCGGCGGCCTTGGCCTCGCCGGGCGCGGCGCGGGCGGGCGTCAAGTACAGAATCCTGCGCCGCGAGCCGGACGGCGTTGCCCGAGAGGTCGATGCGGACACCCTGTTCCGCTCCGGCGATCGCATCCGGTTCGCCTTCGAGCCCAACATCGACGGCTTCCTGTACGTGATCCACCGCGGCTCGTCGGGCGACTGGGACGTTTTTCTGCCGCATCCAGAGATCAACCGCGGCCGGAACGCGGTGACCAGTTTCACTGAAGTGACCATTCCCCCGGACGGGGTAGGCTGGTTCAGGTTCGACGACAATCCGGGGTCCGAGACGATCTTCATCTACCTGAGCAGGGCGCCGGTCGCCACGCTGCCGTGGGGCGGCGGGCCGGTCACGAGCGCGCAGTCCCTCGATGAGCCGACGGTCGCCACGCTGGCCAACACCGTGAGGTCGAGGGACCTCGTGTTCGAGAAGGAAGACGCGGCTGGCCCGGATGAGGCCGCCTATATCGTGAACCCGGACGAATACGGGTTCGCCGTCCCCTGGAAGATCGAGCTGCGGCACCGGTGAGTTCGCGCCCGAGGAGGTCGCCGCCGTCTCCCGGCGGGCGTTGACTTCCTGCCGGTTTACGGCGACAGTGAGACCGCCGGTACGCACTGTCCGCCGCGTGCTCCGCGACGGGAGCGTTCGGGTGGTCGGGAGACATCGCATGAACCCACGGTCTCGGCGAGCCGCCATCGGCTGTTTCACGGCGTTCCTGTGCGCGGCGCTGTTCGCGGAGTCGCGGGGCGCGCTCGGCGCGACGGCGCCGCAGCCGGCGGCTCAGGACCGGACGCGCGGTCGCGACCTCGTCTTCGAGCCCGCCGATCGCCGTTCCGCGCCGCTCCCCGCGGTGCCGCGCGGCTATGCGCTCGTCGTCGGCATCGGGGAGTACCGCCACCTCGACGAGTCGAGGCAGTTGCTGTTCGCGCAGAGCGACGCCGAGGCGATGTACCGCGTGCTCATCAGCCACGAGGGCGGGGCGTTCCCGCCCGAGAACGTGCGGCTGCTGACCGGCGCGCAGGCGACGCTGG
Organism: Vicinamibacterales bacterium; assembly: GCA_965199675.1. Taxonomy (GTDB): domain Bacteria; phylum Acidobacteriota; class Vicinamibacteria; order Vicinamibacterales; family UBA8438; genus JAJEEA01. Next base: position 4,003 of record CBDATI010000051.1, on the reverse strand, counting down.
CCAACATCCGGCATGCTCTCGAAGACTGGCTGCCGGCAGTGGCGACGCCGGCCGACCGGGTGGTCGTCTATTTCGCCGGGCACGGGTTCGTGCAGAACGGCCGGGGCTACCTGGCCCCGACCGACGTCGACCCGGGGCGGCTCGAGGAGACCGCGTACCCCATGGCGGCGCTCGGCGACGTCATGGCGAACCGCGTGCAGGCCCACTGGAAAGTGCTGCTGACCGACTCGTGCCACTCCGGAAAGATCAACGCCGAGACGACGAACGAGGCGCTCGACCAGCAGTACGGCGCCCTGCCGCGGAGTTTCCTCACCCTCACCGCGACCCGCGAGCGGGAGATGAGCCATGAAGACCCCGACCTGTCGACGGGGTTCGGGTTCTTCACCTATTTTCTGACCCAGGCCTGGCGCGGCCACGCCGACAACGACCCCTGCGACGGACGCATCACCGCCGACGAGGTGATCGAGTACGTCCGGGCCAACGTGCGGCGCTACGCCAGAGATCGACAGCTCTCCCAGACACCGACGGCGCGGGGCGACTATGACCCCGCCATGCTGCTCGGCGTCGGCACGGTGTGTCTCGGCGCCGCCGACCCCGCATCGCCGGCCCTGCTGGGCACGGCGATCGTCGAGGCCAACATGAACGATGTGGACCTCTACATCGACGGAGAGCTCGTCGGCGCCGTCTCGAGAGACCGGCCGCTGACGATTCCGCGTCTGTCGTCGGGGATGCACGAGTTCACGGGGGTGCGCGAGGGCTACGAGCCGGACACCAAGCAGATCATGATCGCGCCGGGCCAGGAGGTCACCGTCACCCTGCGCATCCGCTACGTGCGGCGGATCGACGAGGCGGCCCTGGAGCTGAACGAACGGGGCGAGCGGCTGCTCTTCACGCGCCGCTCCTCCATCAATCCGCTGAACCTGCTGCCGGTGGCGCGAGAGCAGGGCCGCGACGATCTGGAGCGGGCCCGCGGACTGTTCGAGGCCGCCCTCGCCCGCGATCCGGGGTACGGCAAGGCCGCCTATCATCTCGGACAGGTCCATCATCTTCTGGGCGACCATCGGGCGAGCCGGGGTGCGTACCGCCGGGCGTTGGCTATCGATCCGAGCGACGTCGACGCCCGCGTGCAACTGGCGGCCGTGCTGCTCGAGTCGGGGGATCCGGACGCGGCCATCCGGGAGCTGACGGACGCGGCGCGGCTGGAACCGAACGACGAACTGTATGCGATGCTGGCGCGGGCGTACTGGGACAAGGGGGTCTGGCCAGACGCAGTCCAGTGGGCGGCGGAGGCCATCGCCCGCAACGAGTCGAACGCCCAGGCCCACCTCTGGAAGGCGGACGCCCTGCGGCAGATGGCGGCGGCGTCGCCGACGGGAGACAGGCGTCAGGCGCTGTTTCGCGACGCCCGCGACGACTACCGGACGTTCCTGAACCTGACGAACTTCGAATCCTCGCTCGGGGAGAAGCTCGCGTTCCACTTCATCGGGTTCGGCATCGGCCGCCGCCGTCACGCCGACCGCGAAGAGGCCTGGCGCAACCTGCGCACGTCCGGCTATCTCGGCCTGTGCATCACCGAGCGGCGCACGAGCAACCCGCTGCGGGCGCGCGAGTACTGCCAGCGCGCGGTCGATTACGACGAACAGGACCCGATAGCCCACTTCCTGCTCGGCAACGTCAACCGCGACCTGTTCAACGTCCACCAGCGGTGCGACTACCTCAGGGCGGCCGCCGCCAGCTACAGTCGGATGCTCGAGCTCAACGAGCACTTGGCCGAGGCGGACAACGCCCGCAACTACCGGGAGCAGATAACCGGCATCGCCAGACAGCTCCGCTGCTGACACGCTCGACGCGAAACGCACCGACCGAAGGGGCGAGGCGCCCATGCAGACTCGTGTTTCGGGAACCGCGGCTCCAGGCCGCCGGAGGGGAGCGCCTGGACGCCGACTCGCGGCGTATGCGGTCGTGCCGTTCCTCGCGTCGGTCGCGGTCGGGGCGCAGGAGACGGCGCCGCTGCTGACCCTGCGGGAAGCGGTGCTGGCGGCGTTGGCGAGCAACGAGCGGATGCTGAGCGCGCAGGAGAGCGTCGAGCAGGCGCGGATCGGCCGCACGGTGGCGGAATCGGCGTTCCAGACCCGGATCACCCCCAACCTGCTGGGCTCGTTCGGTCAGTCCAACGTCCGCAACCAGACGTACGGCCTCGGCGCGTCCAGGCGGTTCGCGACGGGAACGGAGATCCGGATGGATGTCGGGGCGTCGACGTTCCGCAACCAGATCGGCAACTTCTATGCGGCCGACACGACGCTGCTCGTGAGCCAGTCCCTGCTGCGGGGCTTCGGGCCGGCCTTTGGCCGCCGGCAGATCGCCCGCGCCGACCATCGCATCGCGAGCGCCGAGCGTCAGCACCGCCTCGCCGAGCAGCAACTCGCCATCGAGGTGGCCGCGACCTACTACCGCCTGATCGCGCAGCGCGAGCTGGCCGCCGCCGCCCGTACCGCCCTCGAGAACGCGAGGCAGTTGCTGGCCGCCTCCGAGGCGAAGCTGCAGGCCAATCTGGTTTCGCAGCTCGACGTCTTTCGGGCCCGGCAACTGGTGGCCGAAGCCCGCAGCGCGGCGCTCGATGTGGAGGGCGCGGTCGAGGACCTGAGAGACCAGTTGCGGTTCCTGATGGATCGCGACGGCGACTACGACTTCCGGGTCGCGGCGCGCATCGTCGCCGGGGCCGAACCCCTGGCCCCGGACGTCGCGGTGGCGACCGCGCTCGAGAATCGCATCGAGCTGCGCGACGCCGACGCCGTCGTGGAGGAAGCCGAGCGCGAGGTGGGTTACGCGCGTCATCGGCTTCTGCCGCAGTTCGACGTGAGTCTGGCCCTGACGCGGCGCGAGACCGCTGACACGCTCCGGAACGCCTTCGGGGTCGACCGGTTCGAGCCGGTCACGTTCTTCTCCGTCTCGACGCCGCTCGACCGGACGGTGGAGGCGGCGGGGGTCAGGACCGCGGCGATCGAGCGCAACCGCCGGGTTCGTGCCCGCGACACGTTGCGGCGCCGCATCGCCCAGGAAGTGCGGCGCGCGCTCCGTCTGCAGCAGCGGCTCGCGAACCGGCTCGACAACGCCGCCGTGACGGTGGAGTTCGCGGAGCGCGAGGTGGAGCTGGCCAACCTGCGATTCCAGCGCGGCCTGTCGAACAATCTCGACGTGGTCAACGCACAGGCCGCCCTGTTGAACGCCACCACGCGCCGGCTCGCCGTGCTGACGGACCTCGCCGTCGCCCGGCTCACCCTGCGCGCGGCCCTCGGCACCCTCGACGTCCGCACGGACGTGCGGTAGCAGGGACGAGCGATGGTCCCGACTCGACCGCGGACGCTCGTCATCGTCGGCCTCGGCGCGATCGGGGCCATCGCGCTGGTCGCGATGCGCGCCGCGCCGCTCGGCGATCCGGCGCTGGCGTGGACCGTGGACCGCGGGGACATCGTTGCCGATCTCGTCCAGCCGGGGACGCTCCGGGCCGCCGGGTCGATCACCTATCGGTCGCCCGTGAACGGGCGCGAGCTGGAGATCGTTCATCTCGCCCCCGAGGGATGCGCGTGGAGGCGGGCGACCTGCTCGCCCGCCTCGAGACCCGCGACCTCGAGGCGGACCTGCAGCGGGCCGAGGACAACGTCCACGACGTCGAGTTCGCTCGGCAGGTGGCGGATCTGGAGCTGCTTGAGGCGACCGCGAACTACGATTCGACGATAGACGGCGAAGACGCGCTGACCCTGGAAGAGAGTCGGACCGGCCTGGCCCTGACCGAGAGAAGGGTCGAACGGCTGCGGCGCGAAGTGGAGAACCTCGAGCCCCTGCTCGACAAGGGGTTCATCACCGGTGACGAGCTGGAGCGTTCTCGCGCCGATCTCGAGGCGGCGGAGGCCGACCTGGCGATGGCCCGCCGCCGCGCCGGCGTGCTCGTCGAGCAGACCTACCCCCTCAACCAGCGCCGCGCCGAGCTGCAACTGGCGCAGAA
>CBDATI010000050.1:0-33169 GCA_965199675.1 Vicinamibacterales bacterium | reverse complement strand
AAGGTCCACCGCAACGTCATCCTCCGCAACGAGATCGCGCCCGAGCTGCCCATCTCGTGGATAGACGCCGACCAGCCGCGCGACCTGTGGACCCGGCTCAAGGCGCGCTGCAACGACACCGGAACCGGCTGCGAGGCCCTCACCATCCCCCACAACCCCAACATCTCGAACGGCCAGATGTTCACCCTCGACTGGGGCGGCCTGCCCCTCGACGAGCAGCGGGCGCGGGCGGCGCTGCGGTCCGAGATGGAGCCGCTGGTGGAGATGATGCAGGCCAAGGGCGAGTCCGAATGCCGCCGCGGCATGTGGAACGTCGTGGGCGGCGAGGACGAGCTGTGCGACTTCGAGAAGGTGCGCTACATCGACGGCGAGCGCCCCCCCGACTGCGAGGACGGCGTCGGCGAGGGCGGGCTGCGCGGCGAGGGCTGCCAGTCGCGGCTCGACTTCGTGCGCTACGCCCTCATCGAGGGCATCGCCCAGGAGGAGCGCATCGGCGTCAATCCGATCCAGCTCGGCCTGATCGGCAGCACCGACGGCCACAACGGACTGCCCGGCGACACCGACGAGCACGACTACCAGGGTCACAACTCGAACGTCGACTCGGACCTCGAGAAGCGGCTCACCACCGACGCCTACGCCCCCCACCCCCTGCGGAACCCCGGCGGGCTCGTCGGCGTCTGGGCCGAGGAGAACTCTCGCGACTCGCTGTTCGACGCGATGCGCCGGCGAGAGACCTTCGGCACCAGCGGCGTGCGCATCCAGGCCCGGCTCTTCGGCGGCTGGGACCTCCCCGACCTGTGCGCCAGCCCCGACATGATCGCCGAAGCCTACGAGACCGGCGTCCCGATGGGCAGCGTGCTGCCACCCCGGGAACGCGCCGAGGCGCCCCGCTTCTTCGCGACCGCCCTCGCCGACCCCGGCACCGACGCACACCCGGGCACGCCGCTCCAGCGCATCCAGGTCGTCAAGGGCTGGGTCGGCGACGACGGCCTCTTCCACGAGGCCATCCACGACGTGGCCGGAGACGCCGACAACGGCGCCGACGTGTCGCGCGACACCTGCCAGCGCACCGGAACCGGCGCAGCGTCACTGTGCGCAGTCTGGACCGATCCCGACTTCGACCCCTCACGCCCCGCCGTCTATTACGCGCGCGTCCTCGAGAACCCGAGCTGCCGCTGGAACGCGCTGCAGTGCGCGGCCCTGCCCGAGGACGAGCGCCCCGCCGCCTGCGGCGATGCCGAGCTGCCGTGGCGCATCCAGGAGCGGGCGTGGACCTCACCCGTCTGGTACCAGGCGGCCGACCAGTAGGTGCAACCGGGACTGGTCGCGGCGCCATCCCGTGGTGCGGCTGAGCTTCGGCGGCGGCCACCGTGTCACTCGGCGAGATGGTGGGCACCGCCGAGCTGCTGTCGACCTTCGACGTGGACCACATCGGCACCGAGGCTTCCAGACCGGTGTTCCAGACCGGCTACCTGACCATCACAGGCCGGAGGCGGTGGGCGACCGCGTAATGTACCGGTTGGGCTACCCCAACCGGTAGGTGCGGCAGAGCCTGAACGAGCACCTGCTGCGCACCTCGTGCACGATACCGGCCAAGCGCTGGCCAACAGCCTGCGCCTGGCGCGCCGGCTGGAGGCGCGCGCCTGCGCGGGACTGCGGGAGGTGTTTCACGCGTTCTTCGCGAGCATCCCGGTCGAGTGGTACACGAACAACGACATCGCCCGCTACGAGGGGCTCTACGCCAGCGGTGTTCTACTCGTACTTCGCGGCGCTGGGCTACGACATCACGGTCGAGGAGTCGAGCAGCCACGGGCGGCTGGACATGGCCGTCCGCACCGGCGGGCACGTCTACCTGTTCGAGTTCAAGGTGGTCGAGCAGTCGCCCCCGGGGGTCGGCGCTGGCGCAGTTGCGCGAGCGCGCCTACGCCGACCGCTACCGCGCCCGCGGCGAGCCCATCCACCTCGTCGGCGTCGAGTTCAGCCGCGAGACCCGCAACATCACCGCCTTCGAGATCGCCGACGGCTGAGCGGCGCACGGCCAGCGCCGGGAACCGAGGCGACCCCAGCCACTCGGCCGCGGCTGTCGACCTCAGTCGGGAGTTCGTAGCCGATCATGAAGAGGGCCGCTTCGAGCGCCCGCAGGCGCCTGTCGGCGGGCAGCCGACCGAATTCGCCCTCGCTCTGCACCGCACCCAGAATCCATGCCGCCCAGAGATTGACCTCCGCCCACGCCCGCGGGCCGCTGGGTTGTGCGTAGCTCAGTCTCGGGAACTGCAGGGAGCCCTTCGACGGGTCGTGGTTGTGGTTGCCCGCCTTTCCCGCCTGCCAGCGGAAGCGCAGCAGAGCCGGCACTTCCTGGATGCCCTGTTCCTCACAGTATTGCCGCACCAGGTAGCCCAGCGCGGCGCCGACCCGCCCGTCGTACATCGGAAAGCCGTCGAGCATCAGCGCGTAGACCTTGGTCCACCCCGAGTTCATGGGGATGCCGTCGAGTTGCGAGGTGTCGGCCTGGCACGGGTCGAGTCGGCGGGCGGCCCGTCGGAAGACCTGCAGTGGGTTCGGGCAATCGTCCAGCGTCTTCCCGCTCGCAGCGACGCCGCCCCAGTCCAGAACCTCGCGCACCGCGGCAACGAAACGGTCTTTGTCGCGACGCTCGTTCGCGTCACGCAATTCGGCGGACAGGCGATCGAGTCTGCAGCGATTCGTTTCGAAGTCACCGTGCCACCAGTAGTTCTCGTACGCCTCCCAGAGCGACCCGCATCGCCAGTCACGAGCCAGCAGGAGCATCCTGTACTCGTGGGGGAAGGGCCGTTCACCGCTGACCAGCGGGCGCAGCCAGGCGACGAATGCGCTCACGTTCGCGTCGCTCAGATAGTCGTCCCGTCGCATCCCATCGCCATCATCGACGTCGTCCGGAACACTGCGCGGGCGGGTGCGTGGCTTGTCGCTGGTGCGGGTCCCCTCGGACGCCACCGCCGACTCCTCTGTCACGGGCCGCCGGGCGGCTCGTTGAGCGTCGCGCGCCGCCAGCAGCCGGTCCGCGTACTGTTCCATGGGCGTGCGGTCGGCGCGGATCTCCGCGACCCGATCCCGCCAGTGGCGCGGGATCCCTTCGAGCCCGAATCGCGCGCCGAGCAGCGCGCCAGCGACGGCGCCGTTGGTGTCGGTGTCGCCGCCGGCCTCGACGACACGGCGCAGACCGTCTTCGAAGGTCCAGGCGCACCGCCAGGCGATCAACCCCACCTGCAGGGCCAGCAGCGTGTAGCCACTCGATGGGCCGTCGATGTCCAGGGCGGCGAGGTCGTCGATGTCGACCTGCCACGCCTTCCGGACCGCGGCCTTCACCGAGCGGGGAATGCGGTCCTGATAGCCACAGGACTGCAACTCGGGCAGCGCCGCCCGCACGCCGTCCATACCGGTCGCGAGCAGCTCGTCGGCCGTGATCCGCTCTCCGCGCAGCGCCGCGGCGGCGGCGAGGTTCACCAGGACGCACGACCAGCCGCAGCGCCAGTCCCAGTGCGTCGGTGCCGCGCTGAGCACGCTGTTGCGCACCAGGGCCCTCGGATCGTCCAACCAGCGAATCGCGAGCGGAGCGCAACGCATCGCGGCGCCGTTGCCCGCCCGACCGCCGTCCCACGCCGCCCTGGACGCTTCGGTAATCGGCACGCCCGCGGGCCTGCGGACGTCGGGCGCCGTGCCGTCTACGCGGCGGCCACGCGCCAGGTTCCTGGCCCGGCGTTGGGGACGGGCGCCGCCGTAGCGCGTCAACACGTCGCCGGTCAGGCCTCCCATCCCCGCCCCGTTCAACTCCGCCCACGCCCACAAGCGCGGCCCGAGGTCGCGCACGTCGAGGGGTCCGCGCTCCGCCGCCTCGGCGATGACGATGGCCTGGGCGACATCATCGTCGTCCGGCCGACCGGGCGTCGCCGCGATATCCCGAACCCCGTCAGGAAATCGGGCGGCAATTCCATCGCCCGACCAGCCCTCCTGGACGATGCCCAGCAGGTTGCCCGCGGCGATACCGGCCATCAGGCCCCGCGCGCGGTCAGCCGGTTCGTCGGACCCCGGCATCGTCGTGTCCATCTCCCGCATTCTGTCGAGTCGACGATTTGACTACCGACCCGGCGCGTGCAGTCCGGCCATGTTGACGTGGGCGTTCACGCTCGTCTCCACCGCGCCGACGCGCCCAACCGGCGCATCCCAGCTTCGATTCCACACGCGCAATCGCCCGCGCGTTCCACGCGGCGCCGGTCGCGCCAGCCAGCGCCGCCGCCGGCGGTCAGCAACGCCACCGCTTCCGCCATCCACGGCGTCATTCCTGCTTCGCCCCTGCCCTGTCAGCCGTCCGGCGGCCATGAGCCCGCGGCGGGAAGACTATCGATACGACCATTCAGACCGGCGGACTACGGCTGGGCGCCCTCCGCCACCGGTTCGAGCCGCAGCAGCGCCGCCTCGTCCTCGTCGGTCAGCACGTACAGCAGGCCGTCCGGGCCCTGGCGGACGTCGCGGATCCGCTGGCGGAGCTCGGCCAGCAGCCACTCGCGGGCCAGCTCCTCGCCCACGTCGTTGAAGACGATGCGCTCGAGGTGTCCCGTCCCGCGGATACGGCCCGTCATCATCGCCCCGACGAACAGGTCCCCCCGCCACGCGGGGAACCGGTCTCCGGTGTAGAAGGTGAGCCCGCCCGGGGCGATGGACGGCGACCAGAAGACGAGAGGCTCCTCCATGCCCGGCGCCCAGAACCGGCCGGACACCCGCGTGCCGTCGTACTGGCGCCCGTAGGACACGATGGGCCACCCGTAGTTCTTGCCGGCCTCGATGACGTTCAGCTCGTCCCCACCCTGCACGGCGTGCTCGGTCGTCATCGGGGCGAATGTCTCCGGGTGCAGCGTCAGCCCCTGGTGGTTCCGGTGCCCCAGCGAGAAGATCTCCGGCAGGTAGCCCTCACGACCGACGAACGGGTTGTCGTCGGGCACGGAGCCGTCGTCGTTCAGCCGCAGCACCTTGCCGGCGTGGCTGCCGGGGTCCTGGGCGAGCGACTCGGCGGGGTCGGTGCGGAAGGCGCCGCCGACGGTCAGGTACAGCGAGCCGTCGGGCGCGAACCCCATGCGGGCCCCGGCCGTCGCCACCCCGAACGGCTCGGCCACGAACACGTCCTCGACATCGCGCAGGGCCATGCCGTCGAGCCGCCCCCGGATGAGGGCGATGGTCGCCTCGTCGTCCCCCAACGGCCGGCTATAGCTGAGATAGACGAGCCGGTTCTCGTCGAAGGCCGGGTGCAGGGCCACGTCCATCAGGCCGGCGAGGCCGCCGGTGAACACGGCCGGCACCCCGGCGACGGGCTCGGGGTCGAGCACCCCGTCGCGGACCATCCGGAGCTGCCCGCTGTCGCGCTCGGTGACGAGGATGCCCCCGTCGGGCAGGAACGCCATCCCCCACGGATGCGACAGCCCCTTCGTCACCACGACCACCCGGACCTCCGCGATGGCGTGGGTGTTGATGACGAACGGCTCGTCCGGCACCGAGACGGGAGGAAGGCCGGGAGGCTCGGGTTCCGCCTGTTCCTCCTGCGCGGCGGTAACCGGGGGAACGAACAGGACGCCGACCAGCGCGAGCCAGGGGACGAGACGACGATACGCCGCAGGGTTGCAGCCCATTGTGACCTCCGGGTGACCTGACGGGATCGCGCCAGCCATTCTACCCGGATTGCGACCGCCGCACCGCCGCGAACGGCGCAAGCCCCGCACCCGTAAGGTACATGGCCGACCGGTACGCGGAACGCCGGCGTGCCCGTCGGCGAGACCGAACCTCACACCAGGCCATGTCCCCCGAACTGCCGCCCGCCATCGGAGAGCGCCTCTCGCGGGTCCGCGCCAGGCCCGTGCTGCAGCGGTTCACGCTGATGAACCGCCTCCTCCTGGCGATGGCCTTCCTGCCCACCGGCCTCGTCAAGCTGACCGGGCAGCGGTTCACCATCCTCCCCGTCGACGACCCCGTCGGCTTCTTCTTCGAGGCGATGTACCGCACCGGCCCCTGGTGGCGCTTCATCGGCGCGGTGCAGGTGCTCGCGGCGGTGCTGCTGCTGGTCCCGCGCACGGCGACGCTGGGGGCGGTGGCGTTCGCGCCGGTGGTGGGCAGCATCCTTCTCATCACTATCGGCGTCGGCTTCGGCCTCACCTCCGTCATCGTCGCGGGCATGCTGCTCGCCAACCTGTGGTTGCTCTGCTGGGACGCCGACCGGGTCTGGGCCGCGGCGGCCGGCCTGTGGGGCTCCCGCCGCGAGCTGCATCCGATGCGCGACATGCACCGGGTGGAGGGGGTCGGCTGGCTCCTCGGCGGCGCGGCGGGGATGGCGTTGTTCCTGGCGACCCGTGGTCTCGTGCCGATGTCGGCCGCGCCCGCCCTGCTCGGGACCGGAGCGGTAGCCGTCGTCCTGGTCGTCGGCGGCGCTATCGCCGGCGAGTTGCGCGCGCGTCAGACGCGGGACGGATGACCGGCTCGCTATCGCTACATCGGGATGTTCTCGCGTCGTGGATGGGGTACTCTGCCGGGCTCTGCCTGGCGACCTCCTTCCCAGGGTGGCGCGGTGTAACATGGCGGTATGGCTCCTTCGATCCCCGCGTCGACGGCCGCTCCCGACCCCGCGCCGTTGCGCAGTGCTGCCGAGACAGAGGCGCCGGAATTCCCCGGCTGCCGCGCCGTGCGGATCACCCGCGAGGCCATCGCCGATTTCGAAGGCCGCATCGAGTACTGGGACGCCGATACCGAGACGGCGTGGATGGTGCGCGAGCCCACCACCGTCTACCACGAGGGCCCCGGCCAGCGCCTGGCGCAGCTCCTCGCGCTGATCGCGGCCGGACGCGGGTCGCCCATCACGACCCTCGGGACCGCGGATCTGCTCGTGCGCGACGCCCGCGGCGAGCGCCAGCGCATCATGCAGGCGGACCAGATCGTCTACATGCACCCCGTCGAGACCGTGCCCCGCGGCGCCGCCGTCGAGGTGGGCGCCGACCATCTGCCCGACGTCGTGCTCGAAGTGGACTACTCGACCGACGTGCGCCGCGGCAAGCTGGGGCTGTACGAAGCGTGGGGCTTCCCGGAGGTGTGGGTCGAAGTGCCGGATGTCGCCTCTCCGAGTCGCTCGCGGCGCCGCCCGTCGGGCCTGACCATCCACCGGCTCGACGGCGGCCGCTATCGCGACGCCGCGGCGAGCGTGGCGTTGCCGGGCTGGACGGCGGCCGAGATCCACGCGGCCCTGAACGAGGCGCGGCTGTCCGAGGCGACGAGCGGCGTGCTGACCCGCATCGCGCGCGCCCTCGGCGACGCCGAGGGCACCGCGCCCGACGACGACCCCTGGTTGCGCGGGCAGCGCCGGCAAGCGACCCTGGACGCCGCCTTGCAGGTCCTTCGCGCCCGCGGAATCGATGTCCCGGGTGACCTCGCCGCGGGTCTGGAAGATGCAGCCCCCGACCAACTCGTCGGCGCCGCCCTCGCGTGCCGGGACAGCGCCGATTTCCTCGCTCGCGTGAAGTCCTTCCGCCAATCGCCGAGATGACGGCGTTGCGGCGGCAGCCCGCCTACAGGGGGATGTTGCCGTGCTTCTTGGGCGGGTTGCGGTCGCGCTTGCCGTCGAGGCTGCGCAGGGCGGCGATGAGCCTGGGCCGCGTCGCGCGCGGCGCGATGACCTCGTCGATGTAACCGCGCCCGGCCGCGACGAAGGGGTTGGCGAGCTTCTCGCGGAATTCGGCGACCTTCTCGGCCCGCAGCGCCTCGGGGTCGTCGGCCGCCGCGAGCTCGCGCCGGTAGAGGATGTTGACCGCCCCCTCGGGCCCCATGACTGCAATCTCGGCCGTGGGCCACGCGAAGTTCGCGTCGGTGCGGATGTGCTTGCTGGCCATGACGCAGTAGGCGCCGCCGTAGGCCTTGCGGGTGATGACCGTCACCTTGGGCACCGTCGCTTCCGCGAACGCGAAGAGCAGCTTGGCCCCGTGGCGGATGATGCCGCCGAACTCCTGCTGCGTGCCGGGAAGAAAGCCGGGCACGTCCTCGAACGTCACCAGGGGAATGTTGAACGCGTCGCAGAAGCGGACGAAGCGCGCGCCCTTGACGGAGGCGTCGATGTCGAGGGTCCCCGCGAGATGGGCGGGCTGGTTGGCGACCACGCCGACGGACTGGCCGCCGAGCCGCGCGAAGCCGACGAGGATGTTCTTCGCGTAGTGCTCGTGCACCTCCAGGAGCTCGCCGTCGTCGACGACCGCGCGGACGACCGCGCGCATGTCGTAGGGCTGATTGGGCTGTTCGGGCACGAGAGCGTCGAGGGCGGGGTCTTCGCGGTCGACGGGGTCGGTGTCGGCGCCCCGGGGCGCGTCGTCGAGGTTGTTCCCGGGCATGTAGCCGAGGAGGTCGCGGATGAGCGCCAGGCACGCCTCGTCGTCGGGCACCACGAAGTGCGCGACGCCGCTCTTCGCGTTGTGGGTCATCGCGCCGCCGAGCTCCTCCTTCGTCACCTCCTCGAGGGTCACGGTGCGGATGACCTCGGGCCCGGTGATGAACATGTAGCTCGTCTTGTCCACCATCACCGTGAAGTCGGTGATGGCCGGCGAGTAGACGGCGCCCCCCGCGCACGGCCCCATGATGGCGGATATCTGCGGCACCACCCCCGACGCGAGGGTGTTGCGCAGGAAGATGTCGGCGTAGCCGCCGAGCGACAGCACGCCCTCCTGGATGCGCGCGCCGCCCGAGTCGTTCAGCCCGACGATGGGCGCGCCGGCCTCCATCGCCATGTCCATGATCTTGACGATCTTGGCGGCGTTGGTCTCCGACAGCGAGCCCCCGAACACCGTGAAGTCCTGGGCGAAGGCGTAGACCAGCCGTCCCTCGACCCGCCCGCGCCCGGTGACGACGCCGTCGCCGGGCACGACCTGGTCGCCCATGCCGAAGTCGCGGCAGCGGTGGGTGACGAGCTTGTCCACCTCCTGGAAGGTGCCGGGGTCGAAGAAGCGGTCGACGCGCTCGCGCGCGGTGAGCTTGCCGGCCGCGTGCTGGCGGGCGAGGCGCGCCTCGCCCCCGCCCTCGTGGGCGCGGCGCTCGTAGTCCTCGAGCAGCTTGTGCTTGTCCATGTTCGATGCGACGGCGCGGACGCGCCGGGTCAGCCCACGGGCTGGCGCGCCTTGGCCCAGTCTGCGAGGAACCGCTCCAGGCCGATGTCGGTCAGGGGATGGTTGAACAGCGCGTCGATCACCTTGGGGGGACAGGTGCAGATGTCCGCCCCGAGGCGCGCGGCCTCGACGATGTGCATGGGGCCCCGGGTGCTCGCCACGAGCACCTCGGTCGACAGGGGGAAGTTCTGGAAGATGTCGACGATCTGGGTGATGAGGTCCATGCCGGGGGTGGCGATGTCGTCGAGCCGGCCGACGAACGGGCTCACGAAGGTGGCCCCGACCTTGGCCGCGAGCAGGGCCTGGGCGGCCGAGAAGATCAGCGTGACGTTGACGCGGATGCCGTCTTCGGTCAGCTCGCGGCACGCCTGAACGCCGGGCTTGCCGAACGGCACCTTGACGACGATGTGGGGGTCGATCGCGGCGAGTTCGCGGCCCTCGCGCACCATGCCCGCCACGTCTGTCGCCACCACCTCCGCACTGACGGGGCCGCCGACCACGCCACAGATGCGTTTCAGCACGGCCCGTGGGTCGGCCGCGGCCTTCGCCAGCAGCGACGGGTTGGTGGTCACGCCGTCGATGATGCCGAGCGGGGCGAGAGCCTCGAGCTCCTCGACGTTCGCCGTGTCTGCAAACAGCTTCATGCCATTCCTCGAATCGTCCATCGCGGGTCGCGGGCGCCGGGCTCCCGTCGGAATCACGAGGCGCTTCGCGACCGGTCGTCGAAACGACGACTCCGGTCCGGAACGCCGCCCCTGGACGGGGAACCGCGAGCGCGACGCCGGTCCCTGCAATCGTAGTTACGGTAGCGCCGTCGATGCCGCCCCTGGGCGGGGAACCGCGAGCGCGGCGCCAACCCGCCAACGGCCTCGGCCCCGCCCGGCGCCCCGGCGGACCTTCCTGGGGTCCGCGCCGTTCTACGGCGCAGACTCCCGCGTACCCGGGCCCGACCCGCCCGCCACGACGTCGTTCTCGAGCTCGCCGACGCCCTCGATCGCGATCACGACGCGGTCTCCCGACGCGAGCGGCCCGACCCCGGGGGGAGTCCCCGTGGACAACACGTCGCCCGGCAGCAGCGTCATGACCCCGGTGACGAACTCGACGAGCTGACGCAGCGGGAAGATCAGCTCGCGGGTGCTCGAGTGTTGCCGCCGCTCGCCGTTGACCCGAGCTTCGATGTCGAGGGGCCGGTCGAGGTCGGCGGCGGCGATGCACGGCCCCACCGGCGCGAACGTATCGAAACCCTTGGCGCGGGTGTACTGCACGTCGCGGCGCTGGAGGTCGCGATCGGTCACGTCGTTGACGCAGGTGAACCCCAACACGTACTCGTGCGCCCGGTCGGCGGGGACGTTGCGGGCGGTGCGCCCGATGACGAGCCCCAGCTCGGCTTCGTAGTCCACGCGGCCGGCGCCGGGCGGCAGAGAGATCGAGTCGCCGGGCCCGATGACCGCGGTCGAGGGCTTCAGAAAGATCAGCGGCTCGTCGGGCAGCGGCTTGCCCATCTCGGCCGCGTGATCCCGGTAGTTCAGACCCACCGCCACGACCTTGGACGGCTCGACCGGGGCCAGGATCCGGTTTGGAGCAGGTATCCGCTCGCCGATGTGCGAAGTTCCGAAGACGTCTCCCTCCACCACGTACCACGCGCTTCCGCGGCGAACCGCGTGCACCGTGCAGAGGTCGTACTCGATTCGGTAGATGGACTCCATGGCAACCTGGAGCGCGACCCGGACCAGGCGAATTCAGGTCCCGCGCATCACCTCCACAACCGCCCCGCGGGCCCCGGCCGGCGGTCGTCGCGTGGCGCCTGCTCTCGCCGGGCGGGACGTCCGGCCCGGCCGCAGTGTCTCATCCGCCCCCCGCGGCGGGCAACTCCGGGCGAGCCACTTCTGTCTTAGCCGGTTACGGCCGCCGCCCTGGCTCTGTACCCTCGCCGGTTGCAGCCAACCCATGGACGGAGCGAGCGGGGTCCTGCGCTGCGCAGCCAAAGCCCCCTAGCGCGCCGCCTCCTCCACCCGGTCGGACGGCTCGCTCAGGTTGGGCGCGGGCGCGTCGTCGACTGCGCGCACGGCGTAGACGTGACGCACGCCCGGCTCCGCGCTGAGGTCGCGGTAGGTGTTCTCCACCACCGGCGCGTCCGTCAGCGGTTGCAGTGTCTCATCCCCCGGCAGGCCGCGCAACACCACGTACCCCGCAAGGTCCTCCTCTGCGTTCGGCCGCCACAGCAGGCTCACCTCGCCCTGACTCCCCACCGCCGTCAGCGCCTCGGGGGCGGCGGGCGCGAAGGTGTCGACGAACGTGACACAGGTGACGGGCGACAGCCGGCTGCGCACCTCGAACCCCGCGACGACGTCGAGGGTACGCACCGCGTAGCAGCGTTCCACGCCGTACTCGCCTCGCGGCTCCGAGTACGAGGGGTCCTCCAGGGGGGTCTCGCTCAACCGCGCCGGAACCGCCGCGGATCCGTCGTCCGACTCGCCGACTTCGAACATCTCGTAGGTGGACGCGGGTGGCCACTCGACGATCGGCCGCGACTCGAGCGGGGCCGGCGGCCCGGCCAGCTCCTCCGCCTCGTCCTCCCCGACCGCCTCGTCCGACACCGAGTCCGCCGCGTCGTCATCTGTCGCGGCTTCCGCATCGACGGCCGTTTCAGCAGCGGCATCGTCCGCCGGAGCCTCTCCGGGGGCCGGCGCGGCGGCGGCAACCGCTGCATCGGAGACCGGTGCGTCAACGGGAGCCGGCGACCCGTCGACGACCGGCTCGGCGTCGTCCGGCACGGCGTCCCCCGCGTCCGTCTCTTCCGCTTCCTCGGCCCCCGCCGGCGCCTGAGCATCGTCCGGCGCGGCGTCCCCCGCGTCCATCTCTTCCGCTTCCTCGGCCCTCGCCGGCGCCTGAACCGTCTCGCGGACCCCGGGCGGCAACTCCCACGTCACGTCGACCGTGGTTGCGGTGTAGGTCACCTCGGGCGCGGGCGGCGGCTCCGGCGCCCGGATGCCGAGCGGCACCGCGATCCGCTCTCCCCCCTCCGACTCGTCACCCGCCTCCGACACCTGCACCACGACATACTCGCGCTGCAGCGGCCCCGGCAGCGGCGGCGTCATCAACGGCGCCATGACCGGCCGCGCCGGCTCGTCCGGCTCGTCGTCCTCGTCCCTCGCCGCCGCCGCGTCTTCTTCCAGCCGACGGCGTTCTTCCTCCCAGGGATCGACCGGCGCCTCGACCTCGGCCGTCAGCGCCTCCGTGAGCCGTACCGGATCGCCCTGCCGCCGCGCCGCGTCCGCCGGAGGCGCCTCGTCAGCCGACGTCTCGGCCGTCGTCTCCTCCGGGGCCGCACCGCCCTCGGGCTCGCCGTCCGACCCGGGATCCTCCGGGTCCGGCGGCGGCGCGACCTCGACGGAAGCGACCAGGGTCGCCGCCTCCGTGAACTCCTCCAGCTCGAGTGTCCGGTCGGGGATCAGCCGGGGTCGGGTGGTCATCGCGTAGACGTCGACCCGCGCCAGCGACGCGGGCTCCGAGCGGTCTTCGTTGGCGGTCGGCAGCGTGAAGTCGATGGCCACCTCGTCGCCGTGGCGCTGCACCACGAGCTCGTCCACGGCGGCCGGCACCCGCACGAACGGAGCCTGCGGCGGCCCCTTCATGCCGCACCCGCAGAGCTGCGCGGCGAGCAGCCCGATCACCGGCACGCGCCCGGGTCCGAGCACGGTCACAGGATATAGCGGGAGAGATCCTCGTTCCCGACGACGTCGGCGAGCATCCGGTCGACGTAGGCGGCGTCGATGACGACCTCCTTCTCGTCGAGGTCCGGCGCATTGAACGAAACGTCGTCGAGGAGCTTCTCCATGATGGTGTGGAGACGGCGCGCTCCGATGTTCTCCGAGCGCTCGTTGACCTGGCTCGCGAACTCCGCCACCCGGTCGACGGCGTCGGGCCGGAACGTCAGCTCGACCCCCTCGGTCGCGAGCAGGGCCGTGTACTGCTTGACGAGCGAGCCTCGGGGCTCGGTGAGAATGCGCACGAAGTCGGCCGTCTCGAGGGCGTCGAGCTCCACCCGGATCGGGAACCGTCCCTGCAGCTCGGGAATCAGGTCGGACGGCTTGGCGACGTGGAACGCCCCCGCCGCGATGAACAGGATGTGGTCGGTACGCACCATCCCGTGCTTGGTGTTGACGGTGGTGCCCTCGACGATGGGCAGGATGTCGCGCTGCACGCCCTCGCGGCTGACGTCCGGCCCGTGTCCGCCCTCGCGGCCCGTCACCTTGTCTATCTCGTCGATGAAGATGATGCCCGCCTCCTCGACCCGGTTGACCGCCGCCGACCGCACGCTGTCGGTGTCGACCAGCTTCTGCTCCTCCTCAAGCACCAGGTGATCGAAGGCCTCCGGCACCTTGACCCGCCGCTTCCGCCCCCCCCGTCCCTGGAACAGCGTGGGCAGCATGTCCTTGATGTTGATGTCGATCTCCTCGATCGACGACCCGGAGATCACCTCGAACGAGGGAAAGCTCTTCTGCTGGACGTCGACCTCCACCTCGCGGTCGTCGAGCCGCCCCTCGGCGAGCTGGGCCCGCAGCCGGGCGCGGGTCCGCTCGTGCTGCTCACGCGCCGGTCCCGGATCGTTCTCCTGCACCTGCTTCGGCAGCGGGGGCAGCAAGAGATCGAGCAGCCGCGCCTCCGCGTTCTCCCGGGCCTTCACCCGTACGCCCTCGACCCGCTCCTCGCGCACCATGTCCACCGCCAGCTCGACGAGATCGCGCACCATCGATTCGACGTCCCGGCCGACGTAACCGACCTCGGTGAACTTGGACGCTTCGACCTTGATGAACGGCGACTGCGCGAGCCGCGCGAGGCGGCGCGCGATCTCGGTCTTCCCGACCCCGGTCGGCCCGATCATGAGGATGTTCTTCGGCGCCACCTCCTCCGCCAGCTCCGGGGACAGTTTCTGGCGCCGCATCCGGTTGCGCAGGGCCACCGCGACGGCCCGCTTCGCCTGGGCCTGGGAGATGACGTACTTGTCGAGCTCGGCCACGATCTCGCGGGGAGTCAGGTTGTCGACCGACGGCTCGACCGGCGCTTCCGGCGCGAGCGACGCCGGAGACGCAAGCGATTCGGGAAGATAGATGGGCATCTGGGCTGGGCCGCGTCGTCGTGCCCCCGACCCATCCGCCGGGGGGCGGAAACCTCTCCGGCCGGGCGCCGCACGGCCCCGGACCGCGGAAGACGACACCTGGCAGGTCGGGGCTCAGGTTTCGCTACAACTCTTCGATCGTGACACTGGCGTTCGTGTAAATGCAAATGGACGCGGTGATCGCCATCGCGTGCTCGACGATCCGCCTCGCCCCGAGGTCGGCGTGCAAGGCGAGGGCCTTCGCGGCGGCGAGGGCGTAGGCCCCGCCCGACCCGATCGCGACGATGCCGTCATCCGGCTCGATCAGGTCCCCGTTTCCCGACAGCAGGAACGTCGAGTCGGCGTCGAGCACGATCAGCATCGCCTCCAGCCGCCGCAGCAGGCGGTCGGTGCGCCAGTCCTTGGCGAGCTCCACCGCAGACCGATCGAGGTTGCCCCGGTACTGCTCGAGCTTCGACTCGAAACGCGAGAACAGGGCGAACGAGTCGGCGGCAGAGCCGGCGAACCCGGCGAGAATCCGATCGTTGTAGAGGCGGCGGATCTTGCGAGCGCCCTGCTTGACGACGGTCTCGCCGAACGTCACCTGCCCGTCGCCCCCCATCACCGTCTGCCCCCGGTGCCGGACGGCCAGTATGGTCGTGCTCCGCGTAGTGGACATTCTCTCAGCGTATCCGCTGCCGGAGGGCCCCGCAACCCGGGCCGACCCGGGCGCCCGCGCCGGTCGAAATCCAGGGGGAACGCGCCGGGCGGGTCACGGCCGGCGGGAACGCGTCTCCGGGCGTCGCCAGCCGGCGGGAACGCGTCTCCGGGCGTCGCCAGCCGGCGGGAACGCGTCTCCGGGCGTCGCCGGCCGGCGGGAACGCGCCTCCGGGCGTCGCCGGCCGCCGGGCACGCGCCTCCGGGCGTCGCCGGCCGGCGGGAACGCCTCAGGACCGGCGGGAAGCGCCCGGCCGAGTGAAGTAGTAGACCGGGATCCCCGCCGCGATGAGCACGACGCCGGTCAGCGAGGGCCCCGGATTGATCCGAATGGCGTTGACGACGAGGGCGGCGCTCACCACGACGAAGACGAGGGGGGCGGCCGGATAACCCCAGGCGCGGAACGGCCGGTGCGCATCGGGCTCGCGGAGGCGCAGCACGAAGAGCGCACTCACCGCCACCCCCGCGAACAGCACCACGGCGAAAGCGGTGTAGTCGACCAGTTGCCGGAACGTGCCGCTGAGCACGAGCAGTCCCGACCACGCGCTCTGGGCGACGATCGCCGCCGCCGGCGTTCGGAACCGGGGGTGCACCACCGCGGCGGAGGCGAAGAACTGCCGGTCGCGGGCCATCGCGTAGTACACCCGCGGCCCCGCGAACACCATGGCGCTGAGGCTTGCCGCAATCATCACCGCCGACGCCACGGCGACCGGCCCCGCCGCGGCCGGACCGAAGAGGCGCTCGGCGACCCCGTCGGCCATGTGGCCGGCGGCGCCGAACTCGGTGACGGGCAGGGCGTAGACGAAGAGCAGGTTCAACAGTACGTAGAGCGCCACGACGGCGACCGTCCCCAGACCCAGGGCCAGGGGCACGTTGCGGCCCGGGTCGCGCATCTCCTCGGCGAGGTAGGACGCGGCGTTCCAGCCCGAGTAGGCGAACATGACCGGCAGCAGGGCGAGCAGCCAGCCGCCCCCGGACACCGCCTCTCCGGTCTCCGCGAAGTTCGCGCCCGAGCCCGCGCCCCACGCAAAGCCCAGGGCCACGAACGCCGCGATCAGCGTCACCTTCATCACCGCCAGCACGTTCTGGACGACGCGGCCGGGACCCAGTCCGACGAAGTGGACGGCGGTCAGGGCGCCGATGACGGCGAGGGCGACGAGAGCCTGAGGCGAGACGGTGAGGTCGATGACGCCGAGGGGCAGGACGGCCCAGGGCGCCGTGTCGCCGGCCGCGGGCAGGAGGCGGCCGAGGTAGCTGGCGAAGCCGACCGCGCCCACCGCGAGGGCGCCGCTGAAGCCGGCCACGAACGAAGTCCACCCGGTGAGGAAGGCGGGCAGCGGGCCGAAAGCCTCGCGCAGATAGACGTACTCGCCGCCGGCCTGCGGACGCAGGGCGGCGAGTTCGGCGTAGGCCATCGCCCCCGCGAACGCGAGGGCGCCCCCGGCCACCCATGCGCCGATCATCCACCCGGGGTGCGGCGTCAGGTCGGCGACGACGGCGGGGAGAAGAAAGATGCCGCTTCCTATGACGTTGGATACGACGATGGCGGCGCCGTCGAGGGGGCCGAGACGACGGTCGAGGCCGGACATGGCGGTGGCTCGAGACGCGATCGGACCCGCCGGCACCGGCCGTCGCGATTCGGAACGGAAACCCGGCTTCAGCGGGTCAGGAGCTGGCGATCCACGGCGACCGTATCCAGGAACACCCACTGGTCGCCGCGGTACTTGACGAAGAGGTCCATGGTGACGTCGACGAAGTCACGATGGGTGAGCATCTCGGCGCGCGACTGCTCCCCGGTATAGCCGCGTCCCGACTCGAGCCGGAATATCTGGGTGCTCTGGCCGGGCTCGAGCCCCTCCATGCCCACGGCGCGCACGAACGCGTTGCCCCACTCCTCCGTCTCGTTCAGCCGCTTGAACACCGCGTTGAGCTGCAGAGATCGGAGGCGGTCGGACGTCAGGTTCTCGAGGCGGAACGAAACCGTGGGCACGAGCTTGTTCCGGCCCAGGGGGTCGAGGCCCGCGTCGAACCAGCCGCTGGACACCTGGGTGATCTGCAGCGCCGTGGGTACGTCGATCGACGGGGCGCATCCCATCGACAGCGCGAGCGCGACACACGCGCCGACCCACGAGCGGCGCACCCCTGCGCCACGCACCCCCGCGCCACGCCTCGGTTCAGCAGCCATGGGCACATTGTAGATCAGACTCTCGCGCCCGCGCGCCGGGGTCATCATCGGCTCTCGGAGACCTGACGCACATAGTTCAGGAGATCCTGGCGGGCCGCCGCATCGTCGCGAATCAGCGCGCGAAGCTGCTGCAGGAGCGCGTCATCACCCGGCGCCATCGGGTCCGGGTCGTCCGCGAGCCGGGGGCCGGGGGTGGGAATCGCCGCACCGCCGGTCCGCAGTCCGGCCGGGGTGCCCCGCAACGTCGGTCCCGGCGGCGGCTCGGGCGACGCCGGCCGCGCCGCCGCGGGCTCGGGCGGCGGTCCGCCGGCCGCGGCCGGCGACCACGCGCCGGGATCGCTCCAGCCGATGCGCAGGACCATCTCGCCGCTCCGCACCTCGACCTCCGGCCGGACGATCAGCGCCGCCGCCACCGCCAGCACGGCGGCGGCGGCCAGCGCCCAGGCCGGACGCCGGAAGATGCGCGCGCGCGGCCGGCTCGCTTCCGCCACCACGCGGAACCCGAGGTCCGCGTCGGGAGGCTCCCAGGCCTCGATGGTCTGCCGCACGACCATCAGCGACTCCATCTCGCCGGCGCAGCGTGCACAGGACCGAAGGTGCGCGCCGATCCCGCGGCGCGCATCGGCATCGGACTCCTCATAGAGGTAGTCGACCAATGCCTCCTTCTCGATACAACTGCTCTTCTCGCTCATCGTCACAACTGCTCTTCTCGCTCATCGTTGTCGCGACGCTCCGTTGACTACCGCGGCCAACCGCGGGCGCGGCGCGGCTTCGAGCGCTCGCCCCCCGACCAGATCGGCGGCCCCGCGCACGCCATCCCGCTGCAACTGCCTCCGCAGGACCCCGAGCCCCTGATAGAGTCGCGTCTTGACGGTGCTCAACGGACACCCCCTGCAGGTCGGCAATCTCCCGAAACGTCAGGCCATGGTACTCCTTGAGCACGATGGTGATACGCTGATCGTCGGACAGGGCGGACATCGCCTCCGTGATGACGCGCCTCATGTCCTGGCGCAACGCGTGGTCCTCGGCCGTCTCGGCCGGCGACCGGGCCGGCTCCGCCTCCTCGTCGAGCGGCGCGAGGCTCGCCGAGCGTCGTTCCCGGCGCATCCAGTCGCGGCACAGATTCAAGGCTATCCGGTACAGCCACGACGAGAACTTCGACTGGCCCTTGAACCCCTTGAGGCTGCGAAATGCCCGGAGGAAGGTCTCCTGACAGACGTCGCGGGCGTCCTCCTCCCGGCCGAGGACGCGGAACGCCAGCGCGAAGATCGACCGTTCCCAGCGAACGATCAACTGGTTGAAGCTATCGGGATCGCCGGCCGTCGCCAGCGCGACCAGCTCCTCGTCGGTTCTCTGCATGCCCACGGCCGCCGCCCGCGTCGCGCTCATCATGTCGCACTCGTTGCTGACGTGTCGCTTCCGTGACAGGTTCCAGACCGTGCGTCCGCCCCTCCGACGCCCGGCGCGGCGCCCTCCGTCTCCCACCCCCTGCCGCCTGCGGACCGCATGGAAGACTCGAACGATTAGACGCCGCCCGGCTCGAAACGGTCTGCGGGCACGACCCCGCAGCGCGTGTGTTCCGCCTCCAACTTCGGACCGATGCAGGGCCCGCGCGGCTCACCTCCGGATCGCCGCCGGCCGGTGCGGTATCATTCCGGGGCTTCTCGCCGGCGCCGGCCGCAACCGGAACATCCACCGCCAGACCGCCTCCTGACCGAAGAAGACCTCGATGCTCCAACTGTCGTCGCTGACCAAGGGGTTCGGCGGCCGCACCTTGTTCGAACGGGTCACCTGGCAGGTATCGGCGGGCGACCGCGTCGGCCTGTGCGGCCCCAACGGATCGGGCAAGACGACGCTGCTGCGGATGCTCGCCGGCCTCGACGAGGCGGACACCGGGCAGATCACGAAGCGCAGCGGGCTGACCGTCGGTTATCTTCCGCAGGACGGCCTCGGCCACTCGGGACGCTCGCTCGTCGACGAGGTCCGCACCGCGTTCCAGCCGCTGTTGGACGTCCAGCGGACCATGGAGGAGCTCGAGCATCAGCTCGCCGACTCCCGGTACTCGCGCGAGGAGCACGACGCCATCCTGGAGCGCTACAGCGAGCTGCAACACCGCTTTCGGGACGAGGACGGCTACGGCATCGACCTCAGGGTCGCCGGGGTCCTCGACGGGCTCGGATTCTCACCGGACGACTTCGACAAACCCAGCGAGACCTTCTCCGGCGGCTGGCAGATGCGCATCGCCCTCGCCAAGCTGATCCTCCGCCGGCCCCACGTGCTGCTGCTCGACGAGCCCACGAACCACCTCGACCTCGAGGCCCGCGACTGGCTCGAGGACTACCTCGCCGACTATCCGCACGCCCTGGTGCTCGTGTCCCACGATCGGTACTTCCTCGACCGGGTGGTGACCCGCATCGTCGAGATAGACCGGCGCGGCCTGACGCCCTACGTCGGCACCTACTCCGGGTACCTCGTCGAGCGCGACGCGCGGGTGGCGGCGCTGCGCGAGCAGAAGAAGCGGCAGGACGAGGAAATCGCACGCATCCGGCACTTCATCGACAAGTTCCGCTACAAGGCGACGAAGGCCGCGCAGGTCCAGAGCCGGGTGAAGATGCTCGAGAAGATGATCCCCATCGAGGTGCCGCCGGAACGCAAGCGGGTGCATTTCTCGTTCCCCGCGTGCCGGAAGAGCGGACGCGTGGCGCTCGAGCTGCAGGGGGTCCGGAAAGCCTACGGCTCGACCGTGGTCCTCGACGATGTGGACGTGCACGTGGTGCGGGGCGACCGCATCGCGATCGTGGGGCCCAACGGCGCCGGCAAGTCGACCCTGATGCGCATGCTGTCGGCGGCGGAGGCCCCCGACCGGGGGACGCGGGTCGAGGGCCACAACCTCGTGGCGCAGTACTTCGCACAGGACGAGGCCACGCGGCTCGACCCCGACCTGACCGTCTACGACACCCTCGGCGCCGCATCGTCGGTCGACATGCTTCCCGCCATCCGCAACATCCTCGGCGGGTTCCTGTTCTCGGGCGACGACGTGACCAAGCCGGTTCGGGTGCTCTCGGGAGGCGAGCGCACCCGGCTCGCGGTGGCGCGCATGCTCCTGTGCCCCGCCAACACCCTGCTCCTCGACGAGCCGACGAACCACCTCGACATCGACTCCACCGACGTCCTCCTCGACGCCCTCGCCGACTTCGACGGCACCCTCCTCTTCGTCTCCCACGACCGGTATTTCGTCGACCGGCTCGCCACCACCGTCATCGAGGTCGGCCAGGGTGCCGCCGTGCGCTATCCGGGCACCTACGAGGAGTTCCGATGGAGCAAGGCCCACCGCGAGGCGGCGGGGCGCGGGACCGAGCCGTCGCCGGCCGCCACCGCTCGGCGAGCCGCCGAGCCCGCGCCCGCCGGCGGCGCCGAGCCCGCGCCCGCCGCGAAACGCGCGGCGCGGCAGACCGGGCGGCAGGGCCGGGAAGAACGCCGGCAGCGCGCCCAGACCGAGCGCCGCCTCAAGCGGGCGCAGGCGGCCCGGGAGAAGCGCATCGGCGAGCTCGAGCGGCGCATCGCCGAGCGCGAGAGCAAGATCAAGGCGATCGAGGCCACGATGGCTTCCCCCGGGTTCTACGACAACCGCGCCGCGGCCCAGCCGGTGGTCGACGAGCACCAGAACCTGATGTGGGAGGTCGGCGACCTGATGGGGCAGTGGGAGGCGCTGCAGCAGGGCGACGGCGACTCGGGTCAGGCCTGACGGCCGACCGGTGCGCCGCGCTACGCCTTCGGGTGGGTCTTCTTGTAGACCGACAGGAGCTGCGCCGCGCTGACGTGGGTGTAGCGCTGGGTGGTGCTGATGCGCGCGTGACCGAGCATCTCCTGTATGGCGCGCAGGTCCGCGCCCCGCTCGAGGAGATGGGTGGCGAATGAGTGCCGGAGGGCGTGGGGACTGATGCCGTAGCGAGTGGTGGTCGACGCCGCGTAGCGCCGCACGAGGCGGTCGACGCTGCGGGTGGAGAGGCGCCCGCCCCGGTAGTTCACGAACAGGGGCTCGGCCGCCGCGCCCTCCCGCCGGCCGGACGCCGGGGCCGCGCCGTCGCCCCGGCGCACGAGAGATCCGCGATCGGGGAGCCATGCGCGCAGGGCGGCGGCAGCGGCGCGGGTGAACGGCACGATGCGCTCCTTGCCGCCCTTGCCGAGCACCCGCACGAGCCGGTTGCCGAGGTCGACGTCGTCGAGGCCCAGCCCCGCCAGCTCGCTGAGGCGGAGACCCGAAGCGTAGAACAGCTCGAGGATGGCGCGGTCGCGACGCCCCAGCGCGGTCGAGACGTCGGGAGCCTCGATCATCCGCTCCATCTCGCGCTCCCCGAGGCGCGCCGGCAGCTTGCGTTCCTGCTTCGGGGCCGCCATGAGCGCCCCGGGGTCGCGTTCGACGCGCCCCTCGCGCCGCAGGTAGCGGCCGAATGCGCGGATCGCGGCGAGGCGCCGCGCCGACGACGAGCGCGCCTGTCCGCGGTCGTACTGCTCGCGCATGAATGCGCGCACCGCGGGATAGTCGATGTCGGCAGGGGCGATGCGGTCCGCGGGACGATCGAGGCGCCGCTCGAGGAACTCGAGGTACTGGTTCAGATCGCTCTCATACGCGCGGACGGTCCGCGGCGACAGGTTGCGGTTGAACCGCAGGTAGTCCAGGAACTGCCGCAGATGCGTCCTCACCGGCGCCACCCGGGCCCTCTCGGGCCGCCTGCCATTCCGCGATCTGCGCGAGAGCCCGCTCGGCCACCGCGCGCCGGCGTTCGCGGCGGCGACGCGGAACGTCGCCGGTCACCGGGATGAGACCGAACGCGATGTTGGACGGCTGGTAGTCGGCCGCGGCGGCGTGCGACACGTAGTGGCCGAGCGCGCCGATGGCGGTGGTCCTCGGCGGCGTCGCGGGCGCGCGCCCCCGCGCGAGGGCGGCTGCGTTCAGCCCCGCAATCAGCCCGCTCGCCGCCGACTCCACGTAGCCCTCGACCCCCGAGATCTGGCCGGCGAAGAAGAGACCGGGCCGATGCCGCGACTGCCACGTCGGCAGCAGGGCGGCCGGTCCGTTGATGTAGGTGTTGCGGTGGATCATGCCGAACCGGACGAACTCGGCCTGCTCGAGGCCGGGAATCGTGCGGAAGATGCGCTTCTGCTCGCCCCACTTGAGCTGGGTCTGGAACCCCACGAGGCTGTAGTGGTCTCCGGCCAGGGTGTCCTGCCGCAGTTGCACCACCGCGTACGGCCGCCGCCCGGTCCGAGGGTCGGTGAGACCCACCGGCTTCATGGGGCCGAACCGCAGCGTATCCTCGCCACGCCGCGCCATCACCTCTATCGGCAGGCATCCCTCGAAAAAGCGTCCCTGGTCGATGGCGTGCAGGGCCGCGAGCTCGGCCCCGCATACGGCCCGGTGGAAGGCCCGGTACTCGACCTCCGTCATCGGGCAGTTCAGGTAATCGCCCTGTCCGTCGTCCGTACCGCAGGCGGCGACGCCCCCTCCGGCGGCAACGACAGCGCCCGCGGAGGCGACGTCGGCCGTGTCGGGCGGCGCCGCGGCGGCCGGCGTGTCCCGCCCCCAGCGCGACGCCCGGAACGCGATGCGCCGGTCGATCGACTCGGCCAGGACTATCGGACTGATCGCGTCGTAGAAATAGAGGTGCTCCCGGCCCACGAGGGCCGCAACGGCGGCCGACAGGTCGGGCGAGGTCAGCGGGCCGGTGGCCACGACGACCGGCTCGTCGGGATTGCCGGCGCGGGAAAGGTCCCGGACCTCCTCGCGCCGGATGGTCACCAGCGGTTCCTGCTCGAGGGCCGCGGTGATGCCCTGCGCGAACCGGGCCCGATCGACCGCGAGGGCGCCGCCCGCCGGCACGCGGGTCTCGTCGGCCACTCGGATCACGAGCGACCCGAGCCGCCGCATCTCCTCCTTGAGCAGCCCCACCGCGTTCTCGATCTGGTCGGCGCGGAACGAGTTGCTGCACACGAGCTCGGCGAGCCGGTCGGTGTGATGGACGGCCGTCGGCCGTACCGGCCGCATCTCGCAGAGGGTGACGGGGACGCCCTGCCGCGCCGCCTGCCACGCCGCCTCGCTGCCTGCGAGCCCCCCGCCGATGATGTGTATCAAGCGCAACTCCTGACGGCCGGTGGCCGGTGGTCGAAAAACGCTGCGGGAGCCCGCCGCTCAACCGCGCAGACTCCTAGGCCACCCGCCGCGCGCGGCCGCCCGGCCGCTTCGGCTTGCCCTTCGGGGCCGCCTTCGCGGGCGGCTGTTCCTCGACCCAGCGGCCGTCGCGGTAGAAGGCGCGCCACCGGGTGGCCCGGCCGCCTTCCTCCGAGGTCACGTACTGCTCGCCCGCCTTCCGCGAGAACCGGATGACGGCGGGCCGCCCCTCGGGGTCTTCGGCCGGCGCATCGAGCAGGTAGCGGAACTTGGGGTCGAGCTCGTCGGCGTGGGGCCGGAGCTCCGACACCTTGGGGGCGCGCGTCTCCCGGTGGCGCGGAAAGCCGCTCGCGGCGAGGAACACCCCGGCGGCGCCGTCGCGCAGCACGTAGTGGTCGTCCACCTTCTCGCACCGCAGCTCGGGCATCGGCACCGGATCGGCCTTCGGGGGCGCCGGCTCGCCGTTGCGGAGCAGCTTGCGCGTATTCCCGCACTCGCGGTTCGAGCAGCCAAAGAACTTGCCGAACCGCCCCGACCGCAGCGGCATCTCCGCCCCGCAACGGTCGCAGGCGATGGTCCGCTCGGAGGCCGCACCGGCGCTGAACGTCCCCTCCTCGACCTCGTGGCCGGCGCAGTGGGGGTTCTTGCCGCACACGTGCAGCTTGCGCCGGGCGTCGACGACGTAGCTGTCCATCGCCGTCCCGCACGTCGGGCAACGGCGCTTCGCCCGCAGGGCCCGGCTCTCGCCCTCGTCGTCCCGGTCCGCGTCGGCCGCCTCGTCGGCCGGCGTCAGATCGACGGTCTGCTTGCAGCGCTCCTTGGGCGGCAGCCCGTAACCGGAGCACCCCAGGAACACCCCGGTGCTCGCAGACCGTATCTGCATCGGGCGGCTGCAGGCAGGGCAGGCGATCCCAGTCTCCGTCGGCGTGTTGGGCCGCATGCCGTCGGGCCGGGCCGCCGCCGCCAGCTTGCCGGAGAAATCGCGGTAGAACGTGTCGAGCACGCGGATCCACTCGCGGTCGCCGGCGGCGATCTTGTCGAGGTCGCGCTCCATGCCCGCGGTGAACGAGTAGTCGAGGAGGTCGGAGAAGCTCTCGACGAGGCGATCGGTGACGAGCTCGCCGATCCGCTCCGCGTAGAACCGGCGCATCTTCAGCGACACGTAGCCGCGTTCCTGTATCGTCGAGATGATGGCGGCGTAGGTGGACGGCCGCCCGATGCCCCGCTTCTCCAGCTCCCGCACGAGGCTCGCCTCGCTGTAGCGGGGCGGGGGCTTGGTGAAGTGCTGGACGGGATCGAGCTTCACGCAGTCGAGCCGCTCGCCCGCCGCGTAGGACGGCACCTCGGCCAGATCGCCCTTGCGCGACGCGGGCGGCATCACCCGCGTGAAGCCGTCGAACCGGACCACGCGTCCCCGCACCTTCAGCTCGAACGGACCCGCCTCCACCGTCACCGTGGTGCTGAGGTACTGCGCCGGGGTCATCTGGCAGGCGATGAACTGACGCCGGATCAGGTCGTAGAGGCGTCGGCCGTCGGCGTCGGCGCCGGACAGCGCCTCCGGCAGCACCGCCACATCCGTCGGCCGGATTGCCTCGTGCGCCTCCTGGGCGCCCGCCTTGCTGGGGTAGACGGTCGGCTTCGCCGGCAGGTACTTCGGGCCGTAGGTGTCGTCGATGTACCCGCGCACGCCGGTGACCGCCTCGCGCGAGAGGGTCGTGGCGTCGGTGCGCATGTAGGTGATGTGGCCCGCCTCGTACAGACGCTGGGCCAGCGTCATCGTCTTCCGCACCCCGAACCCGAGACGGGTCGAGGCGGCCTGCTGCAGGGTCGAGGTGATGAACGGCGCGGAGGGCCGGGACGTCGTCGGCTTGTTCTCCACCCCCGCGACCGTGAACGCCTCGGGGCGGAGACGCGCGAGGGCGTCCTCCGCTCCCTCCCGGTTACGCGGCCGGAAGGCCCGACCGTCGGCCTTGACGACCTGGAAGCGGCAGGGGTCCGCGCCGCCTTCGCGCGTCAGGTCGGCGAAGACCTCCCAGTACTCCTCGGGCTCGAAGGCGCGGATCTCCCGCTCGCGCTCCACCACGAGCCGCACCGCCACCGACTGCACCCGGCCCGCCGACAGGCCGCGCGCGACCTTCGCCCAGAGCAGCGGGGAGACCTCGAAGCCGACCACGCGGTCGAGGAACCGCCGCGCCTGCTGCGCGTTCACCCGGTTCTCGTCGATCGCCTTGGGTTGCGCGAACGCCTCGCGGATGGCGTTGCCGGTGATCTCGTTGAACACCACCCGCCGGAAGCGGGCGGGGTCGCCGCCCATCTCCTGCTGGAGGTGCCAGGCGATCGCCTCCCCCTCGCGGTCGAGGTCGGTGGCGAGATAGACGGGATCGGTCTTGCCGGCCAGCCGCTTGAGCTCGCCGACGACCTTCTCCTTGCCCGGCAGGACCTCGTAGGTGGCGCGCCAGCCGTTGTCCGGATCGACGCCCATCCGGCGCACGAGCTGGCGCCGCGCCCGCCGCTCGCGCTGGACCGGGGTCGGGCGCTTCGCGGCCTTCCCCGCCGACGCAGGACGCCGTTCGCGGGCGCCGCCCTTGCCGCCGACGGGGAGATCACGAATGTGCCCCACGCTCGACTTGACGAGGTACTCGGGGCCCAGATAGCGGTTGATGGTGCGGGCCTTGGCCGGCGACTCGACGATGACCAGGGATCGTGCCATGGCTCTTACTGTAACGCGGACTGTCGAGAGTGGAATATCCGTCGCCGTTCCCGAAGGCGCCCGCGCTCCTCCCCACTCCCCCCGCGAACCGGTCCTGACCGCCGGTGGTGAAACCCCGCATTGCACGGAAGCGGGGTGGAATATCCGTCGCCGTTCCCGAAGGCGCCTGCGCTCCTCCCCACTCCCCCCGCGAACCGGTCCTGACCGCCGG
Source organism: Vicinamibacterales bacterium (assembly GCA_965199675.1). Lineage (GTDB taxonomy): Bacteria > Acidobacteriota > Vicinamibacteria > Vicinamibacterales > UBA8438 > JAJEEA01. Next base: position 6,921 of record CBDATI010000050.1, on the reverse strand, counting down.
TGGTGAAACCCCGCATTGTACGGAAGCGGGGGGCGCTGCCTGACGAGGCGTGAGGAGCGCCCGTCGGGTCGCCGGCAACCCGCGAACCACGTCGAGACAGCGACGACGCTCGCCGCAGGCGGCCAACTAAACTACCACTCCGGCCCGCACGAACTGGCCGGCGCCGGCGCGGGCAATCCGCCCCTGGAGCTCCAGGTCGGTGAGCCGGGCGAGCAACGCCGCGCTGTCGAGGCCGCTCCGGGCGGCGAGCTCGTCGATGCCGTAGACCTCCCCCGCGTCCATGTGGCGCAGAACAGGATCGAGCGCGTCCCCCGATGCGTCCACGCTCCGAGACCCCGCCGCAGCGGCCTCTCCCGAGGCGCCACCCACCGACAGGCCGAGTTCCTCGACGACGTCGTCCGCGGTCTCGACGATCCTGGCGCCGTCCCTGAGCAGGGCATGGGCGCCGCGGTTCCGGCCCGTCAGTACGTTCCCCGGCACCGCCATCACCTCGCGCCCCTGCTCGAGGGCGAGGCGGGCGGTGATCAGCGATCCGCTGCGCTCGGAGGCCTCCACCACGACAACCGCCCGGGACAGGCCGCTGATGAGGCGGTTGCGCAACGGAAAATAGGCCGGACGCGGGGTGGTCCCCGGCGGGAGCTCGCTCACGAGCAGCCCGCGCCGGGCGATGTCGTCCGCGAGGCCCGCGTGCTCGGGCGGATACACGACATCGACGCCCGACCCCAGCACCGCGATGGTCCGCCCGCCCGCCGCGAGCACGCCCCGGTGCGCGGCGGAATCGACCCCGCGCGCCAGCCCGCTGACGACGACGACGCCCCGCGACGCCAGATCGGATGCGAGGCTGCGGCTGACCCCGCAGGCATAGACGGTGCCGGCGCGCGAGCCGACGATGGCGACCGCCGGCCCCTCGACGGCGGTCACGTCGCCGCGCAGCCACAGGACCGGAGGCGGGTCCGCGATCGCGGCCAGCAGAGCCGGATACCGCGGGTCCGACCACGGAACGGCCTCGATGCCGACCGCCGTCGCCGCCGCCATCGCGGCCTCGGCCTGGTCCCGCGCTGCCGCCAACCGTCCGGGGTTCGCCAACCGGGAAGCGATTCCCGCGACGACAGCCGGGAGCGCGGCATCGGGCTCGCGGCCGAGCCGGGCCGCGCCATGCGGGTCCGCAAGCCAGCTCGCGATGACGCGGCGACCGCGGCCACGCCACCAGAGCATGGCCAGGGCGACCCAGTCGTCGAGCGTCATCGTCCTCGTCTCCCGGGCGCGCGGCGCGTGCGCCCAGCGGCTTCCGCCGCGAACGACCCCTCCGGGAATCGCACGACGGCGCCGCGGATGAAGCAGCGTTGAGCTCGAGGAGACGCCCGGACGGATCCGCCCGGCGCACGGCACCCCGACCGCGCTCAACGCGCAACCGGCGTGCCCGACCTGCTCCGCAGTATACCGCGGGGCCGCCTTGCTGCGGCCCCGGCCTTCGTGCTCCCCGCCTGCTCAGGCTTGCGCCGACGATGGGCGACTGGCTATAGTGGATTCGAGCGATGCGAACGACACTTGTCGTACTGGCCCTCGTCATCGGCGCCGGCGCAACCGCGCCCCGCGCACAGGATCGGTCGCACGCGCAGGCGCAGGTCGACTTCGGCATCGAGGTGGCCAGGCGCGGCCTCTGGAAGGAGGCCATCTTCCGCTGGGAGCGCGCCATCGACATCGATCCGACCTACGCCCAGGCGTGGAACAACCTGGCCATCGCCTTCGAGCAGCAGGGACTCCTGGACCAGGCGCGCGAGGCGTACGAGACCGCTCTCGACCTCGCTCCCGACAACCTGGCCATCGAGCAGAACTACGACCTCTTCCTGGAAGTGAGTGACCGTGTCAGCCAAAGCTCTCGCTAGTCTCGGTTGTGTCGGGCTGCTCGCCGGGTGCACTTCGTTCTACGACGTCGCCATCGAGACACCGCTGACGCCGAAGCTGGACATCTCCCGGTTCCAGCGGGTGCTGATCGCCGGCTTCGTCTCCGGCGGCTCGGAAGATGTCGACGCCAACCTCGAGACGGCCCGGCTGCTCCGCAGCCAGCTTCGCCGCAACTCGGAACTGCAGGTCGTCGACGCCGACGTCCTGCCGCTGCTCGAGATCTCGGCCGATCAGGGGGGCGGGCCGGAACCGCGCGACGATTCCGCCCCCGACGAGGTCGAGCCGGCCGAGGAGTCCGGCGACGTCGATCCCATCGAAGACGACGACTCGATGAGCGAAGAAGATCTGGAGAGCTACGAGACGATCTTCGCCAACATCGGGTTCTGGCGCGACCTGGGCGAGGAGCACCAGGAACCGCTCATCCTGACCGGCACCATCTACTTCTCTCCGCACGCCCGTTCGGGCATGGTGACGAGCCAGCGAGAGGTCTACGACTCGTTCGGGCGCCGCCGCACGGTTCCCGTGCGCACCTATCGCGACCGCCGCGGCTTCGTCCTGAGCCCGAAATTCATCTTCATCGACGGCTCCACGGGAACGACGCTCTACACCGAACGCCACCGCGAGGAAATCCTCTACGACGCGTCGCAGAACACGCCCGCCCTGTCGTCCTATTTCGAGCTGATGGACCGGCTGCTGCCGTCCGTGCTCGGGGCATTCAGCACCCAGAGCGTACGGGGAACCCGCACGCTCCTCCGCTGACCCGCCGCGGACGCGACCTTGGCCCCCGCATCGCGCGTGGCGAGGTTCCCGCGTCGGGCTTCCGGGCGGCGGCGGAAGCGAGGCAGCTTTACAGGCGCGCCGGTCGCGAGTACCCTGTATCGTTGGCATGAGGCGTCCGAGCGCCTCCGCATACGAACGAAAGGTCCAAGCGCGTGTACGCCATCATTCAAGCTTCCGGGCACCAGTACAGGGTGGAGCCGGGGCAGGTTCTCGATATCGATCGGATGGGCACGGAGCCCGGGGAGACGGTCACGTTCGACCAGGTGCTGCTGATCGGCCGCGACGACGGCTCGGTCGCCGCCGGCAACCCCACCGTTCCCGGAGCGACCGTCACCGGATTCGTCGATTCGCACGACCGCGGACCGAAGATCCGGGTGTTCAGGCACAAGCGTCGCAAGGGAATGCGGCGCACGCGCGGGCACCGCGCCGATCTCACCAGGGTGCGCATCAGCGACATCTCCCAATCCGACTGAGGTAGTCATGGCGCACAAGAAGGGACAAGGCAGCTCGCGAAACGGCCGTGACAGCAACGCCCAGCGTCTGGGCGTGAAACGCTTCGACGGCAACATCGTCACCGGCGGCTCGATCCTGGTGCGGCAACGCGGACAGCGATTCCGTCCCGGCCTCAACGTCGGCATCGGCAAGGACGACACGCTCTTCGCCAAGATTGCCGGCCGCGTACGATTCGAAGATCACGGCGGCCGGGGACGGGCCATCAGCGTGTTGCCGCTGGAGTCGTAGGGCCGGCGTCCTGCCGTCCCCGCGAACGCGGGCCCTCGCAAACCGGCCGCCAGGAATCCGAACTCCTTCAGGCATGTTCGTCGACGAGGTCGACATCCACGTGACCGCCGGTGACGGCGGTCACGGGTGCCTGAGCTTTCGCCGCGAGAAGTCGGCGCCCCGGGGGGGACCCGACGGCGGTGACGGCGGCGACGGCGGCTCTGTCTACCTCGTCGCCAGCCCCCACCTGAACACGCTCGTCAACTACCGTTTCCATCCGACCTACTCGGCGCAGCGCGGCGCCCACGGCAGCGGGTCGACCCGTACGGGCCGCAACGGCCGGGACCTCCGGCTCGAGGTTCCGGCGGGCACCGTCGCCTTCGAGCACCGTGACGACACGCTCGCAGCGCTGGCGGACCTCGTCGAGCCGGGGCAGCGCGTCATCGTCGCCCGCGGGGGGCGCGGGGGCCGCGGCAACCGCCGCTTCGTCAGCGCGACCAACCAGGCCCCGCGGCGCACCGAGCCCGGGCGGCCGGGAGAGCAGCGGCGCCTGCGGCTCCAGCTCAAGCTCCTCGCAGATGTGGGACTGGTCGGTTTCCCGAACGCCGGGAAGTCGACGCTCATCGCCCGCATCTCCGCCGCGCGGCCGAAGATAGCGGACTATCCCTTCACCACCCTGAGCCCCAACCTCGGCGTGGTCGACCTCGGCGACGACCGGAGCTTCGTGGTCGCCGACGTGCCCGGCCTGATCGCGGGCGCGCACGCCGGGCACGGCCTCGGGCACCGGTTCCTGGCTCACCTCGAACGCACCCGCGTCCTCGTGCACCTGGTCGACGTCTCGTCGCTCAGCGGACGGGACCCGTGCGAGGACTTCGAGGTCGTCCGCCGCGAGTTGGCCTCCTTCGAGAAGGACGGCGCCGGCGACGTGATTCGCGACCGGTTGTCCGACAAGCCCCAGGTCGTCGCGGCGAACAAGGTCGACGCGCTCGACGAACCGGACCGGCTCGAACGGCTCCGCGCTCACGCGAGACGCCGCGGCATCGACCTCCACGCCATCTCCGGGGTCACGGGAGAGGGAGTCGCCGGCCTTCTCGAGGCCGTCTGGGCCCGCTTCCGCGACTCGGACGGCGCCATCGAAGCCGCGCCCGGGAGCCCGCGCCCTCGCGCACGGCGAGCGCCCGGAGAGTCGGTCGGGGGCCGGGCGGATCCATCAGGCGACGACGGGCGGGCGACACCCGAATGAGTGCGACAACCCGACGCACCGGCATCCTGGGAGGGCGATTCGACCCCGTTCACCTCGGCCACCTCGCCACCGCGGCGGTGGCGCGACGGCGCCTGCGGCTCGACCGCGTGCTCATGCTGCCCTCCCGGTTCTCGCCCCACCGGAAGCGACCCGCGCGGGCCAGCGACGCCGACCGGCTGGCCATGGTGACCCTCGCCGCGCAGGACGACCCGTCCCTGGAGCCGTGCGACCTGGAGCTGACGGCCGACGAGCCCTCCTACACCGCGACGACCCTGCGCCGGCTCCACGAGCGGGGACATCCGCGCACGTCCCTGTACTTCATCGTCGGGGCCGACGCCTTCGCCGACATCGCCGCCTGGCACGACTATCCGCGCCTGCTCGACACTGCCCACTTCGTGGTCGTCTCCCGTCCGGGCTACCCGGTGAGCGCGCTCGCCGACGTCCTCCCGGCCGTGCGGCCGCGTCTGCGGATGGTCACGAACGACACGGACCCGCATGCCGAAGGAACCCTCCGCACGCCGGTCGTGTTCCTGATCGACGGCGACACGCCCGACATCTCGTCGAGCGACATCCGCACGTGTCTGGCGAACGGACGCCGGCTGGAGGAACACGTGCCCGAGGCGGTGGCCGCGTACATCCACCGCCGGCGGCTCTACACGCGCGACCCGCTGGCAAGAGAGTTGCATGACTGACGACGAGGCCGCATCACTCGGGACGGCGACCGAGTCGCTGCCGGAACCGCTGATCGAGGCGGTCGAAGCGGCGCGAGACCGGAAGGCGGACGATCTGCTGGTCCTCGACCTGCGCGAGCCCGATGCCTTCACCGACCATTTCCTGATCTGCTCGGGCCACAGCCCGCGTCAGGTCACCGCGATAGTCGACGGCATACTCGCCAGGCTCAAGGCGCGCGGTGTACGGCCATCGAACGTCGAGGGCTACGCAGAAGCCAACTGGGTGCTGATCGACTGCTTCGACTTCATCGTCCATGTGTTCACGCCGGACACCCGACGCTTCTACGCACTCGAGCGGCTCTGGGGCAACGCCGTCCGCCGGGAGATGTAGCCACGCGCCGGCGCGGATGGCCCGCCGCCTCGCGGAGGCGGGGCGGCCGGGCCTCGACGCCCTGCTCGCGGTGGTCCTGGCCCCGGACTGCGCCGCGTGCGGGACCGTGCTCGACGCGCCCACGCGAGGGCCGGTCTGCGCGGCGTGCTGGCAGGCCGTGCCCCGCATCACCCCGCCCGTCTGCGACCGCTGCGGCGATCCGCTGCCCGCCGCGCCGACGGCGGCCGCGTCGCCCACGCGCTGCCGCCGCTGCCGGCAACCGCACGCGCTGATCGCCCGACGACGAGCGGCCGGGCCGTACGAGGGCATCCTCCGCCGCCTCGTGCACGTCCTCAAGTACGAGCAGCGCCATACCCTCGCACCTCGCCTGGGGGGAATGATGCGGGAATCCGGGGCGGGAATACTGGACGGCGTCGACTGCGCGGTGGCGGTCCCGCTGCACCCGCGGCGGCAGCGGGCGCGGGGTTTCAATCAGGCGGCGGAGCTCGCCGTCCAGCTCGGCCTCCCGGTCGTCGGGGCCCTGCGGCGCATCCGGGCCACGGCGCCGCAGACGGAACTCCCGGCGAGCCGGCGGCGCGTCAACGTGCGGGGGGCCTTCGCCCCCGCCCGGCGCTTCGGCGTCCGGTCGGGCGGGGCGGCGGTCGAGGGAGCCTGCGTGCTGCTCGTCGACGATGTCACCACCACCGGAGCGACGCTCGACGCCTGCGCCCGCGTCCTGCGGCGGGCCGGGGCCCGCGAGGTGCGGGCGCTCACGCTGGCGCGAGCCGCGCGCCGAGCGCCGCCATGATCGCGTCCGCGACCTCAGCCTTGCCGCCGCTGCCGTCCACCTCGATCCAGCCGTCCTGCTCCGCCTGGCGCAGATAACTGGTCCGGACGCGCGTGAGCAGCGCGAGGTCCCGCTCGTAACGGTCGAGCCCGATCGACTTCCGGGTGGCGGCGAGCTCGGGGGGGATGTCGAGCAGGAAAGTGACGTCAGGGGGCGGCAGGAACCGCTGCATCTCGGTGAGCCACTCGACGTCGAGGTCCTGCGCTTCGCCGTAGGCCACGCTCGAGGCCACGTACCGGTCGCAGACGACGATGATCCCCGCCTCGAGCCAGCGCAGCAGGTCGGCCTTGCGCTCGTAGCGGTTGGCGACGTACAGGAGCTGCATGACGTCCGGACCGTAGTCCCGCTCCCCCTGCAACGCGCGGGCGATCTCCTCCCCGATGGA
>CBDATI010000049.1:0-50542 GCA_965199675.1 Vicinamibacterales bacterium | reverse complement strand
GGTTCACCGAGGGCGAGGTGCGGGGCCTGCTCGAACTGTATCGGGACCACGGCGTGCTCGACCAGGACGTGGACGCCGCCCTGGACGTGATGCGGGAGTGGTACAACGGCTACCGGTTCGCCAGCCGGGCGGACGGCGATCTCTACAACACGGACATGGTCCTCTACTACCTGTGCGAGTCGGTCCCGAACCGGCCCATGCCCGACGAGCTGATCGACACCAACGCCCGCATCGACTACGGCAAGCTGCGCCATCTGCTCGTGGTCGGCCGTCAACTCAACGGCAACTTCGATCTGCTGCGGCAGGTCATCGGCGAGGGACGGGTGGACACCCGGGTGCAACCCGGTTTCCCGCTCGATCGGCTGGACCAGCGGGAGAACTTTCTCTCCCTGCTGTACTACTTCGGCCTGCTGAGCTTTCAAGACGTCCCCCGCGACCCGCCGCGCCTGGGCATTCCCAACCAGACCGTCCGGCGGCTGATGTACGGCTACCTGCGCGACGCCTGGCACGATGTGAGCGTGTTCTCCGTCGACGCCTACGATTTCTCCCGTCTGGTGCGCGACATGGCCTGCGACGGGGTCTGGCGCCCGGCGTTGGAACATCTGCGCGACGCCGTTCGGCGCCAAACCGGGATCCGCGACTATGTGGACGGCGAAAAGGTGGTGCACGCCTTTCTCGCCGCCCACTTCAGCCTGGTGGACCAGTTCCTGATCCACGCGGAACATGAGCTGAACAAGGGTCATGCCGACCTCTACCTGGAGCCCTTCGTGGCCCGCCACCCCGGCGCCGTGTTCGGTTACGTGCTCGAAGTCAAGTACCTGAAACGGCGCGAGTCTCTGGACGAGTCGGTGGTGGCAGAAAAGACGCGCGAGGCCGCGGAACAGGTACGGCGCTACCTGGCGGACGAAAATCTGCGCCGCCGCCATCCGTCCGCGCGGCACATCGGCCTGGCGGTCGTGTTCCATGGCTGGGAGATGGTTGCCTGCGAGGCGGTGGGCGACGGCCCGGAGCGAGTGCAGGGCGGGCATGAGCGCACCTGAGCGCCCGACCCGCGTCCGGGCACCGGACACCGTCCACGAGAAAGAACGTCCGGCACGAGCACATCTCGACGCTGCACATCTGGCCGGCGCGACTCGCCGCCGCCATCGACCCCGCCCTCGTGCTCGCCGGTGACAATCCGCGTCATCGACGAGTGGCAGACCGAACCGGCCATCTGGAATCACGTGCGCCGTACCGTGGACGATCGCGCCCGTCCCGGCCAGTTCGCTGCGCAACGGAGACGGAGACGGATAAGCTCCCGCGGTTGGATTCGCAACCGGCGATCAGGCCAGCAGCTCGCCGCGCAGGACGGTGACCGCCTGCCCCGAAAGCAGCACCCGGTCGCCCACCACCGCGACCCTCACCACCCCGCCCCGCGCCGACGCCTGCCACGCCGTGAACGCGTCGCGGCCGAGCCTGCCCTGCCAGTAGGGCCCGAGGCAACAGTGCGCCGATCCGGTGACGGGGTCCTCGTCGACGCCGGCGCGGGGGGCGAAGAAGCGTGACACGAAGTCGAACTCCTCCGTCTCGCCGCGCGCGGTGACGATGACGCCACGAACCGGCAAGGCGCCGAGGGCACGGATGTCGGGGGCGAGCCGCCGTACCGTCGCCTCGGAGTCGACCTCGACGAGGCAGTCGAAACGGTTCCGGCCGACGTGGACGGGTTCGGCTCCGAGCGCCTCCGCGAGCCCGTCCGGCGTGGGCGACGGCTCGGCCGGCTCGGCGGGAAAGTCCATCTCGATCCACTCGCGGCGCCGCACCGCCGACAGCCGGCCGGAACGCGTGTGGAAGACAGCAGGCGCGTCCGCCGCCGTGTGACCGTCCTCCCACAAGACGTGGGCGGAGGCCAGCGTGGCATGGCCGCACAGGTCCACCTCGACGGCCGGCGTGAACCACCGCAGGTCGTACTCGCCAGCCCCCCGGCCGACCAGGAACGCGGTCTCCGACAGGTTCATCTCGCGGGCGACCCGCTGCATCCACGCCCCGTCCGCCGGCCGAGGCAGAACGCAGACGGCGGCCGGATTGCCGCCGAACGGCTCGCCCGTGAAGGCGTCCACCTGAATGATCGTCACGCTCAAGACAGCGCCTCGATGGCGGCGGCCGGAACCAGGCGACCGCGGGGGCGGTGCGAGGAAATGCCGCAGGTTCCCCGGCGCCGGCGCCGGGCGCCCTCACCCCGGAACCAGGCGACCGCGGGGGCGGTGCGAGGGAATGCCGCAGGTTCCCCGGCGCCAGCGCCGGGCGCCCTCACCCCGGAACCAGGCGACCGCGGGGGCGGTGCAGGGAATGCCGCCGGCTCCCTCGCGCGTCATCCGCAGGGGGAGGCTTCGCCGTCGATGCCGCCGGCTCCCTGGCGCCATCGCGCGGGGACGGGACGGCCCGACCCGCCGCCAACCCCTCATCCCGCCGCGTCTGCAATCACGAACTCCGCCCCCTTCTCGGCAATCATCACGGTGGGGGCGTTGGTGTTGCCCGAGGTGATGCGCGGCATGACCGAGGCGTCGATGACCCGCAGGCCGGCGACGCCGTGCACCGCGAGCCGGTCGTCGACGACGGCGAGGCGGTCGCTCCCCATCCTGCAGGTGCCCACGGGATGGAAGATGGTGGTGCCGAGGTCCCGGGCGGCCTCGGCGAGCGCCTCGTCGCTCTCGACCGCGAGGCCCGGCTTCCACTCCTCGGGCTCGAACCGGGCGAGGGCGTTCGCGGCCATGATGCGCCGGGTGAACCTCAGGCCGGCCACCGCGACCCGGAGATCCTCGTCGGTGGACAGGTAGTTGAGGGTGATGGCCGGCGCCTGCAGGGGATCGGCGTCCCTGATGCGGACGTGCCCGCGGCTGGTCGGCTGCAGGTTGGCGACCGACGGTGTGATCGCGTTGAACCGGTGCAGCGGATCGCCGAACTTGTCGAGCGACAGCGGCTGCACGTGCCACTCCATGTTGGCCGATGCTTGCGAGGGATCGCTGCGCGCGAAGGCGCCCAACTGTGACGGGGGCATCGTCAGCGGCCCCGTCTTGAACAGCAGGTATTCGAGCCCCATCGCCGCCTTGCCGAACAGCGAGTTCACCCGCACGTTCAGGGTGACGGTGTTCTCCACCTTGTAGATGGTGCGGATCTGCAGGTGGTCGTGGAGGTTCTCGCCGACCCCGGGCAGGTCGTGGACGACCCCGATGCCGTGCGCCTGCAGCAGGGGTCCCGGACCGATGCCCGAGAGCTGCAGTATCTGCGGCGAGCCGATGGCTCCGGCGGCCAGTATCACCTCGCGCCGCGCCGCGAGCCGCTCCCCCCCGACCAGCTCGACCGCGGTGGCACGCCGTCCCGCGTCGCCCGACTCGACGACCATGCGGCGCACCTGCGCGTCGATGCGCACGGTCAGGTTCGGCCGGTGCATGACGGGGCGCAGGTACGCCTTGGCCCCGCTCCACCGCCGGCCGCCGCGCTGGTTCATCTGGAAGTAGGCGTTGCCGAAGTTGTCGCCCCGGTTGAACTCGGCGATCTTGGGAATGCCGCACTCCTCGGCCGCGTCGCGCCACGCGTCGAGGATCTCCCAGCTCACTCGGCGCTCTTCGACCCGCATCTCGCCGCCGACCCCGTGGCACTCGTCGGCGCCGTGCTGGTAGTCCTCCGACCGCTTGAACACCGGCAGCACATCGTCCCACCCCCAGCCGCGGTTGCCGAGCGACGCCCAGTGGTCGTAGTCGCTCCGCTGGCCCCGCATGTAGATCATCGCGTTGATCGACGAGCAGCCGCCGAGGACGCGGCCGCGGGCGTACAGGATGGTGCGGCCGTTCAGCCCGGGGTCGGGCTCGATGCGATAGCACCAGTCGGTGCGGGGATTGCCGATGGTGTAGAGGTAGCCGACGGGGATGTCGATCCAGAAATAGTCGTCCTTGCCTCCCGCCTCGAGCAGCAGCACGCTGGTATCCGGGTCGGCCGACAGCCGGTTGGCGAGCACACAGCCGGCGGTGCCCGCGCCGACGATGACGTAGTCGTGAGTCACGCGGGGGATCCTACACGAGCCGACTCCGGAGACGAGGTGCGGGCGCGGGGAGCATCGGGCGCCGCACCGCGGGGGACGCCATCGCCGGCACGGGTCGGTTGGGACACGGCGCCGCCACGCCACGCGGCGCTGCTGCCTGTGACTCTCGGGCTCTCAGGATGCGGGCATGCCGGACCCTCGGCGGTGCGCCGAGTCCACGACCGGACGGCGCACCGGCAGACCGTCCGGGCAAGGCCGCGGAGGGCGCCGACACGCTACCGGGCGAGCCGGGGGGCAGGCGCGGCGGAAGGGACCCGCGGCGCCTGCGCTCCCCGCCCGACCCGAATCACGAGAGCGCCGCTGACGCCGTCACTGTTGCGTGGCCGCGGCCGCCGCATCTTCCGCCCGACCCGCCCGCAGGCTGTTCTCGAGCCCGTAGTTGCCCTCGTGGCAGGCGTACTCGAAGAGCTGGTAGGTGGTGTCCCGGTTCAGGGGCATGGCGACGGTCCACGGCGACGTGAACACCGTGTCGTCGTCGACGGTCACCTCGTAGCTGATGGTGTCGTCGCCGCTCCGCGTGAACCGCTCGACCACCCGCAGGTTCTCGCTCTGGGGGATGCCCCGCACGCCGCGGGTCGCGATGTTGGTGCCGATGGTGCCCTGGTCGTTGTAGTTGGTGGTCTCGACCACCAGGGTATCGCCCTCCCAGCGCCCGCGCGCGTCGCCGTTCCACTGGCGGATGCTGCCGGGCAGGTGCGGGGTGTCGTCCACAGGAATGATGCGGGCCTCGTGGATCATCTCGTAGAAGAGCACCACGTAGCCGGGAATCTGCAGAATCTGGTAGCCTGCCCCGTAGCCCGGCGGGAAGATACCTCCCGGTACGCCGCGGGTGATGCACCGCTCCCACGGGGTGTGGTTCAGCCACGAGTCGGTCAGGTGAATCAGGTTTTGGTCGCGGATGGCCCGGGCCTCGTCCCGGACCGGCAGCCGGCCGCTCGGCGGGTCGACGATCATCGACCGGCGCCGCTGGTTGCGCAGGGCGTCGCCGGGGCCGTCGCCCCACGGACCCTGCGGAGGACGGGCTCGGTCCTCGACGGACTGGGGCATCGCCGGCATGCGCTGCGGCTGGTTGCTGCCGGGGAACCACGCGGCCAGCGGGGCCAGCCGCTCGATGTCCGCCTCGTCGGGCGCCTCGAACGGGGTCGGGTCGAAGTTGGTCCACACGCCCTGGATATCGGGCTGCCCGTCCGGGGTCCGGGGACCGGTGTAGTGCTGCGCCTCGGTCGGCGCGGCGAGGACGACGATCCCGGCCAGGGCCGCCGCGGCGCAGGCGGTGCGACATGCCGTGCTCATTGCCAAGCTCTCCTTCCATCGGCTGCGCAGGCTCGCGGAGCGCGCCGACTCCCCTATGGTACGCACTCCGCCCGCGCGCGCCAAGATCGAGGTGCGGCCGACCGTGTGCGGCCAACGCGCCGACCCTGCGGTTCTGCGCCGACCGGGGAACGCCGGAACAGCGTCAGCAGCCCGCAGTGAAAGGAGCAACGCAGTCAGGCGGATGCATCGCCGCTCGAATGCAGCGGGACTCTCGCCACGAGCTGGCATTCGAGCCACCGGACCGGACGGAGGCCGGCGGTGACGAGCGACACCGCCAGCGCATGACGGCGGCGGCGGCTCGTCCGGGAGCGAGGCCGGCGGTGACGAGCGACACCGCCGGCGCCCGTGTTAGGCTGAACGTGTATTGCGATTCGTGGATCGATGCCAGGGTGAGGACACCATGGATCAGGTGAAAATATCTCCGAAGTTCCAGGTGGTCATCCCCAAGGCGGTGCGGGAGTCTCTCGGCCTCGTGGCGGGCCAGCGGCTCCAGGTCGTGCAGTACGGCGACCGCATCGAGCTCTTGCCGGTGCGCGACATCGGCGAGATGCGAGGTTGGCTCGCGGGCATCGACACTCGCGTCGAGCACGAGCCCGACCGCCCCCTGTGAGCCCCTCCGATGGACGGGCTGCACGTCGTCGACTCCTCCGGCTGGCTGGAATACCTCGCCGACGGCCCCAACGCACGCCATTTCGAGGCGCCACTTGCCGACCAGAGCCGACTCCTGGTCCCGACGATCAGTCTCTACGAGGTCTTCCGCGTCGTCCTGCGCCAACGGGGAGAACACGATGCGATCCGCGCGGCCGCGTTGATGCGGCAGGGACGGGAGATCGCCCTCTCTCCAGCCCTGGCCCTGGAAGCCGCCGGGCTCGCGCCCAAGCACAAGCTCGCCATGGCCGACGCGATCATCCTGGCCACCGCACGCGCCAGCAGAGCGACTCTGTGGACCCAGGACGCCCACTTCCAGGACGTCCCCGGCGTTCGTTATTGCGCGAGAGCGGCCGCTGGTTGAACCTCGACAGCGGCCTGGCGGCCAGCGGAGCGCTCGGCCGCTAAACGACGCGACGATACGAACCGTAATACACTCCAACGGTCACCGACGGGCAGAAAATGGCCGCCCGGTGTCGCACGGGCGCGGCTCTCGGGTCGGCTGTCCATCACTGACAGGTCGCCGGACCGGGACGCCCCGGCGGCGACAGGAGAACACGTTCTTGACTGGCACTCTGCTCCGTCGGTCTCGCGTCTCGACGCTCATCGCGGCCCTCGGCCTCTGGTGGCTCGCCCCGCCCGCGCCCGCCGCGGCCCAGTCCGGGCCGCAGTCCGACCCGGCCCTGCGCCGGGTCGAGTCGCGCGAGCTGACCCCGGCGGGGTTCCCGCTGGTCCGCGCTCTCGGCGTCGGGAGCCCGCCGGCGGTGGACGGCGACGTCCTGGGCGACCCCGCCTACGCAGGCGCGATGCTCGCCACCGGCTTCGTACAGAGCCGGCCCTTCGAAGGCCGGGCCGCCTCGGAGCGCACCGAGGTCCGCATCGTGTACGACGCCGACACCATCTACTTCGGGGTGGTCTGCTACACCGAGGACCCGGGCACGATCATCGTCGCCGACAGCCGCCGCGACTCCGAGCTCACCGAGACCGACAGCTTCCGGGTCATCCTCGACACCTATCTGGACGGCCAGAACGGGTTCGTCTTCGGCACCAACCCCGCCGGCATCGAGTACGACGCGCAGCTCACCAACGAGGGCCAGGGCAGCGGCCGCTTCGGGGGCGGGGGCAGCGGACGCCCCAGCAACAGCCGCCAGCAGCGCGGGTCGGGCGGCGGTCTCAACGTCAACTGGGACGGCGCGTGGGAGGTGGTCACCCGCGTGAGCGACATCGGGTGGACGGCCGAAATCGCGATTCCGTTCCGGACCCTGCGCTACCCCACCACCGAGGTCCAGACCTGGGGCGTGAACTTCCAGCGCAACATCCGCATGAACAACGAGCAGGTGTACTGGTCTCCCCTGCCGCGTCAGTTCAACCTCAACCGGCTCTCGCTGGCCGGCGAGTTGCAGGGCATCGTGGTGCCGCCCCAGCGCAACCTGCAGCTCACGCCCTATCTCCTCGGCTCGACCCTGCGCCGCACGGAGACCCGAAGCCGCTCCAACACCGGCGACCTGGGGGCGGACCTGAAATACAGCATCACCCCCAGCATGACCCTCGACCTGACCGCCAACACCGACTTCGCCCAGGTCGAGGTCGATGACGAGCAGGTCAACCTCGACCGCTTCACGTTGTTCTTCCCCGAGAAGCGGCCGTTCTTTCTCGAGAACGCGGGCCTGTTCTCGGTCGGCCAGCCCGGGGCGGTCGACGTGTTCTTCAGCCGCCGCATCGGGCTCGGCGAGAGCGGCGAGCAGATTCCCATCATCGGCGGGGGGCGGCTGTCGGGCAAGGTGGGCAACAACACCAACATCGGACTGCTCAACATGCAGACCGCGGCGATCGGCGAACTGGGTGACGAGAACGCGACCCCGGGCCAGAACTTCACCGTCGCCCGGGTGCGCCAGGACCTCGCCAACCGGTCGAACGTGGGGGCCATGGTCGTCACCCGGAACGGGACCGGCGACCTCGCGGTGGGCGACGACGGCGACCGGACCGTCGCCGTCGACGGGCGCTGGGGCATCGGACAGGGCGGCACGGTGAGCGGCTTCGCGGCCGACAGCGGCGCCGGCGACGACCTCGTGTCGGCGGGGCCGGGCGGCTCGCACGCCTACGGACTCAGCGCCCAGCACCAGTCGGAACGCGCCCGCCTCAGCCTCGGCTTCACCGAGGTCGCGCCCGACTTCAACCCCGAGGTCGGCTTCCTCGCCCGGCGGAGCTACCGGCGGATGAACGGCAGCGTGTTCACGACGTGGCGCCCCCAGGAATTCATGGGGGTCCACGAATTTCGGCCCCACGTCTCGCATTACACGATTTTCGACTTCGCCACCGGCATCCAGGAAACGCAGTTCACGCACATCGACAACCACATCGAGTGGCGCAACGGCTATGAGATCCACACCGGCGTGAACGTCACCCGCGAGGGCGTGTTCTCCCCGTTCGAGATCTTCCCGGGGGTCTGGGTCCCGCCGGGAAAGTACGACCACAGCGAAGCGCAGATCGCCGGCAACACGAACCTGGGGGCACCCATCAGCCTGAACGTCAACTCCATCGTCGGCGGGCTGTTCGGCGGCGACCGGGTGACGATCACGCCGTCCATCGCCGCCCGCGCCGGCGAGACGTTCAACGCGATGCTGGAGTGGAGCTACAACGACCTGCGGCTGCCCGGCGGTGACTTCACCACCAACCTCATCCGCTTCCGCACGTCGTACTCCTTCAACACCCGGATGTTCTTCCAGGCCCTCGTCCAGTACAACGACCGCGCCGACCTCTGGTCGTCGAACCTGCGGTTCGGCCTGCTGTCGGACGCCAACACCGGGCTGTTCATCGTCTACAACGACATCCAGGGGCTCGGCCGGGGGCTCGACGGCCGCGACTACGTCCCCCCCGGCGCGGGGCGGACGATCACTGTCAAGTACAGCTACCTCTTCGACCTGCTGCGGTGATCGACGCGGCGCCGGTGTGAGGGACGCGGTCGCCGCGGCCCCGCCCGCAGACGGCCCGGCTGCGTGAAGGCCGCCTCGCACTTCGAAGCACACCGGCACCGAGGCCGCATCGCCGCCAAGGCTGCGGCTCGACCGTCGCGCCGCGAATGAACGCAGGCGGCAGTGGGCGTGGAACCGCCGATCTTCAGGCGGGTCTCGATGCCGTCAACCGGACCGTCCGCGGAGAAGCGCCTCGAGTTCCGCCAACCGTGCCTCCGCCGTCGAGGCGCGAGCCTCCGCCCGTGCCCGCGCCTCCGCCACCTCGTCGTAGCTGGGCAGCTCGCACCCGGTCGACGGATCGTGGAAGCGCATTTCCCGTCCCGGGGACACCCGCAGCTCCAGACCCAGGGTCCGGCTGGCAAGCGTCAACGTCCCGTCGAGCGCCGTCACCGTCGGTTGTCGGACGTAACCCGCAGTCGTCAACCGCAGGCCCAGCAGACGCGCCGGCAGCAGGTCGCCCGTCGGGTCATACTGGTAGTACTCTTCGACCCCCAGCCGGGAGTACACCCCGCGCTTCCGCCCCATGTCGTCGCGCCACGTATTGTGCGAGGCGACCTCGAGGACGAACGCAGGCGCCCGCCCCTCTTCCCAGAGCTTGTAATTGAGCCGGTCGCGGTCCTCCACCCCGAACACCACGAAGACGTCGGGGGCGATGGATACGCGCGGGTTGCCTTCCTCGTAGTAGATGAGGAGGTCACCCGAGACGTAGACGTCGTGACGGTCCCGGAAGTGGCGGGCGAGGGCGGCGTTGCCGTAGATGATGGCCTTGCGCTGGAAGTCGTTCTCCGCCATGGGCTTGCCGTCCCCACTCGGGTACTCCACGGCAGCGGCGGCGGTTCGGCTCGTCACAAGGTCCCCCTTTGCGCGGGTCGGCGACTGTCCCACGCTACCACACGCCGCGGCGGCCCGACACGAGCACGAGCCGCCCGACGTCATATGCAAATGTCCGGCCGTCTATCGAAGCAGGCGAGCCGGTCTCGCCC
This sequence comes from Vicinamibacterales bacterium, assembly GCA_965199675.1. Taxonomy (GTDB): domain Bacteria; phylum Acidobacteriota; class Vicinamibacteria; order Vicinamibacterales; family UBA8438; genus JAJEEA01. The sequence goes on along the minus strand of CBDATI010000049.1, from coordinate 40,550 downwards.
TCGCGGGCCGCTGAAATGATCGACGCCGCGCTTCGCGAGTGGATTGCGAAGCGTCCGTGAACCCCGGGCAAGGAGCAGACAGCCGCGGCTGCCCCCTCGCCGCGAGTGAACGCGGGCGGCAACGGAGTGGAACTGCTCGATCTCGATTCAGGCGGGTCTCGATGCCGTCAACCGGACCGTCCGCGGAGAAGCGCCTCGAGTTCCGCCACCCGCGCCTCCGCCGTCGAGGCGCGAGCCTCCGCCGTCGAGGCGCGAACCTCCGCCGTCGAAGCGCGAACCTCCGCCGTCGAGGCGCGAACCTCCGCCCGTACCCGCGCCTCCGCCACCTCGTCGTAGCTGGGCAGCTCGCGCCCGGTCGACGGATCGTGGAAGCGCATTTCCCGTCCCGGGGACGCCCGTAGCTCCAGACCCAGGGTCCGGCTGGCGAGTGTCAACGTCCCGTCGAGCGCCGTCAACGTCGGTTGTCGGACGTAACCCGCAGTCGTCAACCGCAGGCCCAGCAGACGCGCCGGCAACAGGTCGCCCGTCGGGTCATACTGGTAGTACTCTTCGACCCCCAGCCGGGAGTACACCCCGCGCTTCCGCCCCATGTCGTCGCGCCACGTATTGTGCGAGGCGACCTCGAGGACGAACGCAGGCGCCCGCCCCTCTTCCCAGAGCTTGTAATTGAGCCGGTCGCGGTCCTCCACCCCGAACACCACGAAGACGTCGGGGGCGATGGATACGCGCGGGTTGCCTTCCTCGTAGTAGATGAGGAGGTCGCCCGAGACGTAGACGTCGTGACGGTCCCGGAAGTGGCGGGCGAGGGCGGCGTTGCCGTAGATGATGGCCTTGCGCTGGAAGTCATTCTCCGCCATGGGCTTGCCGTCCCCACTCGGGTACTCCACGACAGCGGCGGCGGTTCGGCTCGTCACAAGGTCCCCCTTTGCGCGGGTCGGCGACTGTCCCACGCTACCACACGCCGCGGCGGCCCGACACGATCACGAGCCCGCCCGACGTCACATGCAAATGTCCGGCCGTCTACCGAAGCAGGCGAGCCCGTCTCGCCCCGGACCCGGGCGTCACCACTAGCCGGATCCGGCAAGCATCTGCCATCCTCGGGAACGGGAACCCACAACCCGCAGGCGACTCGCGGCTACGAGGCCGCCACCCTGCGCACCAAGAACGCCGCAGGCGAGCCGGCACCCGAGGCGGGCGTCACCGTCAACCTGCACCGGGGACGGCACGCACCCGGCCGACCTTCCGGAACGAACCCGCGGAATCCGCAGGCGCCTCGCGGCTACGAGGCCGCCACCTTGCGGATGTTGTCGAGGCTCCAGATCTGCTGGGCGAGCCGGCCGTAGAGCCGACCCCGCGCCATGTCGGCCAGCTCGAATGCCTCATGCCGCTTGAACGGCAGCCCGGAACGCTTCACGAAGCGGTGGAAGCCGGGCTCTTCAGCAGGCTCGATGGCGAGGCTCCGGACCAGCAGATTCTGCCGCTTTCCGCCATGGGTTTCCGTTTCGCCGCATACGCCGTGTCGCTCAATCCCCGCCGGGACCCCGCCCGGCTATAATTCGAAGCGCCGTGCGGCCGCCGCAGGGCGGGACGGTGCAGCAGACGGACATCCCGAAGACGGACATGACCATTCGATCCACGACGCTGGCCGGCCTCCTGACCGCAGTAGCCGCGGGGTGCGGCGGCGACGCCCCCGAAGCGCCCGTCAGCACCACCGTGGTCTACCAGGGGGCGACCCTCATCACGGGAGACGGGGGGCCGCCCATCGGGGGAGGCGTGCTGGTGGTCGACGAGGGGCGCATCGCCGCGGTGGGCCGGGCCGCCAACGTGACCGTGCCCGAAGAGGCGGCGGTGGTCGACCTCGCCGGCAAGACGGTCATGCCGGCCCTCGTGGACCTGCACGGACACGTCGGGTTCCAGCAGGGCCTGAGCTACGACCACGCGAACTACACGCGTGACAACGTGATCGACCAGCTCGAGCGGTACGCGTACCACGGCGTGGGCACCATCGTTTCGATGGGCACCGACCCCGGCGAGCTGGCGTTCGAGATCCGGGCCGGGCAGGAGGCGGGCGCGCTGGGCGGGGCCCGGCTGCACACCGCTTTCCGGGGCATCGCGCGGCCCGACGCGGGGCCGGGGGCGGCGACCATGCGGCCGACAGCGTTCGGCGTGTCCACGCCGGACGAGGCGCGGGCCGTGGTGGACGAGATTGCGGCCACCCCGGCCGACTTCGTCAAGATCTGGGTCGACGACCGGGGCGGCTCGGTGGAGAAACTCACGCCGGAGCTGTACGAACCGGTCATCTCCGCCGCGCACGAGCGCGGCCTGCAGGTGATAGCCCACGTCTACTACCACGACGACGCCCGCGCCCTCGTCGACGCCGGCGTGGACGGGTTCGCCCACCTGCCGCGCGACGCGGAGATGGACGACGCACTGGTGGCCGCCGTCGTCGAGAACGACGTGTTCGTCATGCCGAACCTGAGCATCTCGGAGCGCGGCCGGCATGTCGCGCCTCCGGCCTGGGTCGAGCACCCGCTGCTGCTCGAGTCGGTGGCCGGCGACGTGCTGGCGCGCATTCGCGCGTCGTTCGAGAACCGCGCGCCGGAGGCGGCGGCGCGGGCCGGCGAATCGTACGCCGCGATGCAGGGCAGCCTGAGGAAGCTGGCCGACGCCGGCGCCCGCATCGTCCTCGGCGCCGACACCGGGGTGCAGGACCACGTGCCGGGGTTCATGGAGCACCGGGAGCTCGAGCTGTTCGTCGAGGCCGGAATCTCGCCCGCCGACGCCATCCGCATCGCGACCAGCGCGTCGGCGGAAGTGCTCGGGGGCGACACCGGCCTCCTCGAAGCGGGCCGGCGCGCCGACCTCATCGTGCTCGACGCCAACCCGATGTTCGGCATCGCGAACACGCGGCAGATCTCGGCCGTCTATCTGAACGGAGAGGCGGTCGACCGCGAGGCGCTGCGGACCGGCTGGCAAGAGGCCGCGCCATAGAGCTTGAGTGGAGCGCGGGCCGACCGCGAGGCGCTGCGCGCCGGCTGGCGAGAGGCCGCGCCGCAGAACGGCGCCGTTCCCCGGGGGAGTCGGGCGGCGGTACGAGCGGCGAGAGCGTGCGGAGGCCGCGCCGCGGGAGCCGACGGGCCGGGACAGGCGCCGCAGATGCGTTTGCTCGGATGGAGGGCGCCGGTTCGAGCGCCACGCGGTGAGGCTCGGCCAATGAGGCGGCCCAGGCCGCCGGCCGCCAACGGCTCCGCGAGCGCTGACCTCGGCGGACCAGGAGAGGACACCATGCGACGGACCCTGTTCGTCGGTCTCGTCATCGCGGCGGTGGCGGCGGGCGCCGTGCACGCGCACGCCCAGGCGGGCCGCTACCCGGCGTCGCGCCACGGCGGGAACTACATGCACAACTTCTACTTCCCGCCGGCGCCCAGCTCGACCCCGTGGGCGCCGAGCTGGGCGCCGGACGGCGAGTCGATCGCGGTGGCGATGAGCGGCTCGATCTGGCGAGTGGACCCCGACACCGGGGTCGCCGACGAGCTGACCTACAGCCCTGACGCCTACCACTCGTCGCCCGACTGGTCGCCCGACGGCCGGTGGATCGTCTACACCGCCGACCACGACGGCGACCGCGTGCAACTCGAGCTGCTGGAGGTGGCCACCGGCGAGACCCGGGCCCTCACCGCCGACGACCACGTCTACGCCGACCCGACCTTCTCACCCGACGGCGCGCGCATCGCCTATGTGTCGACCCGACCCAACGGCTACTTCAACGTGGCGGTGCGTCCGGTCGCCGACGGCCGCTGGGCCGGCGACGAAATGCCCGTCACCGCCGACCACGCCTATCCCGCCAACCGGCTGTACTTCGGACCGTGGGACATGCACCTGACGCCGGCGTGGCTGCCCGCGGGCCCCGAGAGCACCGAGAGCGACGAGCTGCTGCTGGTCTCGAACCGGAACATCCCCCTCGGCTCCGGCAACGTCCTCCGCACGCCCGCCGCCCCCGGGGGCATCGTCGACGCGGTGACGGTGCTGCGCGAGCAGACGCTGTACCGGACCCGGCCCGATGTGGCCAGCGACGGCCGGCGCTTCGTCTACTCGTCGACGCGGGGGGCGGCCGACCAGTTCAACAACCTGTACGTGCAGCCGACGGCGGGGGGCGAACCCTACAAGCTGACGTTCTTCGAGCACGACGCCTTCCACCCCCGCTGGTCGCCCGACGACGAGTGGATCGCGTTCGTCACGAACGAGGGCGGCCTGCCGCAGCTCGCCCTGCTCGAGACCCACGGCGGCGCGCTGCGCACGGTGGAGATCACCGAGCGGCGGTGGCGGCGGCCCATGGGCGCGCTGTCGGTCCGCACCCGCGCCGCGGACACCGGCGAGACGACGGGCTCGCGGGTCCACCTGACGGCGGCGGACGGAAAGTTCTACGCCCCGGCCGACGCCTATGCCCGCATCAGCGCCCGCGGCGACCACGTCTTCCACACCGCCGGCGCATTCACCGTCGAGGTGCCGGCGGGGCCGGTGGAGCTGACCGTGGTCAAGGGCTTCGAGTTCCACCCCGCCGCCGCCACGGCCGAGGTGGCGGCCGGCGAGACCACCGAGCTGACCGTGAATCTCGACCGGATGACGGACATGGCCGCGGCCGGCTGGGTCAGCGCCTCGACCCACGTGCACGGGAACTACGGCGGCAACCTGCGCAACTCGCTCGAGAACCTGGTCATGATGTCGGAGGCCGAGGACCAGGACATCGTCCTCCACCAGGTCGCCAACAAGGACAACCGCATCCTCGACCACCAGTGGTTCGAGCCCGGCGGCGGCGCCCACTCGGCGTCCACCCCCGAGCACCCGGTGGTCGTCGGGCAGGAGTACCGGCCGCCCTTCTACGGGCACGTGTTCATGTTCGGCCTCCGCGACCACCTGATCTCGCCGTTCACGATGGGCTACGAGGGCACCGCCATCGAGAGCCTCTACCCCAGCAACACCGACATGTTCCGCAAGGCGAAGGCGCAGGGGGCCACCGTCGGCTACGTGCACGCATTCACCGGCGAGAACGACCCCCTCGACGGCAACCTCGGCGGCGGCAAGGGGTTCATCGTCGATGCCGCCCTCGGGACCACCGATGCGGTGGAGTGGTCGGACGCGGCGCGGGCCGGTTTCTTCCCCCTCTACGCGGTGTGGAGCAACGGGCTCCGCATCGCCGCCACCGGGGGCGAAGACTCCATCAGCAACCTCCACCGCTCGAAACTGGTGGGGTCGGTGCGGACCTACGTCCACACCGGGTCGCGCGGCCTCGACGTCGACGCGTGGTTCGAGGGGCTGCGGGCGGGACGGGCGTTCGTCTCGTCGGGTCCCCTCCTGGAGATGACCGTGGACGGACGGATGCCGGGGGAAGCGGTGACCCTGCCGGCCGGCGGCGGCGAGGTCCGCGTTGCCGGCCGCGTGCGGTCGGTTACGCCCCTCGACCGCGTCTTCCTCGTCTGCGACGGCGAAACCGTGCAGGAGGCGCCGCTCGGCGTCGACGGCCGGTCCGCCGCCTTCACCGTGAGCCGACGCGTGACCGAGAGCGGCTGGTGTCATCTGCGGGCCGAGGGAACCCCCGCCGAGCGGTTCCCGATGGACGTGACCTACGTGCAGGCGTTCACCAACCCGGTCTGGCTGCTCGTCGGCGACGAGCCGATCCGGGACGCGGCGGCGGCCGAGTACGCCCTGCGCTGGATCGACAGGCTGCAGGAGATGGCGGACGAGTGGCCGGGTTGGCGAGCCGAGCGTGAACGCGCCCACGTCTTCGCCCAGTTCGACGAGGCGCGCGAGATCTACCGACGCTTCGCGGGAGAGAGCGCACCAGCCCCGCGCCCGTGACCTGGAGGCACCTCCGATCGACGTCTTCGGCGACACCCACGGCCTGAAGGCCAGCCAGACCCGCGAGCTCGAGCGCCTGTTCCGGCGTCGGGTGCCCGCGGACCGGCTGATCACCCAGGAGCTCGCCCGGCGCCTGACCGAGATCAGTCACGAGATCCGGCGCCAGGTCGGCGTGCTGCTCGACCGCCGCGGGCTCGTCCAGCACGTGATGGTGGGCGACGCCCACTCCATCGCGTTGCCCGACTGGGGCCGCCTGCGGGCCGGCCGCGGGCGCCTGCGGGGCCTGCGCTGCGTCCACACCCACCTCGCCAACGAGGGGCTGACCCGGGACGACCGAACCGACCTGCTGTTGCTGCGCCTCGACGCGATGGTGACCGTGGGGGTGGACGACGATGGTCTGCCCGCCCTCGCCCACGCCGCCGCCCTCGCCCCCACCGGCGACCGCGACGCGGGCGACCGCAACGCGGGCATCGAGCGTCTCGACCCCCAGCCCCCGGCCCAGATCGCTTTCGACTTCCAGGACTGGATTCGCGAGCGCGAAGCGGCCCTGGCTCGCGACACCGGCGCCGAGCGGGTCGGGGACCGCGAGCGCGCGCTCCTCGTCTCGGTCACCGCCGGCCGCCGCCGCCGCGAGCTGCAGGTCCACCTCGCCGAGCTGCGCGAGCTGGCCCACTCGGCCGGCGTCGACATCGTCGACGCGGTGACGCAGAACCGACCCCGGGTCGACCCCAAGACCGTGCTCGGCGCCGGCAAGCTGGACGACCTCGTCATCCGCGCCTTCCAGAACGACGTCGACCTCGTCATCGTCGACCAGGACCTGACCCCGACCCAGGCCCGCAACCTCGGCGAGCGCATGGAGCTGCGGGTGATCGACCGCACCCAGCTCATCCTCGACATCTTCGCGCAGCACGCGACCACCCGCGACGGCAAGCTGCAGGTCGAACTGGCCCAGCTCAAGTACCTGCTGCCGCGCCTCGCGCAGCGCGCCGAGGTGTCTCTGTCGCGGCTCGCCGGCGGCATCGGGGGACGGGGACCGGGCGAGACGAAGCTCGAGGTCGACCGCCGGCGCACCCGCGACCGCGTGACCCGGCTCGAACGCGAGCTGAAGAAGCTCGCAGCGCAGCGCGAGAACCGGCGGCAGCGGCGGGGACGGCGCGCGGTGCCGGTGCTCTCCATCGTCGGCTACACCAACGCGGGCAAGAGCACCCTCCTGCGGTCGCTGACCCGGACCGAGGTGCACGTCGCCGACCAGATGTTCGCCACCCTCGACCCCACCTCGCGCCGCCTGCGGTTCCCGCGCGAGCGCGAGGTCATCGTCACCGACACGGTGGGATTCATCCGCGATCTCCCCGCCGATCTGGTCACCGCCTTCCGCGCCACCCTCGAGGAGCTGGCCGACGCGTCGCTGCTGCTCCACGTCGTCGACGCCGCGACAGCCGACTGCGAGCGGCGCATCGAGGCCGTCCGGCGGGTGCTGCGGGACATCGGCATCGAGGCCCCGGAGCTCCTCGTCTTCAACCAGATCGACCGGATGGCGGACGGCGAGGGCGCGGCGCTGGCGCAGCGGCACGGCGGGGTCGCGGTCTCCGCCCTCCGGCGCACCGGCCTGCGAGGGCTGCTCGAACGGGCCGAGGGGATGCTCTGGACGGAGGGCGACGGACAGCCCGCCCCGACGGGCGCGCCCGTCGGGCTCGCGGGAATATCCGGGCCTGGCGGTCCGCGGTACGGGTCGGGCGGCCCGCAGTAGAGGCCCGCTCTCGATGCACCGCCGCGGGTTGCCTTCGGAACGGAGGGCCTGCCATCGACCGGAGACCGGGGAGGCCGCAGCGCGAGCCCGAGTGGTCACGCGGCTCGAAGGCGCTCGAAGGCGGGCGGCCCGAAGGCGGGCGGCCCGGAGACGGACTGCTAGAATAGGCGTCCCGGCCGCGGGGCGGTCGGACGTTCCGCTGACCATTCCCAGGAGGACTTGCCGTGTCCCAGGCTGACGGATTCGACGCGTTGCTGCAGGAAGACCGGGTATTCGAGCCGCCGGCCGAGTTCGCGGCGCAGGCGAACGCCAACGACCCCGGCATCTACGAAGAGGCCGACCGCGACCACGAGGGGTTCTGGGCGAAGTTCGCGAGCGAACTCGAGTGGAGCCGCCCCTGGGACACCGTGTGCGAGTGGACTCCGCCCACCGTCAAGTGGTTCCTGGGCGGACAGATCAACGCCAGCGTGAACTGCGTCGACCGCCACGTCCGCACCGCCCGGCGCAACAAGGCAGCCCTGATCTGGGAGGGCGAGCCCGGCGACCGGCGCACCCTCACCTACTGGGACCTCTACCAGGACGTGAACCGATTCGCGAACGCCCTGCGCGACCTCGGGGTCGAGAAGGGCGACCGGGTCGCCGTCTACCTGCCGATGACCCCCGAGCTGCCCATCACCCTGCTCGCCTGCGCCCGCATCGGGGCCGTCCACAGCGTCGTCTTCGCGGGCTTCAGCGCCGAGTCGCTGCGCGATCGCATCAACGACATGCAGGCCAAGGTGGTGGTGACCGGCGACGGCGGCTACCGCCGCGGCGGGGTCATCCCCCTCAAGCAGATCACCGACGACGCCCTCGACGGCGCCCCCAGCGTCGAGTCGGTGGTGGTGATGAAGCGCGAGGGGCTCGACGCCGACATCACCATGCAGGACGGTCGCGACCACTGGTACCACGACCTGATGGCGAAGGCCGCGCCGCGCTGCGACCCGCAGCCCATGGACGCCGAGGACCTGCTGTTCACCCTCTACACCTCGGGCACCACCGGCAAGCCGAAGGGCATCGCCCACGCCACCGGCGGCTATCTCGTCGGCACCTACGCCACCTCGAAGTGGGTGTTCGACCTGAAGGACGACGACGTCTTCTTCTGCACCGCCGACATCGGCTGGGTCACCGGCCACAGCTACCTCGTCTACGGCCCGCTGGCCAACGGCGCCACCTGCGTCATGTACGAGGGCGCGCCCGACACGCCCCACCGGGGCCGGTTCTGGGAGATGGTCGAGCGCTACGGCGTCACCGTGTTCTACACCGCCCCGACCGCCATCCGCGCGTTCATGAAGTGGGGAACCGACATCCCCGCGAAGTTCGACATGTCGACGCTGAGGCTGCTCGGCACCGTGGGCGAGCCCATCAACCCCGAGGCGTGGATGTGGTATCACGCCAACATCGGCGGCGAGCGCGTCCCCATCGTCGACACGTGGTGGCAGACCGAGACCGGCAGCATCCTCGTCGCCCCCCTGCCCGGCCTCGTCGCCCTGAAGCCGGGCTCGGCCACCCGTCCCTTCCCCGGCATCAAGCCGATGGTCGTGAACGAGCAGGGCGAGGAGGTGAAGACGGGCGGCGGCTACCTCGTCATGAAGCGCCCGTGGCCGTCGATGCTCCGCACCATCTACGGCGACCACGACCGCTACGTGAAGACCTACTTCGGGCGCTGGGGCCACGACGTCTACGTGACCGGCGACGGCGCCAAGATCGACGACGACGGCTACCTGTGGCTGCTCGGCCGCGTCGACGACGTGCTCAACGTCTCGGGCCACCGCGTCGGCACCATGGAGGTCGAGAGCGCGCTGGTCGACCACCCCGACGTGGCCGAGGCCGCCGTCGTCGGCAAGCCGCACGAGATCAAGGGCCAGGGCATCGCCGCGTTCGTCACCCTGAAAGAGGGCGTGACCCCGAACGACGGCACCATCGGCGTCCTGAAGCAGCACGTGGTGACCAAGATCGGCGCCATCGCCCGCCCCGACGAGATCGTCCTCGCCGCCGACCTCCCGAAGACCCGGTCGGGCAAGATCATGCGCCGGCTGCTGCGTGACGTGGCGGAAGGCAAGGCGCTCGGCGACGTCACCACCCTCGCCGACCCCACGGTGGTCGCCAAGCTGCGCGACCAGTACGCGGACAAGGAGGGATAGCGTCGCCGCGACCGCCTTGCGGGAAGCTGCCGAGCACGGCGACCACGTCACCCCGGAATGGGTCGACGCCAACTGGCCACCCTGGACGTCGGTCCGACGTGGCGCCTGCTCGCCGTCGCGGGCCTGGTCGTCGTCGCCGTCCGGCTGCTCGGTTGACCCCATCGAGTGGGGGTAACCGCCACCGTCGCGACCGAGCTGGGCCAGCCCGCGGCGCAGGCGCGCCATCAGCCGCGAATCGCCGTGCCCCTGCCAGATGCGACTACCGGGACGGCGCGGCGGAAGCCGGCAGGTCTACCGGGACCGCGCGGCCGAAGCCGGCAGGTCTACCGGGACTGCACGGCGGAAGCCGGCAGTCCCCGCCGGGTCACGAGATAGGCGGCGAAGGTGCCCAGCCAGTGGCCGCCCTCGTAGTGCTCGCCCGTCACCGAGGCGAGACCGGCGCCGCGGTGGCGCGCGGCGGCGTCGAGCAGCGCGGGGCGACGGGCGTCGCCGGCGGGCAGCGCGGCCGAGATTCCCTCCAGCATCCACGCCCGGCTCAGGTTCAGGCCGTCGAGGTGCACCAGCTTTCCGTCGCCGGCGTCGGTGACCACCGCCGGTTCCATCCAGCCCGCCCCGGCCCCGTCGGTCGGAATGCCCGGCAGGAACTCGCCCAACCACGCCGCGAACCGGTCGGGTTCGAGCACGCGGCGCATCAGGTCGGCCTCGGCGAGGCACGGCGACAGGAAGTCGTGCCCGGACGGCTCGTAGGCCAGAGGACAGTTCCGGTCGGCGAGATAATAGTCGGCGATGCGGGCTTCGAGCAGATCGAGCATGGCGGCGTCGCTGGCCCGCCGCGCCCAGTCGTGGATCAACCCGAAAGCGAACGCCGTCTGGGAATGCTCGCCCACGCGTATCGGGTGGGTCAGCCTCGGCAGCCACGATCTGAACTGCGCGGATGCGATGAACTCGAGTGGCGCCAGGGCGTCCTGCCACCGACGCGCGGCCGGATCGTCCCATTCCCGCAGCTCGGCCGCGAGCTGCAGCAGCCACGCCGACCCGTACGGCCGCTCGAAGCCGGCCCGCCCCGGCCCCCGGAAGTAGCGCACCTCGGCCGCGATGTTCTCGGCCGTCAGGCTGCGGTCGAGCGCGGCCCGGGCCGGCGCCGCGAAGCCGGCGTCCGGATAGAGCCGCGCCAGGCGGGCCAGCAGCCAGTGGCCGTGCACCGCCGAGTGCCAGTCGAAGCACCCGAAGAAGGCCGGGGTCAGCTCGCGGGGCGGGCGCACGTCGCGGTCGCCGTTGAGCACGTGGGCGATCTTGTTCGGATACTCGCGGTGTACGCAATCGAGGGCCAGCCGCGCGAAACGCGCCACGACGGACGCGTCGGCCGATTCCGACTGCGACGCGGCAACCGGGCCGGCGAGAACCCCGAAGAGCGTCGCCACCGCGACGAGAATTCGCCGCCAGCCGCCGTGCCCCCGCCGCCCACCTGAACGATCAATCAATCGAGACATGCCGCACAGGGTAACGGATCGGACGATCCCACGAACATCGAACCCGCGTGCGCCCGACGGACCGCCATCCGCCCGCCCGGCCGGCGTATACTGCGTGCATGTCCACGCTACGCTGTGCCCTGACGACCGGCGGCCTCGGCCTCGCCCTGCTCTGGGGCCCTGCCGCGGCGGAGGCGCAGACCGGCGAGGCGCTCTACGTCTGCGCCAACCCCGACGTCACCCGCACCATCGACATCGGCGCCACCATCTGCGACGCGATGCCCACCGGCGCCCTGACCACGCGCCTCGAGCCCGACAACCTCCAGCTTCGCGAAGGCGCCCTCGTCACGGCAGTGTCCGACGGCGGCATCGCACAGGTGGCGGGACTCCGGGCCGGAGACGTCATCTACCGCGTGGGCGGCGTCGACGTCGAGGACAACATCGAAGCCACCGCCCGCCTCAGCCTGCTCCGCGAGAACGCCGACACCGTGGTCAATTTCCTGCGCCGGGGCCGACCGTACCTGGTCCGGCTGCGGAGGCCCTGACCGATGGGGGGCGACCCCGCGGATCCCTGGCCGGCCATGCCACCGCTCGCGCAGGAGGACCATGCCTCGCCCTCGACCAGACTCGACCAGGTGGCTACCGGAAGCTGCTTTCAAGCATGCGTTCCGTTGGACCGCGATGCTCGCCCTCCTTCCCGCGGCGGGCGCCGCCCACCCCCTGACGTTCACCGACACGACCGTCGTGCTGCTGCGCGACGGGACGTTCCGGGCCGACCTGACGGTCGACCTCGACGCCCTGGCACTCGGGGCGCCGCAGAGCGCCGACGACGCCGAGCTCGCGGCGGCCGTGCGCGCCCTCTCACCGGCCGAGCTCGACGAGGCCCTCGGCCGGCTGCGGCGGCTCTTCGAACGCCGGGTCCGGCTGCGCTTCGACGGAGAGCCGGCGCCCTTCGAAGTGTCGTTCCCGGACCACGGCGCCCCCGCCGCGACCGAGTCCGAGATCCCCACCGTACTGGGCCTGACCGCGCGGCTGACGGGGGCGACGCCGGCGGACGCGGCCGAGCTGGAGTTCTTCGCGTCGCGCGCGTTCGCCGAGGTGAACCTGACCATCCGGGACGACCGGCGGGGGGTGACCCGCCAGGCCCTGCTCGAACGCGGCGCCCGCAGCGACCCGTTCCCGCTGACGGGCCCCGCCGCGCCGGCCGGCGCGTGGTCGACGACCGGCCGCTACCTGCGGCTCGGTTTCGTGCACATCCTCCCCCGCGGGCTCGACCACATCCTGTTCGTGCTCGGCCTGTTCCTGCTCGGCGCCCGGCTCGGCCCCCTCGTGTGGCAGGTGAGCGCGTTCACCGTCGCCCACGCCGTGACCCTCTCCCTGGCTGTCCTCGACGTGGTCTCCCTGCCCCCGCGGGTGGTCGAGCCGCTGATCGCCCTCTCCATCGTCTACGTCGCGGTCGAGAACATCCTCACCGACCGCCTGACGCCGTGGCGCCCGGTCACGGTGTTCCTGTTCGGCCTGCTGCACGGGCTGGGGTTCGCCGGGGTCCTGCGCGAGCTGGGGCTCCCGGCCAACGAGCGCTGGCTGGGACTGCTCTCCTTCAACGTCGGCATCGAGGCGGGACAGCTCGCGGTCATCGGCATCGCGTTCGCCGCCGTGGGCTGGTGCCGCCGCCGCCCGTGGTACCGACGGCGGGTGGCCATCCCGGCCTCGGCCCTCATCGCCGTCATCGGACTGGTGTGGACAGTGGAGCGGGCGGGCGGCGCGGCCGTTCCCTGACCGGCGGCGCGACCGGACCGCCACGGCCCGTCGAGAGAATTTGATCGAGATTAGCGATCTTATCCGGATGACGACTGGCGCGTCTGAACCGCGGCCCGTCGGGACGCGAGCACGGCCAGGCACGACGGACACGACGGACAGGCCTGGACGCTGTAGTATGATTTCTTGTTCCGAATCGCCGGAAGACGGCAGGGTTCGGAAGCCCCCGAATACTCGATGCTTCAGCGAGGTTTGAGACGGATGAACACGGCTGCACACGGCACTGCGCGGGGCGTGGCCGCGGCGCTCGTCGCCGGACTGCTGACGGGCCTGCTGGCCGGACCGGCCGCGGCGAACGACTGGCCGAGCTGGCGCGGGCGCGCCCAGACCGGCGTCTCGGACCAGACCGGGCTGGTCTCGAGCTGGTCGCCCGAGGGCGAGAACCTCATCTGGTACGACCGCTGGGTGGGCCGCTCGACCCCCGCCGTCTTCGACGGGCGGGTCTGCGCCAACGGGCGCACCGGCGACGGGGTGGACGAGCAGGAGGTCGTGGCCTGCTGGAACGCCGAGACCGGCGAGAAGCTCTGGCAGCACCACTACAACGTGCTGAACACCACGGTGCCGTTCAACCGGGTGGGCTGGGGCAGCGTGACCGGCGACCCCGAAACGGGCTACCTCTACGCCATGAACATCGACGGCCACCTGAACGCGTTCGACCGCGACGGGACCGTCGTGTGGAGCTGGCGCCTCGCCGAAGAGCTCGGCCGCGCCTCGGGCTACGGCGGGCGCACGTCGACACCGCTCGTCGACGAGGACCAGCTCCTGCTGAGCATCATCGGGGCGGGCTGGGGCAACCTCGGGGGGCCGCCCCGCCACCGCTACTTCGGCTTCGACAAGATGACCGGCGAGGTCCGGTGGCACTCGACCCCCGGCGGCAACGTCGCCGACATGAACACGCAGTCGGTGGGCGTGGTCGGGGTGGTGAACGGCCAGCGCCTGTGGATTGACGGCAACGCCGACGGCCACATCTACGCGCTGAACGCGCGCACCGGCCGCAAGGTGTGGCAGTACCAGTTGAGCAAGCGCGGCATCAACGTCTCGCCGGTGCTCGCCGGCGACACCGTCTACGCGGCCCACAGCGAGGAGAACGTCGACTCGGGCATCATGGGCCGGGTGGTGGCCATCGACGCCACCGGCGAGGGAGACGTCACCGCCACCCACGAGCGCTGGCGCGCCGACGAGCTCGCCGTCGGGTTCTCGTCGCCGCTGCTGCACGACGGGCGGCTCTACGTCATCGACAACTCCGCGAACCTGTTCGCCCTCGACGCCGAGACCGGGGCGGTCGCGTGGGAGCAGAGCGTCGGCACCGTCGGCAAGGCGTCGCCGGTGTGGGCCGACGGCAAGCTGTTCGTCACCGAGACCAACGGCAACGTCACCATCCTCGAGCCGGGACGGGACGGGGCGACCGAGCTCGACCACGACGAGCTGGCGGTCGAAGACGGCCGCTACGCCGAGATCTACGGGTCGTTCGCGGTGGGCTACGGGCGGCTCTACGTGACCGCCGAGTCGGGCATCTACGCCATCGGCGACCCCGCCGCGCCCTTCGCGCCCACGCCGGGAACGACACCCGAGGGCGCCGCCGAGACCGCTCCCATGGACGTCGCGGCCAGCCTGCAGGTGGTGCCGGCCGAGGTCATCGCATCGGCCGGCGACACCGTCGAGTTCCGCGTGCGCGCCTACGACGAGAACGGCCGGTTCCTCGGCGCCCGCGACGCGGCCTGGTCGGTCGACGGCCTCGCCGGAGCCAGCATCTCCGGCGGCGGCGTCCTCGCCACCGACGACCGCGCCTCCAACCAGGCGGGCACGGTCACCGCCACCGTCGGCGATCTGAGCGCGGTGGCCCAGGTGCGGGCCTACGCGCCCCTGCCGTGGTCCGAGAACTTCGAGAGCGGACGGCCGCCCCACTGGATCGGCGGCGGCGGCAGCCTCGGCGTCGTCGACCTCGACGGCGACCAGGTGTTCCGCAAGGGCGCGTCCCGCACCGGCATCCACCGCCACGCCACCTACCTGGGCCCGACGGACATGTCCGGCTACACGGTGGAGGCCGACGTCAGGGCGTCGCAGTGGCGGCGGCGACGGCCCGACATCGGGCTCATCAACAGCGGCTACACCATGGACCTGCAGGGCAACCGGCGGAAGATCCAGATCCAGTCGTGGGCGGCCGAGCTGCGCATCCGCGAGGAGGTGGACTTCACGTGGGAGGCGGAGACCTGGTACCGCCTGAAGCTCCGGGTCGACGTGGACGGCGACCGGGGGCTGGTGCGCGGCAAGGTCTGGCCCCGCGACGAGCCCGAACCCGCCGAGTGGACGATCACGGCCGAGGACCCCGTTCCCAACCGCAACGGCAGCCCCGGCATCATCGGCTACTCGCCGATCGACATCTACTTCGACAACGTCAGGGTGGTGGAGAACCAATGACTCGACACGGTGCAACGCAACTCCTGCTCGCCGGCCTCGCCGTCGCGGTCGC
Organism: Vicinamibacterales bacterium; assembly: GCA_965199675.1. GTDB lineage: Bacteria > Acidobacteriota > Vicinamibacteria > Vicinamibacterales > UBA8438 > JAJEEA01. The sequence goes on along the minus strand of CBDATI010000049.1, from coordinate 25,010 downwards.
CGCGGCCCCGGCCGCAGCCCAGAACGAAGTGGCGATGTTCGGGAACACGCCGTCGCGCAACATGGCCTCCGACGAGACCGGCGTCCCCGAGACATGGGACCCGCGGTCGGGCGAGAACATCCTGTGGACCCAGCCGGTCGGCTCGCAGGCCTACGGCGGCCCCGTCGTGGCCAACGGCAAGGTCTACGTGGGCACGAACAACGAGGGGGTCCGCAACCCCGCCTACCAGGGCGACAAGGGCGTGGTGATGGCCTTCGACGCCATGACCGGCGAGTTCGTCTGGCAAATGGTGCACGACAAGCTGTCGGCGGGCCGGGTCAACGACTGGCCGCTGCAGGGAGTCTGCTCGACCGCGTTCGTCGACGGCGACCGCGTCTGGTACGTCTCGAACGAGGCGCACGTGATCTGCCTCGATGCCAACGGGCTCGCCGACGGCAACGACGGCCCGTTCACCGACGAGCCGGGCGTCGACCCCACCGACGGCGACATCATCTGGTCGTACGACATGATCGGCGAGCTCGACGTGTTTCCCCACAACCTCGCCACCGGGTCGCCCCTCGTCATCGGCGACGTGCTCTTCACGGTGACGAGCAACGGGGTCGACGAGGGGCACGTCAACATCCCCTCGCCGTTCTCGCCCCACGTCATCGCCCTCGACAAGAACACCGGCGAGCTGCTGTGGGAGAACACCGACGTCGGCGAGGGGGTGCTGCACGGCAGTTGGACCAACCCCGCCTACGGGGTCATCGACGGACGCGCCCAGCTCATCGTCGCCGGCGGCGACGGCATCATCTACAGCCTGAATCCCGAGACCGGCGAGCAGCTCTGGCAGTTCGACTGCAACCCCGAAGACTCGGAGTGGATTCTCGGCGGGCGCGGCACCCGCAACAACATCCTGGCCACCCCGGTGATCTGGGAGGACCGGGTCTACGTGGGGGTCGGCCAGGACCCCGAGCACGGCGAGGCTCCCGGCCACTTCTACGTCATCGACGCCACCGGCTCTGGCGACGTCACCGACACCCACAAGGTGTGGAGCCGCGACGGCGAGGACTTCTACCGCACCATGTCGACCGCGGCCATCGCCGACGGGGTCCTCTACATCTCGAGTCTCTCGGGCTTCCTCCACGCCCTCGACCCCGACACCGGCGAGCACCACTGGACCTATGACACCTTCGCCGCCGTCTGGGGCTCGCCGTTCGTGGCCGACGGCAAGGTCTACCTGGGCGACGAGGACGGCGACATCGCGGTGCTGCGGGCCGGCACCGAGTTGGAGCTGCTGGGCGAGATGAACATGGGCGCTTCGGTCTACAGCACCCCCGTGGTGCGCGACGGCGTCATGTACCTGCTGACCCGCAACCGCCTCTGGGCGGTGCAGACGGGCGCACAGTCGGAACCGCTGGGGAACTGAAGCGGACCGGGAAGGACGGCGGGCGCCGTGCACGCAGCCGGGTCATGGTTTGCCGCGCGGCGCCCGCGTTGTGTACGGCGCTGGATGTCGGTCTGCGGGTGGTCCTCGCCGGACAGGTGGAGGCGGCACGGCGCGCTGGGTGTCGGTCCTGCCGGCGGTCCTCGTCGGACAGGTGGAGGCGGCACGGCGCGCAGCGTGGACGGCTCTGTCTCGCAGACCGTCGATTCGCGGGCGGTTCAGGCGGCGCGGCCCGCGGGCGGTTCAGGCGGCGCGGCGGTCGACCTCGAACACCTCGACACGCAGCGCGGCGGCGCGTTCGTGTTCGCCGTCCCGAACGCCGTAGCCCATCGCCACCGCGACCGAGTCCGCACGGAACACGCGCGCCAGGATGTCCGCCGACTCGCGGGCCCGTTCGACGTCGTAGCCGTCCACCGTGTGGGACGCCTCGACCGCCACCCACACGGTGGATCGGTCCGCCTTGCGCCGGGCGCGCAGGATCAGGTCGGTCGCCAGGATGCGCGTCTCCTCGGCGTCGCTGATCTCCCCGGCATCGACGGCCTGCTCCACCGCCTCGCTCAATTCGTTGCCCATCTCCAGTCCGAGCGCGCTCTGCATGATGCGCGTCGCCCGCAGTGCCAGCCTCTGGCTGAGGAACGCGCGAATGCGTTGCGGCAGCTTGAACTCCAGGCCATCACCCTTGATGGTCGCGACATCCGTCTTGATGGTCGCGACATCCGTCTTGATGGTCGCGATATCCGTCTTGATGGTCGCGATATCCGTCTTGATGGTCGCGACATCCGACTTGAGCCGCTGGATGTCCACCTTCATCTCCCGGATGTCCGCCTCGATGCGATCCAGGCGCAGCGGCACGCCCCTGAACTCGTTGGTCAGCAGCGCGCGCAGCAGAATCGGCTGCGCCGCCGGGTTCGCTTCGAGCTCGGCGACGATGCGAGCGACCAGGGACGCCGGGTCCAATCTCCCGACCGTCTGCGCCATATTGCCATGCTACCATCGGCGTCGCCGCGAACGCGCCCCGTGCTTCAGAGCGGATTCTCGGGATGGCGCGGCCGGGCGAGACCAACCGGGCGCCTCGGTCGGTCTGCAGCCTCCGGCGGTGGACGACGGCGTCATGTACCGGTTGGCCCGCGGTGGGTCGTTCGGACGGACGCGCAGTCGGCGCCACGGGGGACCTGAGCGGGGGCGGCACGGGCGGGAAGGAAGGCACGACGGGCGCCCGGCCGCAGCCGACTGGCGGCGACAGGGCGCCCGGTTCATCGACGGCTGGTCCTGTTGCTGCTGCCCGGCCGCGGCGCGCGCTTCTTCGGCGCGCGCGCGCGCGGCGAGGATGTTGAACAGGCCGTAGTTCCCTTCGTGGCAGGCGTGCTCGAAGATGGGCCCGCGCGTCCGCTGCATCGGCATCTCCGCCGTCCACGGGCGCGCCCACGTTCCCTCGTCCTCGACCGTGAACGCGTAGAGGATGCGGTCGTCAGCCACCCGCGTGAACCGCTCGACCACCCGCGCCCGTCTTCACCGCCCAGAGGCGGTTGCGGCGGCCACCCAACCGCTGGGTGAGGATCAGGTATGCAGGGGAGGGCATGCAATGGCTGTAGTACGAATCGACGCCAAAATCACGTGGCAGGTCGGGCGCGCCGAGCAAGACCTATGGGTCGGGATCTGCGATCCACTCGGTCTGACCGTCGAGTCCGAGACGTGGGTGGAGTTGATGGAGGACATCGCGCTGACTCTTGGAGCAATGCTCGAGGACCTGCGATCCAGAAACGAGCTGAATCAGTTCTTGCGTGATCACGGGTGATCGAGCTGAACACGCCCCTGCCCGGCCCGCGAAGGCCGTACCGCAAACGGGGTCACGCTCCGTCCTCTGACTGAAAATCGTCCGCCTCCGGCCTCTCAGGGGGGGTAGGGTGGATATTGACACCTGGGCAGGAATTTGTGGTATCCTCACCCCCGGCAGGGGGTGAGGATACCGAGGATTGTGAGGGCGACAGAGCCGGACGGGCAGCCACGCCACGAGATGGTCCACGCGAGCCGTGTCGGCGAGACCGACCTGGTCGAGCGCGTCGCATCGCCGATGCAGCCCAACCGGCACGGCTTCGAGGACACCGACGAGTACGAGCGGGCCGTCACGTGCGCGCGCTGCGACGGCGAAGCGCTGTAGTGGCGGGGGCACCGCGGGAAGATCGAACCGGGGGCGGCGGGCTCGGGGGCAGCGGGCTCGGAGCTTGCCACGACGCAGCCGCCCCCCGCCGCATGATGCTGTTTACTGTTTCGGGCGGGGATGAAACCATTGACTGATGATCAGTTCTCGGCACTCAGCCGTCAGTTCGATGCGATGAACGCGCGATTCGACAAGGTCGATTCGAGGCTGGACCGGATCGAGGGCGGACTGAATCGTCTCGGGAACCAAGTAGATCGAATCGAAACGCGCTTGAATCGGCTTGAGGACTCGGCCTATCGAGCCGGTATCGCAGGTGTCGCGCCGGGGGCTGGCTAGCCGCTGGGCGGTAAACCCTGATGCGCGCAGGCGGACCGCCGGTCCGAATCCAGCCCGGCGACGCCCGCATCCATCAAGACCACCAAGCACCAAACGCGGCCGGCTGGCAAACACGCCAGTCGGCCGCGTTTTTTGTCTCAGCCCGCCGGCCGCCCTGCTGTTGACACCTTTGGCACGCTGGCAATGCACCGGTACACCGTCACCGGGACCCCCTCCAAGCGCCCCTCCCATACCACGGTCTCAGCACAACCGTCAAGGGGCACATTTTTCAAAAAGAGACACCATCGGGCCGCTGCAGCGGCGTGTAGGTCTGGTTCGACCAGAACCCCTGGAGGTCGGGGTGACCGTACGGGGTGCGCGGGACGGTGTAGTCACCGCCCTGGGCGGCGGCCGGCCCCGCCGAGCCCACGACGACGGCCGCGGCGGCGGCCAGCACCGTGCGCCACAGGGCGCAGACTCCTGCGGGGTTGGCTCGACGCCCGGCGGAGCCGTGAGGCGACGATGGGCGGGCCAGGACACCGATCGAGATGAACGACAGTCGAGTCACGTGACGCCTCCTTCTTGTCACCGGTGAAGGGCGGACGGTCCCGCCGTTGCACGATCACGACGGTTATACCAGAGTCGGAGCGGCGCCGCCGGCCGCGTCTGGCGGCGTCTTCGTCGGACGACCATCGGTGCCTGACCGCCGTTGGCGACCGCCCCCCGGTCTTCGGGCGGCGATGCCCCCGCCTGCGCCCGGTGACGTCCTCGACGACGGCCGGGGCCGGACCTCCGCCGCCTGCGAGCGACGAGCGTCCCGCCTGCGCCCGGGCCAGCGTGGCCTTCGGCTCCGATCGCCGTCCGCCATGCCTGCCCGGCGTTCACGCCGTGACCGGCGCACCCCGGGTGGGGTCGTTCATCGGTGACCTCACCCGACCTGCGCCCTCCTCGCGCCTCGTCAGCCGGCGGCCTCGCCACGCCGGGGCGATGAGGAGCTCGTCCATGGGAGGTGACGCCGCCCGCGCGCAGGCGCACCGGGAGCACGGTCGCGGGCGGGCCGTCTCGCAGTCGCGGTTGACATGAGCCGCCTCGTATGCCAACGTGAGGACACGTTTCACATTTCTGCACCGTCCATCCGGCGTCGGGCGCCCCGGATGCAGGACGGGTCGTTGCATCGCGCCCTTCGGGCTGTCGACGGTCAGCCATCGGCGGGTCGCTCGTTGTCGCCTGTTGCGTCGCCCTCGACGGCCCGGACTGACGGAGCCGGCGGCTTGTGCTGACTGCGGAGCGCAAACCAGCCCCCGGGACCTTCGTCGATCTCGGCCGTTCGCCTTTGCCCGAGTGCCGGGCGTGGAGGGAAACAGCGATGTCACTTCATGTGGAGGAAACGGCGATGTCACTCCATGCTGCACGGAATACGCGTTTGTTCTCGGGGCGGTACGGGTCGTGCCTCGCTGCCTCGGCTGCCATCGTCATCGTCCTCTCCGGATTCGCCGGGCAGGCGTGGGCGCAGGAGCGGCCGGGCATGCCGAGAATGGTGGCGCTTGAACGGATCGATCCGAACGACCCGAATGCGTACACGACGCTCAACAGCCCGTGGAAAAAAGTCGGCAAATTCGGGCCTCGACGCTTTCGTGGAGGGGTTGTGTGCGGTCTTCTACGCGGAGCGAATGGGTCGTCCGAGTCTGCGACCCGGGCGGTATTTCCGGCTTCTGTTCATCGGGTATTTCGAGGGTCTGTCATCGGAGCGCGCGATTGCGTGGCGGGTCGCGGATTCGCTGAGCCTGCGGGCTTTCCTGGATCTGGACGTGACGGAGGCGACGCCGAACCACTCGACGCTGTCACGGACTCGGCGTCTGATCGACGTGGAGACGCACGCGGCGGTGTTCACGTGGGTGCTGGAGCGGTTGTCGGAAGCGGGTCTGGTGAAGGGGAAGACGATCGGGGTGGACGCGACGACGCTGGAAGCGAACGCGGCGATGCGGAGCATCGAGCGTCGGGATACGGGGGACTCGTACGACGCGTTCGTGCGGGGGCTGGCGGAGGCATCTGGCATTGCGACGCCGACGCGGGCGGAGTTGGCGCGTTTCGACCGTTCGCGGAAGGGCCGGAAGACGTCGAATGAAGAGTGGACGTCTCCGCAGGACCCGGACGCGAAGATCGCGAAGATGAAGGACGGTCGGACGCATCTGGCCCACAAGGCGGAGCACGGTGTCGACCTGGAGACGGGAGCGCTCCTGTCGGTGACGGTTCAGGACGCGTCGGAGGGTGATACGGCGACGCTGCCGGAGACGCTGACGAAGGCGGCGGAGCAGGTGGAGGCGGTTCAGCCTGACGGTGAGGGCGTCGAAGAGGTGGTGGCCGACAAGGGGTATCACAGCGACGCGACGCTGGTGGCGCTCGACGACCTTGGTGTACGCAGCTACATCGCGGAGCCGGCGCGTGGTCGGCGCGTCTGGCAGGACAAGAAGACGGGTGAGACGCCGCCGGAGAAGCGTGCTGCGCAGTCGGCGCTGTATGGGAATCGTCGGCGTATTCGCGGGGACCGGGGCCGTCGTCTCCAACGCTGCCGGGGGGAACTGGTGGAGCGGCCTTTCGCTCACCAGTATGAGACCGGGGGTCTGCGTCGGGTGTGGGTGCGCGGCCATGAGAATGTCCGCAAGCGGGTGCTGGTCCAGGCGGCGGGCTGCAACCTGGGTCTGTTGCTGCGCCGCCTGACGGGCGTCGGTACGCCCCGGAGCCTGCAGGGGCGGGCTCTTTCGGCGATTCTCGGGCTGATCGAACGCCTCATGGGCCTCTGGGGGCGTCTGAACGGCCTCTGGAGGGCCAAATGGGCTCCGGTCGCCCCCTGGGGCTCAGCCGCTCGTCCCCAAGCTGCTTGAACAGGCCCGCTCAGCGAACCGACTTCGTCCACGGGCTGCTATCGGCCAGACCGGCTCGCCCGTCGCCCGGTCGAAGGTGTACGCCCAGCCCTGCTTCGTGGCCTGCACGACGATGCGGCGTGGCCGCCCGTCGACGGTCACGTCGAGAGCCACCGGCGCGGTGGGATTGTCGAAGTTCCAGATGTCGTGGTGCACGGTCTGGAAGTGCCAGCGGCGCTCGCCGGTCTGGACGTCGAGGGCGATCACGCTGGTGCCGAAGAGCCCGTCCCCGGGCCGGAACCCGCCGTAGAAGTCGATGGTGGGCGGATTGGTCGGGATGTAGACGAGCCCCAGCTCGGGGTCGGCCGACATCGGCGCCCACGACGACACGTCGCCGGTCCACTCCCAGGCGTCGTTCTCCCACGTCTCGTGGCCGAACTCGCCGGGCCGCGGGATGACGTGGAACTTCCAGAGGTGCTCGCCGGTGCGGGCGTCATAGCCCAGGATGTCGCCCGGCACGTTCTCGATACGGGTCTGGTTGTAGCCCTGCTCGGCCGAGTTGCCGACGACGACCACCCCGTCGACGACGATCGGGGGCGACGAGCTGGTGATGTAGCCCAGCTCGCGGGGGATGCCGAAGTCGGGGTCGTAGGCGCCGTCCCAGCTCTGCCACGGCCCCCAGTCGGCGATGAGGTCGGGGAGCAGGTCGACCACCCCGGTGCGGGGGAACCCCGGCAGCGGCACCGACGTTCCCCAGCCGTCCAGAGGCCGCCCGGTCGCGGCGTCGAGGGCGTAGAGGAAGAAGGCCGGGCTGATGGTGTAGATGACCCCGCGGCCGTCGATCTCACCGTAGGCGACGCCCTTGCCGTACCCGTTCCGCATGCCGCGGTCGAACCGGGTGGTGTGCGGTTCGCGGAACGTCCAGAGGGTCTCGCCGGTTGCGGGGTCGATGGCGACCACCGTGCGGCGCTCGCCCGCCACCGTGTACAGGACGCCGTCGACATAGATGGGGGTCGAGCGGGACACCCCGAGCCGCGAGGGCCCGAAGTTGTCGCCCCGCCAGACCCACGCCACCTCGAGGTCCTCGAAGTTGTCGGCGGTGATCTGGGCAACGGGCGAATAGCGGGTGTGCGCCGCGTCGCCGCCGATGTAGCGCCATTCACCGGCGTCCTGGGCGGCCGACGGCCCCGCGGCCAGAAGGACGGCGACGGCCGCGGCAATCCCCACTGGCAGCCGGCCGACGCGCAGCACCGTGACACTCATCCGCTCTCCCCTTCCTCGTCGTCGGTCGGCGGCCCATCCGCGCCGCAGGCTTCGACGCGCCGTTCCACGCTCGGCGGCCACGCCTACCGCGCCGGCGGCGAGACGATCTCCAACTGTCCGAGCGCCCGCACGTTCGTGGGCAGGTCCACGTCTCCGGCGGGATAGCCGTTGACCTGCAGCAGATAGGCGACGATGGCCGCGTACTCGGCGGGGCTGAGGCTGCCCGGATCGGCCTCGGGCATCAGGGTCGAGATGGTCTCGAACAGCTCGCCGACAGGACGGCCCACCCAGCCGATGCGGAATCGGCCGCCCGAGAACTCGCCGGTGTCGTGACAGGCGGCGCACACGTCGCTGAACGTACGCTCGCCGCGCGACGCCTGGGCCGGCGTGAAGACGCCGTCGAGCAGCGAGCCGGGGGACGACTGCGCCGCCGAGGCGCCCCCCGCCGGGGCGCCGATGGCTCCGCCCACGGCGAGGCCGGCGGCCAGGGCCAGCGCCGCCGCCGGGCATCGCCGCGCGAATCCGAGGGCGGCGAAACGACGGCCCGCCCCGCCCCTCACTGCCCGCCTCCGCTCGCGCGCTCGACGGCGCGCGCAGACACCAGCAGGTTGGTCATGCCGTAGTTCCCCTCGTGGCAGGCATACTCGAAGAGCGGCCCGGTGGCGGGACGCCAGGGGACCTCGCCGGTCCACGGGCGCGTCCACACCGCCGGGTCGTTGACCGTGAACTCGTAGCGGATGGCGTCGTCGGCCACGCGGGTGAACCGCTCGACCACACGGCGGCCGACGCTGGAGCCCAGGTAGTCGGCCTGCTCGTAGAAGTTGCCGGTCTCGACGACGAGGGTGTCCTCCTCCCACCGCCCCCGCGACACGCCGAGCCACTGACGGACGTGGTCGGGCAGGGGCGGCCGGTCGGTCACGGGGATGAAGCGGATGTCGTGAATCTGCTCCTGGAAGATGACGACCCACCCCGGCGACTGCAGGACGTGCACGTGGTTGTTGTAGCCGCTCGACGTGATGGGCACCGGGCGGTAGACGAGACAGCGGTCGCCGAGGTCCATGTCCTCGGGGCCGTGCGCGGGCACGCGCCCCCGCCTGGCCGCGGCCCGGCGCTGCGCCTCCGGCGTGGCGGCCCGCGCCAGCGCGTCCGGCGTGCGGGGCGGCAGACGGCCGTCGGCGGGGTCGGTGATGAGCGAGGTGCGCCCGGTGGAGATGCCGCGGTCCCACCAGAACTGGTTGTAGGCCAGCGCCACGTCCTGCTCGCGCGTCAGCTCGTGCCGGCGCTCGGACGTCGCCCGAATCTCGGAGGCGTGGTTCGCCGCCGCGACCTCCTCGGCCGTCAATCGCTCGCGCCCCGCGTACTCGACGGGGCGCTCCAGCGGGGTGATGGTCCCGTGGTTCCAGACCCCCTGCAGGTCGGGGTCGCCCCAAGGCGTGCGCGGCGCCGCCGGCCGCGCTGCCGCCACCCCGGCGGCCGGCGCCGGTGCGGCAGCCGGGGATCCGCGCCGGGCGGCGGGGGACCCCAGGCCCACGTCCGGACGCGGGTCGGGAACGAAGCCGCCGCGGTTGGGCATCTCGACCCGCGGCAGGGTCACGGCGTCGACGGGGTCGTCCTCGCCGACGAGGTCGTTGAGGTAGAGCACGTAGGCGACCACCGCGTAGACCTCGTCGGCCGAGAGCGAGCCGGGCTGATTGAAGGGCATGGCCCGGTTCACGTAGTCCCACAGGGTGGTGGCGGCGGGCCAGTAGCTGCCCACCGTCTTCCGCGCCCCGTCGCCGGCCAGCGACCCCTGTCCGCCGGCCAGTCGGTCATCCGGGCCCTCCTGCCCTGTCGGTCCGTGGCAGGCGGCGCAGCGGCGGTCGTAGAGGGCCCGGCCCTCGGCCGCGGTCCCCCTGCCCGACGGCAGCCCCTCGCCGTCCGGTCCGACGATGGCCCCCCAGGCCTCGATCTCCGCCGCCGTCGCCGGCGTCCCGAGACCCGTCAACGGCGTACCGCCGGGCGAGGTCTGCGCGGCGACGACGCCCGCGCACACCACGGTCGCCGCCGCGCCGGCCAGCACCGTCCGCACCCGCCCATCAGACATCGACGTTCTCCACCCGGCCGTCGGACCCGACCCGCCACGCCTGCAGCGCGTTGTTGTGATAGCTCGACCGGATGCCCCGCACCGCAATCAGGGCGTCCCGCGTCGGCTGCCGGTCGCCGGTCTCGTCGATGCACCGGGAGACGAGCGTCACCGGCGAGCCGTCCCAACGCCAGTCGAAGCGGAACCGGGTGTGGGCCAGCGGCAGCACCGGGTCCTGCAGCCGCGCCTCGACCCACGACGCGCCGCCGTCGGTCGACACGTCGACCCGCCGCACCCTTCCCCTTCCTGACCAGGCGAGCCCCGTGATCTGATGGAACCCCGGCCCGTCGAGCCGCTGACCGCCGGACGGCCGCGTGATGACAGACTTGGCGTCCATCACGAACGTGAACTGCCGGGCCTCGCCATTCGGCATCAGGTCGGTGTACTTCGAGGTCTCCTCGCGGGTCTGCCAGGGCCGATCGACGAGCTGCATCCGCCGCAGCCACTTGATGGAGATGTTGCCCTCCCACCCCGGAATCAGCAGCCGCAGCGGGTACCCCTGGGCCGGCCGCAGCGCCTCGCCGTTCTGGCCCCAGGCGACGAGCACGTCGTCCATCGCCTTGTCGAGGGGCACGCTGCGCGTCATGCGGCACGCGTCGCCCCCCTCGGCCACCAGCCAGCGGGCCTCGGGCCGGACCCCCGCCTCGCGCAGCAGCACCGACAGCGGCGCCCCCGTCCACTCGCTGCAGCTCGTCATGCCGAAGGCGGCCTGGGCGTCGGTGTCGGGCTGGGCGGGAGACCACTTCACCCGACCGTTGCCCGAGCACTCGATGAAGTACACCCGGGTGACGGCGGGCAGCCGCCGCAGCTCGGCCATCGTGAACACGAGCGGCCGGTCGACGAGGCCGCCGATGGCCAGCCGATGCTCGGCCGGATCGATGTCCGGAATGCCCGCGTGGTGGCGCTCGAAGTGCAGCGCCGACGGCGTGATGCTGCCGTCGAGGTCCTGCAGCGGGGTCAGGCTGCCCGCCGCCTGGTCGTAGCGCGAGGCGCGCACCCGCCGGGCGGCGACCTCGAACCGGGACCGCCCGCCGTAGGCGCTGACCCCCGCACCGAGGGACCTCCCGGCACGCTCCTGAGCCGAGGCCGGCAACGAGGGAAGGGCGGCTGCGGCCGACCCCAGGGCCGCCGCCTTCAGGAACCCGCGGCGGCTTCGCCGCGGCGGAGACGGGGTGTCGCGCTGTCGCATCGGTGCTCCTTGTCGGGCCGGGCCCCGCGGCCGTGCGAGACCCCGCATTCGGGCACTGCAGCGGGTCCGGGGTGGAAGCCCGCCAACGACGCTCAACCGGTGAGCCCGGTGCCGTGCGCGGCGCCGCCGCGGGCCGCTGGAATGCTCGGCATCCCGGCGGAGGGAGGCGCCCCTCCCGCGCTGCGCTGCCCACCGGCCGGCGCCGGAACCCGACACGATTTCCCATAGCGTATGGGGGCCGGCCGAGGGGTGTCAATGCTCGGCCAGGGCGCGTGCGGCCGGGCTCCGTCGTCTGCGCGCAGGTGACTACCGGGCCGACCCGTTCCACGCCTTCATCCAGAACCTGACCGTCGTCATGACGGGAACGACGCACGGGGCGGCGGTCATCAGCCTGCCCCGCAGCCGGGTCGAAATGTCGGATTTCGACCCGGCGTGGCAGGACCGGATCACCAAGGTCGTCCGGCGCGTGTCGCGAACGACGAGACGTCGGTGGGCGAGGGGGTACGGCGGCGCTCGTTCGGCCACCTGGGCGACGACCGGTTCCGGAAGCGGGCGTCGCGGGGCTACGCCGACTGGTGCTTCGAGCGGCGCGAGCGGCTGCCGCCGCAGTGGACGCTGGTGGACAGCGCCGCCACCGAGGCGAAGGCGCGCGAGCAGCTTCGGGCGCGCTTCGAGGCCTGCTATCCGTTCCATCCCGCCGCGCGTCCCCGTGCGTGCCGACGAAACGCACGTGGACGATATCCCATGAAGACCCGAGAGGCTCAGCAGCCGGGGCGCCGGCGGATCGAGATACTCGGGAAGGTGATGGGTACGGTCTTTTCCCCCTGACCGCCTCCGATTTGGTGACAGCAAATCTCATTTTTTGTATACTCAAAAACCATGACCGACCCGGGCCTCGCACTCCTCGTGTTCGCGCTGCTCGCGGCCGCCGGGGTCGGGCTGTTCTGGCCGGCCGGCGGGCTCGTCGGCCGCGTTCGGCGACTCGCCGACCTCGACGAGCGGGTCCGGCTGGAGGACGCCATCAAGCACATCTACAGGTGCCAGCGCGCGCGCCAGCGCTGCTCGCTCGACAGCCTGGCGGGGCGGCTGGGCATATCGCGTGCGCGCGCCGCGACGCTGATCTCGCGGCTCGCCGAGCTGCGTCTGGTGCGCACCCCGGCCACGGGCCCCGCCCTGACCGCCGACGGCGAGCGCTCGGCGGTCCAGATCGTGCGCACCCACCGCATGTGGGAACGCTATCTCGCCGACCGGACCGGCGTGCCGGCCGGCGAGTGGCACGCCGAGGCGGAGCGAATGGAGCACGCCCTGTCGGCGGCGGAGGTCGACGCCCTCGACGCCCGTCTGGGACATCCAATCTGGGACCCGCACGGCGATCCGATCCCAACGCCGACGGGAGAGATGCCGCCGGAACCCGGCTTCGGCCTGCCGGGCGCGGAACCGGGCCGGACCGTCGAAGTCCTGCACCTGGAGGACGAGCCGCGCGAGATCTACGACGCCCTGATCGAGAACGGGCTGTCGCTGGGCGCACGCCTGGAGGTCCTCGAACGCACCGACCGCACCATCCGCCTGCGTTCCCACGGCCGCAGTTGGGACCTCGACCCGGTGACCGCGGACAACGTCACGGTCCGCTATCTGGCCGAGGACGAGGCGGCCGACACCACCCCCGCCACCCTGCTCGACGCCCCGCCGGGACGCACCGTGCGGGTCGCCAGCATCTCGCGCGCCTGTCAGGGGGCGCAACGCCGGCGCCTGCTCGACCTGGGGCTGGTGCCGGGGACCGCGGTGACGCCCGAGCTGGCCAGCGCGGCCGGCGACCCCGTCGCCTATCGCATCCGGGGGGCCCTGATCGCGCTGCGGCGCACCCAGGCGGGGCTGATCTGGATCGAGCCGCCGGACGTCCCGGCGCCGCAGGAGGCAGTTTGATGGCGGAGACGGCAAGCCGTGGCGGCCCGCACCGGGCGCGGGCGGCGGCGTCAGCTTTCGACAGACGATCCGCTAGCGGACGCGGCGGCCCGCACCGGACGCGGGCGGCGGCGTCAGCTCTTCGGAGGACGCGCTGATGACAGAGGCGCCCCGCGGGCTCCTGCCCCGGTTCGGCGGTTGCGCGGAGCACCGGGCCGAGAACCTGGTACGGCTCGGGCTGAGCCCCGACCGCTGGGACGTGCTGGTCGCCCTCGCGGGCAACCCCAATGTGGGCAAGAGCACCGTCTTCAACGCGCTGACCGGCCTGCGGCAGCACACCGGCAACTGGCCGGGCAAGACCATCGTGCGGGCCGAGGGCGCCTTCGCCCACCGCGGCTCGCGCATCAAGCTCGTCGACCTGCCGGGCACCTACTCGCTGCAGGCGGGCAGCGCCGACGAGGAGGTGGCGCGCGACTTCCTGCTCTTCGGGCGCCCCGACGTCACCGTGGTGGTGGTCGACGCCACCCGCCTCGAGCGCAACCTGCACCTCGTCCTCCAGCTTCTGGCCATCACCGACCGGGTGGTGGTGTTCCTGAACCTGATGGACGAGGCCCGCCGGCACGGCGTCGCCGTCGACGCGGCGCGGCTCGAGAAAGCGCTGGGGGCGCCGGTGGTCGCCGGTTCGGCGCGGAACCGGGTGGGCATCGACGAGCTGCTCGACGCCGCCCACCGGGTCGCGACGGGCGAGACCCGCGCCGCCCCGTTCCGTCTCGTCCGGCACGCGCCGGCCGTCGAACGGGCAGTGGTCTCGTTGTCGGAGACGGTCGAGGCGGCGTTCCCGAAGGTGGCGAACAGCCGCTGGGTGGCCGAGCGCCTGCTGAACGCGGACGACGCGGTGGTGACCGCGGTGCGATCCGGCGAACTCGGTCGGATCGGCGCCGACCCCGGTGACGACGGCCCCACTCGGGCCAACGGCGGCGCCGACGCCACCGCCGCCAACGGCGGGCGCGATGCCAACCGCCGCGCTGACACCGACGCCGGCAACGGCGGGCGCGATGCCGACGCCGGCGACGCGGCCGAGCCGCCGGTCCCGGAAGCGACCCGCGAAGCCGTGCTGCAGAAGGCCCGGCGGCTCCAGTGGGACCTGCCCCCCGACTTCCACGACACGGTGACGGAGCGGACCTACCACGCCGCGGAGGAGATCGCCGCCGGCGCGCTGCGCCGCGGCCTCGGGCGGACCGGCTTCGACCTCGACCGGCGGCTCGACGGGCTCCTGACCAGCCGTTGGCTCGGGTTCCCGCTGATGCTCGCCATCCTCGCGGCGGTCTTCTGGCTGACCATCGAGGGGGCCAACGTGCCGTCGGCCCTGCTCGCGACCCTGCTCATCGACACCGTCCATCCGCGGCTGACGGACCTCGGCGAGGCGTTGCGGATGCCCTGGTGGCTCAGCGGCCTGCTCTTCGACGGCATCTATCTGGCCACGGCGTGGGTGATCGCGGTGATGCTGCCCCCGATGGCCATCTTCTTCCCGCTGTTCACCCTGCTCGAGGACTTCGGCTACCTGCCCCGGGTCGCGTTCAATCTCGACGCCCTGTTCCGCCGCGCCGGCGCCCACGGCAAGCAGGCCCTGACGATGTGCATGGGCTTCGGGTGCAACGCGGCGGGGGTGGTGTCGACCCGCATCATCGACAGCCCCCGCGAGCGGCTCATCGCCATCATCACGAACAACTTCTCGCTGTGCAACGGGCGCTGGCCGACCCAGATCCTCATCGCGTCCATCTTCATCGGGGCCCTCGCCCCCGCCCACCTCGCGGGGCTCGTCTCGGCCGCGGCGGTGGTGGGCATCGCGGTGCTCGGCATCGTCATGATGTTCGCCGCCTCATGGCTGCTCTCGCGCACGGTGCTGCGGGGCGAGGCGACGAGCTTCAGCCTCGAGCTGCCGCCGTACCGCCCTCCCCGCCTGCTGCAGACGCTGTACACGTCGGTGATCGACCGCACCCTCATCGTGCTGTGGCGCGCGGTGGTGTTCGCGATGCCCGCGGGCGCGGTCATCTGGCTTATCTCGAACCTCACCCTCGGCGACGCGAGCCTCGCCGCCCACTCGGTGTCGTGGCTCGACGGGCCGGGCCTTCTCATCGGGCTGAACGGGGTGATCCTGCTCGCGTACATCGTGGCCATCCCCGCCAACGAGATCGTCATCCCGACGGTGCTGATGCTGACGGTGCTGACCGCCAACGTCGCCGGGGGGGGTCAGGGGGCGGGGGTGATGTTCGAGCTCGACAGCCCCGACGCCACCGGCGACCTGCTGCGGGCGGGGGGCTGGACGCTGCTCACGGCCGTGAACCTCATGCTGTTCAGCCTGCTGCACAACCCGTGCTCGACCACCATCTACACGATCTACAAGGAGACCCGCAGCGCCCGCTGGACCACCGTCGCGGCCCTGCTGCCGGTGGCGATGGGGGTCACCGTCTGCTTCCTGCTGACCCAGGTGTGGCGCCTGCTCGCGTAGGCCGACCGTCGCCGGCCTTGCGCATGCCCTCAGCAGTCCGGCCGGCGGCTTCTTCCCGCGCACCGTGGACAGCCAGTCCCCCCGGGTCCGACGGACCGAGTCGTTCCAGGCTTCTTCCCCGCGCACCGTGGACAGCCGGTCTTGCCGCCGGTCCGCCAGTCGCCCGGGTGCGACGCTGCAGCGCTTGGCGACGGTGGCGGCGATGTGGTGTAGTAGACCCGCGACTGGTCAGGAGACTTGGCAGCGGCCGGCCTGCGGCGCTGACGTTTGGAGCGGCGGCAACCCCTGCCGCGTTCACGGGGGGAGACGATGGCGAGACCGTACGCAGCCCTGATCGGCGTGCTCGTGGCCGCGGCGTTCGGCTCGGCCGACCCGGCGGCCGGCCAGCCGCGGTCGCAACCGCCGAACGTCGTCCTGATCATGGCCGACGACGTCGGCTACTCCGACATCGGCCCCTACGGGTCGGAGATACGCACCCCCAACCTCGACCGGCTCGCCGAGGGCGGCCTGCGCTTCACGCAGTTCTACAACATGGCGAAGTGCGAGACGACGCGGGCGGCGCTGCACACCGGGCTCTTCTTCGCCAAGCGCGACGCCGGCAACGCGCGCTCGCTGGGCGGGCTGCTGCGGGACGCCGGCTACCACACGGCGATGACCGGCAAGGAGCACTTCAGCGGCTGGGTGCCCGAGCACGTCTACGCCCGACACAACTTCGACGACGCGCTGACCTTCCCGGTCATCAACCAGTACTTCATCCCCCCCGACGGCGCGTGGCAGAACCCGTTCTTCCTCGACGGCGAGGAGATCGCGGTCGCGGACATGCCGGTCGCCGACCCGCCGTTCTACAAGACCGACGTCCTGACCGACTACGCCCTCCGCTTCCTCGACAACGCAGAGGCGGGCGGCAAGCCGTTCTTCCTCTACGTGCCGTACCACGTCGCCCACTATCCCCTGCAGGCCCGCGACGAGGACATCGCGCGCTACCGCGGCTCGTACCGCCGGGGATGGGACGCGGTGCGGGCGGAGCGCTACGCGCGCATGCACGAGCTCGGGGTCATCCCGCCGAACGCGCGCCTCAGCCCGCCGGAAGACAACGTGAACCGGTACCGCGGGCCGTTCCGGGGCGCCGTCTACCACTATCGGGAATGGGAGAGCCTGTCCGACGCCGAGAAGGACGCGCTCGATCTGGAGATGGCCGTCTACGCGGCGATGATCGACCGGATGGACTGGAACATCGGCCGGCTGCTGGCCCGGCTGGACGAGCGGGACGCGCTGGACGACACCCTCGTCCTGTTCCTTTCCGACAACGGCTCGTGCCCCTACGACAGCAACCGGGACTTCTCGGTGCCCCCCGGCGGACCCGCCTCGTACCGCACCCTGTCGGCGGCGTGGGCCAACGTCGGGAACACGCCGTTCCGCTACTACAAGCAGTACGGCCACGAAGGGGGGTCGCACACCCACTTCATCGCGCACTGGCCGGCCGTCATCGAGCCGGGGCTCTCGGACCAGCCCGCCCATGTCGCGGACCTGCTGCCGACCCTGCTCGACGCGGCCGGCGCCGCCTATCCGACGACCGCGAACGGACGTCCCACGCCGGCGCTCGACGGCGCCAGCCTGCTGCCGATATTCCGCGGCGGCACCCGACCCGCCCCCGACATTCTCGTCTCGGGGTTCACCGAGCGCTTCCGCATGGTCCGCATCGGCGACTGGAAGCTGGTGCGCGTCAACGCGCAGCGATGGGAACTGTACGACCTGGCCGAGGACCCCACCGAGCTCGACGACCGCGCCGGCGACGACCCCGCCACCCTCGATCGGCTGGTCGCCGCCTATCACGCCTGGATTCGCGAACACGCCGCGGTGGTCCCCCGCTTCAACGAGGCCCCGTGACGGATGATGCGGGCGCGGCCCGGCCGGCGGCGGCCGGCGACGCGCTCGTCGCTCCCGGCGGTGGCGGTTCTGAAGTGCCTGACCACGGAGACGGCATGCCGGCGGTCGACGTCGACAGGCTGACCTTCACCTACGCGTCGGGAACCGGCCCGGCCGTCCGGGACCTGTCGTTCCGCATCGAACGCGGCGAGATCTTCGGGTTCCTCGGGCCCAGCGGCGCCGGCAAGTCGACCACGCAGAAGGTGCTGATCGGGCTCCTGCGGGGCTACCAGGGCGCCGTCTCGGTGCTGGGCCGCGACCTCGCGGCGTGGGGAGCCGACTACTACGAGGAGATCGGCGTCTCGTTCGAGCTGCCCAACCACTACCTGCGGCTGACGGGCCTCGAGAACCTCGGCTACTTCCGGGCCCTGTACCAGGGCGGGACCCGCCGGCCGGAGACGCTGCTCGAGATGGTGGGGCTGGCCGACGACGGTCGGCGCCTCGTGGCCGAGTACTCCAAGGGCATGAAGACGCGGCTCGGGGTGGCGCGGGCCCTGCTGAACGACCCGCAACTGATCTTCCTCGACGAGCCGACGGTGGGACTCGATCCGGCGAGCGGGCGGGGCGTCAGGCGCCTCGTTCGGGAGCTGAAGCAGGCCGGCCGCACGGTGTTCCTGACGACCCACGACATGACCGTGGCCGACGAACTCTGCGACCGCGTCGCGTTCATCGTCGACGGAGAGATACGGCTCGTCGACTCGCCGCACGACCTGAAGCTGGCTCACGGAGCGCGGACCGTCGCGGTCGAGTACGACCTCCATGGCGAGCCCCGACGGCAGGAGTTCCCCCTCGACGGCCTCGGCGACGACGCGGGGTTCCTGTCCCTGCTGCGCGAGGCGACGGTCCGCACGCTGCACACCCAGGAAGCCACGCTCGAGGACGTCTTCCTGCGCGTCACCGGCCACACCCTGCAGTGAACCCATGCACAGGCTGGCCGCCACCGTCCGTCTCGACCTCCGCCTGCAACTGCGGAACGGCTTCTACTACGCGGTGGCCTTCGTGCTGGCGTGCTGGTTCGTCCTCCTCACCCGACTTCCCGCCATCGACTGGGGTTACGTGCTGCCTGCCGTGGTGTTCGGGAACCTGGTGATGGTGAACTTCTACTTCATCGCCGGGCTCGTCCTCCTCGAGAAGGGCGAGGGGACGCTGGAGGCCCAGGTCGTGACGCCGCTCGGCGACTGGGAGTACCTCGCGTCGAAGACGGCGACGCTGGCCGCCCTCTCGCTCGTCGAGCAGCTCGTTATCGTCTGGTCGGCGCACGGCGCGGGGTTCGCGGGCGGGCCGCTCGTCGCCGGCATCACGCTCGCCGCGGTGCTCTACACCCTGGTCGGCTTCCTGCTCGCCGCCCGTTACCGCTCCATCAACGAGTACATGTTCCCATCGGTCCTCTTCACGGCGGTGCTCTCGCTGCCGATGCTGCACTACTTCGGTCTCTGGGACACCTGGCTGCTCTATCTCCATCCCTTCACGGCGCCCCTCGTGCTCCTCGCCGGCGCCTTCCGGCCGATGACGGCGTGGCAGTGGGCCTACGGCGTGCTCTACGCCGCCGCGTGGGCCGGCGTGCTGCTGTTCGCGGCCCGGCGGACATTCGACCGGTTCATCGTCGCGCGAGAGGGAGGGCGCTGATGCCGACGGCGGCCGCGGTGGTCCGGGCCCTCGGTCCGATCGACGTCAGGAGCGTCGCGCGGGACAGCATGCTGCGCTGGCTCGTGGGGGCGCCCCTCGCCTACGCGCTCGCCTTCCGGTGGGGCGTTCCCGTCCTTGGCGCCTGGCTCGACGAGCGATACGGGTTCGACCTCACGCCGTACCACCCGCTCCTGGCGAGTTTCCTCGTGCTGATCACCCCGGCGCTGGTCGGTGCGGTGGTCGGGTTCCTGCTGCTCGATCAGCGGGACAACCGCACCCTGACCGCGCTCCAGGTCACGCCGCTCACGATCGAGGGCTACCTCGCCTACCGCATCGCCGTCCCGATGGTCGTCAGCGTGCCGGTCATGATGGCGTGCATCGCCCTGTCGGATCTCGTGACGATGGGGGTCGTCCCGGCCCTCGCCGCCGCCGTCCAGGCCGCGCCCATCGCACCGCTCTTCGCGCTGTTCGCGGGCGCGTTCGCCGCCAACAAGGTGCAGGGGTTCGCGCTGCTGAAGGGCGCGGGCGTCCTGACCTGGCCGCCGGTCATCGCATGGTTCGTGGCGTCGCCGTGGCAGGCGGCGTTCGGCCTCGACCCGCTCTACTGGCCCCTCAAGGTGTTCTGGATGCTGGAGGGCGGCGAACCCCTCGTCTGGCTCCACTTCGCCGCCGGCCTCGCCTACCAGTCGCTGTTGATCTGGCTCCTCGTCCTGCGGTTCAGGATTGTGATGACCCGGTAGCGGCTCGACGGCGGCATGAACGCGTCGGCTCGGGCCGGCCGGCCCACCGGACCGACCACGACTTCCGCGCCGCCGGCGCAGTCGCTCCCGCTCCCGTGGCCGGTCTGCAGGACGAGCATCGCTCCGCCCTCAACTGCTCAGCACGGACGCGTGAACGACCGCACCGTCGAGGGTGAGCGCCTGTCCGACCGCCTTGGCGCCGGCGAGGTGATGCTCGACGCCCAGGCCCAGGCCGGGAGTCTCGCGACACGCCGCCCTGCTGATGCGGCCGAGCTTGCGCAGGACGCGACTCGCCGACGGACGCCCGTCGGCGGTAGGCCGCTCGAGCAGGTAGGCGCGCACCAGCGCCGCCCAGTGGGGCTGGAGCAGCCCCGGAGCACCGAAGACCTCGGTGGCGACGATGCGGGGGCCATGGGTGACGACGACGCCGCACTGGCCGCGCAGGGGACCGAGCTCGCCGAGCTCGTCGGCCGCCGCCTGCCGGGCGGGCTCGCGCTCGTAGACGCCGTCGGCCGCCGCCATGGCCCGCGTCGGCGCGGCCACGTCGAGGTCGTCGAGCTCCGCGTCGATGGAGTTCCAGACCGCGTCCTGATCGCCCCGCCGCGCGTCGGCCGTCGCCGCCTGGCGGGCAACTGCCGCGTTCTTGGCGCGGCGCACCCTGCGGTGGGTGTACGTCGACCCCGCCTCGAAGTCGCGGCGACGGCCCCAACGCCCCGCCTCCAGACACGACACCGGTATCTTCAGGGTGGCGCCGGTCGGCACCAGCAGGCTGACGTTGAGGGTGCGGTTCTGGTCGCCGCCGAGGAACTGCTCGCCTTCGACGAGCAGGATGTGCCGGTCCGTGGGATTGGCGGCGGTCAGGGTCGGCACCGACGCCTCGGGCAGCTCCTCGATCACGCGCCCCGACTTCGGTCCGGTGGCGATGGCCGGCAGCGGGTTGTCCATCAGGTAGACGGGGAAGAACGAGACCCCGAGACGCGTGACGGGCCGTCCGATGGCCGCGCGCTCCAGATCGACGAATGCGCCTGCCGTGCTCTTGTCCATAGGCTGTCCTCCTTGTCGTGCGCCAGCCCGCCGGATCGCCGCGTCGCGAATCGGGGCGGACGGGACGCGGCCGGTGTCGGTCGGACACCGGTAAGTAACGATAACGGAGGGGTGTGTCAGGACCTGTCAGCCCGCAGGGCGGAAGAGCAGGGGTGTCCCGCCGGGCCGCGCCCCCGAGCCGGGGCGGCAGTGCGCCCGACCGCCGCGGGACGGTCGTCGGGCCGGAAGCTCGACCACGACTGACGTCTCGCGCGCGGCAGTGCGCCCGACCGCCGCGGGACGGTCGTCAGTCGCTCGGACGAAGCACCCATTGGACGCCGGCGACCACCACCGCCGCGTTCAGGCCCAGGTTCTCCCCGGCCGTGCCGGCGTTCGAGATGTGGTGGTTGCGCAGCTCGACGATCAGGCCGGCCCCCCGCCGCGGGATGGTCCGAACGCCGAAACCGTAGACGAGCTGGAAGTTGAAGACGCGGTCGATCTCGGGCACGTCGAGCGACGTCCAGAGCAGTCCGGCTCCGCCGGTCACATAGGGCGTCCATTGCCGGTCCCGCCAGACGTGATACCGGGCGCCCAGACCGAGCCCGCCGCTGAGAGCCGGGGCGGGCCGGTGGTGCAGGAACAGCGTGCCGTCGCCATGAAGCTCCAGGTGGTCGGTGACGAACCGTCCGAGCTGGGGATGGAACGCCACGAAGCGAACGTCACTCTCCATCTTTCTCCAGCCCGGAACGCCGTACCGCCAGGCGTGGCCCCGGCCCCCCGACAACCCGCGGGTCCAGTAGCCGGCGGCAAGCTGAGGTTCCTGGCCGGCCGTCGAGACCGGTACGAGTACCGTCAGGAGGACGCCGGCCAGCGCGCGGTAGCGGTGACGACGCACCATGAACCTCCCACGATGGGGCCGACGGGACAGTGTCTCGCTTGCGCGGGAAGTTGCGGCGACGACGGCATCGTAGTAACCGTGTTGCGAGCCCGTCTGGAACGCTGACGACTTCTGGCGCCCACATCGTGTGGTCGGCGGGTCGGGCCAACGGCACGAAATGGCTCCATCGCGCGCGCGGATGTGACGGCGGTCAACGCGGGACCACCGCGGGCACCCGCACGAGGACGTAGGTCAGGTGCCCGCCCTCGGGCACGAGGTAGCCGTGGGGGGTGCGGGCGGGAATGTGCAGCACGTCGCCGGCCGCCACCGGATGCCGCGTCCCGCCGGCGATGCCGGACCCGCGGCTCCCGGTCCGGTCGAGCATCTCGCCGCCAACGAGCACCCCGCCCGCGCCGCTCGTCACGAAGACGACGTCGATGATGTCATCGTGTATCTCGGGCACGCCGTCGGCGTCGCGGTGGAGGTGGCGGAAGCGGTGCGACCGGGTGGCGCTGCCGTAGTCGGCGAGGGTCTCGCGGGCCGACCGGTCGGGGCCGATCCGCCGATCGAGGTCGGCGCGGCGCCGGTCGAGCTCGCGCGCCCGCCACAGGGCGAACCCGGGCGGCTCGAAATCGAGGGCGGGAGCGTCCGCGGGCACGACGCGCTCGCCGGTCAGAGCCGGCAGCCGCACCAGCACGTAGGTCACGTGCCCGCCCTCGGACACGAGGTAGCGGTGCGGAGTGTCGGCGGGAATGTGCGCGATGTCCCCCCGCGCCACCGGATAGTGCACCCCGCCCGCGATGTCCGTCCCCCGGTACTCGCCGTCCCCGCCGGCCCTGCCAATCAGCTCACCCCCCACGACCAGGGTCGCGGCCCCGCTCTGGATGAGGACCACGTCCTCGATGTGCGCGTGCTGCTCGGGGAAGCCGTCGGCGTCGCGGCGGATGAAGCGGAACCGGTGCGACCCGCCGACCTCGTAGTCGGCCAGCGTCTCGCGCCCCGACCCGTCGGGCCGGATCGCCTCCGACAGGGCGGCGTTGCGCCGCTCGAGCTCGGCCGCGCTCCAGCGCACGAAGCCGGGCCCGCCGGCCTGCACGGTCGGCAACGAGAAGACGGCGAGGGCGAACAGCGGTGCGATGACAGCCATGGGCGCACTCCTCTCACGCTCCGATCGTAGCCCACCCCGGGGGAGTACTCCGTCGGGCCATCGAACCTCCGCGCGGGTCCACGCCGGCGGCGCCGCGGCGGGATATGATGGGCGCGACAAGGAGACGCGCCATGACCCCAGCCCCGAAACCGCCATGCGGCGGCGCCGCCGTGCTGCCCGCGAAACCGGCAGACAACTCGGCGCTTCGAGAGGGAGGCGGCGCCATGCGGCGGCGCAGGCGCCTGTCGATTCCGGCGCTGTTCGCCGCGCCCGTCATCGCCCTGCTGTCGGCCGCGCCCGCGCCGGGACAGATCACGCGCATCGATCTGCCGGTCGTCGAGTCGCCGGCCCTCGCGGGCGAGTCGTTCGGCGAGGTCGGCCGATACGAACGCCTGCGCGGCGTGGTCACCGGCGAGGTGGACCCCGACGACCCCCGTCACCGCCACATCGTCAATCTCGACCGCGCCCCGCGCAACGACCGGGGCCGCGTGGAGTACCGCGCCACCGTCGAGATCCACCGGCCCGTCGACATGACCCGGTGGAATCGCGCCCTCTATCACACCGTCCCCAACCGGGGCGGGGCCGGCGCGGCCGAGCGCGCCCTCCTCGAGCGCGGGTTCGCGCTGGTCCGGGTGGGCTGGCAGGGCGACATCGCCCCGACGGACGCGAACATCGTGGCCGAACTGCCCGTCGCCACCCGGGTCGACGGCTCCCCCATCGTCGGCGCCGCCCTCGAGGAGATGATCTTCGACGACGACGCGTCCCGGTCGCGTTACCGCCTGACCTACCCGACCGCCTCGCGCGAACCGTCGGGCGGGATGCTCTCGGTCCGGGCCACCCAGACCGGCAGGCGGCAGGCGCCCCCCGACCTCGCGTGGACCTGGGTGAGCGACACCGAGATCGAGGTCGCGCGGCCCGCCGGGTTCGACGGCGGCGCCATCTACGAGTTCATCTATCAGGCGAAGAATCCCATCGTGCTGGGACTCGGGTTCGCGGCGATGCGGGACGCCGTCTCGTTCCTCCGCTACGAGACCGCGGACGCCGCCGGCAATGCGAATCCGCTGGCGGCGAGCGGCCTGCCCCGCACCGCGATCTCGATCGGCATCTCCCAGAGCGGACGCATGCTGCGCGACTTCCTGTACCAGGGCTTCAACGCCGACGTCGCGGGTCGCATCGTCTTCGACGGCATCCACCCCAACATCGCGGGGTCGCGCAAGACGTTCACCAACTACCAGTTCGGACAGCCGGGGCGCTGGCAGAAGCAGCACGAGGACCACGTCTATCCCGGCGACCAGTTCCCGTTCACCTACGTCACCCTGACCGACCCCGTCAGCGGCCGGACCGACGGGCTGCAGGAACGGTGCTCGGCCTCGGGCACCTGCCCGAAGATCGTCCACAGCGACAGCGAGGCGGAGCTCTGGCAGGCGCGGGCGTCCCTCGTGGTCACCGACCCCGCGGGCGGGACCCATCGAGCTGCCGGACAACGTGCGGGTGTACCTGTTGGCCGGCACCCAGCACGGCGGCGGTCCCGGCGTGCATGCGGGAACGCCGACCGCGGGCCTCTGCCAAAACCTGAACAACCCGCTGGCCCTGGGCCAGGTGCGCGTCGCCCTCAGCCTCGCCCTGCACGACTGGGTGGAGAAGGACGTCGCGCCGCCGGAGAGCCGCTTCCCCACCCCGGGCGGCGGGCTCGTCCCCGCGAGCGCGGTCGACTTCCCCGCCATCCCCGGCGTGACCTGGTCGGGGTCGTACAACCCGCTTCACCTCGCCGACCACCGGTCGATGCCCCCGATGATCGGCGACGCCTACACGGTCCTCGTCGGCCGCACCGACGCCGACGGCAACATGGTCGACGGCGTCCGGCACCCCAATCTCGCCGCCCCGATCGGCACCTTCACGGGCTGGAACCTGCGGCGGAAGGGGTTC
>CBDATI010000048.1:0-42911 GCA_965199675.1 Vicinamibacterales bacterium | reverse complement strand
TCTTCGATGTGGCCGTCGCCTATGCCCTCGGCGTCCTGGCCGTCGTTCTCCGCCGCCACGCGGTCCCCCTCGCTCCCATCGTGCTCGCGGTGGTGCTGGGGCCGCTGCTCGAGCAGGAGTTCAGGCGGGCGATGGCCATCTCGGTGGGCGACCCGACGGTGTTCCTGACCCGGCCGGTCGCCGCCGCCATCCTCGGGTTGACGGTGCTGGTCGCGGCGGGGCCGGCGCTGCTTCGCGCCGCCGCGGCCCGCGACGGGACCGGCCGCGGGCATGGGGCGGATGGCGGGTCCGGCCAGGTCGGGGCGTGACCGACTCGGCGACGGCGGCACGCCCCCCGGGCGTCGACGCGGCGCGGTGGCCGGTCGGCGCCGCGGGGCCTTCGCGTCGCGAGACCGACCCGCACGGGGTTCCGGCGCGTTGCCGGCCCCGCCCGTTGTGGTCCCTCTCGGCGAACCGCCGTGAGATCAACCCGCGGGACTCTCCGCCACGGGTTCCAGGGACGACGCGTCCGACCACTTCTGGAACGCGCGCCTCATCTGCCGCACCGCCTGCAGCAGCCGTTGGCGGTTCTCGATGAGGGCGAGCCGCACGTAGCCCTCGCCCTCGGGGCCGAAGCCCCGCCCCGGCGACACCGCGACCTCGGCGTCGTCCATCAGGCGGCGCGCGAAGGCCATCGAGCCCATGGCGCGAAAGCGCTCGGGCAGCGGCGCCCAGACGAACATGCCGGCGCGCGGAGCCTCGATGCCGGCCCACCCGATGCGCCGCAGCCCGTCCACCAGGGTGTCGCGCCGCTCCTGGTACTTCGCGGCCTGCTCGTGCGCGAACTCGTCGCATTCACGGAGCCCGATGATGGAGGCGATCTGGATGGCCTGGAAGATGCCGTAGTCGTAGTAGCCCTTGATCTGGCCCAGCGCGCCGATGATGGTCGGATTGCCGGCGCAGTAGCCGATGCGCCATCCCGCCATGTTGAACGTCTTCGACATGGTGGTGAACTCGACGCCGATCTCCATCGCCCCGGGCGTGGCGAGGAAGCTCGGGGCCCGGTAGTCGTCGAAACAGACCTGGCCGTAGGCGAAGTCGTGCACCACGATGAGCTCGTGCCGGCGCGCGATGGCCACCACCGCCTTGAAGAACTCCGGCGCCACGCAGTGCGCGGTGGGGTTGTGCGGGTAGTTGAGAAAGAGAACCTTGGGGCGCGGCGAGAGCTGGCCCGCTATCTCGCTGATGCGCTTCAGGAACACCTCGTCGTCGGCGACCGGCACGCCGAGGTAGCTGCCGCCGGCGAGGACCACGGCGTAGGCGTGGATGGGGAAGGACGGGGCGGGCACGAGCGCGGTGTCGCCGGGCCCGAGCAGCGCGAGACAGAGATGGCTGAAGCCCTCCTTCGAGCCGATGGTGGCGATGACCTCCTTCTCGGGGTCGAGGCCCACGCCCCAGTGCTTGTCGTAGTACTTCGACACCTCGCGGCGGAGGTTGTAGAGCCCCGCCGCGGCCGAGTAGCGGTGGTTCCGCGGGTCGTTGACCACCTCGCAGAGCTTGTCGACGATGGGCCGGGGGGTGGCGTCGGTGGGGTTGCCCATCGCCATGTCGATGACGTCGATGCCGGCGCGCCGCTTGCTCGCGAGCAGGGCGTTGATGCTCCCGAACATGTACGGGGGCAGGCGCGACATGCGCTGACTGAGCTCGATGGTCCCGTTTCCGCTGGTCATGGGGTTGGCGCCCGCCTCCGCCGGCGCGCTCACCGCGGGCCGCCGTTCCCGTCGGCGGGCGGGTCGGTGTTCTCCGACACCGTGACGTCGAACTGCCGATAGTTGCGGTACCGCGCGGTGCCGACCATGCGCCTGCCGTCGTCCCCCGAGATGCTGTCGCGCATCTCGACGGGGACCCACAGGTTCAACCGCGGCTCGAGGCCGAAGGTCACGCGGGCGGCGGCGTCGGTGGCGGGCCGCTCGCCGCGGATCTCGGGGTGATGCAGCTCGAACTCGGTCTCGACCACCCGGCCCGACGCCGGGTCGAGACAGAAGCGCCCGCGGGCGGGCAGGCTGATGCCCTGGAAGCCGCGCGCGATAGTGGGGTACGAGACCTCCTGGAAGCTCACCTCCCACCCCGTCTCCACGCCGGCGCAGCCCGCGCGGCCGGTGCGCAGCCGCTCGAAGTGGAACCTGTCGACGTTGGCGGGGTGGAGGAAGAACAGCGAGTAGGTGGGCACGTTGAACGTGCGGCCGGTCTCGCCCAGGTTGTAGCGGGCGCTCTCCTCGGTGATGCGCCGGGCCTGGGCGATGGCGCTCGTGCGGCCGTCGGCGAGCAACGCCGTCAACCGGTCCCCCCGGTCCTCCAGCTTCCGGCCGTTGATTTCGAGGGCGTCGCGGAAGCCGACCCACTGGCCGTCGTCGACCCGCATGAGCAGGAACTCCGACACGAGCTGCGAGTGGGCCGGGGCGGCGCTGTTGTCCCGGTAGTAGGTCTGCCGGTAGTCCTCCTCCATCACCACGTTGGCGAGCTCGTCCACGTACGACGCCACGTAGGCCGAGGCCCGGCCGATGACCTCGTCGAGCGCGGGTCGCTCCTGGGCCGCGGGCAGCGTCGCCGGCAGTCCGAGGCCCACCGCCGCCGCGAGGAGGCCCGTCCGGAGCGCCGCCCGGCACCGCCCGGCGCCCCCGGACGCGACCCGCCGATGCCGCCTCTCGACCATCATGGACTCGGCTCCACCTGTGCGATTATAGTGCCGGGTTCCCGATCCGCAGGTCGGCGGCCTCGTGAACGGCCCACATCGGTGGGACATCCGCGGCGATGACGGCCGGCGGGCGCGGTTCTGCGAGGTCGGTCGTGACGGAGTCGTCACAGCGGCCCGACGCGCGGTCTGATGACGGCCGGCAGGCGCAGTGCCGCGAGGTCGGCGCCCCCGCCGACGCCGTCGAGGTGGACGACATGGACAGACGCTCCTTCCTGAAGCTCGCGGGCGCCACCCCGGCCCTGGCCGGTCCGGTCGACATCGGAGGTCGAGAGCGCACCCCGGCGGGCTACGCGAGCGGGGCCGCGGGCGCGGCGCAGCCGCCGGGTTTCGTCTTCCATTCCCCTCTCGCCGAGGCCTGGTTCCGAGGCGGCGACACCTTCGAGTGGACCTCGACGACGCCCAACAACGCGGGGCGTCGGGTGCGGGTCTTCCACCGGACGTTCGGCGACCGCGCCAACCCCGCGCTGGTCCTGCTGCACGGCTATCCGACGTCCAGCTTCGACTTCCGGCAGATGATCCCCTTCCTGGAGGACGACTACTTCATCGCGGTCCTCGACTTCCCCGGTTTCGGCTTCTCCGACAAGCCGCAGGACGGCTACTCCTACATGCTGGAGGACGACGCGAAGCTGGTCGACTACTTCGTGCGGGAGATCGTCGGACTGAGCCGGTTCAATCTCCTGACCCACGACCGCGGCGGCAGCGTCGGCTTCGCCTTTCTGGGCGACTACCTCGCGCGCGAGGACCGGGCCTACGAGATCACTTATCACTTCATCTCCAACGGGGGGCTCTTCCTCCCCCTGGCCAACCTCAGCCAGGGCCAGTACGACATCCAGCACGCGGTGCGGGGGCCCGAGTTGATCCGTGAGCAGCAGGCCCGGCCCCGAGTGACGGAGGGCGCCCCGCAGCAGGTCGCCTACGCCGACATCCAGGCGTTCAACGACGGCATCGGCGCGCGCCTGTACGTCGGAAAGTACCTGCTGGAGAGGACCGCCAACGAGTACCGCTGGCTCGACAACCTCCGCGAGAGCCCCATCCCGACCGCGCTCATCTGGGGGCTTCTCGACACCGTGAACCCGCCCCGCATCGGCAACCACATCTGGTACGAGTACCTCGACAAGCGGGCGGTGGAGAGCAGCTACTGGCTGCTGCCGACGGCCGGCCACTACCCGCAGCGGGACGAGCCCGAGGAGATGGCGGGCATCGTCCGCGCCTGCCTGGAGGTGGGCATCCCCGCCCCCGAGGACGAGAACGCGTTCATGCGGACCCTGGCCCGGAACCGGACCGCGACGTCACCCGTCTACGTGGGGCGCTCCATCATCGAGAACATCTACTTCCCGGGGGCCGTGGCGTACTCGCCGGACGGCTACAGTTTCTGAGACGCCCGACCGGGTCGGCGGCGCTGCTGCGGCGGGTCGGTCGCAATGCCAGCGAGCACAGGCGCTCCGTGCGCCCGATCCTTGAGGGTCGCGGCGTTTGTTCGTGCATTCGCGTCGCAACGCCAGCGAGCACAGGCGCTTCGTGCGCCGAACCGGGTTCCCCTTGTCGGTCGGCGTCGTCGCCGGGTGGGCATCGGGTCACGCGCGCCTCTCGGCGTCGTCGCCGGGTGGACATCGGGTCACGCGCGGTTCTTCCCCGTTACCTCGATGACCCGCTATCGGCCGGCGTCGTCCCCCGGGTGGGCATGGCGGCCGTCGGGAGCGGCGTCCGTTCCGGAGACATCGAGGCCGACGGCGCGCATGATGGCGAGGGCGTTGCTGCGCGTCACCGGTCCCGGCTTGAGGAGATAGTCGAAGCGCATCTCGCCGTCGACCAGGTGGTCGTCGAAGTGCGCGTTGCGGCCCGCCGGCGCCAGGCCATCCGCGATCTCGGCCAGCGACAGGTCGTGGGTGGTCACCAGGCCGACCGTCGCCAGCGCGAGCAGCGAGCGCAGCAGGCCGCGCGCGCCGTCGCGGCGGTCGTGCGAGTTCGTGCCGTGGAAGAGCTCGTCGAGCAGGAACAGGGTGGGGCCGGCGCGAGCCGCGGCGACGATCTGCCCCAGCCGCAGCACCTCCGCGTAGAAGCGCGACCGGCCCGCCTGCAGGGAGTCCTCGATGCGCAGCGTGGCCCCCAGGGTCAGGGGCGACAGCCGCAGGGCCGCGGCGCGCACCGGGGCGCCCATCAGCGCGAGCACCGCGTTGATGCCCACCGACCGCAACAGCGTGGTCTTGCCGGACATGTTCGAGCCGCTGACGATGAGCACCCGCGGCGCCGCGCCGAGCGTGACGTCGTTGGGGACCGCAGCGGCGGCCGGCAGGAGGGGATGCCGCAGCCGCTCGGCCTCGTAGACGGGCGGATCGGGGGCGGCGATGTCCGGGAACGGATCGGCGGGGTGCTCCCACGCGTAGGTCGCGAGCGCGGCCAGCGCCTCGAACTCGCCCGTGCCGCGCAGCCAGTCGGCCACCCGCAGGCCGTGCCGCCGGCGCCACACCTCGACCGCGAACGCGCAGTGCAGGTCCCAGAACAGAAGGACGGCGAGCGGCAGGAACACGATGTTGTGCTGCCAGTCGTGCCGTTCGATGACGCGACGAAGCTGTCGGGCGGCGTCGTGCGCCTCGCCCTCGTGCGCCGCCAGGACGGCGTGGAGCGCCCGCAGCCGCGCCGTCCGGTACGACTCGCCCCGGATGACGCGGCACACCTGTCCGAGGACGAGCAGCTCGCGGGACGGTTCGTCCGCGCCGTGCAGGATGCGCGCGATGCGGGCGCGAAACCGCTGCCGGAAGACGGCGGCGGCGGTCAGCGCCGCGAGCAGCAGGCCGAGGGGAATCGCGCCCCGGAGCCAGGCGATCAGCGCGGCCACGACCAGCGCGGTGAAACCGATTGCCGCCCACCGGGGCCATGAGGCCGGCAGCGGGCTCTCGCCCGTCGCCCACGCGGCGAGCGGGGCCGGACGCACTGCGGTCCGCACGTCCTCGGCGGCGACGTGGATCTCCTCCCGCAGAGCGACGTGCGGCCGAAGCTCGCGGACCGCGGCCTGCCGCTCGGCGACCTCGCGCGGATCGGCGGGGGTCCTGAGCCAGCCGGCCAGCGTCTCTTCGCCGGCCTGCGTCCGTGCGGTGCACAGGAGCTGGAACAGCGAGCCGTCGCCGAACAGGTCGAGATCCTGGGCGTACAGGTGCTCGGGATCGGCGAAGCGCTCGCCGGTGGGGCCCCGACCGGACCACCGATCCTCGATGCGCGCGATGCCGTGCTCGTACCACGCGACGGCGCGCGTCGCGCGGGCCCCGGCCGCGAGCACCCGGTCGTGCCAGACGACGAGGGCCGCGAAGAGAGCTGCCGGCGCGGCGAGCCACCACGCGGCCGGCCAGCCCCCGAACAGCGCGCCCCCGGCGACCGCCCCGCCCGCCAGGAAGGTGATCAGCCGCGCCTGGCTCAGCCGGTCGGCCCGACGCCGCCACCCCGCGACAGCCTCCCGGCGTTCGGCCAGCAGCCGCCGGCAGGTCGCCAGCGGATCAACCGGCGGCGCCATCAAGGCACCCGCTCGCAATCAGGTCCCACGCAATGGGGTCCATTACGGCCCGGCGACCATCTGGATGGCGGCGAAGATCTCACGAGAAGACACCGGCCGGCTCTTCAGCGTGCAGATGACGCGGCCGCCGAGCCGCCGCGTCACGTCGTCCGGTTTCCCTCGCGATGCCGTCAACCGTCCTGAAGTCCCAGTCGGGATCCTCGAGCGCTGCCTGCACCTCGATCCACGCCAGCCAGCGCCCACCTCACACATAGCAATACACCACTCCTGCGTGTTCCCGCAAAACACGCCGAGGCATTGGTGGTCGTGCCAACGGTAGGGCGCCGGCGCCCTACCGCACAGGCTCCAGCGGCTCCGCATCGGC
Organism: Vicinamibacterales bacterium; assembly: GCA_965199675.1. Classification (GTDB taxonomy): domain Bacteria; phylum Acidobacteriota; class Vicinamibacteria; order Vicinamibacterales; family UBA8438; genus JAJEEA01. The sequence goes on along the minus strand of CBDATI010000048.1, from coordinate 36,308 downwards.
CAGCGTGAACACGAAGAGCCCGTGGCCGCCGGCGTCGGGGCGGTGCCGGTCAGGCGTCAGTTGCGTCGAGATGCCGCTCCACAGCGAGGGGTCCGTCCCGACGGGAATCGCCAGGTACTGCCGCCCGTCGACGGCGTAGGTGACGGGGAACCCGGACACCGAGCTCGGCATCCGCGTCTGGAAGAGGATCTCGCCGGACTGCGCGTCGTGCACGTAGAGGTTCCGGTCCCAGTCGCCGACCACCACCAAGCCGCCCCCGGTCGTCAGCACCGCGCTGTCCATCGCGGTGCGGGTGCGGTGGCGCCACAGGACGTTGCCGTCGACGTCGATCGCGACGAGCTCGCCGACCCCGTCGGGGCGGGCGGGGTGCATGAGATGGGCGCGGCGCGACAGGCCCACGCCGCCCCCGCCCTCCACGAGCGCCGGCCCCGGGCCGAAGGTGGTGCGCTCGCAGCTCACGAGCAGCGGCACGTAGAAGGCCCGCGTGTCGGGGTGGTAGGCCATGGACCGCCAGCTCTTGAAGCCGGCGATGCTCGGACAGAACTCGAGCTCCACGCCCTCCTCGGGGATCATGCCGGGTCGGTAGGTGACCGCGCCGGTCTCGGGATGGACGTCGAGAATGGTCTGGTAGCCGAGATCGTGGGCGGCGAGGAAACGGCCCGTCGTGCGGTCGAGCTCCCAGAGAATCGCGAGCTTGCCCATCTTGAAGAGCGAGCGCCGACCGCCGTGGTCGACGAGGAGGTTCTCGAACGTCTCGTCCATGTCGTGGGTCTCGCCCGGCAGAAGCTGGTTGTACCAGACGATGCCCCCGGTGGCGGGGTCGAGGGCGAGCACGCTGTTCGTGTACAGCGCGTCCCCCGAGTGGCCCCGCTGGAACCGCGCCCACGGCTTGGCCTGCGCCGTCGCCCAGTAGATGAGGTTCGTGTCGGGGTCGAAGCTGCCCGCCGTCCAACTGTCGCCGCCGGTGCGGAACATGAGCGGCGTGTCGCCCCAGGTGTCGCCGCCGGGCTCGCCGGGCCGCGCCACCGTCGACGTGCGCCACACCTCGTCGCCGGTCCGCGCGTCGCGGGCGGAGATGAAGCAGGGCATGTCCTTGGCGTCGTGGTACCACTCGCAGCCGTTGGTGCTCGCGATCACGTTGCCCCGGACGACGATCGGCCCCGCCGTGTAGCGGAACCCGAGCCGGTGGTCGGCGCCGGCGACGTTCCACACCACGTCGCCGGTGCGCGCGTCGAGGGCGACGATGTGGGCGTCGAACGTCGTCAGGTAGACCTTGTCGTCGTAGATGGCGAGGTTCCGCGTGGTGACGATGCCCGCGAGCTCGTCCGTCTCGTGCTCGTGCCGGTAGCGCCAGAGCAGCTCGCCGGTGGCGGCGTCGAGGGCCTCGACGACCCCGAACGGGCTGGCGATGTAGAGCACGCCGTCGTAGACCAGCGGGTTCGGCTCGGGCCGACCTTCGGACGACAGGGCCCACGACCACGCGAGTCGGAGCCGGTGCGCGTTGCCGGTGTCGATCTGGTCGAGGGGGCTGTAGCCCCAGCCGTCGAGGGTGCGCCGCCAGTTGATCCAGTCGGCGGGGTCCGGTTCGAGCAGCATCGCCTCGGTGACCGGGGTGAACGGCGCCTCCTGCGCCCGCGCGGGCGGCCCGCCCAGGGTCGCGGCGACCGCGACGGCCAACGCCAGCGACCGTGCTCCCATTCGCATGCATCCTCCTCTCGCGCGCCACGCCGCCCGCGTGCGCGCTCGGACGGCGTCGGCTCCCGACTCGGGCCAGCGCAAGTACCGCGCATCTCCCGCGTCGTGTGCGCTCGGACGATGATCGATGCCGCGTGGCCGACGGCGCACCGGGCCGCCGGAATCCAGCGGCCCTGTGCGACCGACACCGCGGACGAAACGACCGGCCGCGATCGCGGTGCGCGCCGCGCTGCCTACTTCGCCCAGTCCGCGAAGCCCTTGCCCTGCTCGGCGAGCCGCTTGAGCAGCGGCGCCGGCTCGAGCCACTCGCCGTGTTCGTCGTACAGCCGGCTCATGGTGTCGTAGATGGTCCCGAGCCCCACCAGGTCGGCCCAGAACATCGGGCCGCCGCGGTAGCGGGGGAAGCCGTAGCCGTGCATCCAGATGACGTCGATGTCGCTGGCCCGCAGGGCGAGGCCCTCGTCGAGGATCTTCGCGCCCTCGTTGACGAGAGGGTAGAAGAGCCGCGGGACGATCTCGTCGTCGGAGACGGCGCGGCGCGCGATGCCGAGCTCGGCCGACACGCCGGCGATGAGGTCGTCGATGACGGGGTCCGGGATCGGCGCGCGGCTGCCCGGCTCGTAGCGGTACCAGCCGGCCCCGGTCTTCTGTCCGTAGCGCCCCATCTCGCAGATGCGGTCGGCGATCGGTGAATAGCGCAGGTGGGCGGGCCGGGTCGCCGCCTGCGCCTTGCGGACCCGCCAGCTCACGTCGAGCCCGGTGAGGTCGCCCATCTGGTACGGCCCCATCGGCATGCCGAAGTCGTAGACGACGCGGTCGATCTGCGGGGGCAGGGCGCCCTCTTCGAGGAGGAAGTCGGCCTGGCGGCGGTAGGCGTAGAGCATCCGGTTGCCGACGAAGCCGTCGCACACACCCACCAGCACCCCGATCTTGCCGAGGGTCTTCGACAGCTTCATGACGGTGGCGATGGTCTCGCGCGAGGTCCGGGCGCCGCGCACGTTCTCCATCAGGCGCATGACGTGGGCGGGGCTGAAGAAATGCGTCCCGATGACCTGCCCGGGCCGCGCGGTCGCGGCCGCGATGACGTCGACGTCGAGGGTCGAGGTGTTGGTGGCGAGAATCGCGTCGGGCTTGCACACCCCGTCGAGCTTCGTGAAGACCGCCTTCTTGAGGGGCATCTCCTCGAACACCGCCTCGATCACGATGTCGGCCGCCGCGAGGTCGGCGTAGTCGAGGGTCGGGGTGATGCGGGCGAGCCGCGCGTCCATCTCCGCCTCGGACAGCCGGCCCTTGGACACGGTGGCGGCGTAGTTCTTGCGGACGGTCGCGAGCCCCTGGTCGAGCGCCGCCTGCGACGACTCGAGCACGGTGACGGGCAACCCCGCGTTGGCGAGGCTCATGGCGATGCCGCCGCCCATCGTGCCGCAGCCGACGACCGCCGCCGCCGCGACGGGCCGCGCGGGCGTGTCTCTGGGCACGTCGGGAATCTTGGCGACCTCGCGCTCGGCGAAGAACGCGTGGCGCTGCGCCGCCGACTGGTCCGATGCGCGCAGGCGCTGGAAGACCGCGCGCTCGTTCTTCAGGGCCTCGGGGTAGGGCAGGGTCAGCGCGGTCTCGACGCAGTCGACGCACGCGTAGGGCGCGTCGAAACCGCGGGCGCGCTTCGCCATCTTTCGGCGGAACTCGTCGAAGATCTCGGGCCGGCCGCGCGCCGCCTCCAGATGCTCGTCCAGTTGCGACGCGCGCCTGAGCGGCGCCCCCGCCGCGAGGCCGCGCGCGCGCGCCACCGCCGTCTCCTCCAGGTCGCCCTCGACGCGCTCGTCGGCGAAGCCGAGGGCCACCGCCTTCTCCACCGGATGGAGCTTGCCGCCCACGATCACGTCCAGCGCCGCCTCGACCCCGATGAGCCGGGGCAGACGCTGGGTGCCGCCGGCGCCGGGCAGGATGCCCAGCGTCACTTCCGGCAGGCCGAGCCGGGTCCCGGGCGCGGCGAGCCGCAGGTGGCAGGCCAGGGCCAGCTCGAGGCCGCCGCCGGCGGCGACGCCGTGGATGGCCGCGACCACCGGCTTCGGCGACGCCTCGATCTCGTCGAGGATCGCGGGCAGGTGCGCGGCCCCCGGGGGCGGCGGGGCGCTGAACTCGCGGATGTCGGCTCCCCCGCAGAACATCCGGCCCGCCCCGCAGACGACGATGGCGGCGACGGTGTCGTCGGCCAGCACTTCCGCCATCCGTTCGCCGAGGGCGGCGCGCATCGCGAAGCTGAGCCCGTTGACGGGCGGGTTGGTCAGGCGCAGCAGCGCCACGTCGCCGCGGCGCTCCAGCGCGATCGAACCGGGCATGCGTGATCCTCCGAGCCGGCATGCCGTCGCCGGCAGTTTGCGAGCGGGCCGGGCGCCGGCGAAGCACATCGCCGCCGGGGCCCGGCCGGCGTCAGTCCAGCCGCGCGAGCGCCGACGGGTCGACGGGCTCGGCGGGGCCGTGGTAGATGGCGTTGAACAGCAGCTTGAACGTGCCCCGGGTCTGGGTGCGGAAGGCGATCTGGCTGCCCATCGTCACCACCTTGCCCGCCCCGACGTCGAACGCCACGACATTGGCCCGGTTCCGCAGCAGTTCGTCGCCGAGCAGCCAGCCGCTCGCCACCATGTCTGCCTCGTCGGGGTAGCGGGAGACGGTCTCGGCGGTGATGTCGAAGCTCGGGGTCAGCCGGTAGGCCTGGTCGAAGCGGAAGAACACCGGCCAGCGCTCGGGCATGCCGAACGCGACGGGATGCCGCGGGTCGAACTCCTGCTTCAGCAGCGTCCCCGGCGAATAGAAGAGCGAGGTCGGCTCGACGACCCGGTCGCGCAACGTCCCGAGCAGTTGGGCGGGACTGTGAAAAGCGTCACGCAGGGCCTGTCCGGCGTCCTCGTCCCCCGTCGCGGGGGGGCGGAGGCCGGTTGGCAGCACCGGCTCGATCGGCAGGTCGAGCAGGGCGCGGGCGGCGCCGACGGCGCTGCCCAGGGCCACCAGCGTGCCGCCGTCCGTCACCCACCGTGCGAGCTTCCGCCACCCCGCGTTCCCGACCCCGAAGGCCCAGCGCCACGACTCGTCGTGCCGTTCGGGGTCGAGGCCCCCCACGATGCGTCGGCGGGTGGTGCCCGACGGCAGGACGATGACGTCGTAGCGGTCTGCGAGGTCGCCCGCGAAGTCGAGCGACGAGACCTCGACGTGCCCGAACTCGTACTGCTCGAACAGCCAGCGCATCCAGCCGCCCGGCATGTTGTTCGGGGCGCGCCACAGGCCGATGCGCGTCGGAGAGCGCAGCCTGAACCCGGGCACCGGGGGCGCCGCGGCGGCGGCGTGCACGCGCAGCCCCGTCTCGCGCGACACCGCCTCCAGTATCCCGGCCGCCTCGGGCGACGGCGGCACGAGCCAGGCGCCCGGGGCATGCTCGCGCCCGCCGCTCGCGAACCCCTCGGCCGCGCGGTACAGGGGCACGCCGGCCCGCTGCAGGCGGGCCGCGGCGAGGAACCCGGCGTTCGACTCCGGCCCGACCACGTAGGCCCAGTCGGGCGGCCGGGGCATCGGCGGGACGTCGGGTCGGACTCCTTCCCACCGGACCAGGTCGGCCCTGACCGGGTGGTCGATCTGCTCGACGTCGACTCCCATCAGCAGCCCCAAGGTCTGCGCGGTCACGTCGTAGGGGGGAATGGGGGGACCGCCGGGGTAGTAGCGCAGGTCGGGGTAGACCTGCCGCTCCAGCATCGTCTTGGCGAAGGCTCCCGCCGGCTGGGCGAGCCGGATCACCCACGACCCGGCCGGAAAGCGCCGGCCGCCAGCCGCGAACGGGGCGCGGGCGCGGTGGATCTCGACCTCGCCGGTGTGCAGCAGTTCCAGCAGCTCCCAGGTGGCGTAGGGGTCGCGCTGCTCGACGGAGACCACGAAGGCGTGGGGCGCCTCGTCGCGGGTCGTCCAGTCGCGGTGCACCCGGTAGTAGTTCTCCATCCAGGTGACGCGGTTCCTCGCCACCTCGGTGAGCCCCGCGTACACGGCGGTGAGCCCGTAATCGACGATGTCGCCGAGCCGCCACACGCCCCGGTCGTAGGGCGCGGGGAAGTTGATGCGCGCCTCCTGGGGGCCGAGAGGCACGTGGGCGCCGGCCGGGTTCACGTAGGGGTCGGCGAGCCGGGCGCTCGCGAGCTCGGTGAGGATGCGGGGCTGGCCATGGTAGAGCATGTACTGCCGCGCCGGCGCCCACAGGTCGTACTGCTCGCCGTAGACGACTCCGCGCTTGTCCTCGGCCGCGAGGGCGGCGGCCATCGCCATCCCGATTCGGGCCTGGCCCTGAAGCAGGAGGGGATGGATGTTGGGGTCGTGGGGGTCCTGGAAGGGCGGCACGAACATGCGCGCGCCGTTGGGCCCCATCTGGTGCATGTCGTGGGTGACCTGCGGCTTCAGCTCGCGGTGGATGTCGAGGGCGAGCCGGGTCTCCTTCTGCGTGAACATGAACCAGTCGCGGTTGTCGTCGTGCCCCGTGTAGTGATGGTAGAGGTCGGGATAGGTGCGGTCGCGGCCGGTGCCGCGGGTGTCGTACCAGTGGTCGATGACGAGGTGCTGCCCGTCGGGGTTCTGCGAGGGCACCACGAGCAGCACCACGTTGTCGAGAATCTCGGCGATCTCGGGCGACTGCTCGGTGGCGAGACGGTGAGCCACTTCGATCAAGGTCTGGGTGGTACCCACCTCCGTGGCGTGGATCGTCGCGTAGAGGAAGTAGAACGGGACGCCCTCGCGGGTCAGGGCCGTCGCCTCGGTTTCCGTCAGGCCGCGCGGGTCGTTCAGCCGATGGTTGATCGCGACGAGGCGATCGAGGCGCGCGAGGTTGCGCGGGGCGCTGATCGTCGCCAGCACGTAGGGGTGTCCCAGCGTGCTCGTGCCCCGCTGCTCGTAGGTGATCCGGTCGGAGCGCTCGGCCAGGAGCTGCAGGTACTCCAGAATGCGCGGATAGCGCGCGAGCTCGCCGTCGGTTCCGATCTCGAAACCGAAGTAGTCGGTCGGCGGGATGCCGGGGGCCTGCGCGCGGGCGGCGGTCGCCGCGACCGACAGCACGACGATCCAGACGGCGGTCCTGATGTGTCGCATGGTAATTGTGGGGCCCCGTCGCGGGGACCGCGCGTGTCCGTCCGGGCGGGGCGCTCGCAACCCGCCCTGATGGCGTCGCCGGACGGACGGTCTCGAAACTGCCAGCCTATCACGACCCCTTGCGACTCCCGACGCGCGCGAAGGGCGGCCGTCAGCACCCTCCGGCGCTACCTTGGGCTCATGCGCCTCCCGGCGCGCGCGAAGGGCGGTTCTTGGTCCCTTTCCTCCTCTTGTACTTCGGCGTCGCCTCCCGGCGCGAGCGAAGGGCGGTCCTCGGTCGGCAAGGACGCGCAGGGGCACTTCGGCGCCTCCCGGCGCGCGCGAAGGGCGGTTCCTCCTCAGCGACTGCATGTCCCTCCTCGGCTCGGCGACGCCTCCCGGCGCGCGCGAAGGGGCGGTCGCCGGCCGAGGCGCGCCGACCGTCCTTGACACCGCGCAGCGCACCCTGGACACTCCGAGGAAGGCGGAAGCGAAGCGCGTGATCCCGGCCGACCCCCGGATCGAGGACACCACGCGGCGGGATTCGAGAGGCATGCAGCAACGGACGAGCGGCGCCGACCGGAACAGAGCCAGCCGCGCCGCGCCGTGCGGGGCGGCGCGCCGCGCCGCGCTGGCGGCAGTCGCGTGCCTCGCGGTGTGGGCGACTGACGCGGGTGCGCAGGACCGCGCGGCGACCGACCGCGCGGCGCTCGAAGCGCTGTACGACGCCACGGGGGGCGAAGGCTGGACGAACCGCACCAACTGGAAGACGGCCGCGGCCCTCGGCGACTGGCACGGCGTGACGACCGACGCCGACGGCCGGGTGACGGGCCTCGACCTCCACCGGAACGGTCTGGCCGGCCCGCTCCCGCCCGCGTTGGGAGCCCTGACGCGGCTCGTCTCGCTCGATCTCGGCCGGAACGGGTTGACGGGCCCGATCCCGGGCGCGTTGGGAAGCCTGGTCGACCTCGAGCTGCTCATCCTGTCCCGGAACGACTTCACGGGTCCGGTGCCGCCGGGCCTGGGCAACCTGGCGAACCTCGAGCTGATCTCGCTGGGGTCGAACGCCCTGACCGGTTCCATCCCGGACGCCCTGGCGGGGTTGACCAGGGTGAGGGGACTGTTCCTCTACGACAAACACCTGACCGGCCCCGTCCCGGCGTGGGTGGGAGAGCTGACCGGCCTCGAGGCGCTGGTGCTGACCTACAACCCCTTGACGGGAACGCTGCCCCGGAGCCTGATGGGGCTGTCGCGGCTTGCGGACCTGGACATCGACCAGACCGACGCGTGTGCGCCGGGCGACGACGAGTTTCGGGCGTGGCTGGCGAGCATCGACGACTTCTCGGGAGCCACCTGCAACGGCTCCCCCGAGGCCGTCGACGCGATCCCCGCGCAGGCGCTGACCGAGGCGGGGCCGGCCGTCGGCGTGTCCATGGAGGCCTGGTTCAGCGACCCGGACGGGGATGAGCTGACGTACGCCGCCGCGTCCAGCGACGCCGTCGTCGTCACCGCCACGGTGTCCGGCGGCACCGTGTGGCTGGCTCCGGGCGCGGCGGGAAGGGCGACGGTGACGGTGACCGCGAGCGATCCGCACGGGCTGAGCGCCACCCAGACGATGACGGTCACGACCACCGCGTCGACCGGCCCGCGTGACGACCGCGAAGTGCTCGAGGCGCTCTACGACGCCACCAGCGGCCCGGCTTGGACGAGCAGCACGAACTGGAAGACGGATCTGCCGCTGGAGTCGTGGTACGGTGTGACCGTCGACGACAACGGCCGGGTGACGAAGTTGGCTCTCGACGACAATGGTCTCGTCGGTCCAATTCCGGCCGCCTTGGCGAGCCTCGGCAGACTGGATGCGCTCGACCTTGCCGGCAATGACCTGAGCGGCCCCATCCCGGCCGCTCTCGGCAACCTGCCGCGCCTCGAGGTCCTCGACCTCGCACGGAACGCCCTGGCCGGCCCGATTCCGGACGCCTTGGGGCGCCTGTCGAACCTCCGCGGGCTCGCTCTCTCGTGGAACGACCTGAGCGGCCCCCTTCCCGCCTGGCTCGGCAACCGGGTCGGGCTGCAGTGGCTGTACCTCCACGGTAACGCCCTGACCGGCCCGATCCCGAACGAACTGGGCGGCCTGGTCGACCTGCAGGGACTGACCCTCTCGTGGAACGACCTGAGCGGCGGCCCCGTCCCCACGTGGCTGGGCCGCCTGACCCGGCTCCGGTGGCTGTACCTGGCCGGGATCGGGCTGACCGGTCCGATTCCGAGCGCGCTGGAGAACCTGACGGATCTCGAGGCGCTGCACCTCAACTCGAACGAGCTGACGGGCCCGGCCCCGGCATGGCTGGGGGAGCTCGACGCTCTCGAGGAGCTGTACCTCAACTCGAACGAGCTGACGGGCCCGGCCCCGGCATGGCTGGGGGCCGCTCTCGATGAACTCGACCTGTCCTACAACTGGGGGCTGTCTGGACCGCTCTCGGCCGAACTGCTCTCGAGAGTCGAGGACCTGGACATCTTCCTCAGCCGCTTGTGCGTGCCGCCGGAATTGCGGAATCGGCTGACGAACATCCGGTTCAACGGGCGGCTGTGCGGGGAGGACCCCAACGTCACCATCGACGTCGCCGTCGTCTACACGCCGGCCGCGCGTGAGGAGGCCGGCGGGACGGCCGAGATCGAGGCGGTGATCGATCTGATGGTCGCCGAGACGAACCAGGCGTATGCGGCGAGCGGTGTGCATCACCGTCTGGCCCTGGTGGCGAGAACGGAAGTGCAGTACGCCGAGGCGGGGGACAGCCGCGACATTATCCGTCTCGTGAATCCGTCGGACGGCTACATGGACGAGGTCCACGCGATGCGCGACCGGACCGGGGCCGACCTCGTGCATCTGGTCTTCAAGTACGACGACCACCCGTTTGCGGGCAGCGCCATTCGCCCGGGAGCCTTCGGTCTCACCTGTCAGCACTGTGGCGGGGGGACGTTCGCGCATGAGCTGGGCCACAACCTGGGCCTCCATCACGACCGCTACACGGTGCACAACAGCGAGGGCAGGGCGCGGTCGCACCCGGCGTTCGGCTACGTGAGTCCGCCGGGAACCGTGGCGGGGGCGGTGCGGTCCAGCCGCTGGCGCACGGTCATGGCCTACAACCGGCAGTGCAGCGACGTTCACGCCCTCTGCTCGGGGCTGCTCCGCTTCTCGAACCCGCGCCAGAGCTACAACGGCGCTCCCCTGGGCGTTCCCTTCACCGATGGCGGCGCGTCGGGCCCGGCCGGCCCGGCCGACGCCGTCGCGGTTCTGGAGGCCACCGGCCCGGCGGTGGCGCGATGGCGCGACCGCCCCGGCGACGCCAACCAGCCCCCCGCCGCGCTGGGGACCCTGCCCGACCGGAGCCTCAGGCGTCACGACAGACTCGATCTCGACCTGTCGACGGCGTTCACCGACCCCGACGGCGACCCGTTGCGCTACGCGGTTTCGTCGTCAGCGCCGGAGGTGGTGACGGTGCTCGCATCGGGCGCGCGTCTCACGTTGGCGGCGGTGGGCGCCGGGGCGGCGACCGTTCGGGTGACCGCGGCCGACCCCGGCGGCCTCAGCGTCACCCGGTCGTTCGCGGTGACGGTAGCCCTCGGCCCGAACCGGCCGCCCGCGGCGGCGGGCGCTCTCCCGGATCGGACGCTGCAGGTGGGCGCCACGGTGAGTCTGGACCTGTCGGCGGCGTTCACCGACCCCGACCAGGACCCGCTGACCTTCGCGGCGTCGTCGTCGGCGCCGAACGTGGTGGCGGTGAGCCGGTCGGGCGCTCGCCTGACCCTCACGGCGGCGGCCCTCGGCACGGCGACGATCCGGATGACCGCGACCGACCCGACCGGGCAGACGGCGGCGCAATCGTTCACGGTGACGGTGTCGCGGTCGGCGCCGTTCACCGACGACCCGCTGCGGCCCGGCGTGACGCCGATCAGGGCGGTCCACTTCACGGAGCTGCGGACGCGAATCGACGCGGCGCGGCAAGGGGCGGGGCTGGCGCCGTTCGCGTGGACCGACCCGGTGCTGACGCCGGGGGTGACGCCGGTCCGGCTCGTGCACCTGCTGGAGCTGAGATCGGCGCTCGCCGCGGCGTACGCCGCGGCGGGCCGCCCGGCGCCACCCTGGACCGACGCAGCCCCGACGGCGGGGACGACCCCGATCCGCGCCGCGCACCTGACCGAACTGCGGGCCGCGGTGATGGCGCTGGAGTGAGGACCCGGCGGACTCGTCCCACCGGTTTCAGCACGTCCGCCGGTCGCCTCGCCCGGCCGACACGACATCCCGGAAGATCCGCCAACGTCAGTCAGCGCACCTCGTCGTTCTCGATGCGGCCGTCCACGAGGCGGATCAGCCGGCGCGCCCGCGCCATCACCCGGGGGTCGTGGGTCGAGAAGACGAACGTGACCCGCTGCTCCCGGTTCAGGCTCTCCATCATCTCGAGCAGCGCGTCGGCGGTGGTCGAGTCGACGTTGGCGGTCGGCTCGTCGGCCAGCACCACGGCCGGCCCCGCCGCTATGGCGCGGGCGATGGCGACCCGCTGCTGCTGCCCGCCCGAGAGCTCGGACGGGCGCCGGTCTTCCAGTCCTTCGAGCCCGACGCGAGCGAGCAGCTCCATGACCCGCGGCCGGCGCTCGGCCTCGGCCACCCCCTGCACGGCCATCACGATCTCGGCGTTCTCGTAGGCGCTGAGAATCGGCAGCAGGTTGTAGGACTGGAAGACGAAGCCGATGCGGTCGCGGCGCAGGTGGCTCAGCGCCTGGCGCGACAGCGTCCCGAGGTCCGCGCCCTCCAGGCGGACGGTGCCCGACGTCGGCGTGTCCAGCGCGCCGATCAGGTTCAGCGCGGTCGTCTTGCCCGATCCGGAGGGACCGCTGATCGCGGTGAACTCGCCGCTCCCCACCGCCATCGTCAGCCCGCGCAGCGCCTCCACCCGCTGATCGCCCTGGTGGTAGACCTTCGTGACCTCCGTCAACTCCACGACCGGAAGGGCGCCATCGCCACCGCTCATCTGGGTTACCTCTCTGGGAGTGGCGGGAGCTGTGCCGCCGGCGGCTCGAAGCGTGACGCTGCGGCCTGGCCGCCAGCCCGGCCCCGGAGCGGCGGCAGCCCCGCCCTGCGACCCGGCCGGATCCGCCGCCCCGCGCCGTGGCCGATCAGACCAGCCTGATCGTCTCCACCGGGTCGGCGTGCCCCGCCCGCCAGGCCGGATAGACCCCGGACAGCATGATCGCGGACAGCGCCGAGAAGCCGATGAGGGCCACGCTCTCGCCGTAGATGCCGACCTGCATGGTGGTCGACATGCCCACGCCGGCGACCTCCATCTGCTCGACCGGGATCAGGCCCGACACGTCGATGCCGGTCGAGGCGAGATAGAGATACGGCCCGATGGTGACGAGGGCGGCGCCGGCGAGGCCGACCAGGGCCAGCCACGCGCTCTCGAGCATCACCAGGCGGAAGAGCTGCGACGGGCTGAAGCCGACCGCGAGCATGATGCCGAACTCGCGCAGGCGCTCCATGACGCTGACGAAGAGGGTGTTGAAGATGCCGGCGGCCACGAGCACCGCGAGCACCAGCATCATGACCTTCGCGCCGCCCACCTTCATGGCGATGAACACGGCGAGGTCCGGCTGCAGCTCGTGCCACGGCAGCACCGCCACGCCGGCCGGGGCGCCGGCCGCGAGGTCCGTGACGACGCGGTCGGTGACGCGCTGATCATCGACGAACGCCGCGACCTGGATGGCCTCGTCGGGGGCGAAGCCGATGGTCTCACGCAGGGTGCCGATGGGCAGCAGGCAGATGCCGCCGTCGACACTCGGCGAGCCGGTGCGGATGATGCCCGTCACCCGGGCGAGGTCGCTCACGATCTCGCCCGTCTTGTCGGTCAAGGTGTAGACGACCCTCGACCCCAGCTCGACGTCGAGGTTCGAGGCGAGCCGCTCGCCGAGGATGATGCCGCGGTCGTGGGACGAGGCGAAGAACTCCCCCTCGACCATCGCCTCGAGAAGCGACAGGGTCTCGTCGTCCTCGTGCTCGGGAGAGACCGCGATGAAGCCGGCGCCGACGTTCTCGCGCGCCGTCGACAGCATGTTGAACCCGGTGATGCGCTCGACGACCCGGGTGACGCGGGGGTTGCCGCGGGCGAGGCGCACCAGCTCGCCCGTCCCCGCGACAGGGCGCGACAACGTCGGGCTGTCCAGGTACTCGGGGTGCTGGTAGGTCACGTGACCCGCGCCGAGCCGGGCCGCGAGCCGGATCATGTCGGCCCAGTTCCGGTCCTGCATCGCCATCATCAGCACCGAGAGGAAGACGCCGAACACGATGGCCGAGAGGGTGATGACCGTGCGGCGGCGGTTGCGCCACAGGTTGCGCCACGCCATCTTCGCGAGACTGCTGCCCTTCATTGCGCCCAGCCTTTCCTTGCGTCGGCCGCTCGGCCGAATCCCTCCGAAGCCCGCGTCCCGCCCGGTCCAGACACGCCGCGGGCGCGGGGGGCGGTCCGCGCCGGCTCACTGATGCCGCATCGCCTCCACCGGGCTGATCCGAGCCGCCTTCAGGGCCGGATAGATCACGGCCAGGAGGACCAGCAGGACCAGCGTCGCGGTCGGCGTGACGAACGCGGCCGCCGACGCCGACGCCCGCCACACCGTCGCGAAGGTGGAGCCCATGACCGTGACCCCGGCGAGCGCCCCGGTGTCGATGCCGAACTCGACCAGGTACCAGAGGGTCGGGACCGCCAGGGCCATGCCCGCCACGAGGGCGAGGCCGGTCTGCAGCGCGCTCTCGACGAAGATGAGGGCCAGCACGTGCCGCGGCTCGACCCCGAGCGCCTTCAACACCCCGAACTCGCGGATGCGCTCGAACACCGCCATCAGCATCGCATTCAGGATGAGGATGGCGATGACGATGTAGACGACGGCGGAGACGATGCCCATCGTCGCGCGAGCCGAGTCGAGGTAGGTGGCGATGGTCGGCATGAGCGAGCGCCACGACCGGGTGTCGAGACCCGGCGCCAGACCCTGCGCCACTTCCAGTGCCGCGTCCAGATCGAGGTCGCCCGGCTTGCGCAGCACGATCTCGTGCGCGCCCGACGGCATGAAGAACAGCTCGCGGAACGCCGCGTCGGTGAGGAAGACGGCGGCGCGGTCGACGCCGTCGCTCACGCTGCCGAGGATGCCGCGCACGGTGTAGAGCTCGTTCGCGATGCCGCCGTCGGTGGCCTGGCTCAGCACGACCAGTTCGTCGCCGAGGGCCAGGTTGAGCGAGCGGGCGAGCCGCCGCCCCACCACCACGCCGGCGGGGTCGCCGTCGTCGAGCCACGCGCCTTCGGCGAGCCGGGTCGGAATGACGCTGACGCCGGCGTCGTCCTCGACGTTCAGCCCCCGCAGCGACGCGCCGGCGGCCGAGTCGTGGGCGGCCGCGAGACCGGCGCCGACGAGCCGGGCGCTCGCCCGGAACCCCGCCGCCTCGAGCGCGCCGAGAAGCGCATCGACGTCGTCGACGACCGTGTAGAGCGACGGGTCGTCCAGATAGGTCGGCGCGTGGATTTGCAGGTCGCCGAGGTCGACCTCGACGATGGTGTCCTCCATGTCCTTCAGCATCCCCTGCAGCATGGCCATCCAGACGACCATGGCGAAGAGGCCGAGGGTCATCGCGCCCACGGTGACCGCCGTCCGCCGGCGGTTGCGGCCGATGTTGCGCCACGCCATCTTCAGGATGCCCATGTTTCGGTCCCGCCGGGGCCGGAGGGGAGAACGGGCCCACCATAGCACCGTCGCGTCCGATGCCCAACCGGAAACGCACCGCCCGGGCGCGCTATCATGCGGGCCGGACACCACGAGCGGACACCCGTCGGGGGGACGCGTGCCGTCGTCGTGCCCTTTCCGGTGTCGGGCGTTCTCGGCCGCGGACGAGGAGCGAAATGGAAGCGAAGGGACTGACCCCCATCCTGAACGTCTCCGACATCCAGGAGAGCTTCCGGTGGTTCGAGCGGCTGGGGTGGAAGAAGGGCTGGGACTGGGGCGACCCGCCGACGTTCGGGGGCGTCTGCTCCGGCGAGTGCGAGATCTTCCTGTGCCAGGACGGCCAGGGCGGGCGGGGCCGGAGCAGCGTCGCGCGTACTTTCGGCCCCGACGGCGACGACGCCGCCGAGAAGGGCGCGTGGATGTCGATCTGGGTCGAGGACGTCGACGCCGTCCATCGCCGCTGCGTCGAGCAGGGCCTGGAGGTGACGTGGCCGCCCACGGACATGCCGTGGAACGTACGCGAGATGCACGTGCGGCACCCCGACGGCCACGTCTTCCGCATCGGCCGGGGCATTGGCGAGGAGTAGACGGGCGTCTGTTTCCAGGCCTACGGCCGCAGGAAGGCGGCCGGCTTCTTCTCCATCAGACCGGCGTAGAAGTCGTTCCCCTTGTCGTCGATGACGATGAAAGCAGGAAAGTCCTCGATCTCTATCTTCCAGATCGCCTCCATGCCGAGCTCGGGGTACTCGTGCACGTCGACCTTCTTGATACTGTGGTCGGCGAGCCGGGCCGCGGGGCCGCCGATCGAGCCCAGGTAGAAGCCGCCGTGCCGGCCGCACGCCTCGCGCACCTGGCGCGAGCGGTTGCCCTTGGCGAGCATGACCATGCTGCCGCCGTGGCTCTGGAAGAGGTCGACGTACGAATCCATGCGGCCCGCGGTGGTGGGGCCGAACGACCCCGAGGGGCGCCCCTCGGGCCGCTTGGCGGGGCCGGCGTAGTAGATCATGTGGTCGCGGAAGTACTGCGGCAGACCCTCGCCGCTGTCGACGCGCGCCTTGAGCTTGGCGTGGGCGATGTCGCGGGCCACGATCATCGGCCCGCTGAGCGACAGCCGGGTCGCCACCGGGTACTGCCGCAGCTCGGCCAGAATCTCCGCCATCGGCCGGTTCAGGTCGATGCGCACGACCTCGCCCCCGAGGTCGTCCGGGGTCACGTCGGGGAGGAACCGGGCCGGGTTCTCCTCGAGCTGCTCGAGGAAGACCCCCTCGCGGGTGATCTTCGCCAGGGCCTGCCGGTCGGCCGAGCAGGAGACTCCGAGGCCCACGGGGCACGAGGCGCCGTGCCGCGGCAGCCGGACGACCCGCACGTCGTGGGCGAAGTACTTCCCGCCGAACTGCGCGCCGATGCCGATGTTCCGGCAGATGTCGAAGAGCTGCCGCTCCATCTCGAGGTCGCGGAACGCGCGGCCGTGCTCGTTGCCCGACGTGGGCAGGTTGTCGAGGTAGTGGGTGCTGGCGAGCTTCACCGTCTTCAGGGTGAACTCGGCCGACGGCCCGCCGATGACCAGCGCGAGATGGTAGGGCGGACAGGCCGAGGTGCCGATGGACCGCATCTTCTCTTCCGCGAACGCGAAGAGCGTCTCGGGGTTCAGCAGCGCCTTGGTCTCCTGGTAGAGGAAGGTCTTGTTGGCCGACCCGCCGCCCTTGGCGATGAACAACAGCTCGTACTCGTCGCCGGGCTCGGCGTAGAGCTCGACCTGGGCCGGCAGGTTCGACCCGGTGTTCTTCTCCGTGAACATGTCGAGGGGGGCCATCTGCGAGTAGCGCAGGTTCCGCTCGGCATAGGCGTCGTGCACGCCCCGGGACAGCGCCTCGGCGTCGTCGGCGCCGGTCACCACGTTCTCGCCCTTGTGGCCGATGACGATGGCGGTGCCGGTGTCCTGGCACCCCGGCAGCACGCGGCCGGCCGCGATGTTGGCGTTGCGCAGCAGCTCGAGGGCGACGAAGCGGTCGTTCTGCGACGCCTCGGGATCGTCGAGGATGGAACGCAACTGCGCGAGATGGGCGGGCCGCAGCAGGTGCGCGACGTCGTCGAACGCGGCGCGGGCCACCAGGCGGAGCACGTCGGGCTCGACCGCGAGCAGCTCGCGGCCGTTGACGGTGACGGTGGAGACGCCGTCGGCGGTGAGCTTGCGGTACGGCGTGTCGTCGGCGCCCCGTTCGAAGATCGGCTGATAGTGGAAGTCGGCCATGTGTCTGCGGTGTCGGCCGGACGGTGAGTCCACGGCCGTCGGAGTCCGAATCAAGGATCTCGCTGCGAAAGTATGCGCTGCACGGCGACGCACGCTCTTGAGAGGCTGCCCATGTCGCCTCGACGGCGCAGCGTCCCGTCAGCGCGGACAGCCTACCGTACTTCGTGTGGTCGGGGTGGCCGCGCGACTGCGATCTGCGGATCGTCGGGGAATCGCGTCCTGCACTCTTCCGGGGATGTCACGAATCCAGTCCCGAGGCCCGTCTCAGCCACTCTCGGACCGTTTCCTCGTGACCGGCCAGGGCCGCTTCGATCACTCGGCCGGACTGTCGATCCTCAGCACACCACGACACCGAACCGTCGGGGCCAACTTCGATTTCGATGTCCACTCCCCGCTGATGCCATTCGATCTGCAATCCTCCGCGCACCGTGGGTACGAGCGCCGGACCGGCGATATCCCGAACCAGGTATGTTGTCAGAAACTCAACTGCATGGCTGACTGCTACATCCGAGACCGGCTTGGCATCATGCGAATTCCACCCCCTTGGAAGCCGCTGCAGTTCCGACAACCGGTCGACCGCACGCAGGAGCGGTTCGGGCAGGTCGCCCCGGGATGCCCGAATCGTCACTCTCCGCGGAGATGATTCCCGCACCGCCATACTGATGAGCCGACTCGCCAAGGCCCCGGCGGGCAGGGCCGTCTCTGCTGGCCATCCTCGCAAGACCGAACTCTCGACCAGCGCGCTTGCGCCCACGCCATCACCCAGACCCGGCATCGGTTCTCTCCCAGCAACGCTGCATGGAGTCGGTGGTCAGATCTGCAAAGGCTCGCACCACCCACTCTCGGCCCAGATCGAAGAACTCGAACGCCCCGTTGATATCAGTCCCGATTGGGGCTCCCCGCGCTCTCAGATTCAGCACCCAGACGGGTCTCCCATCGTCCGCGCTCCATGAGGGTTCGGCCGTCACGTACAGCCTGCCTGCCGGTCCCCCGGAGCCCGGGATTCGGTAGCGCCATCGCAAGTCAGCGTCCTCCGGGGCAGGCAGAAACGCGCCGGCTGGCAGGGGCGCCCAGTGTCTCAGCAGTTTCTCGATTTCTCCGTGGCTCTGCCACTGTCCCGCGCGCCGGATGTGGTTGACGTAGGTCACTTCGCACTGGTCGACCGCCAATTCGCCGATATTCTCCTCTCCGAGGAACTCTTCGAACTTCGACACCTCGTCTCGGAACCGCTCGCGGAGCCGCTCGTAGCGCGGATAGGCGTCGCCCTCGCCGACCTTGCGCCAGTTGTGAATGAAGCGATCCTGCTGCACCTGCACCAGTTCCGTCTTCGCTTCGTTCATGAACCAGATGCGCGGGGCGGGCGGTTGTCCTCAAAGGTGACCTCCACCTGCGGCGGTGACGGCCGGCCGAAGGTCTCCGAGGTGTGGCGGAGCGGCGCGTGCTCCTCGATCAGCGGCAATCGTTCGCGGTACCTCTGCCAGAGCAGGCCGACGTGAGCGGTCGTCAGGCTCGACAGTGATCTGAACTGGAGGGCCAGGACGACCTCCACCACCGGCGGCTTGGCGAAATCGGGCAGATCCGAAGGCCGTGAAGTCACAGAATCGCCTTTTCTCTCATCAGTTTATCGGATCGAGCCGTCGGAGGGAGTCACTGCAAGGCGCTGCAGGGGGGCGCTGTCACCGGTTCTGCGCCAACCGCCTCCGCAGCGCAGACACCCCCTCCACCGCCGCGCCCTGGCCGGACACGCGGCTCCGCAACCCGCGATCCGAGGTGAACACCAGCACTGCCCGCCCCGCGCGGCGGTGCTGCGCGGTCATCTCCACGATCACGTCGTCTGCCGCGTCGGGTCCGCCCCGACCCGCGAACCGCACGGTCAGGTCCGGCGTCCGGGGCAGGGCCACCGGCCGGCCGTCGAACACCACGGTCCACGCCTCGGCGCCGTCGCGGACCACGCCGGTCAGCTCGCCCGCCAGTCTCCGCATCGCCCCCGCCCGGTCCCGCCACCAGCCGTCGGGCCGGGACCCGATGACGTTCATCCCGTCCACGATCACCGCCCGCCTCCCATCCGTCGCCGAGCCACCCTGCAAGAACGCCTCCCGGTCACGCCTCATCCCGCCCACGATGACCGCCCGCCACGCCTGACCGGAGCCCACCCCCGGTGCCGCTCGCGTGCGTCCCGGGGCGGCCGAGGGGCGTCGTCGGGAGCGCAGCATGAAGCGGAAGCCTCCCCCGGCGCCGCGCACGTGTCGTACACTATGGGCATGCAGAAGCGACACCTCCTCTGCCTGTTCGCGGTCGCGATGGCCGTCGCCTCCGTCGCCGCGCCGGTCTCCGCGCACCCCATGGAGGGCGCCAACGCGGGGTTCGTGCAGTCGGTGGACGGGCCGGCTCTGGGTCCGTTCCTGTACCTCGGGGCCAAGCACATGGTGACCGGCTACGACCACCTGCTGTTCCTGGTCGGGGTCATCTTCTTCCTGCGCCGGCTGCGCGATGTGGTGCTCTACGTCAGCCTGTTCACGTTGGGGCACAGCCTGACCCTGCTCTACGGGGTGCTCGCCGACGTCAGCGTCAACCCCTACATCATCGACGCCATCATCGGGCTGTCGGTCGTCTACAAGGGGTTCGAGAACGTGGGCGGGTTCAAGCGGGTGTTCGACATCGCCCCCGACACGCGCGTCGCCGTCCTCGTCTTCGGGCTCTTCCACGGCCTAGGCCTCGCCACCAAGCTGCAGGAGTTCATGGTGTCGGACAACGGCCTGGTGGCGAACATCCTGAGCTTCAACGTCGGGGTCGAGATGGGCCAGATCCTCGCCCTGTTCGGGGTCGTGGCGCTGCTCGGGTACTGGCGACCCCGACCCAGCTTCGCGCGCTGGAGCTTCGCCACCAACACCGCGCTGATGGTGGGCGGCTTCCTGTTCGCGGGCAACCAGATCGTGGGGTTCGTGCTGTTCTCATGAAACGGCTCTCCAGCGCTGCACGGTTCGCGTCATGACCGACGTTCCGCGCCGCCAATCCCCGCCGCCGGGTTCTCGCCGCCGGCGCGGGCGCGACGGCCCGCGGGCGCGACATGGGCAGGCCGGTTAGCCGCACAGGTTCCGCCATGACCGACGTGCCGCCGCCGCCATCCCGCCGCAAGATCCTCGTCACCGCCGGCAGCGCCCTGCTCAC
This sequence comes from Vicinamibacterales bacterium, assembly GCA_965199675.1. GTDB lineage: Bacteria > Acidobacteriota > Vicinamibacteria > Vicinamibacterales > UBA8438 > JAJEEA01. The sequence continues at coordinate 16,339 of CBDATI010000048.1, read as the reverse complement.
CGCCGCCGCGGTGCTCTTCGGCGCGATCCTGCCGGCCGAGTACGCGGTCGACCCCCTCGGCACCGGCCGGCTCTTCGGCCTCCTGGCCCTCAGCCAAGCCCAGCCCATCAGCCCCGAGGACGACGAGTACCGCGTGGACGAGGTCGAGCTGAGCCTCTATCCGGCGGAATGGGTCGAGTACTTCTACCGGCTCGACGAAGGCGGCACGATGCTCTTCACCTGGAACGCCAGCGGCCCCGTGGAGTACAACTTCCACGCCTCGCCCGACGGCGCTCCCGCCGGCTACGCCGAGAGCTTCGACGCCCGCGACCTCGAAGACGGCCACGGCGCCTACACCGCCCCGTTCACCGGCATCCACGGCTGGTACTGGGAGAACGTCGGCACCGAAGAGATCACCATCACCCTGCACACCGCGGGGTTCTACACCAACGCCCACGAGGGACGCGCCCGCGCCTCGGGATACCACGACCTGACCGACCTGCGGGGGAATCCGGTGCCCAGCGTTCCCTGACCGCTCCCGCCGCACCCAACTGCGGGCCGGCACGGCCACGGGCCGCACGGCGCGGCCGGCGGTTGATGTCGTGACCGAACGGAGAAGTACCCGTGGACGGCAGCTTCGAGAAGACGCTCGTGACGCAGGACAAGGCGAGCGGCATCGTGAACGACCCCAACGGCTGGTTCGAGAAACCGGAAGACCTCGTCGCAGCCATCCGGCGCGTCGTACACGTCAGCATCGAGACCGTCCGAATCGTTGACGACTTGCCGCAGCCGTTCCCCGAGCCGGGACAATAGCCGCCGCTTTCGCGGACCCTACTCCGGCGCCGGCGGTCGGCCCGGACCATGCGCGGCGCTTTCGTCAACGTCGGTCGCGTCCAGGATCTTCCGCAGATCGACACGATCGACGCGCAGCAACCGTGCGAGCTTGTCCTTCGCTCAGCAGTTCCCGGCGCTCGGCTTCGGCGGCGAGGAGGCCGAGACGAAGCGATACCGGACGATGCGCGTCACCGGCCCCGAGATCTGCGGTGACCGCCCCCAGGACCTGGCGTTCCTGGTCGTTGGTGATCCCGCCGTTGGCCTCGAACCAGTCCCACGTACCCGGCTTCACGAGGCCGAGCTCCTCAATCCGCCTGACCATCGCCTCACGTGACACCCCGAATGCGTGGGCCAACAGAATGACGTGGCGTCGCGAGAAACGAGATGCTCCCGCGGTGATGTCCTCGAACTTCACCGTGACCGTTCGCGCGGGCGTCAGGAACGCGCGCCCGAACGCGTCGGCGTACCTTTCCTCCCGCGAATCGTTCCGGCGGTCGGACCGACAGACGTTCGGCGTTTGCCGGCGGGACGTCAGATGTCCGAGTTCATGCACCGCGGTTTGCGCCTGGCGCGCGGGAGGATGGTTGGCATTCAGCAGGATGCACGCGCCCACAGAGTCGTCATACGCGAACAACCCCGATACCTGGCTGTCGAGCGGCCGCACATGGAGGCGCACGCCGAGGTCCAGTTCCAGGAGGCTCATCACGTCACGGACCGGCGCCATTGCCAAACCGAGCCACTGTCGGAGTTCGATCGCGTCGTTCTCGGCCTGCAGGCGCACGTCGCCGGGCAGCAACGGTCTCGCGGGGGGGATAGTTGCGCGTGCGCGTGACGCCGAGCAGGTTCTCCAGCTCGAGCTCGGCGCGAACGAGATCGTTCATCATGCATGCCGCCCGCTCCATCGATTCGTCGCTCGCGGTCCAGAGCTTCCGAAAACGGTGAACGAGGTCGACGTGCACCGCTTCGCGACGTAGCAGGGCATTGACCGACGTGCCGTAGAGCCGTGCCAGATGCTGGAGTTCGTCCGTCCGGACTCGGCGTCGGCCCTGCTCCATCGCGACCAGCGTCGTCCGCGCGACATGGAGGTCGGCGGCGGCAGCGGTCTGCGCAAGACCGGCTGCTTCACGCGCCCCCCGCAGGCGGCCGCCGACATCGACCGGATCGATATGGGTAAACGCCACGTCAGTGTCCTCACCGCTCCACTTCGCCACAAACTCCTGGTCCGTCGCTCACGCACGATAAGTGTAGTGATCGATCATTCTGCGGACTCCAGCCGTGTTCGTTGTCGACGAAGAACGTTTCGTCGTCACGGACGACTTCGACGAACCGCTCGCCGACGAGTTCTGCGCACGTTCGAAGGCGAGACCGAGCGAGCTCGCCGCACGCTACTGCGCGGCGGCCAGGGCCGCCAGCAGGTCGGCGGTGCCGGTGTCGGAGTAGTCGGTGAGGCTGCGCGTCAGGCGGGCGGGGGCGCGGGGGTTCAGCGCCCGCGCCAGGGGCGTCTCGCCGCGGTAGTTCTCGGCGTCGAGCCTGGCCCCCCGGCTGACGAGGAAGCGCACGACCGACTCGAAGCCGTGGAACGCAGCGAGATGGAGGGCGGTGTCGCCGTTGGCGTCGGCGGCGTTGACGTCTGCGCCCAGCTCGACGGCGACCTTCACGGCCTCGATGCCACTGGCCATGACGCGCCGGAGGTCGGGGTCCTGCGCGAGAGCGACCTCCATCTCGGCCGAGTCCATCTCGCGGCCGCGGCGGTCCTTGCCGGCGCGGCCGAAGCCGCGGGTGAGCATGCCGGCGGCGGCCATCAGGGGGGTCACGCCGCCGTGGAGGCCGGCGTGGGGGTCGGCGCCGCTCTCGGCGAGGCGGCGCATGATGCCGCCCTCGCCGAACTTGGCGGCGAGGAAGAAGGGCGTCGCGCCGACCCACGCCGTGTCGAGCGAGAAGAGCTTGCCCTGGCGCGCATAGCGGGTGCCGCGCTCCAGGGGGACGTTGGGGTCGGCGCCGTGGGCGAGCAGCGTCCGCACGAGCCCCTCGTCGCCGCGGAGGACCGCCGCGTGCAGGGGCGTGTAGCCGGCTCCGGACGCGTTGGGGTCGGCGCCCGCGCGGAGCAACGCCGAGGCGAGCGCCGCGTGGCCGCTGTGGCCGGCGACGACGAGAGCGCTGGCGCCGGCGGGCGCGGTGTCGTCGGGGTCGGCGCCCGCCGCCAGCAGCAGCCGGGCCGACGCGAGGTCGCCGCTGCGCGCCGCGAACAGCAGCGGTGTGTAGCCGCCCTCGTCGACGGTGACGACGGCGCCGGGGGCGCCGGTGCGGGGCGAGTGGGCGACCACCACCGGCCGGACGCGCGAGCGCGCCTGCACATCGGCCCCGGCCTCGAGCAGCAGCTCGACCACGCCGGGGTGCCGCTGCGACGCCGCCCACATCAGGGCGGTCTGGTCTTCGGTGGCCTCGCGGGCGTGCACGTCGGCGCCGTGGGCGAGCAGCGCCGCCACCGCCCCGGCGCTCCCCGTGCGGGCGGCGGTCATCAGCACGGTCTCGCCGCTCGGGAGCACGGCGTGGGGCGAGGCGCCCGCCTCCAGCAGGTCCCGGACCATCGCGGGGTTGCCGTTCTCGCAGGCCAGGTAGAGCGGGGTGGCCCCGAGCTCGTTGGCGGCGTCCACCGCCGCCCCCGCCTCGATCAGCAGCCGCGCCGTCTCCAGGTCGTCGAGGTAGGCGGCCCAGTGCAGCGCGACGGCGCCGTCGCGCTGCGCCGCGTCGACGTCCACGCCCTCCTCGAGCAGCGCCCGCACCGCGGGGCGGTTGGTTTCGCGCACCGCATTCAGGAGCCGAAGGTCGGACGGCTCGGCGAGGGCGGGCGGCGACATCGCCGCTCCGAGGCACGCGACGAGCAGGAGTCCGCACCGTCGGAAGGCGCCTCCTCCTGCAAGGAGACCCCGACGCCCGGCTGGCCGGGGCGGGCGGGCGGCAAAGCCGGCGGGCGGCGCTTCCCGAACCCAGTGGTGGCCGGCGGCGCTCAGGGACGCCCACGGGAAACGACCCGCTCCCGCGCGCGGGCGCTCGCCGGTGCGGCCGGTGCCTCTGGTGCGCATGCCTGGTCTCCCACGCGCTCTGTCTTCTCCGCCGGAAGCTGCGATCCGGCGCCCGATCTCCCCGACGGGGTACCACCTGCGGCCGCTACGCGCGTCAGACGGCCGAGAGCTCTCCGATCTCCCCGTTACTGGTCCCGAAGCGCTCCACCGGCACCCCCAGCTTGTCCATCAGGGTCACGTGCAGGTTGGACATCGGCGTCGGGTCGGGGCAGCGCACGTGGCGACCGCCGTCGAGGGCGCCGCCCCCGCCGCCCGCGAGCAGGACGGGCAGGTTCTCGGACGAGTGGCGGTTGCCGTCGCTGAGGCCGCCGCCGTAGAGCACCGTCGCCTGGTCGAGCAGCGATCCGTCACCGTCGGGCGTCGCCTCGAGCCGGTCCAGGAAGTGCGAGAGCAACGTCGTGTGGTAGGTGTTGATGCGGGTCAGCTTCCCCAGCTTGTCGGGGTCGTTCTGGTGGTGCGACGTCGGATGGTGCGCCTCTGGCACCCCGATCTCGGGATAGGTGCGGCCGCTGTACTCGCGGCTGATCATGAAGCTGACGACGCGGGTGAGGTCCGTCTGCCACGCCAGCACCTGCAGGTCGAACATCAGCTTCGCGTGCTCGTCGAACGAGGCGGGAACGCCCAGCGGCGCCGCGATGTCGGGGAGCGGCTGGTCGACCTGGGCCTCGGCCTTCTCGATGCGGCGCTCGATGTCGCGGACCGCGTCGAGGTACTCGCCGAGCTTGTGCCGGTCGCGGGGGCCGAGGTCGCGACGAAGCTGCGCCACCTTGTCGGTCACCGCGTCGAGGAGACTGCGGTTCTGCTCGATGCGCGCGAGCCGCGCTTCGGGGTCGGTGCCGCCGGTGTCGCCGAGCAGCCGTTCGAAGACCGTCCGCGGGTTGGTCTCCATGGGCAGCGGCGTCGTCGCGCTGCGCCAGCAGATGGTGTTGGTGTAGGCGCAGGTGTAGCCGCCGCCGCACGTGCCCACATCGTCGCCCGATTCGAGCGCGAGCTCGAGCGATGCGAGCTGGGTGTGCCGGCCTGCCTCCCGCGCCACGAGCTGGTCCATCGAGACGCCCGCACCGAGCTGCGAGCCCTGGGTGCGCTTCGGGGGCACGCCGGTGAGGAAGCTGGTCGCGCCCGTTTCGTGGATGTTGTCGGGCCCCTTGTTGCTGAGCCCCGACACGACGAGCAGGCGGTCGCGGAACCGCGCCAGCGGCTTGAGAATCGGCGTGATCTCGAAGCCGGCGCCCTCGCCCAGGGGCGTCCACTGCTCCATGACGATGCCGTTCGGCACGTAGACGACGCCGAGCCGGCGCACCGGCGCCGCCGCCGTCCGGCCCAGCGCGGTCAGGGCCGGCACCATGCCGTCGAGCAACGGCAGGGCCAGCGTCGCGCCGACGCCGCGCAGCACCGTACGACGGGGAAGGGCCTTCTTGCTGATCATCATGATTCCGATCTCCGCAGTTGGAACGGCGTGCTCTCGACGATGCCGAGCACGAGGTCCGACCACCGGTAGTCGCCGGGCGCCGCCTCGCGCATGATACGCCGGACAGTCGGCATGTCGTAGTGCTCGAGCCCCCGGCCGAGGGCATAGGTGGCGAGCTTCTCGAGGACGGTCTGCACGAACTGCTCGCGCCGGTCCAGCAGCATCGCCTTCAGCCCGCCCAGTCCCTCGAACCGGGTCCCGTCGGGGAAGACGCCCGACGCGTCGATGGGGTCGCCGCCCTCGCCGGTGTCGCGCCACTTGCCGATGGCGTCGAAGTGCTCGAGGGCGAAGCCCAGCGGGTCCATGGGCGCGTGGCAGGCGGCGCAGACGGGGTTCTCGCGGTGCTGCTCGAGCCGCTCGCGCACCGACGCGGGCCGGCCGCCCTCGCCGCGGGCCGGCAGGTCCGGCACGTCGGGGGGCGGGGGCGGCGGGGGGGCGCCGAGCAGGTGGTCGAGCAGCCAGTGCCCGCGGAGCACCGGCGAGGTCCGCGTGGGATACGACGTGACGGTGAGGATGCTGCCCTGGCCGAGCAGGCCGCCGCGCACGCCGTCGTCGAACGTCACCCGCCGGAACCGGCTGCCGTAGACGTTGGGTATCCCGTAGTGCCGGGCCAGCCGCTCGTCGACGAACGTGTGATCGGCCCGCACGAGGTCGAGGACGCTGCGGTTCCCGCGGATCTGGTCGGCGACGAAGAGCTCGGTCTCGCGCCGGAACGACTCTCGCAGGTTGTCGTCCCACTCGGGATACAACTCCGGCGTCGGGACCACGCTCGGCAGCGTGCCGAGGGCCAGCCACTGCAGGGCGAAGCCGTCGACGAGGGCGTGGGCGCGGGGGTCGGCGAGCATGCGCCGCACCTGCTCCTCCAGCACGCCGGCGTCCCGCAGCGCCCCGCCGGCCGCCGCGTCGAGGAGCTCGTCGTCGGGGATGCTGCTCCACAGGAAGAACGAGAGACGCGCGGCGAGCTCGAGGTCGCCGATGGGATGGACGGTCCCCGGCGGCGTCCCCGCCGGCTCGCGCTCGATGCGGAACAGGAACTCGGGGTCGACGAGGACGCTCTCGAGGCTGCGCCGGATGCCCGCCTCGAAGCCGCCGTCGCCGTACCCCGCCTCGTAGAAGCTCAGCAGAGTGTCGAGGTCGCGGTCCGTCACCGGCCGCCGCCACGCGCGCCGCGCGAGGGTCGAGAGAATCTCCCGCGCGCACGGCGCTTCGTCGGCCGCGGTGGCGGGGCGGCACGTGAAGATGCGCTCGCGGCTCGGCGTCTCGCCGGGACCGGTCGCGTCGAAGGGCCCGGCGATGCTGACCTCATCGACGGCCGCCTCCGGCGCCTCCGACGTCGAGCTCCAGCGCTCGGCGATGGCGAGGACCTTGCCCGTCGCCCGAGGCTGCAGGACGCCGTCGCGCTCCGACCGTCCCTGCACGAACGAGACGCCGAGCACCCGCGGCCCCGCCCGCGCCGCGATGCGGACCTCGAGGTGGTCGTCGGCGTGCAGGGCGTATTCCTCCCACGCACGGTCGCCGAGCACCGCGCCCGCGAACGTGCGCGGGGGCGGAGTGCCGGGGGCGCCGCCGACGGTGAACGCGGCCACCCGCTCGCCATCCAGGCGCACCTCGAGCCGCTGCCGGTTCTGGAGGCCGCGCACATAGTCGTAGAGCTGGCGCCGCAGCCGGATCCGCACGTCGTACTCGCCGTCGAGGGGAAAGTTGTGCCGGATGGCGACGCCGCCGCGCGATCCGAACGGCAGGTCCTCGCTCATGCGCCGGTCCTGGAACCGCATCGACGGCAGGACCCAGGTCTCGGTGGTCGGCTCGATGGCGGGGTCGCCGACGGCGAGCCGGCTGATCCGCCGCGCCGCGAAGATGTAGCGGTCGAGCAGGGCCGGCGACACCGAGAGGATGTCGGCCATGTTGTCGAAGCCGAGGTCCGCGTTGTCGGCCGGCAACAACGCCGTGGTGTCGATGTCGAGCGCCAGCAGATCGCGCACTGCATTGGCGTATTCCCGACGGTTGAGTCGGTGGACGGTGGTGCGGCCGGGCTCGGGGTCGGCGGCGGCAGCGCGGTCGAGGGCGGTCTCGAGGGCCGATGCGACGGCGCCGTAGGCTTCCGCCTCGGGCCGCGGCCGGCCCGCCGGCGGCATCGCCCCCGTGCGGAGCTTCCGTACCACCTGCTCCCACGCCGCTGCGTCGTCGCCCACACGGGCGGGGTCCATCGCATCGAGCGCGAGCCCCGCCGTCTGCAGCCGCTGGTTGTGACAGGCGACGCAGTAGCGGTCGAGGACCGCCCGCACCGATCCCCCTGCCGCCGGCTCGCCGGCGGACTCCCGAGAGCCGGCGGCCTGCGCCGAGCCGCTCGCCGCCGGTTCCACCTCCCCGGCGGTGAACCCGTGCACGAGCCCGGCACTGGCCGCGACGGCGCCGAGGCAGACGATCGATGCGACCCAGGTTCTCGACATCGTCCGCTTTCCTCCGATCGGCTCGGTCGACACGGGGGCCCGTGTCGAGCCCGACGAGTTCGCGAAGACGATCGCAGCCAACCCCGACAGGCCGGCGAACCCGACGCGCCCCCGGTGTCAACGCAAACGCGGAAGAGTAGTCTACTATCCCTTCTCTCTGACGAGGAAAACTCCGTCCCTCCGCTCCTATTCCCCCGGCCGCTGCTCTTCGCGGACGGCGCGGAACTCGCTGGTGACGCTCCACGCGGGCCACTCGTCGGTGGCGGCGAGCCGTGCTCCCATGTGATACAGGAACGTCAGGTCCTCGAGGGCGCCGGACAGGTCCCAGTCGGGCTTCACCTCGTCGGACACCGCGTGGTAGTCGTTGGTGTTGTACTCGTTCCGCTTCTGCAGGCCGTAGCCGGGCGGCCGATCGATGTAGTCGATCCCCGGGTCGGCATAGAAGGCGGGGATGCCGACCCGCGCGAACGAGAAGTGGTCCGAGCGGTAGTAGAACCCCTTCTCGGGCTCGGGGTCGGGGTTGAGCACCCGCCCGAGCCGGGCCGCCACCTCGGCCGCAACGGCGTCGAGCTCAGACTGCCCCATGCCGACGATGGTGAGGTCGCGCGTGCGCCCCCACTGGTTCAGCACGTCCATGTTCAGGGCGGCGACGGTCTGGGCGGCCGGGTACAGCGGCTGCTCCCCGTAGTAGCGCGACCCGAGCAGCCCCTGCTCCTCGGCGGTGACGGCGAGGAACACGATGGACCGTCGCGGCGGCTCGCCCTCGATGAACGCGCGGGCGATCTCGACGAGCCCGGCGGTACCGGTGGCGTTGTCGGCGGCGCCGTTGTAGATCTGGTCGCCTTCGAGGCTCTCGTCCGTGCCCATGTGGTCCCAGTGGGCGACGTACATCACCACCTCGTCGGGCGCCTCGGCGCCCGGCAGCCGCGCCACGATGTTCTGCGAGTCGATGGTGCGCAGCTCGTTCCGGATCTCGAGGCTGCCGGTCACCCCGAGGGCGATGGGCTCGAATGCGCGGTCGGCGGCCTGCTGCTTCGCAGCCTCGAAGTCGAGCCCGGCCCGCTCGAAGAGCATCTCGGCGGTCGCGCGCTGCACCCAGCCCTCGAAGGTCGCGCGGCCCAGGTTGTCGTCGGCCGAGATGAGGTCGAACGACTCGGCGTAGGGAGCGCTGCCGACGACCTCCCAGGGGTAGCCGGCGGGACCGGTCTCGTGGATGACGAGCGAGCCCGCCGCGCCGAGCTCGGCCGCGATCTCGTGCTTGTAGGTCCACCGGCCGTAGTAGGTCATGGCCGGCCCGCCGAAGGCGTCGTCGAGCGGCGGGTCGTTGACCAGGAAGAGCAGGATCTTGCCGCCGACGTCGGTGTCACCGAAGTCGTCCCAGTCGTACTCGGGGGCCCGCGTCCCGTAGCCGACGAAGACGAACTCCGCGTCGGATACGCTGACCACGTCGACGACGTGCTTCGTCGCCGCGACGTAGTCGACGCCGGGCTCCAGCATGCGTCGCGGGCCGCCTCCCGAGACGACGAGGCCGTCGCCCGGCTGCGGGGTGATGCCGACGAGGGGAACGTCCTGCACCCACGTGCCGTCGGGGTTGCCCGGCTCGAGCCCGACGGCCGCGAACTGCTCGGTCAGGTAGTCGACGGTGAGGACCTCTCCCGCCGACCCCGGCGCCCGCCCCCCGAACTCGTCCGAGGCGAGCCGCTCGATGCCGGCCATGAGCGTGTCGGCGCCGATGCCGGCCGCGACCTCGGCGGCCCCGTGTCCCGAATCCGGAGCGCTCCCGCACGCGATGCACGCGAGCACTCCTCCAACGGCTACCAACCTGCGCACGGTCATCAGCCTTCTCCTTCTCGATGCAACCGCCCGAACCGGCATCTGTCGTCCTGCATCCACAGGACGGCAGTACGGCGTCACGGCTGAACGTCCCGGTCTGCGGCGCTGTTTCCTCGACGACTGCGGGTCGTCAACCCATGTCATGTCCTGAAATCGACCCGTGGACGAACCAGCAGGGAGATAATCGGCGCATGGGAGACGCCGCCTTGCCATTGCGACGATTGCGGGCCTCCGGCGCCTCGCCCGCGCCCGACCCGGTGCGAGACGGTTCCCTGTGGGCCGACTCCACCATCCCCGGCGCCGTCGACCCGTCCATCCGGCGCCGGCAGCCTCAATCGCTCACTTGCAGAGGCAACCGCCCGGCGAGCCAGCGCCCGATGTCGTGCACCTCCTCCGGGCACACCTGGTGGGCCATCGCGTACTCTCGCCAGTCGACCCGGTACCCGGCCGCGCGCAACCGCTCGGCGCAGCCGTGTCCCAGCGCGTGGGGGACCACGCCGTCGTGCGACCCGTGCGCCTGGAAGATCTCGATCCGACGGTTCGCCGGGACCGCCTCGGCCCGCAGCGCGTCGGGCAGGAGCAGATATCCCGAGAGCGCGACGATGCCGCCCAGGGGTTCGGGATACCGCAGCCCGGTGAAGAGGGCCATCGCCGCCCCCTGGGAGAAGCCGGCGAGCACGATGCGCGACGACGGGACGCCGCGCTCGATCTCGCGGGCGAGCAGCGCGTCGACGGCGCCGGCGGACCGACGGATGCCGGCCTCGTCCTGTCCGCGCGCGTCGAGGCTGACAATGTCGTACCAGGCCCGCATGCGCATGCCCATGTTCAGGGTGACGGGCATCTCCGGCGCGTGGGGAAAGACGTAGCGGATTGCCGCCCCCGGCGGCATGCCGAGCTGAGACGGCAGCGCCGCGAAGTCGTGCCCGTCGGCGCCGAGCCCGTGCAGCCAGATCACCGCGGCGTCGGCCGCGCGTTCCGGATGCTGCTCGACCGTCTCGAGTAGCGGTTGTCGTGTCGTGGTCACGGATAATGCTCACCGTCGAGAAGAAACCGGTCCCCCCGGTTGCGACTTCGTCCGCGGACGCCCCGCTGGTGGCGGTGGACCCGGCGGGTCAGGACAGAGCGACATGAAGCCGGCGCCCGTTTCTGCGGGACGGATCGCTCGGCCCGTGGTGGAGGTGATTATCGCCAGCGTCCCTGCCACCGGGGCCGCCCGCCGTCAATGGGTCATCGCGTGCAGGAGGAAGTTGATGCCGATGGCGTACGACGTGACCGAGAAACGGTAGAAGAACTCGTAGTCCTCTCCCTCCCGCTCCCAGCCGTCGGCGATGTCGGTGTTGTGGGTCATCAGCACCATCAGCCGACCGTGGTCGTCGTAGATGCCCCGCACGTTGACCTCGGCGCTCAGCGAGCCGCGCTCGGAAGTCGTCATGCCCCCGACCCGGCGGAAGTGCTGGATCGACGGTACCTGCGGCACCTCGTCGATGTCGAACATCCCGTGGTGAATCGGGTCCGAGATGGGAATGTCGACGATGGGAAACCGGCCGGGGGGCAGGACCTTGCCGATCTCGGCCGCCCACTGCTCCCACGCGTACGGCCCCCAGAAGTCGTCGACCCACAGGAAGCCGCCCTTCCTCAGGTAGGCGCCGAGACGCTCCGCCTCCTCGGCGTCGAGCCAGATGGTGCCGACGTCGGACATGAACAGGAACGGGTAGTCGAACAGCTCGGGGTCGGTCAGCCGCACGACGACATGGTCGGGCTCGTTCCGCCCGTCGACGCCGACCGGGGCGTGGGTCAGCTCGGAGAGCCGGATCGAGAAGTTGATGTCGGCGTCGGGATAGTCCGTGTGCCAGCCCTGACCGCCCCGCTCGCGGTGGGTGCTCTGGTAGAGGCCCCGCGCGAACGTGAACAGGCGGTGGGTGGGCTCGGCGGACGGGTAGCGCGGGGGCATGCGCCGCCAACCCCACTGCGCGACCGCGACGGTCGATCCGCCGAGCAGCACCGCCGCGACAACGGCGGCAGCAATCCGCCTCACGGGAGGTCTACTCCTCGGCCAGCGCCCGGAAGTACTCCTCGATCAGCTCGCGGAACCCGTCGGGGACCTCGTCGCTGCTGGCCAGGAACAGGTCCTCGCGGTCGCCGTCCACCTCGCGGCGCAGCCGGTACTCGAACCGCTTCAGCTCCTCGATGACGAACGACTGCATGCGGGCGATCGCCTCGGCGCTCTGGTAGACGCGCGGGTCGTCGAGCTCGCGCATCGCCTGGATGATCTCGCCGAGATCGCCCACATCGCCGAAGTTCTCGGCCCGCAGCATCCGCTGCAGCTCCTGCGCGTCGGCCCCGCGCTCGCGGAACTCGCGCTGCCACTGGCGCACGTCGCGGGGGTCGAACGCCCGGTCACCGGGACGCGCGTCGCCGGGGCCGTCCCAGCCGAACGGACTCCCGAAGCGCGTGCCGCCGCCGGCGCCGTCCGCGGCGCCTCCCGGCTGCCCCCCCGCCTGCGCGTTCTGACCTTCCTGGCCCGCCTGCCCAGGCTGACCCTCCTGGCCCGCCTGACCCTCCTGGCCTGGCTGTCCCTGTTGTTGGCCCGTCTGTCCCGCCTCGGGCTCGCCGTTCTCGGCGCGGGCCTGGCCCTGCCTTATCCGCTGCTCGAGCGACTCGAGCCCCCGCATCAGGTCGCGGGTGCGGTCGAGGGCCTGCTCGAGCCCGGTTGCGCCGGCCGTGCCGACCGCCTCGCCCGCCTCGGCGAGCTGCTGCTCGAGATCGCGGAGGTCGTTGCCGATCTCGGCCTCGAACTGGGTGGCGTAGGCCGGCGACCGGGCGCGGATGAGTCCGCGCGAGTAGCGGATCTTCTCCTTGAGCTTGCTCTCGCGGATGCCGTTCGCGGCCTCCTGCAGCTCGGTCGACGCCCCCCGCTCCTCGCGCCGGAACTCGGCCGAGGTCGAGTCGATGTCGCGCTCGAGATCGGCCACCCGCGACTCCATCTCGTTCTTGCGCTCGGTCAGGCGGCCGATGCGCTCGATGCGCTCCTGATTCTCGAGGTCGCCGAGGCCGGCCACCTGCTCGGCAACGTCGGCCTCTTCCGTCGACAGCTCCTCCGCCCGGCGCCGGAAGTCCTCGATGTCGCGCGACAGCCGCTCGCTCTGCTGCCCCTGCAGTTGGCGCTGGACCTCGCGCAGTCGGTCGAGAGCCGACGCCGCCTCCGTGAAGCCCTGGTTGTCGGCGTTCGCGGCGGCCTGGCGCATGGCGTCGGCCGCCTCTTGCAGCCGCCGCGCCGCCTGCATCATCTGGGGCGACTGCTGCTCGCGGGCAAGCCGCTCGAGCCGCCGCGCCGCCTCTTCCGCCTCGTCGGCGAGCACCCGCTGCGACGCGCCGCCGCCGGCCCGCGCGGTCTGGCCGCCCCGCGACCGCCGACGCTGCCGCTCCGCCTCCTGCTCCTGCCGGCGGGCCAGCTCGCGCAGCCGCTCCATCAGAGCATCGACCTCGTCGTCCGAGGCCTGCTGCTGACCGCGCTGCACCGTCTCGTACTGGTTCTGCAGCTTGTCGAGCTCGAGCTCGAAGAGGTCGGCGAGGTCCTCGGCCGCGGTCTGGCCGCCCCGGCCGCCGCCGCCGCCCCCGCCGCCCTGCTGGACGCGGACCTCGTCGTAGGCCTCCTCGGCCCGCTGCAACTGCTGCAGGGCGCGCTGCTCGGCCGGCAGCGCGCCGTCGACGTCCTGCTCCTGAAGCGCGGCCTCGGCCGTCCGCATCTCCTCCGCCGCCCGCGGCAGCACCGCGAGGATCGAGCGGAACGCGGGGTCGGCGGGCATGACGCGGCTGTTCATGCGCCGCACGAGGGTCTCGACCTGCTCGCGCAACCGCCCCTGGGCCAGGGTCAGGAAGACGAGGTTCTCGCGGAACTCGTCCTCGGTGAAGGTGTCCCGATCGCGGATGACGTTGAACGTCGCCGAGATGACCTGGCGCTGCGCCTCGGACAGGGCGCGCGCGTCACCGCCCCCCCCGCCGCCGCCACCGCCCCCCCCGCCCTGCGACTGGGCGGCGCGGAAATCGCGCCGGAACGCCCGAATCTGTACGAAGTACAGATCGCTCTTGACGACCCGGCCGGTCTCGCCCTGGTTGTCCCCGGCGCTGCCGTAATACGAGATGAAGTCGCCGGGCTCCAGGTCGAACTCCTCGAGGAAGAGGGTGTGCCCGGCCGAGATCTCGCGCAGCCCCCCCTCCTCCGAGTCGAACAGCTCGACCGTCTCCTCGGGCCCGCCGTTGACCGAGTAGGTCAGGCTGAGCGACCGCACCCCGAAGTCGTCGTCGGCGCGGGCCTCCAGGAACACCTCCTCGATGGCGTTGGCCGTGGTGTCGCGCCCGGGCTTGACGAACATGACCGACGGGGCCTGGTCGGTGAGCACGTCGATGGTGTACCGCGGGGACGCCTCCACCAGCTCGCCGCTCGGCCCCTCCAACTCGACCTGGTAGAAGCCGTCCTCCTCGATCATGAACGAGGTGGTCAGCACGCCGTCCGCGCGGAGGCTCAGGTCGGCCGCAGAGTCTTCGTCGAACACCAGCCGGCCGGTCGGGGCGCCCATGGTCGGGAACACGGCCATGCGGACCTCGGTGCCCCGCAGGACCGCGATGTCCCCGCCGTCCTGAATCAGCCGCGGCTCGAGCCCGGTGTACGCGGGGAAGTGGTACTCGAGCTCGAGGTGGTCGACGTACGGCAGGTCGATGACGTCGACGGTGAACGTCTCCGAGCGCACTCCGGACGCGTCGATGTAATAGTCGGTCTCCTCGCGGATGTCGAACAGGACCGTCTCGAACGCCCCGAGCGGCGGCGGGCCGTCGTCGAGGGCGTCCTGCGGAATCAGGGGCACGGGCTCCCAGGGCGCGCCGGGCGCCGACCGCATGTACAGGTTGACGTCGTTGGTCTCGAACCCGACGAGCTGGGCCGTCACCGTGAGGTCCGCCCCGCGGGCGATGGTGACGTCGCCGGGCTCGACGAGGATGCTGTAGGGGCTGGCCTCGTCGAGGCTCCCGGCGGGGGCCATCAGGGCCGCCGCGCCGTGCTGCAGTTGGGACGGCGCCAGGATGAACGCGAGGAGGGCGGCGGCCGATGCGAGGGCGAGCCAGCTCGAAGACCGCCGCATCTTCTGCCGCTCGACCGCCGATCCCAGGTCGAGGTCGTGGCACCGTTCGACGGCGTTGCGCACGAGCCGCTCGACGAGGGCCGGAGAATAGTCGGGGCTCTTGGTGCGGGCCCCCCGCTTGGTCTCTTCCAGGGCGCTCAGCACGCTCGCGTCGAGCGAGGGCTCGTGCTCCTCGAGGTACAACGCGACCCGCTCGTCCGACACCCGCCGGGTCAGCGGCCGGACGAGGGACCAGAACGCCAGTCCGGCCACCGTCAGCCACGTCAGGAGACGGAACGCGACGACCGACCCCGAGGAAAAGCGGAAGAACTCGAGGCCGTACGACGAAACGAGGAACGCGGCGAGGCCCGCCGCCAGAACGACCGCGAGACCGCGCAGGGCAATCCGCGCGCGCCACCGGTTCCGTACGCGCCGAATCAAGCCGACCAGGTCTTCCGGACCGCCTGACGACCACAGGTTGCTCAGCATGGGTGCCCTCTCACCGAAGGACGGAGACCGGATGCCCATCTTATCCCATACCCGATCCGATTCTTCAACCCTCTGACGAACCGGCGAAGCGGGCGGACGGGGACCCCGACCGCGGACGGCGCGCACGCCGACGACGGCCCCGCAGGGCCGCGGGTGAACCGCGTGGGCCGGCTCGCGGGCCGCGGGCCGCGGTTGGCCTGTAAGCTGATGGAGACGGCGCCCTGGCGCCGGCGGTGCGCGCGGCGCGCCGTCGGGCGCACTTGCCGTCTGGTCTCATGCCCTTCGAATCCGCCGAGTTCCTGCTGTTCCTGTTGCTGACGCTCACCGCGTTCTGGGCCCTCGCGTCGTCGCGCACGGCGCAGAAGCTGCTGCTGATCGCGGCGAGCGCGTGGTTCTACGGCAGCTTCCGCTGGGACTTCGTGGGGTTGCTGGCCGTCTCCGTCGTCGGCAACCACCTGCTCGCGGGCGTCGTCTGCCGGGCGACGGGGCGCGGACGACGCGCCTGGCTCGCGGTCGCGGTGGGGGCGAACATCGCAACGCTGGCCTGGTTCAAGTACTCCGGCTTCTTCGCCGACAGCCTGAACGACGCGTTCTTCCTCCTCGGGATCGGCGCGGGCCTGCCGATTCCGCAGGTCGTGCTGCCCGTCGGCATCTCGTTCTACACGTTCCAGGCCATCGCCTACCTCGTCGAGGTGCACCGCGGGTCGGGGCCGAGGGCGAAGAACCTCGTCGACTTCGCGTTGTTCATGACGTTCTTCCCCCAGTTGCTGATCGGCCCCATCTGCCGGGGGCGCGAGCTGCTGCCGCAGATCGAGGCGCGGGCGCCGTCCCGCATCGAGACGCTGCCGCTCGCCGTCTCGCTCATCCTGTCGGGCCTGTTCAAGCGGATGGTGATCGCGTCGCTGCTGTTCGACCTCGGCGTCAACGACAGCTTCCAGGCGCCGGAGAACTACACCGCGGTGGCGCTGTGGGTGGCGCTGGTCGGCTACACGGCGCAGATCTACTGCGACTTCTCCGGCTACGTGGACCTCATGCGGGGCTGCGCCCTGCTGTTCGGCTTCGAGATCCCCGACAACTTCAACAACCCGT
>CBDATI010000047.1:0-40388 GCA_965199675.1 Vicinamibacterales bacterium | reverse complement strand
GTGCGGTGCGCGGTCGCCGCCCCGCTTCCAGACCTTGAGTTCTTCGAGCGTCTCCAGGAGGCGTTGAGGAGTCATCGCTCACCTGAACGCGTTCACGTGCTCCCTCTTCGTCTCGCGACGGTCGGGCGCTAGGCCCGGTCGTGTTGAACATTTGCCCAATTGACGGACAAGTGATTCTCGTCTTGCCTGAGCATGAACGCCGCCGATGTCGGCAGGCCGTCTCGACCCACGGTCGAGGGCTTGCAGTAACGCGACACGTGATCGCCGTCCGGAACGTCAGGCAATCAGGCGATCCGGTGAGGGAATGAAGTTCCGCACAGCGCCCAGGGCGTTGCCTCTCGGCAGCTTGCCGTGGACGCGCGGTCGAGGATCGACGCCCCTGGGCGCCACAGCCGCGAACTGAACGAGCCCGTCGGGCCGGAACTCCATGGCCAGCACGCCGCGGTCGCGTGAGGCCCACTCGGCCAGCAGCAGCCCGCCCGGACTGATTCCGATCTCCGGATCGGCGAGCTGAGGTTGGCTCAAGAGAAAGAGGGCCAGTTCACGCAAGGAGGCGAGCACCATCGGTGATTCGTCGGTGCCACCGTCCCTGGTCATCTCGTCGAGATCTTCGATGCGATCGGCAATGGCCCGACGCCCTGCTATCGAAAGAGCCTTGGCGATTTCCGTCGGTTGTTTCGCCGTCCGGATCAGTGCTACGGCGACGTTCGGGTCAACGTCGCACGGTAGTCCGCGATTGCCTCCTCCGCGTCCGCCGGGAGTGTAAATTCTCTCGGCCGCAACGTCGGGTCCGTCCGGCGGCCCAATTGGAATGTCGACGTAGAGGCGGGCCGGTTCGCGCGCGTAGCGCACCAGCTCCTGAAGGGTCGGCACGACTCCGCAACGCGGGATTCGGGATGGCCCCAGCTCGGCGAAGAACCAGCCCGCCCGGCATCCGTCAACCCCGATCGCCAGAACGGGCGCGGATTGAGCGACCGGCTCGTGTTTCACGTGTCCATTGTGGGTCAGCGGCTTCGAACGGAGCAACTGGTCAGAAGCGGCGGGCAGGTCGGCATGCTCGAACGTGGATGCCATCCGGTCGATGTCGGGCCGTGCGGCGCCCAGGCCGCTGGCGACGTCGCGCCACTGCGCGACCGTCGTCGCGACTTTCCGCGCGATGGCCTTCGCGTCGTTCATTCATGGTTCCGGACGGCTCTGGCGCCATGAACAACCAGCCCGCCCGGCAGCCGTCGACGCCGATTGCGAGAACCTGTCAACTTCGACCGGTGGGCAGCCGCGACGCGCTGGTCGGGGGTTCGGCGAGCCAACGCTCGACATGGGCGGCGAACTCCTCGGAGTCGCCGAGCGAATCGGTGAGCATGTCTGCGATGAGGTCGAGGTCGACATCCAGGTAGCCGTGCACGAGTACGTTACGGAAGCCGGCGACCCCACGGAAAACGCGCGCCGAAGGGCGCGGGTAGCACCCCGGTCTCGACAAGGCAGTCGATGGACGAGTCGTAGCTCGTGGGGTCGAACCCGGCGGCAGCGCTGAGGTGGCTCGCCACGTCGAGCGCGTTCTGTGCGCAAAGGTGAAGGCCGCGCTCGATCGCCCACCGACGATCGGGGTCGGCGCGGAGCGACAGTGCCGAGACGCCGGCGTGGCGGCGAAGACTCACCAGAGCTCGTCGTAACGCGGCGAGATGCCGGTCGACCACCGGTCGATCGACCCGACCAGGGGTCACGGTCGATCTCCGCCGGCTCCTACTGACCGCGAGGCATCCATCTTGTCCATCTGGGGCAGGAAGTCGAGGTACTGGGCGAGTGCCCGCCCCGCGCGAGTCGTCGTCGCTCGCAGGTCGCGGGAAAGCAGGCGAACGCCGTCGCGCAGCACGCGGTGATAGAGCAGGGGCGGGGCCCGATTGAGCACCACGACGTCGACGGCGTCGCGGCCGAGAGCGGCCATGAGGTGCGCCGTCAGATCCGCCTGATAGCCGAAGGCGCTCGCCTCGACACGGGCGGTGTCGACGTAGACGGCGACATCGACGTCGCTTTCCCGATGCGCGCTGCCGCGGCCCCGGGAACCGAAGAGATAGGCTTCGAGCACTTCCGCCCGCGGCGACAGCGCCCGCGTCAAGCGTTCCGCAATCTGCTCGTCAGTCGGCTGGCGCCTCACGCCGTCTATCATGCGCCATCGAGTCGAACGCGGGCAAGGACCCGAGCGCCTTCACGCGACCCGCTGCTGCAGGCAGGCGAAGAAGCGGTCCATCATCATCTTCGAGACGCTGCCGAGCAGGCGCTGGCCGACGCGGGCGATGGTGCCGCCGACCTGCACCGTGCCCTCTACGGTCACCTCGGTCGCGCCGTCGGTCTCGCGCAGGGCGATGGCGGCGCCGCCGTTGACGAAGCCGGGCTTGCCGCGGCCCTCGACGGCGAGGCGGTAGGCGTTCGGGGGGTCGAGGTCCTGCATCTCGACGGTGCCCTCGAAGCGGCCGGTGACGGTGGCGATGCCTATGGTGAGGACGGCGCGGTAGCGGTTGTCGCCGGCCGGCTCCAGCGATTCGAGGCCGGGCAGGCAGGCGGCGACGGCGTCGACGTCGACGAGGAGGTCCCAGACGGCCTGGGGGGGCGCGTTGAAAGTGTAGGTGGCGTTGATGGTCATGGCGATTCAGCGGTGGTCGTTGGCGCGCCGGTCCGCCTCGCGGTTCGGGCCGCGGCGTTGATCGTCCCGCGGCCGTAGGTGCACAGGCGGTTGCCGGCGTGATGATCTGCCTGCTGTCGGGCGGCCTCCCGGCGTGGCGTTCATCACTGTTCAGCCGCGGTTTGCGGCGAGCGTTGCCCCGGCGAGAAGAGGGCCGCCGGCTCGGCCCGCTGACGGCGTGACGGCTCCGGCTCGCTCCGCGCGCCCCGCGCCGATGCCGGTCGGCCTTCGGAACCCGGCGGCGCCGTCTGGCGGCGGGCGGGCCGGTGGTCGACGAGCCGGTTCAGGTGTGCGGCCAGCGACTCCAGGCTGGCGAGATTGTGCACCGGGAGGAAGTCGTCGATCCAGGGGAGGGCGGCCTGCATGCCGCGGGTCAGGGGACGGTAGCGGGGGGAGCCGAGCAGGGGGTTCAGCCACACGAGACGGTGGCAACTGCGCTGCAGCCGCGCCATCTCGCGGCCCAGGCGCTCGGGTTCGCCGCGGTCCCAGCCGTCGGAGATGAGGAGCACGATGGGGGCATGGCCCATCACGCGTCGGGCCCAGTCGAGGTTGAACCGGCCCAGCGCCTCGCCGATGCGGGTGCCGCCCGACCAGTCGGGGACGTGCCGGGGCAGGGTCGGCACCACGTCGTCGACGCCGTGCCGGGCGAGGCGCTTCGTCACCCGGGTCAGGGTCGTCGAGAAGAGGAACGTCTCGACGGTGTCGAAGCTGCGTGCGAGGGTGTGCACGAAGTGGAGCAGCATGCGGCTGTAGCGCTCCATCGATCCGCTGACGTCGCAGAGCAGCACGAGGGGGCGCGGCCGGGTGCGGCGGGTGCGGCGGGGGAGGACGACGAGCTCGCCGCCGAAGCGCAGGTTGCACCGGACGGCGCGACGGACGTCGATGGCGGGCCCGGCCCCCGTGCGCCACCGACGAGTCGTCCGGGTGGCGGGAGTCCAGTCGAGGGCCGCCAGCAGGGCGCGGGCGTCGGCGATCTCGGTGTCGGTGAACGTGGCGAAGTCCTTGGTCCGCGAGACCTGCCGCGCGCTGTAGGTCATCGCCGCCACCTGTTCGAGCCGCAGCAGCGCGTCCTCGCCGGCGTCGGGGGCGCCGGCCGCCGGGGCGTCGGGGGGGACGTCGACCTCAGGGGGCGCGAAGCGGCGTCGCTCGCCCATCGCTCGCAGGTCGCGGGCGGTGCGTTCGCCCCGCGGCGGCCGCCAGAACAGGCGGAACGCCTCGTCGAAGACCGGGAGATCCTGCGCGCGGCGGACGAGCAGGGTCTGCAGGGCGTGGTGGAAGTCGGCCCGGCGTCCGATGTCGATGTGGCCGAGCGCCTCGGCCACGTCGAGCATGCCGCCGGCCTGCACGTCGAGGCCGAGCGCATGCAGCAGGCGGCCGAACCGGAGGAGGTTGCCGAACAGATGGCCACCGCCGTGGGTCACTGGGCGGTCCCCGCCAGCGCCGACGGGCCCGGGGCGATCCGGGCCGTGGCCGCTCATGCGCCCCCGGCCGCGCCGGCCGGCAGGAGGCTGCGCTCGAACAAAGCCTGCGCCCGTTCGCCGCGCATCGCCTCCAGGTCCTCCTGGGTCTTCAGCACGAGGCCCAGGGTCTCGTCGATGGTCGCGCCGTCGAGCTCGCGGCGGTCGAGGGCGACGAGGGCGGCAATCCAGTCCAGCGTCTCCGACACCCCCGAGACCTTGTAGAGCTCGGCTGTGCGCAGCTCCTGCACGAAGCGGGTCACCTGCTCGGCGAGGCGGGCCGGTGCCTCGGGCACCTTGCCGGTGACGATGCGGTACTCCTTCTCGAAGTCCGGATAGTCGATCCACCAGTAGAGACACCGCCGCTTCAGCGCGTTGTGCAGCTCGCGGGTGCGGTTCGAGGTGATGACGACGATCGGGGGGGTCCGAGCCCGCACCGTGCCCAGCTCGGGAATCGTCACCTGGAAGTCGGAGAGCAGCTCCAGCAGGTACCCCTCGAACTCCTCGTCGGCGCGGTCGAGCTCGTCGATCAGCAGCACCGGGGCCTGCGCGCCGGTCGTCTCGAGGGCGCGCAGCAGGGGGCGCCTGATGAGGAAGTCGGGGCCGAAGAGGTCCCGCGCCACCGCCGCGCGGTCGACCGGCCCCTCCGCTTCGCGCAGCCGGATCTCGAGGAGCTGGCGCGCATAGTTCCACTCGTAGACGGCGTGGGTGACGTCGAGCCCTTCGTAGCACTGCAGCCGGATGAGCTCGGCCCCGAGCCCGGTGGCGAGGACCTTGGCGACCTCGGTCTTGCCGACTCCTGCCTCGCCCTCGAGGAGCAGGGGGCGGCCCAGGCGCAGGGCGAGGTAGATCGACGTCGCGAGGCCGCGGTCGGCGATGTAGGTCTCGCGGGACAGCAGGGCCTGCAGCTCGTCGATGGACGCGGGCAGCGCGGGTGCGGGGGGAGTGTCGTTCATGTTGTCGGCATGTCCGGGCGGCGCAGGTTTCTCGAACGGAACTCTACGGGTGGGCAGGGCGGGACGGCGGCCGCCCCGCCCACCCGCTGCGGTCTCGTCTCGCGGCCTGCCGGCAGCGATTGGCGTCGAGCGGCGCCCGAACGTCCCGCCGATCCCGCGGGAGGGGCGCCTCGTTCCCCGGCTCCGATTACGACCAGGGCCGCCACCATCTGCGGCGCCGGCCGGAGGCCTCGGGTGTGGGGGTCTCCGGCGTGGGGGAGTTCTCCGGCGTGGGGGAGTTCTCCGGCGTGGACGAAACTTCGGGTGATGGCGAGGCTTCGCCCGCGGGCGAAGCCTCGGGTGACGACGCGGGCGAGGCCTCGGACACCAGCGGTCCGATGGCCGCCGTGAGGGCGCGCCTCACGCAGACCGGCGCCATCGCTCGCCGGTACTCGGCCGACGCGTAGATGTCGCCGATGAGATCGGCGCCGAGGTCGTCCGAGACTGCCGCCGCCGCGGCGGCGACGGCCTTGGCTGTCGCCGCCTGCCCCGACAGGGCCCGCTCGACCGCGCCGGCGCGCACCGCGGCCGGGACGAGGCCGCCCAGGGCTACCGCCACGTTGCCGACGGTTTCGCCCCGCCGCTCGACGGCGGCCGCCACCCCGATCACCGCGTAGCGCGAGGCGGGGTGCGAGAACTTCTCGTAGGCCTGTCGCTGTCCGTCCGGCGCCACCGGGACGTCGATGGCGGTCACGATGTCGTGCTCGCCCAGGGCGGTGGCCATCATGCCCTGGAAGAAGTCGCCGGCCGCGATGTTGCGCTCGCCGTCGTCGGTCGCCACCGTGAACGAGGCCCCGAGGGCGAGCAGCACCGTGGGCAGGTCCGACGCGGGGTCGGCGTGGGCCACGTTGCCTCCGATGGTGCCGCGGTTGCGGACGGCGGGGTCGCCGATGACCCCGGCCGCGGCGGCCAGGGCCGGGGCGTGCGCCGCCACGTCGGCCGACGCCGCGATCTCGGCGTGGGTGGTCAGGGCGCCGATGCGCACCCGGCCGTCGACGACGGCGATGCCCTTCAGCGCGGCGATGCGGCCGATGTCGATGAGGGCCGTCGGGGCGGCCAGCCGGAGCTTCAGCAGCGGGATCAGACTGTGCCCGCCGGCCAGCAGCTTGGCGCCGGGGTGGGCGCGCAGCAGCCGGCCGATCTCGGCCACCGAGTCGGCCCGGTAGTATGCGAAGTCTGGTGCGTACATCGCGCTGTCCTCTCGCCTGCCTCGCCCGCCCGCCGTCGTCGGCGGCTCCGCCGGGCGCCCAACCCAACCCCGTGCCGTTCTAACGGGGACTCCTGGCGTCCTGAATGGCCTGCCACACCCGCTCCGGCGTCAGCGGCATCCGGATCGAGGAGACCCCTAGCGGCCGCAGCGCGTCCATGACCGCGTTGTAGACGGCCACGGTCGAGGCGATGGTGCCCGCCTCGCCGATGCCTTTCACCCCGAGGGGATGGTGCGGCGACGGGGTCACCGTCGACAGCACTTCGATGTCGGGGAGCAGGTCGGCGCGGGGCAGCGCATAGTCGAGCATGCTGCCGGTCACGAGCTGGCCGCCCTCGTCGTAGACCGCTTCCTCCCACAGCGCCTGGCCCACGCCCTGCACCACCCCGCCGTGCACCTGGCCCTCGACGATCACGGGGTTGATCTGAGGCCCGCAGTCGTCGAGCGCGACGTAGCGCTTGAGGGCGACGGCGCCGGTCTCGGCGTCCACCTCGACCACCGCGAGATGAGCACCGAACGGGAACGTGAAATTGGGCGGGTCGTAGAACGTCGAGGCCTCGAGGCCTGCTTCGACGCCCTCGGGCATGTTCCACGCCACGTTGGCCATCAGGGCGATGTCGCCGATGGTCTTGTGCTGGTCGGGCGCGCCCTTGACGAAGAACTTGCCGTCCTCGTAGACCATGTCCTCGACCGCGGCTTCGAGCAGGTGCGCGGCGATGACCTTCGCCTTGTCGCGGATCTTGCGCGCGGTCAGGGCCAGCGCCGCCCCGCCGACGGCGGTGGTGCGGCTGCCGTAGGTGCCCCAGCCCATGGGGGTGGTGTCGGTGTCGCCGTGGAAGACCTTGACGTCCTGGGGGTCGACCCCCAGCTCGCTGCCCACGATCTGCGCGAACGTCGTCTCCTCGCCCTGGCCGTGCGGCGAGGCCCCGATGAACACGTGCACCTTGCCGCTCGGGTGGAAGCGGACGATGGCGCTCTCCCACAGCCCGCCCTGGAAGCCGATGGCCCCGGCGACCTGCGACGGCCCGAGGCCGCAGATCTCGACGTAGGTGGCGAGGCCCAGGCCGGTGTAGGCGCCGTTGGCCGGACCCGCCTTCTGCTTCGCGCGGAGCTTCGCGTAGTCGGCGTGGGCCAGCACCTTGTCGAGGGCGCCGGGATAGTCGCCGCTGTCGTAGTTCAGGGTCGTGACGACCTCGTGGCCGTCGTCGAACTTCGGGATGAGGTTCTTCTTGCGGACGTCGACGGGATCCATGTCGAGCTTGGCCGCGAGCACGTCCATCATGCGCTCGAGCATGAAGGTCGCCTCGGGCCGCCCGGCGCCGCGGTAGGCCTCGACGGGCACGCCGTTGGTGTAGACGCCGTAGACGTCCTCGTGCACCGCCGGCAGGGTGTACACGCCCGAGAGCATCAGCCCGTGCAGGATCGTCGGGATGCCCGGCGCCGCCGTCGACAGGTACGCGCCCATGCCCGCGTGCACGGTGCAGCGGAGGCCGAGGACGGTGCCGTCCTGCTTCGCGGCCAGCTCCACGTGCTGGACGTGGTCGCGGCCGTGGGTGGTCGACTGGTAGTTCTCGCTGCGGGTCTCCGTCCACTTGACGGGGCGCCCGAGCTTCCGGCTGCAGAACATCGTGAGGAAGTCGGCGGGATAGGCCGCGATCTTGCTGCCGAAGCCGCCGCCCACTTCGGGCGCGATGATGCGGATCTTGTCCTCCGACAGCCCCAGCACGAGCGACGTGAGGAAGCGCACGATGTGCGGGTTCTGCGTGGTGTTCCACACCGTCAGCTCGCTCGTCGCGGCGACGTAGCTGGCCAGGGCCGCCCGCGGCTCCATCGCGTTCGGGATGAGCCGCTGCTGGATGATGCGGTCCTTCACCACGACGTCGGCCTCGGCGAACGCCGCGTCCACGTCGCCGCCCGCCACCTTCCAGTGGAACGCCTGGTTGCCGGCGATCTCGTCGTGCAACCGGGGCGCGCCGTCGGCCGCCGCCGCCTCGGGGTCGGTCACCGCCGGCAGCGGCGTGTAGTCGACGTCGATGAGCTCGAGGGCGTCCTCGGCCTGGTAGCGGGTCTCGGCCACCACCACCGCGACGATGTCTCCGGCGAAGCGCACCACGTCCTTGGCGAGGCAGTGGTAGCTGGCGATCTTGAGGTCCGAGTCGGGCAGGAGCCACGCGCACGGCGCCGGCTGCAGCCCGCCCTCGGTGTCGGCGTGGGTGTACACCGCGACCACGCCGGGGGCGGCCGCCGCCCGGCTCGTGTCGATCGCGGTGATGCGCGCGTGCGCGTGGGGGCTCCGCAGCAT
Source organism: Vicinamibacterales bacterium (assembly GCA_965199675.1). Taxonomy (GTDB): domain Bacteria; phylum Acidobacteriota; class Vicinamibacteria; order Vicinamibacterales; family UBA8438; genus JAJEEA01. The sequence goes on along the minus strand of CBDATI010000047.1, from coordinate 31,750 downwards.
GGCCGCGTGCACCATGCGCGGCAGCGTCAGGTCGTCGGTGTAGGTGGCGCTGCCGGTGATGAGGCGCGGGTCTTCGCGCCGCCGGATGCCTGAACCGAAGATGCGTGTGCTCATGGCTGACCTGCCGTGGCGCCGGCGGCCTGGCGGACCGCCCGCACGATGTTCTGATAGCCGGTGCACCGGCACATGTTGCCCTCGAGGCCGTGGCGGATCTGGGCGTCGCTCGGGTTCGGGGTGACCCGCAGCAGCTCGTGCGACGCCATGATCATGCCCGGCGTGCAGAAGCCGCACTGCAGCCCGTGCTTCTCCCAGAACGCGTCCTGCAGCGGGTGCAGGGCGTCGCCGTCGGCGAGCCCCTCGATGGTGGTCACTTCGGCGCCGTCGGCCTGGACGGCGAGAGCTGTGCACGACTTCAGCGCGGCGCCGTCCATCAGCACCGTGCACGCCCCGCACTGGCTCGTGTCGCAGCCGACCTTGGTGCCCGTCGACCCGATGACATCGCGCAGAAAGTGCACCAGGAGCAGCCTCGGCTCGACCTGGCGGTCGTACCGCTGTCCGTTGACGGTGATCGAGACGGGGACAGTCAACCCGCACCTCCCTGGCGTCGGCGACGCCGCTGGTCGTGAATGTGACGGAATTATATAGCGCCGTTGCCGCGGGTCGTCGCGGATCGGCATCCCCGGCGTCTCCCGGCCATTCCCGACGGAGCTTCGCCCGCGCTCCCGGCGCCGGCGGCGCGGGTGCGGCGTTCGGGTCGCGCCGTGCGGCGGTCGTCCGCCACCGGCGTCGGGACGGTGACAGAGGTTCTTGCCGCGTGCCGAGCCCGGACGACGGCAACAGGCGCATCCGGGCGCGTTGGCGACCCCGACTCGATCGCTGTCATTGCCCTCAGAACGGGACGCCGGCCCCCACGTAGAAGACCCGGCGCCACCGGCGGGCCTGGGCGGCGGTCCGGGCGTACGGATCCGGGACCGCCGCCATCCCCACGCGAAGCCGCAACGGCGTGTAGAAGAAGGCGAGCAGGTCCGTGGTGAGCTCGATTCCGAACGACGTCAGCGGGCGCCGCCCCGCTGCCGGCGGCGCGCCGTCCGCGCCGGCGTCCCACGCGTCGCCGGCGTCGACGAAGGCCGAGGCGAAGAGGCGGTCGAGGTGCAGGCCCCACGTGCCGGCGCCGCGGTTGACCAGCGCCAGCGGCGCGCGGACCTCGATCGAGGCGGACCACCCGCGGCGCCCGGCCCGGGCCGCGAAGTCGTGGCCCCGGACCGGGAACGGGCCGGCGTCGCCGCCCACGGAAAAGTACCCCGTGCGGGTTGCGGGACCGCGCGCCGCGCCTGCGTTGACGCGGACCGCGAGCACCGGGGCTGCGAACCCCGGACCCGGCAGCGGCAGGTAGGCCCTGAACCGGCCGACGAGGTCGTCGGCCGAGCGATCGGCGTCTGTCGCGCCCGCGAGACCCGCCGGCGCGTCGAGATCGCGCCGGGTCCGGGCGCGCAGGTCGATGGCCGCGCCGCGGGCGTTGCCCTGCTGGAACGCGTGCGACCGCGCGGTGGAGGCGCCCAGCGCGACGGCGAGTTCGCTCGAGGTCGCGCCCGGCCGGGCGAGCCGGTAACCGCCGGTCGCCTGCAGATGGGCGTCGAGCACCTCGCGGTCGCTGCGTACCAGTCCGGCCGAGAGCGTCAACCCGACGGACGTCCGGTACCCGGGCCGCCGCACGCCGACCGACGCCGTGACGCGCCGCCGCCGCTCGAGGACGAAGAACGTCTCCGGCGCTTCCCCCGCGGCGTCGGCCACCCTGACGCCGTCCTGCCCCCAGGTCTGCGAGGCCGCAAGTCCGATGGTGGGGTTCCCCAGTCCGCGATACTCGTACGACACGTCTCCCGCGCGCCGACCCGACGGGTAGAAGCTGGCTCCGGCGGCGTAGGCGTGCCTGCCCACGACGTCGAACCCCTCGGTACGGCCGCCGAACCGGTAGCCGAGGACCTCGGTGCGCGGCGCCTCGACGTTGCCGACAGTCGTCGCCGCGACCGCCACCGGCCGGCGCACGTCGGGGAACCAGTACGTCGGGCGCAGGGTCGGGAACGGCGAGTAGCGGCGGGCGGCGTCGTCCACCCCGCCCGATTCTGGTTGGTCCGCGTCTGCCGTCGGGGCGGCCGCGGTCAGGGCCGCCGGTGCGTCGTCCCGGCGTGTGGGCGCGGCCGTCATGGCGTCGTCCGGGCGTACGCCCAAGGCGGCCGGCGTGTCGTCCCGCCGTATCGCCGAGGTGGTCGTGACCTCGGTCGCGTCGGTCGGCTGCCTGTCCTCGTCCGCCGCAGTCGTCGGCGCGTCGTCTCCGGCGGTGTTCGCCGCCGGCGCCGTTGTGGGCTCGCCGTCCGCGAGGCCGTCCGCCGGCGTCGCGTGGGCGCCGGTGACGTCGACGTCAGCGAAGCGCGCGGCCGGCTCGGGCGCGAGCGGTGCGCGGTCGGGCGCGAACGGAATACGCTCTATCTCCCAGCCGTCGACGTGGTAGCCCGAGAAGTAGAGCCACTCGCCGGCGGGGTCGACGCTCGGAAACGCGGTCCCCGTGCGCACGTTGGTCAGGAGGCGCGGCGGGCCGGCGGCGCCGGTCCGGGGGTCCACCTCGACCACGAGGATGTTGGGGATGCCGGTGCGGTCGGACGCCCACACGAGGTGGCGTCCGTCTGGGCTCCAGGCCGGGGCCATGTCGAGGGCCCGGTCGCGCGTCACCGCGTCGACCAGCCTTCCGTCCCGGTCGAGGACGACGACATCGTGCCGACCCTCGGCCCAGCGGCTCGCCGCGATCCAGCGGCCGTCGGGCGACACCGCGGGCCAGGCCCAGTAAATGTCCGCGGCCGGGGCCGCGATCGCCTCGACGGCGCCGTTCCCGAGGTCGACCCGCACCAAACCGTTGGCGCCCCCGCCGTCCACCACCGCGACGGCCCAGCTTCCGTCGGGCCCGGCCGACGGCGCGGCGACCCGTGCGCCGTGGGTGACGCGTCGCACCGTTCCCCCGCTGGCCAGCACGTAGAGGTCGCTGTACTGGCGATATCGGTCCGTGAACTCGCGCTGTGCGAACACGATCCCGCCGCCCGGCAGGAAGTCGAACCGCGTGAGGTGGTTGGTCCGCGCCAGCGTCGATGCGCTGCCTCCGGCGGGCGGCATGGCCACGAGCCTCGGGTCGGACCGTCCGTCCGATCGGACGTACACCAGGGAACCGCCGTCGGGCGACACCGCCGGATGCAGCGCCCGGCGCGCGCCGCTCGTCAGCGCCTCCGGTTCGGTGACGGGGCCGAACCGGGCGAGGTCGTCGTCGAGCCGCTCGACCCGCGCGCGCATCTCGTCGCGCCACGCGTCCCACTCGCTCGTCAGCGAGACGTCGTCGAGGACGCGCGACGGGAGCCACGCGTTGCGCGCGACGTCCTCGACGAACCGGGCCATGACGTCACGCCCGTGCCTGGCGAGCAGGTGCTCGAAGAAGAGCGATCCGTAAACGTAGCGGCGGTTTCCGCCGGGCCACTGGGGAGAGTGGCCCCCGGCCGTTCCGAGCGACTCGAAGCGGCCCTCGAGCGCCGCCGTCCGCAGCACCATCTCGTGATGGGCGCCGTGCGCCCGGCCGCCCGGGGTGAGGGCCGACTCGTACCAGGTCGCAAGCCCCTCGATCACCCACCCCGGGACATTCGTGCCGGGGAACGTCAGGATGGACGGCTGCCGGCCGAACAGGGCGCGGAAGAACCTGCCGAACCACCCGACGTGGTCGAGGTGGAAGACGTGCGCGAGCTCGTGGACGACGAGCTGCTCCAGCCAGTCGTCGAAGTAGCCCAGCGCGAGGTGGTCGGGCGGGGGACGCGCGTAGAGCACGATGCGGTTCGACGGCGAGTAGCGGGCGTAGCCGTTCGAGACGTCGACGTGGTCGGTCAGGACGATGTCGATGGTTCCGCCCGGACCCGCGCGGAACGTCGCCGACAGATCCTCGTGGGCGCGCTCGGCCACTGACCCCGTCCTGCGCGCCAGCGCTTCGAGGTGTTCGGGAAAGGCGATGCGGAAGTGGGCGGTCTCGAGGGTTCGCCACGCCTCGTCAGGGGGCGGCTGGGCCGCCGCCGGCCCCGGCGCTCCGTCCAGGGCCGTGACCGCCGCCAGCAGGAGGGCGCGGCGGCGCGCGAGGCGGGACCGGACGGCTCGATGGCGCGGCCGATCCGCCCGCGGGTCGTCCTCCGAACCGCACGGCGCCTCAGGTCGCATGACGGCGCGCAGGTCGGAGGCGAGAGTCGCGCCGGCCCGCGGGTGGTCCTTCGAACCGCACGGCGCCTCAGGTCGCATGGGCTCGACACTGGCGCATTCCGGCGCCTGCCCGGGGGGCTTCGAACCGTGCGGCGCCTCGACCGCCTGGGGCGACCACCACGCATTCCCGGGCGTTACCCGGGTTCCTCGAACCGCGCGGCGAGGGCGCGGGACTCGTCGACGCCGATCAGCGCGTTGAACGTCTCGAAGGTGATGAGCTCGTCGTCGACGCCGCTGGTGGCGCCGGTATCGTGCAGGTGCCGGTAGACGCGGGTCAGGGCCTGCGCCGACGCGTAGAGCCCCGCGACCGGGTACAGGATCAGGTCGAACCCCAGTGCGGCGAGCGCCGACCGGCCGAGTACCGGCGTGCGTCCCTGCTCGACCATGTTCGCGACGGTGGGCCGGGGCGCCCGCCGGCCGATTTCCCGCAGTTCGTCGAGCGAGCCGGGGGCCTCGACGAAGGTGGCGTCGGCGCCGGCCGCGCGCGCCGCCTCGGCCCGCGCCAGCGCCTCGTCCAGCCCGGCCGCGGCCAGTGCGTCGGTCCGCGCGACGATGAAGAAGTCGCGGCCTCCCCGCGTGTCGACCGCCGCCCGAATCTTCTGGAGGTACGATTCCCGCGCGACGACCTGCTTGCCGGGCATGTGTCCGCACCGCTTCGGCCACACCTGGTCCTCGAGGAAGCAGCCGGCCGCCCCGGCGTCGATCAGCGCCCGCACCGTGCGGACCACGTTCAGGGCGTTGCCGTAGCCGGTGTCGGCATCGACGAGGATCGGGATGTCCACCGCGCCGCTGATCTGGCGGGCCCGCTCGACGATCTCGGTCTGGGTGAGGAGGCCGAGGTCGGGTTGGCCGATGAACGTGGCCGAGACGGCGTAGCCGGAGACGAAGGCGAGGGGAAATCCCGCCCGTTCCGCGATCTTCGCCGACAGCGTGTCGTAGACGCCGGGGAAGACGAGGGCGCCTCGCTCGGCGAGAATCCGCCGCACGCGGTTGGGGTCGGGATTGGGGTGAGTGACGGGGTTTGAACCCGCGACTTCCGGAGCCACAGTCCGGCGCTCTACCACTGAGCTACACTCACCATGCGTTGGCGCGAGACACATCCGCCCCCCGGAGGCGCCGCTGACGCCTGGAAGCCCTCGGACCGGCCGGAAGCGCAATCCTCCTATTCTAATGCGGCCCGAAGCGATCCGTCCACCGGCGCCGGGCCGCGGCTTGGACGGCGTCAGGCGCGAGCGCAGGCGGCAGGTCGAGCGGCGAGGCGGGAGCGCCGCGGGAGACGGTGCCCAGCGAGCCTCGGCGAGCCGCCGGCGCCGAAGTAGTATGGTAACTGGACCTCGACTTCCCCGAGCGTGCCGATGACCCATCCTCTGCCGGTTCTGGAGACTGCCTGCACCGACGACGCGCTGCGCGCGGTCCGCGTGCTCGTCGACGCCTACCGGCTCACCGCCGACTCGCGCGACGCCGACCGGATTCTGAACGGCGTCCTCGACTGCGTGGCCCGGCTCGCCGACTACGATTCGGCCGCCCTGTACGTCCTGGGCAGCTCCGGCCGGCACGTTCGTCATTTCTGGTGGCGGGACGAGTCGGGAGCGGTGCCCTGCCACGACGGCGCGCTCGACGAGGGGCGGCCCGTGGCTCGAGCCATCGACTCGCGCGAGCCGGTGCTGCTGGACGAGAGCGCCGATCCGGCGTCGGGGGGACCGTGCCATCGGTCCGGCCTCGTCGTCCCGTTGGTCGGGCTGCACGGGGTGATGGGCGCCATCGAGCTCCATTCCAAACGCGCGGCGGCCTATGGAGCCCGCACCGTCGAGATGCTGCGGCTGCTCGGCACTCTCGTCGCCGGCACCATCGAACGGTCCCGCATGCAGGAGGAGGTGCGCGCCAAGCGGCGCATCGACGCCGAGATGCTCGTGGCCCGGCAGGTGATGGAGGACCTCGTCCCGCGCGGCATCCCCACCCTCGAGGGGTTCGACATCGCCGGCGTCAACGAGGCGTCGTTCGAGGTGGGCGGCGACTACTACGAGTTCATCCCGCTGCCGGAGGACCGCTGGGTCATCATCATCGCCGACGTGGCCGGCAAGGGCATCGCCGCGGCCCTCCAGGTCTCGGCCATCCGGGCCTCGATCTACTCGCTCGTGGGGCGCGAGCTGGCCATCCGAGCGGTGATGCGCCACGCCAACCGGTTCTTCCACGACTCGGTCGACGCCGGCCGCTACGTCACGCTCTTCTACGCCGTCCTCGACGTGCCGACCCGCCAGATCATCTACGTCAACGCCGGCCACCAGCCGCCGCTCCTCGTGCGGCCCGACGGAGCCGTCGACAAGCTGTGGAGCGGCGGGGTCCCCATCGGCATGTTCGAGTCGCCGCGCTATTTCGAGGGCGGCGCCCGGCTTCGCCCCGGGGATCTCCTCGCCTTCTACACCGACGGCATCGTCGAGTCGGCCAACGCCCACGATGAGGAGTACGGGCACGACCGGCTGGCCGGGACCATGCACGGGGCGAGGGCCGAGAGCGCCGAGGCGATCTGCCGGCGCGTGATGGACGACGTGCACCGGTTCTCGTTCGGCAGCCCCGACGACCGCACGATGCTCGTCCTGAAGGCCACCTGAGCCGACCGATCCGGTGTTCGAAGGACCAGGCCCGCCGAAACGAACGATTGGCGGGCCTGGTTCGGTTTGGGTGTGGTCTGGCCAGTGGGTCCGTCACGCATCCATCTTCGGACACGGACAGGGTTCAGGGCCCGCAATCGTCGAGGAAGTCAGCGTCGCGGACCCCGAACGTCAGCCGTGACGCAGCACTAGTCCGCGTTCCGTGTGCCGTGGTCGTACTGCCGGTAGTGCTCGGCCAGCAGATCGCGGCCGAAGTCGCCGGCGAAGTCGCGCCACACGCTGTGCACGTGGTTGGCGTTGCCCTGGGTGTTGTCGTACTCGATCAGGAATGTCGGCCCCTGGATGCGGTAGTAGTGCGGCTCGCCCTGCGCCTCGCCGCCCATCCAGACGAACCGGATGCCGTCGAGCCCGGCGTTCTGCACCTCGGTCAGCCGCTCGTGGGCGATGGGGCCGGGCTGGGCGGTGGCGTACTCCTCGATGATCGACCACAGGGCCGCCTGCTGGTCGGCGTCGAGGTCCTTGTGCGCCACCCCGAAGTCCTCGAGCAGGGTGACCCGCCGCTGGGCGCGGGTGAGGATGTCGCTGGGCGCTTCGTCCGAGAGCTTGGCCGCCTTGCGCTGCTCGTCGTTCAGTGACGCGAGCAGGTCGCGGGCCTGGTCTTCCTCGCTGCCGAGGACCCGCAGGCCCTCCCGCGGGCCGCCCCGCACCTCGGCCGGGTTCGAGCCGAAGAACTGCGGAGTCGCGGCGATGGCGCTGCCGTCGACGATGGTCCAGTTCTGCGAGATGTGGTGGCCCTCGTAGCGCCAGCCCCACGTGTTGCCGTCGCCCGGCTCGCCGAAGATCATGAAGAAGTAGAGGTCGGGGTCACGGATGTCGCGGCCCTCCTGCTCGTACAAGATCTGCTCGAGCTGCCGGATGATCTCGGACTTGGTGAACCCCTCCTCGCTCAGGCCCGTCCGCACGAGGTCGAGGGCGGCGGCTCGCTGCGAGCCGGTCATCATCTTCAGGGAGACGCCCTTCCGCTCGCGCGGGATGAAGTGCCAGTCGAAGCGGTCCTCGCCGTCGAAGGGAAACCGCACCGCGGCCTCCTGCTCGTCGTTGAGCGTGTCGAGGAACCGCGCCGCGGCTTCCGCCATCGCCGATGCGGGGTCGGCGGGCTGTTGGGAGAGCGTCATCGTGCCGAACAGCACGACGAGGCAGGCGACGTTGAAGATGGTGCGAGCCATGACCTTCTCTTTCCCCCTTACGCCGCCCCGCGGCGCCCGAGCACCCGGCGCGCGGCGTGCAAAGACCGGATTCCGAGAGAGCCGGAGCGTACCTCGCGGGGCAGGGCGAGTCAAGGCGGCGCGCGCCCGTCGGCAGATCCGCACGATCGCCGAGACCGGTCGCGAATCGGACCGGCCGAACGGCGGAATCGCCCCGTCATCCCGCAGGAGGTCCGTTCGGCGACGCGGCCTCTCCCGGCCGCGCCGCAGACGATTACGAACCGTCGCCGATGGCGCCGGGCTCGTCCAGGGCGTCGTCGAGGGTGGGGCGAATGTCGAGGATCCGGTGGAGGCCGGTGACCTTGAAGACCTCCCAGACATGGGGGATGAGGCCCGCGACCCTGAACAGGTTCCCCTGGGCCTTGGCCGACCTGGTGCCCAGGATGAACGCGCGCATCCCCGAGGAGGCCACGAAGTCCAGTCCGGCGCAGTCCACGACCACGTTGAAGCCGGCCTCGGTCAGACTCAGGATGGACTTCGCGGTCTCATGCGCGTTCCCCGAGTCCAACCGGCCTGTGAGCTCGACGACGTGGAACTCCACTGCATCAGCCGTGACGCGCCGGGTGGACAGCCGGAGAGGGGCGGTCATCGCACACCGTCGCGAGACGTCATGGCCATGACGGAGCGATCCCGGTCGTAGCGCCGCTCGAACTCCACGACGTTCCGGTCGCCGTCGCGGCGGTAGTGCATGTCCTGGGCGAAGGCCTGCACCAGGCAGAGGCCCAACCCCCCGACCGGAAGGTCGTTGGCATCGGATTCCCCGTCGAGAGCGCGCGTCACGAATGAGACCGGATCGAACGACTCGCCCGGCCAGTCGAAGACGAGCTCGACTCTGTCGCCCGCGAAGGCGACGGAAACCCGGAGCAGCGCGTCGGGGGCCGGCTGGGCGTGGTGAACGACGTTGGCGACCAGCTCGTCGACGACGAGGCTGAGGCCGTACACGACCGAGCGCGGCGCGGCGTGCCAGCGGCCTACCGTCTCGATCATCGTGATGAGGGCGCCAACCTCACCGAGCTGGGCCGGGCACTGCACGGAGAATTGCACGCCGGCCAAGGTGGGCGAAGGGCGGACGCGGCCCGGAACGGCGGGAATCGTATCCACGAGTGCACCCAAGATCAGGGAAACCGACTGGCTCGAGACGGTCGGCCACGATCGACACCTCCAGAGTATAGACGAGAGCGGCGCGTCGAACCACTGGAACCACCCGTCGACCGGACTCGGGACGCCGGGTGGAGTCGCGGGCCGCCAGAGTAGGCAGTGGTGGCCGCGCGATATACTGTCGTCGAATCGCGCGGCGTCGAGGCTGGCGCCGCAAGCACGCGCCCGTAGCTCAGTTGGATAGAGCATCGGCCTTCTAAGCCGAGGGTCGCAGGTTCGAATCCTGCCGGGCGTGCCATTCCCCGCCGATCCCGGGAGGCGCCGGTGACCGACAGCGAGCGTGTTCCCCGCCGTCGCGCGCTGATGGCGCTCGGGGCCGCGGCCGTGGCGCCGGCCGTCGCCGAGGGTGCGCGGGTGCTGCATCCGCTGGTGCCCCTGCCTCAGGGCGGCGGCGCCTGGCGGCCGCGCTTCTTCACCGCCGACGAGGCCGCCGCCGTCGAGGCCCTCGCCGAGGCCATCATTCCCGAGACCGATACCCCCGGCGCCCGGGCCGCCGCCGTGCACCAGTATGTCGACTGGATGGTGAGCCGCGCCGCGGAGGGCGACGGCCCGGCCGCGCTGCCCGGCATCGTGCGGGCGGGGCTGGCCTGGCTCGACCGGCGCAGCGCCGCCCTCTACGGGCGCCGGTTCGCGGACGTCCGCCAGGCGCTTCAGGCGAGGTTGCTGGCGCGCCTCGCCGCGGACCCGCCGCTCGAAGAAGATGCGGCCGGCGTGGAGCTTTTTCGCGAGGTGCGCCGCCTGACCATCAGCGGCTACTACCGCTCTGAGATCGGGATGAGTCAGGAGCTGGGCTACGCCGGCAAGCGGTATCTGGCCGCGTTCGAGGGATGCACCCACGAGCGCCACCTGAACTGGCAGCCCGGCGGGACCGAGGGGCGCGGATAGGGCATGGAGATCCTGCAGCGCGGCCCCGTGCACGATGTCGTGGTCATCGGCAGCGGCGCATCGGGGGCGATGGCGGCGCACGTCCTGGTGGGGCACGGCGTGAACGTGCTCATGCTCGACGCGGGCTGGAAGTTCGACCGGTCGGCGTCGTGGGCGCACGTCCTGCCGTTCGAGGCGGACCGGCGCCGCCGGGAGGGCGAGGCGCCGCCCCGCTACCGGCTCGACGACCGCGAACAGCCGTACCTCACGCCGGCGGGGCGTCCCTTCCAGCTCTGGCGAACCTGGGGATGGGGCGGCAAGACCAACGTCTGGGGGCGCGTCAGCCTCCGCATGTCCGACCTCGATTTCACCGGCCCCGAGCGGGAGGGGTGGGGCCTTCCCTGGCCCATCCGCTACGCTGACATCGCGCCGTACTACGATCGGGTGGAGCAGCTCATCGGGGTGACCGGGGGCGACGACGACTCGGACTCGCTGCCGGGGAGCCGCCACCACCTGCCGCCGGTGAAGCCGCGCTGCGCCGAGGTGATCCTGTCGCGGGCGGCGGGGCGGCTCGGCATCCCCGCCGTGCCCATTCGGCGCGCGGTACTGACGCGGCCTCATGGGGGGCGGCCCGCCTGCCACTACTGCGGGTCGTGCGGGTCGGGCTGCCGCACCGCTTCGTTCTTCAACGCGACAGACTACTTGCTGATGCCGGCCCTCGAGACGGGCCGGCTGGAGATCGTCTCGGGGGCGGTGGCGGCGCGGGTGCTGACCGGCGCCGACGGCCGCGCCGACGGGGTCCAGTACTTCGAGCGCGAGAGCGGAGTCGAGCGCGCGGTGCGGGCGCGGACCGTGGTCGTCGCCGCCTCGGCGATGGACTCGACGCGCCTCCTCCTCAACTCGCGGTCGCGGCGGCATCCCGCCGGGCTCGGGAACGGGAACGACCAGCTCGGCCGCAACTACTGCGAGCAGGTCCGGTTCCACCGGTTCGGCTTTCTGCCGCAGCTCTTCGGCCAGGGCTACACGAACGACGACGGCATCGGGGGCGGGCACGTCTACATCCCGCGGTTCAACCACCGCCGGACCGGCCTCGACTACGTCGGCGGCTTCGGCATCCAGTTGTGGGGCAACGGCTGCCAGACGACGGGGGTGAACGTGGCCGAGCTGCTGCCCGGTCTCGAGTTCGGGGCGGGCTTCAAGCAGCGCGTCCGCGAGCGCTACCCGGCCCTCGTCGCCCTCCACCCCTACGGCGAGGTCCTGCCGCGTTCCGACAACCGGGTGACCGTCGACGAGGCGCGCACCGACCGCTACGGCGTGCCGCTGATGCGCATCGACGTCACCTTCGGCGACAACGAAGAACGCATGGTGCGCCACATGCACGAGGTGGCCGACGAGATCCTGCACACCGCGGGGGCCGAGATGGTGCCGTCTTCCCCCGACGCGCACGATCCGCCGGGGGCGGCGATTCACGAGCACGGCACGGCGCGGATGGGGAACGACCCGGCCCGGTCGGTGCTGAACCGCTTCAACCAGATGCACGAGGTCGACAACGTGCTGGTCGTCGACGGCTCGTCGTTCACGAGCGCGTCGGAGAAGAACCCGACGCTGACGATTCTCGCGTTGGCGTGGCGGGCCGGCGATTATCTCGCCGAGGAGTTGCGGAGCGGGCGGCTGTGACGGTTGGCGCCGGCCCCGGGCGGCTCGTCCGTTGCCCGTCCCGTCGGGCGGTCCCGGGCGGGTGGCGGCGACGGCTTGCCCCGCGGAGCGGGCGGCCGTGACGCGGCTGGAAAGGCCGGATGCCGGGTAGGGGTTCGCGCGGTGGAATGGCGCGGACCCCCGGCGGGTCGATCGGGCGCCAGGCGGAGCCGTCAGGCGACGATGGGCGGGCGAGTCGTCCCGCGCCGCTCGACGGCATCCGGGTCATCGATCTCAGCCGAGTCGTGTCTGGCCCCTACTGCACGATGACTCTCGGCGACATGGGGGCCGACGTTGTCAAGATCGAGGAGCCGGGTCGCGGCGACGAGTCGCGCGCATTCGGCCCGCCGTTCCTCGGGGGCGAGGCGCCCTACTTCCTCTCGGTCAACCGGAACAAGCGGAGCTGCACCGTCAACCTGAAGCACGAGGCGGGCCGGGCCATCGTGTGGCGGCTCGTCGCGGGCGCCGACGTCGTCATCCAGAACTTCCGGCCGGGCGCGGTCGCCCGGCTCGGTCTCGACTACGAGGCGGTGGCGGCGCGGCATCCGCGGGTGGTGTACTGCTCGATCTCGGGGTTCGGGGAGGCCGGTCCCGACGCCAGCCGGCCCGGCTACGACCTGATCGTGCAGGGCGAATCGGGCCTGATGGACCTGACCGGCGAGGCGGACGGGCCTCCGTCGCGCATCGGCACCTCCATCGCCGACCTGACGGCGGGAGCGATGGCCGCCCAGGGCATCCTCCTCGCCCTCTACGCGCGGCAGTCGACGGGCCGGGGGCAGCACGTGCGCATCGCGATGCTCGACGCGGTGGCGTCGCTGCTGACCTACAACGCCGGCAACTACTTCGCCTCGGGAGAGAGCCCCACCCGCCGCGGCAACGACCATCCGTCGGTGGTGCCCTACCAGACCCTGCGGGCGCGCGACGGGTGGATCAACCTGGGCATCGCCAACGACTCGCTGTGGGTGCGCTACTGCGATGCGGTGGGGCGGCCCGACCTGCGCGACGACCCGCGATTCGCGGCCGCCCCCGACCGGGTGAAGCATCGGGACGTGCTGGTGCCGATCATCGTCGAGCTCACCGCCTCGCGCACGGTGGCCGAGTGGATGGACGTGCTCGGCCGGGCCGGTGTGCCGTGCGGCCGCATCCGCAACGTGGCCGAGGTCTGCACCAATCCCCAGCTCACCGCCCGCGGCAAGGTCGTCGACCATCCGCACCCCACGGCCGGGCAGGTGCGGATGATCGGCCAGCCCATCGAGCTGAGCGAGACGCCCGGCCGCATCGAGCGGGCGCCGCCGCTGCTCGGCCAGCATACCGACGAGGTGCTGCGAGCGGCCGGCTACACGGACGACGAGATCCGGGGGTTCCGCGCCGACGGGGTCGTCTGACGCGCGTCAGAGCGCGTCCGGATTCCGATACGCGTCTGCTCGGGCCGTGGGATGGCGACAACGAACGGGGTTAACCGGCGCATGTGCCCCATGGTAGTCTGAGAAGCGGGCCGGGTTGGATGAGGGAAGGAGGCGTGGACAAGGAAACCCTCACGCTGATCATCGGAGTCCTCACGGCGTTGATATTTCTCGTGGCTGCGGTCGGCGTACTGCTCGTCAACGCCAAGGTGGACCGGCTGACGGTCCGTGTGGATGCGTTGACGGTCCGTGTGGACGCGTTGCAAGCGGTAATCACCTCTTTCGTGAGCAGGTGACGGCGTGTTGGAGTTCCCACGCTGCACGGGACGAATGCAGCGGGGCTCTCGCCGAGGGCTCCTGCGCTGGGGAAACGACTCATCTCGTTCGTGATGTCAGGAGCGAGTCGAATGATGGTCAGGCGGACGAGCGTGCTGGCGTGCGGTCTGCTGACGTTGGCGATCGGTCAGGTGGCCCACGGCCAGGCCATGAAGTACACGGAAGCCGAAGGATGGCCCGCCGCGCCGATCTCGGCCGCCGGCACTCCCGCGGCCTGGAATTTCGGGCAGGTGTCGGGAGTCGCGACCACCGCCAACGGGTATGTCCTGATGCTGCACCGCGGGGCCCAGCCGCTCATGCTGTTCGACCCCGGCGGGCGCTTCGTGCGGGCGTGGGGCGACGGCCTGTTCGAGAACGGCAAGGTCGCGGGCATCGGACCGGCCGACCGGCGGCCCGGGCAATCGGGCTACACCGCCGTCTACGGGGCGGCGGGCTGCCACAACTGCGGCGCCCACGCGGTGCGGGTCGACCCCGCCGGCGACATCTGGGTCGTCGACGCGCCTGGTCACGTCGTCTACAAGATGGACTTCCAGGGCCGCGTGCTCATGGAGCTCGGCGCGAAGGGGGTGGCGGGCCGCAGCCGCAACACTTTCAACCTGCCCACGGACGTCGCCTTCGGCCCCGACGGTTCGATCTACGTCAGCGACGGCTACGGCAACGCCCGGGTCGTGAAGTACTCGGCCGACGGCGAGTATCTGCTCGAGTGGGGCGGTCGGGGCGCCGGTCCCGGCGAGTTCGGTCTGCCCCACAACCTGCAGGTGGACGCCGAGGGACGGGTCTACGTCACCGATCGCGACAACCGGCGCGTGCAGGTCTTCGACGCCGACGGCGGGTTCCTCGCCGAGTGGCCGGAGATCGGCGGCAACTCGGCCCTGTTCATGACCGAGGATCAGCACCTCTGGACCGGCGGCACGCTGCGCAGCCTCGACGGCGAGGCGGTGGCGACCCTGCCCGGCGGCAGCGGCGGCCACGGGTTGACGGTGACCGGCGACGGCGAGGTCTTCGTCGCGCAGCTCTCGGGCCGCGTGCAGAAATTCGTGGGCGTGAACGACGAGTAGCGGCCCGTCGCGGACCGGAGCCCCCCCGGGAGGCCGGGGGGGGCGGTCGGGCGGCAGCGGGAACGACAGGGGACGAGGCGCGGGAGTACGAGTCGGCGCCGCCGGATCCCGGGATGATGCGTACGGAACCGTGCAGATGGAGGAGTGGTCAAGATGAGAGTACGAAGCTTCCCCGTGGCGGCGGTGCTGCTGGCGGTGGCGGCCTCGGCCGGCGCCCAGACCTATGAGCCGCCGCGGCTGCCCGACGGCAGGCCCGACCTGCAGGGGGTCTGGGACTTCCAGTCGCTGACGCCGCTGCAGCGGCCCCAGGACCAGGAGAAGGCGGTCCTGTCGGCGGAGGAGATCGCCGAGATCGAGGCCGCGGCGGCCGAGCGCAACGCCGAGGCCAACGCGCCCAGCGAGGTGCGCGACGAGCCGCTGCCGGTCGGCGGCAACGTCGGCGGCTACAACCGCTACTGGGTCGACCAGGACGCCTCGGTCGTCGACGACGGGCGCACGTCGCTCATCGTCGATCCGCCGACCGGCCGCCTGCCGGCGCTGCAGCCGGGCGTCGAGCTGATCGAGTTGTCGCTGGGCGAGGACCGGCCCGGCACGCGTCCCGTGCGGGCGCGGGCGGCGGGCATCGGGGCCGACAGCTACGAGGACCGCGGCCTCGCCGAGCGGTGCATCCTCGGGTTCAACTCGGGTCCGCCCATCGTGCCCGCCGGCTACAACCAGAACATCCAGGTGTTCCAGACCGCCGACTACGTGGTGGTGCTGAACGAGATGGTGCACGACGCCCGCATCGTCCCCCTCGACGGGCGCGAGCACCTGCCCGAGGGCCTCACCCAGTGGATGGGCGACTCGCGCGGCTACTGGGACGGGGACACCCTGGTCGTCGAGACGACTAACTTCAGCGACAAGACGGCCAGCTTCAACCCCTCGGTGGCGACCGCGGTCGGCACCGGGTCGACCCTGCACCTGACCGAGCGCTTCAGCCGGGTGTCCGACGACACGCTGTTCTACGAGTACACCGTGGACGATCCGACCTCGTTCACCGCGCCGTTCACCGCCGCGTTGCCGATGAAGCGCGGCAACGGCATGTACGAGTACGCGTGTCACGAGGGGAACTACGGGCTGCTCAACATCCTGGCCGGCGCGAGGACGGCCGAGCTCGACGCGGTCGACCAGGAGCAGTAGCGCCGCAGTCGCGGATCCGTTTCCTCACGGCCTGCCGGGCGTCCCGCGCGAGCAGCGCGGGGCGCCGGCGGGCGCGGGGTAAGGCCGGCGAGGGGCGCCTCACGGTTCCCCGCCGCCCGACCCGCTCCACACGACTCGGCGCCTTCCGGCCCGCGTCGCGGTCGTCCTCGCCCGTCGGTGTGGAACGCCCTTCTCACCCCGCTGGCGTGACCAGCACGTCGACCGTCACGCTGTGGCTGCCCCCGCCGACCGTCACCCCCTTCAGCGGGCTGACGGCCTCCGAAGTCCTCGCCCGTCGGTGCGGAACGCCCTTCTCACCCCGCTGGCGTGACCAGCACGTCGACCGCCACGCTGTGGCTGCCCCCGCCGACCGTCACCCCCTTCAGCGGGCTGACGTCCTCGAAGTCACGCCCCCAACCCAGGGTGATATGTCCCCCGGCCGGCCGAATGTCGTTCGTGGGGTCGAAGTCTACCCACCCGACGCCCGGGCAGTAGACCGACACCCAGGCGTGGGACGCCTGCGCCCCGACGACACCGGGCCTCGGCGCCAGGTATCCGCTGACGTAGCGGGCGGGGACGCCGTGGGATCGCAGGCAGGCGATCATCAGGTGCGCGAAGTCCTGGCAGACGCCGCGACGGCCCTCCAGGACCTCCGAGACGGGGGTCGACACGGTTGTCGCGGCGGGGTCGTACCGGAACTCCCGGTGGATGGTCCTCATCAGCGCGTCGACGCCTTCCAGCAGCGGCCGGTGCGGCTCGAACAGCGGGGCTGCGTACCGGGCGTAGAGGCTGCCCCGCGGGGCGAGCGGCGACTCCACCTGGTACTCGACGGCGGCCAGCTCGTCCGCCGTGCGGCGCGCCCGCAGCCGGGCGACGGCTTCGGCCAGGGGCGGCGAGTCGAGACCGGCCGGGGCGGCGGCCGATACCGACACCAGGCTCTCCGCCGTCACCCGCAGGTGGCGGTGCGGGTCCTGGATCGTGAAGGTCGTGGTCGCGTTGCCGAAGTGGTCCTCGCGCGTGACCGAGCCGCTGGCCGACGGATCGATCACGAGCCGGGTCTCCCGCACGGTCTGCGTTCCACTCGCCCGCGGGGTCAGCCGCACCTGGTGCATGGACAGCGACACCGTCTCGGCGTACGCGTAGTGGCTGGTGTGTCTCACACGATATTCGCGCGCGGGCCGCGGTGTTGTGCTCATCGGTTCGCCGGACGTCAGCTCCGCAGGACGGCGTGGCCGCCGGGAGGGTGGGCTGGACGCCCGGCGGAGTCTTCGGGCGACGATGGGCGGGCCAGGTGCCGGACCGGAACGGCGTGGGTGAGGTAGTCGCGGGTCAACGCGTCCGACAGGTCGCCCAGCGCCGCCCGGACCCGGTCGAGCAGCGCCGTCAGCGCGTGGCGCCGGCCCTCGCTCACGGCGCACAGCTCGTCGAGGTCGACGAGCTGGATGGCCGCGGCGGCCGCGGTGACGAGCTTCGATTCCGGCGATGTCCGGCCGGGCGTCGGCGGGTCGGGCAGCGCCGCGACATGCTGCTTCAGGAGATCGAGCTGGAACGCCACGCCCCGCGGGTTCGCGTCGTCGAGCAGCAGCAGGTCGGCGACGAGATTGGCCCGCAGCGAAGTGAGATAGCGCGACCGGTAGGTGATCGCGCTGTCGGTGGCGTCGAGCAGGAGCTCGATGCGGGCCCGTTCGTCCTCGGCCACCGTCGTCAGCCCGTGACGCAGGAGCAGCAGCACCTGCAGCGCCCGCTCGAGTCGACGCCCGATGTCGAGGAGGCGCCACCCGTGACCGCGGGTCATGCCCTCGCTGACGGCGCCGCTGAAGCTCGCCAGCACCATGACCATCTGGTCGAGGATGCGGCGCATGCCGCTGCGTTCTCGGCGTCCGGACCGGCCCGAGCGCAGGTCCGATTCCAGGCGGCTGATGATGCGCCACGAGTCTGCCGACAGGCGGTCGCGCAAGAGCCAGGCGGCGTTCCGGAGGTGGCCCACCTGCCATCCCAGGCTGCCGCGCCGGTGCGGCTCGGCCAGCATCGCGGAGACCGCGGCCTGCAGGGCGCGGGCGGGCGGCAGGTTCGCGATGTCCGTCGCGTGCGGCACGTAGTCGAGATCGGTGAGGAAGCTCAGGGCGCCGGTGAGCGCCGCCGTCGATCGACGCGACGACTCCTCCGAGAGCAGCGGCATCGCCGCGCGCAGCAGCCGCACTGCGGCCCCCACCCGCTCGGAGTAGCGGCCCAGCCAGAAGAGGTTGTCGGCGATCCGGCTCGGCAGGTCGAACGTGGCCCGGCTGACGTCGATGGGGGACACGCTGGCCGGAATCAGCGAGCGGTGGGGCTCGGCCGTCTCGCCCACCACCCAGACGTCCTTGCTGCTGCCGCCGCCGAGCAGGGTCACGTCGAGGGAGCCGGTCGACGACGACACGCGGCCCAGTCCACCCGGCAGCACGTCGTAGCCGTCGCCCCGGGACAGGGCGTAGACGCGGATGACGAGGAAGCGCGGCGCGAGGCCGCCGGCCACCCGGACCGGGGTCGTCGACAACGCCACCTGCTCCTGGGCCACGTAGCGGTGGGGCTGGCGCGCGATGTGATCGGCGAGCCGGGCGCGCTGCCCCTCGGGGAGGCGCCGGCCGAACGTTCGTTCCCGCCGCACGCTGGGATAGGCCGGCTTGATCACGAGCTCGTCGAGGTGGTCGAGCACGTGCGCCCGGGCCGCCTCGTCGCCGCACCACCACGTGGCCACCGACGGCAGCAGCAGGTCCGCGTCGAGGAGGCGGCGGCACAGGTCCGGCAGGAACGCCATCAGGGCCGGCGACTGGGCGACGCCGGCGCCGAGCGGGTTGACGACGGCGACGTTGCCGCGCCGCACCGCTTCCACGAGCCCCGGCACGCCGCTCTGCGACGATCCCCCGAACTCCAGCGGGTCGCAGGCCTCCGACGGCTGACTGCGCACGATCAGGTCGACGGGCTGGAGCCCGCCCAGCGTCTTGATGTACACGCGGTAGTCGCGGACGGTCAGGTCGGCGCCTTCGACGAGGGTATAGCCCATGTAGCGGGCGAGAAATGCGTGCTCGAAGTAGTTCTCCGAGACCGGTCCCGGCGTCAGGACGACGATGCGGGGGTTCTCGCGGCGCCCCGGTGCGCTTGCCGCGAGCGACATCCGGCGCGCCTCGAACGTGCCGGCGAGGCGCCGCACCTTCGAGGCCACCAGCACGTCGGGCAGCACCGCGTTGACGACGATGCGGTTCTCCAGCGCGAAGGCGAGTCCGGCCGGCGCGTCGGTGCGGTCGCCGAGCACCCACCACCTCCCGTCCGGGGCCCGCACGAGGTCGGCGGCATAGAGGGGGAGCCAGCGTCCCGCCGGAGGCTGCAGCCCGTCGCATCCCCGCAGGAAGGCGGGGTTCGCGTGGAGCCAGTCCGCGGGCAGGGCGCCCTCGCGCACGAGCCGGCGCGGGCCGTAGAGGTCGCCGAGGACGGCCTCGCAGAGCCGGGCGCGCTGGACGACCGCCCGTTCCAGATGGGCCCATTCGGCCCCGTCGATGACGCACGGGATGAGGTCGAGGGGCCAGGGGCGCTGTCGGGTGCCGCCCCGCCGGTGGACGTGGAACGTCATGCCGTTGTCGCGGATGAGCCGGCGGGCCTCCTGCGTCCGGCGGTTCAGCTCGTGCCGGCCGGCGGCGGCGAGGGCGTTGGTCACCGTCTCCCAGTGCGGTCGGCGGGCGCCGTCTCGTTCCGCCATCTCGTCGTAGTGGCCGGCGAGCGGGGCGTAGGCGGGCGGCCTCGTCAACGTCCTGTCTCCGGCGGCGCCCCGCCCAGACGGGTCACCGTCACCACATGGCCGAACTCGACCTCGGCCGGCGACACGCTGCCGCTGATCGGCGCGGCCGTCTCCGGCTCCGCCGTCGCCGCCATCGGCAGGTGCCCTTCGGCCGCAAGCAGGCCCGAGGTGGGGTCGAGCCCCACCCAGCCCGCGCCCGGCAGGTACGCCTCGACCCAGGCGTGGAGCTCGGAGATGTCGCGGGACGGCCCCGGCGGTCCCTCCGATGGCCTGCGGTCGGGGACGAGTTGGACCAGATAACCCGAGACGAAGCGCGCGGCCAGCCCCAGGCGCCGCAGGACCTGGGCGAGAAGCCAGGCGCTGTCCCGGCACGAGCCGCGGCGCCGGGCCAGGGTGTCCTCGCAGGTGCGGATGCCCGGCTCCAGCCGCTTCTCGTAGTCGATGCGCCGCTCGACGCACTGGTTCAGGGTGACCAGGAAGTCCACGGTGGCGCGCGCCCGGGTGTCGACGGCGGCCAGGAACCGACGCAGCTCGGGGCCGGTCGGCTCCGTCTCGAGGTAGGGGCGCAGGTCTCTCGCCAGCCGGGGCTCGTACTCGAAGGGGAAGCGCTCGGCCGTCGGATCGAGGAAGAAGTCGAAGGGATTCATCGCCCGCAGCTCGGCGACGAGATTCACCTCGATGCGGAGCCGGCGCGCCGGGGTCTGGAAGACGGCGCGGGCGAGGTGGTTGCCGTGGGGGTCTTGCTGCCAGTTGAGGAAGTGGTCGGGCGGATCGATGCGGAGCGAGTAGCGGGTGACGGGGGTGCGGCAGTGCGGCGCCGGCCGCAGTCGGATGACGTGCGGCGACAGGGTCACCCGCCGGTCATACTCGTAGGTGGTCCGGTGGTTGATGGCGACCTGAGTGGCCATGGAACCGACGATGTCCGTGCGCGGGACGCCGGCGCCCGTCGCGGAAGGCGGTCAGCCGCCCGCGGCGAAGGACCTCACGGCCGACCTCTCCGCTCTCGGCGAAGGGAGGCTTCGCGCCGGGGACTTCCGGCGACCGCGCCGGACGGGCCGGGAGCCCGTCCGGCAACGGGTCCCGGCAAGGAATCCGTCCGGGTGGATGGCGGCGCGGTCACTCGAGCTCGGCGTAGATCTTCTCG
This sequence comes from Vicinamibacterales bacterium, assembly GCA_965199675.1. Classification (GTDB taxonomy): domain Bacteria; phylum Acidobacteriota; class Vicinamibacteria; order Vicinamibacterales; family UBA8438; genus JAJEEA01. Next base: position 10,995 of record CBDATI010000047.1, on the reverse strand, counting down.
GCGTTGTCCTCGGCGCTGGTCAGGGTGCCGCGGCTCATCGCGTAGTTCGCGTAGCGCTCGGGAAGGTCGAGCGTGGCCGCGGTCTCCGCCGCGGACTTGCCGGCCGCCCTGCCCGCTTCGACGGCCGCGAGGAAATCGCGGTTGAACTCGCCGAACTCACGGAAGTCGGCCCACGCCATCACCGGGCTGTGCCCGGGGATCACGGTGTCGACGCCCTGGATGCCGTCGGCCGCGGCGAGCACCGTCCTGCCGTAGTTGATCCCGCTGCCGCCGTTGTTCACGTCGATGTAGGGCGTGCCCTTCCACGCGAAGAGGTCGCCGGTGTGGGCGACGCCGAGGCCGGTGAAGACCACGACCGAGTCGCCGCTGGTGTGGCCGGGGCCGAAGTGGTAGAGGTCGATCTGGTTGGCGCCGTCGAGCAGGGTCAGCCGGTCCTCGTAGGTCGTGCCCGGCAGGTACTGCTGCCCGCTCTCGGACTGGAACGCCGGCATGCGCTCCATGTTCGTCCGCGTGTTGGCGTGGGCCACCACCTCGACGGGCTGTGCGAAGTCGATGTTGCTCCCTACGTGGTCGCCGTGGGTGTGGGTGTTGATGATCATCGTGACCGGCTCGTCGGTCACCGTCCGCACCTGGTCGAGGATGGCCTCGCCCCACCCGGGATTCTTCGTGTCGACCAGCACGACCCCTTCGCCGGTGACGAGGGCCGCGGTGTTCCCGCCCCCGCCGGTGATCATGTACAGGTTGTCCTTGACGTGCTCGATCCCGGCGACGTTGCCCTGCGCCACCGGGCGACCGATGGCCGTCGCGAGGCCGATGGCGATCACCGCGACCAGAACCGTGATTCGTCTCATGAAGTGCCTCCGTCCATGCGCGATCGGGACCCGCGGCCGCCCGCGACGATAACGCCGCTGCATGCGTGCCGGCCATGCGTCGGCGCCGCGCGGAGCGTTACTGCCGAAGAACTGTATTTCCCACTATACAACGGTCCGCCCCGCCAACCGGTGGTCGAGCACCATCGCCTCGGTCAGGGTGGTCCCGAAGCCAGGTTCGGTGGGGGCCACGACCTCGCCGTTCTCCACCGGCGGCGATATCGCGTCGAGGATCGCCGAGCCCGCGGGGAAGCTCTCGGCCATGGTGCAGCTCGGCGAGATGAGCGCGATGGGGAGCCCCCAGGAACTGGCCCCGCGGTGGGGGATGATCTCGAGTCCCGCCCCCTCGACGAGCCGCGCGATGCGCCGCCCCGCGGTCGTGCCGCCGCACCACGTGATGTCGGGCTGGAGGATCTCCGCCGACCCGAGCCGCACCAGGACGTCGAAGCCGTGCTCGGTGTACTCGTGCTCGCCGCACGCGACGCGGGTCCACCCCGGGCCCCCGCCGCCGATGCGGCGCACCAGCTCGGCGTAGCCGAACACGTCGTCCGGCGACAGCAGCTCCTCCATGAAGTAGAGCCCCGCCGGCCGCAGCCGCTCCGCCACCCCGACCGCCCACTCCACCGTGCCGTTGCGCGAGACGCAGTCGGTCATCAGGTTGCCCCCCGGCCCCAGCACGTCGCGGGCCTCGAGCACCGAGGCGATGGCCCGGTCGAGCACGTCCGGCGGGGTCAGGGGGTTCACGCGCAGGCTGCGCTTGAAGTTGCGCACGCCCGCCGCGACGCCCGCCGCGACGTCGCCTCCGGTCTGGTAGAGGGGGATGCGGTCGCGCGAGGCGCCCCCGAGCAGCTCGTGGACCGGCTGCCCCGCGTGCTTCCCCGCGATGTCCCACAGCGCGTTGTCCACCGCGCTCAGGGCCATCGCGAACACCCCGCGCCGCCCGTAGAAGATGGCCGACTGGTACATCTGGTCCCAGAGCTGCTCGACGTTGAGGGGGTCGGCGTCCATCAGCAGGTGCTTCAGGTGTCCGTCGATGATCTCGACGGCGGCGCTGCCCCCCGCTCCCATGCCGAAGCCGGTCACCCCCTGGTCGGTCTTGATGATCGCGATGATGGCCGACGGCAACTGCTCGAACGGCCCCCCCCAGCGCCAGCGCCGGGGGTCGTCGTCGCCCGAGAACGTCGGCGGGTCGAGCAGCCCGTCCGAGCGCTGGTTGATGTAGATGGGGTAGGCGTCGACGGCGCGTATCCGCAGGGCGGGCCCCTGCGCGCGGGCCGCCGCGGCCGGCCTGCCCCCCAGGACCGCGGCCGCCGCCGCGAACCCGCCGGCCGTCCGCAGGAAGCGTCGTCGACTCGGCAGCGTCAGTTCTCGTGTCATCTCATGGCTCTCTGCGAAAGATAGGGGTGCGACGCGGCTGGTACCGAGCCGCGTGTCGCGAGGGCGGCGGCCAGCCGTAGGCGTCCACCGGGATCTCACGAGACTCGTGGAAGACATCCTCGTCGTTCGACCAGCCGTGGGCTTCGGTGAACGGCGAGACACGGCGTCGCAGTTGATCGACGTGCGATCGCCGGTTGGCGCCTTGCCGCTTCACGCACACGAAAGCGCGCTTCCCCGTGCCGGTCCGGCGCCGCCACGCCGCGCAGCTCGGCGTCCATCCGGTCGTCGATGCGGATTGTGAGCGTCGCCGTGTGCTACAAGGTACTGCACTCGGCGCGCCCGATTCCAGCCGTCGTCGACCAGAAGGCCGCATCTGTGGCGCCTCGCCGGCGGCGCAACGGTACTGGTGACACGCTGACGAGGTGCCCATCATGGGCGGCGACCGTTCGACCGAAGACGAGCGCAGCGCGGCGATGGCCTCGAAGTACGTCCGGTGGCAACCGCCGGAGAACCCTGGCGGACCGGCGGCTCCTGCTGGCTCATGATGCCGCTCGGCACCGTAGATGACGTCCGCTGGCTGTTGGCGCGGGTGTCCGAGGCCGAACTGCGCCGCGCCCTGCTCGACCCTCTGGTGGGCGTGTTCAGTCGCCGCTCGTGGAGCTTCTGGCGCCGCCGCCTCGGTCTCGATCCGTCCGTGGGTCCGCCGACGCGGCGGCTGCCGGACCGAAGGGGCCGGCCCACGGTCGACCCGTGGGAGCGCTCCAAGGGTGGCGAGAAGTGACGAGCCTGGACATCGGGCGGACCGGGAGTTCGGAACATTGTCCGTACCGCTCGTACCGCGGCGTCCCCGATGGCATCATGCTGCTCTACTTCGCCGCCGTCATTCCGCTGATCGTCCTGCCGACCCTGCTGGGTCAAAGGGCGTGCGCCGAACTCTGGGAGTTCGAGGCCGCCGTGACGGAAGAGTATCTGACGGTGGGAAGACCCGAGAGCCGCGACGGTCCGGACATCCAGGTGCCGCTGAGCCAGGTTACGGACGTCTACCTCGACATGACGAGGCCGCGGGCTCGGCGGCGCATCTCCCTCGATTCGGTACGCCGGGTGCGGCGGCGACACGGCCGTTCGGCGGACGGCGTGCGGCGCGGACCCTTCGAGGTCGTGGAGATGGGGAACGGCTGGCTGTACACGACCGACGGCTTCCCGCCGTACCTCGTGGTGCGCACCGAGGAGACGTTCGTGATCGTCAACTATCCCAACGCCGACCGGACGCGCGCCCTCCACCGGGAGCTGGCGGGAGCCTGGCGGCGCGCGGTGAACCAGGAGAGGGGGGCCGCCCGTAGCGAGCATCAGTCGGGGGGGCGGGCACCCGCCCCTCGACGAGCCGCCGCCCCTTGGTGGTACCGCCGCACCACGTGATGTCGGGCTCGATGACCGATGTGTTGTCGACCGCCCGATCGCGATGGTGCGGTGAGAATGACCTCTCGTGCTGGGTTGGCGGCTGACCCGAGGTGGCGTCTTGGAGATCGCTGTTCGGGCCCTCCGCTGTATCTCGTTCCGCCCGGTCAATTTCAGGAGGCCCTGCACCCGCCGGGTCGCCAGGGCCGGTGGCATGCGCCTCTGCTGTCATGAGCGGCAGGCTATCTCGATTCGTCACCAATCGACGTCCCTCTTGCGGGAGGTACGCCCACAATTGTCGCGCAGTGCCCACGGCGCCGCCGCCGTCCTACTCGCTTGCCGGTATCGCCTCCATCAGCAGGGCCAGCGCGTTGCGCAGGGCGCGGCCCCCGGGGCCGGCGCCGGCATAGTGGCCCTGGCGCACGACGACGAGGTCGTGCGAGGGGACGATGAGGGTGGTCTGGCCGCCGGCCCCGGACATGTAGTAGGCGTCGCGCGGCACGGGGAACGTGCCGGTGGTGTTGATCCAGAAGAAGCCGCCATAGATGGGCCGGCCGTCCGCCTCCCAGGCCGGGGCGATGGTGCTGACGAACTCGGCATAGCCCTCGGGCAGGATGCGTTCGCCGTTCCAGACGCCGTCCTGGAGGTAGAGGTTGCCGAGGCGGGCCCAGTCGCGGGCGGGGGCGAGCTCGTAGCCCTGCAGGAGGTAGTTCCCGTAGGGATCGGTCTCGAGCACCATGCCGCGGATGCCGATCTTGTCGAACAGCTCGCGCTGCGGGAACGAGAGGTAGTCGTCGCCGCGGCCTTCGACCCCGAGCCGGACGAGGTAGTTGGTCAGCACCGGGTCGGAGTTGCGGTAGCGGCCGATGGTGTTCGGCGGCCACTGCTGCGGGCGGGTCGCCGCCCACTCGAACGAGTTGACGGTCCCGGTGTAGACGTAGAGGTGATCGGGGTAGCCGAGTGCCGGATCGAGGTCGGGGTCGGCGACCCCGCGGAAGCGCACGCCGCTCGACATGCGCAGGATGTCGGCGATGCGGATGGCCTGGCGAGGGTCGTCCTCGGTCTGCCACTCGGGCACCGGCGCCGGCTGCCACAGGTCGTAGACGCCCTGCTGAATCAGGACTCCCATCAGGGTTGCGGTCAGGCTCTTGCCCATCGACCAGCTCTCGAGGGGCGTGTGCAGGTCGATGCCGTCGCCGTAGCGCTCGCCGATGATGCGCCCGTGGTGGGTCACGACGAACGCCGCGGTCATCCCGTCGGGGTCGAAGGCCGCGGCCACCGCCTGCGCCACCTTCGCGGCGTCCACGCCCTCGGCGAGGGGCGCGTCGGGCACGGCGTCGCCCATCGGCCACATCTGCGTCCAGGGGTCGGGCAGGGTGCTGGCGATGTCCACCGGCTCGAAGAACACGTCTTCGGCGTCGATGGGCAGCGCGACGCAGCCGTGGTCGCCGTTGAACTTCGCGGTGCGCACCACGCCGTCCGGCAGGGTCAGCCGCACTCGGCGCTCGTCCTGGTCGACCTCGATGGCGGTGACGTGCGTGCGGTGCTCGTGGGGTCCGCTGAAGAAGCCGACGTTCTCGGCCGCGAACGAGGCGTCGAGGCCGGTCACGAACACGGCCGAGCACAGGGTCTTGGCGAAGCCGGCGGTGTGGTGCCACAAGGGGTCGCCGGGCGGGGCCTCGTACTCGGTGTCGAGCTCGGCCGCGGCCGCGCGGGCGAGCATCGCCTCGCGGCTCTCCTGGGCCGCGCTGTCGGCGGCCGGACCCGTGGCCATCAGCAGTGCGACGGCCAGCCAGACCGCCGGTCCCCAAGAACAGTGCTGTCGTGTCATGCTGCCTCCCTCCGGCGTTCTTCGCCGCGTGACCGGACACTACCACGAGCGCGACGTTTTCGTAACGGCAGCCACTCGGCCGGGTGCACGTCAGGAAGTGGTGGGCGCGCGTCGGCGGTGAGCCGCGTCGGTCTGCCGCGCCGTCTCGACCGCAAAACTCCGGACCGTCGTCAGCCAGTCGCGGCCGGTGCGGTGGGGGCCGACTCCGGCCTCCCGGCGGCGCCGAGGGGGCGGGTGGTCTCGCCCGCCAGGCGCTCCTGCAGAGTCTCGTCGTCGCACAACGCGGCGAGGACGAGCGAGCCGGCCTCGCGCGAGAGCCGGTCGTCGGCGTTCACGCGCGCACGCACGCGGTCGATCAGGATGCCGCCGGTGGTCATGCGTGTCTTCGCCGGGAATGGTCGCCACGAGGTCAGGACCGCGGGACGGAGATCATACGCGACACGCGAGAGTCAGTGAGCCGACCGGCTCCCGACCGATCCAACCCCGGGCGAGGCCGGGGTGTCTCGTCTCGGCTCGGCCCGGTGGGCTCCGACCTGATAGGATGCACAGTCCACCGTTCGTCCGGCTGCCTGCGGGTCGCGCGGGTCGCCGGCGATCGGCCTCCTCTCGCCTTCCGTGCTGTTCACCGACTCGATCTTCCTGCTCCGGTTCCTCCCGTCGCTGCTGGCGCTGTTCTTCCTCGCGCTGGCCCTCACGCCGCGCCGCTGGAAGGCGGGGGGGCGGCGCTTCGTCCTCGCCAATCCCGTCCTGGTGGCGGGGAGCGTGGTGTTCCTCGTCTGCGGGGCGGGGCCGTTCGCGCGGTGGCTCGCGAGCCTGGCGCTGTTCGCCTGGCTGACGGGGATGGCGATGGCGTGGGTGCGGCGGTCGGGCGCGACGTCCGTGGGGACCAGGTTGCTCCCGGAGGTCCTGCTCACGATGGCGGTCACCGCGGCGGCGTTGCTGTTCGCGGTCTTCAAGTACGCCGGGCCGCTTCCGCCGGCCCTCGACGACCCGGCGTTCGCGGTCCCTCAGTTGCTGGTGCCCCTGGGGCTGTCGTTCGTCGTCTGCCACGTCGTCTCCTACGTGGTCGACGTTCACCGGGGCGAGGCGCCCGCGCAGGCCAATCCCGTCACCGCCGCGTCGTACCTGCTCTGCTTCCCCCTGCTCTGCGCGGGGCCGCTGGCGCGGTACCGCGACGTCGCCGCGCAGCTCACCGAGCGGCGGGCGACGATGGCCGCGTTCGCCTACGGCGTGCGGCGCTGGTTGGTGGGGTTCTGGAAGGTGGCGTTCCTGGCCCACGCCCTCGCCGGGCCGGCCGACGCCGCGTTCGCGCTGCCGTCCGACGCGCTCGGAGCGGCCCACGCGTGGCTCGGCGCGGCGTGCTTCGGGCTGCAGGTCTACTTCAGCCTGTCCGGCTACGCCGACATGGCCATCGGGTTCGCGCGCATGTTCGGCTTCCGCCTCGCCGAGAACTTCCGGTGGCCGTACGGGGCCGACTCGGTCACGGGGTTCTGGCGGCGCTGGTTCGTCACCTTGTTCCACTGGTTCCGCGACTATCTCGGCCTGTCGCTCGACCCTTCCGGCCGGCCTCTCGCGCGCGGCGGCCGCATCGTGCTGCTGTTCCTGGGCGTCGGCCTCTGGCACGGCCCCGGCTGGACGGTCCTGACGTGGGGGCTGCTGCACGGCGCGGTGGTGGGGCTGGAGCAGGCCGGCCTCGGCGCCCGCCTCGCTCGCTGGCCGCGCCCGTTGCGCCACGGCTACGTGCTGCTGACGGTGGCGTGCCTGTGGGTCGTGTTCCGGGCCGACACACTGTCCGACGCCGGCGTCATGTTCGGGGCGATGTTCGGGCTGGGCGCGGCGGCGGACCCCGCACCGCTCGCCCTGAGCCCTGTCGAATGGGCCGCGTTCGTCATCGGGGGGCTGTCGGTCGTCCCGCTCTGGTCGGGGTTCAGCCGGTGGCTGGTGACCGTCGACGCGCTGACCACGTCCATCCTGTTCCTAGTCTCGACCAGCGTCCTGTTCGTCTGGCGCTGCCTGGTGAGTCCGGTACGCTTCGTCGCGGGCCGCCGCCAACGGTAGCCGCGACGGGGCGGACTCTCGCGACGCGAGCGGGAGATTCCGGGCGCGGGCGGCCGATTCCTCGTTGGAGGGACATGAGAGAGGCGGGCGTTCCAGTTCTTCGCGAATAGCGTTGCGAGCGGGAGACCTCGTTGGAGGGACATGAGAGAGGCGGGCGTTCCAGTTCTTCGCGAATAACGTTCGGCGTTCCGGGGCGGTTGGCCTGCCGCACCGCTACGGCCGGCCCTCCGGCAGGCCGACCATCGTCCGTGCAAAGTCGGACAGATCGCTCAGATGCTCTCGAACCACCGAGGTGACGATGTCGAGGTCGAGATTCCGGTACTCGTGGACGAGTACGTTGCGAAGGCCCACCATCGCCTTCATCCGCCCCGCCATCGCGGTACTGACGAGGCCGGCGCGTGCCAGCAGATCGAAGCTCTCGGCGCTGGTTCGGGGCCAGCCCAGCTTCCTCGCGGCGACCACGTGGTTGGCCATGTCGAGGGCCCGCTCACAGGCCCGTTGCAGATTGAGGGCGATGATGTCCTGCCGGTCGTAGTCCTGCTCGAACGGCAGCGTCGAGGGCTGCGCCCAGGTCTGGCGGACGCGTGCCAGACAGCGTTCCAGGCTCTGCTGCTTCGCGATCAGGACGTCGGTCATGGCCCGGGCGTGCGTCCGCTCGCGACGATGGCCGCCCGAATCCCGGCGCGTTCCGCGTTCAGCTTCTGGTACATCGACAGGACGAGCGACTCGAACCCCAGCCGAGCGTCGTCGTCGCCGCCGCTGTACGTCAGGCGCCCGGTGCGCAGGATCTCGGCCTGCAGCGACGTGTCGGTGCGCCGCAGGTTGACCAGGTCGGCGTGTTCCGCGCGCACTGCCTCGGCAATCGAGACCGCGAGCAGGTGCCAGCGCCAGCGGTCCACCTGCAGGGCCGCCTCGTGCGGCAGGAGGACGGCGACGTCGACGTCGCTGTCGGGGCGCTGGAAATCGGTGCCCCACGTGCCGTAGCGGTAGATGGCCTGCGCGTCGGGATGGGCGTCGAGGACGAGCCGGTTGATGCGGTCGTCGGCCTCGCTGGAAGGGCGCTCCCGGGTCATGGCGTCGAAGATCCTGGTGCAATCACCGGGTCAGAACGCACCCACGGACCCGGGTGGACCGGGCGGCCAGCAGGGACGGCGCGAGCGGGACGGCGAGGAGAGCGAGGGCGAAGCGCATCGTCACCTCCGCTGAAGGCTTGAGTTCTCATTCTGCCACAGTCGCGTCCGCCACCCGAGCCACCCCGGTCCGAGACCTGGAGGATAATCGGCCCTGGATCCCGGGCGTCGGTTGCCGCGGCGGTGGTCCGGGTGCGCCGACGTCGCCCAGGACTCCCGTCGAGGTGGACCGACGCACTACAACAGGAGCAACGCCATGCGACTTGCCGGCAGCCTCTCGGTCCTCGCGCTGGGTCTCGGTCTCGCGGCAGTCCCGGCATCGGCCCAGGACGGGGCGGACGACACGCTGAACATCTACGTGGTGGACGTCGAGGGGGGCGAGGCCACGCTCTTCGTCGCCCCGTCGGGCGAGTCGATGCTCGTCGACACGGGATGGCCGGGCTTCGACGGGCGCGACGCCGACCGCATTGCCGCCGCCGCCGCGGATGCCGGCGCGGCCGCCATCGACCACTTGATCGTCACCCACTTCCACGGCGACCACATGGGCGGCGCCCACCAGCTCGCCGAGCGGCTGCCCATCGCGAGCTTCATCGACCACGGGACCACCGTCGACGAGGACGAGCGACCGCTCGCCGCCTTCGCGCGCTACGCCGACCTGCGGGCCGGTCGACACGTGGTGGCCGCTCCGGGCGACCGGGTGTCCATCGACGGCCTCGACGTCCGCATTCTCGCCTCGGGCGGGGCCGTGCTCGACGCGCCGCTGCCCGGGGCGGGGGAAGCCAACCCGTTCTGCGCGGGCTTCACGTTCCACGGCGACGACATCACGAGCCGCTACGGCAACGCGGAGGACGACCAGTCGATCAGCACCTTCGTCGGCTTCGGCCGGTTCCGCACCGTCATCATGGGCGACCTGAACTGGAACCGCGAGCACGACCTGATGTGCCCCGACGACCGGATCGGCGTCGTCGATCTCTACCTGGTGTCGCACCACGGCTCGGAGACGTCGGGCTCGGAGGCCCTGGCCCACGCCATCGCGCCGCGGGCGGCGGTGATGAACAACGGCCCCCGCAAGGGGGGCGCCGCCCAGACCTTCGAGATCCTGCGGGCGGCGGCGGCGCCCTCGGACATCTGGCAGAACCACTACGCCATCCCCGCCGGCGACCTCAACGCCCCCGAGGCGTTCATCGCCAACCTCGACGAGGGGGTCGAGATGCCCGACGGCCGGACCGTCCACATGGGGCCCGCGCACTGGATCCGCATCTCGGCGCGGCGCGACGGGTCGTTCACCGTCACGAACAGCCGCAACGGATTCAGTCGAGACTACGCGGCGCCGCAATAGCAGTCCGCCCGGCGTCCGGAGGTCGGCGGCGGCGGGGACCGCGCCGCAGGCTGCGCGCCGACCGCCCGACTATCCGCGGGGCTCGCGTTCCAGCCGCTCCTGCAGCCGGGCCAGCGTGTCCCGGGTCCGCGACAGCTCGGCCAGCAGTTCGGCGTGGGTCGGGGGCGCGGCGAGCTCCCGCAGCCGGTCCTGCTTCGCCTCGTCCAGACTGTTGATCACCACCGCGATGAACAGGTTGATGACCACGAACGTCCCCACGACGACGAAGCTCACGAAGTACGTCCACGCCCACCAGTGGTGCTCGAGCGCCGCGTACATGATGTCGGTCCAGTCCTCGAGAGTGACGATGCGGAAGAGCGACAGGAGCGAGATGCCGAGGGTACGCCAGTGCGTCGGGTCGATGTCGCGGAACAGGTGGTAGCCGGCCACGCCGTAGACATAGAAGACGATGGACATCAGCGCGAGCACGTTGAACATGCCGGGCACCGAGCGGATCAACGTGGCGACGATGAGCCGCAGCTCCGGCAGCACCGACACGAGCCGCAACACCCGGAAGAGGCGGGCGAGCCGGGCCAGGGTCGCCAGCTCGCCGGTGCTCGGCAGCAGGCTGACCGTGATGACCGTGAAGTCGAAGAGGTTCCAGCCGTCCGCGAAGTAGTCGCGGAGCCGCGGCCACACCGCGGCCATCTTGATCAGGGCCTCGACGACGAAGATGGCGAGGAACGTCTGGCTGGCCAGCGCGAAAGCGCCGCCGAAGCGCGCGGTCAGCGCGACCGACGTGTCGAGGCCGATGACGACGGCGTTGGTGATGATGACGGCGGTGACGCCGTGCCGGAACCACGCGGCGCGGGTCGTCCGCCGCGCCCACGCGGCGATTCGGCCGTCCGCGGGGGACGGAGGTCCGGTCGGGTTCATGGATTGCGAGTCTCCGCGATGGCGGGCGTCAGCAGCATCGGCTCTGATCCTATACGTTCGGCGCGGTGGCCCTGGAGGAGT
>CBDATI010000046.1:0-204193 GCA_965199675.1 Vicinamibacterales bacterium | reverse complement strand
CTTCGCGCCGACGGCGACGGGTGGTGGGGGCTGAACACCGATGTGGCCGGCTTTCTCGCGCCGATCGAGCCAAGGGCGGTGTCGGCGGACTCCGCTGCTGCGTGCTCGGCGCGGGCGGCGCGGCGCGGGCGGCGGCGGTGGGCCTGGCCGGCGCGGGCGGCGCGGTGACGGTGTGCGCCCGCCGCCCCGAGCGCGCGGCCGAGGTGGCGGCCCTCGTGGGGGGGGCGGCCGTGCCTTTCCCGGCCCCCGCCGGGTCGTGGGACCTGCTGGTGAACACGACGCCGGTCGGCACCGCGCCCCGCGTCGACGACACCCCGGTGCCGGCGCCGGCGCTGACGGGCGGCGCCATCGTCTACGACCTCGTCTACAACCCCACCCGGACCCGGCTGCTGCGCGAGGCGGCGGCGGCGGGCTGCCGCACTATCGGGGGCCTGGACATGCTCGCGGCCCAGGCGGTGCGGCAGTTCGAGTGGTGGCTGGGGACCCGGCCCCCCATCGGCCTGTTCCTGCACGCGGCGCGGGAGGCCCTGACGGCCCGCGAGAGTCCGCCGTCGCGGGCGGAGACCGCGCAGGAAGCCCCGGCATGAGCATCACCTCGGTCGAGACGTTTCGGGAGCTGGCCGGCCGAGGCACGTTCGTGCCGGTCTGCAAGGAGATCCTGGCCGACCTCCTCACGCCCCTGTCGGCGTTCCTCAAGGTGGCCGAGCACGCCGACTACGCGTTCCTGTTCGAGAGCGTGGAGGGGGGCGAGCAGGTCGCCCGCTACTCGTTCCTCGGCAAGGACCCGTTCCTCGTGCTGCGGGCGCGGGACGGGCAGACGATCGTCGAGGAGGGCGGCGTCACCACCACCGACCCGGGCCCCTTCCTCGACCGGCTGCGCCGCGTGATGAGCGACTATCGCGCCCCCGTCGTGCCGGGCATGCCCCGGTTCACGGGCGGCGCCGTCGGTTTCCTCGGCTACGAGGCGGCCCAGTGGTTCGAGCCGGGGCTCGAGGCGGTCTGGGAGCGTCGCGACGCGCCCGCGACCGGCGACGATCAGGCCGCGTTCATGGTGTTCGACACGGTCCTCGCGTTCGACCATGTCAAGCATCGGATTCTCGTCATCGCCAACGCGCGCGTCGACCCGGGGACCGACCTCGACGGCGCCTACCGCTTCGCCTGCGCCCGCATCCACTTCCTCGAACGGGAGCTCGAGCGCAGCCTGTCCGACCCCGCGGTGGACGCGTCAGGTCCGCGGGAGGTCCGCTCGAACACGAGCCGGGAGGCGTTCGAGGCGGCGGTGCGGACCGCGAAGGACCACATCGCGGCCGGCGACATCTTCCAGGTGGTCCTGTCGCAGCGGTTCGAGACGGCGGTGGACGCCGACCCGTTCAGCGTGTACCGGGCCCTGCGGCACGTGAACCCGTCGCCGTACATGTACTTCATCCGCCTGGGCGATCTGTCCATCGTCGGCTCGTCGCCGGAGATGCTCGTGCGGGTGGAGGGGCGGCAGGTCATCACCCATCCCATCGCCGGCACCCGTCCGCGCGGCCGGGACGACGCCGAGGACCAACGGCTCGCCGAGGAGCTCAAGGAGAACGAGAAGGAGAAGGCCGAGCACGTGATGCTCGTCGACCTCGGCCGCAACGACATCGGCCGGGTGTCGGAGTACGGCACGGTGCGGGTGGCGCAGTTCATGACGCTGGAGCGCTACTCTCACGTCATGCACCTGGTGTCGCGGGTCGAAGGGCGGCTGCGCGACGATCGGGACCGGCTCGACGCCCTCGCCGCGTGCTTCCCGGCCGGCACCGTGTCGGGGGCCCCGAAGATCCGCGCGATGGAGATCATCTCGGACCTCGAGCCGACGCGGCGGGGCATCTACGCGGGAGCCATCGGTTACGTCGACTTCGCGGGCAACCTCGACTGCTGCATCACCATCCGGACCATCACCCTGCGCCACGGCCGGGCCCGCGTGCAGGCGGGGGCGGGCATCGTCGCCGACTCGGACCCGGCGGCGGAGTACGACGAAACGCGGGCCAAGGCCTCGGCGCTGCTGCGGGCCCTGGAGATGGTGTAGGCGTCCGCGCCGAGGACCGCGCGGGCCGGTTGGGCGGCAACGAGCGGCCGAGGAGAGACTCGGGCTGGAACCATGGTGCTGGTCATCGACAACTACGACTCGTTCACCTACAACCTCGTCCAGTATCTGGGCGAGCTCGGCGCGACCCTGACGGTCCGGCGCAACGACGAGGTGACGGTCGACGGCATCGCGGCCCTGCAGCCGACGCGCATCGTCATCTCGCCGGGGCCGGGGCGCCCCGAGCACGCCGGGGTCACGGTGGACGCAATCCGCCGCTTCGGGGCGGATCTGCCGATTCTCGGGGTCTGCCTCGGGCACCAGGCCATCGGGCTCGCGTTCGGCGCCGCGATAGCCTCGGCGCCGACCCTCGTGCACGGGAAGCGCTCGACGGTCGAGCACGATGGCCGAGGCGTCTTCGCGGGCATCGAGAGTCCCTTCGAGGCGGGCCGTTATCATTCGCTGGCGGTGTCTGCAGACACGTGTCCGGCGGCCCTCGAGGTTGCGGCCCGGACCGCCGACGACGGCGCCGTCATGGCCCTGCGCCACCGAGACTGGCCCGTCCACGGCGTGCAGTTCCACCCCGAGTCGGTGCTGACCGGGGTCGGCCACCGGATTCTGCGCAACTTTCTGGAGATCTGACGTGTTCGCCGACCTGATCGAGAGGCTGCACCGCCGGCAGGACCTGAGCGTCGACGAGGCGGCGGGCGCGATGCAGGCCATCATGGCGGGTCGCGCCGCCCCGGTCCAGATCGCGGGGCTGCTCGTCGCGCTGTCGATGAAGGGCGAGCGGCCGTCCGAGATCGTGGGGCTCGCGAAGACGATGCGAGCCAACGCGGTGGCCCTGCCGGCCGGCGCCACGCCCCGGTTCGACACCTGCGGCACCGGCGGCGACCGTGCGTCGACGTTCAACGTCTCGTCGCTCGCCGCCCTCGTGGTCGCCGCGTGCGGGGTGACCGTCGCCAAGCACGGCAACCGCGCCGTCTCGAGCCGCTGCGGCAGCGCTGACCTGTTCGCCGCCCTCGAGGTCGCGGTCGACGCGCCGCCCCCGGTGGTCGAGCGATGCCTCGACACCTGCGGCATCGCGTTCCTGTTCGCGCCCACGTTCCATCCCTCGATGCGGCACGCGGCACCGACCCGGCGCGAGCTCGGCGTGCGCACCGTCTTCAACCTGCTCGGCCCCCTGACGAACCCGGCCGGCGTCGCCCGGCAGCTCGTCGGGGTGTCGCGGCCCGACCACACCGACCTGCTGGCCCGGGCCCTCGCCGATCTCGGAACGGAACGGGCGTGGGTGGCGCACGGCGCCGACGGGCTCGACGAGATTTCCACCACCGGCCACACCAAGGTGTCGGAGTGCCGCGGCGGCATCGTCCGCAGCTTCTTCCTGCATCCGGACGACTTCGGGCTGCCAGTGGCGCGAATCGAGGACATCCGGGCGGAGTCTCCGGCTGACAACGAGGCGATCGCCCGGGACGTGCTGGCCGGTCGCCCCGGTCCTCCGCGCGACATGGTGCTGGCGAACGCGGCGGCCGGGCTGTTCATCACCGAACGGGCCGGTGACCTGCGAGCCGGCGTCGCCATGGCCGCGGCCGCCCTGGACGACGGCCGGGCCCGGGAGACCCTGGACCGGCTGGCGGCGGCCACCGCGGCAGGGGCGGAGGGGACATGACGTCCACTGCGCGCGACGCCCCCGGACCGGACCTGCTGGCGACCATCGTCGCCGCCACGCGACAGACCGTGAGCGACCGCCGGCGGGAGGTTCCCGAGCCGGATCTGGCGTCGCGGGTTCCCGCCGGCCTCGATGGGAAGGCACGGTTCGAGGCCGCCCTCGCCGCGCCCGGCCGCCCCAACGTGATCGCCGAGTGCAAGCGCCGGTCGCCGTCACGGGGCATCCTGCGCCGCGACTACCAGCCCGAGGCGATCGCCGCGGCCTACGAGCGAAACGGGGCGGCGGCCGTTTCCGTGTTGACGGAGGCCACGTTCTTCGACGGTTCGCTCGATCACCTGCGCGCAGTCCGGGCCGCCGTCGACATTCCCGTGCTCCGCAAGGACTTCATCGTCAGCCCGTACCAGTTGCTGGAGGCGGCGGCGGCCGGGGCGGACGCGGTGCTGCTGATCGTGGCCGCCCTCGACGACGCCGAGCTGGCCGCGCTGCATGCCCGGGCGGCGGCGCTGCGACTCGGGGTCCTCGTCGAGGTGCACGACACCCGAGAGCTGGATCGGGCGGCGCGGGCGGGTGCGACCGTCATCGGGGTGAACAACCGCAACCTGCGCACGCTCGCGGTCGACGTCGAGGCATCGCACCGGCTTGCCGCCCGGATGCCGCCGGGCGCGATCGGCGTCGCCGAGAGCGGTCTGCGGTCGAGTGCGGACCTCGTGCGGCTGGGCGCGGCCGGCTACCCCGCGTTCCTGATCGGCGAAACCCTGATGACGGCGCCCGACCCCGGCGCCGCGCTTCGTGATCTGCTGGCGGGGGTCGCGGCGTCAGAACGGGCGCCCGTCGCGGTCGGCGGCGCAGCGGGGGTGAACGGCCGATGACGGCGCCGGTCAAGATCTGCGGGATCACGCGGTCCGAGGACGCAGACCTCGCGGCGCGTCTCGGGGCGTCGTGGGTCGGTTTCATCTTCTGGCCCCGCAGCCCGCGGTTCGTGCAGCCGGAGACCGCCGCCGCCATCCTCGCCGGCCTGCCGCCGCACGTGGGCGGGGTGGGCGTGTTCGTGGACCAGCCGGTGGACGAGGTGAATGCCGTCGCCGACGAGGTCGGGCTGAGCGCCGTCCAGCTTCACGGGCGGGAGTCGGCCGAAGTGTGCCGGCGCTGCCGGCGGCGCGTCATCAAGGCGGTGCGGCTGCCCGGCGACGGCGGCGGCGACGACCTGGACGCGGTATGGCCCGCGGCGACGATGCTCGTCGACGCGTTCGATCCGGTGCGGATGGGCGGCACCGGCCGACGGGTCGACTGGACGCGGGCGGCGCGCCTCGCGCGGCGCCGCCGCCTCATGCTCTCGGGCGGGCTGCGAGCCGAGAACGTGGCCGACGCGGTGCGGCAGGTCGCGCCCTACGGCCTCGACGTATCGTCCGGGGTCGAGTCGGAACCGGGGGTGAAGGACCCGGATCGCCTGCGGGCGTTCTTTGCCGCTCTGGCCGCCGTGGACGCGGCCGCCGCCCCGGAGGGGGGCGTGGAGCAGGAGTCATGACGACGACAGAGCGCACCGCCATGGTTGGCGCGGTCTTCGGCCAGCGGGATCCCGACCCACGCGGCTACTTCGGCGCCTACGGCGGGCGCTTCGTGCCCGAGACCCTGGTCGCGCCGGTGGCCGCGCTGGAGGCGGCGTACCTCGCGGCGCGCGGCGATCCGGGGTTCCGTCGGGAACTCGCCACCCTGCTCGACCGCTATGTCGGCCGGCCGACATCGATGTGGGAAGCCCGGCGGTGGTCCGACGAGATCGGCGGCGCCCGCGTTTTTCTCAAGCGCGAGGACCTCGCCCACACCGGCGCCCACAAGATCAACAACGCGCTGGGGCAGGCCCTGCTCGCGGTCCGGATGGGCAAGCGCCGCGTGGTGGCCGAGACCGGCGCGGGACAGCACGGGGTGGCCACCGCTACCGCCTGCGCCCTCCTGGGGCTCGCCTGCGAGGTCTACATGGGGGCCGAGGACATGGCCCGCCAGGCCCTCAACGTGGTGAGGATGCGGCTGCTCGGCGCGAAGGTCACGGGAGTCGACGCGGGGAGCCGCACCCTGAAGGACGCCATCAACGAGGCGATGCGCGACTGGGTCACCAACGTCTACGACACCTACTATCTGCTGGGCTCGGTGCTCGGCCCCCATCCCTACCCGCTGATGGTTCGAGAATTCCAGTCCGTCATCGGCAGCGAGGCGCGGCGGCAGATTCTCGATCTCGCGGGCCGTCTGCCGGCGGCGGTCGTCGCCTGCGTGGGCGGGGGAAGCAACGCGCTGGGCATCTTCGACGGGTTCGTCGACGACCGCGACGTGCGCCTGATCGGCGTCGAGGCGGGCGGAGAGGCCATCGTCGCGGGCCGTCACGCCGCCCGGTTCGCCACCGGCGCGGTCGGGGTCCTGCAGGGGACGCGGAGCGTCATCCTCCAGGACCTCCACGGCAACATCGAGCCGACCCACTCGGTCTCGGCCGGGCTCGACTATGCGGCGGTCGGTCCCGAGCACGCGTGGCTTCACGAGCTGGGCCGCGCGGAGTACACCTGGGTGTCGGACGACCAGGCGCTGCAGGCCTTTCAGAGAGTCGCACGACTGGAGGGCATCATTCCCGCCCTCGAGTCGTCTCACGCGCTGGCCCACGCCGAGCGGGTCGCGGTCGAGTGCGGGCGGGGCGCCGTCGTGCTCGTCAACCTGTCCGGACGGGGCGACAAGGACGTCGAGATCGCCCGCGACCGCGGGCTGGGCGCGGATACCGCCGCGGTCGGGAACGGAGCCGCGGAAAGGAAGACGGAGGCATGAGCTCGCGGATCGCCGAACGCTTCGCGGCGCTCCGCGCCGCCGGTCGGACCGGTCTGGTGACCTACGTCACCGCCGGCGATCCAGACCTGGAACGCTCGGGCGGCATCCTGCGCGCGCTCGACCGGGCCGGGGCCGATGTGGTCGAGGTCGGCGTACCGTTCTCCGACCCGCTGGCGGACGGACCCGTGATTCAACGCGCCTCCGAGCGCGCCCTCGCGTCGGGCACGACCCTCGCCGGGACGCTGAACCTGATCGAGGACGTGCGGCGCGACCTCGGGGCCGCGATTGTGGTGTTCACGTACGCGAACCCGGTCCTCCGATTCGGGGCGGAGCGATTCGCTGCCCGGGCCGCGGCGGCGGGCGTCGACGGCGTGCTCGTCCTGGATCTGCCGATGGAAGAGGCAGACGGCCTCCGCCGGACCATCGTCGAGGCCGGCATGGATCCGATCTTCCTGCTGAGCCCGACCACGACCGACGATCGCATTCGGCGGGCGGCGGGGCTGGGACGCGGGTTTCTCTACGGCATCTCCCGGCTCGGGGTGACGGGGGCGCGGGCCGAGGTCGCGTCCGGCGTGCGGGCGTTCGTGGCGCGCATCCGGGCGGTGACGGCGTTGCCGGTGGCGATCGGATTCGGGCTCTCCCGCCCCGAGCACTTTCGCGAGGTGGGGGAATACGCGGACGCGGGAGTCGTGGGGAGCGCTCTGGTGGACATCATCGCCCGCGAAGCCGGCTCGGCCGGGCTCGTGAGCGCGGTCGAACGGTACGTGGGCTGGCTGAAGGGCGACCGGGAGGGAGGCGCGGGCGCGGCATGACAGAGGACCGGCAATCCGCATCGCCCGAGCTCGAGGCGGTGGAGCGGGAGATCGACAGGATCAGGCAACGGATGGACGAGCTCGACGCCCGGCTCGTCGGGCTGCTGAACGAGCGGGCGAGCTGCGCGCAGGCGATCGGTGAGCTCAAGGACACGGTGGGGCTCAAGGTCTATCAGCCGCAACGCGAGCGGGAGGTGCTGAACCACGTGCGGTCGGAGAACCGGGGGCCGCTCGACGGGGACGCGATCACACGGCTGTTCGAACGGATAATCGACGAGGCCCGGCGCCTGGAGCGTTCGTCCGGGTGACGCAGCCGAAACGGCGAACAGGCGGAAGAGAGGACTGGCATGGTCGTCGTGATGGAAGAACGCGCGAGCGAGGAGCAGATTCAGCAGGTCATCGCCCAGCTCGTGGAGAACGAGTTCGACGTGCACCGGTCGACGGGTCAGATGCGCAGCGTCCTGGGCGCGGTGGGGGGCAACCGATCGTTCGACACCCGTCTCGTCGAGGTGATGGACGGGGTGCACGAGGTGGTGCGCATCACCGAGCCCTACAAGCTGGCGAGCCGCACTTTCCGGCCCGAGAACACCACGGTGTCGTTCGGCGACTTCCGCGTGGGCGGCGACGAGGTGATCGTCATGGCCGGTCCCTGCTCGGTCGAGAGCGAGGAGCAGATCGCCGCCGCCGCCGCCGCGGTCAGGAAGGCGGGGGCCAAGGTGCTGCGGGGCGGCGCCTTCAAGCCGCGCAGTTCGCCCTACAGCTTCCAGGGGCTGGGCGAGGACGGGCTGCGGCTGATGCGCGCGGCGGCCGACGCCGAGGGGTTGAAGGTGGCGTCGGAGGTCATGGACGTCAGCCAGATCGATGTGCTGACCCGGTACGCGGACATCCTGCAGGTCGGTGCCCGCAACATGCAGAACTTCACCCTGCTTCGGGAGTTGGGCCGCGGCCGCGCGCCGATTCTCCTCAAGCGGGGCATCTCGGCCACCATCGAGGAGTGGCTGCTGTCGGCGGAGTACGTGCTGTCGGGCGGCAACGCCAACGTCATCCTGTGCGAGCGGGGCATCCGGACGTTCGAGAGCTACACGCGCAACACCATGGACATCTCGGCGATCCCGGTGGTGCACAAGCTGAGCCACCTCCCCATCATCGCTGACCCCAGCCACGGCACCGGCCTGCGCGACCAGGTCGCCCCGATGGCGCGGGCGGCCATCGCGGCCGGCGCCGACGGGCTGATCATCGAGGTCCATCCCGACCCCGACCACGCCCTCAGCGACGGCGCCCAGTCGATCTTCCCGGCGCAGTTCGACCGCCTCATGGCCGAGCTGCGAATCATCGCACCGGCCATCGGGCGCAGCATCTGTCTCGATCCGGTCGCCTATCGCGCCCTGGGAGCGCAACGCCGGTGACCGACACGCCCAGGATGCTGCCGGTCATCCAGCCGCCGCCCGCGGCCACGACGCCGCCACCCTTCGAGAGGGTGGCGATCGTCGGACTCGGGCTCATCGGCGGCTCGATCGCGCTCGCGGCGAGGCAGCACTGGCCCGCCTGCCTCGTCATCGGCGTCGACCGCAAGGACGTCCTCGAGAAGGCCATGGTGCTCCACGCCATCGACGTCGCGGCGGACGACCCCGTGGTGATGGCCGAGGCGGACCTCGTCATCCTCGCGGCGCCGGTCGAGCAGAACATCGACCGGCTTGCAGATCTGGAGCGCCACGTGGCGACCCCGGCGGTGGTGACCGACGTCGGCAGCACCAAGCGCACGACGGTCGAGGCCGCCCGGCAGCTCCCGTCCCGGTTCACCTTCGTCGGCGGGCATCCCCTCGGGGGCGCCCCGCGGGGCGGGATAGAGCACGCCCGACCCGACCTCTTCGTCGACAGGCCGTGGCTCTTCACGCCGGAAGGGACGTCGGCGGCGGGGGTGGTCGAGCGGTTGTCCGAGTTCGTCCGCACGCTGGGCGCCGAACCCCATCTGCTCGATCCGGAGGAGCACGACCGGCTCCTGGCGTTCGTCAGTCATCTGCCGCAGCTCGCGGGCAGCGCCCTCATGCACGTCGTGGGCAACCGGGCCCGGGAACGCGGGCTGGCCCTGACGGGGCGGGGACTGTTCGACGCCACCCGGCTCGCGTCGAGCCCACCGGACATCTGGCGCGACATCTGCCGCTCGAACGCCGATGCCATCGGCGACGCCCTCGACGAGCTCATCGCCGAGCTGGAGGCGCTGCGGGCGGGGCTGGACACCGGGACGGAGGTCGATCGGGTCTTCGAATCGGCGGGGACCTGGCGGGCCCAGTTGGCGCGGCTGCGCGGCGATCGGCGTCAGCAGTGACCCAAGGACACGGGCCGGTGCGGGACCGCCCGAGCAGGGGAGCGCACCCGGCCGGTGACGGTGTGGTCCGCATGACGCGGGCGGCGCTCGACGCCGTGCTCGGTCATGCGGGCCGGGCGCTGCCGTACGAGTGCTGCGGCCTGCTCATCGGCGCTGCTGTCGGGGCGGATACGCGCATCACTCGCGCGTGGCCGGCCCGGAACCTGAGGCGGAGCCGCACGCGGTACCTCATCGACCCCGCCGATCACTTCGCCGCCATCAGAGCAGCCCGCCGAACCGGCTTCGCAGTGGTCGGCGCCTACCATTCGCATCCCGCCTCGCCACCGTCCCCGTCGGCGACGGATGACCGCGAGGCCGACGATGCGGCGTTCGTGTACCTGATCGCGTCACCGACCCGCGATGAAGTGCGGGCGTACCGCCTGGACGCAGGCCGGCTGAGGCGAGTGGAGCTGCGGACGACGGTCAGTCCGGAAACCGACCGCCCCGGACGGTGACCCGGATCCGAGCCGAGGTCACCACGTCGTCGCCGCGTTTGAGGTTCAGCCGGACCTCGTAGCGGCCGGAGAACTGGTAGGTGTGCCGCCGCGAGAAGCGGCGCCGGATCTCGCTCACGCCCGGCTCGTACGGCTCGCAGTCGAAGATGCTCTCCGACACCGTACCGTCGTCCCAGTCCCACTCCGCGCTGAGGCAGTAGAACTCCTCGTAGTCGTCCGCCCCTCCCCGGAACAGGCCCGTGAAGGAGATCGCGTTGGTGGCGAACGTCACGTTGGGGCGGGCCCGGAGGGTGAGCTCCGGTCGCTCGCGGTCATCCTGGGCGGCCGCGCCGGCCGGGAACGTCAGAACGAGCAGGGCCACGCCCATCCCCATGAGAAAGTCGCCGACGGGTCGACGTGACCGAGTTCCTTGCATGGGTCGATTGTAACTCCGACGGTCGTTGGTCCGCCAGGAGTTCGTGTCGCGCGGGACCCGCCGGGCGCCGCCGCGGCGCGGCGGGCCGGGGGGAGCCGCGGAGAGAGGCCCTCGCCGCGGGCGAGCCCGGCCTCGGACGCACGCTATAATCCGCCGATGCACACGGCAAACGAAGTCCTTCCCGTCGACTGCCGCTCCGGTGGGTTCAGCGGCTCCCAGGCCGATCTGCTCTGCGCCCCGGCCTTCGAAGACGACGACAACGACGACCTGCGCGAGCTCGATCCCGCGACCGCCGGGGCCACCGGCCGCGCCCGGGCGTCCGGCGAGCTGAGCGGCAAGCTCCACGAGCTGTACCTGACGGACGTGGTCGACCCCGCCTGGGGGACCCGGCGCGTGCTCCTGGTCGGCGCGGGCCCGCGGGACGCGTACACGGCGGACCGGGCGCGGGAGGTCGCCGGCGCCGCGGCGCTGGCCGCGCGAGGCCGCAAGGCCCGCCGGGTCGCCTTCGCCGGCGGCCGCGCCGGCGACACCCCGGCCATGGTCCAGGCGGTCGTCGAAGGACTGGTGCTGGGTGCGTTCCGCGATCTCCGCTTCAAGACCGACGAGCCCGACAGCCTGCCGCTGGCCGGGGCGGAGCTCGTGCTCGGCCGCGAGCCCGATGGGGAGGTGGAGGCGGCCGCCCGCCGGGGAGGGCTGCTGGCGGCGTGCACGAACGTCGCGCGGGAGCTCTCCAACGAGCCCGCCAACCTGTTCACGCCTCGGGTCTTCGCCGACCGCGCCCTCGAACTCGCCAGCGGCCCGCGAACGTCGGTCGAAGTGCTCACGGAGGAGGCCATCGCCTCGCAGGGGATGGGACTCGTCAGGGGCGTGGGACAGGGCAGCGTGGAACCCCCGCGGGTCATCGTCATGCGCTACGAGCCGGAGGGGCTTGGCGACGGGGCCGGGCCGGTGCTGGGGCTCGTCGGCAAGGGCGTGACCTTCGACACCGGAGGCATCTCGATCAAGCCGTCGGAAGGCATGGGCCTCATGAAGCACGACATGTCGGGCGGGGCCGCCGTCGTCGGGGCCATGCGGGCGATCGGGGAGCTCGCCCCGCCGGTGCGCGTGATCGGCATCGTGCCGGCGGTGGAGAACATGCCGGGAGGCCGCGCCATTCGCCCCGGCGACGTGTTGACCGCGGCCGACGGGAAACGGGTGGAGGTGCTGAACACCGATGCTGAAGGGCGGCTCATCCTCGCCGATGCGCTCGTCCTCGCCCGGCAGCTCGGCGCGACCCACCTCGTGGACGTCGCCACGCTCACCGGCGCCTGCGTCGTCGCCCTGGGACACCATGCCTCGGGCCTCGTGGGGACGCCGGCGGCGTGGGTCGAGTCCGTGCGGGCGACGGCGGCCGGAGCGGGGGAGCGGTTGTGGCCGCTGCCCGCCTACGACGAGTACGCCGAGCAGTTGAAGAGCGAGACCGCCGACCTCGCCAACATCGGGGGGCGCGACGCCGGGGCGATTACCGCGGGGATGTTCCTGAAGGCTTTCACCGGCGACCTTCCCTGGGCGCATCTCGACATCGCCGGGACCGCGTGGCGCGAGGACAGCAAGCCCTACGCCGTCAAGGGCGCCACCGGAGTCGGCGTGCGGACCCTGGCCGCGCTGCCGTTCGAGGCCGACTGGGTCGAGCCGGCCCGCGTCTGACGCAGGGCGGCGCGCCTGCGTCAGCGGAGTTGCATGTCGACCTGGTCGAAGTAGTCCGAGCCGACGAGCACCTCGCGGGCCTTGCCGCCGGTCCCCGCCGACACCAGCCCGTCCGCTTCCATCATGTCCACGAGCCGCCCGGCGCGGCTGAATCCGATCTTCAGGCGGCGCTGGAGATGCGAGATGGATGCCTGGCCCGCGGCCACGACGAGGCGCGCCGCCTCGTCGTACAGGTCGTCCCTCTCGAGGACGTCGGCGTCGGCCGCCTTCTCCTCGGCCGTGATCGACGTGTCGTAGGCGGGCGCGCCCTGCTTGCGCAGGAAGCCGCAGACGCGGGCCGTCTCCTGCTCGGAGATGTAGGGCCCGTGCACCCGCACGAGACGCGACGAGGCGGGTGGCAGATACAGCATGTCGCCGCGGCCGAGGAGCTGCTCGGCCCCATTGCTGTCGAGAATCGTGCGCGAGTCGACCTTCGACGACACGCGGAACGAGATGCGCGACGGCAGGTTCGCCTTGATCAGGCCGGTGATCACGTCGACCGACGGGCGCTGGGTGGCCAGGATCAGGTGGATGCCGACGGCCCGCGCCATCTGCGCGAGCCGGGCGATCGACTCCTCGACCTCCCGGCCCGCGAGCATCATCAGGTCGGCCAACTCGTCGATGGCCAGCACGATGTACGGCAGCGGCTTCGGCAACTCGTCGGAATCCGGGGGCGCCTCGCCGGTCCCACCGGCCGCCTCCTGCAACTGGGCGCGCACGTTGCGGTTGTACTGATCCAGGTTGCGCACGCCTTCCGCCGCCAACTGCTTGTAGCGTTCCTCCATCTCGTGGACGGCCCAGCGCAGGGCGTTGGCGGCCAGCTTCGGCTCGACCACCACCGGTGTCAGCAGATGGGGGATGTCCTTGTACATGCCCAGCTCGAGCCGCTTGGGATCGATGAGGATGAACCGCACGTCGTCGGGCGTGGCCTTGTAGAGGATGCTCGTGAGCATCGCGTTCATCGCCACGCTCTTGCCGGTGCCGGTGGAGCCGGCGATGAGGAGATGGGGCATCTTCGCGAGATCGCCGGCGATGGGCTCGCCGTGAATCCGCCGCCCCAGGGCCAGCGCCAGCTTGGACTCGTTCTCGCGGTAGGGGGGCGACTCGAGCATCTGCCGCAGGGAGATCTGCTCGCGCACCCGGTTCGGTATCTGGATGCCGACGGTGGAACGGCCGGCCAGCCGCTCGATCAGGATCGACTCCGCCTGCATCGCGAGGCAGAGATCGTCGGCGAGGCCGGTCACCCGGCTGTACTTCACGCCGGGGTCGGGCCGGAACTCGTAGGTCGTCACCACCGGCCCCGGGTGAATCTGAACGACCGTGCCGCGGACCGAGAACTCCTGACACTTGTTCTCCAGCAGCCGGGCGTTGTCGAGCAGCTCGCGCTCGTCGAACTGCTGCTTCGCGCGCACCGGGTCGAGCAGCGACACCGGCGGCAGCGCGAACGCCTTCTGGCGGCGTTCGGGCGTCTCCCGAGAAGCCGGAGTCGGGTCCGGGACTGGCGACGCCGGCCCCGCCGTGGGGGTCGGGGACGGGTCGGGGTGCGCGGCCCGGATCGCGGGCGCGGCGCGTTCGGGACCGGAAGCCGCGGCCGCGGGGCTCCGTCGTCCCCGCGCCCTGGTCCGCCCCGGCCGGCGGGGAGCGGGACCGGCCGTCCTCTCCGCGGGAGCCGTGGCGGCCGCCGCGAGTCCGGCCCGGTCGGGTCTGGCGACGGCGTTCTCGCGTCCGACGCTGCGCCGGCGGTCTCTCCGACCGGCGAACACGTAGTCCCTCACGGCGGCCCCTCTCCGGCCGATGCCGGCGAGCGACCGGCTCACCAGGTGTGGAAACGACACCTGGGTCAGGAGGAGGACGGCGAGGAAGAGCAGGGTGAGGATGAGGATGATGGAGCCGGTGCGATTGAAATATTCGGAGAGCAGACCCGAGAGCCATCCCCCGAGGTAGCCGCCGGCCCGGAACGGGCGTTCGGCGGTATCGAAGGCGGCGAACGCCAGGGCGAGGAAGGAGGAGGTGCAGGCGAAGGTCAGCCCCAGGCCCGCCGCGCGGACGTACAGCCCCTCGACGGGCCGACACCAGAAGTAGTGCCAGCCGAGCACCAGGAGCACGAGCGGGAGCAGGTAGGCGCCGAACCCGACGAGCTGAAAGGACAACTCGGCCACGAACGCGCCCACGCGCCCCGCGAAGTTCACGGGCGTCTCATGCCCGTCGGTGCTGAAGAACCACACCGGGTCGGCAGGATCGTAGGTGGCGAGGGCGACGAACGAGAACAGCGCGGCGGCGAAGAGCCCCACTCCGAAGAACTCGCTCAACCAGCGTGACAGCGTGGATTGGGACACCCGTCAGACCTCCATGATGACCGGCAGCACGAGGGGGCGCCGGCCCGCCTGCTTGCGAAACAGGCGTTGCATCTCGATGCGGACCTGCTCGGCGAGCAGATCGCGGTCGGATCTCTCCTCGGCGCTGGCGTCGTCGATGACCTCGGTCAACCGCGCCGGCGCGGTGTCGAGCACGACGCTCATCCGGTCGTCGAGCACGACGCCGCGTGTCACGACTTCTGGCGTGCCCTCGATCCGCCCCTCCCGCCGGTCGATCGCAATCACGGGCACGACGATGCCGTCGGCGGCGAGATGCCGGCGTTGCCCCAGCACCTCGCTGCCGACCACGCCGGAGCGGGTGCGGTCGATGAGACAGCGGCCGGCCGCGACCCGGCCCGCGATGCGCCCCGCGCCGGGAGCGAGGCGAATGACGTCCCCGTCTTCGGCCAGCAGCACCGTCGTCTCTCCTCCCGCGACCCGCGCGGCGACCCGCGCGTGCTCCGCGAGATACCTGTACTCCCCATGTATCGGCACGAAGTAGCGCGGCCTGACCAGCGAGAGCAACATTTTCAGCTCTTCGGCGCTGCCGTGCCCGGAGACGTGCACCGCCTTCCGCTCGTCGTGCACCACGGCCGCCCCGCGCCGGGCGATGTGGTCCATCACCCTCGCGATGGCCCGCTGGTTGCCCGGAATGGCGCGGGCCGAGAAGACCACCACGTCGTCCGGCTCGAGCCGGACGTGGCGGTGGTCGTCGACGGCGATGCGCGACAACGCGGCCCGCGGCTCGCCCTGCGACCCGGTGGTCACGCAGGCGACCTTCCGCGCGGGGTAGTCGCCGATCTGGGAGTCGCGAATCTGGAGCCCGGCGGGGAGTCGCAGATGACCGAGCCGCGTCGCGATATCGGTGTTCTGGACGACGCCCCGTCCGACGAAGGCCAGCTTGCGGTCGAACTGCGCGGCGAGGTCGGCGAGAATCCGGATCCGGTGCAGACTCGAGGCGAACGCGGTCACCACGACCCGCCCCGGGGCGCGCGCGAAGACTTCCTCGAGCCCCGGCGCGACGTCCACTTCCGACCCCGAGAACCCGGGCCGCTCGATGTTGGTGCTGTCGCCGAAGAAGGCGAGCACGCCCTCGCGTCCGAGTTCCGCGAAGCGGCGCACGTCGAGGGGCTGGCCGTCGATGGGGGTCTGGTCGATCTTGAAGTCGCCGCTGTGCACGATGACGCCGGCCGGGGTGTGCAGGGCCACCGCCACGCAGTCGGGCATGCTGTGGGTGACCCGTATCAGCTCGAGGGTGATCTCGTCGATCTCGGCCGTGCCGCCGGCCTCGAGCGGGCGACAGCGTTCGCCGGGGTCGAAGCCGTGCTCGGCCAGCTTCTGGCCGGCGAGGGCGAGAGTCAGGGGTGTGCCGTACACCGGTCCGTCGAGGAGCGGCCAGACGTAGGGCAGGGCCCCGATGTGGTCTTCGTGCCCGTGCGTCAGCACCACCGCAGAGAGCCTGCCGACGCGCTCTTCGATGTGACCGAGATCGGGGATGACGAGGTCGACGCCGGGCAGATCGGGCCCCGGGAACATCGCGCCGGCGTCGACGAGGATGGCGGTGTCCCGCCACGTGACGAGCAGCATGTTCATGCCGAACTCGCCGAGGCCGCCGCAGGGCACGACCTCCAGAGCGGGTTCGATCGTCGTGTGTTCAGGCATGGCGGTCACGCTCCTGCCGGGCCGACAGGCGGAAGACGGGGGAGAACCGACACGGTTGGGAGCCGGGTCTCATCGAGAGGAGGCCAGGGTGTCGGCGAGTCTTGCCAGTTCGGCGAGATCGAGCGTGCCGGGTCGTCGATCGGGGGCCAGCGCCGCCCGTTCGAGGAGTTCGCGCGGCGGGTCGGAAGACTCGGCCCGGGCCATCGGGCCCAGGGCGTTGAGCACCGTCTTGCGCCGGTGCGAGAACAGGCTCCGGACCAGCCGCTCGAAGCGCGGCCGATCGGCGATGGGCACCGGCGACGGGCGGAAGCGCAGGGAGACCACGGCGGAGCGTACGCGCGGGGGCGGACGGAAGGCGCCGGGCGGCAGCGTCAGCACCCGCTCGGCGCGGGCGGCGACCCGGGTCAGGATGGCGAGGGGGCCGTACTGTCGCGACCCGGGCTCCCCGACGACCCGATCCGCGACCTCGCGCTGGAGCATCAGGGTGGCGTCGGCAAAGCACGCGTGCCGGTGCTGGGTCTCCATCAGTCGCCGGAGGATGGGCGTGGACACGTTGTAGGGGAGGTTGCCGGCCACCCGCGCCGGGCGGTCCACACCGCCGGCGACGAGGCCCGCGAGATCCTGTTCGAGCACATCGCCCGCGACGACGCGAACCGTCGCCGGGGCGCGCTCACGCAGACGGGCAGCGAGCCGGCGGTCCTTCTCGACGGCGACGACCTCTGCGCCGGCCGCTGCCAGGGGCAGCGCGAGCTGTCCGTCGCCCGCGCCTATATCGAGAAAGAGCTCTCCCGGAGCGGGCCCGATGCACGCCACGACCTTCGATACCCACGCTGCTTCGAGAAAGTGCTGGCCGAAGCGCTTCCGGGCCGGCGGGCGGGAGGGCGGCGGGGGCGCGGTCGGCATTGGGCGTCGTCGCGCGTCCGGCGTCAGTGCACCGCCGGCTTGTTCCAGTCGGGTCTGTCGCCCGCTTCGGAACCGGCCTTCAGATGCTCCTGCAACGCCTTGATGAGGTTCGGGACGACTGCCGTCGGCACCGCGATGCGCGCCCGGACCGGCGCCTTGAGCACATGGTTCTCGGCGGCCTCCCGCACCGCCTTCTCCGTCGGCGGAAGAACCTCGCAGAACGTCAGGGTGAAGTCGAACGGGGTGCGGGAGATCGCGCAGAAGTTCGAGTAGATGCGCGGCTCGTCGGACGCGTCGTCCGGGACGATCGTGAAGTTGATATGCTTGCGCTCTTCCATGGCTACCAGTCCTTGCGGCCGACGGTCGACGCCGCCGTGGGTTCGGAAGCACCCGGCCCGAGACGGACCTGCCTCGGGTCTCCGGTCGGAGCCCCGACGGCTCCGCGCCGGCGGGACGGCTCTAGTATCGCCGCATCACGCCGATGACGACACCCTGCAGCCGAACCGCTTCCGGCCTTGCGATGATCGGGGCGAGGGCCTTGTTCGCGGGCTGCAGCCGGATGTGATTCTTCTCGCGGTAGAACGTCTTGAGGGTGACGTCGTTCCCGTCGAGCAGCGCGACCACCGTCTCGCCGTTGCGGGCGACCTGGCGTTCTTCGACGACGACGATGTCGCCGTCGCGAATCTGCTCGTCGATCATGGAGTTGCCGCGGACCCGCAGGGCGTAGGTCTCCCGCGCCCCGATCATGTCCTCGGGCACCGTCACCGTCTCGGCGCCGATCACCGCCTCGATCGGCTCGCCGGCGGCGACATATCCCAGCAGCGGCAGATCGACGGCGCGGCCCCCCGTCCGGGTCTGCACCAGCTCGATCGAGCGGCTGCGGTTCCAGGCCCGGCGAATGAAGCCCTTCTCTTGCAGGTTCATCAGGTGCTTGTGGACGGTCGCCAGCGACGACAGGCTGAACCGGGACCCGATCTCCTCGAGGCTCGGGGCGTACCCGCGTTCGTCGATGAACTCCTTGAGATAGTCGAGAATCTCCCGCTGCCGTCGAGTCAATGGTTGCAACGAGACCTCCCTTGCGGTCGCCGACTGGAGGGGTCACGAAACAGGGATGACCCCGTCACTTTACACGATTTCACAAAGAAAAAGCGAACAAAATCGGTATATACTGCGCGACATGGGCAATCGACGGATGGGCTGGACGGCCATCCTGGTGCTGGCCGTCGCCGGACCGACCGCCGCGGGCGGGACGGCGCCGGGCGGACCGGAGCGGGTGGGGGAGGAGGCCCGGACGGTCCAGGCCGCCGAGGAGTCCGGCGCCCGACTCGAGCGGCGGCTCCTGGAGATACTGCGGCACGCTGCCGAGCCCTCGTCAGAGGTGCGGCTGACGCCGCTGCCCGAGCCGGACGTGAACGCCTATCTCGCGCATCAGGCGGTGCCGCATCTGCCGGTGGGCATTCGGGCCCCGTCCGTGCGCATCGGTGAGAACAGCTTGTCGGCGGAGGCCGTCATCGACCTCGACGCGATTCGCGAATCGCGCGAGCGGGCCGGTTTCGACCCTGTCCAGTTCCTGGGGGGGCAGCTCCGGGTGACCGCGAGCGGCCGGGTCCGGTCGGGGGGCGGCGTGGCGCGGGTCGAGGTGGAGACGGTGACCGTGGGGGGGATTCCGGTCCCCGCCACGGTGCTGCAGGAGCTGGTGCGGTACTACACGCGGACGCCCGACCAGCCGGAGGGCACGCGCCTCGACGCCCCGATTCCGCTGCCGTACGGCGTCACCGAGTTGCGCCTGTCACCGGGCCTCGCCGTCATCGTGCAGTGAATGCAGGTGGCGACGGTCCGTGGTGAGTGCGCAGCCACCCTCGTCCGCCGGTTCGGGTCTTCGCGCCGAGCTGCGTTTCCTGAAGGGAGTCGGCCCCCGCCGGGCGGCGGAGCTCAGTCGGGCGGGGCTGCGCACCGCAGACGATCTCCTCCACCGGTTTCCCCTCCGCTACGAAGATCGCAGCCGCGTGGTCCGTTCCAGCGACCTGCGGCCGGGCGAGGCCGCCGCGATCCGCGGCAGGGTGGTCAGCACGGGGCTGCGGCAGACCCGTCGCCGCGGCTTCTCGCTGTTCGAGATGCTGCTCCGGGACGATGCGGGCACGTTTCGCGCGGTCTGGATGAACCAGCCGTACCTGAAGACGACGTTCTCGGCCGGGCAGCAGGTTCTGTTGTACGGGACGCCGGAGTGGCGGGACCCCGGCGGGCTGCGGCTGTCCAACCCGCAGTACGAGCTGGTGGCCGATGGTGACGGGGACGAAGACGAGCCGGCGGGCGGGGACGGAGCGGATGACCGGGGAGAGACCGGCCCGCTGCACGGCGCCCGCGTCGTGCCGGTGTACGAACGCGTCGGCGCCCTGACGACCAGGCAGCTTCGCGCGCTGGTCCACCGCGTGATCGCGCAGTTGCCGGCCGACCTCGACGATCCCCTGCCCGCCGATCTCCTCGCGCGCCGGCGACTGCCCGATCGCCCCCGGGCCCTGCGGGAGGCCCATTTTCCACCGCCCGGCGCCCCGCTCGCCCTGCTCAACCGGTTCCGTACGCCGGCGCAGGTGCGGCTGATTCTCGAAGAGCTGTTCCTCTTCCGCCTGGGCCTGGAGATGCGCGGGCAGGCCCGGGCCCGGGAGATCAAGCCGCACGCCGTTCGGGTGGACGATCGCATCCGGCGCTCGGCCCTCGCGGTGCTGCCGTTCCGGCTGACGCCGGGGCAGAAGCGGGCGCTGCGCACCATCGTCGGCGATCTGTGCCGCCCCCATCCCATGAACCGCCTCCTGCAGGGCGACGTGGGATGCGGCAAGACCATCGTCGCCCTTCTGGCCGCCCTCGTGGCCCTCGAGAACGGCCTGCAGGTCGCGTTCATGGCCCCGACGGAGATCCTCGCCGAGCAGCACTATCTGACCCTGCGGCCGCTCCTGGCCCGGTCGCGTTTCCGGGTCGTCTCGCTGGTCGGCAGCCATGGGGCGAAGGCGCGGCGGGAGACCCTCGCGGCCCTCGCGGCGGGAGACGCTCACCTGGCGGTCGGGACCCACGCGCTCGTGCAGCCGTCGGTGGAATTCCGCGCCCTCGGGTTGGCGATTATCGACGAACAGCACCGTTTCGGGGTCAGGCAGCGGGCGACCCTGCGGGAGAAGGGGCGGCGCCCGGACGTGCTCGTCATGACCGCGACCCCGATTCCCCGCAGCCTTGCCCTCACCGCCTACGGCGACCTCGACGTGTCGCTGATTCGAGACCGGCCGCCGGGCCGGACCCCGGTCGACACGCGGATCGAGCCGGAATCGCGCCGCGAGACCGTGCACGCGCTGGTCGAGCGCCAACTCCGCCGCGGGAAGCAGGCCTACTTCGTCTGTCCCCTCGTCGACGAGTCCGACAAGGTCGATCTCAAGGCGGCCGCGGTGATGGTCGACACCCTCGCGCGCCGGTTCCCGGACCATACCGTCGACGTACTCCATGGGCGCATGAAGCCCGACGAGCGGGAGGCGGTCATGGCCCGGTTCGCCCGTGGCGACGTGCACGTGCTCGTGGCCACCACCGTCATCGAGGTCGGGGTCGACGTGCCCGGAGCCGTCGTCATGGTCGTCGAGCACGCGGAACGGTTCGGGCTGGCGCAACTGCACCAGCTCCGGGGGCGCGTCGGGCGCGGCCCCGGTCAGGCGTGGTGCCGACTGCTGTACCGGGAGCCGCTGTCGGACGTCGGCCGTGCGCGTCTCGAGGCGGTCGCGGGCACCGGCGACGGCTTCGAGCTCGCCGAGCGCGACCTGGAGCTTCGCGGGCCCGGCGAGGTGCTGGGCACCCGGCAGTCGGGCCTGCCGGCGCTCCGCGTCGCCAACCTCGTCCGTGATCGGGACATCATGGAGATCGCCCGCGACGAGGCGGAACGCGCCATGCGCGACGGCGTCGCCGCCGACCTGCTGGCCCGGCTCGATGCGGGCTGGCGCGAGCGCTTCGCTCTGGCCAAGGTATAACCTACGGGTTGGAGCCGCGCGGGTCGAGCATGCGCATCATCGGAGGCACCCACAAGGGACGCCGGCTGTCGACGCCGCGTTGGCAGGGCCTGCGCCCGACTTCCGGTCGGCTTCGCGAGACGCTCTTCGACATCCTGGGTCCGAGCGTCGAGGGCGCACGGGTGCTCGACGGCTGTGCCGGTACCGGCGCCGTCGGCCTCGAAGCGCTGAGCCGGGGCGCCGCTCATGCCGTGTTCGTGGACCGCGACCCGCGGGCCGTCGCCCTGATCCGCCGCAATGCCGAGGCCTGCGGCCTCGCCGACCACTGCACCGTTCGTCGGGGCGCGTTGCCGGCCGCCTTCCGCCGCTTGGCCCCCGGCGCATTCGATCTGATACTCCTCGACCCCCCGTACGACGCGCCCGACATCGGGCCGATGCTCGCGGCGGCGGCGGCCCGGCTCGGCCCCGAGGGTCGGCTCGTCATGGAGCACGCACGACGCCGGGAGCCCCCGGTCTCGCCGGCCCTCGCGGCGCTGCGCTCGGTGCGCGCCGGCGACAGCGTCCTCCGGTTCTACGCCCCGGCGGTTGACAGACGGTACGTCGGGCGTGGCACCATGCAGGTCACCGTCCCGGACGGAGCGTGACACGCCATGGCAACCGACCGCCCCGAACGTATCGCCGTCTATCCCGGCACTTTCGACCCGTTGACGAACGGCCACGTCGACATCATCGAGCGGGGGGCGGCTCTCTTCGACCGCATCGTGGTCGCGATTCTCGTGAATCCCGAGAAGTCGCCGCTGTTCAGCGTCGCCGAACGCGTGGAGATGACCCGGGAGGTGTTCGCGTCCTGGCCCGGCGTGGAGGTCGACACGTTCGAGGGGCTGCTGGTCGACTACGCGCGGAAGCGCCGGGCCGACGTCATCGTGCGCGGGCTGCGGGCGATCTCGGACTTCGAATTCGAGATGCAGATGGCCCTCATGAACCGCAGGCTCAGTTCGACCATCGAGACCGTCCTGATGATGCCGGCCGAGTCCTATACGTACCTGAGCTCGCGGCTCGTCAAGGAGGTGTTCGCCCTCGGGGGATCGATCCGCGGCCTCGTCCCCGAGCTCGTCGAGGACCGGCTCGCCGACAAGGCGCGCATCACCGACTCCCTCGTGGTCTGATCGAATCCGCCCCGCGCCTCGGTTCCAGGCGTCCGGCCGAGGCCATGCGCCGGCGGCCGTCGGCGAGACGGTTCGCCGCCCGCCGGCCGCCCGTCGTTCGATCGGGCGTCACGGGGGCGCGCGGTTGGTCACGAGTACCGCGGTCTGAAGGTCGGTGGCCGGGTCCGGCCACAGCAGGGTCCGCAAGTTGAGGCCGCCGGTGTCGAGGTAGGCGACGCGTCCGAGCTCGTACACCGTCGCGTCAGTAGCCCCGTCGTTCGATCGTGCGTCACGGGGGCGCGCGGTTGGTCACGAGCACCACGGTCTGAAGGTCGGTGGCCGGGTCCGGCCACAGCAGGGTCCGCAAGTTGAGGCCGCCGGTGTCGAGGTAGGCGACGCGTCCGAGCTCATACACCGTCGCGTCATCGGCGCGGGCCTGTTCGAGGTCGGCGGCGGAGAGCACGCAGAGGACCGGATCGGGCGAGGCGAGAAACGCGTGGAGCTGTTCCGGCGTGAACAGGTCGACGTGCGGCCGGCCGACGTAATACAGCAGATTGCGCACGAAGATCCGGTAGCGGCCGTACGGCATGTCGCCGGGGCCCGACCCGCGGACCAGGGCCGCCATGCGCTCGACCGGCTCCGGCCCCGGGGGGGCGAGCACCGAGTACTGCAGGCTCAGGGCCGTGACCACGGCGGCGACGGCCATCACCGCGGGGAGCAGCCGCGGGCGTGACGACAACGCCGCCGCCGCCACCCCCCCGCCCGCCAGCGCGATCAGGGCGGACGCGATCCGGACGGCGGCGAGAGAGCCGTCGCCCAGGAGCACGCCGGCCCTCGCCACCGCCGCCCCGAAGAGCAGCAGCACGAGCCCCGACGCCGTCCCCCCGGCCGCCAGGAGCCGGTCCCGGCCGGTTCCCGCGGCGGCCTGCCGCGCCAGGGCCCGCGACAGCGCCCGGGCCAGGAGTATCGCCAGCGGCGGCAGAACCGGCAGCACGTAGCGCGGCTGCTTGCCGATCGACAGCGAGTAGAAGACCAGCGGCGCCAGCGCCCAGAGGCCGAGTCGGACCTCGGTCGGTCCCGGGCGCCGGACCCCGGCGAGCACGTCGCGGACCGGCCGCCAGAAGAGCAGCATCAGGGGTGACCAGGGCAGGAGCCCGCCGATGACGATCGGGAGGTAGTACCAGAACGGGCGCGGGTCGTTGTATCGGGCGGTCGCGAACCGCGCCACGTTCTCGTCGACGAAGAAGCGCTCGAGGTAGGCCGTCCCGTGCGTCGCGGTCATCGCCGCGAACCAGGGCAGGGTCAGGGCCAGGCAGATCACGGCGAGCAGGCCGACATCGGCGGCGAGCCGGAAGACGGACCGCCCCGGTCCCCCGCCCGCGGCGCGCTCCTCGGCGAGGCAGCGCCAGAGCGCCAGCGGACCGACGGCCAGCGCGGGCAGGGCGACCCCCACCGGGCCCTTGGTCAGGAACGCGGCGGCGAGGGCCACGCCGGCCGCTGCCAGCCATCCCCGCCGGCGCTCGTCGGCGGCCCGCGGGACGACCAGGGCCTCGTACGCGGCCCATGTCGCCGCCGTGATGAAGCAGGCGAGCGCGAGGTCCGGCAGCGCCTGCCTCGCCACCGCCACGTACCCGAAACTCGTGGCGGTGACAGCGCCCGCGAGGAGCGCGGTGTCGTCATCGTACCAGCGACGCGCGCACGCGAACGCGGCGAGCACGAGGCCGAGCCCGGCCAGCGCCGACGGCAACCGGGCGCCGAACTCGCCGGCGCCGGCCGGGAGATACGCCAGCGCGACCAGCCAATAGAACATCACCGGCTTTTCGAACCGGTACTCACCGTTGTAGCGGGGAGTCACCCAGTCGCCGGTCTCGACCATCTCGCGTCCCGCCTGCGCGTAGAACGCCTCGTCGGAATCGGTGATGGCCGGCCGGCCGAGCCCGACGAAGAACGTCAGGATCGCGAGGCCCGCGAGGAGGGTTGCACGTGCGGACGGCACGGCGGGATTGTATACGCGGCCGGGGGGGTATACTGCCGCATGGCCCGAGTCGCCGCCGTCGTCGGAGCATCGCGAGACCGGAGGAAGTTCGGGAACAAGGCGGTTCGGGCGTTCCGCCGCGCCGGCTACGAGGTCGTGCCGATAACCACCGCCGCCGACGTCATCGAGGGGTTGCCGGCGTATTCCTCGGTGCTCGACGTCGCAGGCCGCATCGACCTCGCGACCGTCTATCTCGAGCCGGCGGTCGGGGAGGCGGTCATCGACGAGATCGCCCGCAAGGGGATCGAGGAGGTCTGGCTGAATCCCGGCGCAGACGGCGCCGGGGTGGTGGCGCGGGCCCGGGCCCTCGGCCTGGAGCCGATTCTCGACTGCAGCATCGTCGGCATCGGCGAGAACCCCGCCTCGTACTGACTCTCCGACGCCGAAAACGCGGTCGAATCGACCCGCGACAGCGGGTTGACACGCCAGTTGGGCGTGCCTATACTCGCGTCGAACAGTCATTCCTCGTCACGGGCCTCGTGCGGGATGCCCCGCGTTCCGCCTCACGCACGGCTCACGAACTTCTACCTCCAGTCTGATCTCCCTATGCCGACGAACCAGAAGCGCACATCGGCGCGCCCGTCCCCCAATCCCCCGACCCCGGCGACGGCCGAGACCACCACCGCGGAGCCGCCGCGCAAGCCCAACCGGCGCGCCGCCAACGGCCTGAACATCGGCGAACTCAAGGACATGAGCATCGCCAAGCTGACGCAGGTCGCCAAGGACCTCAGCGTCGCGGGCGCGACCGGCATGCGCAAGCAGGAGCTGATCTTCCAGATCCTGAAGGCGCAGACCGAGCAGAGCGGGTTCATCTTCTCGGAGGGTGTGCTGGAGGTGCTGCCGGACGGGTTCGGCTTCCTCCGGGCCCCGGACTACAACTACCTGCCCGGCCCCGACGACATCTACGTCTCGCCGTCGCAGATTCGCAAGTTCGACCTGCAGACCGGGGACACCGTCTCCGGCCAGATCCGTCCGCCCAAGGAGGGGGAGCGCTACTTCGCGCTGATCAAGGTCGAGGCGGTCAACTTCGAGTCGCCTGACTTCGCCCGCGACAAGCTGTTCTTCGAGAACCTCACCCCGCTGTACCCCGAGGAGCGGGTCACCCTGGAGACCACCACCGACAACCTGTCGGCCCGGGTCATGGACCTCATGACCCCGATCGGCAAGGGGCAGCGCGGGCTGATCGTGGCGGCGCCGCGCACCGGCAAGACGATGCTCCTGCAGTCGATCGCGCAGTCTATCGCCGCGAACCACTCCGAGGTCTATCTCATCGTGTTGCTCATCGACGAGCGGCCCGAGGAGGTCACCGACATGCAGCGGTCGGTGGACGGCGAGGTCATCTCGTCGACCTTCGACGAGCCGGCCCAGCGCCACGTGCAGGTGGCCGAGATGGTCATCGAGAAGGCCAAGCGCCTCGTCGAGCACAAGAAGGACGTCTTCATCCTCCTCGACTCCGTCACGCGGCTCGCCCGCGCCTACAACACGGTCATCCCGCCCTCGGGCAAGGTGCTGTCGGGCGGGCTCGACTCGAACGCGTTGCAGAAGCCGAAGCGGTTCTTCGGCGCCGCGCGGAACATCGAAGAGGGGGGCTCGCTGACCATCATGGCCACCGCCCTCGTCGACACCGGCTCCCGCATGGACGACGTCATCTTCGAGGAGTTCAAGGGGACCGGCAACATGGAGATCCACCTCGACCGCAAGCTGGTCGACAAGCGGGTCTTCCCGGCCATCGACATCCAGAAGAGCGGCACGCGGAAAGAGGAGCTGCTGATTGGGCCCGAGGACCTCAACCGGGTCTGGGTGCTGAGGAAGGTCCTCAACCCGCTGTCGGCAGTCGAGGCGATGGAGCTGCTGCTCGACAAGATGGGCAAGACGCGATCGAACCAGGACTTCCTGGCGTCGATGCAGAAGATGGGGTGACGGCGATGGCGGAAATCAAGGTGCGAGAGAACGGTCCCTACCTGGTCACCGGCGACGACGTGACCCTCGTCGACTGGAACGGCGTCTCTTATCCGATAGCCCGGCGGCCCTTCGCCCTGTGCCGCTGCGGCGCCTCGAAGAACCGGCCGTTCTGCGACGGCACCCACAACGCCATCGGTTTCGAGGCGTCAGAGGCCGCCCCGCCGGCCGACCCATCCGAGCCGTAGCCCGCCGTCGCCTTCGCCTCCGCCCTGGCGTGGGTCGAGGCTGATCCGCCAGGCTTCTGCGACGCCGCGCCTCGGACGGAGCAGGCGTCGACTCCCCGGACATCAGCCGACCCCTGCCGGGTCGTGGAGCGGTCGATGTCGGCCGGCCGACCCGCCGGCAACGCGCCGGGCCGGCGGCGCCGACCGACCCCGCCGGCAACGGACCGGGGCCGCGAACGCCCGCGTCGGCGTCACGCGGCGACGGCATCCCTCGTCTCGAACACCAGCTCGTCACGAGCCGCATCCACCCGGACCAGGGCTCCCTCGCGCAGCTCGTGCTCCAGCACGCGCCGGGCGAGCGGGTCGAGCACCATCCGCTGCACGGTTCGCTTGAGCGGGCGCGCCCCGTAGACCGGATCGAAGCCGTGTTCGGCCAGCAGGTCGAGCGCCGCGTCGGACAGCTCGATGCGCATCCGGCGGTCGGCCAGGCGTTCGGTGAGCCGGTGGAGCTGAATCCGCACGATCTCGCGGACGTGCTCGCGACCCAGCGCGTGGAACAGGATGACGTCGTCGATGCGGTTGATGAACTCCGGCCGGAAGTGCGCCTGCAGCGTCTCGAAGACGCGCGTCCGCACCGCATCGTCGTCACCGCCGGCGCGACCGGCCTGCGCTGCGATGAGCTCGCTGCCGAGGTTCGACGTCATGATCACCACGGCGTTCTTGAAGTCGACGGTGCGGCCCTTGCCGTCCGTCAACTGCCCGTCGTCGAGGAG
This sequence comes from Vicinamibacterales bacterium, assembly GCA_965199675.1. Lineage (GTDB taxonomy): Bacteria > Acidobacteriota > Vicinamibacteria > Vicinamibacterales > UBA8438 > JAJEEA01. The sequence continues at coordinate 176,922 of CBDATI010000046.1, read as the reverse complement.
CTGCAGCAGCACGTTGAGCACGTCCGGGTGCGCTTTCTCCACCTCGTCGAAGAGCACCACCGCGTAGGGCCGGCGCCGCACCGCCTCGGTCAACTGCCCCGCATCGTCGTAGCCGACGTAGCCGGGGGGCGCCCCGATCATCCGCGCCACCGTGTGCTTCTCCTGGTACTCGGTCATGTCGATGCGGACCATCGCGCGCTCGTCGTCGAACAGGAACCGGGCGAGGGCGCGGGCCAGCTCGGTCTTGCCGACCCCGGTCGGCCCGAGGAAGATGAAGCTGCCCAGCGGGCGCGCCGGGTCCTGGAGCCCCGCCCGGGCCCGGCGGATGGCGTTCGAGACCGCGGTGACCGCCTCGTCCTGCCCGACGACGCGCTCGTGGAGCCGGCTCTCCATCTTCAACAGCTTCTCGATCTCGCCCTCGACGAGACGGCTCACCGGGATGTGGGTCCACCGGCTGACCACCTCGGCGATGTCGGCGTCGTCGACCTGCTCCTTGAGCATGCGATCGTCGTCGCCGTCGTCGCCGCCCGCCGCCGACTGCGCCGCGATCTCCCGCTCGAGTTCCGGCAGCCGGCCGTACTGCAGCTCCGACGCCCTCGCGTAGTCGCCCTCGCGCTGGGCCCGCTCGATGGCGAGGCGAACTCGCTCGAGCTCCTCGGTGAGCCCGCGCGTCGCCTGGATCGCCGCCTTCTCTTCCTGCCACCGGGCATGCAGGCGGGTGCGGCTCTCCTTGAGGTCGGCGAGCTCGCGCTCCAGGCGGGCGAGGCGCTCGGCCGACGCTGCGTCCTTCTCCTTGCGCAGCGCCTCGCGCTCGATCTCGAGCTGCATGATGCGCCGTTCGACCTCGTCGAGCTCCGCCGGCAGCGAGTCGATCTCGGTCCGCAGCTTCGCCGCCGCCTCGTCGATGAGGTCGATGGCCTTGTCGGGGAGGAAACGGTCGGCGATGTAGCGGTGAGAGAGGGTAGCGGCGGCCACCAGCGCGGCGTCCTTGAACTGCACCCCGTGGTGAATCTCGTAGCGCTCGCGCAGCCCCCGCAGGATGCTGATGGTGTCGTCCACCGTCGGCTCGGAGACGAGCACGGGCTGGAAGCGCCGTTCGAGGGCGGCGTCCTTCTCGATGTGCTTCCGATACTCGTCGAGGGTGGTGGCGCCGATGGTGTGCAGCTCGCCGCGCGCGAGCATCGGCTTGAGGAGGTTCGAGGCGTCGATGGCGCCTTCGGCCGCACCCGCCCCGACCACCGTGTGCAGCTCGTCGATGAACAGCACGATGCGGCCCTCCGAGTCGGCGATCTCCTTCAGGACTGCCTTGAGGCGCTCCTCGAATTCGCCCCGGTACTTGGCGCCGGCGACGAGCGCCCCGAGGTCGAGGCTGATGATGCGCTTGTCCTTCAGCCCCTCCGGCACGTCGCCGCGCGCGATGCGGTGGGCGAGGCCCTCGACGATGGCGGTCTTGCCCACCCCCGGCTCGCCGATGAGCACCGGGTTGTTCTTGGTGCGCCGCGCGAGAACCTGCAGGGTGCGGCGGATCTCGTCGTCGCGCCCGATGACGGGATCGAGGCGGTCCTGGTTCGCGGCCGCGGTCAGGTCGCGGCCGTAGCGCTCGAGCGCCTCGTACTTGCCCTCGGGACGGGGGTCGGTGACCCGCTGGCTGCCCCGCACCGCGGACAGCGCCTCGAGGACTCGCGCGGATGTGGCCCCGTGCGCCGCCAGCAACCGCGCCGCCTCCGCCCGGCCGCCCTCCAGGGCCACGGCCAGCAGGAGATGCTCGGTGCTGACGTAGTCGTCGCGCAGACGCTCGGCCTCGCGTTCCGCCGCCTGCGCCACTGCCCGCAGGCGCGGTGACGGGCCCGTCTCGGCCCCGCCATGGACCCGAGGCTGCCCCTCGAGCCATTTCCGGGCCTCCTGGAGAAGCCGGGGCGGCTCGACCCCCAGCCGTCGCAGCACCGCCGGCGCCACGCCGTCCGGCTGATCGATGAGGGCCACGAGCAGGTGCTCGGGTTCGATCTGCGGGTGATGATGCCGTTCCGCGAGCTGCTGCGCGGCCAGCACCGCGTCCTGGGACTTCTCCGTATAGCGCTTGAGGTTCATGGTTTCTCCTTCTGTCGCCGTCGAGCGGGCAGGCCCGCCCGGCCGCGCCGACAACCGCCGCGCCGTTCCGTCCGGCGCCCCAGTCGACCTCGCCCGGAGCCCGTGCGTGGATTCGCACCAGCACGCAGGAGCGCCCGCCGGGGACGGATCATGTATCTAAGTTAGATACAAGCATATATTTTTATATCAACAATAGCACCTTGATCGACGTTTCTCAATGCCGGATAGTTCCCTCGAGATGGCAGCACAAGACCGTTTCTCGTCGCGGTGGGGGCTGATCCTCGCTGGGCTGGGGATGGCCGTCGGCACCGGCAACCTGTGGCGGTTCCCCCGGGTCGCGGCCGAGAACGGCGGGGCCGCCTTCCTGATTCCGTGGCTGCTCTTCCTGTTCCTGTGGTCGCTGCCCCTGCTGGTCGCCGAGTTCGGGCTCGGCCGGGGCAGCCGGCGCGGGGTCATCGGGGCCTTCGCCGACCTGGTGGGGCGGCGCTGGGCGTGGCTGGGGGGCTTCGTCGCCGTCACCAGCGTCATGATCCTGTTCTACTACTCGGTGGTGACGGGCTGGACGCTGAAGTACTTCACGGTGACCCTGCTCGGCAGCCTGCCGGGCGCGGCCGCCGAGGAGTACTGGACGAGCTTCAGCGCCTCGGTGTGGCAGCCGCTCGCGTTTCAGATCGTGGCAGTGCTGATTGCCGCCGCCATCATCAGTCGGGGAGTGGTGGCCGGTATCGAACGAGCCAACCGGGTGCTCATCCCGACCCTGTTCGTCCTGCTGGTGGTGGCGGTGGTGCGCTCGGTGACCCTGCCGGGGGCAGGGCGGGGGCTCGGTTTTCTCTTCAACCCCGATCTGTCGCTGCTCGCCAGCCACCGCACCTGGCTCGAGGCGCTGACCCAGTCGGCGTGGTCGACGGGGGCGGGGTGGGGGCTCATCCTCACCTACGCGGTGTACGTGAAGCGCGAAGAGGACGTCGTGCTCAACTCCACCGCCATCGGGCTCGGCAACAACACCGCCTCGGTGCTGGCGGGCATGGCCATCGTGCCGACTGCGTTCGCGATACTCTCCGAGAACGAGGCCCTCGCGGTGATGGCGAGCGGGAACCAGGGCCTGACCTTCATCTGGATACCCCAGCTCTTCGACCGCATCCCGGCCGGCGGGCTGTTCCTGCCGCTGTTCTTCCTCGCCCTGTTCTGCGCCGCGCTGTCGTCGCTGATCGCGATGTTCGAGCTGGCCACGCGCATCCTGATCGACACCGGGATGCCGCGCGCGCGGGCCATCCGCTGGGTCACGGCGGCGGTCATCGTCGGGGGAGCGCCGTCTGCGGCGAGCCTCAACGTCTTCGACAACCAGGACTGGGTGTGGGGCCTCGCTCTCATGATCAGCGGCCTGTGCATCGCGATGGGGGTGCGGCGCTTCGGGGTCGGTCGGTTCCGGCGCGAGCTCGTCGATGTCTCCGCCGGCCATCTGCGGGCGGGACGGGCCTGGGAGTGGGTGGTGACGTGGCTCGTCCCCCTCGAGTTCCTGGCCATGTTCACCTGGTGGACCTATCAGGCGGTGGTGGTGTTCGACCCCGCCGGGTGGTGGAATCCCGTGCGGGTGAGCTCACTCGGCACCTGCCTGCTCCAGTGGGGCATCGCACTCGCCCTGCTGCTCGCCTTCAACCGCCGCATCGCCGCGGCCAGCCTGCGGGGCGACGCCTGACCCCGTGTCGGCCGGCCGACACGGGGGGGCGACGCGCGGCCTTCACGGTGCAGCGCCCCGGCCGCCGGGAAGTGCGCCGACCCGGACGAAGCTCGCCTGGGGGGTGCTTGGTTCACGGGGCGCCGGGGAGAGTTCCGCCCCGGGGTTCTGGGCTCCGCAGAATTGCCACGGCGCGGCGCCCCGCCGTGGAAGCGCGCAGAGAGGCTTCCCGGCCGCGGCGGGGGACGGAACACGCGTTCCTATGCTAATCTGACCACGGGCAACGCATTGAAAGGAGCATCTGCTTGTACCCAGAATTCATGATCGCGCCGATGCGCGAGGAACTGACCCGGTTCGGCGTCCGCGAGCTGCGCACCGCGGCGGACGTCGACGAAGCCCTGACCAGGACCTCGGGGACGACGATGGTCGTCGTCAACTCGGTGTGCGGCTGCGCGGCGGGCCGGGCTCGCCCCGGCGTCGCGCTCTCGCTGCAGCACGCCGTCAAGCCCGACCACCTGACCACGGTGTTCGCGGGCGCGGACATCGAGGCCACCGAGCGGGCTCGCGGCTACTTCACGGGGTATCCACCCTCGTCGCCGTCGATCGCCCTCCTCCGCGACGGCAAGCTCGTCTACTTCATGGAGCGCCACCAGATCGAGAACCAGGAAGCGCCCGCCATCGCGGCCCAGTTGACGGCCGCGTTCGACAAGCACTGCGCCACGGAACCGGTCGCCGGATAGCCGTCCCGGACGGTCCGGTCGTCGTCGAAGCGCGGCAGCGGGCGGCGCGGTCTCCCGCGTTTCCTGCTGTCGCGGCCAGGCGTCGACAGCGGCGCAACTGTCCGAACCGTCGTCGTCGGCGCACCATCACGGACCTCACCACGAATCGCCGTCTTCCGTTCCGGAGTCTGCGGGGCGAGATGCGCGCTCCACTGAAGGAGTCGGCGCGCCCAGGTCCGCGACGTGTGCAGGAGGCATCGGCACTCGGAGCCGGCCGGTGCGTCTGTTCCACGAGCGGATGGCTCAGGTGGAGGGCGTGCGCGAAGGTCTCCGCGCGGCGATTCGCCCAATCGTGAAGCCGAAGGGGTCTCGCCGTGTACGCCGCCGTTTCAGGTTCGGGCGGTCGGCGGCTCGGCGGGGCAGATGGGCAGGGGACGTCCGCTGCGGTAGCGACAGACCGTCGAACGCACGACGTCGGCCATCATGTCGAGGAAGCGCGGGTCGTCGTTGACCGCGGCCGCCCGCCGCATCGTGATGCCGAGCTCCGCGCAGACCTCGGCCGCCTCGACGTCGAGGTCGTAGAGCACCTCGACGTGATCGGCCACGAACCCCAGGGGGCACAGGACCACCGCCTTGAGGCCGTCCGCCGCCGCGGTCCGCAGGTAGTCGCAGACATCGGGATCGAGCCAGGGGTCCTGGGGCCGTCCGCTGCGGCTCTGGAAGACGAGCGCCCAGTCGGGGCGTCCGAGGCGCTCGGCGACGAGGCGGGCCGACATGTCCAACTGCTCCTGGTACCGCGCCGCACCGGCCATGCCGCGGGGGATGCTGTGGGCGGTGAACACCAGCCGCGCCCGATCCCGCTCGGACGCGGGCAAGGCATCGAGCGCGGCGGCGACCCGCACCGTCCACGCCTCGATGAAGCCGTCGTGGGCATGCCAGTCGCCGACGTAGCACACCTCGACGTCGCGATGGCCGGCGGCGCGTAGCTCGCCGCGCGCGGTCAGCACGTTGTCGCGGTATTGCTCACAGCTCGACCACGACCGAAAGCCCGCCAGGATGAATCCGATCGCCCGCCGAATTCCCGCCCCCGACATCTCCCTCAGGGTGTCGGCGAGGAACGGACGCCAGTTGCGCATGCCGACGTAGACGGGCAGCGGGGGACCGTCCCGGTCGAGCCGCTCCTGCAGCCCGGCGGCCTGCTGCCGGGTCAGTCGCGTGATCGGCGACACGCCGCCGAAGCGCTCGTAGTGCCGCGCCACTTCCTCGACGCGGGCGGGAGGCACGCGGCGCCCGCGCAGCACGTTCGCGAGAAAGGGCCGGATGTCGTCGAGTCCCTGGGGGCCGCCGAAACTGACGAGAAGCACCGCGTCGAACGGCGCGGCGGGTGACGTTCGGCTCATCCTCCGTTCATGATACCGTCTGGAGCCATGCCGAGGCTCGCCGCCAACTTCTCGATGATGTTCCGCGAGGTCGACATGCTCGACCGGTTCGCGCTGGCCGCACGGGTCGGGTTCACCGGCGCGGAGATCCAGAGCCCCTACGAGCACACCTCGGAGGAGATTGCGGCGGCATACCGGGCGAGCGGTCTCGAGGCGGTCCTCTTCAACCTGCCGTCGGCGGTGGGCGCCATCCCGGGGCGGGAGGCGGAGTTCGACGAGGGAGTGACGCGCGCCCTCGATTACTGCCGGGCCACGGGCTGCCGGCAGGTGCACTGCCTGGCGGGGACGACCGACGACGCGGGAGCCGAGGCGACCTTCGTGTCGAACCTGCGGCGGGCGTCGGCGGCGGCCCGCCCCTTCGGCGTGCGCCTGCTCCTCGAACCGCTCAACACGCGCGACATGCCGGGCTACTTCCTGACCCGCACCGCGGCCGCCCTGCGCATCATCGACCGCGTGGGCGAGGACAACGTCTTCCTCCAGTACGACGTCTACCACATGCAGATCATGGAGGGCTGTCTCGCCGAGACCCTCAAGGCCAACCTCGACGTCATCAGCCACATCCAGATCGCGGGGGTACCGGGCCGGCACGAGCCCGACGGCGCGCAGGAGGTACACTATCCCTACCTGTTCGACGTGCTCGACGAGCGGGGCTACGAGCGCTGGGTGGCCTGCGAGTACCGCCCCGCCGGCGACACCCTCGCGGGGCTCGACTGGGCCCGGCCCTGGGGCATCGAGCCGGACCGCGCCCGGTGAGCGCCCGTGCGTTCCGGGGTCGGCGCCGGGTTCCTCGGAACCGGCCCGGGGGCGGCCGGCGCCGCTTTCTTGGCAGACATGCGACAGATTCTCGTCACCAATGACGACGGCATCGAGGCGGAGGGACTGCGGGCGCTGGCCGACGGCCTCGCTCCCCTCGGTCGCGTGACGGTCGTGGCGCCGGCGGCGGAGAGCAGCGCCGTGGGACACGGGCTGACCCTGCGCCGGCCGCTTCAGCTCAGGGAGGTGACGCCGGGGTGGCACTCGGTCGACGGCACGCCGGCCGACTGCATCAACATCGCGGTGTCCGAGGTGCTCGGGGGCATCCCGGATCTCGTGGTGTCGGGCATCAACGACGGACTGAACATCGGAGACGACGTGACCTACTCGGGCACCGTGGCCGGGGCCCTGGAGGGGGCGCTGCTCGGAGTCCCGGCCATCGCCGTCTCGCTTCAGCGCAGCCGGCGGATGGATTACGCCGGGGGCGGCTACATCGCCCGGCAACTCGCAGAAGCGGTGCTGTTCGAGGGACTGCCGCGCCGCACGCTGCTGAACGTCAACATCCCGCGCATGATTCCGCGCGGCATCCGCGTCACGGTGCAGGCGACCCGGCGCCAGACCTTCAGCACGACCGGCTCCGCCGGGGCGGGACGCACATCGGTCTGGATAGAGTCCGCGCAGCTCGATTGGGAGCCGAACGAACGGTCCGACCACGAGGCCATACGCGGCGGCTGGATCTCGGTCACGCCGCTGCATCCCGACTGGACGAACCACGCCGCCCTCGGCGCCGTCGAATTCCTCGCCGAATCGGACGCAGTTGAGGTACAATAAGCGATTGTGTCGGGGCGTGGCTCAGCCTGGTAGAGCACTCGGTTCGGGACCGAGGGGTCGGAGGTTCAAATCCTCTCGCCCCGACCATCCTTCCCACGTCGTTGGTTTCCTCCCTGTCGAACCCATCGCGAAGCGCCGAACGGCCGGCGTTCGGATATAATCGCGCGCTGCCGGGCGCGAGCAGACGCCGGGTCGGCCGAGGGGCCGCACGCATCGGCGTCACGCGCCAGTCGCCGCGGTCTTGGCCGCCGGGACGGGGCGAGGCGCCGGCATCCCGGAGGGGGAGTGATCGTCTCGAGGCGGTTCGTGGTTTCCGGCCGCGTGCAGGGCGTCGGGTACCGGTTCCACGCGCGTGACGCCGCCACCCGGGAAGGGCTCCGCGGCTTCGTGCGGAACCTCCCGGACGGGCGGGTCGAGGTCGAGGCCGAGGGCGACGCCGAAGCGATGGAGCGGTTCGAGCGGACGCTGCGACAGGGACCGCCGGCTGCGCGTGTCGATGCCGTCGCGGCGACCGAGACGACGCCCGGCGCGGCGCCGCCGGCATTTCGCATCGAGACCCCGTAGCGCGCCGTCCGCCGCGGCGCCGGCGTTCCGCGTCGAGGCCGCCGCAGCACGCCGAGAGGGGCGCCGTCAGCCCGCCGCGGGACGATGACGGGCCACAGAGTCAGAGGCGAGACGCACACATGGAGCATCTGAAGTCGAAAATCCGTCACGTGCCGGACTTCCCGAAACCGGGCATCAACTTCTGCGACATCACCACCCTGCTGCGCGACCCCGCCGGCCTCTCCGACGCCGTCGATGGGCTGGCCGAGCCGTTCCGCGACGAGCGCATCGATCTGGTGGTGGGCATCGAGAGCCGCGGGTTCATCCTCGGGGCGCCGGTCGCGGGCCGTCTGCGCGCCGGTTTCGTCCCCGCCCGCAAGCCCGGCAAGCTCCCGGCCCCCGCCCTGCGGCAGTCGTACGAGCTGGAGTACGGGTCGGACGCCCTCGAGATCCACGAGGACGCCATCGAAGCGGGGCAGCGCGTGCTCGTGGTCGACGATCTGCTCGCCACCGGCGGCACGGCCTCCGCCGTTCGCGATCTGGTCCAGCGGGCCGGGGGAGAGGTGGTGGCCATCGCATTCCTCGTCGAACTCACGTTCCTGGACGGCCGCAAGCGGCTGGGAGACACGCCGCTCTTCGTCGGCCTGCAGTACTGATTCGCGCGACAGGACACGATCCATGATCGAGTTTGCGTTGGTGGCGGTTGCGGGTGCCATCGGGTACGGCGCCATCCGCATCGCGGAGGCGCTCACGACTCGCCGGCGGGATGCGCAAGTGCTCGACCTGTTGGCGATCCTCGGTCCGGCATGCGAGCGGGCGCACGCCGATCCGCGCGCCCTCGTGGCCTGGTGCTCGGTGGCCGCCGCCGCCCGACGGGCATTTCCCGTGGCGTTCGCGATTCTCGAACACGGCAGCGACACGCGGTTCCCCTTCAGCCCCGCCGACCTGGAAGCGGCGCACGCCCGCTGGAGCACGGAGTGGCTCGACTGGGAACGGCGCCAGGACGCGGAGCACCGCGCCCGGCGCGAGGCCATCGAGGCGGAGCTGGAACGGGCCACCGACGAGACGGCGTCCCCGTTGCGGGCGCGCCTCGATGCCCTGGAACGGGAGAAGCTCGAGCAGTACCAGCGCCGGTACGAAGAGTACGTGCGCGTGTCGCGGGCGCTGAAGGAACTTGCGGAGGCGCCTGTCGAGCCGGACCCGCTTTCCTGATCGCCGAAACACCGAGGACACCGGCCGCGCCGCCGGGGCGAACGGGCGAGAGCGGCGCATCACGCGCCGAGCGGGGACGTGGTGTCCGCCGGGCCCGGCGCCGCTTCGCCGGATCGCAGAGTGGGGCGTCATGACTGACCTCGACCTCGACCGTTTCATGCGCGGCCTCATGCGCCGCAACCCCGGCGAGCCCGAGTTCCACCAGGCCGTGAACGAGGTCATGGGCTCGCTCATTCCCTTCATGCGCGACCACCCCCGGTATGCCGAGGGCGGGATTGTCGAGCGCATGACCGAGCCCGACCGCATCATCGTCTTCCGGGTGTGCTGGCTCGACGACCGCAACCACGTTCGCACCAACCGCGCGTACCGCGTGCAGTTCAACAACGCCATCGGCCCCTACAAGGGCGGACTGCGGTTCCACCGCAACGTGACCCTCTCGGTGTTGAAGTTCCTCGGCTTCGAACAGACCTTCAAGAACAGCCTCACCGGCCTGCCGATGGGTGGAGCGAAGGGTGGCGCCGACTTCAACCCCAAGGGGAAGAGCGACGCCGAGGTCATGCGCTTCTGCCACTCGATGATGACCGAGCTCGCGCGCCACATCGGCGAGGACGTCGACGTGCCGGCCGGCGACATCGGGGTCGGGGCTCGGGAGATCTCGTACCTCTTCGGCCAGTACAAGCGCATCAACAACCGCTTCGCCGGCACCCTCACCGGCAAGGGCGTCGCCTTCGGTGGCAGCCTCATCCGCACCGAGGCGACCGGCTACGGCTGCGTCTACTTCGTCGAGAACATGCTGAGCCGGCGCGGCGAGGGGATCGCGGGCCGGACGTGCGCCGTCAGCGGCTCGGGCAACGTCGCGATCTATGCGGCCGAGAAGGCCGTCGATCTCGGCGCCAAGGTCGTGACCCTGTCCGATTCCGGCGGGTTCGTGCACGACCCGGACGGCGTCGACGCCGAGAAGCTGGCGTTCGTCAAGGACCTGAAGGAGGTCCGCCGGGGACGCATCTCGGCCTACGCCGACCGCTTCGGCTGCGCCTATCACCCCGGGGCCAGACCCTGGAGCGTGCCCTGCGACGTCGCCCTGCCGTGCGCGACCCAGAACGAGCTCGACGTGGGCGACGCCGAGACCCTGATCGAGAACGGTGTCCGGGCCGTCGGCGAGGGCGCCAACATGCCGTGCAGCCTCGAAGCCACCGAGCGCTTTCTCGCGGCCGGGGTCCTCTTCGGTCCCGCCAAGGCCGCCAACGCCGGCGGGGTGGCGGTGTCCGGCCTGGAGCAGAGCCAGAATGCGCTGCGCATGAGCTGGTCCCGCGAGGAGGTCCACGAGCGGCTGCGGACCATCATGGCCGAGATCCACGAGAAGTGCTGCGCCTACGGAGACGACGGGCGCGGCGGCGTGGACTATGTCCGCGGCGCCAACGTGGCCGGCTTCGTCAAGGTCGCCGACGCCATGCTCGCCTACGGCGCGGTCTAGCGTGGCGGGCGCGCCGGGGAAGGGTATAGCGTGACTGCGGTTCCGCCGAAAAGCGGTACATGTTCCAGTCTCCGGACGAGTCACACGACGTGATCTGTTCTCACCAGCCGCGCCCGGACGGCGGAGTGAGCTGGGTGGTCCGGGTGGGCGGGACGACCGTGGGAGAACGCGAATCACTGGTCGGCGCCATCGACCTCACCCGCTCCGCCGCGGTGTCCTACCGTCGGCCGGCCTGGCTGCTCGACGAGTCGGGTTACCCGCTGAAACCGATGCTGCCGTGGAACGTGTGACCGCCATCGACGCAGCGCCGAGCCCGACCACCGCGAACCCGCCATTCTCGATGCTTCGAGTCACCCCCCAGGGGCCGGCCTCTGCTACACTGGAGCGTTTCCCGATGCGCGCGTGTAGCTCAGTCGGATAGAGCGACCGCCTCCTAAGCGGTAGGCCCCTGGTTCGAATCCAGGCACGCGCGCCAATCCGAACGTAGCCGGAGCCGCGTCTCTGGTACACTTTTCGCCGAGAACGATGCGCAGGCGCCGGGCAACGCCGAGCAACAGGCAGGAAGACGCGAATGAAGCGGAGTGAGCGGCATCACCTGAAAGAGAACGCCTTCGCCGTGGCGATGGCGCGGTTCCAGGACCGGGCCGAGAGCTGGGGAACCGGGCTCGCCGTCGCCGGCGGCATCGCACTGGCCGGAGTCGTGCTGTTCGGCGGCTACACCTGGTGGTCGCAGCGGGCGGAAGCGACGGCGGGAGTCCTGCTCGCCGAGGCCCTCGTGATCGCCGACGCGCCGGTCGTGCCGCCGCCGGCGGATGCGACGAGCGGGGATGACCCGGAGACGACCGAGCCGCCGTTCGCCCAGCCGCCCGGCTCCTATCCCACGGTCGAGGCCAAGATGTCGGCGTCGCTGCCCATGCTGCTGGAGGCGGCCGATGCGTATCCGAACACGCCGTCGGGAGTCACCGCCCGGTACCGCGCCGCCGCGGCCCTCGCCGCCCTCGGACGTGACGACGAGGCGGCGGAGCACTACCAGCGGGTGATCGACGGCGACCCGGGCGGTGTCTACGGCCGCATGGCCACCCTGGGACTCGCGAGCGTGCAGATGTCCCGCGGCTCCTACGACGAGGCCATCGCCCTGCTCGAGCCGTCGTCGGTGTCAGCCGCCGACGGCCCGCTGCCGGTCGACGGGATCCTGATGCAGTTGGGACGCGCCTACCGGCTGGCCGGCCGGGCCGAAGACGCCCGGGCCACGTTCCAGCGCATCATGGACGAGTTCCCGACCTCGCTCTACTTCCCGAACGCCGAGCGCGAGCTGCAGGTGCTGCAGATCGAGGGCTGATGCTGCGTCACGGCTGACCGTTCGGGTCTGCCGCGCAGATTCCTCGGCGATTGCAGGCGGCAGACCATGTCCGTGTCCGAAGATTGAGACGCGACGGACCACCAGACGTTGCGCCGCGGAACGGGCCGAACGCCGAGCCGGCCTTCGTGTCGCGCCGGCGTCGCCCTTCCTGCGGGCCTGTCTTCCGGCGCGACCCGCGCGCTGCGTCGCCGGCGGCCTCGCGCCCCGGCGCGGCCCTGAACGCCGCCCGGGCCTGCGGCCCGCAAGGACGCGGGCATGTCCGATGTCGACACGAGAGACGCCGCGGTTCACGGTCGGTCTGGTGCAGATGGCCTGCGGCGAGGCCGTGACCGCGAACGTCGCGACCGCCGTCGATCTGGTCCGTCAGGCGGCGGCGCGCGGCGCGCAGATCGTCTGCCTGCAGGAGCTCTTCGCCTGCCGCTACTTCTGCCAGCGTGAGGACGCGGCCAACTTCGATCTCGCCGAGCCGGTGCCGGGTCCCACGACCGACCGCTGCGCGGCCCTCGCCGCCGATCTCGGCGTGGTGCTGGTGGTCCCCGTCTTCGAGCGACGCGCGGCCGGCGTCTACCACAACGCGGTCGCCATCATCGACGCCGACGGCTCGCTGATCGGCCGCTACCGCAAGACCCACGTCCCCGACGACCCGCTGTACCACGAGAAGTTCTATTTCACGCCCGGCGACCTCGGCTATCCGGTGTTCCAGACGCGGTTCGCCAGTATCGGGCCGCTGATCTGCTGGGATCAGTGGTTTCCCGAGGCCGCGCGCCTGAGCGCGCTGGGCGGCGCCGACCTCATCGTCTATCCGAGCGCCATCGGCTGGCACCCGGCCGAGCGCGACACGGAAGGAGCTGCCCAGCACGACGCGTGGCGCACCGTGCAGCGGGCCCACGCCATCGCCAACGGCGTCTTCGTCGCCGCCGTCAACCGGGTGGGGCACGAGGGCCCTCCCGGCGGCGGGCTGCAGTTCTGGGGCGGATCGTTCATCTGCGACCCGGCCGGACGGATCCTGGCCGAGGGGTCGATCGACGGGAACGAGGTGGTGCTGGCGGAGTGCGACAGCGGGGCCGTCGAGCGCCAGCGGCGGGGATGGCCGTTCCTCCGGGATCGCCGCGTGGACACCTATGCGGGCCTGACCGCGCGGCTGCTCGACGGAGGGGGCGCGCGGCGAGACATCGAGTCCGACCCCCGGAAAGTAGAGGCGGAAGAGCGTCAGTGCCGCGTCACCGCTGAACGTTCGGGGTCGGCCCGCGACGCTTCGCAACCATCGCCGGAGAGTCGTCAACCAGCGTGTTGAACCGCCGAACTGCCTCGCCGCCGGCGCCGGAGGCCCGACTCGATGACGACCGCTACATCATGCCGGCCGAGTGGGAGCCCCACCGCGCGACCTGGATCGCGTGGCCACACAACCGCTTGGACTGGCCTGGCAAGATCGAGGCGGTCCGGTGGTGCTACGTCGAGATCGTGCGCCGGCTCGCCGCCGTCGAGCCGGTCGAGATCGTGTTCTCCGACGCCGGTTCGGAGCGGCGGGCCCTTGGACGGCTGACCCGGGCCGGGGTCGACCCTGGGCGCGTCGGCGTTCACCGGTTCCCGACGAACCGCAGTTGGGTTCGCGACTCGGGCGGGACTTTCGTGCGGCGCGCCCCCGTCTCGCGGTCGCCGGCCGAGGTGGCCCTCGTGGACTGGCGCTTCGACGGCTGGGCCAGGTACGACGACTGGGCCCACGACAACCGGCTGCCGGCTCGTATCGCCGCCGCGAGGCAGGTGCGACGCATCGTGCCGCGTATCGGCGGCCGGCGGCGGCCGATGGTCCTCGAAAGCGGGAGCATCGACGTCAACGGGACCGGAATCGCGCTGGCGACCGAGGAGTGTCTCCTCGACCCGGTCGTGCAGACGAGGAACCCGGGCATGGACCGCGAGGACGTCGAGGGGGCGCTGAAGACCCATCTCGGCGTCGACACCGTCGTCTGGCTCGGGCGCGGCATCGCCGGCGACGACACCCACGGCCATGTGGACGACATTGCGCGGTTCGTCGGCCCGACCACCGTCGTCGCCGCAGAAGAGCCGGACCCCGCCGACGAGAACCACACGCCGTTGGCCGACAACCTGCGGCGCCTCCGGGCAGCCGAGGTGGGCGGCCGCTCCCTCACGGTGGTCCCGCTGCCGATGCCACGGCCGCTCCGGTTCGGCGGCCAACGGCTGCCCGCCAGCTACCTGAACTTCTACGTCGCCAACGGTCTGGTCCTCGTCCCCACCTTCAACGACCCGGCCGACCGGGTGGCCCTCGGCCGGCTGGCCGAGCTGTTTCCCGACCGCGAGGTGGTGGGCATTCACGCCGTCGATCTCGTTCTCGGCCTCGGCACGTTGCACTGCCTCACTCTGCCCGAGCCGGCCTGCTGACGGGCCGGCGGCGGTCGCGTTCGTCGTCGATCGACTGCAACTGGATCAGATCATCCTCTACGGTTCCGCGGCCGAGGGGAGATGACGGCGTCCAGCGACATCGAATCTGCTCGTGATCCGGAACACCGGCGCCCGCGCCGCCGAGACGCACGAGCACTGCGATGCCGCGACGTCGACCACCCGCGGAGCATCGAACTCGACGTCGTCGTCACCGATGGCGCGACCGCCGAGAGCGGACGCCGGAGCGCCGCTTTCGTGCACGGCGTCGCCCTGGAGGAAGGCCGGACTGTCCAGGTCCGCGAAGGCGCCACCCTCGCTTCGCGGTCGATGTCCTCGTTGAACCACAGTTGGAAGACGTCGCCCTCACGGGTTGGAGGGCCGGCTGCCATGAGCCGATACAGCGGTCGACACGTTGGCTGCCGTTCTCGGAGACACGGAGACGTCATGGCTCGCATCGACCTCGATCTCGACCTGCTGCTCAAGGGCTGCGGGGACGACTCGTCGGACGACGGGATCCGTATCGACACGGAGCTCGTCCCCGTCGCTGGCCCGGGCGCCCCGGTCAAGCCCGCCGTGTACGAGGGCGGCAAGTATCAGGAGGACCGCCGCTGGGCGGCGCCGACCGACGATGCGCCCACGCCGGTCATCGTGATCGACAACGTGCCGTCGCAGGCCAACCGGCTGGAGGACGCCCTGCGCCGGCGTCGCGAGACGACGCTGGCGCCCGAGTTCATCCTCGATTTTTCGGACGTGTCCAACCTGCCCTCCCATCTGCCCAGGCGCCTGTCGAGCCTGCAGTTCCCGCATCGCAACGCTGACGCGTACCTCCGGGACGCCAGACTCGGGGACACGGACTTCACGAAGACCGAGGTCGGCAAGGCGATCTTCGGTGCCACCGCGCAGGCTTGCGGCCCGCTGATGGCGTGGTTCCCGCAGGCGCTCTTGTACGGGTTCTGGCAGTCGCACCTCGGCAAGAAGCGCCACAACAGCAAGCACGCCCGCGCCTGGGTGTCGGAGATCGTGGGCTGGAATCCGGCAACGACGGACACGAAGGTACTCGGGCTGAAGGGCGACCCGTTGAACCTCAGCGTCGAGGAGCCTGTCAGGATCCACGATCGTGACCTGCTGGACTGGAATCTCGTCGAGGCGACGAAGGGCGAGCGGAAGCAGAAGGAGAAGAAGGAGAAGCTGTCTAAAATCGGCCACGGCCAGGTGCCGCTGGCGGACGAGACACCGGGGGCGGTGTCCTTCGCGCGGATCACCCAGAGAGCCACGGTGTCGTTCGCGCAGCTCCGGCGCGTCAGCTTGGGGCGGGACGCCCAGGCGAACCGCGATGGTGCGGCGCGCGCCCTGCTGGTCGCGCTGGGGTTGCATGCGCACGTCCTGGCGTTCGGACGGGGGTTCGCCCTGCGCTCGGGTGCCGAGCTCCGCCCAGCGAAGACGACGGCGACCTGGCTCGGAAGCGACGAGGATGTGGTCTGCACCATCGGCGGCGCCACTGCGACGACGCAACTGCTGCGTAGCGCGAAGGACCACGCGGCGTCCGCCGGCGTGCCGCTGGACGGTTGGGAGCAGCCGCCCACGGTCCTCGCGCCCAAGGACAACCTCAAGCAGGCCATTCGTGCGACGTGGCCGGATCTGGGGTGACGACTGATGTTCGTCGTCTCTGTGGAACTCTTGCACGGAACGTTCCGCGGCGATCCGGACGGCGCGGCGAACACCGGCGGCCGGACCCGCGGAGAGTGGCCACCGTCGCCGGCACGTCTCTTCGCCGCACTGGTCGCGGCCGACGGTACGGGGGCGCGCTGCCGGATCACTGACGGCGTCGAGCTGGAATGGTTCGAACGCCTGCCGCCGCCGACGGTTCACGCAGACCCGAAGCCGTGGCATCAGTCGTTGCAGCCGCGCTTCGTCGTCGAGCACAAGGGGACCGCCGCCAAGTCCACGCATCTCGAGTACGCAGGACGCGGCGGCGTGCAGGTGAGGCCGGGCGTACGCGTGTCGGCGCGGCAGCCGCACGTGGTCTATGCGTGGAAAGTCGAACCGCCGCCTGTCGCGACGCTCGCCGCGCTCCGCCGGCGCGCCGCGCGTATCGGCTATCTGGGCGCATCCGATTCGCCGATACGGGTGCGCGTGTCGCAAGAGGCTCAGCCGGCGCGGTCGGCGAAGACATGGGGGGCCTTCGTTCCCGATCCGCGTGGAGACGTGATGATCGCCACGCCTGCGGCCGGACGTCTGCGTTTACTCGACACGTTGTACGACGCATGGTCCGAACACGGCGCAGCCATTTCCCGCTCGCAGTACCCGGCGATGAACCACGCGACGGCGTACCGCTCGCCGGCGCCCGCGGCAGCACGCACGCATGGAGAGGTCGCGGCATGGCTCCGTCTCGACCACGCCGTGTCCGGACGCCGTGTCGCCGCGGTCACGGCGCTGTTCAAGGACGCCGTGCTCAGCCGGCACCAGGCGATCCACGGCGAGCCGCCGGACGTGCTGCACGGGCACGGGTTCGACGCGGCCGGCTACGACATCGCCCGCTACCTGGCTCTGCCCGACGTCGGCTTCCCGCGGTCGCGCGGTCGCATCCACGGCCTGGCGCTGTGGATGCCGCCCGGATGCGACGCCGCGATGATCCGCCGGGCGGCGGACGCGGCTCGGGCGGTGCCGCGGCTCATCGGACGCGGGATCGATGTGTCGGTCACGCCCCGGGACGACGAACGGCGTCCGGTGGCCGCACTGCCGGACCGCTGGACCCGGCCGGCGCGGCGTTGGGCGACGGCGTTCCCCGCCGTCCACGAGCGCCACGGCGTGCTCGATCTCGTCGAAGTGACGCGCTGGTGCCGGCACGCCGGTCTGCCCGCGCCGACCGCAATCCGTGCGGCGCGCACGCCGTTGCTGCGGGGCGCCGTCGACCTGGCGCCGGTGGAAGTGAATCGCCCCGGCCGCGTGGGGTTTCCCTATTCGCACGTTGAACTGCGGTTTGCCGAACCGATCCCGGGCCCCGTCGTGATCGGGCGCGCGAGACAGCGCGGGCTCGGGCTCTGTGCGCCGGTGGACTCCTGAGCGGCAAGGCGAGCCATGACATGGACGCTGGTTCGTCGAAAAGGCGGAGCGGTTGAGACCCGAATACACCGGGAACACGCCATGACCGCAATTCCCACGTCGGTTCTTCGATGCCGCCCGCCGGACGGCAGACCGCGCCGGGAGCGGATCTCCCCGTGACCGCATCGCGAACGCCCGCGCGCGCTGGGCTTCCGTCCATGCCGGAGTTCTCGGCGTTCTATCGCGCCGTTCACGGACGCGAACCGTTCCCGTGGCAGGCCCGGTTGGCGGATCGAGTCGCCGCGGACGAACGATGGCCGAAGGAGATCGGTGTCCAGACGGGCCTCGGGAAGACGGCCTGCCTCGACGTCGCCGTCTGGTGGCTGGCGTCGCAGGCCGACCGGCTGCCGGCGCGCCGCACCGCGCCGACCCGCATTTGGTGGGTCGTCAACCGCCGCCTGCTCGTCGACTCGACGGCTGAACACGCCGAGACGCTCAGCGTGCTGCTCAGTGATCCGGCCAACCCTGAAGAGGAGCTGCGACGCCGCCAGCACGCGGGACACGCGTTGACTACCAGGGCGTCCAGTGACCGCCTGAAGGAAGGGCTCGACGACGAGTCGTTGCAGGTTCTCTCGACGGTCGCCGTCCGACTGCGCGCATTGTCCCCCGGTCCCGATAGCGCCGATCCTCTGGAGGTGATCCGGTTGCGCGGGGGAGTCGCCTCGCGCACACCGACCGATCCTTCCCGGCCTGCGGTGGTGCTGTGCACGCTTCCCATGTACGGCTCCCGGCTGCTGTTCCGCGGTTACGGGTCGCGGTCGCGGATGCGTGTGGTGGATGCCGCCATGGCCGGTACCGACAGCCTGGTCTTGCTGGACGAGGCACATCTGGCGCCGCACTTGCAGAAGCTGTTGCCGGCCCTCGCGGAATGCACGCCGGGCGCGCAGGCGATTCTCGGCGCCGCGCGGTCGCGGCCCGTACTGGTCTCTCTGACCGCGACCGGCGACGCAAGCGGCAACGAGCGGTTCGAACTCGACGATGACGACGAGGCGCACGCGGTAGTCCGGCAACGCCTCGACGCCGCCAAGCTCTTGGCGCTGCGCGACGAAACAGAGGACGGCGCGGGGAAGCCCGCGGACACGGCGAAGAAACTGGCCGCCGCCGCGCTCGATCTGCTCGGCGGTGCGCCCCGACCCGCGTCGTGCATCGTGTTCGCCAACACGCCGGTCACGGCGCGGGCGGCGTTCGACCGCCTCCGCAAGGGAATGTCGGGCGGAGCGGCCGACGTCCTGCTCCTGACCGGCCGGGCCCGCGAACGCGAAGCGGAGCGGGTGCGCGGCCGGATTCTCGATCCCGTCCACGGCATGGCGGCCGGCCGAGATCCCGGATCGACCCGCGAGCGGCATCTGATCGTCGTGGCCACGCAGACCCTGGAGGTAGGCGCCGATGTCGACGCCGAATATCTGGTCACCGAGACGTGCGGTGGGCGCGCCCTGACCCAACGGCTCGGACGGTTGAACCGGCTGGGGTGTCATGCGCACGCCCGCGCCGCCTACGTTCACACGCCGCCGCCGAAGCCGCCGCGGAAGCGCAAGAACTCTGCCGCGGGATCCGACGGGTGGCCGGTCTACGGTCGGGAACCCGCAACCGTGCTCCGTCGTCTGCAGGACGCGGCAAGCAACAGCGCGTCGCGAACCGTGGAGGTGTCGCCTCGTTGGGTCGCCGACGTACTCGGCGCGCCGGAAGACCGTCCCGGTCGGGCGCCGGAGATTCTGTACGGCCTGTTGTGGGAGTGGATCAAGACCACGACTCCCCCCGCCGGCGAGGCGCCGGTCGAACCCTACTTCTCCGGCATCGCCGCGCCGGACTATGCCGTGTCGCTGCTCTGGCGTGCGCACGTTCCCGCGGAGGGCGCGCTGCTGTGGCCGCGCGCACGAGACCACGAGGCGGTCGACGTACCGATCGGTGAAGTGCGGGACGCGCTGGGCGACGACGGGAACCTGTGCCGCCTCAGCGCCGACGGCGTCACGGTGGAGCAGTGCGTCGCCCCGGACCTCAGACCGGGCGACCAGGTGGTGTTGCCGACGGACCGCGGTCTGTTGGATGACTTCGGATGGAACGCGTCGAGCGCGGTGCCGGTCATGGACGTGTCCCTGCCGGGGAAGGGGGTGCCTCTCGACGCCGATGCCCTCCGGCGCCTGTGCGGCGTCTCGGTGGGGCATCTTCTCGACCGGGTGCTCGGCGATGTGGACGACGCGGACGACCCCGATCCGGCGGAGCAGGACGAGGCGATCGAGGAAATCCTGGAAGCGCTGGCCAGCGCCGGGCCCCCAGGCGGCTGGGAGCCGGACGAGTGGAACCGTTTCGTCGCCTCCCTGGAGACGCAGCCTGTCACCCCAGCGCGCGAGACGCCCCGGCTGCCGGCGCGAGACGCCGCGGCCGAGCCGCAAAGCAGCGAACTCGACGAGACCTCGCTGGCTCCCGCCGCGACCGAGCTGGACCTGCACGGGCGGGCGGTGGCGGCGCGGGCGCGGTCTGTCGCCGACCGTCTCGGTCTCGATACGCGGCTGGCGGATGTCGTCGAGCGCGCCGGTCGCCTGCACGACATCGGCAAGGCGGAGCGGCGCTTCCAGCGTTGGCTCGATCCCCACGGGAAGTTCCGCATCCCGATGGCCAAGTCGGAGAGACCCCGCCACCTGTGGGAGCGGGACCGTATCGCTGCCGACTGGCCCCGCGGCGGACGGCACGAGGACCTGTCGGCCCGGCTCGTCCGTCGTTGGCTCGATCGAAATCCTGGGTGGAGCGAAACGGTGCTGCGGGATCTTCTGGTTCACTTGGTGATCAGTCATCACGGCAAGGGGCGCCCGCTCGTGCCGCCGGTGGAAGACGGCGCCCTGGGCCTGGTTCACGGCGTGGTCGACGGCGAGCCATACGATGTTCCTGCCGACCTGGCGGTCGTCGACTGGAGCCAGCCCGCCCGGTTCCGCCGACTCAACGACCGCTTCGGCCCGTGGGGCTTGGCGCTGCTGGAAGCGATTGTCATCACGGCCGACCACGCCATCTCGGCAGGAACCGCAGCGACTTCCGCGGAGGCCAGTTGATGCATTCTGTGACGTGTCGCGGCCTGCAGGCGGCGTGGCTCAATGGCTGGCTGGCCGCGGTGGGCGCGACCGTGCTGGATGACAGGCTCCGCCTGCACTGGACGGAGGACGGCGCGCCGGTCGCGGTGCTCTCCGCCGATGAGGTCGACCCGGTCGAAGCTGTGGTGGCGTCCTGGCCGGACGAGGGGATGCTGGCCGATCTGCCGATTGCCGAGGATTGGAAGGGTGCCGGTCGGTTGCGACGCAAGGTCTCGGTGGACGACTTCGACGAGCGGGCGCGGGCCGCACGCGGCGATCCCCACTCTTGGGCTCTGTCGTCGACGATGACGGATCTCAGTGTCGACGAGAACGGCGAGGTGGCTCACGCGCCGCTCGATCCGCCAGCTCCCAAGGGAATCTGGCTGCACGCTCGATTGCTGAACGTGCACAAGAAGGTCACGCCGTCAGTCGATTACATCCGCGATTCTCTTGCGGGCCTGACGGACCGGATTCAAGCAAATGGTCTGGGATTCGATCAGAGCAGACTGGGGTCGCTGTCCGACGGTACGAGGCGGCGGGTCCATCCTGTCATTGAAACGCTCGCGTTCTTCGGCTTCGCGCTTTATCCGGTCCGGGGGGCCGGGGTTGATCGTCGGTTGAGCCGTTCCGTGGCGGCTGGCGGGTTGCAGCGAGGCTGGTCCAAGGCCAACGACCAGCCAGGAGGCATGCTCCTTCGTTGGCCTGCGTGGAGTCCGTCGCTGGACAACGCCAGCATCGACGCGCTCCTGGATGTCTGGCGACACGACAAGCAAAAGACCTGGCTGCAATATGGCATCCACGCCGCGTGGCGGAGTGTTCCATTCAAGCCCACGGGCTCCGCCGACACCACACGGGCCTATGGTTCGGAGCGGTTGTGACCGACCAGCCCATCGTCCTCATCTCCGCCATCGAGCACTTCGCGTACTGCCCGCGGCAGTGCGCGCTCATCCACTGCGACGGCGTGTGGAGCGACAACGCCCACACCGTGCGGGGCGCGCGGGCGCACCGGCGGGTCGACAGCGGCCGCCACCGCACGGAACGAGGTCGCCGCGTGCTCCGTGCGATTCCGCTGTGGTCGGAAGCACTGGGGCTGTCCGGTCGCGCAGACGCAGTCGAGATCACGCCGGCCGCCGTCGTGCCCGTCGAGTACAAGTCCGGCGTTCGCCACGGCGCAGCCGCCGACCTGCAGCTCTGCGCACAGGCGCTGTGCCTCGAAGAGATGCTCGACGTGGAAATACCGGCGGGCGCCGTCTGGTACGGCGGCCCGCGGCGCCGGGTCTGCGTCGACCTCACGCCGACACTGCGCGACGAGGTCCGGCAGGTCATCGAGTCGATCCGCATGCAACTCCTCACGGGTGAGTTGCCGGACGCACCCAACGATCGTCGTTGCTCAGAGTGCCAGCTTCTGCACCACTGCCTGCCCGAGCTGGCCAGCACGCCCGCCCGGGTGACCCGCTACATGACGGACGTGGTGTTCCGATGCGCTACCTGAGCACGGTATACGTCCGAGAGCACCGCGCCCGCGTGCAGCACCGCCGGGGCTCGCTCTTCGTGTCCTCCCCGCACGGAAGCCAGAAGATCCCCATCGAGGCGATTGACGCGTTGGTGTTGCTCGGCGGCGCGCAGGTCACCACGCAGGCGATCGAGGCGTGTGTCCGGCGCGGCGTGCGGGTCGCCGCACTCCAGACGGGCGGAGCCATTCGTTTCGTCGTCGGCGCCCGGACCGGCGGCAACGTCCATCTGCGCACGTCCCAGTATCGGGCGGTCGTCGATGACTGGCACTCGCTCGCGTTGTCGAAGGCCGTCGTCGCGGCGAAACTGCAGAACAGTCGGAAAGTCGTGGAGCGATGGGCGCGGGACGAGCAGGAGCCGACCGCCGCCGCACGCCTCGCCGCGCGCGCCGCCCAGATCCGCGAGCGCGTGTCGAGGCTGGCCGATGCCCGCACCGCCAACCACGTCCGAGGCGTCGAAGGAGATGCGGCCCGGATCTACTTCGGCGCCGTGGAGCAAGTCCTCGAGAACAGCGAGTTCGACTTCTTCGCGAGAACACGGCGGCCGCCCCGTGACCCGGTCAACGCCATGCTCGGGTTCTGCTACGGTCTACTCGTGACCGAGTGCATCGGCGCCGTCGAGAGCGTCGGACTGGACTACCAGATGGGCTTCTTCCATCGCCCACGGTCGGGACGCCCCTCGTTGGCCCTCGATCTCGCCGAAGAACTGCGGGCCTTGACCGACCGGTTCGTCGTTTCCCTCGTCCGCCGTCGACAGGTGAGCTCGGGCAGCTTCGTCGACATGCCGGGAGGCGGGGTGTACCTGAGCGACGAGGGGCGGACCAGCTTGATCGCGGAGTGGGAATCGCACAAGGAGACCGAGATCCGCCATGGCGTTATCGGCCGCCAGGTGGGCAGATGGGCGCTGCCCTCGGTGCAGGCGACCCTGCTCGCACGCCACCTCCGCGGCGATCTGCCGGCGTACCCGCCATTCGTCATGCCCTGAAGCAATGGACGTTCTCGTAACCTATGACATCGCGGTCGCCAACACGGACGGCGCCGCCCGCCTCCGGCGCACGGCCCAAGTCTGCGAGAAGTACGGTCAACGTGTGCAGTTCTCGGTATTCGAGTGTCGGCTGGCTCCCGAACGACTGGAGCGTCTGATCGACGAGCTCGAGAACGTGATCGACAGCCGTCTGGATTCCGTGATCGTGTATCGCTTTCCCGGGCGGATCGACGACGCCAGATGCCGCTACGGCCGCTGTCGCAGCGTTCACGAAATCGGACAACCCTGGATGCTCTGACCGTCTGCGAACCCCCGGTGATTCGCGCTGCCGGGGCTGCGAGCCCCTGTCGCCACGTTCAATTTTGGTTGATTTCAGCGATTTCGCTGTCCAGATGTGGAGCATCGACGCCTGTACGGTCTTGGTGATCCAATCGTTCGTCCCCCCGAACGCCGTCTTGTAAGATTAGCAGTGTCGCCGGGGCCGAGTCCCCGGCCTTCGTTGAGCGGAGACGCCCCAGATTCAGGCGCACACCGCGGTGTCCGGGTGTCGCCGGGGCCGAGTCCCCGGCCTTCGTTGAGCGTGCTGCTGCGAGGGCGACTTCCCGGTGCCTCCCGGATGTGTCGCCGGGGCCGAGTCCCCGGCCTTCGTTGAGCGTGCTGTGGGAACTTCCGCAGTCCGGCCTACGACCGAGACGTGTCGCCGGGGCCGAGTCCCCGGCCTTCGTTGAGCGGGCGACGACTCCATCGATGCCGCGGCCGTGTTCAGGTGTCGCCGGGGCCGAGTCCCCGGCCTTCGTTGAGCGGCGACCTCGGGCTGGCAGAGCAGGCGGCGCGGCTCCAGGGTGTCGCCGGGGCCGAGTCCCCGGCCTTCGTTGAGCGAACCGCACCATCGCCATCCACCGGCCGACCAACGAGTGTCGCCGGGGCCGAGTCCCCGGCCTTCGTTGAGCGAGGAAACGGGCGACGCGGTGAACCGCGGGCTGCGCTGTGTCGCCGGGGCCGAGTCCCCGGCCTTCGTTGAGCGACGTCGACGGTGCCGGTCACACGCTCGCCGTTGACCGTGTCGCCGGGGCCGAGTCCCCGGCCTTCGTTGAGCGAAGTAGGGGGCGGAGCGTAAAGGAGGCGGGCCGCGGGTGTCGCCGGGGCCGAGTCCCCGGCCTTCGTTGAGCGGTCTGGCTTGCACAGGGGAGCGAGGGCCGCACCGCGTGTCGCCGGGGCCGAGTCCCCGGCCTTCGTTGAGCGTGCGCCGCCGAAGTCGACGAGGCCGCCGAGGGCGAGTGTCGCCGGGGCCGAGTCCCCGGCCTTCGTTGAGCGAATCCGATGAGACCGACACGCAGTCTCTGCCTACGTTCATGTGTCGCCGGGGCCGAGTCCCCGGCCTTCGTTGAGCGCCCGACATGGTGAAACACTCCCCAAAATGGTTCTCTGGTGTCGCCGGGGCCGAGTCCCCGGCCTTCGGTGAGCGCGCCACATCCCCGCGATCTATCCAGCGGCGCCACGCATGTGTCGCCGGGGCCGAGTCCCCGGCCTTCGGTGAGCGGTCCTATGAGGCGCGGGAATTCATCAGGCGGTTCGAGTGTCGCCGGGGCCGAGTCCCCGGCCTTCGTTGAGCGCGCAGCTGCTTGACCTCGGCGTGCGCCTCCTCGATCAGTGTCGCCGGGGCCGAGTCCCCGGCCTTCGTTGAGCGGGGGAAGAGGTAATAAGGCAGTTCGGGGCGCAGGGGTGTCGCCGGGGCCGAGTCCCCGGCCTTCGTTGAGCGGAGAAGGAGCAGGTCAACGTCGCCCGGCTGGCCGACGTGGTGTCGCCGGGGCCGAGTCCCCGGCCTTCGTTGAGCGATCCGCACGGCCGCGTTCGAGGCGGCGCTGCTCGAGGTGTCGCCGGGGCCGAGTCCCCGGCCTTCGTTGAGCGAGGTAGGGTGCCAGGACGCCGCGATCCATCAGGGTCGCGGGTGTCGCCGGGGCCGAGTCCCCGGCCTTCGTTGAGCGGACCCGGCCGACGGCGGGATGCCCTGGGACTTCGCGTGTCGCCGGGGCCGAGTCCCCGGCCTTCGTTGAGCGCAGAACGCGGTCGACACGCACGACTACTCGGGAGCCGTGTCGCCGGGGCCGAGTCCCCGGCCTTCGTTGAGCGTGTGCAGCCCGACCGGCTCGGGCAAGACCGAGATCGGTGTCGCCGGGGCCGAGTCCCCGGCCTTCGTTGAGCGAACCTGAGCGCCGATCACGCCGACCGCCTGGACAAGTGTCGCCGGGGCCGAGTCCCCGGCCTTCGTTGAGCGCGCCAAAGTCCCTCGCCACAGCCGGGAGCGTTGAGGTGTGTCGCCGGGGCCGAGTCCCCGGCCTTCGTTGAGCGCCCGCGCAGCCGACCGAGGGTGAGGTCTACGCCCTCGTGTCGCCGGGGCCGAGTCCCCGGCCTTCGTTGAGCGACAACCTACAGTCGATACGCTGGCACTTGCGGGCATGGTGTCGCCGGGGCCGAGTCCCCGGCCTTCGTTGAGCGCTCGTGGAGTCGGTGTCGAGCGGCACGCTGACGCTCGAGTGTCGCCGGGGCCGAGTCCCCGGCCTTCGTTGAGCGGGCAGCCGACCGAGGGTGAGACGCCCTCGTGTCGGGGGCGCCGGCTGGAGCGACGCGAGCCGCGTGTCGTCGGGGCCGAGTCCCCGGCCTTCGTTGAGCGATGCACGTTGCGCACTGAGAGGAACGGGCGAGAATGGTGTCGCCGGGGCCGAGTGGTGTCGCCGGGGCCGAGTCCCCGGCCTTCGTTGAGCGCCTCGTGAAGAGTCGCATGACAGACTCGCGACGACTGAAGACCGAGTGTCGCCGGGGCCGAGTCCCCGGCCTTCGTTGAGCGCTGGCAGACATGAGCAAGAAGATGCCAGGGATCTTGTGTCGCCGGGGCCGAGTCCCCGGCCTTCGTTGAGCGGTCATCGTGGGTGCGAAACTGATCGTCGTTCCAAGTGGTGTCGCCGGGGCCGAGTCCCCGGCCTTCGTTGAGCGACCCGCTACTCGACCGCCTGCTCGGGATTACCGGTGTCGCCGGGGCCGAGTCCCCGGCCTTCGTTGAGCGTGGATGCCGCAGTCCTCGCAGCAGACCTCGATCAGACGTGTCGCCGGGGCCGAGTCCCCGGCCTTCGTTGAGCGACGTCGTCGTAGTCCGCCGCGTCGCCCGCTCGGTCGTGTCGCCGGGGCCGAGTCCCCGGCCTTCGTTGAGCGAACCGAGTGAACGCCCGCCGCGTGGCCTCTGGGGGCGTCTGACCGTGGGCGAGGTGTCGCCGGGGCCGAGTCCCCGGCCTTCGTTGAGCGAAGGACTCGAAGTCGGAGTTCTCGACGCTCGACTTCTTGTGTCGCCGGGGCCGAGTCCCCGGCCTTCGTTGAGCGGACTGTCAGGCCCGCGATGTTCGACCCGTCGATGTCGTGTCGCCGGGGCCGAGTCCCCGGCCTTCGTTGAGCGAATTTGGACACGTCCCGTCTGGCCGTCGGCGTCGCAAGTGTCGCCGGGGCCGAGTCCCCGGCCTTCGTTGAGCGCTCGAAGCGCTCGCGTTCACATTCCAAGCAATCGAGTGTCGCCGGGGCCGAGTCCCCGGCCTTCGTTGAGCGGATTGGGATCCGACCAACGTCATCGACGACAGCATCGCGTGTCGCCGGGGCCGAGTCCCCGGCCTTCGTTGAGCGCTGTCCGTCTACCCAGTGCGGAGCGTGACCGATGCGGGTGTCGCCGGGGCCGAGTCCCCGGCCTTCGTTGAGCGCGCCCGGACGCCTCGCGTTCCAGCATCGTGATCGCCGCGTGTCGCCGGGGCCGAGTCCCCGGCCTTCGTTGAGCGGGGGCGGAGCCGGACGCCCTGGCAACCTTGCAGGCGGGTGTCGCCGGGGCCGAGTCCCCGGCCTTCGTTGAGCGGGGTAGCCCACACTACCTGTTTGTTGAGCATGACGAGCCGTGTCGCCGGGGCCGAGTCCCCGGCCTTCGTTGAGCGACAGCCTGGAGAGGTACGACACGGACCATGCCACCTGGCTGTGTCGCCGGGGCCGAGTCCCCGGCCTTCGTTGAGCGCGGTAACGGTGTCTCTCTAACAACGTCACTGTAGGCGGTGTCGCCGGGGCCGAGTCCCCGGCCTTCGTTGAGCGCGCCATGCGTCGTCGACGGGCGGCGCAGCCCGAGACGGGTGTCGCCGGGGCCGAGTCCCCGGCCTTCGTTGAGCGGTGCCGACTGACATTGCCCACCTCGTGGCGGCGCCGTGTCGCCGGGGCCGAGTCCCCGGCCTTCGTTGAGCGGTGTCGCCGAGCCCGTCGGTGAGCGGCGTAGCGGACAGCGTGTCGCCGGGGCCGAGTCCCCGGCCTTCGTTGAGCGCACGACGCGTTCACCTTCTCGAAGAACACCGCCTAGTGTCGCCGGGGCCGAGTCCCCGGCCTTCGTTGAGCGTTCACGCCCTTCTCGGGAGATTCCATCTTCGCGGAGGGGTGTCGCCGGGGCCGAGTCCCCGGCCTTCGTTGAGCGGCCGAACAGTGGCCAGTCCTATCAGGTCGACATGTCCTGGTGTCGCCGGGGCCGAGTCCCCGGCCTTCGTTGAGCGAACCTTTCCGCCGACCACGCGGACAGGCTCGATAAAGTGTCGCCGGGGCCGAGTCCCCGGCCTTCGTTGAGCGGCGCAGAAGGCGGCAACGGAGCAGGTGTTGGGGCGCGTGTCGCCGGGGCCGAGTCCCCGGCCTTCGTTGAGCGCCCCGATTGCGGCCGCAATCTCATCTAGCGTTCGGCCGTGTCGCCGGGGCCGAGTCCCCGGCCTTCGTTGAGCGCGCCTGGTGGTGGACGGTATGGGCGAGCCCCTGGGGGGTGTCGCCGGGGCCGAGTCCCCGGCCTTCGTTGAGCGTGCAGGGTGGGGTCCTTGCGTATGCACGAGGAGACCAGAGGTGTCGCCGGGGCCGAGTCCCCGGCCTTCGTTGAGCGCCCGCCGGCAGGCCCTCATACGCCAGGCGGAAGACGTGTCGCCGGGGCCGAGTCCCCGGCCTTCGTTGAGCGTGCCGGATGTGCCAGTGGAGGTCCGATAGATGGCTGTGTCGCCGGGGCCGAGTCCCCGGCCTTCGTTGAGCGTCCCGTAACCGCTTAGCGGGGCCCGCGATGGGGCGGGCGTGTCGCCGGGGCCGAGTCCCCGGCCTTCGTTGAGCGCTCAAGAAAGACCTTCGCCAGCCTCAGCATCGACTCGTGTCGCCGGGGCCGAGTCCCCGGCCTTCGTTGAGCGCTGGTGGCGACGAACGCCCAGGGCTTCCTCGGCCGTGTGTCGCCGGGGCCGAGTCCCCGGCCTTCGTTGAGCGCCTGCGGCGAGGGTAATGGGCAAAGTGACCACACAAACGTGTCGCCGGGGCCGAGTCCCCGGCCTTCGTTGAGCGGTAGTAGTAGAGGGTCATCGGATTCGGCTCCCGGAAAGTGTCGCCGGGGCCGAGTCCCCGGCCTTCGTTGAGCGAACCACATGCGGAAGCTCGCGGGGAAGGTGAAATGGTGTCGCCGGGGCCGAGTCCCCGGCCTTCGTTGAGCGTTGTCTGGTTTCGGACCGTCACCTATGCGCAACAGGGGGTGTCGCCGGGGCCGAGTCCCCGGCCTTCGTTGAGCGGTCATCCGGGTGCGGGCGCGCAACAGCGCGGGTTGGTGTGTCGCCGGGGCCGAGTCCCCGGCCTTCGTTGAGCGCAGGAGGACATCGCCCAGTTCGCGGCCCGCACCGGCAAGTGTCGCCGGGGCCGAGTCCCCGGCCTTCGTTGAGCGGTGGGCGAGTTGCTGGCAGGTGGTGCAGCCTTGGCGGGTGTCGCCGGGGCCGAGTCCCCGGCCTTCGTTGAGCGCTCTACCACCGGGACCAGGCCCTGCAGTTCGGGCGGTGTCGCCGGGGCCGAGTCCCCGGCCTTCGTTGAGCGAGCGACGCGATGTCCACCTGCTTGCCCTGAGAGGTCGTGTCGCCGGGGCCGAGTCCCCGGCCTTCGTTGAGCGGCCTACGCGGTGCCCGGCACCGGGTCGAACTCCGCGTGTCGCCGGGGCCGAGTCCCCGGCCTTCGTTGAGCGACCGCGGCCGACGGCAGCTACGCCTACGACGACACGTGTCGCCGGGGCCGAGTCCCCGGCCTTCGTTGAGCGATCTCCCACAGCCCGAAGGGTGTCGCCGGGGCCGAGTCCCCGGCCTTCGTTGAGCGTTCGTCCCCGAGATCGTGCAGTGAGTATCGCCGCCTGTGTCGCCGGGGCCGAGTCCCCGGCCTTCGTTGAGCGACCAGCTCCCAGCCTTCGCCTTCGCGGTGTGGGACGTGTCGCCGGGGCCGAGTCCCCGGCCTTCGTTGAGCGAACATGACGGTGACGCGGATGCGGGCCGTGGCCGGGCGTGTGTCGCCGGGGCCGAGTCCCCGGCCTTCGTTGAGCGAGCGTCACGATGACCGGGGCCGAGCTCGTGGCCGCCGAGTGTCGCCGGGGCCGAGTCCCCGGCCTTCGTTGAGCGCTGGTGCAGTGGAAGTCGGGCGCGCAGGGCTGGAGCAGGTGTCGCCGGGGCCGAGTCCCCGGCCTTCGTTGAGCGTCCGTCACGCTGACCGGCGCTGAGCTGGTCTCGGCGGTGTCGCCGGGGCCGAGTCCCCGGCCTTCGTTGAGCGGGCGGCACCCTCCACACTTTCCCGCTCGTGGACCAGTGTCGCCGGGGCCGAGTCCCCGGCCTTCGTTGAGCGTCGCAGAAGGCAGCCACCGAGGCAGCCCTGGGGCGCGTGTCGCCGGGGCCGAGTCCCCGGCCTTCGTTGAGCGCTCCACATCGAGCCCCGCACGCAGAGCCAGCGGCGTGTGTCGCCGGGGCCGAGTCCCCGGCCTTCGTTGAGCGATGGGCGCGACGGGTTCGGTTCCGGTGCCGCAGAAGGGAGCCAGCACCCGTTGCGCAGCGCCGATGCCGAACTTGGCGAGGTAGTCGCGGACGAGATGTGACGGGAACGACAGGACGAAGCGGTACCAGCCGTGAACCGAAGGGTCTTCAGGGCCGCAGGCGATTCCGCTCCGGGGCGTCTCTGGCGCTGGCTGGGGCGGCGGGGGGCATCCGTCTAGGACGCGGACTCGTGTCCTGCGGCGAGGCGTTCGTCGAGGAAGAAAGCGGATCGGGGAGAGGACGGCGACTCGCCGCGGGGCGCGGCGGGCGCGGGGCCGAAGATGTCGGCGGCGTCGGCGGCCGGATCGGCCTTCGCGGCCAGGGTCTCCCCGACGCGCGACACGCCGTACAGCACCGCATCCAACGCGCCGCAGAGGGTGGCGTCGTACAGATAGTCGCCGATGAACTGCAGCCGCGGCCAGCGGGGGTCGGGGCAGTGACGCTGCTCCAGGGGGCGCAGGGGCACGCCGCCGGGGAGGGCGGAGACGCCGGCCACGCCCGTCCATCGGTCGACGCAGGCCCGGACGAGGAGGTCTTCGGGCACGGGGGTGATGCCCGGCATGGCGGCGAGCACCGCGGCGACGACCTCCGCATCGGGTTTCGCGGCGTACTCCAGGGCCGGGGCGCCGCCCAGCAGCCAGCTCTGGATGCCCGCGCCGGCCGAACCGTCGTCCGGGGACTGGTCGTAGACGGTGACGCCGCCGAAGGCGTCGCTCACGAAGTAGTCTTCCGGAAACTCGTGTCGCCAGAACCGCCGACGGAACAGCAGGGTGACCCGCAGGTACGCCGTCCCGTGATCGTGATGGCGGACATGGTCGGCGACCGCGTCCCGCAGGCGTTCGTCGCGCCAACGGATGGCCCGCACGCCGGCCGGCGGCAGGGTGACGAGCAGCGCATCGACCTCGGCGACGCGGCGCTCGCCGCCGGGGCCCAGCACCGTGACCCGCACCCCCGTCTCGTCGTCGGCGGTCACCTCGGTGACGGCCGTGCGCAGGGCTACGGGCGAGCGGACCCGGGCCGCCAGGGCCGTCGTGAGGCCCTCGTTGCCGGCCGTCAGGGTGTACATGGCGCAGTAGCCCGGATGATCGATCAGCAGGTTGTCCATGCCGAACAGCCCGCTGGTGCGCGGCGGCTCGGTGGCGAGGTCGCTGTGGCACTGCATTGCCGTGAACCACTCGCAACGCGGGTCGTCGATGTCGCCGATTACGTCCTCGAACGTGCGCCGCTGCCAGGGATGCTGATTGTCCTGCTCCCGTCCGGCGAGGGCGTAGTCCGCGGGCGGACGCAGCGCCGTGCCCTCGGCCCAGAAGCGACGCAGGCGGTCCATGCCGCGCCGGCCGAGCAGCCCCTCGAGGGCGCGATCGTCCCGCAGGACGCGGTCGTCGACCACGAAGTACGGGGTGCCCGACAGGGGCCGCGTCTCGAGGTCCAGGTGGCCGATCAGGCGGCGCAGTTGAGGATTGCCGGCGATGTCGTAGAGCTCGGCCACCCCGGCCTCGTAGCCCACGCCGGCCTCCGACACGCGGGTCGTCCTGACCCGCCCCCCGGGGCGGGCGCCCGCCTCCCAGATCTCTATCTCCACCTCGTCGCCGAAGCGGCGTTCGAGCAGGTACGCGCTCAACAGCCCGCTGAAGCCCGCCCCGACGATGCCGATTCGCTCCGCCATGACACGTTCTCTGACTCGCCAGTCGTCGCCTTCGGCTTCGCTTGGCGCCCCGACCAATCGCTCATGGCCACGCGTCGCGCAGCCACCGCAGTCGGCATGGAACACGGGACGATGGTCGGCGCTCACGGCGGCATTCGCCGTCGAGGCCGCATGGGGCGGCGGCAGAGGCCGAACGCCGCCGTGAGCGCGTGAACCGCGGTTCCCGTTTGCGCCCCGTCGCGTCAGGGGTGGCGTCTTCACCCTCCTGCGTTTCAGGGCACCCTGCAGGAATCCGTCTGCGAACCGCGCCGACTTCTACGGCGCAGACTCCAGCTCCGCTTCCCGCTTCAGCTCCGCCAGCACGTTGAGCGCTTCGAGCGGTGTCAGGCGGTCGACCTCGAGGCCGCGAAGACGGCGGACCACCTCGGGCTCCGCCGGCGGGTCGGCGAACAACGCGAGCTGCCCCTGCCCGTCCGCGCCCTCGGCGAGCGGCGCGGGGCGCCCGCCCCCCCGGGCCAGCTCGTCCCGCTCGAGGCCGTGCAGGAGCTGCTTGGCGCGCTCGACGGTCTGCGCCGGCAGGCCGGCGAGACGCGCGACCTGGATGCCGTAGCTGTGGTCCGAGCGCCCCGGCTCGACCTTCCGCAGGAAGTGAATCTCGTCCTCCCATTCGCGGGCCACGACGTGGCAGTTGGCCACCCCCGGAAGCACGGCGGCGATGTCGGTCAGCTCGTGGTAGTGCGTGGCGAACAGCGTCCTCGGCCGCGCCGACGGATCGGTGGCGAGGTGCTCGGCGACGGCCCACGCGATGCTCAAGCCGTCGTAGGTCGCGGTGCCCCGGCCGATCTCGTCCAGCAGCACGAGGCTGCGGGAGGTCGCCGAGTGCAGGATGTTCGCGGTCTCCTGCATCTCCACCATGAACGTCGACTGCCCGCGGCTGATGTTGTCCGAGGCCCCGACGCGGGCGAAGATCCGGTCGGTCATGGGCACCTTGGCCGACTTCGCCGGCACGAACGACCCGATGTGCGCGAGCAGGACGATCAGGGCCGTCTGCCGCAGATAGGTCGACTTGCCGCCCATGTTCGGGCCGGTCAGGATGATCACCTGGTGGGTGGAGCCGTTGAGGGTCACGTCGTTGGGGACGAAGGCATGCCCGACGTGCCGTTCCACGACGGGGTGGCGGCCCTCGACGACGTCCAGCTCGTCGCCGTCGTGAACGTGCGGCTTGATGTAGTCGTGGATGGCCGCGGCCTCGGCGAGCCCGGCCAGCACGTCGAGGTTGGCCACCGCCCGGGCCGAGTCCTGGACGGGCGCCGCGGCCGCCGCGACCTCGCTCCTGAGCTTCTCGAACAGCTCGATCTCCCGCTCGAGGATCTGCTCGTCCGCCCCCAGCACCTTGTGCTCGTAGTCCTTCAGGGCCGGCGTGATGAAGCGCTCGCCCCCGGCGATGGTCTGCTTCCGGTGATAGTCGTCGGGGACGGCGTGCAGGTTCGGTTTCGAGACCTCGATGTAGTAGCCGAACACGCGGTTGAACCGGATCTTCAGCGACGCGATGCCGGTGCGGGCGCGCTCGGCCGCCTCCATCGCCGCTATCTGGTCCTTGCCGCCGCGGCTGATGGCGCGCAGCTCGTCGAGCCGCGCATCCACGCCGTCGCGGATGACTCCGCCGTCCCGGGCGAGGGCGGGGGGCGACTCGTTCACCGTCTCGTCGATGGCGTCCCTGACCGCCGGCACCTCGTCGAGCTCGGCCGCGAGGCTGCGCGTCAGGGGGGCGTCGAACACCTGCAGGAGCGCCTTGAGCCGGGGGACCACGGCGAGGGAACGTTGCAGCGCGAGAAGGTCCCGCGGACCGGCCGTTCCCATCGCGGCCCTCGCGACCAGGCGCTCCATATCCTGCACGGGCTTGAGGGCCTCGCGGAGCTTGGCCCGCTCGGTCGACCGGAACGCGAGCTCCTCGACCGCGTCGAGACGGTTGCGCACCCGTTCGAGACTCGCGAGGGGACGGAGCAGCCAGCTCTTCAACAGCCGGCCGCCCATGACGGTCACGGCGAAGTCGATCTCCGCGAGCAGGGAGCCCGACCGTCCGCCCTCTGCCGATCGGACGACCTCGAGATGACCGAGGGTGGGCGGATCGACGACCAGCGCGTCGGCGGTCTCTCGAAACGCGATGCCGCGTACGTGCGACAGCCGGCCCCGCTGCGTCTCGCGCAGGTAGTGCACGAGGGCCCCGGCCGCCGCGATCGCGGCCGGCCGGTCCCCGAGTCCGAAGCCGTCGAGTCCGGCCGTCCCGAACTGGCTGGTCAACGCCTCCCGCGCCCGATCGGGGTCGAAGACCCACGGTTCGCGAGGCGTGACCGGTGGCGGGGAGAGGTCGGGCAGCAGGGGCGCGAGGTCACGGTCCTCGGCCGCCACCACCTCCCGCGGCCGCAGCACCGCGATGTCGTCGGCGAGCGCCTGCCGTCCCGTGTCGCCGCCGTACTCCGTCGCGACGAAGGCGCCGGTCGACACCTCGAGGAGGGCCATGCCGTACCGGTCTCGATCGGCCGACGCGGGAGGGGGGAGGATCGCGATCCCCATCAGGAACGCCGGCTCCCGATCGTCGAGATAGGCCGTGTCGGTGAACGTGCCCGGCGACACGACCCGCACGACCTCCCGCTGCACGACGCCGCGGGCCTTCCGGGGGTCTTCGACCTGCTCGCAGATGGCGACGCGGAACCCCTTCTGCACGAGCCGGGTCAAATAGGTGTCGGCCGCATGATGGGGCACGCCGCACATCGGAATGGCGCCGCCGGCCGCGTCCTTCGCCCGGGACGTCAGGGTGAGATCGAGGGCCCGCGCCGCGGTCACCGCGTCCTCGTAGAACATCTCGTAGAAGTCGCCCATCCGGAAGAAGACGATGGCGTCGGGGTGCTGCCGCTTGGCGTCGAGGTACTGGCGCATGGCGGGCGTCGGGGCCCGCACGTTGGCGCCGCTGTCCGTGGGGGAGGGGGTCACGGGCCAATCGGAGGAACAGGCGGCGTCGGAACGCCGCCGGCTGGCCGGGGTGCGGCCGTCAGTGGATCGTGCGAGTATAGAAGGCGCGCCGAGGACCGTCAAGGCGCCGCGGGGAACGGACCTTTGCTCACGCTGGCCGTCGACACGACGACGAATCGGGGCGGCTTCGCCCTGGCGCGGAACGGGCGCCTGATCGAGGAGACGTGCGGCGCCGCGGGTTCGACACACGGCGAGCGGCTGCCGGGAGCGCTCCGCGACCTGCTCGGACGACAGGGCCTGACCACGGCCGACGTCGATCGCTACGCGGTGGCCCTCGGTCCGGGGTCGTTCACCGGACTTCGCGTGGGCATCGCCACGGTTCAGGGGCTCGCCCTCGTGCACGACCGGCCGGTGGTCGGCATTCCGGTCCTGGACGCGCTGGTGGACATCGCGGCGCAGGCGGCCGGGGGAGAAGCCGCTCCCGACTTGATCGTGCCCTGGGTGGACGCCAGACGCGGCGAGGTGTTCAGCGCCGTCTACGAACCCGCCCCGGCCGCGTCGCGGGCCGCCGGTACTGAAGCCGCCGATGCGGCGGCCGGCGCCGGCTGGCGCGTGACGGAGGCGCCGATCTCGGCGGTCCCGACGGCGGTGCTCGATGGCTGGGCCGGTCGGCTGCGCCGGCGTTCGGCGTGGGTCATCGGGGACGGGGTCGCGGCGAGCCGATCACTCCTCGACACGCGCCTCGGCCCCGGCTCGCGGCTGTTCGACGAGACCCCGTCGCTGGCGGCAACGATGGCCGCGATGGCCGTGCAGGCGCCGTGGCGCGATCGAGCGGGGGCGCCGCATGCCCTCCGACCCGTGTACGTGCGCCGGCCCGACGCCGAACTGGCGCGCGAACGCCGCCGACAGGCTGGCGGGTCCTGAGTCAGGCGCGGGTCGGCCGCGAGCCGAGAGCGGCTCGCGCCCCGTCCCCCCGGCGCCTGTGCAGGGGAAGGGGCCGGCCTTGCGGTTCACGGGTAGTGGCCGGGTGCTGGCGGCGCCTTCCACCACCCGTGTACGATAGGATCCACACAGGCGGCCCGCCCTCGCACCACGCTTCCAGGAGGTGGCATGGCACAGGACTCGCAACAGTTGAGAGAGCATCTTCTCCAGACCGACAGCGGGTTTCGTCAGCTCGCGGAACAGCATCAGGAGCTCGATGCCCGCCTCCACGAGTTGTCACGCCTGGACTACCTGTCACAACCGGAACGGATCGAAGCCGCGAACCTGAAGAAGCGGAAGCTCCAGTTGAAGGACCGCATGCACGACATCCTACGGCGCCACGCGGATCCGCAGACGGCCTGAGGTTCTCGTCTCCCGCTTCATGCTCATGTCCATCGACCGGGCGGGCGCGCCGTTCATCGGACTGGCGTTCGTTCCGTCGCTGGCCTGCCTCGTCGCCGGACTGCCGCTCCCGGCCCTGTTCCTGTGCATCCCCGCGATCCTCGTCGCGCTGTTCTTCCGCGATCCGCCCCGCCGGCCGCCCCAGGAGCCGGGCGCCGTCGTGGCGCCGGCCGACGGGCGCGTCCTGTTCGCCGGTGCGGCCGAGCCCGACGGCGCGCCGCCGGGGGCCTGGCTGCAGATCAGCATCTTCCTGTCGCCGCTCGACGTACACGTGAACCGTGTGCCGATCGGCGGACGGATCACCCGGGTGGACCATGTTCGCGGCGCCTTCGTGCCCGCGTATCGTCCCGGGGCGGG
This sequence comes from Vicinamibacterales bacterium, assembly GCA_965199675.1. Classification (GTDB taxonomy): domain Bacteria; phylum Acidobacteriota; class Vicinamibacteria; order Vicinamibacterales; family UBA8438; genus JAJEEA01. Next base: position 140,556 of record CBDATI010000046.1, on the reverse strand, counting down.
CGCGATCAACGAACGCTCGGAGGTCTGGCTCGACCACGAGGGGCGCACCATCGTGTTCCGACAGGTCGTGGGCGCCCTGGCCCGGCGCGTCGTCTGCCGGGTGACGCCGGGAAGCGACGTACAGACCGGCCAGCGTTTCGGTATCATGAAGTTCGGTTCGCGCATGGACCTGTTCGTCCCCACCGACGCCACCCTCGTCGCGGCCCGGGGCGATCGGGTGCGGGGAGGCGAGACGGTGGTGGCGCGGCTGGCCGCCCCGGCGGAGGAGGACGAGACTCGGCCCGCATGAGGCCCGTGTTCGAGTTCGGGCGCCCGGCGACGGGCGGAGCGTCATCATGCCGAAAGTGCTCGCGGTGCTGCGGAACCGGCGTCGGACCCAGCGTTTACGGCGCAGCGTGTACCTGTTGCCGAGCATGTTCACGGTCGGCAACCTGTTCTGCGGCTACGCGTGCATCGTGTACGCGATGCGGGCCGACTATGCGACCGCCGCCGTGTTCGTGGGGGTGGCCACGGTGCTCGATGTGCTCGACGGCCGCATCGCGCGGTTGGCGGGGGCGGAGAGCGAGTTCGGCGGCGAGTTCGACTCCCTGGCCGACGTCATCTCGTTCGGGGTGGCCCCCGCGGTGCTCGTGTTCGCCTGGGGGCTGGACCCGCTGGGCCGTCTCGGCTTGGCGGTCGGCTTCCTCTACATCACCGCGACCGCCCTTCGCCTCGCCCGCTTCAACGTCCAACCCAACAGCTCCGACAAGCGCTACTTCGTGGGGATGCCGAGCCCCGCCGCGGGGGGCGTGCTGGCCGCGACGGTGTTCGCCTGGCCCGACGGCCTGGGCATCGCGCAGGCGCCCGTCGTCGCCCTCCTGGTGGTGATGGTGCCCGCCCTTCTGATGGTGAGCCGCATCCGCTTCCGCAGCTTCGGAGCGCTCATCGTGCAGCCGCGCCGCTCGTCCGTCGGCCTCCTCCAGTTCGCGCTGCTCGTCGCGGCCATCGCCGTCCAGCCCCAGCTCGTCCTGTTCCTGATGGCGTACGCCTACCTCGTGTCCGGCCCCATCGGGTACGTGATGGGCCGCACGCATCGGGCGTCGGAGCGCCAGGACGATCAGGCCGGTGACACCGCCGACCTGAAGACCGCCAGCACCGGTTGACCGCGGACGCCCCCCGCATCGGGCACGCCGGTCGCGACCACCTGTCGGGCATGCCGACCGGGACGTTGCCGTCCAGAGTCGGAATCATGAAGGACTGACGACGTGCGAACGCGTCGAGGGCAGGGTGATGGTCACCGCGGTGCCGCGCCCCGGCTCGCTGGCGACGCCGATGACCCCGCCGTTCAGCTCGATGTTGCGCTTGGCGATGGCCATGCCCAGTCCGGTGCCGGCGACCCGGGTCGAGAAGTAGGGCTCGAAGATGTGGGCCAGCACGTCGGGTTCGAGTCCGACCCCGCTGTCCCGGATGACCAGTTGCACGTCGTCGGGGCGGCGCGCCGCCGTGATCGCGAGCGTGCCGCCGTCGGGCATCGCATGCAGCGCGTTCTCGACGATGTTGGTGACGGCGCGCTGCATCAGGACCGGGTCGAGCGAGAGGGGGGGCAGGTCCGGCGGCACGCTGGTCGACAGGGTGATGCGGTTCTCGAGACCGGGCCGATAGGGCGCGACAATCTCGTGCACGAGGTCGGCAAGATCCGTCGGCGTGCGCCGGGCGACCGGAGACGAGGCGTAGCTCGAGAACTCGGAGACGATTTGCCGCAGCATGCGGACCTGCTTGAGGATCGACTCCACGCAGTCCGGCAGTACCCGGCCGAGCGGCGATCCGCGGTCGGCGTGCACGAGCAGCAGGTGCTCGGCGCTGAGCTGGACGGGGGTCAGGGGGTTCTTGATGTCGTGGGCGACCTGCCGGGCCATCTCGGTCCACGCCTCGAGACGGTGGGTGCGTTCCAGAGCGCGGCGCTGTTCGTCGAGCTCCACGGCCATCCGGTGGAAGTCCGCCTCGAGGGTCGCGAGCTCGTCGCCCGGCGGCGGCGCCGCCCGCGGTCCGGCGGGGCTGGTCTGGTGGTCGGCGAGCAGACCGCCGAACTCCCCGCGGGCGATGCGGCTGGTGGCCCGAGTGAGCCGCCGGACGGGGTTGGCGATGCTGCGGGCGATCATCCAGCCGATGAATCCCACGACGGTCGCGAAGAACAAGGCGGTGCCCCGCACCCGGCGGTTCAACTCGTCGATCTCACCTTCTATCTCCCGTTGGCGGGATGCCAGCGGGACCGTCAGGATCACCTCGCGCTCTCCCGTGCGCACCGGCGCCGCCGCCAACTGATAGTTGAGTGAACCGACGGTGTCCTCGCCGACGAAGCTCGGCAACTGGTCGAGGGCGATGGCGCGATAGACCAGGTCCGGGGTGCGCGTCGGCAGCACCCCCGACGCGTAGAGATCGCGCGTGCTCGTCGCGACGAGGTTCGGGCCGTCGAAGATGTTGACGTCCTGTCCGATGACCTGACCGATGCGGACGAGGATGTCGTCGGTGAACCGGGCGATGATCTGCCCGTCGGGCGATTGAATGGGCACCGACTCTTCGACGACGCTCCTCGCCACCGCCGCCGCCCGCTGCGCGACGTCCTCGACCTCGGCCCGAAGCTGGTCGGCCAAGTAACCCTGGATCAGCACCGCGACCACCACCACCGGCGCGGTCGCCGCCCCCACGAACCAGACCTGCAGCTTGAGGGTGAACCGTGTCCGCACCTCGCGGTACGGCAGCCGCCTCCGGAGTCCCGGAAACACCAGGGCCGCGAGGACCGCCACGGCCAGCGCGAAGCCGCAGGCGGCGATCACCAGGAGGGCAATCTCCGACAGGTGGAGCAGATGATCGAACGCGGTGCGGGCCGGATAGCCGATCGCGTAGATGCCGGCGCGGGTGTTCGCGATGAACACCTCGTAGCGGCGCGAGTCCTTGACGAGCCGGGTCCAGAACGGGTCGCGTGACGCGTAGATCCGCTGGAACAGCGCATCGTCTATCGGCCACGCGCTCCGGTCAGAGAGGAACGCGGGCTGCCGGCCCCAGCCGTAGAGGACGAGCTCGACATCGTGGCCCGGCGTCCCCGGGACGGTCTGGCGGGTCGTCTCCCGCGACTCGACGTAGGGGCTGCGCGAGGCGATGAACGGCAGCGACTCGTAGTCGACCTGCGTGACGTGGACGACGACCGCTCCCGCGGGAATGTGCGTCCCGCCGTCGGGCTCGCAGAACCCCCGTTCCGCGTGGAGCATCCTGCGCTCTTCGGCGCCGAACGGGACCACCTCGCCGAAGACCTCCCATTCGCACCCGGGGTCGGTCCAGCGGGAAGCGGTGACCTCGTCGGGAATGTTCAGGGCGAACCGGCTCCGAAGCTCGCCGTCGGCGCCGAACAGCTCGACGGCCGAGGTCACCCGCGACGCCGCGAGGGCGGTCCGGCTCCAGATGCGGAACGCGGCGTCGATGTCGGTACGGTTCGGCGGCGAAGCGAGAGCCCGCAGTGGCGGCCGCGCCAGCAGTTCGGCGTCGATCTCCTCGAGGGCGCGTTCGAGCTGACGGTGCAGGTCCTGCGGATGCTCGGCGGCCCGGACCGCGTAGCGGTTCGCGATGAGGCTCCGCCGCGCCTCGTCGGTCGAGGACACGAGCGAGAGATACAGCGGCAGGGCCGGCGCCAGGAGCGCGCACAGGGTCGCGAGCAGCCGGGTCACGGGGTCGGTGCGCCGGAACCAGTGCATCAGGCGCCGCCCGCGGAAGGCGAGGGCGCTTCCGAGCAGACACAGGAGCAGCGACGGCGTGAGGGGCGCCCAGCCGGCAAGGGCGGCGAGAGCGCTGGGAATCACGATCGACAGCCCCAGGCGCAGGGCACGGAACGAGAGCGGTTCCGGCGGCCGGCGGGACAGCGCGATGGCCATCAGGATCGCGATGGCCCAGACCGTCCACCCGCTGGCCAGCACGAGAGCGAGCTGGAGAACGGTCCGGGCCGAATCGAGCGGTTGCAGCGACGTGTGCAGCAGGTCCATCGACGCGCCGGCCACCGTGTCCTGCAACAGCCCGTGGTGGAGGCCGAGCAGCGCCGCCATGGCCAGGAGCGTTCCCGCCACGGTCAATCGGCCTCCGGCCCCGCCGGCCGACGGCCGGGCCGCCCGGAACCACTGCCGGCGCTGGGCGGCCTCGCCGGCCAGCACCACGAGAACCGCGCCGCCTGCCGTCGCGAGCAGGAGATCCGCGGCAGTGCGGAGGACCCTCGGCGCGAGCGCCGAGCCGTACGCGTCCGGCGACAGCACGGACCACGCGAAGAGGCCCGGCGAGGCGGCCAGCCACAGGCAACCGCCGCCCGCCAGTGCGGCGGTTCCTGCGATGGCGGATGGTCGCAGGGGGCCGCGCCGGGTCCGGCTCGCCAGGACCCGGCTCCCCGCGGCGAAGACGATGCCCGCCAGCAACACGAGGAGGAGCGCGGCGACCCGTCGGCGCCAGCGGGCGCGGACACCGTCGATCTCGTCGAGACTGATGGCGGCGCTCAGGCGGGCCGAGCCGTCCGCCCCGGCGACGTCGAAGTGATGCACGCGGGGAGCAGCGCGGTCGCTGTCGCCGACGGGCCGCAGGATGGCGTGGCCGACCGAGGTCTGGACCACGAATCCCGGATCGCGGTTCCCGGCGGTCGTGGTCGAGGAGATGACCCGCTCGACGACCACGGTGCCGAGCCGGCGCTCGCGCGCGCCGGGCTCGGGGGCGCCCTCGAGGATCGGCTCGACGTGGACGAGCCGGAGTCCGCCGGGGCCGACGGCGGCGAAGCCGCCGGGAGCCGACTGCAGCCGCTCGGGGTTCAGGTCGCCGGGGCGGCCGCGCCACGCGCGGGGCGTGGCGCGAGCGTCGTAGACGGTGATCGCCGGATCGGAGACGGCGCGGTCGCGGTCTGACGCCTGCAGGATGTTGAAGACGCTCCGGACCGCGGAGGGATCGCCGGTCAACCCCGCCGTCACCTCGGCGCGGACCGCCAGTCCACGGGCGACGCGCTGCATGGTCGCCTCGATCCCGGCGACCTGCAGCGAGAGCTCGCGGGCGGCGCGGGCTGCCGCGTCGGCATCGGAGCCGATGAAGACCCGGTCGAGAACCCCGCCGAGCACCACGACGGCGAGGATGGCGATGCCGCCCCCGCCGATCAGACGGGACCAGCCGGGGGCTGGAGGACGCCGAGTCTGCCGTGCTTGCGCCGGGGCCAAGGTCAGCCCAGCATACCGCAGCGTCTCCGAGTGGGCGCGGTCATGCCGGCGCCGACTCGGGGCGCGGCGTCTCCGTGGTCTGCGCCCGCCGGCGCCGTCGCCGAAGTCCGGAGGGCGTCGGGCCTACCGTGGCGGCTCGTCGTTCGGGTCCGGGGCTTCCGGGGGCGTCTCTCCCTCGCTGCCGGCCTCATCGGCGGCGATTGGCCCGGCGGGGGATGCCGCGGGGGCTTCCCGGGGCGTCGGCTCTCCCTCGCTGCCGGAGGCGTCGGCGTCCCCGTCGCCGGCGGCGTCGGCGTCCTCATCGCCGGAGGCGTCGGCGTCCCCGTCGCCGGAGGCGTCGGCGTCCACATCGCCGGCGGCGTCGGCGTCCCCGTCGCCGAAGGCGTCGGCGTCCCCGTCACCGAAGGCGTCGGCGTCCCCGTCGCCGAAGGCGTCGGCGTCCGCCGGGGCGGGGAAGAGCTGCTCCCATGCAGTCGTCGTGGCCGGATCGAGCCGGACGGGGCCGCTGGCCCGCCCCACCGCCTGAAGCTCGCCGCCGGCGGTGACGGTGACTACCATCAGCCCGTCGCCGAGAGGGTCGGCGACGGCCAGCGGGGCATGAGCGAGTTCCCCGGAGACCTGCAGCCGATGGTAGACGACGCCGTCCGACGGCCCGCGGAGGTCGAGCCCTGCGCTCAACCCGCCCTGCATGACGAGATCTTCCGCCAGCCGGGGGCCGGCCGAGGGCCGGGCGGGCAGCAACTCGCGCCAGCGCTGCCCGCCATGCGAGCGGGCGAGGGCCCACAGGGTGTTGTCGAGCGAGGAGAAGTACACGTGATCCTCGTCGACGACGGGGAGGCCGACGACGTCGCCGCCGGCGCGCCATCGCCACCGGAGAGCACCGTCGCGGCGCGACAACCGGTAGAAGTGGTTGTCGCTGGCCCCGACGAAGATGTCGCCGGGCACGAGGATCTCCTGGGGCGCGCCGCCCAGTCCCCGTTCCCAGACCGCGGCGCCGGTCAGCAGTTCAAGGACCGTGATGCGGTCGCTGTCGAGGGGGACGTAGAGCCGGTCGCCGGCGATGGTGGGTCGGGCGCTGGCGCGACCGCCGACGGTCCGCCGCCACACCGTGCCCCCGCTTCCCGCGTTCAGCGCGAGCACTTCGCGGCTCTCGAGGGCGGCGATCAGCCACCCCGCGTTCCACAGCAGCGGCGCGGTCACCGGCGCCTCGAGCCTCGTTTCCCACCGGACCTCACCCGTCTCCGCGTCCAGCGCCACCAACCCCTCGGGCGTGGGCGCGTGGAACAGGTCGGCGCCCGCCGCGGGCTCGCCGACGACAGTCCGTTCGACCTGCCACAGCTCCGAGCCGTCGACGAGGCTGACGGCGGCGACGCTGCCGTCGAAGAGCGCCGCGAAGAGCCGTTCGCCGGACGCCACCGGGGGCTCGGCGGCGGGCGCCGGAAGGGTCGCCGTCCACCGGGAAACGACGGGCAACCAGGTCGAGGGCGGGCCGGGAGGGGCATCGGGCGTTCCCGTCCGGGGCTGGCCGGCCGCCGCGCACGGCAGCATGGAGACGGCGAGCAGGAACGCCGAGACGCGTCCGACGGAGATCCTCATCATCGGTGGACTACAAGATATGGTGGTTTCGCGCGCGCAGATGCCACTATAATAGGTCATCCGGCGGATGTCGGGGTCATCGCGGCCTCGCGGACCGGGGCGCCGGTCAGCCGGCGTATCGGCAACTTCGTCCCGCATCAATCCAGTCGCCCGCGTGCCCCAGCAGACCCTGCTCGTGCTCGACTTCGGCTCGCAGTACACCCAGTTGATCGCCCGTCGACTGCGCGAGCTCAATCTCTATACCGAAATCCTCCCGTTCCACACGCCGGCCGAAGAGCTCGCCGCCCGCCGGCCCGCGGGGCTCATTCTCTCCGGGGGGCCGGCCAGCGTCCGCGAGATCGAGGCGCCTCGGTGCGCCGAGGGAGTCATGGCCCTCGGGGTGCCCGTGCTCGGCATCTGTTACGGCATGCAGTTGATGGCCGACATCCTGGGGGGCGAGGTCGAGCCGGCGCCCGAGCGCGAGTTCGGACACGCCACGGTGCGCGCCGAGCCGGGCAGCCCGCTCTTCGACGGGCTTCCGGGCGAGATCGGCGTGTGGGCCAGCCACGGCGATCGCATCGGACGCGTCCCCGACGGCTTCAGGATCGTGGCGACCAGCGCGAACGCGCCCGTCGCGGCCATGGAGGACCCGGTCCGGCGCTTCTACGCGCTGCTCTTCCACCCCGAGGTGGCCCACACCGAGCGCGGCGTCGACATCCTGAGGAACTTCGCCGCCACCGTGTGCGGCTGCCGCGCCGACTGGACCATGGCCTCGTTTCTCGAAGAGGCCACCGCCCGCATCCGCGAGCAGGTGGGGAGCGGGCGGGTGGTCTGCGGCCTGAGCGGCGGCGTGGACTCGACGGTGGCCGCGCTCGTGCTCCACCAGGCTGTCGGCGACCGCCTGACCTGCATCTTCGTCGACAACGGCCTGCTGCGCCTGAACGAGGCCGAGCAGGTGCGGAGCCGGTTCGAGGGTCGGCTCGGGCTGAACATCGTCTTCGAGGACGCCGGCGAGCGGTTTCTCGCCGCTCTCGCGGGCGTCACCGACCCCGAGGAGAAGCGGAAGACCATCGGCGGGACGTTCATCGACGTCTTCGACGAGGTGGCCCGCCGCCTCGGGCGCTTCGATTTCCTCGCGCAGGGCACGCTGTATCCCGACGTCATCGAGAGCGTGTCGGTGGTCGGCCCCGCCGCGCCCATCAAGAGTCATCACAACGTCGGCGGCCTGCCCGAACGGCTGCGCTTCGCCCTCGTGGAGCCGCTGCGGTCGCTGTTCAAGGACGAGGTCCGACGGCTGGGCGAGACCATGGGCCTCGACGAGGCGTTCGTGTGGCGTCAGCCGTTCCCGGGTCCGGGCCTCGCGGTCAGGATTGTCGGCGCGGTGACGGCGCCCCGCCTCGCGATTCTCCGGGCCGCCGACGCCATCGTGGCCGAGGAGATCCGCCGCGGCGGCTGGTACCGCCGGCTGTGGCAGTCGTTCGCGGTGCTGCTGCCGGTCCGCAGCGTCGGGGTCATGGGCGACGAGCGCACCTACGAGCACGTTCTCGCGATCCGCGCCGTCGAGAGCCGCGACGGCATGACCGCGGACTGGGCCCGCCTGCCGCACGATCTGCTGGCCACGATCTCCTCGCGCATCGTGAACGAGGTGCGGGGGGTCAACCGCGTCGTCTACGACGTCAGCAGCAAGCCGCCGTCGACGATCGAGTGGGAGTGACCGGCGGCCCGACACGACGGGTCCGTCCACGGCCGGCGGAGAGCGCAACGCGGAATCGAGCGGCAGCCCAATGACCGAGTTCGTCCACCTGCACCTGCACACCGAGTACTCCCTGCTCGACGGCGCCTGCCGCATCGGCGAGTTGCTCAAGAATGCCGAGCAGGCCGGCGTGCCGGCCCTCGCCGTCACCGAGCACGGCAACATGTTCTCGAGCGTGGTGTTCCACGATGAGGCGCGGAAGCGCGGGATCAAGCCGATCCTCGGCTGCGAGGTCTACGTCGCGCCCGGCAGCCGCCGCGAGCGGAGCGGCACGCCCGGGGAGACCAACAACCACCTCGTGCTCCTGGCGGAGAACCTCACCGGTTATCACAACCTCATCAAGCTGGTCTCCGCCGGCTACACGGAGGGGTTCTACTACAAGCCGCGGATCGACAAGGACCTGCTCTCGCAGCACGCGGAAGGGCTCATCGGCCTCAGCAGTTGCCTGAAGGGCGAGGTGGCGACGGGGCTTCGCACCGAGCAGCCGAAGCGGGCCCGCGACGCGGCCGCCGCCTATCGGGACATCCTCGGTCCGGCCAACTTCTTCCTCGAGATGCAGTACCAGGGCATCGACGAGCAGCGGGTCGTGAACACCGGACTCCTGCCGATGGCCCGCGACCTCGATCTGCCCCTCGTCTGCACCAACGACGTCCACTACCTGAGGCGGGAGGATCGCCGTCCCCACGACGTGCTCCTGTGCATCGGCACCGGCAAGAACGTCAGCGACGAGCAGCGTCTGCGCTACCACGGCGATCAGTTCTACCTGAAGACCGGCGACGAGATGCGCGCGGTGTTCGGCGACTATCCGGCCGCGCTGTCGAACACGGTGGCCATCGCCGAACGCTGCGATGTGGAGCTCGCGTCCGACGCGAGCCACCTGCCGAACTTCGACGTACCGGAGCCGTTCACGCTGGACGGCTACTTCGAGCACGTGACCCGCGAGGGGTTCCGACGGCGTCTCGAGACGTTGCGGCGGCGGGCCGATGCCGGGGAACTGAAGCATCCCATCGCCGACTACGAGACGCGCCTCGCGTACGAGATCGACGTCATCGTCAGGATGCGCTATCCGGGCTACTTCCTCATCGTCTGGGACTTCATCCGCTACGCGCGCGATCAGGGCATCCCGGTGGGTCCGGGGCGGGGGTCGGCGGCGGGCAGCCTCGTCGCGTGGTGTCTGCAGATCACCGACGTCGACCCGATGCAGTTCGACCTGATCTTCGAGCGCTTCCTCAACCCGGAACGCATCTCGCTGCCGGACATCGACATCGACTTCTGCGAGCGCCGCCGCGGCGAGGTCATCGACTACGTCACCCGCAAGTACGGGCGGGACAACGTGGCCCAGATCATCACCTTCGGAACGATGAAGGCCCGCGCCGTCGTGCGTGACGTCGGGCGGACCATGGGCCTGTCGTACGCGGACGTCGATAGGGTCGCCAAGCAGATTCCGCCGGCCCTCAACATGACGCTCGAGAAGGCGCTGAAGGAGAGCCCGGACCTCAGGAACCAGGAGCAACGGGACCCGCAGGTGAAGGAGCTGCTGTCGGTCGCGCAGCGCCTGGAAGGCATAACCCGCCACGCCTCGGTCCACGCCGCGGGAGTGGTCATCACCCCCCGGCCGGTCACCGAGTTCGCGCCCGTCTACAAGAGCCAGAAGGACGAGATCACCACCCAGTGGGCCATGAAGCAGGTCGAGCGCATGGGCCTGCTCAAGATGGACTTTCTCGGGCTGAGCACCCTGACCCTGCTGCACGATGCGGTCGAACACATCCGCGAGACGACCGGCGAGGCCATCGCGCTGGAGCGCCTGCCGATGGACGACGAGAAGACCTATCAGCTCTTCTGCGACGGTCAGACGCTCGGCATCTTCCAGTTCGAGAGCTCGGGCATGCGCGACACGCTGCGGAAGGCCAAGCCGCAGCGGTTCGAAGACCTCATCGCCCTCAACGCCCTCTACCGCCCCGGCCCTCTCCAGGGCGGCGTCGTCGACCGCTTCATCAAGCGCCGGCACGGCCGCGAGGCCATCGAGTACGACGCGCCCGCCCTCGAGCCCATCCTGCGCGACACCTACGGGGTCATCGCGTATCAGGAGCAGGTGATGCGCATCGCGAGCGACCTCGCCGGCTTCACCATGGGCGACGCCGACCTTCTGCGCAAGGCGATGGGCAAGAAGGACGCCTCGGTCATGGAGGCGCAGCGCGAGAAGTTCATCGAGGGCGCGGTGGCGCGGCAGGTGCCGCGGGGACAGGCGGCCACCATCTTCAAGTTCATCGAGTTCTTCGCGGGGTACGGCTTCAACAAGTCCCATTCGACCACCTACGCCCTCCTCGCCTATCAGACCGCCTATCTGAAAGCCAACTATCCGCGGCACTTCATGGCCGCGCTCATGACCATCGAGGCCCAGAACACCGACAAGCTCGCGATGTACATGGGCGAGTGCCGCGATATGGACATCCCGGTGCTCGGCCCCGACCTCAACGCGAGCGCGTGGGGCTTCCGGGTCGATCCCGAGGGCGTCCGCTTCGGCCTCACCGCCGTCAAGAACGTCGGCGGGAACGCCATCGACGCCATCCTCGCCTGTCGCGAGCGGCACGGCCGCATCGAATCGCTCTTCCGGCTGTGCGAGGACCTGGATCTGCGCCTGGTCAACAAGCGGGTCTTCGAGAGTCTCATCAAGGCGGGAGCGTTCGACTCGGTTCTCGCATCCGGGGAACGCCCCGACGGCCGGGCGCAGCTCCTCGCGGTCGTGGACCGCGCGTTCGACCACGGCAACCGCGTGCAGCGGGACCGGGAGCGCGGTCAGGCGCAGTTGTTCGATGTGATGGACGCCGGGGAAGATCCCGCCGGCGCCGCCCGCCTGCCCGACGTCGCGCCCTGGACCCCCTCGGAGCAGCTCGCCTTCGAGAAGGAGTCGTTGGGGCTGTACCTCAGCGGCCACCCCATCGACGGCTATCGCGACCAGCTCGAGGCGGCCGGCGCCCGCACCGTGGACGCGCCGCCCGCGGACGACTCGACGGTGTTGATGGGGGGGATCGTCAGCGGCTACCGCCCCCGGAAGACCCGGCAGGGGGCAGCGATGGCCGTCTTCATGCTCGAGGACCGGACCGGCAGCGTGGAGGTGGTGGTCTTTCCGAAGACCTACGAGCGTTGCGGAAACGTGCTGGACGCGGACCGGCTCGTCGTGGTGTCCGGCCGCCTCGAGCGGGACGAGGAGATTCCGCGCGTGATGGCCGAGGACGTGCGGCCCATCGAGAGCCTGAGGGACGTCGTGGGCCGCACCCTGTCGATACGCCTCTCGACGAGCCGGCACGGCCGCGAGACGCTCAAGGCGCTGGCCGACCTCTTCGAGATGCACCGCGGCCCGAGCTGGATCCGCCTTCATCTCGAACTGCCCGAGCGCCGCCCGCCGTTGCGGGTCCAGGCGCGGCTGACGGAGGCCCGCGTCCGCCCATCCGAGCAGCTCGCCCGGGCCGCCGAGAAGATCTGCGGCGAGGGGACGGTCTCGTGGATGTGAGTCCACCGCCATGAACGACCCCGTGACGGCGCCGCCCGGGCTGGTGTGGGACCACGCCGACGTCGACGAACGACGGGCGGAGGCGCTGGCCGAAGCGATGGGCGTCGACCCCGCCATCGCGCGGCTGCTGGTGCTGCGCGGGTTGACCACGGCCGACGAGGCGGAACGCTTCCTCCGCCCCCGGCTCGAGTATCTCCACGATCCGTTCCGTCTCGCCGATCTCCCGCTCGCCGTCGACCGGCTCGATCGCGCCATCGCGCAGGGGGAACGGCTGGCCATTCACGGCGATTACGACGTCGACGGCGTGACGTCGACGGTCATCCTGCGCCGGGTCCTCGAGCTGCTCGGCGCCGACGTGACCCACTTCATCCCGGAGCGCCTGCGGGACGGTTACGGGCTCGAGCCGGCGGCGGTGGAGCGCCTCGCCGCGGAAGGGGTCAAGGTGGTGGTCTCGGTCGACTGCGGCATCCGCAGCCAGGCCGCCGCGGTCCGGGCGCGGGAGCTCGGCGTCGACCTGATCGTCACCGACCACCACGAGCCGGAGGCGGCGCTGCCCCCGGCCCTCGCGGTCATCAACCCCAAGCGACGGGACTGCGAGTATCCCGACAAGGACCTCGCGGGGGTCGGCGTCGCCCTCAAGCTCGTGCAGGCGCTGTGCAAGCGCAGGGACCGTGAGGGGTGGCTGCCGGCCTTCGTCAAGCTGGCCGCGGTGGGCACCGTCGCCGACGTGGTTCCACTCCGGGGGGAGAACCGCGTCATCGCCAAGCTGGGCCTGGAGCGGTTGTCCCGGAAGCGCCACGCGGCCGGGCTGCAGGCCCTCCTGGATTCCGCCGGACTGCTGGGAGAGTCCCTGACCGGCTTTCACGTCGCGTTCCGGCTCGCCCCTCGCATCAACGCTGCGGGGCGGATGAGCACGCCCGACCTGGCGACCCGCCTGCTGCTGCTGACCGACGAGAGCCGGGCCGACGAGGCGAGGACCCTGGCCGGGCAACTCGAAGAGGTGAACGCCCGCCGTCGGGAGGAGGAGGCCGAGGTCCTGGCGGCGGCCCGGCGCAAGGTCGACTCCGATCCGGATGTCGGGGCCCATGCGATCCTCGTCGTGTGGGGCACGGGATGGCACCGCGGGGTCATCGGCATCGTCGCCTCCAAGCTCGTCGATCTCTTCCATCGGCCGGCCATCGTTCTCGCGGTGGAGGACGGTGTGGCCCACGGCTCGGGCCGCAGCATCCCCGGATTCGATCTCCTTTCGGCCCTGGAGCACTGCGGCGAACTGTTCGTGAAGTACGGCGGACACCGACACGCGGCCGGCGTGACCATCGAGTCCGGCCGCCTCGCGGAGCTGCGGCGGCGGCTGACCGCGTTCGCCGACGACCGGCTCGGTCCCGAACAGCTCGTGCCGCGGCTCCGCATCGACGGCCGCCTGCCGCTGACCGCCATCACGCCCCGCATGTTGGAGGGGCTGCGGGCGATGGAGCCCTTCGGCGCCGGCAATCCCCGGCCCGTGTTCCATTCCGGGCAACTGGCGCTCGTGGACGGCCCCCGCGTGCTGAAGTCGCGCCACCTCGCGATGCGGGTCCGGCAGCAGGGTCGGGTCTTCCGCGCGGTGGCCTGGCGCATGGCCCACCGCGCGGACTTCGTGAAGCGCCACGGGGACGCGCTCGACCTGGCGTTCCACCTGACGGAGAACGCCTGGCGGGGCGAGCGCACGGTCGAGCTGTCGGTGGCGGACATCCGTCCGGCGGCGACCGGAGACGGGTCAACGGCGCCCCCCGCGCAGGCGTCCGCGTCGTAGGGCAGGGTGATGAAGGCGCGCAGACGGTGGCGCAGAGAAGCGGGGCCGTCAGCGTTGGTTGGGCGCCGGGCGGAGCCGGACGTGGCGATTGGCGGGCCGGGGGCTGCGCGTCACACCGGGTCGGGCCGGGCTGCGCCACCGGCGGGTTGCAGCGGAACCTCTCCGCCGCGGCTACGCGCCGGCGGCGGGCTCAGGCCCAGGCTGCTCTGACTGGCGGTCTCGCCGTTGATGGTGTTCGCCGGCCGGAGCCGCCGGAGCCCGATGAGGCCGCCGGCGAACAGAACCGCAAGGGCCACCGCAACGAGCAGCAGGGCGCCGGTGAAGCTGAACGCGCCGACCAGGATGTCGGCGACGGTAATCTCCTCGGTCGCGGGCTCAGCCAGCTCGATGATGACCGGCGTGAGTGGCTCCTGCACGGGCCAATGGTACTACACACGGCGCAGTTCCTGACGTTCCTGACGGGGGGGTCTCGAGGCCCGCGCGCGCCCGGACCCGCCGCCTGCGTCCACGGATTGCCGATGCCGCGCAGGCTCGATATACAGTGATGGTCGTGGATCACCGACCCGACCCGCCGGCCGGGCCCGACGCGCCCGCCGCCCCGGGCTCCAGCCGCGCCGCGCCGCACGGCGGAACGACGGTCCCTGCGGGGGCTTCCACCGCTGCGCGCCGCCGTCGCCGGCCCATCCGGTGGCAGCGGGCGGCGCGGCTCGGCATCGCCGCCGGGCTGGCCCTCTTCACCGCCTTCCTCGTCACCGGCATGCGGGAGCGACGGGAGCCTGCGGAAACCCACGCCGTCGATCGGGCAGATCCCGAGGCCGTGTTCGAGAGCGCCGGGACCGAGTTCGTCCGGAGCGACGGCGGGGTCGAGGGCTTCCGGCTCGTCGCCGAACGCCAGTTGACGTACGCGGACGGCTCGATTCGATTCTCCGGGGGCGTCACGGTGACGGTGCCCCCGCGCGGCGGACGCGACGGCTTCACCATGACCGCTTCGGAAGTGTTCGTCGAGGACGGCGAGGGCGACTTCACGGTGAGCGGCGACGTGCGCATGACCGACGCCGATGGCATGACCGTTCGAACCGGCGGGGCCAGCTACAGCGAATCGCGCGACGTCGTCACCATGAGCGATCCCGCGGGTCCCACGAGGCTCGTCCGCGCGGGCCTGGAGGCGTTCGGGAACGACGTCGTGCAGCATCGCGGGCAGGGCGTCATCACCCTCGACGGCGCCGCCGGCGTGCGGTTGAGCGGTGACGCGGACCAGGTGGCGGCGGTCGATGTCGATGCCCCGCACGTCGCCCTCGCCGACGCCGACCGCTACATGCGCTTCGAGGGGGGAACGAGCATCCGGACCGGCGAACTGACCGCGGTCGCCGAGACGGCGACCGCGTACTTCGGGGAAGGCGAGAACGCGCTCGAATCGATGGAGCTGCTCGGCGGCGTCCGGATTCGTTCCGGGGCGGCGACCGAAGGAGCGCTGCGGGAGTCGCGCGCCGAGGAGAGCACCCTGCGCTTCGAGCCGGAGACCCGGCGGCTTCGGGAAGTCGCCCTGGCCGGGCAGGCGGGCATCGACCTCGTGGGGGCGGACGGCGGCGACGGCTCGCGGATCGAGAGCGAGACGCTGGACGTGACCATGGCGCCGGACCGGGCCGAGATCATCGGGTTGGACGCCGGCGGGAGCGTGTATCTGCGGCTGCCCGCAACCCCGGGAGAACCCCGCCAGGAGATCCGGTCCGGCGCGCTGATCGCCACCGGGGCGCCCGAGACCGGACTGACCGGCATCAGCCTGGACGGCGAGGTCGCGTATCTCGAACGGCACGAGGCGTCGGCGGAGGGTGCGGCGGTCACCCGCACCGTCCGCGCCGACCGACTCGAAGCCGGCGTGAACCGGGGACTGATCGGTCTGCTCGACGTGCGCTTCGACGGCGGGGTCCGGTTCGAGGACGAGTCCCGCCGGGCCGAGGCGACGGCCGCGTCCTACGACCTGCTGGGCGGGACCATCACCCTCACCGCCGACGGTGACGGTGTTTCCCCGGCGACCCTCGTCGACGGCAACCGCACGACCGAGGCGGGCGGGGAGCTCGAGGTCGCCCTCGACGGATCGCGGGTGTCGGGGTCGGGGGGCGTCCAGACCGTCCTCGCTCCGTCGGACGGTCCCGGCGGACCCGACGAGGACAAGGTGCCCGCCCTCATGGAGAGGACCCAGCGCATCAACATCATGGCCGACACGCTGGACTACGACGACGCCCGCGTGGTCACCTACGCCGGACAGGCCCGGATGTGGCAGGGCGGCACGAGCTTCGAGGGCGATACGGTCGCCGTCGACCACGCCACGGGGGGGTTGTCGGTCACGGGCTCGACCCGAACCACCATTCAACTGGTGCGAATCGACGAGGAGTCGGGCGACGCCGTCGTCTCGCGGACCGCCGCCGCCGCCGAGAGCTTCGTCTACGACGACGCGGCCCGGCAGGCCGTCTACGAGGGCGCGGCGATTCTCCGTTCCGACCACGGCGACCTGGCGGCGGAAAGCACCGAGGTCTTCCTGCAGGCCGACGGCCGGACCCTGGATCGGATCGCCGCCACCGGCGCGGTGCAGTTGAGTCTGGGTGATCGATGGGCGACCGGCGAGACTCTCGTGTACCATGAGGCCGAGGGACGCTACGAGATGGAGGGAGCGCCGGTGGAGATCGTCGAGGAGACCGAACCCGACGACGATTCGGCCGAGGCCGAGACTGCCGAACCCGCCGAGCCGGTGTGCCGCAGCACCAGGGGGCTCGCGCTGACGTTCTATCGCGGGTCCAACGTCGTGGCGGTCGACGGGCGCGAGCGTTCGAGAACCGAGACCGCCAGCGGTCCCTGCCAGCCCCTGCAATTCTGACCGCCCGCCCGGCGGCCGCCCATCCGCGCCGGACGCACCGCCGACCCCGCCTCGCATGGCTACACTGAGTACGGAGAACCTGACGAAGTCCTACGGGGGGCGAACCGTCGTCCGGAACGTCAGCCTGACGGTGACCTCCGGCGAGGTGGTGGGGCTGCTGGGCCCCAACGGCGCCGGCAAGACCACGACGTTCTACGTCGTGGTGGGCCTCACCGCGCCGGATCGGGGCCGGGTGGTCCTGAACGACGAGGACGTCACCCACGACCCGATGTACCAGCGGGCCCGGAAGGGCATCGGGTACCTGCCGCAGGAGCCGTCGATCTTCCGGGGGCTGACCGTCGAGCAGAACATCCTGGCGATTCTGGAGACAATGGGGATGCCCCGGCGGGCCCGGTACGCGCGCATGAGCGAGCTGTTGGACGAACTCGATCTGAAGCCGCTGGCCAAGTCTCCGGCCCACACGCTGTCCGGCGGCGAGCGGCGCCGGGCCGAAATCACCCGCGCGCTCGTCATCTCGCCTTCGTTCATCCTGCTCGACGAGCCGTTCGCGGGCATCGACCCGATCGCGGTCACCGACATTCAGGAGATCATCTTTCACCTGAAGGCGCGCGGCATCGGGGTGCTCATCACCGACCACAACGTCCGGGAGACGCTGCGCATCACCGACCGCGCCTACATCATCAACGACGGCGCCGTGTTTCGCAGCGGGACCCCGGCCGACCTCGCCCACGACGACGACGTCAAGCGAATCTACCTCGGCGCCGACTTCCGGCTGGATTGAGCGGGCGCGCGATTGGGCGTGGGCGGCTCGGTTCCCGGCCGGTTGCGAACCGCGGCGGGGGAGCACTAGAATCGAGAAAGGCGGCGTTGCGTGCCGCGACGCGGCCCCGCCGGCGCGGCCACGGTTCGCCGACGCCGGACTCCTGCGGATCAGATCCTGATTCTCGATGCGCCGCGTTCCTGCGGATCGAGAACACCGGCCCCATGGCACTGCAGCAGCGACTCCAGACCCGCCTCTCGCAGAAGCTCGTCCTGACCCCGTCGCTGCAGCAGGCCATCAAGCTGTTGCCGATGTCGACCCTCGAGCTCGTGGACCTGCTGACGCAGGAGGTGGTCGAGAACCCGATGCTGGAAGAGGTGACGGCCGAGGACCTGGAGCCGCCGGACGCGGCGAGTTCGGCGGAGCCGGCCAAGCCGGAGGCGGACGCCGACAAGGACCAGCAGGAGTCGTGGGACGACTCCGACTACGAGTACTTCTTCGGCGACTACCTGGACGACGGCTACCGCCCGCATGCGCCGCGTGAGACCCGCGAGCGTCCCCCGATAGAGAACACCCTCTCGACCCCGGGGGTGCTTGCCGATCACCTGATGTGGCAGCTTTCTCTCCAGCCGGGAGACGACGATCCGCTCCTGCGGGACATCGGCTCGGCGATCATCGGCAATCTCGACGACGACGGCTACCTCGTGGCGTCGGTCGCAGAGATCGCGGCGATGGGCGACTGGGCCGCCGGAGACGTCGAGCGTGTCCTCGAGGTCGTCCAGGGGTTCGATCCGGTCGGGGTCGCCGCGCGGGAGCTTCGGGAATGCCTGATGCTGCAGATTGCGCATCTCGGCCTCGACGGCACCGCGACCGAGATGATCGTCCGCGACCATCTGAGGCTGCTTCAGAATCAGCAGGGCCAGGAGATCGCACGGCGTCTCGGACTCACGCTCGACGAGCTGAAGCACCACGTCGGCGTCATCAGGCAGCTCGATCCGAAACCGGGAAGCCGCTACAACCGCACCGCTTCCCAGCACGTCATCCCCGACGTCCACGTCGTCAAGGTCGAAGACCGGTATGTCGCCATGTTGAACGAGGACGGCTTGCCGCAGCTTCGAATCAGCCCCGTCTACCGTCGGCTGCTCGACAAGAACAACGACAACCGCGAGACCCGCGCCTACGTGAAGGAGAAGTTCCGATCCGCGTTGTGGCTCATCAAGTCGGTCGATCAGCGCCAGAAGACGATCCACAAGGTGGCCACCAGCATCATCTCGTTCCAGCGGGAGTTTCTCGATCGCGGAATCGAGTTCCTTCGGCCCCTCGTGCTGCGGAACGTCGCCGACGACATCGGCATGCACGAGTCCACCGTCAGCCGCGTCGTCAACAACAAGTACATGCACACGCCGCAAGGGGTGCTCGAGATGAAGTACTTCTTCCACAGCGGCATCAGCAGCGCCTATGGCGAGAGCGTGTCTTCGGTCGCCATCAAGCAACGCATTCGCAAGATCATCGACGGGGAGGATTGCCGGAAGCCCTTGAGCGACTCGCGTATCGTGCGCCTTCTTCAGGACGACGGCCTGATCCTGGCTCGACGGACGATTGCCAAGTACCGTGAGGAAATGAAGATTCCCACATCGAGCCAACGCCGGGTCCTGTTCTGACCCGCGCCATGCCGCCGTCCGCGGCCGGCACGGGTTCGTCGCGGCCGGCACGGAATCGTTGCGGAATCGACTGACTGACAGGACACTGACGCAAATGCAATACACGTTGACGGCCCGGAACGTCCCCGTGAACGACGAGTTGCGCGCCCTTATCGACAAACGGCTGCTGCCTCTCGAGCGGGTGCTCGGCGACGCCTTCGTCTCCGCCGAGGTGGTGTTGTCTTCGGCCCGCCACCTGTGCGTGTCCGAGCTGATCGTCCATGCGCGGGGCGATCACCGGCTGCACGGTGTCGCGGAGGCACCGAACTGGCAGGCGGCGGTCGGCGCCGCCGTGGACAGGGTCAACCACCAGGCCCACACCCTGAAGGGCAAGTGGCAGGACCGCCGGCGTCACGCCGTGCCCGCGTCCGAGTCCGCCGGCCACGATGCGGAGATGGACGACACGACGAGCATCGGTTGAGCGGCCGGATCGAACGGGCCGCGCGCGCTGGAGGGCCTGGCCGCCGCCCGGCGGACGGATGCGCCGGCGCGGCGGGGGAGCGGTGATGGCCGGCAGTAGTCGCGGGGCGGCGGGAGGAGGAGGCCCCGAGGGCGCCGAGCCGACGACCCGTTTCGTCGTGGTCACCGGTCTGTCGGGAGCCGGGAAGTCCGCGGCCATCCGGGCCCTGGAAGACCTCGGCTACCTGTGCGTCGACAACCTGCCGACGGTCCTGATTCCCACGCTGGCCGACCTCGAGCCCGTGGCGGGTGCACGCCGCGACGCCATCGCGGTCGTCGTGGACGCCCGGGATCGGTCGTTTCCCGATCGCTTCGCCGACGTCTTCGCGGCACTCCGCGCGCGGAGCCGCCTGCGAACGTGGCTCATCTTCCTCGAGGCGTCCGACGCCGCCCTGCTGAGGCGCTTCAGCGAGACCCGCCGGCCGCACCCGCTGGCGCCGGCGGGGTCGGTGATCGAGGGCATCCTGACCGAGCGGGCGCGGCTCCGCGGGATCAAGGAGATGTCGGACCTCGTGCTCGACACGTCCGACCTCACGGTGCACGAGCTGCGCCGGGCCTTCGGCGAACTCGCGGAGGGCAGGGACGGCCGGGCGCGGTTGACGTCCACGCTGCTGAGCTTCGGCTACAAGCACGGCGTGCCCCCGGAATCGGATCTGCTCTTCGATGTCCGTTTCCTGCCCAATCCGTACTTCGTTCCCGCCCTGAAGGAGCTGAGCGGCCGGGACCCGGGGGTTCGCGACTACGTGTGCGCGGCCGAGACGGCCGGGCCGTTCCTGGACAAGACCGCCGATCTGCTCGAGTTCCTGATTCCCAGGTACATCCATGAGGGCAAGAGCTATCTGACCATCGGGGTCGGCTGCACCGGCGGGCGCCACCGTTCCGTCGTGATCGTCGAGCAGCTCGAGACGAGACTGTCGACGGTCGACGGGGTTCGATGGCGCGTACGTCACCGCGACGTGGAGACGGGACGCGGCGACCGCGGGGAGGGCGTCGGATGAGGGTGGACAAGCCGTGGGGCTACGAGCTGCACTGGGCGAAGACCGAACGCTACGTCGGGAAGATCATCCACGTCGATGCCGGACACGCCCTCAGCCTGCAGTACCACCGGGTGAAGGACGAGACCATCCTGGTCTGGAGCGGACGCATCCGATTCGAGACGGGGCAGGGCGACGCCCGCGTGACCCGCGAGATGGGGCCGGGAGAGAGCGTTCACATCGCACCAGGCACCGTGCACCGTATGACGGCCCTCGAGGCCACCGACATCTTCGAGGTGTCGACGCCGGAGCTCGACGACGTCGTCCGCCTCGAAGATCGATACGGGCGAAGCTCGGACCACGGGCGCCCTCAATCGGGCTGATCGACGGGCAGGACGATGCGTTCGAGCGTGGCCAGCCGCTGCTCGACCTTGCCGAGGGTGATTTCGACCGCCCAGAGGCGGTCATCGAGGCGCCGAATGTCGGTGCGGATCTCGGCGATGCCTGCGTCCATACGGTTCAACCCGTTCCGGATGCCAGCATTCTGTGCGATGAGGATACCCCCGAGTACGAGGATGGCGCCGATGATCCACCTTGCGTCAGTGCTTGGCATCGGTGCCCTCGTTCGGGTCAGCCTTCTTTGAAGGCGGCGGCCAGCCCCGCTCATCACGGCCCGCCCGGACGGCGGTCAGTCCGGGCGGCGGCCATCGACAGGATCAGGCGCGACGCGGCGGGCGGGCTCAGAACGGGATGTCGTCGTCGGTCAATTCAGCACGGCTGGACTCGCCACCGCCGCCTGGCATGTCTTGGCGCCCGCCGCCACCGTGATCGCCGCCACTTGGCGCTGTATCCCGTCCGCCGCTGCCCTCGCCGCCGCGACCGCCGAGCAGCGTGATGCGATCCGCTTTGACCTCGGTGGTGTAGCGTTTGTTGCCGTCCCGGTCGTTCCACTCCCGGGTCTGAAGCCGGCCCTCTACGCAGATCTGCTTGCCCCGGGTCAGATAGGGCTGCAGCGATTCGGCCTGCCGCCCCCACACCACGACGCGGTGCCATTCGGTGCGCTCCTGCCGCTGTCCCGAAGTCTTGTCGGTCCACATGTCGGTGGTGGCGAGGCTGAAGTTGCTGACGGTCTGCCCGGAGGTGGTCTGCCGCTGCTCGGCGTCGCGGCCGAGGTTGCCGACGAGAAAGACCTTGTTGACGCTGCCCATAGCTTCTTTGGTTCTCAGTCCAGGCGGTCGAGCGCCTGCTGCGCCAGATTCGCCATGTTGTCGTCGGGATGCTCCCGCACCACGGTCTGGAAGGTCTCCCGCGCCAGATCGAACTGGTCGAGGCGCTCCAGGGCCAGGCCGCGCTTGTAGAGCGCCTCGGCCACCACATTGCCGCCAGGATAGCGCACGGAAACCTGCTCGTACGCGTCGGCCGCTTCCCGGAACCGCCCGTCCGCGTAGTAGTTCTGCCCGATGAAGAACAGGGCGTCGTCGGCTATCTCGGACTGCGGGAACGTGCTGATGAACTGCTCGAACCCCTGGATCGAGAGCGCCCATTGGCCGGTCGTGTAGTCCGTGTACGCGGTGTCGTAGAGGCGCTTCGGCGAAATACCCGCGTTGGCGGGCAGAGGAGGCGCCAGCCCCTGATTCACCGGCAGGCCCGTCTCCGGATCGACCTCGAGGTCGGTCAGGGGCCCTCCGAGCATCGGCATGGCCATGCGCAGCGCCTCGACCTCCTGGGCGAGGGAGGAGACCCGCACGTTGTTCTCGTCTATCTTCTCCCGCACCACCCGCACCCCGGTTGCCACGCTGTCGACCTGGAGCTGTTGATTCGCGAATCCGCGGCGGACTTCATCGCCCTGCGCATCGAGTCGCGTCAGGATGACCTGCAAAGTTCGCTCCAGCGCCGTGAGCATCAACTGCAGACGCGAGTCCTGCTCCTGCAGCATGCGGATATCGGCCGCAATCTGCTGGTGCTCGCGGTTCTGGCCCCAGGCGGGAACGACGGCCAGGACAACGCCGAGGAATCCGAGCGCGAGCCTGAAGGAAAGCCGTTTCATGACTGTACCTCTGCGCCGACACGGGGGATGGAAACGGGAGGCGCCGGCGGCCGGGCGCCCGCCCGAGCCGCCGGCCCCATGTTAGCCCGGCCGCGGCGAAACTGCCAGCCCGGAGCGTCGCAGACGGGAGGCCGCCGGACCGAGGCCCTCCAGCGCGACATCACGAGCGCACCGCCGCCGGCGTTCCTACTTCTCCGTGATCACGAAATGCGCCCGTCGGTTGGCGGCCCACGCCGTCTCGTCGTGCCCGGGATCGAACGGAAACTCCTTGCCGTAGCTGACCGTCCGGACCCGCCCCGCGTCGAGTCCGAGCTCCAGCAGGTAGCGCTGCGCGGTCACGGCCCGCCGCTGACCGAGCGCGAGGTTGTACTCGGGCGTGCCCCGTTCGTCGCAGTGCCCCTCGATGGTCACGGCCCACGTCGGAAAACGCGCGAGCATGTCCGCGTTGGCTTCCACGGCCTGTCGGCCCCGCTCGTCGAGCTCGTCGCTGTCCAGCACGAAGAAGACGGGCTCGAGCACGAGAGAACGATTGAGCTCCTCGAGCGACCGGGAAGCGATCTCCTCATCCGGCGTCAGGGCCGGGGTCACCGCCGGCGGCGGGGGGACGACGGGCTCCGGCGCCGGGTTGAAGGTGACGATCTCGGGTTGATCCTCGATCTCCGTTCGTTCCATCGCCGGCTCCGGAAACACCGGCGGCGGATTGTCGGCGCATGCGGCCTGCAGGCAGACCACCGCCGCCAGCGCCGCGACTCCGACGAGCCGTGAAACGTGTCCTCGATCGCGCATCTTCGCCAGTTCCTCCTGTGTCTCCGAAAACCCGGCCGGCGCTCGGCAACCGGAGTTGCCCGCCCGACCCGCGAGTTACCGCGACCAGCTCGGCATCTCGTTATTGCCCACCGACGTCACCCGGCGCAACCCCCGGCCGTCCCGGCCTATCGTGTAGATCTGCTTCGTCTCGTTGCGCGTCGACATGAACGCGATGTGGCGGCCGTTGGGCGAATAGCTCGGACTCTCGTTCGAGCCGCGCCCGAACGTCAGTTGACGGACCTCGTTCGTGGCCAGGTCCAGCACCTTGATGTCGTGTCCCCCCGCGCTGGTCCGCGACGAGTAGGCAATCTCGTTGAACGGCGGCGGCGACCACGTCGGCCGGTCGCAGTAGCTCTCGTAGGTCAGCCGCCGCAGGCCGGTGCCGTCGGCGCCGACCACGTAGATCTGCGGCGCGCCGGTGCGATCGGACGTGAAGGCGATCTGCTGGCTGTTGGGCGACCACGTCGGGCTCGTGTCGATGGCGGGGTGGTTCGTCAGCCGCTGGAGGCCGGTGCCGTCGACGTTGGCGACGTAGATGTCGCTGTTGTTCTCGCGGTTCGAGTTGAAGGCGACGCGCCGGCCGTCGGGCGAGAAGGCGGGCAGATAGTTCTGCCGGCGGGCGTCGCCTTCGACCGGCTTCGCCATGCGGCCCTCGAACAGGTACGACACCAACACGTCGGGAAACCCGCTGAGCCACGACGTGTACCCGATGGATCGGCCGTCGGGAGACCACGCGGGGTTCGTGTTGAGAGTGCGCGACACCGTGACCCGCCGCGGGTTGGCGCCGTCGTAGTCGGCGATGTAGATCTCCTTCACCGGCCGGTTCTCGACCAGCCCGAACACCGATTGGCTGTCGCGGTCGGAGACGAACGCGAGCCGCGTGCGAGCCACGCCCTCGAGGCCGCGCTGGTGCCGGTGGATCTCGTCCGCGAGCTGGTGCGCGTAGAGACGGACGTTGCGGGTGGAGCCGGTGTAGATGACGCCGAACGCCGACCCGCCGTTGCGGACCGAGAACAGCCGGGCCGCTATCTCGAGCTGGCGGTCGCCGCGGGCCTCGACGGTGCAGCTCACCACGCCGTCGGCGCCGATCTCTCGCCATCGGTCGAAGGGGAGATCGCCCAGGGACTTCGCGGCCGGGATGGTGCGGTAGACGTCGCGGGGAATCAACCTGAACTCGCGCTCGAAGTCCAGATCGTCCCACAGCACCTGGGCGATGGTTCGGCTCGCCTCCTGCGTCGTCTCATCGGGCGACAGCGGCAGGCAGTCGGGCACCGCGATGCTCGGCTGCGACCCGATGCTGTCCCCGATGGTCACCCGGACCTCGTCCTGCTGCATCGGCCTCCCGCCCGCGCCGGTCGGCGCCGGCAGCAGGGGAGCGGCCAGCGTGAACAGGGCGGAGCGGCGCGAAATACGGGCCATCGATGAATGCTCCTCAGCGTCGATACTCGAAATCGAGATGAACGGTCAGGCGGTCGGCGGGGAACGCCGGCGGCAGGTACGGCAACTGCCTCGTCAGGAGCACCGCGCGCTCGGCGCTGGTGTCGAGAGCGAAGTGGCCGCTGCTGACCTCGCGCTCCACGTCGGTGATGAGGCCGTCCTGCTGAATCGTGAACCTGATGGTCACCACCCCGGTCACGGGTTGACGGCGGTTCCAGTTGTTGCGGATCCGGTCCGTCATGATGGCGATGTACTCCGGACAGCAGAAGTTCAGGAGTTCGAGCTCTCCGCCGTCACCGAGTCCACCGGCGGAGAGCCCCACACCGCCTCCCTCGGCGCCGGTGTCCGCGAGGGCGCTGCCCTCCCGCAGCGCCGGCCCCCGGGTCGGTGTCCGGCCCCGCGACTCTTCCGGCGCCGTCTCCGGCGGCACGTCCTCTTCGACTCGGCGGACGGCTTCCTCGTCGGGCAGGACGACCTCGGGCGGGGCAGGGGTGGGGGGCTGAATCCACTGGGGGCGGTTCGCGTCCTCGAGCGGCAGCACCTCCTGCACGGGGCGCGCGGCGAGCGCCGCCTGCCCCCCGGTGGTGGGCCCGGCGGGACCGCCGAGGCTGATGTTCATGACGTCGGCCGACAGCCCCGTCTCCAGGTCGGCGACGAAGGCCGACGGGAACACCACGAGCACGGCCATGAGCGCGGCGTGCCCGGCCAGCGAGATCGCGCACGTGCGGCCGAGGCCGTCCCCTCCCGCCCTCCGCTGGCGAACCACATCGGTGATGGACTGCATGCCTGTGCCTGTGCGCCCGTTCACGGCTCGGTCGGCAACGCGGTGACGAGCCCGACGTCGGAGACGCCGCCCGCCTTGAGCTCGTCGATCACCGACACCAGCTCCTGATAGGTGATGTCGCCGTCGCCGCGGACGAAGACCTCCCGGTCGGCGCTTGCGGCCAGCTCCTGCCGCATGCGCTCCGCGAGCACCTCGAGCCGGACCAGGTCGTCCCCCAACTGCACGATGCGATCTTCGCGGAACGTCGTCCCGATGGTCACGAACAGCCGTTCGGCGACGAGTTGCTCCGAGCGCCGCGACACCGGGAGGCTCACGTCCATGCCGCGCTGCATCATCGGCGCCGCCACCATGAAGATGATCAGCAGCACGAGCATGACGTCCACGAGCGGCACCACGTTGATCTCCGACAGCGACGTCCCGGTTCGCGGACGTCCGCGGCGCCGGCCGCCGGATGACGCGTTCGTCCCGTTGCCGTGAATCGTGGGCATGTCCTTATGGCGCCTGATACGGGGCCGGCGGCATCACATGAAGTTCCGTTCCGAGATGTTGAGGAACTCCAGGGAGAAGTCGTCCATCATCGACAGGTACAGGCGCACCTTGTTCGTCAGGTGGTTGTAGAAGTAGACGGCGGGAATGGCCGCCCCGAGGCCGGCGGCGGTGGCCACCAACGCCTCGGCGATGCCGGGAGCCACCACCGTCAGACTGGTGGAGCCCGTGCCCGCGATGCCCTGGAAGCTGTTGACGATGCCCACGACGGTGCCGAACAGCCCGATGAACGGGGTGATGCTGGCGGTCGTCGCCAGCAGGTGGACACGGTGCTCCAGCTTGTTGGCCTCCACCACCGCGGCCCGCTGCAGCGCCCTGTCGACCGCCTCGAGGCTCCGCAGGACGGGGCGTTCGCCGGTCCCGTCGCCCCCTTGGCGCAGTTGCGCGTCGAGCTCGGCGTAGCCGGCCTGGAACAGCCCGGTCAGCGGGCTGTCCTTCAACTTGCGGCACGCCGTACTCACTTCGGAGAACTTCGCGCTGCGCCGAAACACCTCGAGAAAGCTCCACGTCTGCCGTTCCAGCCGCGGGAACAGCCACAGTTTGTGGAGGGCGATTCCCCACGAATAGACGGAGAAGAGGAGCAGGAGAAGCAGGACGAACTTGTTGAGGGGCGTCGACTGGGCGATCCAGTCGACCACACCGCCACTCAGCCCAGCAGACGACGCGCCATCGGCCTGCAATTGCATGGCCAAGGCGTAGTAACCAAGAGCACGCACGAGCCCTCCGTAACTACCGTTGCGCGCCGCTGGGAAGGCGCTGACGGGGCAAGATACCACGGCGGGGAGGCCCTGTCAAACCTATGATACGATGGCGCTTCCCGGTCCCACGGGCCCCTGCCGGACCATGATCCGCTTTCTCAGCATCCGGGACATGGCGGTCATCGACCGCCTGGAGCTCGAGCTGGACGCCGGTTTCACGATCCTGACCGGCGAGACCGGCGCCGGCAAGTCGATCGTGGTGGGCGCCCTGGGTCTGCTGCGGGGGGCGCGGGCATCGTCGACCCTGGTGCGGACCGGCGCGGAGCGGGCGGTGGTGGAGGCGATGGCGGAGGACGCCGACGGCGGCGAGCGCGTGCTGCGCCGGGAGGTGTCGGCGCAGGGCCGGAGCCGGGCCTTCGTCGACGATCGGCTCGTCTCGACCGCGGCCCTCCGCTCCGTCGGCGCGCGGTTGCTGGACATCCACGGCCAGCACGAGCATCAGGCCCTGCTGGATCCGTCCACCCATCTCGATCTGCTCGATCGCTTCGCGGACCTCGGGTCGCTGCGCGACTCGGTGCGGGACGCCTTCGCGAATTGGCGGAACGCCCGGCAGGCGCTCGAGCGGGCGCGCGCACGCGCCGCGACCGCGGTCGAGCGCGCCGAGATCGTGGCCCTGCGGCTTCGTGACATCGACGAGGTCGACCCCGAGGAGGGCGAGGACGAGACGCTCGCCGCGCAACGGCGGCTGCTCGCCAACACCGAGCGCGTCCACCGTCTGGCGGCCGAGAGCTATGCGGAGCTGTACGACGGAGACGGCGCCGTGCTGGACGTCCTCGACCGGGTGTGGCGGCGGGTCGAGGAGCTCGCGAGTTTCGATGCCGAGTTCGCACCGCACGTCACGGGGAGGGACACGGTGCGGTCCCACCTCGAGGAGTTGGCGTACGCGTTGCGGTCGCGCGCCGGCGGCGCGGACGCGTCGCCCGAGCGACTGCCGGCGATCGAGGAGCGCCTGGCGAAACTGGAGCGACTCAGGCGGCGCTACGGTCCGACCCTCGCGGACGTCATCGCCCATCGCGACGAACTGCGGCGGGAACGCGAGCAGATGAACGGCGAGACCGCCATCGAATCGAAGGAAGCCGCCGCCTCGGAGGCGGGGGAACGCTACACCGGCGTTGCCCGCACGCTGTCCGAGCGCCGCCGGGCGGCGGCAGGCGAGCTGGGCCGCGCCGTCGAACGCGGGCTGGCCGAGCTGGCGATGGAGCGCACGCGGTTCGAGGTGGTATTCCTCGAACCGGCGGAGGGGGAGGCGGCCTGGACGGACCGGGGGTCGGACCGGGTTGAGTTCCATTTCTCGGCCAACCCCGGAGAAGGCGTCCGGCCGCTCGCGCGCATCGCTTCCGGCGGCGAGCTTTCCCGCGTCATGCTGGCGCTGCGGACGGTGATCTCCACCGACCCGCCCGGTCACACGCTGGTCTTCGACGAGGTGGACGCGGGGGTCGGCGGCGAGGCGGCCGAACGGATAGGAGCCAGGCTGCACGGGTTGGCCGAGCGCTACCAGGTGCTCTGCATCACGCACCTGCCGCAGATCGCCGCCTACGGCGCCAGTCACCACCGGGTCACGAAGTCGGTTCGGGACGGACGGACGCTGGCCTCGGTGAACCGGCTCGAAGGGGAGTCGCGGGCCGCGGAGATCGCGAGGATGATGACCGGGACGCGGGTCTCGGGTACCGTGTTGGAGAGTGCGCGGGAGCTGCTGTCGCCGTTGCCGGCGAAGACGAACCGAAGAGCTCCTTGAGCGCGCCGGGCCGAGGCCCTGCCAGGAAGGCGACAGTGGCGAGAAAGTACTTCATCGAGACGTTCGGGTGCCAGATGAACGTCCACGACTCCGAGCGGCTCGCCGGCCTGCTCGACCAGGCGGGGTACGAGGCGGCCGAGGCCGTCGGCGATGCGGATCTGGTGGTCATCAACACCTGCAGCGTCAGGGAGCGGGCCGAGGAGCGGCTCTATACCGAGCTCGGCATGGTGCCCGGCGGGCGCGGCGGCCGGCGTCCCGTCGTTGCCGTCACCGGCTGCGTCGCGCAACAGGAGGGGCGCGCCCTGCTCGAACGCGGCCAGCGCGTCGACCTCGTGGTGGGCACGCAGGCGCTGAGCCGGCTGCCGGCCATGGTGGACGGGCTTGCCGGCCCGAGGCCGGAGCGCGTCGACGTCAATCCCTACGACAACGTCTCGTTCCCGTTGGGAGTGGCCCGGCGCTCGAACCCGGTCACCGCGGCGGTCACGATCATCGAGGGATGCAACGACTTCTGCGCGTTCTGCGTCGTACCGTACACACGGGGCCACGAACGGATGCGGCCGGCCATGGAGATCCTCGACGAGGTGCGGCTCGCCGCCGACAGCGGCTATCGCGAGGTTCACCTGCTCGGTCAGATCGTGAATCACTACACCGCGCCCGATCGCCCCGGCTGCGACTTCGCCGAGCTGCTCGCGCTGGTCGACGACGTGCCGGGCATCGAGCGCATTCGGTTCGCGAGCCCGCATCCGCGGCATGTCACCGACCGGATGATCGGGGCCATGCGGTCGCTCCCGAAGGTGTGCCGGCATCTGCACCTGCCGGTGCAGTCGGGTTCGACCGCCGTGCTCGCCCGGATGCGCCGGCGCCACACGCGGGACGATTACCTGCAGCTCGTCGACCGGCTGCGGGCGGCGATGCCGGACATCGCGCTGTCGACCGACGTCATCGTCGGCTTTCCGGGAGAGACCGACCGCGACTTCGAGGACACGCTCAGCCTGACCCGCCGCGTGCGCTACCACAGCATGTTCTCCTTCAAGTACTCCGAGCGTCCGAACACCCTGGCCGCCAAGCGCCTTCCGGACGACGTGCCGGCGGCCGAGAAGACGCGGCGGATCGTCGCGCTGCAGGAGATGCAGAAGGGGATACAGACCGGGATTCACCGGACGCGCGTCGGCGCCGTGGTCGAGGTCCTCGTCGACTCGACGAGCCGACGGCGCGCCACCGAGCTGGCCGGCCGCACCAGCGGGAACACCGTGGTCAACTTCCGCGCGGGCTCGGGCGCGGCGGAATCCGGCGGCCTGCTGGGCCGCCTCGTCAACGTTCGCATCACGGACAGCGGACCGTTCAGCCTCCGGGGCGAGCTCGCCGATTCTCCGGCGCCGCACCCGCCGTCGCCGGCCGATCGCGTTGCGGCCGAGGAGCTCGGCGAGGCGGTGGGGTAGTCGGGAATCGCGGCCTCGACTCCGGGCGCCGCCCAACCCGGCGGAATCCGCGCCGTCACGGCTCAGACTCCCGTGAGCGCAGCGGAGGTATCGATGCAGGTCGAGATGTCCATCAAGGGGTTGATGGTGGATCCCATCACCAACATGCCCATCGTGATCCTGCACGACTCCGAGGGGCAGCGCGTGCTGCCCATCTGGATGGGCGTGTTCGAGGCCAACGCCATCGCCCTGCAGATCGAGAACGTGTCGCCCCCGCGACCGATGACGCACGATCTGCTGCGCAACGTCATTCACGATCTCAAGGCGGACGTCCACAAGGTGGTCGTCACCGACCTGAAGGACAACACCTTCTACGCCGTCATCCACCTCGTGGCGCAGGGCGAGCCGGTGGCCATCGACGCCCGCCCGAGCGACGCCATCGCGCTCGCGCTCCGCGTGCGGGCTCCGATCTTCGCCGAGGACGCCGTCATCGACCGCGCGAAGTCGCTGAACGTGACGCCGGACAAGGCCGACTCGGAGTGCCTGCAGAAGTGGCTGGAGGCCCTCGATCCGGAAGAACTTGGGAAGTACAAGATGTGACGGGACCATTTCTTGACACGCGGTCGGAGCGTTCCTAAAATGGTGCCGCGGTCGGATCGGGCGTCCCGGACGGATTCTCGGCGCGATTCCTGCCACCAGTCGCTCGACATATGATCGTCGCGATCGCCAATCAGAAGGGCGGCGTCGGCAAGACCACCACCGCGATCAACCTCGCTGCCGCGTTGTCGCTCCGCGAGGGGCGGACCCTGCTGATCGACCTCGACCCGCAGAGCAACAGCACCCTGTCGTTCGTCGACCGCACCACCATCACGCGCTCCGTCTACGACGCCTTCGCCGACCGGGACTGCTCGCTCGCGGACATCGTGCTGCCGGCCGAGCAGCAGGAGAACCTGTCGGTGGCGCCGGCCCAGATCTCGCTGGCCAAGCTCGAGGCGCGCATGGTGGGCGAGCTCGACGCCCACTTCAAGCTGAAGGACCTGCTGGCGCCCCTCGGCGACACCTACCGCTATGTCGTCATCGACTGCCCCCCGACCCTCGGCCTCCTCACCGTGAACGCCCTGGTGGCCGCGACGCATCTGCTGATCCCGATTCAGTCGTCCTACTTCGCGCTCGAAGGCACGGACGATCTCCTGGAGACCATCGAGAAGGTCAGAACCAGAGCCAACCCGAGCCTGGAGATGATCGGAGTGCTCATCACCATGCACGACCGGCGGACCTCTCTCGGCCGGGACATCCGCGCCCAGATCAACAAGGTGTTCGGCGCCAAGGTGTTCAAGACGGTCATCACGAAGAACGTGCGCCTGGAGGAGAGCCCCGCGTACCGCGAATCGATCTTCTCTTTCGCCCCCGACTCCAAGGGCGCGTCGGACTACTACCGCCTGTGCGAAGAGGTCATCGATCGTGCCTAGAAAAGGACTCCCGAGCGCAATCAAGATGCGCCACGATCAGCACTACGTGGAGGCCCTGGCCGCTTCCGCGGGCGTTCCCCTCGGACGCATGGTTCCCATCGACCAGGTCGACCCCAATCCCGACCAGCCCCGGCAGGTCATGGGCGATCTGTCCGAGCTCATGGCTTCCATCTCGGAGAAGGGCATTCTCGAGCCCCTGATCGTGCGGCAGCGACGGGGCCGGTTCCAGATTGTCGCGGGGGAGCGGCGCTACCAGGCGGCGGTTCGACTGCAGCTCGCGGAGGTGCCGGTGGTCATCCGCGACGTCGCGGACGACGAGATGATCGAGATTGCCCTCATCGAGAACCTCCAGCGCAAGGACATCAGCCCGTTCGAAGAGGCGGAAGCGTTGCAGTCCCTCGTCCTCGGGCACGGCTACAAGCATGAGGAGATTGCCAGGAAGATCGGGAAGTCGCGCACCTCGGTCACCGAGTCTCTGGCCCTCCAGGCCATGCCCGACGAGGTCCGGGAGTTGTGTCGGCTGGCCGACATCACCTCCAAGTCGGTGCTCCTGCAAGTCGTCAGACAGGGCGACGCCCAGAAGATGGTCGCGTTCGTCGAGCAGCTCACGCGAGGGGGCGGCCCGGCGACACGCGAGCAGGCGCGCGCCGTGGCATCCAGGCAGAGCGACAAGCAGAAGCCGGGTCGGCCCAAGGCCTTCGTGTTCAAGTACGTCCCGCCCGCGAAGAGCTTCAATCTGAACATCAGGTTCCGGAAGTCCGAGGTCGAGCGCGACGAGATCATCTCGGCCCTCAGCGAGATCATCGAAGAGCTGAAGCGGGCGGACTGACGGAGCCGCGCTGAACCAGGCGTTGCGTCTCGAAGAGCTGAAGCGGGCGGACTGACGGAGCCGGCCGCTGACCAGGCGTTGCGTCTCCGTGCGGCCTCCGCGCGCGCGAGGGTTCCCCACGACGCTCGCGTCAGAGCGTTTGCGTCTCGGCGGACCCTCGTCGTTGGCGGGGTACGCAGGCCGTTCTGGCGCCCACGGGGTGTGTTCGAGACCAAACTCAACATAACATCCCTTATCAGACCCATGAAGTGAGGCCGATCAAAGGGGTGCGCTGAGGGCCTCGGGGGTGATGCGTCGTCCCGGAACCGTACAACCAACACGGCCACGACCGGCGTCAACCGTCGGTCCGGTCCGTTCGGTGATCTGCGCTGCGGCGTCGTGGGGAACGCCGTTGTCGGCACGCTCACGGCAGCGGGCGCGGTCGGTTGAAGGACGTTCGTTCGAGGGGTCGGCCGGCCGACATTTCGTCTCATCCGGGGGGCGGGTGATCTGCGCTGCGGCGTCGTGGGGACGCCGTTGTCGGCACGCTCACGACGGCGGCGCGGTCGGGCGTTCGTTCGAGGGGTCGGCCGGCCGACATTCGTCTCATCCGGGGGCGGACGACTTGGTACAATCGACCCCGATGTTTCGCATCATCGACCGCTACATCCTGCGGGAGACGTTGTCGCCGGTCCTCCTGGGCCTTCTGATCTTCACCTTCCTGTTGCTGATCCCTCCGATCATGCAGGACGCCCGGGAGCTGATCGCCAAGGGCGTGGACGGCTGGACGATCGTGGAGCTCATACTGTGGCTCATCCCGCAGGGGCTCGGCATCACGATTCCGGTGGCGGTGCTGGTCGGGCTGCTGATGGGCCTGGGCCGGATGTCGGGAGATCGCGAGATCGTCGTCATGCAGGCCTGCGGCGTGAGCACATACCGCCTGCTGCGCCCGGTCCTCGCGCTGGCGTTGGCGGCCGCCGCGGCCACGTGCTACACCCTCGTCGTGCTGCTGCCGGACGCGAATCAGGCGTACCGGGAAATCGTCTACCGCAACGTGGCGGCGGCGACCGAGGGCGACGTCAAGGCGCGCGTCTTCTACCAGGGTCTGCCCGGCATGGTCGTCTATGTCAACGAGGTCGACCTCCTGGGCACCGGCTGGTCCGGTGTCTTCCTTGCCGACACCTCGGACGAGAACACGCCCCGAATCTACGTGGCCGACGAGGGCCGCATCGTGCTCGATCCGGCGAACCGGCAGGTCGACATCGTCCTGACATCGGGAGCCTCGCACGAAGTCGACCCGGCCGACCCCTCCACCTACAACGTCAACCGCTTCGACGAGGCGGTGCTCGGTCTCGACTTCGACGAGGTCTTTCCGGTGCGCGGGCTGGCGCGCGGGCTGAACGAGATGACCATCGCCGCCCTGCAGGCGCGCACGGCGGAGCGCGAGGCCGACGGGCTGCCGGTGCACAACGAGATCATGGCGATCCACCTGAAGTTCTCGTTGCCGGTGGCGTGCCTCGTGTTCGCGTTCATCGGCCTCGCGCTCGGGGTGACGACCCGCCGGGACGGCAAGCTCGCCAGCTTCGCCCTGGGCGTGGGGGTCGTCTTCGCGTACTACATTCTCTTTTTCGGCGGACAGGGGCTGGCGGAGAGCGCGCTGCTCTCGCCGCACTGGGCGGTGTGGATCTGCAACATCGTGCTGGGCGTGTTCGGGGTGGCGTCGCTCGTGTGGCGCGACCGCTTCGCGGAACATCGGTTCCTGCCTGCCCTGCCCCGCTGGCGGCGCCGGGCGCCGTCGCCGGCGTCGACCCGCGCCGATGGCGCCACGGCATCGGCCGATGCGACGCCGGGACGCGGGGTGAACCTGGGAAGCCGGATCGGCTGGGGGGTGAGCCTGCTGGACCGCTACGTGGGCAAGCAGTACCTCAAGCTGGTCATGCTGTCGTTCGTCGGTCTGCTCGGCATGTTCTACCTCATCACCTTCCTCGAGATCTACGATCGGCTCCTCAGAGGCGACACGACGCTCGACATGGTGCTGGAGTACTTCTGGTACGCCACGCCGCAGTTCGTCTACTACGTCCTGCCCATCTCGGCCCTCGTGGCCACCCTCGTCACGGTAGGGCTGTTCACGAAGACGAGCGAGCTCACGGTCATGAAGGCGTGCGGCATCAGCCTCTACCGGGTCTCGCTGCCCCTCTTCCTCTTCGCGCTGCTGTGGAGCGCCGTGCTCTTCGGCATGAGCGAGAGCTTTCTGGCCGACGCCAACCGCCGGGCCAGCGAGCTCAACCGGGTCATTCGTGGGGGTTCCCCGGAATACGTCGACATCCTGCAGCGACGCTGGCTGATGGGCGAGGACGGCGCGATCTACAACTACGGTCACTTCGACCCCACCACCGTCCGCCTCGACCGGGTCACCGCGTACCGGTTCGCGGAGGACGAGTGGCGACTCGTCGAGCGGGTGTTCGCCGGCACCGCCGTCCACGAGGCGGAATGGCAGGGCCGCGACGTCTGGGCGCGGGCGTTCGGCGACGACCGGAGTCCGGGTCCGTTCGAGAGGAGCGCCGGGCTTCCCCTGGCCCTCGCCTCGCCGGAGACCTTCGCCACCGAGCGGCCGGACGCCGAGCGGATGAACTACCGGGAGCTCGAGCGCTACATCGGCGAGCTGTCCGCCAGCGGCGAGGATGTCCTCCCCCTCCGGGTCGAGCTGCAGCGCAAGCTGTCGTTCCCCTTCATCACCCTCATCCTGACCCTCATCGCGGTGCCGTTCGCGGTCACCATGGGCCGGCACGGGGCGCTGTCCGGCGTCGGGATCGGCATCTTGCTCGCGCTGTCCTACTGGGTGGTCATCAGTATCTTCGCAGCCATCGGGAGCGCCGGCATGGTCACTCCCCTGCTCGCGGCGTGGGCCCCCAACGTCCTCTTCGGCGGCTCGGCCGTCTACCTGCTGCTGGCGGCGCGGACGTGAGGGGGGCGACAGTCTGCGCCGCAGAACCGTGCGGACGCCCCGGGAGCGCCGCGTGGAACCAATGCGCACGCCCGGAAGGCGCCGCGCAGAGCCGCCAGCGGGGCTACGGCCAGTGTTGTGCGCCTTGAGCTATTGCTCAGTGTGAGGTGCCCAGACGCTTTGGCGCTCCGGCATCCAATCACTCCCCCCCTTGAGGGGGAGTCGCAGCGGCCAGGCCGTCAGGCGCAGGCCGATGCGGTGGGGGGCTCCCCCCTCCCCGAAAGACTGGCGTCTTCGCCCCTTCCTCAAGGGGAGGGTGTCACAGCCCGGCCGCGCTGCGGAGAGCTTCCGCCTTGTCGGTCCGCTCCCAGGTGAAGTCGGGTTCCGACCGGCCGAAGTGGCCGAACGCGGCCGTCTGTCGGTAGATGGGCCGGCGGAGGTCGAGGGTCTCGATGATCCCGCGGGGGGTCAGCGAGAAGTGGTCCCGCACGAGTTCGCTCATGCGCTTCTCGTCGATCCGGGCGGTGCCGAAGGTGTCGACGAGCACCGAGACGGGGTCGGCGACGCCGATGGCGTAGGCCAGTTGCACCTGCACCCGGTCGGCGAGGCCGGCGGCGACGCAGTTCTTCGCCACGTAGCGCGCCATGTAGCTCGCCGAGCGGTCGACCTTGGTGGGATCCTTGCCCGAGAAGGCGCCGCCGCCGTGGGGCGCCGCCCCGCCGTAGGTGTCGACGATGATCTTGCGGCCGGTCACGCCAGCGTCGCCGTGCGGCCCTCCCATCACGAACCGGCCGGTCGGGTTGACGTAGATGCGGGTCTTCTCGTCGAGCAGGGACGCGGGAATGACCGGCTTCACGACGTGGGCCAGCACGTCCTCGCGAATGCGGTCGTTCCCCACGTGGTCGCCGTGCTGGCTCGACACCACGATGGTGTCGATGCGCACCGGCGTGTCGCCGTCGTACTCCACGGTCACCTGCGACTTGCCGTCCGGCCGCAGGTAGTCGACGACGCCCTCGCGCCGGACCCGCGACAGGGCCCGGCACAGGTCGTGGGCCAGCGATATCGGCAGCGGCATGAGCGACTCGTTCTCGCGGCAGGCGTAGCCGAACATCAGCCCCTGGTCGCCGGCCCCGCCGGGATCGACTCCCATCGCGATGTCCGGCGACTGCCCGTGGATCGACGACAACACTGCGCAGGTGTCGGCGTCGAAGCCGAACTTGGCCCGGGTGTACCCCACGTCGCGGATCGCGGCCCGCACCACGTCGGTGAAGTCGGTCGACCCGTTGCAGGTGATCTCGCCCGCGATTACCACGAGCCCCGTCGTCAGCAGTGTCTCGCAGGCGACGCGGCCGGTCGGGTCCTGGGCGAGGACGGCGTCGACGATGCCGTCCGACACCTGGTCGGCGATCTTGTCCGGATGGCCCTCGGTGACGGATTCCGACGTGAAGAGATAGTGCCCGGTCCGGCGCATAGAGTGTGCTCCTTAGACTTGCGTGGCGACGACTGCGGGCGTTCGGCGCGATGACGCCGGACGGATGACGCGGTCTCGTTCCGGTCCGCGGAAGTGCGTGCTGCGAGGCGCCCGCGGGCCCGTCGGCCCTGATGGCCGCTCCCCGGGCCGCCTTGGCAACCGCTAACGATACCATCGACCGGCGGCTGGAATCAACGCGCGCGGCGGCTCGGCGACAGCGACACGCCGCCGTGAAGACGACACCGGAATCGCCGCCCCGACCCGCGCCGGGCGGTCGCCTCACGCGTGTGTCGTGCGCGCGTCCCCGCGTCGGAAATTCAGCCGCCCGCGGAGCCGTCAGGCGCGGGGATGGAACTCGTCGTGGATCGCCTGGAGCCGCGCGTCGCGAATGTGGGTGTAGATCTGCGTCGTCGACAGGTCGGCGTGGCCCAGCAGGGTCTGGATGACGCGCAGGTCCGCTCCCCGCTCCAGCAGGTGGGTGGCGAACGAGTGTCGCAGCGTGTGGGGGCTGATCTCGCGCGCGAGCCCGGCCTGGCGGCCATATTTCTTGACGATCTTCCAGAACCCCACTCGCGTCAGCACTCCCCCGTCCCGCGCATTCAGGAAGAGGTGGGCCGATTCGCGGCGCTTGAGCAGGACGGGCCGCCCCGAGACCAGATAGCGGCGGGTCAAGGCGGCCGCCGCCTCGCCGACCGGGACCATCCGCTCTTTCGCCCCCTTTCCCAGACACGTGAGCAGGTTCCGGTCCAGGTCGAGGTCGCCGACCTGCAGGCCCACGAGTTCGCTGACCCGCAGGCCGGTTGCATAGAGCAGCTCGAGGAGCGCGCGGTCGCGCAGGCCGGCCGGGCGGCTGGTGTCGGGTTGCTCGAGAAGGCGGTCGACCTCGTCGAGCGAGAGGAACCGAGGCAGGGCGGGCCACGCCCGGGGCGCGTGGACGTCGTCGGCGGGGCTCGCCGTGAGACGGTCGTCGAGGACGAGGAACCGGTAGAAGCCGCGCATGCTCGCGACATGACGCGCCACCGATCGCGGTGACAGCCCCGACGCCATGATCTCGCGGACGAAGGCTTCGAGGTGGCCTCGGTCGAGCGCCGTGGGGGCCAGCTTCAGCCGCGCGGCGAAGGCGCACAGGCGGGCGAGGTCGCGCCGGTAGGCGAGCACGGTGTTGGCGGCGAGGCGGCGCGACACGCGCATCTCGTCGAGAAAGCCGAGCACCTCCGGGGGCGCGTTCTCGAGGTCGGGCATCGATTGTCCGGGCCGTTCTGCGCGTTGTATAATCGCCATCTCAGACTCTATCGGCAGGAAGGGTCGGCGGGTCGACGCGCGACCGGCCGGCACGACCGCTCCAGGCCAGGGTGCAGCCAATGCAGAGACGGGTTCTCCTCTACGGATTCCTTGCCGTCGTCGCCGCCGGGGGCGCGGCGCACGCCCAGCCGGTCGACTTCGCGACCCAGCTCGCCGAGTACGTGCACGTGCAGGAAGCACTGGCCGCCGACGACTTCGAGACGGCCATGACCGAGCTCGAAGAGTTCGCCGGCATCACCGACGAGGCCACCCGGGCCCTGGCAGAGCACGCGCTCGCGGCGGGCGACATCGCGGTGATGCGGGCGCGCTTCAAGCCGCTGTCGGAATCGCTGGTCGAGCGGGGTCTGCCCCAGGGGTTCGCGCGGGCCTACTGCCCGATGTACGACAACGGATCGGCCTGGGTGCAGCGGGACGGTCCCGTCCGCAATCCCTACTACGGCACGTTCATGCTCACCTGCGGCGTCGTCGACGCGGCGGCCGGGGCCCACATGGACCACAGCCCCCAGCACGGCGGCACCGTGTTCATGGCCCCCGACAGCTTCCACCACATCGAGGGCACGTTTCCCGAGCCGGGGCTGTTCCGGCTCTATGCGACCGACAACTACCGCGAGCCGGTGGACGTCAGCGGATGGACGGGCCGCGCCGTCACCCTCGAGGAGTACGACGAGGCGACCGACGAGTTCGTGGAGGTCAGCGCTTTCGACCTCTTCCCGAGCCCCGACGGCGCATTTCTCGAGGCCCTCATCCCGACCTCCGACCCCAACTACGACGCGCCGGCCGAGTTCGCCGCCAAGGTCATCTTCCAGGAGGACTTCCCGGCCGAGCGCTTCGACTTCATCTTCGCCTCGCTGACCACCGCAGAGGCGGTCGCCGACGCTTTCCCGCCGGCCGTCTTCGGCGGAGACACGCCCGAGACGGTGCCCCTCGCCCAGCGCATCCTGCCCGACATTCCCGGCACCGCGTTCGAGATCGCGGCCGAGATCTCGTCGCGCGACCAGCAGATTCAGTCGCTGATAGCGCGCGGGGCGTTCACCGAGATCTTCATCCCGGCCCTGCAGGCCAAGGAGCTGGCCCTGGCCCTGCAGCGGGCCGCGACCGACCTGCCGACGCCGAGCGGCAACCAGATACGGATCGCGGTTCGCCACCTGGTGCGCTCGGCCTACCTGCTGGACTGGTACGGCGATCTCGGCAACAAGAACAACGTCGACAGCGCCTACGCCGTCTTCGGTGGCGCGGTGGGCGAGATCAACGCCGTCTACGACATCCAGTGACGCCGCCGCCGGGCGCCGCCCCCGCGCGGCGCGCCCGATTTCCGGCGTCCTCGCTCGGCAGCTCGGGAGGATGATGATGCGACGTCACACGTCAGGGGCCCTGGTTCTCGCCGCCGTGGGGGTCGTCGTGGTGCTCAGCGGCGCCACGCAGGGACACACCCCCATCGCGTCCCGCTTCACCTACAACGAGCACGTCTTCCCCATCTTCGAGCGCCAGTGCGGAAGCTGCCATGTCGAGGGCGGGATCGGCCCGATGTCGCTGCTGACGTACCGCGAGGCGTACCCGTGGACCCAGTCGATCCGCGAGGAGATCCTCGGCCTCCGCATGCCTCCCTGGAAGGCGGAGGACGGCTTCGGCAGCTTCAGCAACGGCCACGTGCTGCCCGCCCACGAGATGGACATGATTCTGGAGTGGTCGGCCGGCGGCTACCCCCAGGGTCCCCGCAACCAGACGCCGACCGCCCCGCCGCCGGACACCGGATGGAGCCTCGGCGAGCCGACGGCGGCTCTTCCCCTGCCCGAGTCGTTCGTTCTCGACGCCGCCACGTCGGAGACGGTTCGGTACTTCGCGATAGCCACTGACTTTGGAGAGGATCGCCTCATCCGCGCCATCGACGTCCTGCCCGAGAGCCGGGCCGTCGTGCGCCACGTCTCGGTGTACGTAGACACGAGCGGCGCGGCCCGGGCCGCCGACGCCGCCGACGAGGGACCGGGATTCGCCTCCGGGTTCGAGAGCGCCGAGCCGGTGGCGGTGTGGTGGCCGGGCCAGCAGATCGAGGTCCTCGACGGCCTCGGCTATCCCCTGCCGGCGGGAGCCGATCTCGTCGCGAGAATCCTCTACAAGAAGACCTGGATCACCGAGGGACAGGCCTTCACGGACCGGACGCAGCTCGGCCTGCATCTCGTGGACGCCGACGTCGACGCCATCGAGCAGACGGTGGTCGACGCCGCGGCCGAGCCGACCGGCCGCGCGTTGACCTCTCGTCACGTGTTCGACGGCGACGTCACCCTGCTCGCCCTCCTGCCGGAGGTCGCGGTGAGTTCCCGTGAGCTTCAGGTCGAAGGGGTGCTGCCAGACGGCTCGCGGCGGCCGCTCCTGCTGATTCGGGAGCCGGACCCGGCGTGGCCGACGCGATACTGGCTCGAAGAGCCGCTGGACCTGCCCGCGGGGAGCGAGCTGCAGGTCACGGCGGTGCTGGAGCCCGGCGCCGGGCCCGAGAACGTCCCGTCTCTCTTCGCCAGCGACGCCCCCATGCGGCTGCTGGTGGACCACACCAGCCGTTCGACGACGGCTGACTGACCGAGCCGCATGCGCTCGCTCTTCAAAGTGGACCACACCAGCCATCCGGTGGCTGACTGACGGGGGGGCGTGGGGGCAAATAGCGCCTCCCTCCCGCCGATCGTGGCCGCAGACGTCGGGCGCATCCCCTCCGGGTGCATTGCCCGCCGGTGTACTTCGCTTCCGGTCGGCTCCGCGCGAGTGAATCTCCCGCATCACGACCCGGCGATGCTACTGCCCCGCGGGCGTGCTGCTCTTCCGGTCGGCTCCGCGTGAGGGGGCCGCCCGGCCGCGGAGGCGCCGCGCCGTCGGGCTCGACCGCGCGCCTACAACCGACCGGTCGCCTTCAACAGCTCTGCGTTCAGCACCGCTGCTCCCGCGGCGCCGCGGACGGTGTTGTGTCCCATCGCGACCAGCTTGTAGCCCAGGATCGGGCATGGGCGGAGGCGGCCCACGCATACCGCCATGCCGCCGTCGCGGTCGGCGTCGAGCCGCGGCTGGGGGCGATCCTCCTCGTCCATGTACAGCACCGGCCGTTTCGGGGCGCCGGGCAGGTCGAGTTCCTGCGGACGGCCGCGGAACTCGCGGATGGCCGCGACCACCTCGTCGACGGGGGGCGCGGCTTCGAGGGACACCGACACCAGCTCGGTGTGGCCGTTGATGACCGGAACCCGCGTCGTGCCCGCGCTCACCGTCACCGGGTGCAGCTCGACCCCGCTCTCCGAGAGCCGACCGAGAATCTTCTGCGTCTCGGTCTCCATCTTCGACTCCTCGCCGCGCACGACTGGAATGACGTTCCCGAGAAGGTCGAGCGAGGCGACCCCCGGGTATCCCGCGCCGGACGCGGCCTGCAGGGTGGAGACGATGACCTGCCGCAGACCGAACCGGCGGAACGGGGCGAGGGCGAGGGCGAGGACGATGGTCGAGCAGTTGGGGTTGGTGACGATGGCGCCGGACCATCCCCGCGCCGCGCCCTGATCGTCGAGCAGGGCGAGGTGGTCCGCGTTGACCTCGGGAATCACGAGCGGCACCAGCGGGTCCATGCGGTGGTTGCGGGCGTTGCTGACGACGGTGTGCCCCGCCCGTGCGAACTCCGCCTCCACCTCGCCCGCCACCGAGGCGTCGAGCCCCGAGAACAAGAGCCTCGGTGCCCGGCCCGGCGTCACCGGCTCGACGGTCATGTCGGCGACGCGCTCGGGCCGCGGCGCCGGCAGTCGCCAGGGGGTCGCGTCGCGGTAGGCCCGGCCGGCGGAGCGCTCGCTCGCGCCGACCCAGGTCACCTCGAACCACGGATGGTCGGCCAGCCCCGCGACGAACTCCTGCCCCACCGTCCCCGTCGCACCCAGTACTCCCGCCTCGATCTTCGCGCTCATCCGTCTCCGTCTCCGCCCGTTTGATTCGTCGTCGACCGACGCCGCCGGAGTCCGTCGCCGGGCCGCGGAACTCCCGGCCCGCCCATCGCCGCCCGACGGCGCCGCTCCCGCGCGCCCGCCCACCGAGCCGAGCTCGCCGTCCTACGCCGTGGGCTCCTGCGGGAAGAACTCCTGATGCACGGCCGAGGTCGCCTCGTCGAGCCGGTCGGCCGAGATGACGCAGGCGACCTTCATCTCCGACGAGCTGATGCAGTCGATGTTGATGCCCCGGCGTGCGAGGACCGCGAACATCCGCGCCGCGAGTCCCGGCGTCGCCGCGAGGCGCGAGCCCACGATGGATATCTTGGCGACGTCGTCCTCGACCACGCAGCCGCTGCTCACCCCCCCCGCCTCCCAGCTTCGCGCGAGTTCCTGCGCCCCCGCGACGAACTCCTTGTCGAGGATGAACGTGATGCGCCCCTGGTGGGCCGAGCTCGCGCTCTGAATGATGAGCCGGACATTGATGCCCCCGGCCGCGAGGTCCTGGAAGACCCGCGCCGCCATGCCCGGCTCGTCGGGCACGTCCAGCAGCGTGAACTTGGCGATCTTCGCGTCCCCGGTGACGGCCACCACCTCGGCTCGTTCCATGATGCTCGCCGCTCCTCGAATCCACGTGCCCTCACGCAGGTGGAAACTGCTGCGCACGTGAATCGGCACGTCGTACTCCATGCACACTTCCGCGGCGCGCGGATGCA
This sequence comes from Vicinamibacterales bacterium, assembly GCA_965199675.1. Taxonomy (GTDB): domain Bacteria; phylum Acidobacteriota; class Vicinamibacteria; order Vicinamibacterales; family UBA8438; genus JAJEEA01. Next base: position 97,767 of record CBDATI010000046.1, on the reverse strand, counting down.
GGACCTTGGCGCCGCTCGAGGCCATCTCGATGGCCTCCTCGTAACTGATCTCCGCCCACAGCCTCGCGCCCGGCACCCGCGACGGGTCGGCGGAGAAGACCCCGTCCACGTCGGTGCAGATCTCGCAGGCGCCCGCCCCGAGGGCGGCGGCGAGGGCGGCCCCGGTGATGTCGCTGCCCCCGCGTCCGAGGGTCGTGACGTCGTCGGCGTCATTGATGCCCTGGAAGCCGGTGACGATGACCACCTGGCCGGCGTCGAGCTCGGCGCGGATGCGGGCGGTGTCGATGCTGCGAATGCGGGCGACGTTGAACACCCCGTCGGTGCGGATGCCGCACTGCAGGGCGGTGAGGGAGATGGCGGGTACGCCACGGTTCTGGAGAGCCAGACCCAGCAGCGACACCGTGACCTGCTCGCCGGTCGAGAGCAGGAGGTCCATCTCCCGGCCCGCCGGCCGATCGGCGACCTGGTGGGCGAGGCCGACGAGCTCGTCGGTGGTGCTGCCCATGGCCGAGAGCACGACCACGAGTCGGGGGGTGAGGTCGAGGTTCCGCTCGATGCGGTCGGCGATGGCGAGAATCCGCTCCGCCGTCGCCACCGACGTCCCCCCGTACTTCTGGACGACCACCGGGGCGTCGGAGCCGGCCGGGGCCGTCATCGGTCCTCCCCCTCCAGGGTGGCGGCCGGGGCCGGCTGCGGCGCCGCCTCGTCGCCGAGCTGCGCCGACAGTTGATGCAGGAAGAGCCCCACGTCGGTCACGATGCCGGCGGTCTGCGACGATCCGCGGTCGGCGAGCTTCGTCACCACCGCGGGGTTGATGTCCACGCAGACCACCCGCACCCAGGCCGGCAGCATGTTGCCGACTCCGATGCTGTGGAGCATCGACGACAGCATGATCACGAGCCCCGCCCCGTGCAGCATCTCGGCGTAGCGTTCCTGGGCCTCGACGAGATCCATCAGGGTGTCGGGCAGCGGCCCGTCGTCGCGGATGCTGCCCGCGAGCACATAGGGCACGTCGTGCGTGATCAGGTCGTGCATGACCCCGGTGCGCAGATGCCCCTGCTCGACGGCGTTGCGAAGGCCGCCCACGCGGCGGATCGCATTGATGGCCCGCATGTGGTTCTTGTGGCCCTCGTCGACGGCGACGCCGGCATCGAGATCCACCCCGAGCGACGTGCCGAAGAAGGCGTGCTCGACATCGTGCACGGCGAGCGCGTTCCCCGCGAGCAGCCCGTCGACCCACCCCCGTCGGACGAGCCGGCTCAGGTAGTCGCCACCGCCGCTGTGCACCACCACCGGCCCCGCCACCACCACGATCCGTCCCCCGTCGGCCTTCACGGCCTGCATCATGCCGACGACGCGCGACACGCTCACCTCCACCCGGCGCTCGGTCGAGACATCGCCGGTCATGAAGGCGAAACCGAGGCGGTCGCGTTCCTGGAACTCCGGCAGGACCCGGATGCCGTCGAGCCCGCACACGACCTGCTCTCCGCGGCGGATGTCCCTCAGCTTCCGGCACGCCGCGCGGCCGTCTCGCACGACCACCACCGCGTCCATCCGCTGGCGCTCCACGTCCACCCAGCGGCCGGCGCAGCGAATCTGGGTCCGGTGGTTCGTGGTCGAGTAGAAGTCGTCGGGGACGAAGCCGTCACCGGCCTCCTCGAGCCGCGCCTCGCGCTGCGGTCGGGGGTGGCATCCGAGGGGGATCAGCTCCTCCACGAGCTCGCGGAGCCCCTCGCGGGTATCCGCGGTGACCTGCATCTCGAGCTGCGAGAACTCCTCGTTGGTGCGGCCGATGGTGAAGCGAAGCACGTGGTAGCGGGCGCCGCGTTCGATGACCTTGTCGAAGACGGCGGCGAGCAGCCGAGAGTCGATGAGGTGACCCTCCGCCTCGACGATCTCGCTGAACGATTCCGAAGCGTGGTTTCCGGACGTCACGGCGTACGCTCTCAGGAATGGACCGGCTGCCCCGTCCGCGAGGCCATGAACGCCTCGAACTCGCGCAGCGACCGGCCGATGTGCGTCGATTCGGTGGGGTGATCGGCCATGACGTGGGCGGTCTTGTAGCCGTTGCCGGTGATGCAGACCACGATGGACTCGTCCTTCGGAATCGCCCCGGCCTTCAGCAGGTTGACAGCGGCGGCGAGGGTGGTGCCGCCCGCCGGCTCGGTGAAGATGCCCTCGGTGCGCGCCAGCAGCGCGATGGCGTCGAGGATCTCCGCGTCGGTGGCCCGCGCCCCGGTCCCCCCGCTGCCCCGCACGGTCTGGAGCACCTGGTGACCGTCGGCGGGGTTGCCGATGGCGATCGACTTCGCGATGGTGTCGGGCCGCACCGGCTCGGGGTGTTCGGCGCCGCTCTCGAGGGCGTTGATCACCGGTGCGCATCCCGCCGCCTGGGCCGCGTGTATCTTCGGCAGCTCGCCCTCGGCCAGCCCCACCTCGCGGAGTTCGCGGAACGCCCGCCCGATGCGCGGCAGCAGGGTGCCGCCGGCGACCGGCGAGACGACGTGCCGCGGATAGCGCCAGCCCAACTGCTCGACGATCTCGAAGCCGTACGTCTTGGCCCCCTCGGCGTAGTAGCTGCGCAGGTTGATGTTGGCGAACGCCCACCCGTACCGTTCGCCAGCCTGGGTGCACAGGCGGTTCACGTCGTCGTAGGTGCCGTCGATCTTCACGATGTGGGGGCCGGCGACGGCCGAGCCCAGGATCTTGCCCGGCTCCAGGTCGTGAGGAATGAACACGTAACACGTCAGGCCGAGGCGCGCCGCGTGCGCGGCCACGCTGTTGCCGAGGTTGCCGGTCGACGCGCAGCCCAGGGTGTCGAACCCGAGCTCGACGGCCCGGGTGGCGGCCACTGGCACGACACGGTCCTTGTAGGACAGCGTCGGGTGGTTCACGGAATCGTCCTTGAGGTAGAGCTCGGCCACCCCGAGCTCACGTCCCAGCCGGTGCGCCCGAACCAGCGGAGTGCATCCGGAGTGGAGGCCGGTTCGGGGCTCGCTGGTGATGGGGAGCAGCTCGCGGTACCGCCAGAGGTTGCGCGGCCGTTCCGCCACGGCCTCGCGGGTGAGCGTCCGCCGCGCCGCGTCGTAGTCGTACACCGCCTCGAGCGGACCGAGGCACTGGTTGCAGACGTACAGCGCCTCGGACGGGAACCCGGTCTTGCACATCGCACACCGCAGACCGGCAAACGCACTCATGGACGCTCCTCCCCTTCGCTCTGGTCCGCCGCAGCTTCCGCGCCGGCGCGCGTCGCGCCGGTCCCGCCCATCGTCGCCCGGCGGCGCCGCCGGGCGCCCAACCGCGGTCCTACGGCGTTGACTCCTGCACCGGCGCTGAACCCATCGTCTCGTCGGACGGATCGACGAACATCGGCAGCCACAGCGGCGGCCGCACGTGGAAATCGAAGCGGGCGGCGTCGGCCAGCGCCGCCGCGACCGCCGCCGAGCTGCACGGCTCAAGGGTCATGACGAACGGCAGCTCGGTCTTCGGCCAGCCCGGCTCCTGCAGCACGGCGTCGAGGTTGATGCCGTGCTGCGCGAAGACCCGGGCCAGACTCGCGACGATGCCCGGACGGTCGTCGATCATGAACCGCACGTAGTGGGGAGCCTCGAACTCGCGGGCAACCGGCGACGGTTCTTCCGAAGCCGGCAGCCAGCCGTCCGGCGGTGCCGCGTTGCCACGGGCGATCGCCGTCAGATCCGAGACGACGGCGACCGCGGTCGGCTCGCCGCCGGCCCCGAATCCGGAGAACGCGGTCTCTCCCCCGAACTGTCCGTCGACGACCACCACGTTGCGGCTGCCCTCGACCCGGCCCAGCGCCGACGCCTCCGAGACCAGGGCCGGCCGCACCACCGCGTGCAGACCATCCGCGTCGGGGAGCAGAGCGGCCCGCGCCACCTGCCGGATGACGCATCCGAGCCGGCGGGCGTAGGCGAAGTCGACGGCGGCGAGCGCGGTGATCGGCTCCCGCGGGATGTCGTCGACGCGCACCACCCGGCCGAGTCCGACGCCGGCGAGGATCGCGAGCTTGGCCCCGGCGTCATGGCCATCGACGTCGTCGGCGGGATCCGCCTCTGCGTAGCCGAGGCGCTGCGCTTCGGCGAGCGCCTCCGCGAAGGTCAGACCCGTGCTCTCCATCCGGGTCAGGATGTAGTTGCAGGTGCCGTTCAGGATGCCCTGAATCCGCCGCAGCCGGTCACCCGCCACGCCCTCCCGGAGGCCCCGCAGAATCGGGATCCCGCCCGCCACGGCGGCCTCGAACAACAGGTGCCGGCCCCGGCGTCCGGCCTCCCGCAGCAACGCGGGACCGCCGTGGGCGATGACCTGCTTGTTGGCGGTGACGACGGACTTGCCCGCGGCCAGCGCCTGCTCGATCCAGGCCCGGGCCGGGTCGTGTCCGCCGATCAGCTCGACGATGACGTCCACCGGGCTGTCGACGAGGGCCTGGAACGAGTCGGTCCAGACCACGTCGGATCCCGCCCAGTCGACGCGCTTGCGGGCGACGTCGCGGTTGCAGACGTGGGTCAGCCGCAGCCCCGGGTGCGAGCCGTCGACGAGGATGCGCGCCACCGCCCGGCCCACGGTTCCGAAACCCGCGATACCCACGGTGCACCCGCACCGGCCCGGTCCACTGCCCGTCACCACGTCCATCCGGCTGTGCAAAAAAAAACCATCATCCGGTGCGGATGATGGCTGGTCGGTCCCTCCGGTTCTCCGGCTACATCACCCGCTGTGCCCGCGCGGAGCGGGCACCATGGTGGTCATCGCGACCGGAGCCGTCCTGTTCTCTGTCATGGCCTGCGCCCAAGCCTGCTGCACGCCCTGTCGATCAACCCCGTACTGTAACCGTTCCCGACCCTGCCGTCAAGCCGCCCGGGTGCGCAAGCCGAGCGGCCCGGGGGGCGGCGCCTTCCGGCCCGGCGTGCCGCTCGAGGGCGCCCGCCGACCGATTCGCTCCCCGGCGACGGCGCCGAAGGCCGGCGGCGGCAGCGCGGGACCGCCGCGCCGGTTGACACCCGCGGGACCGGAGAGTAGTATCCGCCGCACCCTTCGTCGGGGTGGCGTCTCATGCCGAAGCGTTCCAAGTGGCAGTCCCTTCCCACCGAAGCCATCAACCCCCGCTCCATCGCGATAGACCAGGCCTCCACCGAAGAAATCGCCGAGCTGATGCTCAAGGAGGACCGCCGAATCAACAAGGCGGTGCAGCGCGAGAAGGAGCGGATCGCCATCGCCGCCGATCTGATCACCGAGGCGTTCGGCAAGGGCGGCCGGCTCGTCTTCGTCGGGGCGGGCACGAGCGGCCGGCTCGGCGTCCTCGAGGCGGCGGAGATGCCGCCGACGTTCAGCACGCCGGCCCATCTCGTGCAGGCGATCATGGCGGGGGGACGCGAGGCGTTCTTCAAGTCGCGCGAAGGGGTCGAGGACAACTTCGAGGAGGGGGGGCGGGCCGTGCGCCGGCTGCGCCTGTCGAACAAGGACGTCCTCGTCGGGATATCCGCCAGCGGCCTGACCCAGTTCGTGCGGGGGGCGTTGACCCGGGCGCGACGGGCGGGGGTGAAGATCGTGTTCGTCACGTGCTGGCCGGGAAGCGAGCTGCAGACGTTCGTCGACGTCATCATCGCCCCCGCGGTGGGGCCCGAGGTCATCGCGGGGTCGACCCGGTTGAAGGCGGGCACGGCGACCAAGATGGTGCTCAACATGCTGACCACCATCTCCATGGTCCAAATCGGCAAGACCTACGGCAACCTGATGGTGGACGTGCAGACAGGGTCGGAACAGCGCCGGAGCCGGGCCCGCCACATCATCACGACGGTGACCGGCCTCGACTACGACGCGGCGGGGTTGCTGCTCGGGCGCGCGAAGTGGAACGTCAAGGCCGCCATCGTGATGGAGAAGACCGGCGACACCTACGCCAAGGCCCTGGGCCGCATCCGGCGCGCCGGGAACCTCGTCCGTCGGGCCATCGGCGAGAACGCGTTCCCCCGTTCCGCCCGGGGGTGAGCGGCCGCCTCCCGACTCCCCTGCCACGGCGCGGCGGCGAGCGCGCCCGGTCAGGCCTCCCGGCGCGTGACCGGACCCGTCCGCACCTGCCTTCATGAGCCTGCTCGACCTCACGGTCATCGTCGTCTACATGGCGGCGACCCTGTCGCTGGGCCTGTTCCTCGCGCGCGGCCAGGCGACGGTCCGCGACTACTTCGCGGCCGGCCGGCGAGCGCCATGGGGCGTCGTGATGGCCTCGATCGTCGCGACGGAGACGAGTACCGTCACCCTCGTCAGCGTTCCGGGGTTCGCCTTCGGGACCGACCTGACGTTCCTGCAGCTCGTCTTCGGCTACCTCGCGGGAAGAGCCATCGTCACCGTGCTCCTGCTGCCGGGCTACTTCCGGGGCGAGTACCTCACCGTCTACCAGGTGCTCGCCGAGCGTTTCGGCGCGGGGGTGGGCCGCCTCGCCGCCGCCATCTTCCTCGCGACCCGGAACCTCGCCGACGGCCTTCGACTCATGGCGGCGGGGCTCGTGCTCGCAGCGGCTCTCCTGACCTGGCCCGCCGCCGGCGCCGCCGCCGCGCTGGCCCCCGGGCTCGCGCCGTCCACCACCCTGCTCGTCCTGTCGATCGTGGCGATGGGCGTGGTCACCACCGCCTACACCTGCCGGGGCGGGCTGACCGCGGTGCTGTGGACGGACATGGTGCAACTTGCGGTGTACCTGGGCGGCTCTGTCGTCGCCGCCGTCGTCCTCCTCGACCTCATCCCCGGCGGATGGGCGGAGATGACCGAGGTCGGCTCCGCGGCGGGACGGTTCCGCCTGTTCGACTTCTCCCTCGACCCCAGCCGGAGCTACACGTTCTGGTCGGGCCTCGTCGGGGGGGCGTGCCTCACCGTCTCCACCCATGGCGCCGATCAACTGATCGTGCAGCGGTACCTGTGCAGCCGTTCCCGGAGCGCGGCGAGCCGGGCGCTGCTCTGGAGCGGGGTCGTGGTCCTCGTCCAGTTCGCGCTCTTCCTCGCCATCGGCGTCATGCTCCACGTCTACTACACGGGTCACGCGCCGGACGCGCTGGCTGCGCTGTCACGCGCCGGCGCGGTCCAGACCGACCGCGTCTTCCCGATGTTCATCGTCAGCGAGCTGCCGGCCGGGGTGCGGGGCCTCATGGTCGCGGCGGTGGTCGCGGCGGCGATGTCCACGCTCTCGTCGTCGCTGACCGCTTCGGCGTCGACGACCCTGGTCGACTTCTACCTGCCCCTGACGGGCGGCGGCCGGCCGGCCCGGCGCCACCTCGCGACAGCCCGCCGCGCCACCGTGGCCTGGGGCGTCGTCCAGGTGGTCGTGGCCCTCGCCGCGATTCCCGTCTCGCAGCGCATCGTCGACGAGGTGCTGGGCGTCTCGTCGTTCACGAACGGCCTGATCCTCGGCGTCTTCCTGCTGGGGCTGGCCGGCTATCGCCGCAACGCGACCGCGTACGCGGGCATGGCGAGCGGCGCCGCCGTCATGCTCGGCGTTCGGCTGCTCACGAGCGTATCCTGGCAGTGGTACGTCCTCATCGGCGCCGCGGCCACCCTGGCGGCGGGCTGGACCGCGAACCGGGCCGCCGCGCGACGCGCATCGCGGACCGGCCGGGAGCCTGCGCCGTAGGACGGCGCGCGCACGCCCGGCGGTGGCGCGCCGGACCGAGGCGGCGATTGGCGGACCGGCGGCGAGGCGTTCGCGAACGGTGGCACAAGTGGACAGTGGCAGGCAGCAGGCCTTCGCGGCGGTGGCGTAGGACGGCGCGCGCACGCCCGGCGGTGGCGCGCCGGACCGAGGCGGCGATTGGCGGATCGGCGGCGAGGCGTTCGCGAACGGTGGCGCAAGTGGACAGCGGCAGGCAGCAGGCGTTCGCGGCGGTGGCGCGGCTGATCGACGATGCGGTCGCCCGGCGCGCCTTCCCCTGCGCGGTCATCGAGGTCGGCGGCAACCGCGGACCGGTCTGGAGCCATGCCGCCGGCACGCTCTCGTATGACGAGGCGGCGCCGGCCACGCTCGACACCGTCTTCGACCTCGCGTCGCTCACGAAGGTCGTGGCCACGACCACGGTCCTGATGCGGCTCATCGACGCCGGGGCGGTGTCGCTCGCCGACCGCGTCGGAAGCCGGCTCGACGACTGGCGCGGCGGCGACCGCGAGGCGGTGACCGTCGCCGACCTCCTGGAGCACGCCGGCGGCCTGACCGCCCACCTGCCGTTCTTCCGGGATCACCGCGGGCGCCGCGACTACCAGCACGCCATCGGCGCCCTGCCCCTGGAGTACCCGCCGCGGACGCGGTCCGTCTACAGCGATCTGGGGTTCATGCTGCTCGCGTTCATCGCCGCCGACGCCGGCGGCGCCGCTCTGGACGAGCAGTTTGGCGAGGTCGCGGGCCGGCTCGGCTTCGGCGACCTGCGCTACCGCCCCCCCGCCGCGTGGCGGTCGCGCACCGCGCCGACCGAGGTCGACCCGTGGCGGGGCCGGCTGCTCCGGGGCGAGGTGCACGACGAGAACGGCTGGGCCCTGGGCGGCGTCGCGGGTCACGCCGGCCTGTTCGGCACCGCCCCGGCGGTGGGCCGCTTCGCCCGGGCCGTCCTCGAGACGCTGCGGGGCCGGCCGCGGCTCGCCTGCCCCGAGACCCTCGCGCGGTTCGTGCGGCGCACGCGCGTGCCAGGCAGCTCGCGCGCCCTGGGATGGGATACGATGCTCGTCACGTCGTCGTGCGGACGGTCGCTGTCCCCGGCGGCGTTCGGGCATACCGGGTTCACCGGCACCTCCCTGTGGGTGGACCCCGCTCAGGACCTGTATGTCGTGCTGCTGACCAACCGGGTCCACCCGACCCGGACCAACGAGGCGATTCTCCAGGTCCGCCCCGCCGTGCACGATGCGGTGGTCCACGCGCTGACCCGCGGAAGCTGACGCCGCGCCATGGCCCTCACGCCCCTCGACGGGCTGATCATCGCGGGCTTCCTGCTCCTCCCCATCGCCGTCGCCCTGTCCGTCGCGGGGCGCGCCGGCAAGAGCCTGCGCCAGTACTTCCTCGCCGGCGGCGACCTGCCGTGGTGGCTCGCGGGGACGTCGATGGTCGCCACCACATTCGCGGCCGACACCCCGCTCGCGGTCACCGGCATCGTCGCCCGGGACGGCGTCGCCGGCAACTGGATCTGGTGGAACGGCGCTCTCGGCAGCCTGCTCAGCGTGCTGTTCTTCGCCCGGCTGTGGCGTCGGGCGGGCATCCTCACCGACGTCGAGTTCGTCGAGATCCGCTACCACGGTCGGGCCGCGCGGCTCCTGCGCGGGTTCCGCGCGGTCTATCTGGGCCTCCCCGTCAACTGCATGATCATCGGCTGGGTCAACCTCGCGATGGCCAAGATCCTCGAGGTCACCCTGGGGTGGACGCGGCTGACCGCCGTCTTCGCCGGCCTCGCGCTGACCGGGGCCTACGTCACCGTGTCCGGGCTGCGCGGCGTGGTCATGACCGACCTCGTCCAGTTCGCCCTCGCCATGACCGGGGCTCTCGCTGTGGCGTACTTCGCCCTCCGCACGCCCGAGGTCGGCGGTCTCGCCGGGCTCGGCGAACAGCTTCCCGAGTCCACGTTCCTCATGTTGCCGGCCGCCGGCGCGTCCGCCCCCGGCGTCGGGTCCACGCTGACCCTGTCGGCGGCCGCGTTCGTGGCCTACCTGGGAGTGCAGTGGTGGGCGAGCTGGTATCCCGGCCAGGAGCCGGGGGGCGGCGGCTATCTGGCGCAGCGGATGATGGCGGCGCGGGACGAACGCCACGCGACGCTGGCGACGTTCTGGTTCACCGTGGCCCACTACTGCGTGCGGCCGTGGCCGTGGATACTGGCGGCCCTCGCGGCGCTGATCCTGTATCCGGACATCGCCGACCGCGAGGCGGGCTACGCCCTGATCATCCGCGACCACCTCCCCCCCGGCTGGCGCGGGTTGGTGCTCGGCGGCCTCGTGGCCGCGTTCATGTCGACGATGTCGACCCAGCTCAACTGGGGCGCCTCCTACCTCGTCCACGACGTCTACGTGCGCTTCGTGCGCCCCGGCGCCGGGACCGCCCACCAGGTCCGCGCCGCCCGCGCCGTCACCCTCGGCATCATGGTCCTCAGCGCGGCGGTCACCCTGTATCTGGACAGCGTCCGCCAGGCGTGGGAGCTGATTCTCGAAGCCGGCGCGGGCATCGGGCTCGTGCTGATCCTGCGCTGGTACTGGTGGCGCATCAACGCGTGGTCGGAAATCGCGGCGATGGTCGCGCCGCTCGTCGGCCACCTCGTGCTGACCCGGTTCACGGCCGTCACGTTCCCCGAGTCGCTGCTCTATCTGGTGACGTGGACGACGGCCTGCTGGCTCGCGGTGACGTGGCTCACCCCGCCCGAGCCCGAGGCGACGCTCGCCGCGTTCTACCGCCGGGTGCGTCCCGGTGGCCCCGGCTGGGCGCGGCTGGCCGCGCGCCTCGGCGAGCCGCCGCCGGCGCCGATTCGGGGCCAGATCGTCGACTGGCTCGCGGGGCTGGGACTCGTCTACGGCGCCCTCCTCGGGACCGGCGCGCTGGTGCTGCCGGCCGGGGGCCCCGCCTGGCCGTATCTGGGGACGGCGGCGGTGAGCGGGGCCCTCCTCTGCCTGCGGGTCGGCGGACGACGCGGCGGGCGGGAGTCCATGTCGTAGACGGCGGGACGTCGGGAAGGCCGGTCAACGCCCGCACATGGCGCACGCCGGCGCACGGCTGGCGTGGGCGCAGCGGCAGGGCCGACCGATGGCGCGATAATCGCACCGGAGGTCTCGGGACGACGGTGGTCGCGCCGGCGCCGTGCCGGCCGGGGCGGCCCGTGCGGCGCTCTCCGATGTCGTGGCCGAGAGCGGCGGGTTGGTTGGCCGCATCGACCGCGCGCGGACCCAGGTCGCCGGTCCGATGGGCGCCCGACCGGACCTCGTGAGCTTCGACGAGAACCGCATGAGACGATACGCCTGTCCCAGGGACACCCAACGCACATCCAGCTTGCTTGGATACAGCACGGGACGTCTTCGGTGTCGGCGGCGGCGACAGAGCCATTGGATCGCACAACAGCAGGCGAGGAAACCGAACGGACCGGACAAATGCAAGCGCACGACCACTGGCGGCAACGGGACCCGAACGCCGGCTACGCCATGGCCGGCCTGCTCGTCGCCATCGGGATCATGAGCGTCCTGATGTCGGTGGCGATGCCGGCGTGGCGCACCCTCGCCAAGCGCGAGAAAGAGGCCGAGCTGCTGTTTCGGGGCCAGCAGTACATGCGGGCCATCGATCTCTATCAGCGGCGGTTTCCCGGGGCCTACCCCACCGATCTCGAGATGCTCGTCGAGCAGCGCTTCCTCCGGCGCGCCTATCTCGACCCGATGACCGGCGAGCCGTTCCGCATCCTGACACCGGGCTCGGCGGCGGCCGCGGGCGAGGCGGAGGCCGAGGAGGATGGCCGGCCGCGCAGCCGACTGTCCAGACGCACCGAACGGAATCCGCCGAGACCGGCGGGTTCAGCCCTTGGGGGCGCAGCCGGCCGGGTCTCCCCCGGTCCGTTCTCGGGAACCCTGGGCCGCGACCAGGAGGAGCTGGGCGGCATCGTCGGCGTGGTCAGCCGGTCCCCGGAAGAGTCGCTCCGCGAGTACAACGGGGCGACCCGCTACGACCAGTGGCTCTTCGTCCACCAGGCGCAGGCGGTCGCGCCCGGCGCCGCGGGTGCGGCGGCTCCGTTTCCGGGAGGCATCGGGAGCGGACCGGGCGGGCGTGACGGCATCGGCGGTGCGGCGGGGAGCCGCGATGGCGGCGGACTCTTCCGGCGGCCTGCCGGCGGCGGCTTCGGCGACGGTTCCGGACCAGGCCGGGCGCGCTGACTCCATGTCGGTGTCCGCAGATTGACGGTGTGACGGACCACGACTACCACTCGGCGTAGGGCGTGCCGTCGAGACCGGCGCCGCTCGCGCCGCTGTGCACGTCGAAGACGCCCTGGGCCAGGGGATCGGACGGGTCGTACTCGGCCAGGACCACCTGCCACGTCGTCGCCGACCGCGTGAACGGATCTTCCGGTATCGCCCGCAGGTACCCCTCGGAGACCAGATTCTCGAGCGCCGGCGGATATTCGTTCCGATCCGCGTAGTACTGGTCGATGGCGTCGCGCATGCGGAACAGGTCCTCCCTCAGGACGGCTTCCCGGGCCCGCGCGACCGCCGTCCCGTAGCCGATCATGGCGACCGCCGCCAAGGTCGACATCAGCGAGACCACCACCACCAGCTCGATGAGCGTCCAGCCCGCCACCGAACCGGGACGGGTCGCGAAGCGCGGGCAGACGGGAGTCTCCGCGCGGGCCGCCGACCGGGACTCCCCGGCGCGTGTCACGGAACGGGTGCGCCAGCCTTCCATCGTCACCACTCGTCGTAACGGGTCCCGTCGAGGGCCGTCGCCCTCGACGTCGTGTAGACGTCGTAGACGTTGTCACCGCTCCACCGCCGCGAATCGGGCTCGTCCTCGTACGAGCGCAGTCCCCACTCGCGGCTTTGCGTCATCGGATCGAAAGGAATGCGCCGCAGGAAGCGCATCTTCCGGCCGGTGGCGTCGTTCGCCATCTCGACGCCCTCCACGAGGACCTCGAGACTGGCGGGGTATCCCTCGTTGTCCGCCTCCACATCGACGCCGCCGATCAGGCCGAGGTCGACGGCGTCCTTGTGGCGGTCGATCGCGGTGCGCATCTCCCGCAACGCCTGTCTCAGCTCCGCCTCGCGCTGGCGCTGCATTGTCACCCGGGTCAGCGGCATCACCGCCGACGCCAGAATGAGCACGATGGCGCTGACCACGAGCAGCTCGACGAAGCTGTAGCCCGACTCGGCCCCGACGCGGGCGTGAAGGGCGCGCAGGAGCCCGCCGCGCTCCCTCATGACCCGGACGCTCCCGCCTCGGCCGGGGAGGCGTCGCGATAGTACGTCGACACGCCGAGGGTGAGCACCAGCCTCTCGTCCGACTCGTTGCCCCGCCCCAGCACGACGTCTTCGACGAGGATGAACTCGGGGGCTGTCTCGAGGAGGTGAATGAAGCGGCGGACGTCCTCGTACCGTCCCGCGAGCACCATCGTGGTTCGCAGTCGCGCCAGCGGGCTGCCGCGTTCCCGCTCCGACACGCTGCTCTGCCGCTCGAGCACGAGGGCCGATTCGCGGGCCAGTCGCTCGAGGTGCGGCGAGAGCATGGCGCGAGCGCCCGCGAAGTCGGACGGGAGAACCCGTGTGTAGAACTGCTCCAGCCGTTCCTCGGCGCGGTTGGTGCTGGCGTCGGTCTCCGCCGCCGCCGCCCAGGCGGCGCGCATCTGGGCGAGGCGGTTCTCCGCCGCCGCCGCGTCCGCCTCGGCCCGCGCGACCCGCCGCGACCAGGGATACAGGGCCACCGCGTAGAGAAGGCCGTCGACCGCCAGCAAGAAGGCGACGGCGGTCACCATCCGCCGGTGATCCGAGACGATTCGCCGCAGCAGCGTCATCGACATGCCGGTCTCGGTCCTCCACTCGCCGCGCCGCGCATCGTCAGCCGCCGGAGGGGACGGCGGCGGCCCCCGCGTCCGGCGGCGCCTCCGCCGCGTTCTCCCGCGGGTCGTCCTCCCCCGGGCTGCCGCCGGGGTCGAGGGCCGCCGCCGAGTCGAGGTAGCGGCCCCGCAGGACCGCGCGGTACATCCCGTTCTCGGTTCGCTCCACCTGCCGGTTCAGCACGCCGTCGAACGCGCCCGACGCCTCCAGGGACGTGACGAACCGGCTGATGGCGTCGAGGCTGCGGCCCCGCACCCCCATCGCCACGTCGACGGCGCCCGGCTCGATTTCCGGCCGCACCTCGGTCACCATCACGTCCGACGGCAGGGTGATTTCGATGCGGTTGAAGAACTCGGTCCACGAGAACACACGCTGGGTGATCAGGGTGTTGGCCTCGCGCGTCGCCTCGGCCAGGGCGTCGAGGTCGCGCGGGGCCGCGGCGCGCTGCGCCTCGGCGGCGCGGGCCGCCAGGTCCGCGGTGTCTCGGACCGCGCGCTCCGTGCGCGCCTCGAGGTCGCCGTTGCGCCGAGCGAGGTCGACGAGACGCACCACGCCCGCCGCGAGTATCGCGAGGCCGGCCACCGCGACCACGCCGAGCGCGGCCCGCGCCATGCGTTCGTTGTAGAAGGGCCGGGTCGCGAGATTCGTCCGCAGCATCGCCAAGTCAGCAACATACCACGCGCAGGCGCGTGGTTCCGACGCGGGCCGAGACCGGGGCGGGCGGCAGGCGCGGCCGCCCCGTGCGTCTTCCGGTCAGGCCGACTCCGTACCGTCGGCGGTATGCTCGCGGACGAGGAGGCCCGCCGGCGCCGCCGCCACGTCGGGAAGCGGCTCCCCCTCGCGCGGCGGCTCCGCCGACCGGCCCGCCGCCAAGGGGGTCACCTCGGTATCGAGGTGCGCTTCGATGAGCTGCCGAAGCCCCTCGGCGTCCGCGGCGGTGGCCCCCTCCCGGCTGACGGCCAGCAGCACCCGGCCGTATCCCCCGCCTTCCAGCCGATCCTCGTAGTACATCGTCGTCTGGTGCACGAGGTCCACGAGGTCTTCGTCGCCGTCGCCGGCCGGGCGGTGGCGGAACAGGATCAGGTGTCCCCGGCGCACGACGGCGATCGACCGGTATCGTCCCGCCGCGTGCACGAGCAGCCAGTCCGCGTCGGTGGTAGGACTTCCGGCGAGCACCGCGTTGACGAGGCCGAAGCTCGCCAGGTCCACGACACCCGCGTGCCCCCCGCCCGCCGCGCACGCGCCCTCGTACTCCTCCACGATGTCCCGCCGCATCAGGCTGACGACGAGCTCCCGTCCGCCGCCGTCGAGGGGAGCGCCGGGCGTCCAGGCCACCTGCGCGTCCTCGATCCGGAACGGCGCCGTCTTCCGCGCCCGCCACCGTACGAGCTGGTCGAGATCGGCGGCGCGCGTCGGCACGTTCTCGAACCGCAGCAGCGACACCTTGGCGGCGCTGTCGGGAACGACCAGGGCCACGCGCCGGGGCGCCCCGGGCAGGGACCGGCGCACCTCGCGCACGACGTCGCGCACGGTATCGGGCTCCATCATGTTCGCGGCGTTGGCGGCGGGGTTCACCGCCCCGGCGGGCAGGGGCCGGGAGACGGCGGCCGCCAACCGCCGATCGCGGCCGAGCACGACCCCGGTGACGCGGTCGGCCGCGATCTCGATGGCCGCCAACGGCGCGGGGGCGGCGAAGAGGCGGGACAGGCTGGCGAGCGCGCTCATTTGACGAACGTGACCTTGTTGATCTCCTGGAGGGTGGTCTGGCCGGCCAGCACCTTCTCGACCGCCGACTCCCGCAGGAAGCGCATGCCCTCGGCCCGCATCGCCTGCTTGATCTCGGAGGCCGGGGCCCGCGCCAGAATCAGCTCGCGGAGCCGGTCGCTCAGGTCGAGCAGTTCGCACAGCGCGGTTCGGCCGCGGTAACCGGTCCCGTTGCACTCGATGCACCCGCCGCCCGCGAAGAGTTCGCGGCCCCGCGCGAGGCCGGGGTCGAGGCCGGCCTCTTCCAGGGCCTCGTCGCTCATCCGCACCGCGCGGCGGCACGCCGTGCAGATCATCCGCACCAGTCGCTGGGCCAGCACGCAGTTCAGCGACGAGATGAACTGGTAGGCCTCGACGCCCATGTTCAGGAACCGCCCGAGCACGTCGAGCACGTTGTTGGCGTGCACCGTCGTGAAGACCAGGTGCCCGGTCAGCGCCGATTGGATCGCGATCTGCGCGGTCTCCGAGTCGCGGATCTCGCCGACCATGATCTTGTCGGGGTCGTGCCGCAGGATCGATCGCAGCCCGCGCGCGAACGTCAGCCCCTTGCGCTCGTTGATGGGGATCTGGGTGACGCCGTGAAGCTGGTACTCGACCGGGTCCTCGATGGTGACGATCTTGTCCTCGGGCGAGTGGATCTCCGACAGGGCGGCGTAGAGCGTGGTGGTCTTGCCGCTCCCGGTCGGCCCCGTCACCAGCACCATGCCGTACGGCTCCTTGATGGCGCGGCGGAAACGGCGAAGCTCGGCGTCGGCGAACCCGAGCACGTCGAGGCGCAGCTCGCGGAACTGCTCGCTGATGGTCTCCTTGTCGAGGATGCGGATCACGGCGTCCTCGCCGTGCACGGTGGGCATGACGGAGACCCGGAAGTCGATGGTCTTCCCCGGCACCCGCACCTTGAACCGGCCGTCCTGAGGAATGCGCTTCTCGGCGATGTCGAGCTCCGCCATCACCTTGATGCGCGAGAGGATGGACCCGTGGAACTGCCGATCCACCGGTCGCATCGCGGGCTGCAGGGTGCCGTCGATGCGGTACTTCACGTGCACCGCGTCGTCCAGGGTCTCGACGTGGATGTCGCTCGCGCGCCGCTGCAAGGCGGTGTAGATCATCGAGTCGACGAGCCGGATGATGGGACTGATGTCGCTCGTGAGCCGCTCGACGGTCAGGCTGTCCTCGCCGCTCTCGTCCTCGTGCAGGATCTGCAGCTCGAAGCTCTCGGTCGCCTCGTCGAGGACCCGCTGCGACCCCTCGCTCTTCTTGAGGATGGACTCGATGGCCGACGAGGTCCCGACCGTGACCCGGATGGGGGTGTCCAGCAGCAGGGCCAGCTCGTCGATCTTCGGCAGGTCGATGGGGTCGGAGACGACGATGACGAGGGTGCCGTCCACCCGCCGATAGGGGACGAAGCCGTACCGGAGCATGAGGTCGGTGGGAATGGAGCGGAACAGGTCGGCGTCGACGCTGAACCGCTCCATGTCTGCGAACTCCACGCGGTAGCGTTCGGCGAGCCGGCGGGCGCGCGCGATCTCCTCCGACGGGTCGACGGCGGTCGGCCCGCCGCTGGCCGAGGGCTCCCCCGGTTGGACGGCGCCGGTCTCGACCCCGCCGCCTCCGGGCGCCGCGGCCGATTCGGGGGCGCTCATGACAGGACGGTCCCGAGCTGCAGGAGCGGCAGGTACAGCGCGACGAGGAGGGCGGCGATGACGAGCCCCATCACGATCAGCAGCACCGGCTCGATGACGGTCACGAAGCGCCCGAGCCGCGTCTCCAGTTCCTCGTCGAAGAAGTCGGCGACGCTCGTCAGCATCTCGCGCAGCGCCCCCGTCGCCTCGCCCACCTCGACCATGCGGACGACCACCGACGGGAAGATCCCCCGCGCCGCCAGGGCCGCGGCCAGCGCCTCGCCCTCGCGGACCCGCCGCCCCACCACCGCGAGCTGGTCGGCGTAGAACCGGTTGCCGAGGGCCCGCGACGCGACGTCGAGGGCGTCGACCAGGGGTATGCCGCCGCCGAGCAGCGTGGCCAGGGTGCGCGACAGTTGCGACGTGGCGAACTGGCCCGCGATCGACCCGATGCCCGGCACCCTCAGGACCAGACGGTCGAGCAGTGCCGCCCGGCCCGGCCGCTGCAGCCAGCGCCAGGCCGCCCACCCGACGAGGCAGACGCCCGGGAGGATGAGCAGCAGGTTGCTCCTCGCCGCGTTCGACACGGCGACCACGACACGGGTCATCATCGGCAGATCGGCCCCGAACCCGCCGTAGAACGCCTCGAATTCCGGCACCACCCGCAGGACGATGATGGACACCACGATCAACGAGAGGCCGAGCAGAATCACCGGGTAGATCAGCGCGGACAGCGTCTTGCGCTGCAGGGCGGTGATCACCTTCACGTAGTCGACGTAGCGGCGGATGACCTCTTCGAGGCCCCCGCTCTTCTCCCCCGCCAGCAGCGAGGCGGTGTACACGCCGGGGACGATCTCCCCCTGCGCGTCGAACGCCTCCGAGAGCGCCGCGCCGGCGTGCACGCGGTCGTGGACGTCGTTCAGGACCGCCTTGAAGCCGGGGTCGTCCGTGCGCTCGCGCAGGATGTCCAGCGATTGCACGAGGGGCAGTCCCGCCCGCAGCAGCGTCGCGAGCTCCTGGTTGAAGACCAGGAACTCGCGGGTCCGGATGCGCCGGCGAAGCGGCGACGAGGGGCCGGACCAGGCGATCGCGCCGCGGCGGCTGAGGGCGAGCACGTACAGTCCCTTGGCCTCGAGCTCCTGCCGGAGGGCCGCCTCGTTCTCGGCGACGTGCACGCCCTCGATGACCTCGCCGGTCTCGGTGCCGAGTCTGCAGTGGAACTCCATGCGCCAGGGATCGCGCCGCCGCGAACGCGCACCGCGCCTGTGGTCTGCCCCACGCGATTCTAGCAGTCCGCGGCCGGCCGCGTCACGGCGCGGCGTCCGCGCGCGGTTGCCGCATGTTTTGCGGCATGTTAGAGTTGCGGCGTTTTGGGCGGGCCGGAAGTCTGACCGCAGAGCGGCGCGGACGCCTGCACGACGGTCCGATGCCACGCCACACGGCTGGTCCGGTGGAGAACGGGGCGGCGATGTCTCTCGAAGCGCTCGGCATGGTGGAAACCAAGGGCCTCGTCGGCTCGATCGAGGCGGCCGACGCCATGGTCAAGGCCGCCAACGTGCTGCTCGTCGGCAAGGAGTACATCGGCGCCGGCTATGTCACCGTCTTCGTCCGCGGCGATGTCGGGGCCGTCAAGGCCGCCACCGACGCCGGCGCCGCCGCCGCCCGCCGGGTCGGCGAGCTCGTGGCCGTCCATGTCATTCCGCGCCCCCACGGCGAGGTGGAGAAGATCCTGCCGCAGGCCCGCGACGTGAAGTGAGCGACCCGCCGCGCATTCGGCCATGGCTGATCGGGCCTTCCTGAACGGCACGGACCTCCGTTCGACACGCGACTCGCCGCCGCCGGGCGATTGACCCGCCGAGCATCCGGCCATGGCCGATCGAGCTGCCCGGATCGACACGGACCTCGACTCGATACGCGAGGCGCGGACGCTGGCCCGGCGCGCCCGCGCCGCCCAGGCCCGCCTCGGCGAACTGACCCAGGAGCAGGTGGACCGTATCGTCGGGGCGGCGGCCGCGGCGGCGGCCGCCCAGGCCGCGCCGTTCGCCCGGATGGCGGTCGAGGAGACCGGATTCGGCCACGAACCCGACAAGGTCCGCAAGAACCTCTTCGCGGCCGAGACCATTCACCGGTTCATCGAGCCCATGCGCACCGTCGGCGTCATCCGGCGGCTCGAGGCCGAGCGCGTCGTCGAGATCGCCGAGCCGTTCGGCGTGGTCGCCGCGGTGACGCCGTCGACCAACCCCACCTCCACCGCGATCTACAAGATCCTCGTGTGCCTGAAGGCGCGTTGCGCGGTGGTGCTGAGCCCCCACCCCGCCGCCGCCCGGTGCGTGCGCCGCGTCGCCGAAGTGATGACCGCGGCCGCGGTCGAGGCGGGAGCGCCGGAGGACGCGGTCACCTGCATGACGACGGTGACCCTCGAGGGCACCCAGGAGCTGATGCGGCGCCGCGAGGTGGCCCTCATTCTCGCCACGGGGGGACTCGGGCTCGTGCGGGCCGCCTACAGCGCGGGCAAGCCGGCCTACGGGGTGGGGCCGGGGAACGCGCCCGCCTATATCGAACGCACCGCGGACCTGCCGAAGGCGGTGGCCGACATCATCACCGGGAAGACCTTCGACAACGGCCTCCTGTGCTCGTCGGAGAACTCCGTGGTGGTCGACGAGGCCGTGGCCGGCGAGGCGCGCCGCGAGTTCGAGCGGCAGGGCGGCTGCTTCCTGAACCCCGGCGAAACCGACCGCCTCGCCGCCGCCCTCGTCACCGCCGACCGCCTGCCCAGCCCCGAGCTCGTCGGCCGCACCGCGGCGGAGATCGCGGCCCGCACCGGCATAGACGCCCCGGCCGGAACCCGCGTCCTCATCGCGTCGCTCGAGGGAGTGGGGCGCGACCATCCCCTGTCGATCGAGAAGCTCTGTCCGGTCCTGTCGTTCTATGTCGTCGCCGACTGGCGGGAGGGCTGCGAACGGTGCATGGAGATCCTGCGCTACGGCGGGATGGGCCACACCATGGCCATCCACTCGCAGGACGAGCAGGTGATCCTCGAGTTCGGCCTGCGCAAGCCGGCCTTCCGCATCGTCGTCAACACGCCGACGACGCTCGGCTCGATCGGCATGACGACGGGGCTCGATCCCTCGATGACCCTCGGTTGCGGCGGGCACGGCGGCAACATCACCTCGGACAACATCACCCCGAGACACCTGCTCAACGTCAAGCGCCTGGCGTGGGAGGTGCGCCCGGCCGACCGGTCGCCGCGCGGGGCCGCCGACACCCCCCCGTCACCGGCGCCGCGGGCCGCCGCCCGCCCGGGCGGGCGGCTCGATCCCGAGCTCCTCACCCGCCGCATCGACGCCTTTCTCGCACGCCGCGGCGTGAGCGCGGCTTCGCCGGCCGCCGGGGCCGACCCGAAGTCTCCGAACCGCTCCGGCCCGGCCTCGTCGAGCCCGTCCGCCACCGCCGATGCGCCACCGGCCGAGCCGCCGCGCGCGCCCGCGGCGCCCGTCGCCGAGATCGAGATGAACCCCGCCGAGACCGACCGCCCCGTCGACTTCGTCTGCGAGAACGATGTCCGTCAGGCCGTCGAGAACGGCCGCTCCATCGCCGTCAACGACCGCACCATCATCACCCCCGCCGCCCGCGATCTCGGCGAACGACACGACGTCTTCCGGCAGACCTAGGCGGACCGGGTCTCCTCCTCCCACAACCCGCGGGTGCACTTTCTGCGCGGCGGACCGCCGATCCGGCGTTCAACGGCTGCCATCCGAATCGCACCTCGCCGCGTTCGAGCGACGTTCCGGCAGCCGGCAGCCGTCTTGCAAGACACTCCGCCGTGCTGGCCATCGTGCGGAGCGCGGCGCTGTTCGGCATCGAGGCGCATCCGGTCCGGGTCGAGGTCGACGTCTCGGACGGCGGGCTGCCGGCGACCGTCCTCGTCGGACTGCCCGACGCCAGCGTCCGCGAGAGCCGCGAGCGCATCGACAGCGCCATCCGCAATTCCGGCATCGAGTTCCAGAAGCGGCGGGTGACGGTCAACCTCTCGCCCGCGGACATGCGGAAGGCGGGATCGGCGTTCGACCTCCCGATCGCCCTCGGCATGCTCGCCGCCGCCGGTCTCATCCCCAGGGAGGGCCTCGATCGGACGGTCGTCGTCGGCGAGCTGTCTCTCGACGGCGCGGTCCGGCCCGTGCGCGGGCTCCTCCCGATCGCGGCGCAGGCCCGGAGAGACGGGGTCGAACGCCTGGTGCTGCCCGACGCGAACGGCGGCGAGGCCGCGATCGTCGCCGGTCTCACGGTACTGCCCGTGACCTCCCTCGAGGAGGCCGTCGCGGTGCTGACGGGACGAGCCGGCCGGCGGGTCGAGCCGGTCGCGCGCCCCGGCTCCGCGGCGCCCCCGGCGCCGGATCTCGCCGACGTGCGGGGACAGGCGCTCGCCCGGCGTGCGTTGGAGATCGCCGCCGCAGGGGGCCACAACCTGCTCTTCATCGGTCCGCCGGGCGCCGGCAAGAGCATGCTGGCGCGCCGGCTGCCGGGCATCCTTCCCGCGCTCACGCCGGACGAGGCCATCGAGGTGACCGCCATCCACTCGGTGGCCGGGCTGCTGCCGCCGGGCGAGGGCCTCGTCACCGTCCCGCCCTTCCGGGCTCCCCACCACACTGCGTCGGACGCCGCGCTGGCCGGCGGCGGCGCGATGCCCCAGCCCGGCGAGATCAGCCTCGCGCACAACGGCGTGCTGCTCCTCGACGAGGCGGCCGAGTTCGCCCGCCACGTTCTCGACGCGCTGCGCCAGCCGCTCGAGGAAGGCGCGGTTCGGGTGGCCCGAGCGGCCCGATCGGTGGTCTTCCCCGCCCGCTTTCTGCTCGCCGCCACTACGAACCCCTGCATATGCGGCTACCTCGGCGAGCCGTCCCGCCCGTGTCGCTGCTCGCCCCACCAGATAGCCCGCTATCGGAGCCGTCTCTCCGGGCCGCTGCTCGACCGCATCGACCTGAGCGTCCGGGTGCCCGCCCTGCCTTTCCGGGCGATGACCGACACCGAGCCCGGCGAGGCGTCGGCGCCGGTGCGCCAGCGGGTCGTGGCGGCGCGCGAAGTTCAGCGGGCGCGGAACCGAGGTTCGGACGGCTCACCCGTCAACGCTCGCCTGCAGGGCCCCGTCCTCTCCCGGCATTGCGCTCTCGATCCGGCCGGGCTCCGGATTCTCGACGCGGCGAGCCGCCGTTTTCGTCTCAGCGCCCGGAGCTGCCACCGGGTGATGAAGGTGGCGCGTACGATAGCCGACCTCGCCGGCGACGAGACGATCACGGCCGCGCATCTCGCGGAAGCGGTCCAGTTCAGGCTCGACGAGTGACGCCGCGCCCGGCAGCGATGGGGTGTCCGAACGGCGGAACGCGCCGATAACCGGGTCATGGAACCACGCACGGCTGTACTCCATGCGGCGGGTCTGCGAGCTCTCGCGCAGACGGCGGGGATGGTGCTGGGAGTCCTGCTCGCCCTCCACGTTCCGCGAGCCGGCGTCGTCGCGGCCCAGTCGGGCGACGATCCGCTCGAGTGCCTGGCGCTGGCCGTCTATTGGGAAGCGGGCGCCGAGGAACGGCGGGGCATGGAGGCGGTGGCCTGGGTCGTCCTCAACCGCCGCGCGCACCCCGAGTTTCCCTCGACGCTCTGCGGTGTGGTCCGCCAGGGCGGCGTCGAACCGGGCTGTCAGTTCAGGTTCTGGTGCAACGGACGGAGCGACGAGCCGCAGGACGCGGACCTCTGGGCCCTCACCGTCGACATCGCGGCCGACGCGGTGGAAGGCCGCACGCCGGACCCCACCGGTGGCGCACTGTTCTTCCACGCGGCGGCGCTCGGCGAGGCGCCGTGGAGGGTGCCGCGGGAACGCACCGTCCAGATCGGACGGCACATCTTCTATCGATAGCCGCCCCCGGCAGGGGCCGGCGCCACACGTAATTTGGCGACGACCGACTACGGGCCCACCCCGACGGGGTCCTGGACGCAACGGCCCCGCCGAATGAACTCCTCCTGCACCTCGCGCCGCGGCTCACCGGCGGCGGGGGTCCTGAGGACGTACTCGCCGTCCGAGCCGCAGTCCCACACCGAGCAGTTGTCCTGCTCGTAGGCGGCCAGGATCTCGTCGAGCTCGCGCTTGATCGCGGGGTCCTCGACCGGGATCACCGTTTCCACGCGGCCGTTCAGGTTCCGTTTCATCCAGTCCGCAGACCCGATGAAGTGCTCGGGTCGTCCCGCGTTGACGAACCGGAAGATCCGGCTGTGCTCGAGGAAGCGCCCCACGACGCCGAACACGCGCACCGTCTCCGACAGCCCTTCCACCCCCGGACGCAGACAGCACAGCCCGCGGACGTTGAGCCGGACCGGCACACCCGCCGCGCTCGCGTCGTAGAGCTCGTGGATGATCTCGGCGTCCTGGAGCTGGTTCATCTTCGCATCGATGCCCGACGGCCGTCCCTCCCGGGCGTGCTCCGCCTCGCGTCGGATCAGCTCGATGAAGCGGCGCCGCATCGACACCGGGGCGACGAGCAGCTTGCTGCTCTCGGGGTAGGGAATCACGCCGGTCAGGGAGTTGAAGACGGAGGCGACGTCGGTGCAGATCGACTCGTTGCAGGTCAGCAGCCCAACGTCCTCGTAGATCCGGGCCGTCCCCGAGTGGTAGTTCCCGGTGCCGGCGTGCGCGTAGCGCCGCACGCCGTCCGGCTCGTCACGCACGACGAGGGCGAGCTTGACGTGGGTCTTGAGTCGCTCCACCCCGTAGGACACGTGCACGCCCTCCTTCTCCAGGAAGTTGCCCCAGGCGATGTTCGGCGCTTCGTCGAACCGCGCCGTGATCTCGACCAGCACCGCCACCTGCTTGCCCCGCCGCGCGGCATCCGCCAGCGCCCGCAGCAGCGGTGAATCGCGGCTGGTGCGGTAGATCGTCAGCTTGATCGCGAGCACCGCCGGGTCCGTCGCGGCCGAGTTGAGGAACCGCAGCACGGAACTGTCGAAGCTCTGGTAGGGGTGGTGCAGCAGGATGTCGCCGCGGGCGATCTCGTCGAAGACGGCCGACGGGCTGTCGGGCAGCCGGTGGAGTCGAGGGTGGTCGGCCGGTTCGTGCAGCGGCTGGCGCAGGTCGTCGCGGCCCGGTCCGTCGAGGCTCTGAAGGTCGCTCACCCCCAGCGGCGCCCGCGTGGGATAGACGTCGTCGGGACCGATGCCGAGCTGGCGGCTCAGCCACGACACCTGATGCTCCGGCATGGTGCTGTCCACCTGCAGCCGGACCACCCCCGCGAACCGCCGGGCCTTCAGTTCCGAGCTCACCTGCCGGATGATGCTGCCGGGTTCCTCCAGCGGCGCGTCGCCCCCGCCGTCCGCGTGGTCGACATCTCCCTCCGCCGCGCGCGTGACCCGGAACACGTGGACCGCGGCGGGCGGCGAGCCGGGATACAGCAGGTCGAGGTTGGCGGCGATGACCTGCTCGATGGGCACCACGCCGGGGCGGTCGTCGAGGGGAATCCACCGCGGGCGGTTGCCGGGCACCTTGATGCGCACGAAGCGGGTGTCGCCGTCGTGCGGAATGAACACCGCGAGATTGAGCCCGAGGTTGCTGATGAACGGGAACGGATGCTCCGAATCGACGGCGAGCGGGGTCAGTATCGGCTGGATGTTGCGCTCGAAGTAGGCGCGGAGAGCCGCGCGCTCGTCCCGCTTCAGGTCGTCGTGACGCAGGATGGGGAGCCCCGCCCGGGCGAGATCCGGCACCAGCTCCTCGTGCCACAGCCGGCCGAGCTCCGCCACCTGGGTGAGGAGCTGGGCGCGGCAGGCGGCGAGCTCGTCGGCCGGCGTCCGGCCGTCGATGGACAGCTTCTTGGCCCGGTTGTCGATCTCGCGCTTGAGGCCGCTCATGCGCTTCATGAAGAACTCGTCGTGGAGCATGCCGATGATGCCCGCGAACTTGACGCGCTCGAGCAGGGGCAGGTCGGCGCGGCCGACGAGATGCAGCACCCGGCGGGCGAACCCGAGCCAGCTCAGCTCGCGGCTGAGGAACGCCCGGGCCGGTCCGAGGGCGGTGAGGCGCGCTCTGGTTGACACCGCTTCCCTTCCGATTCGGCGGCTCGCTGGTAATATCTCGCGGGGTTTCCGCTCATGGAAGCCTTCGATTATAGGACACCCGTCGTGCCGAACCCGACCGAGACCCTTCCCAGGAACATCGCCGCCGTCGACCTCGGCTCCAACAGTTTCCACATGCTCGTCGCCCGCACCAAGGGGGGGGAGCCGGTCCTCGTCGACCGCCTGCGCGAGATGGTGCAGCTCGCTTCCGGCCTCGCCCCCGACGGCCGCCTCAGCCTCGAGTCGCGCGACCGCGCCATCGAGTGCCTTCGGCGGTTCGGACAGAGGCTGCGCCCCATGGACCCGAGCGAGGTGCGGGCGGTGGGCACCAACACCTTGCGGGCGGCGGCCGACGCCGGCGAGTTTCTGGTCGAGGCGGAGCGGGCGCTGGGACACTCGATAGAGACAATCTCCGGCATCGAGGAAGCCCGCCTGATCTATCTCGGGGTGACGCGGACCCTGGCCGGACCGCAACGCCGGCGTCTGGTCATCGACATCGGCGGGGGCAGCACCGAACTCATCGTCGGCGACGAGGCGCCCCTCGACATGGAGAGCCTCTACATGGGCTGCATCAATGTCAGCCGCGCCCACTTCGGCGACGGCCGGCTCACCCGGGAGAACTGGCGGCGGGCCGAGCTCGCGGCCCTGCAGGAGCTGGAGCCGGTCACCGAGCGTTTCCGCGCGATCGACTGCGAGGAGGTCGTCGGGGCTTCGGGGACCATCCGGGCCATCGACGGCCTCGTCCGCACCTACGGATGGAGCCGGAAGGGGATCACGGCCGAGGCCCTGGGCAAGCTGCGCGACATCCTGCTGAAGGCGGGGCGCGTCGGCCGACTGAAGCTGGAAGGGCTGAACCCGAGGCGCAGGACGACCATCGCGGGGGGGGCGGCAATCCTGTCGGCCCTGTTCGAAGCGCTCGGCGTCGCCGTCATGCGACGGTCGGACGGGGCCCTGCGAGAGGGCCTCCTCTATGACTTTCTCGGCCGGATCCGCGATCAGGACGTGCGCGAGCGGGGGGTCGAGGCCCTGGCGGATCGCGCGCACGTCGACCGGCAACAGGCGGCGCGGGTCAGGCACACCAGCCTGTTCCTGCTCGCCCAGGTGGCGGACACCTGGGACCTGGCGAACCGCAACGCGCGGCAGTTCCTGTCCTGGGCCGCGAACCTGCACGAGATGGGTCTCGACATCGCCCACAACCACTATCACCGGCACGGGGAGTACATCGTCGCCCACGCCGACCTGCAGGGATTCTCGCTGCCCGAGCAGCAGGTGCTCGCGACCCTGGTGCGGTCGCACCGACGCAAGTTCCCGCGCGAGGTCATCGCCGCCCTGCCCCGGAACTGGTCGGCGTGGACCGAACGGCTGGCGATGCCGCTGCGCCTGTCGGTGGTCCTGCACCGGAGCCGAAGTCCCCTGCCCCTGCCCCCGATCGAGCTCCGCGCCGCGAAGAACGCCCTCGACCTGCGGTTCCCCCCCGGATGGCTCGACGAGCACCCCCTGACCCGCGCCGATCTGGAGACCGAGGCCGCGTACCTCCAGGAAGCCGGCTACCGGTTGTCGTTCGGATAGCCTGACCGCGGCGGGCCCGTCCACCCGCCGGCGTCACCTCGGCCCGACCGCGGCGGGCTGCGGATCGAGCCGCGCCAGCAGGCGGGGCACGACGAGCCACAGCAGCTCGCCGCGGCCGGGCCCCACCTCGTCCCAACCGGCCGCGTCCAGCCGGATGCACGCGAGCGCGGCGGTCGGAAACCGCAGCGCCGCGCCGCCGATGAGGATCGAGGCCGTCGCGGAGCAGGCGGGCTCGTGCCCCACGACGAGGAGGGTCTCCAGGCCGGGGTCGGCGGCGCGGACGCACGCCAGCACGTCGTTGGGCGACGCTCCGTACAGCTCGGGGACGATGTCGGCCGGGGCCTGCCAGCCGCCGGCGGCGGTGGCGTGCCGGAGGGTCTCGGCCGTGCGGACGGCCGGCGAGCAGAGGATGCGATCGGGGGCCGGCCCCGTCCGTTCGAGGAACCGCCCCATGCGCCGCGCCGCCCGCACGCCGCGCGGAGCGAGCGGGCGCTCGCGGTCCGGCCGCGTCGGGGCGTCCCAACTCGACTTGCCGTGACGGAGCAGGAGAATCGTCTTCACGAGGGCTCCGGGCCGGCTCCATCGAGCCGCCGCACCAGCTCGGCCCAGAGGGCGGCGTAGGCGCGGGCGGCCGCGCTGGTGCTCCGGAACGCGCACAGCGGCTCGCGCCGCGAGCTCATCTGCTCGACTGCGCTCGAGTACGGAATCTCGGTCGCGAGCATGGGGCACGGCATCTCTTCCGGCGCTTCGCAGATCCGGCGATGCAGGGCCCGGCGGCGATCGACCATCGAGTAGAACGGCAGCACGCGGACCGCCGCCGGTTCCCGCCGCAGGTGCCGGGCGAGCTGGCGGAGGGTCCGCCGCGACAGCGTCGTGGGGATGGTGGGTACGACCAGGGCGTCGGCGACCGTGAAGACGGCCTCGGAGACGAGCGAGATGCTGGGAGCGCAGTCGAGGAAGACGTAGTCGTAGCCGGCGCCGAGCTCGCGGATTCTTCGGGTGAGGCGCCGGACGTACTTCGGGCTGTCGAGCAGCAGATCCAGATGGCGGTACGAGAAGTCGGCGGGCAGCAGGTCCAGCCCTTCGTAGTCCGTCTCGCGGACGTAGCGCGCGAGGGCGCGCTTGCCGCGGATGAGCTTCCTGCCGCCTCCCCGGACCTTCATCTTGACCCGGAAGCACCAGGTGGCCGCGCCCTGCGGGTCGAGGTCGCAGATGAGGGTCCGCGCCCCCGACGCGGCGGCGAGCCACGCCAGGTTGACAGCGGCCGACGTCTTCCCCACGCCGCCCTTGATGTTGTAGGCCGCGAGCACCTTCATCGTGAACCGCGGGCTGCGTCGGGAGCGTCCGAACGCGAGGCGAGGAGCCGGTCGAGTTCGGCCGCCGTCTGCGCCGTCGCGAATCTCCCGACCTCGTCGGCAAGCCGGTGACGCGCGGCGGCCTGGCGCGACTCCAGCCGGTCGACCAGGCGCCCCGCCGTCAGGAGCGCCGCCGCGTCCGCGCCGCCCGCGGCGAGGAGCTCGCGGGCGGTGTCGTGCAGCTCGCCCTGCTGCACCTCCAGGTCGTTGAACTCTCCCAGGTCGTCCTGCAGCCGCTTGAGCGAGCGGATGAAGGCGCCCACGCGGCCGGCCGCGAACAGGCTGCGGAAGAACTCGAGGAGGTACCGCAGCTTCTTGCAGGCGATTCTCAGCTCGTGAACGGCCTCGGCCGGGGTCTGCGCCGAGAGATCGCGTCCTCGCCTGCGCACCCTCGCGAAGGCCCGCTCGATGCGCTCGCGGGCCACCTCGCGAACGGGACGGGCGGCGTTCGCGCCGCCGCCCCTGGCGTCGGTCTCGAGGAGGCGCCGCCATTCCCGCGCCAGCCGCCGATAGCGGGCCGAGTCGAGCCCCGCGAGCTGCTTCGCGTGCGCAGCCTCCCGCCGGCGCTTCAGGTGTTCGACCAGCGGAGACAGATGGCCGCGGACAGACGGCGGCAGCTCGACCTGGTGGCCCTGCAGGCTGAGCAGGTGCACGTCGAGGTCCCGGGGCGGACCCGTCAACCGGCCGAGCCACGCGAACTCGCCGGCGAAGCGGCGCGTCGCCGCCTCGTCGAAGACGCCCCCGACCTGTCCCAGGCAGGAACGCGTCCGCCGAACGGCGACCCGGAAGTCGTGCAGGAACTCGGGATCGAGGTTCGCCCGGAGCCCCTTCTCGTTGGCCTGCATCATCTCCCTCAGCGCGCCGAGGATGCGCTTCACGGCGCGGTCCGTGCGGGCGTCCGGGTCGAGGCGCAGATCGAGCTTGCCGGTGTAGTCGCCGGGCTGGCGGCCGACGGCGGCGAGGGCGAGCTCGAGCTCCGTCTCCGCGCCCGGCGTCAGTCCGAGGTCGTCCTCGACGAAGCGGCGCACGTCGCGATAGGCGCTCTCGTATCCCGTCATCCGGGCGAGCCGCAGGATCGTCGGCAGCCGTCGGCGGCGCCGCGTGGAACCGGCCGCGGTCCCGTGATCGATCGACAGGCGCACCACCGCCTTGTCCCGACCGTCGACCACGGCGAGCCGCTCGCTGCGGCGATCGAGCCGGACCACCGGCAGCAGCCGCCGAATGCCCGTCACCGCCTGCAACGCGTCCCGGAAGCCGCCCGGAGGCAGGTCGCGAGCGAAGTCGGGCGGCGCCGGCATGGCCGCGCGGTGGCGGCAGCGGCCGTCGAAGCGGTCCCAGCGCACGCTGCACGACCCGCTCCCCGCGTCGGCCAGGACGGCGCCGGCATCGCGGTAGAGACGCCAGTCGAACGTGTCGAGATAGGTGCGGGCGGCGGCCCGGCCGTCCTCACGCCGGGTCGGGAATCGCTCCGCGAGCCGGGACAGGATGCCGGCCGCCGTCTGCGGCGCGTCCAGAAGGTACGTGCGGCGCATCGATCCGCCTGATGGTACACCGTTGCCGGTCGGTGCGCCCGCACAGCGCGCAGACAGCTTGGCAGACAGCCTGTACGGGCCGCGCATCGGGGACGAAACAGGCTTGCCACGTGATGGGCGACGGGTTACATTCGGTGGCTTGGCGGTCTGTCTTCGCCACCGGGCCTCCAGCTCCCTGCGAGCCGGGGACCCCTCGCCGGCCGCCACCCCAGGTCGCCAGGAGACCGGATTCATCACGTGCCGACACCGCTTGCGGAGGCGATCGACCCGGACAACGTCACACTCGAGACAGGAGGACAACCGATGAGGCTCAGCGGCGCATGTCTCGCAACCCTTCTGCTCGCCGCGGCGGCTCCCGCCGCCGCCCAGGACAGCGGCATCGCGGGGGCCGTGAACGACAACACCGGCGGGGTCCTGCCCGGCGTCACCGTCGAGGCCGCGAGCCCGGCCCTCATCGAGGGCTCTCGCATCGCGGTGACCGACACCCAGGGGCGCTACGCGTTCACGGCGCTGCGGCCCGGCGTCTACACCGTCACCTTCGCCCTCACCGGGTTCACCACGGTGGTGCGCGAGGGCATCGAACTCACCGCCGGGTTCACGGCGCCGGTCAACGTCGAACTGGGTGTAGGCGCCCTCGAGGAGACAATCACCGTCTCGGGGCAGTCGCCGGTCATCGACGTCCAGCGGGTGCAGGAGCTGTCGGTCGTCACCAAGGACGTGCTCGACGCCCTGCCGATGAACAAGGACTGGGGCGCCATCGGGGCCCTGACGGTCGGGGTCGCGCCCGAGTCGCAGGACGTCGGGGGGGTCCGCGACTCCTACATGCCGTATCTCGCCGCGCACGGCGGCGACACCCGCGACGGCATGCGACAGATGGACGGGTTGACGATGGGCAACCTGTCGTGCGGCTATTCGTGCACCACCCTGAACGCCAACGACGCCCAGACCGAGGAGCTCTCCTACGAGATCGGGGCGGTCTCGGCCGACGTGGCCGTCGGCGGGGTCCGCGTGAACATCATCCCCAAGGAGGGCGGCAACACGTTCAGCGGGTCGACGTTCGGCAACTTCTCGAACAGCGGGCTTCAGGGCGACAACCTCAGCCAGGACCTCATCGACGCCGGTCTGCGAACACCGGACGTGGTCAGCAACATCTGGGACACCAGCGTGGACCTCGGGGGGCCGATCGTCAGGGACCGGCTGTGGTTCCACGGCGCGTACCGCAACTGGGGCCTCAAGCTGCTGCCAGCCAACACGTTCTACGACGTCGACCCCTACGACTACGTCTTCACGCCGGACGAGAGCCGACCCGGCGTCAACGAGCAGTACGACCAGAGCGCCAGCCTCCGGTTCACGTTTCAGGCCACGCCCGGCAACAAGTTCGCCGTGTACTACAACGGGGCGCCGCGCCACCAACCGTACCAGGGCATCTCGAACCGCCGTACGCCCGAGGCGTCGCGCGACCAGCGGAACCCCCTCAACTGGCACGGGACAACCACCTGGACCGGCACCGTCGGCAACCGCATCCTGCTCGAGGCGGGCATGGGCATCCAGATCCAGGACGCCACCATCGACCCGCAGCCCGACGCCCCCCAGCTCCACGCCGTGCGCGAGCTCACCACCGGCATCGACTTCCGCGGCATCGGCTTCAGCCGGCGTTGGAACGAGGTGCACCGCGCCTACAAGGCCTCGATGTCCTACGTCACGGGGTCGCACAACCTGAAGTTCGGCATGACCCTCGACGAGGGGACCTGGCGGCAGGGCACCGACATCATCGGACCGACCGACAGCCTGCTGTTCACCCTCAACGGCGCGCCGTTGCTGATCGCGGCCTTCGCCACCCCCTACAACGTGGAGGTCGACCTGGCCGCCGACCTCGGCCTCTATGTGCAGGACGCCTGGACCATCGACCGCACCACCTTCAACCTCGGCCTGCGATGGGACTACGTCCGGCAGCACATTCCCGCCCAGGACACGTCGCGCTTCGTCGACACGCCCTCGGGCTCGGTGGCGCCGGGCACGTGGGCGCCGACGCGCCGCTGGGACGCCATCCCCAACGCCGCCGACTGGACCGACCTGTCGCCGC
Source organism: Vicinamibacterales bacterium (assembly GCA_965199675.1). Classification (GTDB taxonomy): domain Bacteria; phylum Acidobacteriota; class Vicinamibacteria; order Vicinamibacterales; family UBA8438; genus JAJEEA01. The sequence goes on along the minus strand of CBDATI010000046.1, from coordinate 66,203 downwards.
GGATCGGCGTCGCGCACGACGTCTTCGGCGACGGCCGGACCGCGATCAAGGGCTCGATCAGCCGATACCTCCGCGTCGACACCATTGGGATGTCGGCGTCGCGCAATCCCGTCAACGCGTCGGTCACCAGCGCGACGCGATTCTGGCAGGACGCGAACGGCGACTTCTTCCCCGACGAGAACGAGCTGGGACCGTACTCGAACGCCAACTTCGGCAAGAGCGTCCTCACCAACGTCTTCGCCCCCGACGTCTACTCGGGGTTCGGGACACGCCGGAACAACTGGGAGTACTCGTTGGGCATCGAGCAGGAGATCCTGCCCCGCATGTCGCTCGACGTGTCGTACTGGCGCCGCGTGCAGGGCAACTTCTCGGTGACCGACAACGCGCTCGTGGGGCCGGGCGACTTCGACCCGTACTGCGTGATGGCGCCCGAGGACCCGAGGCTGCCCGGCGGCGGCGGATACGAGGTGTGCGGCCTCTACGACGTCAATCCCGCCAGGTTCGGCGAGGTGCAGAACGACATCGTGCGGGCCGAGCCCAACGGCTACACCATGGAGCAGGTGTACGACGGGCTCGACGTCACCATCAACTCACGCATCAGCGGCGACCTCTTCGTCTACGGAGGCGTCAGCCTGGGCCGCACGCGGTTCAATGACTGCGGCGCCCGCCCCGACAACCCCGCGGCGGTGCCGACGCTGGCCCTCACCGCGGGCGGGGCGGGGACCGGCGGCGGCTGGGACAGCCAGGAAGCGGCGGGGATCATCCTGCCGAGAGGACATCACTGCAACATCGCCCCGCCGTTCTTCCGGCCCGGCTGGAAGCTCAGCGGCGCCTATACGTTGCCGTGGTACGACGTGCAGCTCTCGGGTTTCCTCCAGAACCTGCCGGGCGTGCCGATTCTCGCGACGTGGAATGCTCCGGCCAGCTCCATCGAACCATCGCTCGGCCGGCCGCTGGCGGGCGGGGCGCAGACAGCCGAGATTCACCTGATCGAGCCGGGGACACTGTTCGCCGACCGCCTCAACCAGTTGGACATCCGTCTCTCGAAGCTCTTCCGCTTCGACGCCGACCGCGAGCTCCGGCTCATGCTCGACGCCTACAACATGTTCAACGACAACGCGCCGCTGGCCATCAACGACACCTACGGCTCGCAGTGGCTGGTGCCCGAGAACATCCTGCTTGCGCGGTTCGTGAAGTTCGGCGCGCAGCTCACCTGGTAGGCGCCTCGCGCGCGGAACGCCCCGGCCGGCCGCTGACGCCGGCCCGCCGGGGTGTCAGCGCTTGGTCCGGCCGACCGTGGCGCGCCCGGGTACGGGGCCGGGTCGCGTCAGCAGAAGCCGAGCGCCGTCACCACGTCACCTCCGGAACTGCTTGCTCAGGGCCAGCCCCTGCCGCTGGTACGACGAGCCGATCGAGGCGCCGTAGATCTTGTCCGGGACCTCCAGCAGCCGGCTGTAGACGACCCGCCCGACCACCTGCCCGTGCTCAATGACGAAGGGCACGTCGTGCGCCCGCACCTCCAGCACCGCCCGAGTCCCCTTGTCGCTCTCGCCGTACCCGAACCCCGGGTCGAAGAAGCCCGCGTAGTGGATCCTGAACTCGCCCACCGTCGGGTCGAACGGCACCATCTCGGCCGCACAGTCGGGCCGCACGACCACCCGCTCGCGTGAACCCAGGATGTAGAAGTCTCCCGGATTCAGGATGAGCCGGCCGTCGGGCAGCCCGCCGATCCGGTCCCAGAAGTCGCCGGGCTCGTAGTGATGCACCCTGCGCAGGTCGATGAGGGGGGCGTTCTTCCGGCCCCGGTAGGCGACGACGTCCGTCGGGTCGGCGCCCCGGAGGCTGACCGACAGCTTGACGCCTTTCTGAATGTCGGCCGGGGCCGGGCCGTCATCATCGAGATAGATGAGGTTCTCCGCCTCGTCGAGGCGCTCGAGCAGGCTGTCGGTCGGCGGCGGCTTCCCCCGCACGAAGCGCAACTGCGACAGCCGCACCCCCTGCCGCACGATGACCGAGAACGTCCGTGGGACGATCTCTGCGAACAGCGGACCCGAGTAGCCGTCGGGCACCCGCTCGAACTCGGCCCCGTAGTCGACGATCAGCCGGGTGAACACGTCGAGGCGGCCGGTCGTGCTCTTCGGGTTGGCCCTCGCCGACAGGCCGCGTGGCAGCCGCAGGCCCTCCATCAGCGGGGCCAGGTAGACGCACCCTTTCTCGAGCACCGTCGGCGACGAGAGATCGAGTTCGGCCATGGACAGGTCCGCGAGCTTGCGCTCGACGGTGGCGTGTCGGCCGGGGAGGAAGCTGGCCTGCAGGCGGTAGGCGACTCCGCCGAGCCGCAGGTCGAGGCTCGCGGGCTGGACCTGATCGTCGGCGACGGGCTCGGTTGCGGTGATGCGGCCGTCCCGGACGAGCGCCCGGATCTGCTGGTACGGCAGGACCCCCGTCGACACCGCGGCGGAGGCCTCTCGCGCGATGATCTCCGGGAACAACGCCAGCGGGCGGTTGTCCTCGTCCATCACCCCACGTCCCCGCCGGCCGGTCGCTCCAGTATCTCGCCGGCGTCCGCTCCGGCGACGTGTAGGGGGTCGATCACGGGGACCGTGTCGAACGGCTGGCTGTGCTGCAGATCGTCGGTCAGCGGGATCCTGCCCCGCTTGTAAAGCGAGAAAGTGTACACCACTCGTTGGGCAAGTCTGGGCATTGCGTCGGCTTCACGACTCCACCGGCGACGTCATCCGCGTCGGCTTCGTGGCTGGATCGCCCGAATCCGCGATGGCGATCCGCATCGTGCTACGCTTGGTGCGTTTCCGAAGCCGAAGAGGAGATGAGTGATGCGAGCAGGAGTACTGTTGGGCGTTCTCGTGATGGCGGCGTGCGGCGGCGAGGTGGAGCCGGCCGCCGAACCGGAGGCGGCGCCCAGCGCGGGGACCATCGAGCGGCTCGATCCGGCCTTCGACGCACTCGTGCCGGCCGACGCCGTCATCGAGGAGCTGGCCGGCGGGTTCGGCTTCACCGAGGGGCCGGCGTGGATCGGCGACGAGGGCGGCTTCCTGCTCTTCAGCGACATCCCCGGCAACCGCATCGTCCGGTGGGATCCCGACGGCACCGTCAGCGACTTCCTGAACCCGGTCTACGAGGGCGACGAGGAGGGGCGCCTCGTCGGTTCGAACGGCATCATCGTCGACCCCGACGGGAACGTGGCGTTCACCGAGCACTTCAACGGCCGCATCTCGCGCATCGACGCCGACGGCGCGCGGAGCGTGGTCGTGGACAGCTTCGAGGGCGGGCGGCTGAACAGCCCCAACGACCTCGACTACCACAGCGACGGCTCGCTCTACTTCACCGACCCGCCGTACGGGCTCCCCAGCCCGGAGGCGCGGGAGCAGGACGTGAACGGCATCTATCGGCTGAGCGCGGACGGCGAGCTCGTCCGGCTGGGCGAGCAGGACGGCCCCAACGGCATCGCGTTCTCGCCCGACGAGTCGACCTTGTACGTAGCCGACAGCATGGCGCAGACGTGGACGGCGTATCCGGTGAACGACGACGGCAGCCTCGGCGAGGCCGCGCTGCTGCTCGACGCCAGCGGCTCGGAGGAGACGGGGGCCGCCGACGGCCTGAAGATCGACGAGCAGGGCAACCTGTGGGCGACGGGGCCGGGCGGGGTCTGGGTCATCGCGCCCGACGGGCGCCACCTCGGGACGATCAGGCCCGACCAGGTGCCCGCCAACGTGGCGTGGGGCGACGCGGACCGGCGCACGCTCTACATGACCGCGCGCACCGGCCTGTACCGCATTCGCGTCAACATCGCCGGCGACCAGTAGGGTCTTGCGCCGCCGCACCGCCATCGGCCGGGTAGCGTCAGGCATCGGGACGACGAGACGAGGAAGCGAAGGTCGCCGCGCGGGGGTCCGCGGGGCCGGGCGGCGCGAGGGACGCCGCGTTCGCCGGGCAAGCCCGGCCGGTCGGCGGCGGAGCGAACGATTCACGGGACCGGCGCCGGCGCCGGCAGGGGCCTCGTCCCATCCCCGGCCCCGTCGGCGGCGGAACGAAGGAGGTCCACGATGCGCTATCCCCTGGTCGCGGCGTTGGCGGCAACGTTGCTCATCGGACCGGCGGCGCCGGGCGCCGCCCAGGAGACGCAGGCAGACTGGAACCCGCCGCAAACCCCGTGGGGCCATCCCGACCTGCAGGGCGTCTGGGACCAGACCACCGGCACCCCCCTCGAGCGGGCCGCCGACGCCGCCGACCGCGAGTTCCTCAGCGAAGAAGAGGCGGCGGAGCGCGAACGGCGGCGATTCGCGGCGTTCGACGCGCCGCCGCGGGCGGGCAGCCCCGGCAACTACGGCTCTCAGTGGCGCGACGGGTCGCGGAACGCGCTGACCCGCACGTCGCTCATCGTCGACCCGCCGGACGGTCGCATCCCCTCCCTCACCCCGGCCGCCGAGCGCCGTGCGGCCGAGAGCGCGGCGCGGCGGCGCGACCACCCCGCCGACTCGTGGACCGACCGCAACCTGTGGGAGCGCTGCATCACCCGCGGCACCCCCCGGGTACCCAACAACTACAACAGCAACATCCTCATTCTGCAGACCCCGCGCGCGGTGGTGATGCTGAACGAGATGATCAACGAGACCCGCGTCGTCGCCCTCGATGGCCGCCCCCACGTCGCCGCCGGCGTCCGCCTGTGGAACGGCGACTCCCGCGGCCGGTGGGAAGGCGACACGCTGGTCGTCGAGACCACCAACTTCAGCGCCAAGCAGGTGTTCCGCGGTTTCCCCGTCGACAACCTGCGTCTCGTCGAGCGGTTCACCCGCGTCGGGTCTGACCGCATCGACTACGAGATGACCCTCAGCGACCCCGCCACCTACACCCGCGACTGGACGGTGGTGCTGCCCATGATCGCCAACGGCGGCGGCATCTTCGAGTACGCCTGCCACGAAGGGAACTACGGCATGGAGGGAATCCTCGCCGGCCATCGGACCGAGGAACGGACCGGCCAGTGACCTCAGGCTTCACCGCCCGGCCGCGAGACACGCACCGGCGGCGACCGCAACCGCCGGCGCCCTGGAACGGGACGAACGCCGACGAACCGGAACCGGCGCGCGAGCGACCCGCCGCGCCGACCCGGCGCCGCAGACGAGACACGGTTCCCGGCTCGGAGGAGAAGACGATGCTCGAAGACACGATCGCCAACGTCGTGCGGCGGGCCGGGCTGGGGCCAGCGCTGCTACTGGCGGGCCTGTCAGCCGCCCACGCAGCAGGTCAGCCGGGCCCCCTGGGTCAGTCCGGGGGCCTGTTTCAGCCGGCCGAGGCCGCGGTGGCCTCTCTCGCCGCCCGCGGCCCGGCGGCCGGCCTGTCCGACACGCTGGCCGTGCGCCAACGGCTCGTCGCCATCGATTTCGGCCAGCTCGCACCGAGTGCCGCGGCGCCGGCGTCGAGCGCCCGTGCCGTCGCGCAGCCCGGCATGCTGGTCCTGAACCTCTTCGACGACGCGGTGTTCACGGGGCTCGTACAGCACGTCGCGCCGACGTTCTCGGGCGGCTATTCGCTGTCGGGCCCGTTGGCCGGCGTCGAGTTCGGGACGATGACGGTCGTGGTGAACGGCGGCGTGGTGGCGGGCTCGGTACGGACACCGGACGCCACCTTCCGCATCCGACCCGCCGGCGACGGGTTGCACGTGGTGAGCGAGGTCGACCTGTCGCGGCTGCCGCCCCTCGGCGAGCCGATCGTCCCGCCGCGATACGACGAGCGCCCACCGTTCGGTCCCGACGACGGGCGTCCAGGTCGTCGCTGAACACCGCATCCGACCGGTCACGGCCTCGTGACGGTCGACTCGGAGCTCCTGCTCGTTCACCCGCCCGCGTTCCGGGGCGAAGCGCGGTCGTTGGAGGACCCTGCCACATGGAGACGCGGGGCGCGCGCCGGCTCGGCGCCCGAAAGACGGGCTCCTTCGCGCCATCGATTCGCCGGAGGCGGACGCCCCCGCCGAGCCACGGTACGTCGCGAAGATACCGTCTGACCGGTGCGGGCGTCAGTTCGGCGAGAGGAGCGGCCTCAGCTCTTCGAACCAGTTGACGACGATGTAGATCCGCTCCGGCGGCGGGTCCGACGCTCCGGCGGCGGCAGGGGCGAGAGTGTAGACCAGGGTCCCGTTGTCGGACACGGTGTTGCCGGTCACGGTGTCGCCGGAGGCATCGAAGAACAGGGGCACGGGGGCCCCCGTGGTGGTCGCGGTCGCCGGATCGACGCCGATCGCGAGCAGCGAACCGCGGTCGCCGTGGAGCAGATGGCCGGCTCCGAGGTAGGCGAGCGCGAGGGCCGACTCGAGCACGGTCCGGACCTCGCCGTCCGCGGGCGAGTAGACGGCCACCCTGCCGTCCTCCAGGTCGGCGCCCTCACCCACGATCGTGAAGATCAGCTCGTCATGACCCGGAACCGGGAGCGGCCAGAGGTGAGCGACGTCGCCCCGCTGTTCATCGAGCCGGGTGAGCACGCGCGGCGGTCCCCCGGCGGCCGGCACCTGCATCAGGCCGCGCCCGCCGGCGCCTGACCGCAAGGAGTAGACGATGGCGCCGTCCGGCAGCCATGCGGCCTTGGCGAACAACTGTTCCTCGCTCTCGAGGATGGTATAGGGCGTGCCTCCCGCGAGCGGGATCTGGTTGAGGGTCCATCGTTCGCCGTCCTGCAACTGGAACACGAGGCTCCGGCCATCCGGGGCAATCGCCACCGGCGCCGACGCGCCCTCCGTGCCGGGAATCGGCGTCGCGGCGAAGGCGTCCAGGGCCCTGGCGTGGAGCCGCGTCCCGGCGCCGTCGTCGACGCCGTAGACGACGTGGCGCCCATCCGGCGAGACCGCGAGGGCGCCGGTGAGGGACTGGCCCGGGGCCAGGTCGATGGTGAAGCGCTGGACTGCGAGGGGCGGCGCGTCGGCGGGCGGCTTCAGGGTCCAGACCGCGCCTGCCGTCACCGCCGCGGTGACCACCAGGGCGAGAACGAAACGCCATCCTGCGGGGGCGGCGCGGCCGGCCGGGTCGGAGACGGCGGGCAACCCCGGGTCGGGCTCGTCCGACTCGCCGGTCGGGTCGATCCACTGCAGTTCGCGCTTCAGGTCGCGCATCGTCTGCCAGCGGTCGTCGGGGTCCTTGGCCAGACACGTCCGCACCACGCGATCGAGGCGTCGGGGGATGCGCGCTCCGGCCGCGCCGAGGGGAACCGGGGCGTCTCTCAGGATCGCGCCGATGACGCTGGCCTGGCCGGCGCCGTCGAAGGGCCGCCGCCCCGACACCATCTCGTAGAGCGTGGCGCCGAAGGAGAAGACGTCCGACCGGGCGTCGGCCGGCCGGCCATCGAGCTGTTCCGGCGACATGTAGTGCAGCGTGCCGAGAATGCTCCCCTCCACGGTCAGGGCCGTGTGCGTCGGCGCCGACACGAACGCCTCGGGCCCCGCCTCGTGCTGCTTGGCGAGCCCGAAGTCGAGTAGCCGGACGCCGGTCTCGGTGAGCATGACGTTGCTCGGCTTCAGGTCGCGGTGCACGATGCCCTGCCGGTGCGCGGTGTCGAGGGCCTCCGCCATCTCCACCGCGATGGGCAGCGCCTCGGCGACGGGCAGGGGCCCGCGCTCGAGGCGCTGGGCGAGGGTCTCACCGTCGAGGAACTCCATGACCAGGAAGTCCATCGGCGGGCCGGCCGACGACGGGCGCTCGCGCCCGACGTCGAAGAGGGTGCAGATGTTGGGGTGGTTGATGGCGGCGACGGCGCGCGCCTCGCGTTCGAACCGCTCGCGCTGCTCGGGGCTGTCGGCGATGTGGGCGGTCAGCACCTTGACGGCGACGGTGCGGTCGAGGCGGGTGTCCGTGGCCCGGTAGACCTCGCCCATACCGCCGGCGCCGAGGGCGCCGACCACTTCGTAGGGCCCGAGCCGATCGCCGGAAGCGAGTGTCGGCATGGCGGCGTCAGTAGGCGGCCGGCGGTGAAATCCCGCGTTGCACGGCGCCGGGAGGGCGTCTGCTGACGGACGGGCCGCCCGCCTGACGCAGGGCGAGGAGAGCGCCGGCGCCCCCCCTCGACCGACGAGCCGCGCCGGCCGCCGGGATGCGTCGCCGCTCGAACGCAGTGGGCGTTTTCGCCACGGGTCGATGGTTCCGGCCGCTCGTGCGACCCCGGACGCCCAGCCGGCCCGGAGCAGGCGGCGACGACCGGCCGGGCCGCTACCCGCGGACGACGCGCGAGGTCGTGACCGTGCCGCCGGCGAGAGGCCGCCCGGACGCCCGCCGTCGGACGCCGATCCGCGCCAGCAACAGGCCGAGCACGACGGCGCCCGCAACCGGCAGCGCGGGAACGGGTCGAATCGGGGTCCCCGTCGCCTCCTCCGACCAGTCGCTGTCACCGCCGGCGTTGCCGGCGCGGACGCGCACCGTGTAGGCCACGCCGTTGGTCAGCCCCGAGAGCGTCGCCGAGGGCATCCCGACGTTCTGCCGCCGCGCATCGGAGTACTCCTCCGGGCCCGACTTCCACTGCACCGTATAGCTGTCCGCGCCCGCCACCGCCGCCCACGTCACCTCCAGCGTCCCATCCCCGGGGGTCACGACGCGCGGCCCGGGCCGCGCCGGCGGGGCCGGGTCGTCGTCGCTTATCGTCACCTCGACCCGGGACGGGCTGCCCGCCGCCACCGAAGCCGGCAGGCCGCCCAGCGCCACCGTGAACGTCTCGTCGTCGTGGTCGACGTCGTCGGTGGTCGTGACCACGCCGGCGCCGGTGGTCGAGCCGGCCTCGATGACGATACTCGCCAGCGAGCCGTAGTCGTCCGACTCCGCCGTGCCCGCCGTCAGGGTCAGCGGGATAGTCGCATCGCTCGCCAGCGCCTGCGACAACGTCGCGGTCACCGTCACCGGGCTGCCCTCGGCAACCGGGTTGGGCGACGCCGACAGGCGGACCGTCGGCCGCGTCCTGGTCGCGGTGAGCACGAACGTGAGCCGCGCCATGGGTTCGTCCGAGAACTTGCCCACGCCCCTGATGCTGGTGATGACGCCCTGCGGGTCGGTATCGGGGTTGCCCAGCGAGAAGTCGTCGCCTTCCTCGGTGCCGGCGTCGTAGGGAAACAGGTCGACCTCGCGGCGCGGCGCCCACCCGACCGATTCGTCGAGGAGCGACAACCCGGAGATGCCGACGAACCAGTCGGGGCTGGGCCCGATCATCGAGAGCAGCGTCACCAGCGGATGGTCGCTCGTGACGTCGATCGAGAACGTCGCGCGGCCCGTACCGCCGCCCGAGACACCCTGAGTGATGACGGCGACGGCGTGCGGCGAGGCCTGGATCTCGGCCCGGAACGTCCCCGTCGCGCCGAGCTCCGCCACGCTCTCGACCCCAGGCGAGGCCCGGCCGCCGGCACGCCAGAAGGTCACCTCGCCGTTGTGCACGGCGCCGATCAAGGTTGTGAAGTGCGCCCCCGGAACCACCCCGCTCGGCGTGCTCGCGGTGGTCCAGGCCCCCTCGAACGTCACCTCGTAGGTGGCTTCCGAGGCTTCGCCGTCCTGCGCCGCGACCGGCGGTGACAACCAGAGCACGGCGCACGGCGCCGCGATGGCCGCCGCCAGCCACCTCAGCAGTCGGCGGTGAGAGCGCCGTCGCGCGCGGCCCCCGGAGGGTGCCGACAGACAGCCGAGGCGTCCGCCAGACAAGGCGCGACGAGCGAGAAGATTGGGCATGTTCGACCGGGCAGCACCGCCGGGTATCTGGCGCCGATCACGGCGCAGACACCCGGCAAGTGAGATTGACGGCGTTCGGCGCCGAATCGCGCCGCAGGCCTCATGGCCGGCGCAGACCGGCTACTGCTCCTGCCGCTCGCGGTCGCGCGCCCGCGCGGAGACGAGCAGGTTCTCCATGCCGTAGTTGCCCTCGTGGCAGGCGTACTCGAAGAGCGGGCTGTCGGACCGCTGCATGACCACCCGCACCGACCACGGCTGCGCGAACGACGCCGCGTCGTCGACGGTGTACTCGTAGGCGAGGCGATCGACGTCGAGCCGGGTGAAGCGCTCGACGAGCCGCAGGTCGGGGCCCGACCCGCGGAAGCTGGTCTTGTCGGTGAAGTTCCGGGTCTCGACGACCAGGGTGTCCCCTTCCCACCGGCCGCGCGAGTCGCCCTTCCACTGCCGCACGTGGTCGGGAAGGTGCGGCGAGCCGTCGAGGGGGACGACGCGGGCGTCGTGCACCATCTCGTTGAGGATCACGACGTGGTCGTCGGTCTGGAACAGTTGCATGTTGTTGTTGTAGGCGCTGGGGTTCATGGGCGGACCGGCGTTGAACCCCATGATGCACCGCTCGAACGCCCCGCGGTCCTCGGGTCCGAACGCGTCGCGCCCCAGCAGCATCTGCCGCCGCGCGCCGCGGGCCCGAGCCTCGTCGCTGCGTGCGGGGATCTTCCCGTCCGGCGGGTCGACCACCAGCGATGTCCGCCGCTCTTCGCCGAGAGACGTGCCCCGGTCGTACCAGAAGTTGTTGTACCCACCCGACACCGGCAGCCGGCCGTTCTCGTCACGCCACAGGTCGACGTTCTGGGCGTCCACCCGCTCCTGCGCGAACGCCGCCGCCTCTTCCGGCGTCAACGTGACGCGCCCGGCGAAGTCGTCGGGGCGCTCGAAGGGAATGGCGCTGCGGAAGTCCCAGACCCCCTGCAGGTCCCGCGTCGACGTCTCGCCCTGCCCCGCCTGGCCGGCCGACGCCGCCGTCGCCAGCAGCAGACCGCAGGCTCCGGCTCCGATCCACCGCACCATCGCGTGTCCCATCCTCATCCTGCCCTCCTCGCACCGCGCCGCCGGCCGCGCCGGCGCCACGAGTCGCCATCCCGGCCGATCGCCGCCCCTCGCGGCCCCGACCGCCACCCCGTTGCCCAGCCGCCCCGGACGCTCTCTGCCCGCTTCCCGTCTGCCGGATTCCGGTCGAGTCGGGGCGTCGGGCGAGACTGCACGGACACCCTTCGGCCCCGCTCGCTTCCCCCCTGACCCACTCCCCCGGCGCCTACGCCGCCGACTCGGGCTCCTCGTATCGATTACAGAGCGTGCCGACGCCGTCGATGGTCACCTCCACGGTGCTGCCCGGCTTCATCGAGCCGACCCCCACCGAGGTTCCGCAGCAGATGACGTCACCGGGGTGCAGGGTCATGTCCTGCGATATCGCGCTCACGATGCGGTCCGGCGGGAAGAAGAGGTCCGTGACCGGGTAGTTCTGCCGTTCCTGTCCGTTCAGCACGGTGCGGATCGACAGCGACAGGGGATCGAGGCCGGTCGTCACCGCGGGTCCGAAGACGCCGAAGGTGTCGAAGCTCTTGGCCCGGGTCCACTGCGGAAACGACGGGTCCTTCCCGAGGATGCCGACCGCGGTGACGTCGTTGACGCACGTATAACCGAAGATGCATGCGGCGGCGCCGGCCGCGTCGACGGCCCGGCACTCGCGGCCGATGACGATGCCCAGCTCGCCCTCGAACACGACCTTGCCGTCGTAGGTGCGCGGCTTGCGGATGACGCCCCCGGGGCCGAGATACGAGCCGTTGGCCTTGATGAAGTAGAGCGGCTCGGGGGGCTCGGTCTGCCCCGTCTTCTCGGCCATCGCCCGCGAGTTGTTCCACAGCGCCACCATCTTGCCGGCCGGCGCCGGGGGCAGCAGCGCGACCCCGCCGGCCGGCAGGGTCGCACCGGTCGCGGCCGGCTCGCCGAACATGTCGCCGGTGTGCACGGCCACCGTGTCGCCCGACAGCGTGCCGAAGCCGGTCGTCCCGGCGTGCTCGAATCGAATCCACCGCGCCATGCCGTCTCCCTCGCCGCGATGCACGCCCCTGGCGGCAGGAACAACCAGTACCGAGCGGGTTCACCTAAACCTTAACTCATCTGGCGCGCCGGGCGGGGAGGAGGGAGGGAGACGGGGGCGCCCCGTTACGCGGAACCGGTCGCGGGGCCGCCACCGACCCGCAGCCCGGGCTCGCGCGCCGGTCCGGACGGGTTCGGTATGATGGAAATCGCATGGGCGACATCGTCGTCACCATCGAGCTGGAGAACTACGTCGACCGCAGCAACGCCAGGAGCGGAACCCGCACGGAACCCGTGCGCCGCGCCCAGGTGGAGGGCATCGTCGAAACCGGCGCGGTCATGCTGATGCTCCCGCAGAACGTCGTCGAACGGCTCGGACTCGAGACACTACGGACCGCCATCGTCACGTACGCGGACGAGCGCAGAGACGAACGGTCGGTGGCGGGTCCCGTCGCCCTCGAGATCGGCGATCGGTTCATGGTCACCGAATGCGTCGTCGGTCCGCCCCTGAGCGAGCCGCTGATCGGTCAGATAGTGCTCGAAGCGCTAGACCTGATCGCCGATTGCGCGAACCGGACGCTGACGCCGCGAACACCCGACTACCCGTCGCTCAAGCTGAAGTAGCGACATCGCCCAGCTCCTCGCTGTTCGGCAGGGTCGGCAGCCCCGCCGCTCCCAACCTCTCCAGCGCGGCCGTGATGTCCTCGAGAGACGCCGCGAACGAGAACCGCAGGAAGCCCTCGGCGATCGCGCCGAAGTCGCGGCCCGGCCCCAGCGCGACCTGCGTGCGCTCGAGAATCTCGAAGGCCAGCCGCAGCGAGTCGCGCCCCAGGCGCCGGGCGTCGGCGAGGGCGTAGAACGCGCCGGTGGGCGTGACGGGGACGGCGAGGCCGAGCCGGCGCACGCCGTCGACGAGCACCCGGCGGCGCCGGTCGTACTCGGCGACCATCATCCGCCGGTGCGGCTCACCCTTTTCGAGCGCGGTCAGCCCCGCCGTCTGCACGAAGTGCGACGCCGAGATGAACAGGTTCTGCTGCAGCGACACGAGGCGCCGCATCGCCGATTCGGGCGCGATGACGTAGCCGAGGCGGAAGCCGGTCATGGCGTACCGCTTCGAGAAGCCGTCGAAGACGAAGCAGTGGTCGGTCATCCCGAGCGGCGACGTGGTGACGGCGCCGTCGTAGAGCAGCCCGTCGTAGACCTCGTCGGACAGGATCGGCACCCCCAGCCCGGCCAGCCCGCGCACCACCTCGGGGGGTTGCACCGCCCCCGTGGGGTTGGCCGGCGAGGCCAGCAGGATGCCCCGCGTGCGCGGGGTGATCGCGGCCCGCACGCGGTCGACGTCGATCGCATAGCCGTCGTCCGGGACCGTCGGCACCAGCACCGGTCGGCCGCCGCATGCCGCCACCATGTTCGGGTAGCACGGATAGTGGGGCGTCGGCATGATGAGTTCGTCGCCGGGGTCGAGGAGCAGATTGACGACCATGAGGAGGGCCGGCGAGGTGCCGCTGGTCACGACGATGCGGTCCGGGCTGACCGCGGTTCCGCGCCGCCGCTCGCAGTCGGCCGCGATCGCCTCGCGCAGCCGGTAGAGCCCGCGGCTGTCGGTATAGTGGGTGTCCCCGGCGGCGACGGCGGCGGCGACGGCGGCGGTCACCTCGGGCGGCGGGGGGAAACCCGGCTCGCCGACCCCGAGCTGCAGCACGTCGACACCGGCGCGGGCCATCTCCATGCCGCGCTCCATCACCTCCATCGCGAGAAACGGCGCGATGGACTCCATACGGGCCGAGTAGGGCATGAGCGCTCACCTTCCAGACGACTGGACGACAGGGCGGCTATCCTGAACCGATGCCGACCGAGTCCGTCGACGATCCCCGGGATCCGCGGCTCCGGGACTTCCACGCGGTGCCAGACCCCGTCCTGCTCCGCCGGCGCGGCCTCTTCGTGGCCGAGAGCCGGTTCGTGGTGCGCGAGCTGCTGGCCCATCCCCGCCTCGCCACCCACGCGCTGCTGGCGACGCCGGCCGCCCTCGACAGCCTCCGGGACCTGCTCGACGCCCAGACTCTCGACACCCTGCCAGTGTACGTGGCCCCGCCCCCGGTGTTGAAGCAGGTCACCGGATTCCGCGTCCACCGCGGGTGCCTGGCCATCGGCGAACGACCGCCGGCGGCGACCGACGCCGACCTTCCGGCCCTCGCCACCGCCCGCCTCGTCGTTGTGCTGGAGAAGGTCGGGAACCCCGACAACCTCGGGAGCATCTTCCGGAACGCCGCCGCCTTCGGCGCCCGATGCGTCCTGCTCAGCCCGGGATGCTGCGACCCGCTGTACCGCAAGGCCATCCGGACGTCGATCGGCGCCACCCTGCGCATTCCCTACGGCGAGATGACGGACTGGCCGGGCGGCCTCGACCGGCTGCGGACGCACGGCTACACGACGGTGGCCCTGTCTCCGGAGCAGGACGCGGACGGGCTGCAGACGCTGGCGGACGCGCCGCCGCGTCGGCTGGCCCTGGTCTTCGGCGCCGAGGGCGCCGGCCTGAGCGACGAGGCGGTGGCCCGCGTCGACCGCCGCGTCCGCATTCCGATCGCAGACGGCATCGACTCGCTCAACGTCGCCACCGCGGCCGGCATCGCCCTGTATGCCCTGTCGGCTGAGCTACGAGAATCACTCCCTCCCGAATCTCCCGACAAGCGTGCGACCTGAAGTGGAGGTGGGCAAGCGCGCTGGCCGGCATCGCCCCGTATGCGCTGTCTGACAACGGTGCGCTACGATGAGGGCATCCCTCCCGGCTGCCACATGGCGACCCCGTGAAGACGACAGGGCGAATCGGCTGGCGCATCGGCGTTGCGGGGCTGCTGGCCGGTCTGGCCGCGGCCTTCCTCCTGACCGGACCGTGGGACGTCGACGAGACGGTGCGGGCCCTCCGCGGCTGGGCGCAGGCTCGAGGGGCGATGGGGATGGTCGGATTCGGCGCCGCGTACGTCGTGCTGGCCCTGCTGTTCGTCCCCGGGGCGGTGCTCACGATGGCCGCCGGAGCGGTGTACGGGGCCGGCCGGGGCCTGATGGTCGTGGCCGTCGCCACCACCGTGGCCGACGCCGCCGCCTTCCTGCTGGGGCGCCATGTGGCCCGGGGGGCGGTCCTGCGGCTCATGGACCGCTATCCGCGGTTCCGCGTCGTCGACCGCGCCGTCAGCCGGGGGGGCTGGCGCATCGTCGCCCTCGTTCGCCTCAACCCGACGCTGCCCTACAGCGCGAGCAACTACCTGTTCGGGGTCACGGGCGTGCCCTTTCTGACGTTCCTGGCGTCGAGCGCGGTGTTCACGCTGCCTGGCGCGTGGGCCTATCTCTATGCCGGCTACGTCGGCGTGGAAACCCTCGGCGGCGAGACTCGCACCGCCGCCGAGTGGGCCGTGCTCGTGTTCGGCCTCGTCGTCGCGGCGGCCGCCGTCGCCTACATCACCGTTCTCGCCCGGCGCGCCCTCGACGAGATGAACGACCGGGCGCCAGCGGCCCGAGAGTCGGCGCCAGCCGGCGAACGGGGTCTCGCGGGTCCCGTCGCGAGCGAGGCTCCCGCTACTCGTGAACGCTGACGACGGTGTTGCCGCGTCCCCGGTTGTGCTCGAAGAGCTCGAACGCCTCGATGAAGCGCTTGAGCGGAAAGAGCCGATCGACCCGCGGACGGATTGCGCCGCCGGCGAGGAAGTCGAGGATCTCGGCGACGTTCCGCTGGTGCCGGTCGGGATGCACGGCGGCCCAGCCGCCCCACATGCTGCCCATGACCATCGCCTGCTTGATGAGGATCATCCCGGGGCGGATCGGCCGCTGACCGGCCGTGAAACCCACCAGGCAGATGCGACCCAGGGGCCGGATGACCGACAACAGCGCGGCTTCGAACAGATCGCCCTGCACCATGTCGACCACCACGTCCACGCCGGCGGGATGGCCGAGCGCGGCCGATGCCTGGCGGACATCGTCCTTGAAGCGCCGGTAGCCCTCCCGGTCCGTTCCGTAGCAGAGCACACGGTCGGCCCCCGCCGCGGCGGGGAACTCCCGCTTCTCGGGAGTGCTCACGCCGGCGATGACCCGGGCCCCCATCGCCTTGGCCAGCTCCACCGCGGCCATGCCGACGCCGCCGGAGGCCCCGTCCACGAGGACCAGGCTGTCGGCGGTCACCTCGCCGAGGACCTTCAGGGAGTAGTAGGCGGGAAAGAAGTTGCGGCCGAGGTTGGCGCAGGCGGCCAGGTCCACCCCCGACGGCACGCGCCAGACCGACGCCGCGGGCACTTTCACCACCTCGGCGAGACCACCGATACTCATCTGGGCGATGACCCGGTCGCCCGGCTCCAGGCCATCGGCATCGGCCTCGATGACGGTCCCCGAGATGTCCATGCCCGGCACGTAGGGCAGGCCCGGCTTGTGCTGATACAACCCCTGCGCCTGCAGGGCGTCGGGGTACTGCACGCCGGCGTAGTGGGCGCGCACGAGCACGTGCCCGGGCTCGTGCGCGGGCCGGGGGATTTCGTCCAGGCTCAGAACGTCGCGTAACGGCGCCGGGGTCGGAATGGGCTTGCCGTGGTCATCCAGACCGGCGTAGCGGTGACAGCGGACGGCGCGGATCACGTCATTCATGGCGTCGGTATCAGCAAAAAGCGATGGCCTCGGCGGGCGGGCCCCACCCCGGCGCCCCGCCCGCAAGTGCTGCGAGGAATACGCCGGGGCGCCTCGCGGGCCGCCGCCCACCGATGCTCCCCATCGACCGGTGGTCGCCGCCGCGCGGGGTGGTTCGGTCGCGGGGCCTCGTTGGCGCCCGCCCCCGCCCGGACCGGCGCGCCCACCTGCGAGTCTCGTTGCCGCGGTGGGTGGTTCGGTCGCGGGCCTCGTTGGCGCCCGCCCCACCCGGACCGGAAGCGCCGACCTGCGAGTCTCGCTATGATACGGCATGTGTCGGAATCGGCCCGCGCCATCGTCGACGCCCTGCGGCGGCTTCAGCTCGTCGGGCCGGACGCGACGCCGGCGATGACCCCTCTCGCGGGCGGCGTCTCCTCGGACATCTGGCGCGTCGAGCTCGCCCGGGGGCCAGTCTGCGTCAAGCGGGCGCGCGCACGCCTGAAGGTCGACGCGGTCTGGGAGGCGCCGGTCGAACGAAGCCGCTACGAATGGGCGTGGTTGCAGGAAGCGGCCCGCGTCGACCCCTCCTGGGTCCCGCCGCTCGTCGCCCGCGATGCCCCTTCGAACTGTCTCGTCATGGGCTTTCTCGACCCGGCGAGCCATCCCTTGTGGAAGTCGCAGCTCCGTGAGGGAGCCCCCGACCTGCGGACGGCGACGACGGTCGGGAGGCGGTTGGCCGCGATTCACCGCGCGACGGCCGACCGTCCCCGCCTTCGCGAGCGGTTCGACACCGGTTCCATCTTCCGCGCCATCCGTCTCGATCCGTACCTGTTGGCGACGGCCGAGCGGCACCCCGACCTCGCCCCGCGACTCACGGCCCTCGCGGAGACGACGGCCCGGACCCGGCGCGCCCTCGTGCACGGGGACGTCAGTCCCAAGAACATCCTGGTCGGACCGGCCGGCCCCGTCTTCGTCGACGCCGAGTGCGCATGGTACGGCGACCCCGCCTTCGACCTCGCCTTCTGCCTCAACCACCTGCTGCTGAAGTGTCTGTGGACCCCGCGCGCGGCGAGCGGCTTCCTTGCCTCGTTCGACGGATTGGCGCACGCTTACGGACAGGGCGTGGACTGGGAACCGCGTGCGCGGCTGGAGACACGAGCCGCGGCGCTGTTGCCCGGCCTGTTGCTCGCGCGCGTGGACGGGAAGTCGCCGGTCGAGTACCTGACCGCCGACGCCGACCGGGACTGCGTCCGCGAAGTCTCACGACGCCTGTTGCGGACCCCCGCGCCCACCCTGGCCGCGGTGCGGGACACGTGGCGGGCGGCCCTGGCCGCACGCGGCGGTGGTCGCGGCCTGCACGCCGCGGAGCCGCAAGCCGGGGAAACGCAAGGGCGCTCGCGGAACCCGGGCTTCCCCGCCGGCTGACGAGACGAGCCGACCGGCGCGGTCCGGGCGCGCGTGCCTCGCGCCCGGACGACCCGCCGCCACTGGACACGCGTTCCGCCGGGCCCACACGCCGCCATGACCGACAACCCGCACCGCATCGTCCGCGTCGCCGCCCGCCGGGTCTGGGACTCGCGCGGTCGCCCCACCATCGAGGCCGAGGTGCATCTCGCGGACGGAGTCTGCGGGAGGGCGACGGCGCCGGCGGGGGCGTCGACCGGGAGCGGCGAGGCGCTCGACCTGCGAGACGGGGGCGCCGCGTTCGGCGGCCACGACGTGACCCGCGCCCTCCGCGGCATTCGGAACACCATCGACCCCGCGCTGCACGGCCTCGATGTCACCGACCAGGCGGGGATCGACGCCGCCCTGATCGAGCTGGACGGCACGCCGAACAAGCGGCGGCTTGGCGGCAACGCCTGCATCGCGGTCTCGATGGCGGGGCTGCACGCGGCGGCGGCCGCCGCCGGTCTGCCGTTGTGGCGGCACGTGCTCGGCGACCGGCCGGCGTTGTTGCCCCTGCCCGAGATACAAATCCTCGGCGGGGGCGCCCACGCGGGCCGGCGGGTCGACATCCAGGACTACATGGTGACGCCGGTCGGAGCGGCTAGCTTCGCCCAGGCCCTGGACTGGACGGCCGAGGTCTACCACGCCGCCGGCGCGCGGCTGGCCGCGGACGGGCGCCGCCAGGGCGTGGCCGATGAAGGAGGCCACTGGCCGGCCTTCGACACGAACGAGGCGGGACTCGACCTTCTGGTCCAGGCCATCGAGGACAGCGGCCGGATTCCTGGCGACGAGGTGGCGATCGCGCTGGACGTCGCCGCCTCCGAGTTGCAGCGCGGTGGTCGCTATCGCCTCGGCCTCGAGGGCCGGGTGCTGGACAGCGACGCCCTCGGTGAGCTCCTGGTACGCTGGATCGATCGCTATCCCATCGTCTCCATCGAGGATCCGCTGGCCGAGGACGACGCGGCCGGCATGCGGCGGTTCACCGCCGAGGTGGGCAGCCGCGTGCAGGTGGTCGGCGACGACTACCTCGTGACCGACGCCGCGCGCGTCGAGCGCGCCGCCCGCGACGGCGCCTGCAACGCCCTGCTCGTCAAGCCGAACCAGGCCGGCACGGTGACCGAGACCCGGGCCGCCTTCGACGCGGCCCGCCGCGCGGGCATGGGGGCCATCGTCTCCGCCCGGTCGGGCGAGACCGAGGACGTCACCATCGCCCATCTCGCGGTGGGCTGGCGGGCGGGGCAGCTCAAGGTGGGATCGTTCTCCCGCTCCGAACGCATGGCCAAGTGGAACGAGGTGCTGCGCATCGAGGAGGCGCTGGGCGAGGCGGCGGAGTTCGCGGGCGCCCGGCCATTGCGCCGCCCCCCGGACCGGGTGAACTCCGGGTGAACTCCCGCCGCGGACGCTGCGCTGATCCGGCGCGGATGAACACGAACAGGCCAGTCGAGTCCGCTGTCTCTTCGCTCCTCCTTGTACTCCCCGATGTATCCGCACCGAACGATCCACAACCTGCCCTCGACAGAGTGGCTCGCCCGTCCGACTCCCGCCCCTGGGCGCGCGCCATCCGCCCTGCGGTGATCCCCGACTCGACGCCTGTTCAGGCCCTGTACCGTTGGACGGGAATCGCCCCTGTCGCCCTTCCGATTCGGCCCTCCGCCCGGATATACTGATTGCTTCGACACCGATCCGACGCCGGATCCCCCATTTCACACCACCATCGGAGGAACCCTCATGCGCGCACGCCGCTTCGTCGTCACCCTCGCTCTCACCGCCCTCGCGCTGGCCGCTGCCGGCCCCGCCGCCGCCCAGGTCGAGGACCGACCCATGCTCACCAGCGCCGCCGCCATGACCATGGTGCACGGCTGCCTGACCAAGGCGGCGGAAGAGGGCTGGCGCATGCACATCGCCATCATGGACAACCACGGCAACCTGAAGGCGTATCACCGGATGGACGACGCCCAGCTTCTGTCGCACGACGTCGCCATGGCCAAGGCCCGCAGCTCGTCGACGAGCCCGCGGTCCACGCTGCAGTGGGGCCAGATGGCCTTCGGCAACGGCATCTCCGCCGCCGCGTTCGTCCCCGGCCTGAACTACTTCGAGGGCGGACTGCCGATCATGACCGCCGACGGCCAGCACGTCGGCGGCATCGGGGTCAGCGGCGACACCGGCGCCAACGACGCCATCTGTGCCCAGGCGGGCATCGACGCCGCCGGCCTGAACTGACGGCCTCGTGCGCAAGGGCGGCGCCGCCTCGGGGCGGCGCCCGCCGGAAAGGCAAATGGCAATGCGAAAGCGATACGCGTGTCTCGGAGCCGTCGCCGCGGCGGCGCTTCTCGTGTCGGCCGCACCGCCGGCGCGGGCGCAGGACGCGGCGGCCAGGTTCGTGCAGGTGGCCAGCGGCTACCGGCTGGTCCCGAACGTCACCTACCTTCGCGCCGGCGGAGTCGACCTCAAGCTCGACGTCTACCAGGCCCGGGGCGCGGACCGCAGGCCGACCCTTCTCTACATCCACGGCGGCGGGTGGACCAACGGCAACAAGGAGAGCTCGGCTCTCACCTTCCTCCCCTACCTCGAGATGGGCTGGAACGTCGTCAACGCCGAGTACCGCATGGCCGACGACGCCCACGCCCCCGCCGCGGTCGAGGACTGCCGCTGCGCCCTCCGGTGGATCTACCGGAACGCCGAGCAGTACGGCTTCGACCTCGACCGCATCGTGGTCAGCGGCAACTCCGCCGGCGGGCACCTCTCGCTGACCACCGGCATGCTGCCGGCCTCGGCCGGGCTCGACCGCCAGTGCCCCGGCGACCGCCGCCGGACGTGGACGACGGGCGCCACGTCGACGGCCGAGCTCAAGGTGGCGGCCATCATCAACTGGTACGGCATCACCGACGTCGTCGATCTGATGCAGGGGCCGCCGGGCACGTCGGGCAACTTCACCGAGGCGTGGCTCGGCAGCCGCAGCGACCGCGGCGAGGTCGCGGCGCGGGTCTCGCCCCTCACCTATGTGCGGCAGGGCCAGCCACCGGTCCTGACCATCCACGGCGACGCCGACAGCATCGTGCCCTACGCCCACGCCGTCCGCCTGCACGAGGCCCTCGACGGGGCCGGCGTGCCGAACCGGCTGCTGACCATCGAGGGCGGCGGCCACGGCGGGTTCAGCCTGGAAGAGAACCTGCACATCTACGCGACCATCCGGTCGTTCCTCGAGGCGCACGGCCTCGGTCCCGCGCCGTCGAACTGACGGGGACGTCGACCAGCAACCGACGGGGCCGCCGGTGCGAGCACGCGCGCTCGCCCGGCGGTCCCTCTCCGGCGCGGATGCAGCCGGCGCCCGGCGGCAACTGCGTGAAGCGGTTCCCCAAGAGACGAGTGTGCTACCGCACGGCCTCGGTCCCGCGCCCCGAGCCGGTGTAGCCGCTGCCCCACCGGCTCCCCGGTCCACGTCAGAAGTTGAACTGCACCGCGAACTTGGCCAGCCGGCCGGGCATGATCGCGGTCGGCCGCAGGTAGTTCGGCCCGTAGTTGCGGTCTTCCTCGATGACCGAGTTCTCGTTCAGCACGTTGTAGACGTCGAACATCGCCTGAATGCGCCCCCCGTCGACGTCGAAGGTCCTCGACACCCGGATGTCCGCCTGGTTCCACCGGGCGCCGTAGGCCGTGCCCGGCTCGATGACGTTGATGTTGACGGCGCCGCCCGCCGCGAGCGGACGCCCGAGTGAGGCGGCAATCACGTCGCTCGCGTAGGTGACGATGGCATCGCGCTGCGGGCCCGGAACGCTCTGCAAGGTCCCCGCGAAGGTGATGCCGAACGGGAACGTGTAGGAGCCGAGCAGCTTCACCTGGGTCAGGTACGGGGTGGACCAGTCGCAGAACGCGGGCGAGACGCTGCCGTCGGCCGCCCCGGCGTGAATCTCGGGCAGGCTGGCCAGGTAGCCGCAGTTGTCGTGGCTGGTCCGCCCGGTGCTGATGCCGCCGCGCAGGAGCAGGGTGTCGAGCCGGGCGTCGACCGACAGATCGTAGCCGGCATAGGTGCGCGACCGGCCGCCGAAGGCGTTGGCGCCGGTCGTGATGGTGTCGAACTGCCCCAGCTTGACGGGGTCGACGTCGGCGAAGCCGCTCAGGGTGTAGCCGCCGCCGCCCGGCAGTCGGTCGTCGGCGGGAGCGGTCACCGAGTAGTAACCGAAGTCGTTCGGCCCCACCGCCCGGTTGTCCTGCACGTCGAAGTTCACGAACGAGCGGTGGAACCAGCCCACGTTCACCGAGACGTTGCCGGCCACCTCGTGCTGCAGACTGACCGACGACTCGTAGTTGGCGTGGCGCGTGCCCCACCCGAACGCCCACGCCGGATCGTAGAACGTGTTGACGACCGGCTGTCCGAAGGCGAGGTTGTCGGAGGGCGACACGCACTCGCCGTTGGGCAAGGGGTTCAGCGGGTCGCAGTCGGCCCCGCCGTTCCCGTTGAAGTCGATGAACGCGCGCCGCTGCGCATTGTTGTTGTCGGCGGGATTGACGCTGCCGGCGCGGGTGTTCGAGTCACGGTCGGCGTAGCGGCCGAACGACGCCTTGACGGCGGTCCGCCCGGTCCCGAACAGGTCGTAGGCGAGACCGAGGCGGGGCTGGATGTCCTTGAACCCCACTACCTGCTGCCCGGCGAAGCTCGCCGACACCGGCCGGTAGCGCGAGGTGCCGGTGTCGTGGTCGGGATAGCCCGCGTTGAAGTAGTCCCAGCGGACCCCCAGGTTGAGGGTCAGTCGGTCCAGCGTCCACTGGTCCTGCGCATACAGACCGAGGTTGGCGGGCACGTCGTTCTCCACCAGCGACGGCGTCGCATAGAAGTCGACGAGGTCGACGGGAAGGCCCTGGAGGATGATGTAGCGCTGGTACTGGACGCTCTCGATGTACTCGTTCTCGGCCACGTTCGTCAGGCTCATGCCCACCTTGAACGCGTGGCTGCCGGTGATGTAGGAGAGCGACGCCCGCGCCGCGTTGGTGTCGGCGTGCCGGTCCTGGAAGACGGTCCCCGAGAACCAGCTCGACATGCCCCGGACCGCGATGTTGCCGGGGATGATCAGGGCCCCCGGGCGCACCGGATCGGCGTCGGGCGTGTTCTGCCAGTTCTGGTGCTGCGGATGCAGCGACACCCCCGCCTCGAACAGCAGTCGGCTGGTGATGGGCGCCGTCCACGTCCCCTGGTACACCTGCACCTTGATGGTCGAGTCGACCGCCGCCTCGGGCATGACGTTGAGCGAGCTCGACAGCGTGCTGCCGATCAGGAAGCGGTTCCGCTTGTTGTAGTTGTTGTCGTAGAAGAACGTGAACTTGTTGCGCGGCGTCGCCTGGGCGGTCAGCCGCAACGTGGTCGACTGGGCGAGCTGGTCGTCGACGGCCTGCCGGTCGAGGTCGGGCGTGTAGGCGAGGTCGCTCGGGTCCTGGTCGTGGAAGACGCTGGCCACGAACTGGTCGGTCCGCTGCGACGTGTGACTGGCCCAGAACCAGAGCCGGTCGCGGACGATCGGCCCGCCGCCCGCGGGGTTGGTGAACCACAAGCGGCTCAGCCGGTTCGCCTGGTCCCGGCCGATGCCCTGCGCCACCAGCGCATCGTCGACATTGTTCGACTGGAGCCCCGGCGACGAGAAGCTGCCGAAGAACTGGCCCGCCCACAGGTTGCTCCCGTCGCGGGGGATCATGTTGACGCGCACGCCGCCCGACTCGACCTCGGCGGTGTTGCCCGAGTAGTCGATGGAGTACTCGGCGTAGTTGCCGTCGGCGAAGAACAGGTTGGACGAGTCGCCCTGTCGGGTCGCCGCCTCAACTCCCAGGCCGTCAATCTGGACCATCTGGTCGCTGCCCTCGCCGCCGTGGATCGCGAGCCGCTGGTAGTTGACGCCGCCCTGACCGCCGACGTCCACGGCGAGCGTCGACCCCACCACGCCGTCGCCGACCATGCCGGGGATGAGGATGCCGAGGTTCTGGAACGAGCGGCCGCTCGGAATGGCGTCGATGACATCGCGGTCGATGGCGATGTTCTGCTGCACGTTCTGGATGTCGACCACCGGGACCTCTCCCGTCACCGTGATCGTCTCCTCGACCGACCCGACCGACAGCACGCCGTCGACGTTGGCGGTGAACCCGGTGCTGAGGCCGACGCCCTCGCGGCGGACGGTCGAGAAGCCCGAGAGGGTGAAGGTCACGGTGTACTCGCCGGAGACGAGCCCGGTGATGAGGTACTGCCCCGACTGGTCGGTGAACGCGGTCCGGACCTGCTCGATCAGGGCCGGGCTGCGCGCCTCGACCGCGACCCCGGGCAGCACCCCGCCGGTGTCGTCGGTGACCGTGCCGCCGATGGCCTGCGCACCGGCGAGAGAAGATGCCAGCAGGAGACCCACCATCGCGCCCGCGACGTTGCGTTCGAAATCGATTCGCATCGAGCCCTCCCTTGTATTGTGTGTGGCTCGATGATAACGGGTTTCGTCGACACGGACCGTAGTCGATACGGGACAGCGGGCCGCGAGGCCGCGGCTCGCCGGCCCCTGCGCGCCCCGGCCTGGCGTTCTTGACACCCGCCGGGGCTCGATCCATGATTCACGGACCACACGGTTGCGGCTGGATGCACGGGAAGTCCGGTGTGAAGCCGGCGCTGCCCTCGCAACTGTGAGCAGGGACGAAATCCGCACCCACGTCACTGCCCGGATTCGGGCGGGAAGACGCGGAGAGTAGGCCGATCCTGCAAGCCAGGAGACCGATCCAGCCGCGCCTCACACGGCCTCCGATGGGGAGGCGAGGAGGAACGGTGCTCTACCGACGGCGCCCATGGGGCGCGCCATCTTCGGGACCATCACAGTAGACCTTGGTAGCAGCCGGGGCGGAGGTTCGTACGCCCGGCTGATCCCGGTCGTCTGCCGAGCCGCAGCGAAGCCGGCGTGCGCCCGCCTCCCCGCAGCGCGCCCGCCCGTCTCGCGCCTACACGAGAGGAGTCGTCTCGTCATGATCCGTCGTCTCGCGCTGTTTGCCATCGCCGCCTGTTCGCTGGCCGCGGTGTCCGCCGCTGCACAGGGTCCGTTCACGGTGACCGGCGTCGTCACCGACTCGTCCGGCCGCGTCCTGCCGGGATCAGAGATCGAGGCGCGGCGCGGTCTGCGCGTGGTCGCCACCGCGACCGCCGGGCCCGACGGCCGCTACCACCTCGAACTGCCCTCGGAGGGCCCCCATCGCCTGAGCGCGCGCCTGGACGGCTTCGGCGCCGGGGTGGCCGCGGTGACCGCGGTCACGGCCACCATGAACGTCGACTTTCGGCTCGACATCGCTCCGCTGAGCGATACCGTCGTCGTCACCGCCTCCCGGACCGCCGAGGCCGCCGCATCGGTCACGGAGTCGCACTCGGTCTTCACCGCCGACGACATCGAGACCCTCGGCAGCCACTCCATCGCCGACGTCCTCCGCTATGTCCCGGGCCTGAACATCGAGTCGACGGGACGCGAGGGCTCTATCGCCTCGGTGTTCGCCCGCGGCGGCGAGTCCGACTACAACCATGTCCTCATCGACGGCGTGCGCGTCAACGCCGACGGCGGCGCCTACGACTTCGGCCGCATCTCCGCCGCCGAGATCGACCGGGTCGAGGTCGTCCGCGGCGCCCAGTCGGCCCTCTACGGCTCCGACGCCATCGGCTCCGTCATCCAGATCTTCACCAAGCGCGGAGCCCCCGACAGGGGGCCCCGCCTGTCCGGCTCCTTCGAGGGCGGCTCGTTCGGGACCACCCGCGGAGATCTGCGCGTCCTCGGCGGCGCCGCCGGGCGCGTCGACTACCAGATCGGCGTCGCCCACCGCGGGACCGACGGCGCGTTCGGCGACCGCCTGCCCGAGCCCGACCGCTTCGACCAGCAGTCGGTCGACGGCAACGTCGGCGCCATCCTCGGCGACAGCACGCGCCTGCGCACCGGCTTCCGCCACAGCAACGCCCGCGCCAACTCCGTCGGTCCCATCACCTATGCCCCCGGTGACACCGGCACCGGCTACGACACCGACGACCTGACCTGGCACCTCGACGTCGACCAGACCCTCTCCCCGCGCTTCGACCATTCGGCGACGGTGAGCTACTTTCGATCCGGCCGCCAGTCGGTGGACGGGGTCGCCGACCCGCAGTATCGTGTCCTCGCCCTCCTCGAGGGCGAGCCCGGCGCCATCTATCCGGCCGGCCCCCGGCTCGTGCGGCTCATCGACCAGCCTGCCTTCGACACGCTGATGGCCGACCCCTCGGGTCTCGGCCCCGGACAGTTCCTCGCGCAGAGCGGCCCCTTCAGCGGCTTCGATTACCCCTTCGAATTCGAGGCGCAGTTGCGCCGTCCCGCCGTCCGCTACCAGCTCAATGCGACCTGGCTCGACGACCAGATCCTGAGCGCCGGCTACGACTACTACAGCGAGACCAACGCCCTCGACGTCACCCAGACGGTGGAGAACCACTCCTATTTCCTGCAGCAGCAGTTCAACGTCGCTGACGCGTGGTTCGTCACCGGCGGCGCGCGCATCGACGACAACGCCCTCTACGGCGCCGCCGTCAACCCGAAGTTGTCGGCCGGCGGTTATCCCCTGCCGTTCCGCGAGGGCGCCCTCTCGTCGGTCAAGGTGTCTGCCAACGTCGGGCGCGGCATCAAGAACCCGAACTTCTCCCATCTCTACGGATCGCAGTGGGTCGACGGCGACCTGTCCTTGCGCCCCGAGCAGGCGCTGACGGTCGACGCGGGGGCCGAGCTGACTTTCGACGACCAGCGCTGGCTCACGCGCTTCACCTGGTTCAGCAACGACTATGAGGACCAGATCGCCTACTCGCCCTCGCTCGGCTTCGGGGGCGACGGCGTCCCCGACTACGTGAACATCGACGGATCGCGGGCCGACGGGGTCGAGCTCGAGTTCGGCATGCAGCGACCCCTCGGCGGGGTGACGGCGAGCGCGTCGTACGCGCTGGTGAACACCGAGGTGGTGACCAACGCGAGCACGAGCGAGCAGTTCCAGCCGGGTCAGCCGCTGCTGCGCCGGCCGCGGCACTCGGGCAACGTGCGGGTCGGCTACACGCGGGGCCGCGGCAGCCTCCACGTGGCGCTGCGGGTGACCGGCGACCGCCACGACAGCGCGTTCCTCGGGCTGCAGCGCGTTTCGGACGGCCGCGGGGTGGACATCACCGTCAACCCCGGCTACACGCTGGTCACCGCCGGCGGGCAGTTCCGCGTCCGCCCGGACCTGGCGCTGTTCCTGCGCGTCGACAACCTGACCGACGTGGTGTACGACAGCGCGCTGGGCTATCCCGGCCTGCCGCGGGCGTTCGTGGCCGGCGGGCGTTTCGACATCGGGGGCTGAGCAGGCGGGTCGCGTCGGCCGCCGCACCCCGCGCACTTCGGGAACCGCGGCGGCGTGGGGTCCGCCTGGTCTGGCTGGTCACGTGCTGGCCGTCACCGGCCTCGTCCTGTGGTGGACGCGCGCGGCGGCGCCGGGTTGGCGCCGCCGGTACGCGGCCGGGCTCGCCCTCCGACGCCACGACGCCCGTCGCGCCGGCGCCCCGGTCGGCGCCAACCTCATCTCGTCCCGCTCGTCGTCGACCCCGCCAAGATGATCCAGATCGGCATGGACGGGCACCGGCGGCTGCGGGTGTCCGACCACGCGGCCGAGCTCGTCCTCGACCACTGGACGGTCGTCATGGAGCGGTGACAGCGCCTTCTCGACGCCCGGCGGGACGCGATCCAACCGCCGTGGACCACCTGGTTGCGGCTGGATGGGTGGCGGATGGTGGACCGCATGGGATTCGAACCCACGACCTCCGCGTTGCGAACGCGGCGCTCTCCCGGCTGAGCTAGCGGCCCATCAAGCAGAATCGATAACTTACCGCTTTTCGCACGCGAACCGCAACCCTCGCGGGCGGATGCGGCGACCCGCGAACGAGCGAAGCCCGGGCGGCGACCCCGAATCGGCCTCCGGCAGCAGTCCCTCTCACGAGACGTCACGCCGGCGGGCCGACCGGGTCGCGCGAGTCGCCTCCGGACGGGGGATTCGTGCCTCCCCTCGCGACTGCGGTATAACTGAGCCATGGCGTATCGTGCGGTTTTTCGCTGTATCGCGGGGTGCTCGGGGGACCATCCGATCTGGGAGTCGATCTATCGGTGTCCGTCGTGCGGCGATCTGCTCGAGGTCGCCCATGACGTCGAACAACTCAAGGACCGTTCCGCCGGGGCGTGGATGCGCCTCTTCGACGAGCGCTACAAGCGCACCACGTGGCCCTACGGCTCGTCGGTCTGGGGCAAGAAGGAGTGGGTGTGCCCCGACGTCCGGAACGACTCGGTGGTGTCGATGGACGAGGGCGGCACCAACCTGTTCTGGGCGGAGCGCTTCGGCCGCGAGCTCGGCATGGACGACCTGTGGGTGAAGCTGTGCGGCAACTCGCACACCGGCTCGTTCAAGGACCTCGGCATGACCGTACTGGTGTCGGTCGTCCGGCAGGTGATGGGCGACGGCGGCAACATCCGGGCCGTGGCGTGCGCCTCGACCGGCGACACGTCGGCGTCGCTGGCCGCGTACGCCGCGGCCGGGGGCATTCCGGCCATCGTGCTCCTGCCGCGCGGCAAGGTCTCGACCGCCCAGCTCTTGCAGCCCATCGCCAACGGGGCGCTGGTGCTCGCCCTCGACACCGACTTCGACGGCTGCATGGCGATCGTGCAGCGGCTCTCGCAGGACGAGGGCATCTACCTCGCCAACTCCATGAACAGCCTGCGCCTCGAGGGCCAGAAAACGGTGGCCATCGAGATCGTGCAGCAGCTCGACTGGACCATTCCCGACATCGTCATCATTCCCGGCGGCAACCTCGGCAACGTCAGCGCGCTGGGAGCGGGATTCGACATGATGGCGGCCCTCGGCCTGATCAACCGACAGCCGCAGATCGTCGTGGCGCAGGCCGAGGCCGCCAATCCTCTCTACCTGGCGTACCGGCGCAACTGGGACTTCGAACCGGTCGGGGCGAAGCCCACGCAGGCCTCGGCCATCCAGATCGGCAACCCGGTGTCGGTGCGGAAGGCGATTCGCACGCTGCAACGCCACCGCGGCATCGTCGAGCAGGCGTCGGAGGCGGAGCTGGCCGAGGCGGCGGCGCGGGCCGATCGCACTGGCATGTACAACTGCCCCCACACCGGGGTGGCCCTCGCCGCCCTCATCAAGCTGCGCGAGCGCGGGCAGATCGACGCGGGCGCGCGGGTGGTCGTGGTCTCGACGGCCAGCGGCCTGAAGTTCACCGACTTCAAGCTCGGCTATCACGAGCGCCGGCTTCCCGACGTGCGGCCCCTCTGCGCGAACGTCCCCGTCGAGCTGCCCAACGACTACGACGCCGTCCGGCGCGCCATCGACGAGCACGCGGCCGGTTGACGCGCCGACTGGCGCCGCCCGGCGGCGACGCGTTCATGCTAGAATCGGGGTTGGAAGTCGCGAGCATGCCACTCTACGAATACGAGTGTTCCGAGTGCCGGCAGGACTTCGAGTTGCTGGTCCGCGCGGGGGCGGCCCCGGCGTGCCCGGCCTGCGAGACGCCGACTCTGCGGAAGCGCCTGTCCGCGTTCTCGGTGGGCCGCCCGAGCCCGGCATCCGCCGCATTCGCACCCGGGGCGTGCGGCAGTTGCGGTGACCCACGGGGACCCGGCGCCTGTTCGATGAACTGACTTCACCGGCGACGTCCGGTCCGACGCGCGCCGCGAGCGCGGGGACCGCCTGAGCCCGACGACAGCGAGGAGCCTGCAGCGCATGTCCGTGCCGCGGATCACCAAGGAAGCCCTGAAGACGCGCCTCGAGGAAGACGCCGCCAACGCACCGGTCATCCTCGATGTCCGGCTCAAATATCCGTACGAGCACAGCACCATGACCCTGCCGGGGGCCGTGCGCGTGGATCCGGACGCGGTAGACACGGCCGACCTGTCTCCCGACCGCGACATCGTCGCCTATGATTCCGATCCCGAGGAGCTGGTGAGCGCGCGCGTCGCGGCGACGCTGATTCGCCGGGGATTCAGGGCGAGCGCGCTCGAGGGGGGGCTGCCAGACTGGATCACCGCCAAGTACCCCACCGGCACG
The DNA here is from genome assembly GCA_965199675.1 of Vicinamibacterales bacterium. Lineage (GTDB taxonomy): Bacteria > Acidobacteriota > Vicinamibacteria > Vicinamibacterales > UBA8438 > JAJEEA01. The sequence continues at coordinate 36,261 of CBDATI010000046.1, read as the reverse complement.
AAGGACGCGCCGAAGCAGGCGCCTCCCAGGGCCGGCAGCCTGAAGGGCTGACACCGGCGTCGGCGGGGGCGTAGCGAATCGATGCGATTCCCTCGTGTCATCGGCGTGGTCGGCATGGCCGGGGCGTTGTGGGCATCGGCGCCACCATCGGCCGGGACAGCACAGGTGCCTCCAACGGCGTCGTGCGCCGCTCCGGTCGCTCGGCCGGTCATCGGCGACCCTCTTTCCATTTGCGCCGGCCCGGCGCTGCCCGCGCCGCAGATGCGGTCGGGTCTCGCTTCCCCGTCGGTCATGCCTGAGCTGGCGGAGCCCGCGCCACTCTGGTACGACCAGAACCCACGACTCATCCGCGCCGACCACGCGGGCGGACTTTCGCTCGACAACTTCCTCGTCGTCGGTGACGTCGCGACGCTGGAGTTCGATCGGCTCGCTCTCAGCGCGGTCGACGACAACTACGTCGCGCGCGAGTCGTGGCAGCGCACCCGCACCACCGAAATCGACGGGCGCCTGATCAGCGTCTTCAACCCGAGCTGGAACAGCGCCGCGCTCTGGGACAGCGTCGGCTGGCAACGCCGCGGTTTCGATCGTCCCTACGTGCGACTCGGGGAACTGCTGATCCCGAGGTCGTCCGGTGCGGCCGGCGCCGGCGAATCCGTCGACAGATTCCACATCTGGTTGCGCACGGCGCCGCTGAATGTGCCGCCGGCGCAGGTGACTCGAATCGACGCGGACACCCAGTACGCGAGCCACGTCGTCAACCTCGTCATGCCGGGGTTCGGCGACCGTCGTCTGTCGGCCGGCGATTACGGCCACGAACTCGACGAGGCAGCGAAGCGTTTCTATGCGCACTTCCGGGACGAGTACGCGTCGATCGCGTTCGTACCGCGGCAGCAGCACGTCGTGCCCTACGACGCATTCCACCACAACGTCCGGAACCCCATCGCGGGCCTCGGCCTTCCCGTCTTCGACGACGCGCAGGCGTACGGCAGCGCCGGCGTGCTCCGCTCCGTGGAGTTCTTTCCGAGCGTTTCATTCACGTCCAACGCCTGGTCGACGTACGCCATCACCCGCCAATGGGTCGACTATTGGGACTGGTCGGCGCTGGGCGGCGGCATCAATCGCGCCGGGCGAGACCCCGGCCGCCACACGCCCCTGCTCTATCCCGGCGAGGTCTACGCCGGCGCGGTGCTCGACGTGTCGCGGCGGGTGGCCGTAGTCGGTGGCGCGTACGCGATCGAAACCACGCCGGCCCCGGCCATGCTGCATCCGACCACCCGCTATCGGATGGGCCTGCTCGGGCCGGAGGCGGTGCCGGATCTCCTCGTGTTCGAGAACCAGGGCCAGTTCGGCGAGACCGACTCTTCCGCGCCCGGTGTGGGAACCGCGGTGGACGGCGGCGGTCGCCGCGTGCACATCAACGACATCCTCGCAGAGCACGGTGTGCGCAATGGCCCCGTGGACGACGTCTGGTCGAGGGTGACGGTGGTGGTGTCCCGCGACGGGTTGCTGTCGGCCGAGGAAATGAGCTACTGGAACTTCTTTGCCGCCCGCCATGCGGCAACCGGCGGGACGACCACCTGGGAGGGCGTTCCGTCGTTCTTCGAAGCCACCGGCGGCGCGGCGCCGCTGCGAACCGACGTGACGCCGCTGCACGCGGCCAAGCTGGTCCAGGCGATCGAGACCGGCGACGCGCCGATCTCCCCGGGGGAGTTCAGGGACGTGGAGCTCGACGCGCCGCTGCCCGCGCGCACCGCGGTCGGCGAAAGCGTGACCATCTCCGGCGCCGTGACCACGACCGAGCGAGACGACTTCAACATCGCCTGCGCGGCCTGGCTTCGCCACGCGAGTGACGACAGCATCTTCGAGTGCGCTCCCATCGAGGGCAACCGTTTCTCGATAACCTACAGGTTCACCGCCGACGATGCCGGCCGGCATGCGCTCCAGCTCTTCCTCTACTTCCCGAACGCGCCGCAGCCGCTGTTGCCCCGCGCCACCGTCTCCGGGATCACGGTAGCCGCGCCATTCTCTCCCCGGTCCGCCCCCCTGCCGGGCCCCTGATCCCCCATGCGCGACTGGACCCGTCCGACGGGGCTCTTCCTGGTCGTGGCCTGCCTGCTCCTGCCCGGCTCGATGTCGGGCGGCGCCGCCCAGACACTCTCGGAGACCCCCGAGGATCTGCAGCGCGCGCTTCAGCGCCGCTACCGCCTCGTGCGGGACTTCACGGCCGACTTCACGCACGCCTACCAGGGCGGCGTGCTGCGGACCACCCTCGTCGAGAGCGGCAGGGTCAGCGTCAAGAAACCGGGCCGGATGCGCTGGGACTACCGGGAGCCCGAGCGCAAGCTCTATCTGTCGGACGGCGAGCATCTCTACTCGTATCTGCCGGAAGACCGCCAGGTGATCGTCGGCGATCTGCCGGACGCCGGCGAGGCCACCACGCCGGCTCTCTTCCTCGCCGGCCGGGGGAACTTCGAGACCGACTTCACGGCGGCGTTCGACGCCGTCGAAGACCCGCCTCCGAACAGCCGGGTCCTGCGCCTGACGCCGATCCGTTCCGAACGCGACTTCGAGTTCCTGGTCGTGGTCGTCGACGCGCCGTCACTGGCCATCGTCCGGCTGGTGGCCTACGACCTGCAAGGCGGCGTCTCCACCTTCTTCTTCTCGAACCTCCGGGAGAACGTGGGGCTGTCCGACCGCCCGTTCACCTTCGAGATTCCACGTGATGCCGATGTCATCGACGCCACCGCCGCCGGCACGTTCCGCTAGCCGCCCGCGCGGAGCGGCGCCCGGGGAAGAAGCGCGGCCGCGGGAAGCGGCTGTTTCCCCCGGCAGGCACGGGGCATCTGCGAGGCGGGTCGAGACGGAACGCCGGTCGCCCGGCGGTGACTCCCGTCCCCGCCGCCGGGCGCGATCGGCGGCTGCGGGCCTCGCCGCGGCCGGGCTCTGCCTGGTTGTCGCGGCCGGCTGCGCGACGACGGCCCGGGACCGAGCCCGGGCGGCGGATCTGGCCGAGAACTTCGACGAGGCGGTGATCGAGTACACGCGGGCGCTCGAGGAACGCCCGAACGACCGGACGCTCCAGCGAGAGCTCGAGCGCGCCCGGCTCCGCGCCGCCCAGTACCACCAGGCGGAAGGGCTCCGCCTCGCCGGTCTCGGCAACTACGAGGACGCCCTGGTCGAATATCAGATCGCGGCCGAGCTGGACGCCGCCAGCCGCGACATCCAGGAAGCCCTGCGCGAGACGGCCGAGCTCGTGACGGCCCGGCGGTCTGCCCGGCGCGCCGGACAGACCGCGACCGAGGCATTGATCGAACGCACCCGGTTCCTCCCCCCCGAGGGGCTGGAGTTGCCCGACGAGGTCCTGCCCGACTCGCTCGTCTTCCGCGACGCGGGCGCCCGCGACATCCTCACCGCGCTGGGGCTGTTCTCGGACATCAACGTCGTCTTCGATCCCGACTTCGTCGACCGACGGACGTCCGTCGATCTGCGCGGCGCGCGGCTCTCCGCCGCCCTCGCCGCCGTCACCCGAGCCACCGGCAACTTCTACCGCGTCACCGCGCCGCGTACCGTCACCGTGATTCCGGACACCACCGCCAAGCGGACCGACTATCAGGAGGAGGTCGTCCAGACCTTCTACGTGAGCAACGCCGACCTGGAGGAGACCGTCAACCTGCTTCGCCTCGTCCTCGACCTGCGCCGGCTGTCCGTGGTCACCGCCACCGGAGCGCTGACGGTCCGCGACACGCCCGAGCGGGTGGCGTCGGCGGCCCGGCTCATCGCCGCCGTCGACAAGGCTCCGCCCGAAGTGGTGATCGATGTGGAACTGCTCGAGGTCGACCGGCAGCGGCTGCGGACCTACGGGCTCCAGTTCGCGACCGTCACCTCAGACGGCGTCCCGAGCACCGCGGGCGTCGACGGCGTGCTCACCGCCGATCAGGCCAGCGGCCTCTCCATCGACGATCTGGGCAGCCTCGGGGTCGCGAATGTCGTGGTGGCCAACCTGCCGGGACTGTTCTATCGCCTGCTGAAGAGAGACCAGCACACGAATACGCTGGCCAACCCTCACATCCGCACGTCGGCGGGCGAGACGGCCTCCGCGCAGTTCGGCGACGAGGTCCCGATCCCCGTCACCCAGTTCACGCCGTTCGCGGCCGGCGGCCTGCAGCAGCAGCCGGTAACGTCCTTCCAGTATCGCAACGTCGGCGTCAACATCGAGATCACGCCCTACATCCACCACGAAGACGAGGTCTCCCTCGAGCTCCTCATCGAGGTGATCACCGTCTCGGGCGTGGGCTACAACGACATCCCGACCTTCGGCGAACGGTCCATCGCCACGACCATTCGCCTGCGGAACGGCGAGACCAACATCCTGGCGGGGCTCATCCGCGACGATGAACGCGAGGTCGTCGAGGGTGTGCCCGGCCTGAGCGACCTGCCGATCATCGGCCGGCTGTTCTCGCGCAACCGGGTGGAGACGCAGGAGACCGACATCATCGTCACGCTGACCCCGCGCATCATCCGCGGACTCGATCTCGACGAGGCCGACCTGCGGGCGTTCCGCTACGACGGCGAGGCCGGCGCTCCCCTGGACACGTTCAATCGGAACTCGAGGGATCCGGTGCCGGTCCCCGGCGCGCTGCGGCCGCCCCGCGACCCGCAGCCGGCGCCGCCCCGCAACTTCGACCCCGGACAGGTTCTCCCCATACGCCCCCCGCCTCTCGAGCCGCGGTGACCTGCGGCGATGCGCCGCGCGCCGCGTCCACCGAGGATCTGCGCAGGAGGTGGGTCAGGCGACCGCGGCCTCAGCCGTGGGCGGCCGGCGGCCGGGACAGGCAGCGCGCGGGCTCCGCCGCGACCGACTACCGGTTCCCGCCGGGGAGCGACCGCGCGTGAGCTGTCCCGGGTGCAGCCATGACCCGAGCCCGCGACGCCGGGGGCGGGCCGACGCCCGGCATCCGCCCGCGGCGTCACCGGCCTTCGACGTCTATGCGCGCGCCCAGGGCGAGCAGCCGCTCGACGAGCTGCGCGTAGCCGCGTTCGACCGTCTCCAGGGGATGGATGCGGCTGGTGCCGTCGGCGGCCAGCGCCGCCGCGATGAGGGCCATGCCCGAGCGCAGGTCCCGGCTGTCGAGGGGGCGGCCGGTCAGGGCGGCGGGGCCGTTGACGATCATGCGGTGGGGATCGCACAGGAAGAGGTTGGCGTTCATGCCGCTCAACTGCTCGAGGGCGAACAGCCGAAGCTCGTACATCCAGTCGTGGATCAGCGTCGCCCCCCGCGCCTGGGTGGCGAGCACGCAGATGAGGCTCACCATGTCGCTCGGGAAACCCGGCCACGGCGCGGTGGTGATCTGCCGCACCGCCACGGGCCGCGACGGGCGCAGCCGCAGCCGGTCGTCGTCTACCTCGCAGTCGATGGCCATTCGCTTCAGCACCGAGGCGATCGGCTCCAGGTCGCCCGCGGCGGCGCCGTGCACGTCGATCTCGCCGCCCGTCACCGCCGCCGCAACGGCCCAGCTCCCCGCCTCGATGTAGTCGCCGCCGAGGCGATGCTCGACCCCGGCGAGCTGCCCGCCGCCCGCGATGCGCAGGGTCGACGTGCCGGTCCCCTCGACCTCCGCCCCCATCCGGGTGAGGAACCGGCACAGCTCCGCCACGTGCGGCTCGCACGCCGCATGCCGGATCTCGCTGACGCCGGGGGCGGCGGCCGCGGCCAGCAGGGCCGTCTCGGTCCCCGTCACCGACGCCTCCACCAGGTACAGCGAGGCCGGGCGCAGCCCGTCCGGTGCTCCGATCACGAAGTCGCCCCCGCGTTCCGTCACGCGACGCCCCCCCATCGCCTCCAGCGCCTGCAGATGCGCCGACAACGTGCGCCGCGCCGGGAAGTCACCACCGGGCGGGGCGAGCCGCACGCGGCCCCGCCGCGCCAGCAAGGGGCCGCACAGGAGCACCGAGCCCCGCAGCCGGCCCACGAGGTCACTGTCCGGCACGTCGCCGGTGACCTCGGAGCAGTCGACCCGCAGGGTCGTGGTTCCCTCCCCCTCGATCACGGCCCCGAGGCCCCGCAGCAGATCCGACATCACCTGCACGTCCTTGATGCGGGGGACGTTGGTGAGGACGCACGCCCGGTCCGTGAGCAGGCAGGCCGCCAGCAACGGCAGCGCTGCATTCTTGTTGCCCTCGACGTCGATTCGGCCTTCCAGCCGATGGCCGCCCTCGACCACCAGACTCGTGAGGCTGCTTCCCACCGGTCTCGCCATGTCGTCAGTCCAAGCCCGGGAACCGTTCGTCATGCCGCTCCCGCCCGGCAACTCCCCAGGACCCGCTTCACGCCAGGCCGCCCATCGTCGCCTCCGGCTCTGCCGGCGCCCAACCAACCCCGCGGGAATCGGCGCCGCTCTACGGCGCAGACTCCCGCCGCCCGCCCCCTGCCCCGAACTCGCCCAGGTACACGACCTCGTCGCGCAGGACCACGCCGAACCGCTCCTTGACGGCAGCTCGGCAAGACTCGATCAGGCGGCGCACGTCCGCGGCCGCCGCGCCCCCCTCGTTCACGATGAAGTTCGCGTGCCGCGGCGACACCACCGCCCCGCCGATGCAGCGCCCCTTGAGCCCGGCGCGCTCGATGAGGGCGCCGGCCGACCGCGGCACGCCATCCGGCAACGGACCATCCTCGGGACGCGGGTTCTGGAACACGCAGCCGGCCGACGCCTGCCCGAGAGGCTGCGTCCGCTTGCGAAACGCCAGCGAGCCCCGGGCCGCCGCCCGCAGCGCCGCCGCCTCGCCTCGGCCCACCCTGAACTCCGCCCAGCGGACGAGCTCGCCGGTGTGCTGCACGCGGCTGTCGTCGTAGTCGAAGCCCATGGACGCCTGCGGCACGACGAGCTCCGAGCCGGCGCGGTCCACCAGGCCGACCGCGGTCACCAGATCTCCGATCAGGCGGCCGTCGAAGTGCGCATTTCCGCGAACCGCGCCGCCCACGGTGCCCGGCGTCCCGGCCCACCGCTCGAGTCCGGACAGGCCGCGCTGAACCGTCCAGCGCACGAGGTGGTTGACGGTCACGCCGCCGTCCGCCCGCACCGTGTCCGCGGCGGTGAGCGCGATCGTCCCGTGGCGGAGGCGCACGACGAGGCCGCGCACGCCGGCGTCGGCCACGAGCACGTTCGAACCGCCGCCGATCACCGTCAGCGGCAGCCCCAGATCGTTCGCGATGCGGATCGCCGCCGCGAGCTCAGACGCCCGGGCTGTTTCGACCAGCCAGTCCGCCGCTCCCCCGCTGCGGAAGGTGGTCAGGCCGGCGAGCGGCGCGCGTCGGCCAAGGCGGCCTCCGAAGACCGCCGCGAGGCGGACGCCCGCCGCGTCGGCTTCCGCGGTCGACGGCGGGCGGCGGGCGGCCGGCCCGGTTGTCAAGGCGGCGGTCATCCGGTCTCGCCTCTCCCGTCGCGGCGCGGCGGCGCCAGACGCATCAACCGCCGCTCCAGCTCGACCAGGGCCGCGAGAGCTTCGCGCTGGTCGCAGGCGTCGAAGGCGATCCAGTCTCCGGGCGCGAGCTGCCCGGCCACGCCGAGGTCGGCCGTGATTACGGTTCCCAGCACCGCGTAGCCGCCGGTGGTCTGCCGATCCGCCATGAGCAGTATGGGTTGGCCGGAGGGAGGAACCTGAATGGTTCCCGCGGGCGTGGCGGTCGAGAGGACCGGGGCGGGATCGGCGAGGCCGATCGCGGGTCCCTGCAGCCGGTAACCCATCCGGTTCGAGTCGGGCCCGACCGTGAAGCGGGCGTCGGGAAGGCGCTCGAGGGCGCCGGCCTCGAACCGCGCCGGATCCGCGCCCGGCACGAATCGCACCCTGGCTCCGCCCGCGGGCAACGGGAAGACGGGAGCGCGCCCCCCGACCCGGACCGGGGCGGCGCCGGCCGCGCCCACGTCCAGCCTGTCGCCGGACCGGAGGGGACGGCCGCCGAGGCCCCCCAGGCGGCTCGCGAGATCGGTGCTGCGGCTGCCCAGCCGCGCGGGCACGTCGATGCCCCCGCGCACCGCGAGGTATGCGCGGGCCCCCGCCGTGCGCCGGCCGAACCGGAGACGACTGCCCCGGCCGGCGCGGGCGGCGACGCCGGTCTTCATCGGCCGACCGCCGAGGCGCAGATCGAACCGCGCGCCGACGACGGCGAAGGTCGTGTCGTCGAGGAACTCGAGCTCCGGGCCGACCAGCGTCACCTCGAGAGCGGCGCGGTCCGCCGGGTTGCCGACGAGGAGGTTGGCGGTCCGATGCGACACCGGGTCCATGGGGCCGGCGACGGGCACGCCAAGGTGTTGGCAGCCCCACCGCCCGCCGTCCTGCACGGTGGTCAGGAACCCCGGTTCCGCCATCCGGATCACGCGCCGTCTCCCGTCGCCGGCGCCCCGCGCGGCAGCGGCTCGAAGCGGACGCGGTCGCCGGGACCGACGAGGCCCGGGGGATTGCGTTCGGCGTCGAACATCCGCACCGGCGTGCGGCCGATGATGCGCCACCCCCCCGGGGCGGCGGTCGGATACACGCCGGTCTGCCCCCCGGCGACGCCGACCGACCCGGCCGGCACGGCAACGCGGGGAGTCGGACGCCGGGGCATCGCGATGCGCGGGTCCACGGCGCCGAGATAGGCGAAGCCGTGGAGATAACCGACCATGTAGACGCGATAGAGGGTCGCGGCGTGGCGCCGGACCACCTCTTCGGCCGGACATCCCGCGAAGGCGGCCAGCTCTTCGAGGTCCGGCCCCGCTGCACCCCCGTAGCGCACCGGGATGACGACCTCGCGCGCCGCGTCCGCGGCGGGCGGGGCGGCGGACGCGGCCTTCTCGAGCGCCGCCCACACCCGGGCGGCATCCGTCCGCAGGGGATCGACGTACACGGTGACCGAGTGGTAGCTCGGGACGACGTCGCGGACGCCCCGCAGCCGCGCCGCCGCGAGCCGCGCCGCCGCCGCCGTCACCCGGGCGTTGACGTCCGGATCGATGCGCGCCTCGAACTCGAGGGCCACGGCCCCGTCGCCGACGGGACGAACGCGCCAGTCCCGGGTCGGACGCGCCCGATCGGTCACGGTCTCCACCCGGTCATGGCATCCTCATCTGACACGATAGCGGCGAGGCCCCGTCGCCTGCGTCACGGCCTGTCGCCCCGCGCTTCCCCCGCGCCGGTGCGGCGCGCTTCTCCCGCGCCGGCGGCCGACGACGCCGCGAGTGCGTCGAGGAGCCGGCCGTGGACGCCCCCGAACGCCCCGTTCGACATCACCACGACGAGGTCGCCGTCCCGGGCCTCCTCCGCCACCACCTGCACGATGTCCGACAGCTTCGGCAGGAACCGGGCGCGTCCGCCTCCGGCCCCGATGGCCGCGGCCAACTCCGGCTCCGAAAGGCGCTCGGCGGGCGGCAGGGCCGAGCGGTACACGCGCCATATCAGCGTCTCGTCCGCGTCGCCGAAGGCTTCCGCGAACGCCGTCTGGAAGACCCTGCGGCACGCCGTGGCCGATCGGGGCTCGAACAGGGCCCAGATCCTGCGCGAGGGGAACGCCGCCCGCAGCCCCGCCAGCGTCTCGCGCACCGCGGTCGGATGGTGCGCGAAGTCGTCGTACACGGTCACCCCACGCTCCCGTCCGCGGACTTCGAGACGCCGGCGCACGCCGGCGAAACGGCCCATCGCCGGGATGATCGCGGTCGTCTCCAGTCCGACGGCGCGGGCCACCGCGAACGCGGCGAGGGCGTTCCGCACGTTGAAGTCCCCGACGAGCGGCAGCCGCACCCGACCGACCGACGAGCCGCGATGCACGACCGTCAACCCGACGCCGTCCGGGCCCGGCTCGACCTCGGTCGCCCGCCAGTCGGCGTCGCCGGCCAACCCGAACGTCTCCACGCGGCAGGGCGCTCCCTTCCCCATCTCCAGGGCGGCGGGGCTGTCGGCCCCGACGAGCAGCAGGCCGCGTCGCGGCAGCAGGGCGACGAAACGACGGACCGCCACCCGAATCGCTTCGAAGTCGGCGTAGATGTCGGCGTGGTCGAACTCGAGATTGGCGAGCACCGCGATGTCGGGCAGATACTTCAGGAACTTCGCGGTCTTGTCGAAGAAGGCGCTGTCGTACTCGTCGCCCTCGATCACGAACTCGCCGCCCCGACCCAACCGGCAACTGGACCCGAAGTTCCCGGTCACGCCGCCGATCAGGAAGCTCGGGTCGCGCCCGCCCTCGGTCAACAGCCAGGCCACCAGCGACGCCGTCGTCGTCTTCCCGTGGGTGCCGGCGACGACGATGGACCGCCGGTCCCAGAGCCACGTCTCGCGGACCGTCTCCGGCAGCGAACGATACCGGAGTCCCCGGTCGAGCACCTCCTCGACCTCGGGATTGCCGCGCGACACCGCGTTCCCGACGACCACGAGATCGATGTCGGCAGTGATGTTCGCGGCATCGAAGCGGTCCCGGCACGGAATGCCCCGCGTCGCGAGAAAGTCACTCATCGGCGGGTAGACGTGCTGGTCGGAGCCGCCGACCTCGTGCCCCTCGTCCTGGAGCATGGCGGCCAGGGTGGCCATCGCCGTGCCGCAGATACCGATCAGGTGAACCTTCATCCTCTCAGGCTCGGGCGTCGCCCGCCCGCCGACCGTCGTCGCCGCCGCCCGGCCCCGAGACCTGGCGCCGTGTGATGGCGCAGGCTCCCAGGCCGGGTCAACAGACCGCCGCCTCGGTCACCGCGAGGCGGGGGCGTGCGCCGCCGACGACCCGCACCTCGACCCCCAGCGGCACCGTCAGGGCCGGTCCCGACGTATGGCCGGTCGGGAATCCGAAGAGCACCGGCCCGGGGAAGGCGTCGAGCAGATCGGCCACGACGCCGCACGCCGTGAGATCGCCACCCGGCTCGTCGCAGCCCGGCAGCTCTCCGCATACGACCGCGCCGGCGCGGCCGAGCACCCCGCTTCCGATCAACTGGGTCAGCATCCGATCGATCCGGAAGGGACGCTCGGCGATGTCGTCGAGCAGCAGCACATAGCCGTTGGGCGGAGAGAACGCCTGGGGTGTGCCGAGCGACGCCGCGAGTTGGGTCAGGGTGCCCCCGAGCAGGGGCCCGCGCGCGTCGCCCGGCCGGAGCGTCCGGACCCCGTCGCAGGCCAGCTCCCCCATCGGCGCCGGAGTCATCAGGCTGCCCAGGAACGAGTCGGGGTCGTAGCTCGCATCGCCGCCTGCGAGGTTGACGACGGTCGGTCCATGGAAGCAGACGACGCCGCAATGGATGGTGAGATACACGAGGAGCGCGGTGAGGTCGCTATGGCCGATGAACGCCTTCGGCGTCCCGCCGAGGGCGGCGTGGTCGAGCAGCGGGAGCACCTGAGCGCTCCCGTATCCGCCCCGCGCACCGATCACGGCGGCGATGCCGGGGTCGCGCCACGCCGCGGTCAGGGCCGCGGCCCGGCCCGGAGCTTCGCCCGCCACGTATCCCCGGCGCTCGAAGACGCCGTCGGTGAGGACCGGCTCGAGCCCGAGCCGCGCGATCTCTGCCACCCCCCGATCGAAACGGTCGCGGTCGAACCCGCTCGCCGGGGCCACCACCGCCATCCGGTCGCCGGGCACGAGGCGGCGCGGCTTCCGCATCAGGCGTCGACCTCCCCGATGACGCGTCGCATGGCGTCAGAACTCGTATCCGCCGCCCGGGGCGGGGCATCGGCCGTGGACCGCGGCGCCACGTCAGGCCCGCCGCATCGCCGCCGACAGCGCCAGGTGCTCGTCGGAGCCGATTCGCTCCAGCAACTGTCGGCGCGAGAGCGGGCGCCGCGGACGCTCGCCGGCGAGGAACCGCGCCTTGACGCGCTGCTGGCGGGCGCACGCCTCTTCCACGAGGCGCGGGGCCAGGCTGCCGTCCTCGACGGCATGTACGATGGCCTCCAGCACCGACACGTGCCGCTCGACCGACGTGCCGCAGACGAGAACGGTGTCGCAGCCACACGCGATGGCCTCCACCGCCGCCTGTTCCACCGTCCGGTCGGCGGTGATCGCCCCCATCTCGAGATCATCGGTCACGACGAGTCCGCGGTGGCCGCACTCTCGCCGCAGGATGCCGTCGACCACGGTGCGCGACAGGGTCGCCGGGCGCTCCTCGTCCAGCGCGGGATAGACCACATGCGCGGTCATCACCGCCGCGACGTCCGCCGCGACGGCGGCCCGGAACGGCGCCATCTCGTGTGCGCGCAGCCGCTCCGGGTCGTGTTCGACCACCGGCAGCTCCTTGTGGGAGTCGACCCGGACGTCGCCGTGCCCCGGAAAGTGCTTGACGCAGGCGGCCACGCCGCCTTCCTGCAGGCCGGCGACGATACTCGAACCGAGCCGTCCCACCGTGTCGGGATTCGATGAGAGCGCCCGATCCCCGATCACGGGGTCTGCGGCCTCGTTGAAGAGATCGAGGACCGGCGCGAAGTCGAGGGTCACCCCGACCGCCGACAGCTCCGCCGCCAGGGCCTGCCCGAAGCGGCGCGCCAGGTCTTCGGCGCCCCGCCTCCCGAGGTCCCCCATGGCCGGCCACTCGGTGAACGGCGCCCGCAGGCGGGCGACCCGCCCTCCCTCCTGGTCGATCCCGACCCACAAGGGGATCTCCCTCGCGAGCCCCCCGGCGTCAAAGGTGAGCTCCGCAACCTGCTCCGGCGTCTCGACGTTGCGGGCGAACAGGACCACACCGCCGAGGTCCCACTCCCGCGCGAGCGCACGAAGCTCGACCGGCACCGTGCATCCGCCGAACCCGGCCACCATCATCTGCCCCACCTGACGATGCAGCGTGCTCATGGTCGGCCGTTCCTCTCGAACCGGGGAGGTTGCGCGCGGGGCCGCCTCGGGGCGGCAACCGGGCCGAACGCCCGGGTATCCGGCCGCGCGCGGCAGGCATGTTCTCTCGTCACGACGGATCAATCCCGCGCAACGGCGCGCTCGCTGCGGCAACGGGATCTTCGACCTGGAGCGGCCGGGCACGATGGCCGGCGCCGGCCGGCCGACGGAAGGGCGACACCCTGCGATTATAATGCCGGCGTGCAAGTACGCGCGTCGGCCCCCACCCGTATAGACCTGGCCGGGGGCACCCTCGATATCTGGCCCCTGTACCTGTTCCACCCGGGCGCGCAGACAGTGAACGCGGCCATCGCGCAGCGCGCCGCGTGCACGGTGTCGACGAGTCCGGACCGCCGCGTGCACATAGTGTCCGAGGACACCGGCGCCCGCCTCGGCGCCGACACGTGGCGCGAACTCGCCATCGACGGCGACAACCGTCTGCTCGCCCACATCGTCCGGTTCTTCGAGGTCGACGGGGTGCGCGTGGCGACGCGTGCGGCATCGCCGCTGGGAGCAGGTATCGCGGGCTCCTCCGCCCTCAACGTCGCGGTCTGCGCGGCGCTGGCCGAGTGGTGCGGGAGAGACATCCCGCCGGAGGAGCTCCTGACCCTGGCCATGAACCTGGAGGCCCGCACGCTTCGTATCCCGACCGGCGTGCAGGACTACCGGCCCGCCTGCTACGGCGGTATCGCGGCAGTCGAGCTCGGGCCGGCGGGGGTCCGCCGGGTGCCCCTCGACGTCGACTCGGCGGAGCTCGAACGCCGCATCGTCCTCGCCTACAGCGGCGACTCCCGGTCGTCGGGGATCAACAACTGGGAGATCACCCGGCGGCACATCGAAGGCGACCCGTTGGTCGTCGCGCACCTTCAACGCATCGCGGAAATCGCGGCGGCGACCCGGGACGCCCTGACCCGCCACGACTGGCCGTCGCTCGCGCGGCAGGTGACCGCGGAATGGCGCGAACGCCAAGCCCTCGCGCCCGGGGTGACCACCCCGGCCATCGATCGACAGTTCGCCGCCGCGACCGCGGCCGGGGCGACGGCCGGCAAGGTCTGCGGCGCGGGCGGCGGCGGCTGCGTCTTCTTCCTCGTCGACCCTCACCGGCGCGACGCGGTACGAGACGCGCTGACGCGCGCCGGCGCCCGCCTTCTCGACAGCCCGATCGACCGCGACGGCCTCCGTGTCGAGAGGCGCCACTGACGGTCCGGACCGGCCATCCGATCCGGGCCAGCGGCGTCACGGCTCCACGTAGCTGAGATAGTTCTGGTTTGTAATCGTGGCCGTCGCCACCTCGCCCCGGCCGCCGAGCGAGCGAGCCTCCTGTCCGTTGATCACGAAGTCGAACTGCCCTGCGTTGCCGATGTTGAGGGTAATCTCGTCTTCGGCCTCGTACGACTCCTCTTCGCCGGCCTGCATGATGCGGGCCAACACCTGCTCGCCGTCCACCGTCAGCGACACCCAACTCTCGCCGCGAGGCCGCAGGACGATGGCCAGCGACTCGCGAACTGCCGCCGGCTCCTCGACCACGACCGGTGCGGGTGGCGGCGGCACGGAGACAGGCTCGCCAACCGCCGCCACCGGGCCGCCGGCATCCCCCTGCCCCGGGGAGACGGTCGAGGTGCCGCGCAGCCCCAGGAACAGCAGTCCCGCCAGGGGGACGCCGATGATGAGAAACTTGAACACGGTCTCGACGACCTGCCGACGGCTGGGCATCTGTTCGTCGTCGCGCCGGATGAAGTCATTGCTGGTCTCGGCGGGCGCCTGCGCCATGAAGTCGCGGGTCGTCTGTTCGGGATCCAGGCCGACCTCGCTCGCGTAGGCCCGTACGAAGGCCCGCGTGAAGATGCCGCCCGGCAACGGACCGAAGTCGTTCTGCTCCAGGGCCTCCAGCGCGCCGATGGAGATCTTCGTGGTGGCCGCGATGTCCCGCAGATCCATGTTCCTGGACTCGCGCGCCTCGCGAAGACGCGCCCCGACGTTCGCGGCCGCATCGCGCGAGGGCGCGGGCGCGGGATCGGTGGGCGTGACGTTCAGTGTCTCTCCGAGCATCTGCGGATCTCCGCTGCGATTGCGCCGATCGAGTCGAAGCTGCGCGCGTGCCCGGGCTCGGCGAAGAGCCCGATCGCCGCCGCCCCTGCCGCCCCTGCGGCCAGCAGTTCTCCCAATCTGTCAACGGTGACGCCCCCGATCGCCAAGACCGGAAGGCGTACCGCCCGGGCTGTCGCGGCCAGCGCGTCCACGCCGCAGGGGAGCCGTCCCGGCTTCGACGCCGAGGCGTAGACGGTGCCCAGGGTCAGATAGTCGACGCCGCCCGCTGCGTCCACCCGCGCCGCCTCCGCCGCCGTGTGCACCGAACGCCCGACCAGGAACCCGGGGGGCAGATGGCGCCGCATCACCGGCGCCGGAACCGACGAGCTCCTGAGATGCACGCCGGCCGCCCCTGCCGCCAGCGCCACATCGAATCGCTCGTTGACCAGAATCAGGCTTCGGGTCCCCCGTGCGACGTGGACCGCCCAGCGTACCAGACCCGCCAGCGCGCGGTCGGAGAGGTCGGGCTCGCGGATCTGAATCAGATCGACGCGCGCCCGGACCGCCGACGCGATCTGCCTCTTCAGGAGGGCCGTGCCGTCACCGTACGGCGCCAGCCGGCGCCGGCTCGTGACCAGCGCGACGACCGGCCGCCCCGTCAGGACTTCCGCGACCAGGAACCGGCCTCCTCCGCGAGCGTGCGATCGACCCCGTCGCCGGGCGGGGCCAGCCGCCCGCTCGCCGCCCCGCGCCGACGCCGGACCGATGCCCCCACGGCCGTCGCCAGCTCCCAGACGCCGACGGCGAGGGTTACGAGACCGACGCCCGACACCATGCCCCGGACGCCGTGCAGCCGGGCCACGCTTCCCCAGGAGGGCAGGACCTCGGCGAACAGGTTCCGCTCCCACAACGCCAACCATGGCGCCACCAGCAGCACCAGACCCGTCTCGAGGAAGTAGACGATCAGCAGAATCCGCGACAGTCGGTGAATCTCACCCTCCCCGCAGAGCCATGAGCCCGCTGCACGATGGTATCAGACATCAGACATCGAAGACGGCCGGAACGTCCGGCGATGCGTGGGGGAACGACCGTGGCGGGCCACCGCGGCGAGGTGCTGCGGCGTCGCGTATCCCTTGTGGCGGTCGAATCCGTAGCGACCGTCCGCCCGATGCAGGCGGAGCATCTCGCGGTCGCGGGTCACCTTGGCCACGATCGAAGCGGCGGCGATGCACGCGCACCGCCGGTCGCCTCCGACCACGCCGCGCTGGGGGATGAAGACGGACGGGATGCGGAACGCATCCACGAGCACGAAGTCCGGCGAGGGCGCCAGACCGCGCAGGGCATCGCGCATCGCGGCCAAGGACGCCTGATGCACGTTGAGCCGGTCGACCTCGTCCGGCCCCCGCACGCCGACCCCCCAGGTCAGGCACGAATCCAGGATCCTGTCGTACAGTCGCTCGCGGGCCGCGCCGGTCAGGAGCTTCGAGTCTCGAAGCCCGACGAGACGCCGCTCGGACAGCACGACCGCGGCGGCGACGACGGGCCCCGCCAGGCAGCCCCGGCCCGCCTCGTCGACCCCCGCGATACGGGCGAACCCCAGTCGGCGCAGCGCGTTCTCCTCCGTGCGCCGCGCCGACTGCCGCCGATGCCCGCGCGCGGCCACCCCAAGGGCCTACTTCTCGCTGGGCCGACGCCGCTCGCGCAGCCGGGCCGCGCGCCCCCGCAGACCGCGAAGAAAGTAGAGCTTCGCGCGCCGCACGCGGGCGGCGCGGCCGATCTCGATCTTGTCGATCGAGGGCGAGTGCAATGGAAAGATGCGTTCCACGCCCTGGCCGAACGACACCTTCCGCACCGTGAAGGTCGCGCGGGGACCGCCACGGCGAATGGAGATGACAACGCCCTCGAAGACCTGGATGCGCTCCTTGCCCCCCTCGCGGATCTTGACGTGCACGCGAACCGTCAGGCCCGGCCGAAGGTCGGGGCGCTCGCGCAACTGCTCCTGCTCTATCGTCTCCATGACATTCATCTGACCGCTCCAGGTTGGCGTCGACCGGACCCGCCCGGCCGCAGCACCGCCCGCGTCGGCGTGCCGCAGGGCCGGTCACTCCTCGCCGACGCTGTCCAGTTCCTCCAGGATCTCGCGATCCTCGCCGTCGAGCGCCGCCCCCGCCAACAGGTCCGGCCGGCGCGCCAGGGTCCGCCTCAGGGCCTCCCGCTTCCGCCAGCGGCGTATCTCCGCGTGGTGCCCCGAGAGCAGAACGTCGGGCACCGCGTGGGCGTCCATCACCGCGGGCCGCGTGAAGTGCGGATGGTCGAGGAGCCCGCGCACGAACGAATCGTCGTCGACCGAGCGGGCGTCGCCCACCACACCGGGCACGAACCGGGCCACCGCGTCGACCACCACCGCGGCCGGCAGCTCTCCCCCCGTCAGCACGTAGTCGCCGATGGATATCTCTTCGGCGTTCACCAGGTCCCGGACACGCTCGTCGATCCCCTCGTAGCGACCGCACAGCAGCACGACGTGCCGCAGCCGGCTCAACCGCAGCGCCTCCCGGTGCGAGAACGGCCGCCCCTGCGGCGACATCAGCGCCACCGCGTCGGGAGCGCCGTGCCGGCTCCCGATGGCCCCCAGCGCCGCGACGAACGGCGCCGCCTTGAGCACCATCCCCGGTCCCCCGCCGTACGGCACGTCGTCGACGGTGCGGTGCCGGTCGCTCGTGTAGTCGCGCAGGTCGTGCACGCCAAGCTGCACGACATCGCGCTCCAGGGCCCGGCCGAGGACGCCCTCCCCCACCATCGTCCGCATCATCTGCGGGAAGACGGTGACGATGTCGAACCTCAGGGTCGTCCCCCAGTCACCGGGCGCCTCACGTGGCGCTGCGGGCGTGACGCGAACGGTTGAGATCGAGCAGCCCGTCCGGCGGGTCGAGAACGATCACCCGCTCGCGCGGATCCACCCGCACGCAGATCGGAGCGGACAAGGGCACCTGCATCTCGGTGGACCCGTCCTCCACGATCAGCCGGTGCGCCTCTCCACTCCCCTCGATCGAAGCCACCGTGCCCACCGTGTGTCCTTCCACGGTCTCCACGCGACATCCGATCAACTCGTGATAGTAGAACGTGCCGACCGGCAGCCGTCCCAGGGACTCGACCGGTACCCGAACGTCGGCCTTCGCCAGGGCCTCGGCGCCGGACATGGTCGAAACGCCGTGGAAACCGACGATGGGCCGCCCCCGATGGAAACGCACATCCCGGAGCACGAGCCGATCGACGGCGCCGCCGCGGCGCACGTAGACGGCGTTCCCGGGGCTGAACCGGTCTTCCGCGAAGTCGGTGTCCGGGTCGATGACGACCCGCCCGGCGTTCCCGTGCGGCCGGGCGACACGGCCCACCGAGATCATCGCGTCCCAGTCCGGCTCGGCGGGGCGGGGCGCCTCCGCCGTCCCGCGCCGGGCGCCGAGCCGCTCGAGGCCGGGGTCGTCCTCCGCCGATGCGTCCATTGCCTCGCCGCGCCCTTCCACGGCGCCTCACCCGCGGCGCCGCTCGGCCCCCGGCCAATCCATCACCAGTCTGCGCCGTCCGCGGCGCAGACGCCTCGCCAGCCGATCCGCACCTGCGGCGCCGCTCGCCGCCCAACCGCCCGACGGGAGCTGGCGCCGTTCCACGGCGCAGACGCCTACCGCTCGTCGACGAAATCGACCACGACGCGCCGATCCTCGGACTCCGCGGCCAGCCCCGCCAGCACCCGGATGGACGCCGCGGTGCGGCCCTGCCGCCCGATCATGCGCCCGAGGTCCTGACCCGCCGTCGACAGCTCGACGTAGGTCGTGTCGCGCTCCTCCCGCTCCGTCACGGAGATGTCCTCGGCGCGATCCGCCAGCTCGCGGGCGATGACCTCGACGACGTCTCGCGAACGGCTCATGCCGTCACCGCATCGCCACCGCCGCCGGGCGGCTCGGCGGCGCCGGCGGCCTCCGACTCGGCCGTCGGCGCCGGCGGAGCGGGATGCCTCGCGAGCAGCGTACGAACGGTGTCGGACGGACGGGCCCCCTTGCCGATCCAGTACGCCACCCGTTCGTGGTCGACCTGCACCACCTCGGGCTCGGTGCGCGGATTGTAGTGTCCCAGCGACTCGACGAAGCGACCGTCCCTCGGCGTATGCGATTCCATGACCACTACGCGGTAGAACGGCCGCTTCGTCGTGCCAACCCGACTCAATCGAATAGTCAACATGTCGCCAGTTCTCTCCTCACCTCGTCACCCCTGCGCACTCCGGGGCTGCGCCGCGCCCCTCCCCGTCAACGTCCGGGAAACGGCATGCCCGGCGGCAAAGCCATGCGCCGCCGGCCGCGCTTCCCCTTCCGGGACCGGGACGCGCCGCCGACCGAGCGCAGCATGCGGCGCATCTCGACGAACTGCCGCAGGAGACGGTTGACCTCCTGCACCGTGGTCCCGCTCCCCCGCGCGATCCGGCGGCGACGGCTGCCGTTGATGATCTGATGCTGCGAGCGCTCCTGCTGGGTCATCGAGTCGATGATGGCCATCGTCCGTCCGAGCGCCGCCGTGTCCACCTCGCCGGGCAGGCGCGAGGCCATCTGGCCCATGCCGGGGATGAGGTCCATGAGGCGATCGAGCGGGCCCATCCGCTTGACCGCGGTGAGCTGGTCCCGCATGTCCTGCAAGGTGAAGTCGTTCCGCCGGATCTTCCGCTCCAGCCGCGACGCCTCCTCGTGGCTCACCACCTGCTCGGCCTTCTCGACGAGCGAGAGGACGTCGCCCATCCCGAGCATGCGCGACACGAGGCGGTCGGGGTGGAAGGGGTGAAAGTCGTCGATGCGCTCGCCGTCGCCGACGAAGGTCACCGGCACCCCGACCACCGAGACCACCGACAGGGCGGCGCCGCCCCTGGCGTCCCCGTCCATCTTGGTGAGCACGACCCCGTCGATCCCGACCCGCCGGTTGAACTCGCCGGCGCTCTTGATGGCGTCCTGCCCCGTCATCGCGTCGGCCACGTAGAGAAGGTCCGACGGCTCGACCGCGACTTTCAGGGTCTCGAGCTCGCGCATCAGGTCGTCCGCGATGTGCAACCGTCCCGCGGTATCGACGAGCACCGCGTCGAACCCGAGGTCGCGAGCGGCATCGACCGCGCCTTCCGCCCGCGCCGCCACCCCGGTCCCGGCGTCCGGCTCGTGCACCCGGACGCCGGCCTCGCGGGCCAGCACCCCCAGTTGCTCGATGGCGGCCGGCCGCCGCACGTCCGTCGACACCACCAGCGCGTGCCGGCCCTGCCCCTCCAGCCACCTGGCGAGCTTGACGGTGGTGGTGGTCTTCCCCGCCCCCTGCAGCCCGAGCAGCAACACCACCTGCGGGCGCTGGCGGGTCGGCGGCAGTCCCCCCTCGCCGTCGCCCAGCAGCGATCGAAGCTCGTCGCGCACGATCGCCACGACCTGCTGGGTCGGCGTCAGGCTCTCGAGCACCGCGCGGTCGACGGCCCGGTCCCGCACTCGGTCGATGAAAGCGCGGACGACCTTGAAGTTGACATCCGCCTCGAGCAGGGCCAGCCGTATCTCGCGCAGCGCCGCCTCGACCGCCTCTGGGGTCAGGCGGGCCTCGCGGCGCACCGCGGCGAAAACCGACTGCAGCCGTTCACTCAGCGAACCGAACATCTGTAACCAAGGGAAAGCGGACCAGACGCAACCGCTTATGATAGCGCCTTCCAGCGGATTCTTGTCAAGCGCGAGCCTTGCCCGCTTGCCCGGGCGCGCGTCGGATCTTGTCGTGGTGCGCCGAGATGATCGGGCGGCTTCAGACGGACTTCAGGGTGTGTCCCAGCTTGGCCTTCTTGGTCTGGAGGTACGAACGGGCCAGACCGGTGGTGGGCACCTCGAGGGGGAGCGAGGACACCACGGACAGGCCGTATCCCTCGAGGCCGATGAACTTGCGGGGGTTGTTGGTGAGCAGCCGCATGCTCTTGACCCCGAGCTCGCCGAGGATCTGGGCGCCGATGCCGTAGTCCCGCTGGTCGGGCTTGAAGCCGAGCCGCTCGTTGGCCTCCACCGTGTCGTAACCCTGATCCTGCAGGTGA
Source organism: Vicinamibacterales bacterium (assembly GCA_965199675.1). Taxonomy (GTDB): domain Bacteria; phylum Acidobacteriota; class Vicinamibacteria; order Vicinamibacterales; family UBA8438; genus JAJEEA01. The sequence goes on along the minus strand of CBDATI010000046.1, from coordinate 15,322 downwards.
TAGGCGCGGATCTTGTTGTTCAGGCCGATGCCCCGGCCCTCCTGGTTGAGGTAGAGAAGAACACCGCGGTCCTCGGTCGCGATCCGTTCCATGGCCGCGTCGAGCTGGGCGCCGCAGTCGCACCGGGCGGAGTGGAAGACCTCGCCGGTGAGGCAGCGCGAGTGCACCCGCACGAGAACGTCGTCGCCGTTCCCGAGGTCGCCCCGCACCAGGGCCACGTGGGTCTCACCGTTGACGATGCTCTCGAACCCCACCAGCTCGAACTCCCCGTAGTCGGTGGGGAGCTTCGACGACGCCACCCGCCGCACCAGGCGCTCGTTGCGCATGCGGTACTTGATCAGATCGGCGATCGTGATCATGAGCAGCTTGTGACGGCTCGCGAACCGCCGGAGCTGCGGCACCCGGGCCATGGTGCCGTCGTCGTTCATGATCTCGCAGATCACGCCGGCCGGGTTGAGGCCGGCGATGCGGGCCAGATCGACGGCCGCCTCGGTCTGGCCGGCCCGCACCAGCACGCCGCCGTCCCGCGCCCGCAACGGGAACATGTGGCCGGGGCGGGCGAGGTCCCGGGGCTTCGTGGCCGGGTCTGCGGCGACCCGCGCGGTGATGGCCCTGTCGGCGGCCGAAATGCCGGTGCTCGTCGACTCCTTCGCCTCGATCGACACGCAGAACGCGGTGGCGAACTGGGACGTGTTCTCCCTCACCATGAGGGGAATGTCCAGCCGGTCGAGCCAGTCTCCGGGCATGGGGAGACAGATGAGGCCCCGACCGTGTTTCGCCATGAAGTTGATGATCTCGGGAGTGGTCTTCTCGGCCGCGACCGTCAGATCGCCTTCGTTCTCGCGGTCCTCGTCGTCGACGACGATGACCATCCTGCCTTCTCGGATGGCGTCCACCGCCTCGTCGACGGGCGCGAACGGCCCACGGCGGGGCGACTTGTCGGCCAGCGCGAACCGCCTGCGGCGCGCCCGCGCGCCCCCATTCTCTTCGGCCATGACGCTCTCCACCCGGGGAACCCCGCGCCCTGCGTCGTCCCCACCGCCTCGCGCCGCCGTCTCGCTCGGCCCTCACCCCCGCGCCGTCACGCGGCGCCGGATCCCGGGCTCCCGTCACCAGACCGCCAGAACTCGCCGACCTCGAGGGCGCGGACCACGTACTTTCCGATGATATCGCACTCGAGGTTGACGACGGCGCCGACCCGGGCCCGGCCGAGATTGGTGTGTTCCCAGGTGTAGGGCACGATCTGCACGTCGAATCCGGCGCCCCGCAGTTCCGCCACCGTCAGGCTGATCCCGTCGACGGCGATCGACCCCTTCCGCACCAGGAGGGGCGCCATGCCGGCGGGAAAGGACACCGAGACCCAGTGGAACTCCGCCTCGTGCCGGATGCCCTCGATGCGGCCGGTACCGTCGACATGCCCCTGCACGAAGTGACCCCCGACCCGCGTGTCCGCGCGCATGGACCGCTCCAGGTTCACCGCGCCGCGCAGCGCGAGCCCGCCCAGGTTCGTCACCCGCATCGTCTGCGGCGACACGTCGGCCGAGAACGACGCGTCGTCGGCCCGGACCACGGTGAGGCAGACGCCGTTGACGGCGATGCTCTCGCCGAGGGCCAGTTCGCGCGCCACCGGCGTCCGCACCCCCAGGCGCAACCCCTCCGGAATCGGCGTCAGCTCGGCCACCTCGCCTGTCGCTTCAATCAAACCGTTGAACATCGGCCTCCAACAGGACGTCCGCGTCCAGGCACCGCGTCCGGATCGGGCCGAGCGCGGCCAGGGAGAAACGTGCGTCCGGCATCCACGGGACTCCCTTCCGCCCCAGGGTCACCGGACACAGGTACAGGCGGACGCGATCGACGATGCCCGCCTTCCACGCCGCCCGGTGGATCTCGGCGCCGCCCTCGATCAACAGGTCGCTCACGTCGTGGGCGACAAGGCGCGCCGCCGTCAGGGCGGGGTCGCGGGCCGGCAGGCGCTCGAGGGTGGCGCCCGCCGCCTCGAGGGCGGCCGCCCGGGCCGGCCAAGCCTCCGCCGCGGCGGCGGTGGTCACGACCACGACCGGACCGTGGCTCAACGTCGTCAGCACGCGCGCGTCGGGCGGCGTGCGCATTCTCGTGTCGAAGATCACGCGGACGAACCGCCGCCGCCGCGCCGGCCCCCGCGCCGTCAGCAGGGGATCGTCGACGAGCACCGTCCCGGACCCGACTCCCACGGCGTCGACCACCGCGCGGACCTCGTGGGCGTGCGCCTGCGATCGCGCGCCGCTCAAACCGGTCCGCCGGCCGGGCGCGGCCGCGATGCGCCCGTCCAGGCTCACCGCTGCCTTCAGGGTGACGAACGGCCGCCCCCGCCGCTTCACGGTGAAGAAGGCCTCGTTCAGGCGGGCGGCGCGGTCCGCCGCCACCCCCACCACGACCTCGATCCCGTGGGCGCGCAGGCGTCGGACACCCCCGCCGTCGACCCGGGGGTCGGGGTCGGTCACGCCCACCACCACCCGGCGCACCCCGGCCTCGACGATGCGGTCGACGCAGGGGGGGGTCCGGCCGGTGTGGCAGCAGGGCTCGAGCGTGCAGTAGAGCGTCGCCCCCCGGGCGGCCGGGCCGGCCTCGTCGATGGCCACCGCCTCGGCGTGGGGGGCGCCGGCGCGGACGTGGTAGCCGCGCCCGACGATACGTCCCGCTTTCCAGAGGACCGCTCCCACCATCGGGTTCGGACTCGTCGAACCGCGCCCGCGCGCCGCGAGATCCAGGGCCTGCGCCATCAAGGTGTCGTCCGAGGCGCCGGGCGAGGCCGAGGGCACGCCGTCGCCGCCGTCCCGCTTCCCCGTCACCATCCCGACTCGAACAGCGCGTCCACGTACTGCTCCGCCGAGAACGGGAGCAGGTCGTCGATCTGCTCTCCCACCCCCACGTAGCGGATGGGGACCCCCAGCTCCGCGGTGATCGCCGCGGCGATACCACCTTTCGCGGTGCCGTCCAGCTTCGTCAGGACGATCCCCGTGACCCCGGCCGAATCGAGGAACGCCCGGGCCTGCGACAGCCCGTTCTGACCCACCGTGGCGTCGAGCACGAGCAGCGTCTCGTGCGGCGCACCCTCGACCGCGCGTCCCGCCACCCGCCGGATCTTGTCGAGCTCGGCCATGAGGTTCGAACGGGTGTGGAGGCGTCCCGCGGTGTCCACGAGGACGGTGTCGCGGTCCCGCGCCCTGCCCGAGGAGATGGCGTCGAAGACCACCGCGGCCGGGTCGGCGCCGGGGCGGGCGCGGACGAAGTCGGCCTCGACACGGCGCGCCCACACCTCGAGCTGCTCGACCGCCGCCGCCCGGAACGTGTCCGCGGCGCAGATGACGGGGTGCTCGCCGGCCTGGGCGAGCAGCCGCGCGAGCCGGCCGACGGTGGTGGTCTTGCCCGTTCCGTTGACCCCCACGACGAGCACGACCCGGGGTCGCGCAGCGGGGGTGGGGGCGGGGGCGGCGGCGAGCACCCGCAACAACTCGGCCTTGACGACCGAGCGCAGGTCCTCGCGGCCCGCCCGGTCTCGCGCCGCCTCGACGAGCCGGGTGGTCGCGACGACCCCGAGATCGGCCTCGATCAGGATCTCCTCGAGGGCGTCGAGGGTCTCGACGGAGACCGCCGCGGCGGCCGGTGCGCCGCCTTCGGCACGCGGGACCTCAGGCAGTTCGTTCAGCCGCAACTCGACCGCGGTCCGCCGAAGGCCGGCCCTGAGCCGTCCAAAGAAGCTCACGACCGCCCCCTCTCGTCGCCGTCCGACTCGGGCCGCTGCCGGCGCAGCATCAGCTCTTCGACGGCTGCCCGCGCCTCGATCCGGCCGGCGAGGACCGCGCCCATCTGCGCGGTGATCGGCAGGTCGACGCCGTGCAGGCTACCCAACTCGAGGGCGGCGGCGGTCGTCTTGACACCCTCCGCCACCGACTGCATGCCCGCCAGTATCTCATCGAGAGGCCGGCCGCGGCCGAGCTCGCGGCCCACGCGCCAGTTCCGGCTCAGGCCCCCGGTGCAGGTCAGCACGAGGTCGCCGAGCCCGCTCAGTCCGGCCAGGGTCTCTCGCCTCGCGCCGAGGGCGCAGGCGAGCCGGGAAATCTCCGCGAGGCCGCGGGTGATGACAGCCGCCAGGGCATTCGGCCCCAGGCCCAGCCCGTCGACCACCCCGGCGGCGATGGCGATCACGTTCTTCGCGGCGCCGCCGACCTCGACGCCGACGACGTCGTCGCTGGCATAGAGCCGGAAACACGCGCCGGCGCGAAACTCCTGCTGCACGGTGCGCACGACATCGCCGCACCGGCCCGCCACCGACACCGCGGTGGGCGCCGCGCGCGCGACCTCCGCTGCGAACGACGGGCCGGACAGCACCACCACCGGGCGCCCCGGGCCCAGCTCCTGCTCGATGACCTCGGACATCCGGTTCAGCGTACCGGTCTCGAAGCCCTTGGTCGCGCTGACCACGGTCGCGCCCGGACCCACGGCCGGGGCGGCGCGCCGCAACAGCGCCCGCGCGCCGTGGGACGGCACCGCGAGCACGACCGCCTCCGCCCCGTCGACCGCTTCTTCGAGGGACGCCGTCGGCGCGACCGCGGCCGGGATCGCGGCTTCCGGCAGGTACGCCGCGTTGACGCGGTCCCGCCGCAACCGATCCACGAGGGTCTCATCCCTTGCCCACAAGTGCGTCCGCTTCCCCACCCGCGCCAGATGAATCGCCAGCGCCGTCCCCCAGGCGCCGGCTCCCAAAACCGCCACGTCGTTCATCGATGCACCCGTGCCCGCCATCGCCATGACCCCGATCCACTGTACACGCTCACCGGCCGGCGGGCCGCCCGAGGTCCGTCGACTCCAGCACGTGGTAGCGGGCGCCGCGCGGCGTCTGCCGGCTCTCGTACAGGGTGACGTGGTCGACCAGCCACCCCGGGGTCTCAGGACGGACCTCCGAGAGAACCCGGTCCAGGTGACGCCGGCTTCGCGGCGGCCACCGCTTCATCTGCCCCAGCGTGAGGTGGGGGCGCAACGGCCGGACCTCGGGCGGGCGTCCCGCCGCCGCGAGGCGCCGGTCGAGCTCGGACCTGAGCTCGGCCATCCCGTCGCTGCCCTCGCCGATACCCAGCCACAGCACGCGAGGCGGGCCGGATGGCGGAAAGCACCCGAGGCCCGACGCCCGGGCGAGGAACGCTCCCGTCTCGAGGGGCGACCGCAGCACCGCGCGGACCGCATCGGCGTCGGCCTCCCTCACCTCGCCGAGGAAACGGAGGGTGACGTGCAGCCGCTCCGGCGCAACCCACCGTACCCGCTCGTCCGCGATGCCCGCCAGGCCGCCCGCCAGCGCCCGCGCCGTGCGGGCGGCCGCGGCGCGGACCGCAGGGTCCGGGTCAACCGCGGCGAAGACCCGCAAGGTCTCCCTCGTGCCGCAGCAGAACCCGGCGCAACAGGTCCAGCGCGACGCGGGCGGCCTGACCGCGGATCGCGGCGCGGTCGCCGGGCAGGCGCACGGTAGTCGCGGACTCCGCGTCTCCCGGGCCCACGACCGCGATGCAGACGGTGCCGACCGGCTTGGCGTCCGTCCCGCCGCCGGGCCCCGCCACGCCGGTGACCGCGACCCCGAGATCGGCGTTGCCCACGCGCCGCGCGCCGGCCGCCATCGCCAGCGCCACCGGCTCGCTGACCGCCCCGTGGGTCTCGAGGACCGCCACCGGCACCCCCAGCGCCGCCTGCTTCACGGCGTTGGAATAGGCGACGACGCCGCCCACGACGTATCCCGAGCTGCCCGGTACGTCCACCAGCCGCGCCGTCACCAGTCCGCCGGTGCACGACTCCCCGACCGCCACGCGGAGGCCGTCGTGCGCCAGCAGGGCCCCCACCACCTCGGGGAGCGAACGTCCGTCGGCGCTGAACAGATGGTCTCCCAGCGCGTCCGTCAACTCCCCGGCCGCCGCGTCGAGGACGGCGGAGGCGGCCGACGCCGACCCCGCCCGGGTCGACAGGTGCAGTTCCACGAGCCCCGGCGACGCGAGCACCGTCGTCTCCACCGGAGGCTCGGCCCGCCGCCATCGCTCGTAGACGGGCTGGGCCCGCTCTTCGACGTGCGACTCCCCCCGGCCCGCCACCCGCAGCACCCGCCGGTACAGCCGCTTCCCGGTCGCCCGGGCGGCAAGGCGGCCCTCGACCAGCCCGGTGAACATCGGCTCCAGCTCGCGCGGGGGCCCCGGCAGCAGGACCACCACCCGGCCGGCGTGCTCCAGCCAGAGTCCCGGCGCCGTGCCCCGCGGGTTGTCGAGCACGACCGCGCCCGCCGGCACCCGCGCCTGGCGGCGATTGTTCTCCGGCATGTTCCAGCCGCGGCGCGCGAAGCGCGCCCGGAGCCGCGCGACGATGGCGGAATCTTCGCGGAGGGGACGATCGAGCACGCGGGCGACGGTCTCGCGAGTCAGGTCGTCCTCGGTAGGACCGAGCCCGCCGCACATCACCACCAGGTCGACCAGGGCCAGCGCGGATCTCACGGCCGCGGTCAGGTCGCCGGCGTGGTCGCCGACGATCGATTTGCGCCGAACGACGATGCCGAGCTCGTTCAGGCCGGCGGTCAGATACAGCGAATTGGTGTCGGAGCGGAACGGCGTCAGCAGCTCCGTGCCCACCGCGATGATCTCGGCCGTCGACAGGGGGGCCTCGGGCTGCGGGGGGCTCGTGAGGGTCATCGATCGGGTTCCGCGGCGTTGCGCCGGAGCTCCCGGATGCCGCGAGGCCGGGGTCCGCCGGTTCGGGTCAGGCGCCGGTCACCCAGAGGAAGAGGCGCAGCAGGACCTGTGCGTACAAGCCGGCGACGAGATCGTCGGCCATCACGCCCAGGCCGCCGGGCAGCCGTTCGGCGCGCCGGGCGGGGAACGGCTTCACGATGTCGAAGAGGCGGAAGGCGAGGAACCCGACCACTGCGCCGCCGAGCCCCACGGGGACGGCGGCCAGGGTCAGGAGCATGCCGGCCGTCTCGTCGATGACGATGAGCCCGGGGTCGCGGCGTCCGGTCGCCGACTCCGCCCGCGTCGCGGCCACCACGCCGACGGCGGTCACCGCCAGCAGCACCGCCAATTCCACGGCCAGGGAGCCGGTTGCCCGGACCGCCCAGAACGTCAGCAGCCCCGCCGCCGACCCGAACGTCCCGGGGGCGACGCGCGCGTGGCCGCACGGGCCCATGGTGGCGATCCCGAGGACCATCCGGTTCCGCCACCCCGCCGCCGGCATCATCACGCCTTCCCGCCCTCCGGCGATGCCTGCGGGGGCGGAGAGACGGTCATCACCCGGGTGTGCGAAAGCACGTCGTGCAGGGCCCGGCCGTCGCGGCCGAGGAAGATCCACAGGATGCCGACGGTCATGGACACCGGCGTCCAGACGGTGCGGGCCAACGCCCTCGGCAGCGAGACCGTCCCCCCGGCGGCATCGGCCACCCGCAGACCCCAGACCATCTTGCCGATCGTCTGGCCCCCCGCCGCCGTCAGCCCCGCGAGGTACCCCACGTCGAGAAGGCACAGGAAAGCCACCAGCGGCAACAACGGCAGGGCCCCGAACGACTGCAGGTCCAGCCCCGCGAGCCGGAGAGTCAGCCAGACCACCAGCGCGTCGAGGCCGGCCAGCAGCAAGAGGTCGCAGCATCCGGCGGCGACGCGCACGACGAGCCCCGCCGCCCGCGGCGGCGCTTCGACCGCCGGCGGCGAACTCTCGGACGACGACGCGGACACGCGGCGCCGCTCACCCGATCTCGCGTCGCCGGCGTCCTGAGCGGACCGCCGCACGCGGAGCGGGGCGCGCACCCTCGGTTGCCTGACCCGGGTGTCCACCTCCGGCGGAAAGAGCAGCAGGTCGCGGCCGGGACCGGCCGACGAGTCCCCGGACTGCGCCGAACGGGAATCTCGCCGAGGCGCGGGCCGACCCGAACCGGGCGGGGTCAGGGCCGCCTCCCGCATCCGTGCTTCAGGGGCGACGACCCTCGTGGCGGCATCCGCATCGGAGCCATTCTACCAGCCGGCGGCGCGCCCGGACCGGCGCCGACGGTCTGTGCTATATCTGCGCCGTGGGCCTGATCGAGGCAGTGCCGAACGTCAGCGAAGGGCGGCGCCGGGACGTCGTCGACGCCCTCGCGTCCGCGGTCGCCGGCGTGCCCGGCGCGACCCTGCTCGACACGTCGTCGGACGCCGCCCACAACCGTTCCGTCTTCACGCTGGTGGGCGGCGCCATGCCGCTGAAGACCGCCCTGCTCGCGCTGTACGCCGCGGCGCTCGCCCGCATCGACCTTCGCGCCCACTCCGGCGTCCACCCCCGCATCGGCGCGGTGGACGTGACCCCGTTCGTCCCCCTGGATGCGGCCGGCATGCCCGCCTGCGTCGCCCTCGCGGCCGAGCTCGGCGAAGCCGTCGCGCGGCGCTTCGACCTGCCGGTCTACCTGTACGAGGAGGCCGCGCGCACCCCCGACCGGCGGCGACTCGAACTGATTCGCCGCGGCGGCTTCGAGAACCTCACCGCGAAGATGGGCCGGCCGGAATGGCGGCCCGACTTCGGTCCCGCCGCGCCCCACCCCACCGGGGGGGCCACCGTCATCGGGGCGCGACGCCTGCTCGTCGCGTTCAACGTCAATCTCGACACCGGCGACCTCGACGTCGCGCGACGCATCGCCCGGGCGGTACGGGCGTCAGACGGCGGGCTCGATGCGGTCAAGGCGATCGGGGTGAGAACGGAGAGCCCCGCGGTGGTGCAGGTCTCGATGAACCTCGTGGATTTCGAACGCACGCCGATCCACCAGGCGTTCGAGGCCGTCCGCCGCGAGGCGGCGCAGCACGGCGTCGAGGTGCGCAACAGCGAGGTGGTGGGTCTGGTTCCCGCCGCCGCCCTCCTGCCCGCCGCCGCCCGCGCCCTGCGCATCGACGGGTTCAGCCTCGGCCGCGTGCTCGACCACCGCCTCGCGGAGCGCGCGAGCCCTGCGACGGTCACCCCCGACGCGTGAGCTGGCTCCGGACCTCAATCCTTGGCGTCGAGCAGGTCCTGCAGCTCCGTCATGAACTCCCCGACGTCGCGGAAGTCCCGATACACCGAGGCGAACCGAACGTAGGCGACCTTGTCGAGCTTCCGCAATTCCCGCATCACCAGCTTCCCGATCTCCTTGGTCGGAATCTCCTTCTCCGGGCGCTCCTGGAGCGTGGCCTCCACCTGATCCGCGAGGGCCTCGACCGCGGCCACCGACACCGGCCGCTTCTCGCACGCCTTGAGCATCCCGGACGTGATCTTCTGGCGCTCGAAACGCTCGCGGCTGCCGTCCTTCTTCACGGCCATGTACGGAATCTCGTCGATCCGCTCATAGCTGGTGAAGCGGCGTTCGCACGCCAGGCACTCGCGCCGGCGGCGGATGACCTCGCCCTCCCGGCTCTCGCGCGAATCGACGACCTTGTCGCGGAGGTGGCCGCAGAACGGGCACTTCATGTCGTTCTCTGGATCGACCGGTTCCGGGGCCGGACAGCCCCGCTCACGGCGACGTTCGTCGCTCCCGCCGACCCTCCGCCCGGCCGCGCCGGCTCACGTCGAGCCACCGTCCGCGGGGGCCGCGCCGTCGGGGACGGGCGCCTCGCCGGGCGGAGACGATGGGCCGGCCGGGCCGCGAGACGTCGACGAGGACGTCAGGTCCGTCATCCCCCGGAAGGTGATGCCGTCGCGCGCCATCCACACCAGGCCGACCACGGTCACCGGCGCGAACGTCGCCGCGTGCAGCACCAGGGCCGCGCCCACCGCGGCGTCCATCGGCACCTCGTAGAACGCGGTCAACCCCACCTGGACCGCGGCGTGGAACCCCCCGACGCCGGCCGGCGTCGGGGCCGATACGCCGAGGGCCATCAACACCATCAGGAGCAGGCCGCTGCTCGGGGGCAGCGCGATGCCGAAGGCCAGGCAGCCCCACCACGCGGTCGCCCCCACCAGCGACCACATCACCAACGACCACGCGACGGCCCGCAGCAGCCGACCCGGGTCGCGGGCCACCCCCAGCCCGGCGCTGAAGCGGGCGATGAAGCGGCTCGCGGCCGCGCCGGGGCCGTGCGGCGCCAGCCTCTCCAACCAGCCCGCGAACGACGTCACCCACTCGGGGCGGCGCGCCGCCCCGCAGACCAGCGCCAGGAACACGCCGGCACCGAGCGCGACCGTCAGCCCCCCCGCCTTGAGGGCGCCGAGGACCTGCTCGTCGGTGGCGGGGAGCTGGCTGCTGAAGGCGACGAGGAACAGCCCGAAGAGCAGAATCACCGCGATCATGTCCAGCAGGCGCTCGACCACGATCGTCGCCAGCGCCGCGCTCATGCTGAGCGACTCGCGGCGGGAGAGCAGATAGGGCCGCACCACCTCGCCCAGCCGGGGCACGATGGTCGATGTCGCGAACCCGATGATGGTCGCACGGGTCGCCGACCCGACCCCGACCGGCCCGAGCGGCGCCAGCAGCAGCAACCACCGCTTGACGCGAACCACGTAGGCGAGGGCGATTCCCGCCACCGAAGCGGCGACGAGATCGACCCGGGCCCGTGCGATCTCCGCCCACACCGACGCCGCATCGCTGCTCCGGAACACCCACGCCATGAGGGCCACGGCGAGCCCGACCACGCCGACGGTTCGAAGGTGCGTACGCATGCGTTGGGATAATCTGTCCGGGAGCGGTGTCGTGGGGTGTCGAGCCGTCGCAGCGGTCGGCCGCGACGGGCGCGCCGGGGCTCGACGCGAGACCCTCGGCGCGCCTCCTTGCCGCCTGCGCATCTCTTCGGTAAGCTACGATTCTACATTTTCCGGGCGCCGGTCGTCTCCAACGGCGAGTCCCGGCAACTCGTGGACGACCCTGCAACTGCGCCGCGTCCCGGAGGGCGCCAGGGAAAACCGGCCGTCGCCCGCCTGCGCGGCATGAGGAGGGCGGCCGGAATCTGGAGTGAGGCTATCGTGACGTCCGCACCCGCACTGTTCGAGACATCGCTGGAGGGACTGGAGCCGCAGCGTCGCGGCAAGGTCCGCGATCTCTACGCCGTCGACGACCGTCTCCTGATGGTCGCGACCGACCGCATCTCCGCCTACGACCTCGTCCTCGGATCGACGATCCCCGACAAGGGCGAGGTATTGACCCGGCTCTCCGCGTTCTGGTTCGCGCGCACCGGGTCGATCGTGAAGAACCATCTCGTGTCGACGGACCCGGACGACTACCCCGCCGCCTGCCATCCCCATGCGGCGACGTTGCGGGGACGGTCGATGCTGGTGCGACGCACCGAGCCCATCCCCGTCGAGTGCGTCGCCCGCGGGTATCTCGCCGGCTCGGGCTGGGCCGACTACCGCCGCACCGGCGCCGTCTGCGGCGTCGAGCTGCCGGCCGGCCTGCGGCAGTCCGACAGGCTGCCCGAGCCCATCTTCACACCCGCGACGAAGGCGACCAGCGGCCACGACGAGAACATCACGGCCGAGCAGGCGGCCGGGATCGTCGGTCCCCGGCTGCTCGCCCGGCTCCGCGAGCTGACCCTGGCGCTCTACGCGCACGGCGCCGAGCACGCCGAGTCGTGCGGCATCATCGTCGCCGACACCAAGTTCGAGTTCGGGCTGTTGCGGGCCGACGGGGCCGAGGCGGCAGGCGGCGACATCGGGGAAGGGGACGAGATCATCCTGATCGACGAGGCCCTGACTCCCGACTCGTCGCGGTTCTGGCCTCGGGAGACATATCGCCCGGGAGTCGCCCAGCCGAGCTTCGACAAACAGTTCGTCAGGGATCACCTGGACGCGCTGCAGTGGAACCGTCAGCCTCCGGCGCCGGCGCTGCCGGACGACGTGGTGGCGAAGACCCGGGAGAAATACCGGGAGGCCTACCGCCTGCTGACCGGGACCGAGCTCGACTGACGTCGGGTGAGTCTCGCGGGATACGGCTGGACAACCCCGGGAGAGCTTGCCCGGAGCGGCAACCGCCAACTAACGGCCTCGTTCCGCAAGCGAGGCGACCGCTTCGGCGACGAGCTGGATGTCGTGGCGCAGCCCTTCGCTCACGACGTCGAAATGGGTCCGTAGGCGTTGCTCCACCTCCCCGATCTCGGTCCGCAGGCGTTGCTCCACCTCCCTGATCTCGGTCCGCAGACCCTGCGCCGTGTCGGCGATCTCGGTCCGCAGGCGTTGCTCCACCTCCCCGATCTCGGTCCGCAGGCTTCGTTCCGTCGCCTGCAGGTCCGCCCTGGTCGCCAGAGTCGGCAGGATCTCCTCGATCCGGTCGACGCGACGCTCGAGGTCGTCCGTGCGTCGCTCGAGCTTCCGCGGTTCCGTCTGCATCGCTGCGCTCCCGCATCGCCGCCGGCCGTGGCCGCCTGACGAGCCACTGCTCGACCCATCGTAGCACCGTTGGTCGGTCGGAAATCAGGCGGTTCGCATCGAGACCTGCACGTCGCCGGCGCCCGTCGGATCGGGATTGGCGTCCTCGCGCTCGACCGCCCCGTCCATCAGGTGGATCACCCGGTGGGCGTGCTGCGCGATATCGGCCTCATGGGTAATCAACACGATGGTGTTGCCGGCACGGTGCAGCCCCTCGAAGATCGTCATGATCTCCCGCCCCGTCTTCGAATCGAGGTTCCCCGTCGGCTCGTCGGCGAGCAGCAGCGACGGCTGGTTCACCAACGCCCGGGCGATGGCCACCCGCTGACGCTGCCCGCCCGACAGCTCGTTCGGCCGGTGGTCCATCCGGTCCTCCAGCTCCACGAGTTCGAGCGCCGTGACCGCCCGCTCGTGCCGCCGCGCCGCCGGCACGCCCGCATAGATCAGCGGCAACTCGACGTTGTGCAGGGCCGACGCCCGCGGCAGCAGGTTGAAGGTCTGGAAGACGAACCCGATCTCCTCGTTGCGGATGCGCGCGAGCTCGTCGTCGTTCATCCGGCTCACATCCTTGTCGTTCAGCCGGTAGGTTCCGCTGGTGGGCGTGTCGAGGCAGCCGATGAGGTTCATCAGGGTCGACTTCCCCGAGCCGGACGGGCCCATGATCGCGACGAACTCGCCGCGCTCGATGTCGAGCGACACGCCGCTGAGGGCGTGCACCGACTCGGCCCCCATGTGGTACGTCTTCCAGAGATCCTCGGTATGGATCAACGCCATCGATCCCCCTGTCTCCCGGTGGTCATCGGCGGTCGGCCGCACGCCGCCGGTCGATTGCACTGACGCAGCTCAGGCCGCCGAGGTTCCCGCCTTCGGATCAGGCGGCGACACGGCGCCCGGCGGCGCGCCCCGCTCCGGCGGCGCACGCCATCTGCGAATCCGCCATCCCGAGCGCCGCCTCGACACCGGTCGACGATGGCCCTGCGCTACAATCGCGGCCCGGTCGGCTCCCCCGCGCGAGGGTCACTCGAGAGGCGCGGGACGGCGGCGGCGCCCGCCGCTTCGCCGATCCGAGCACGGAGACGCGCGCTCGTCCCGGATGCGCCGATGATCCGCACGTTCGTCGACCGCCCCATCGGGACCGGCATGGGCGCGCTCGCCGTCGCCCTCCTCGGCGTCGTCGCCTGCCTGCGACTGCCCCTCGACCTGCTGCCGGCGCTGGAGCTTCCCCGACTCTCGGTGCAATGGCGGCTCGCCGACGCGCCGGCGGCGGAGGTCGAAGAGCTCGTCACCATCCCGGTCGAACAGGCGCTCGGCGGCACGCCGGGCGTCGAGCAGATCGACTCGGTGTCGCGTGACGGCGTCGCCGTCGTCGCCCTCGCGTTCCCGTGGGGGACCGATCTCGATCTCGCCGTCCTGAACGTCCGGGAACGCCTCGACGAAGCCCGCCATCTCCTGCCGCAGACCGTCTCCGGACCCGCAGTGCGGCGCTGGGACCCCGGCAATCGGCCGTTCCTGGTGCTGGCGGCGTCGACCGCCGGGGCGCATGGCTCCGCGGCGGAGGGCGACCGCAACCGCCGCCTCGCGGCCCCCGGCGGCCGCGAGGCGGCCCGCCTCGCCGACCTCAGCCGCGCCCTGCGCGAGATGCTGCGGCCGCAGCTCGAGCAGTTGGAGGGCGTGGCCGGCGCCGAACTCGTCGGCGACCTCGGCGAACGGGTTCTCGTCGAGCTCGACCCCGAGCGAGCCCGGCCTCTCGACATCGCCCCGGCGGACATCGCCGAGGCCATCCGGCGCGCGGTGGTCGTCCCCGAGAGCGGGACCCTGCGCCGCGGCCCGTACCGCTACAGCCTGCGGGTGCCGGCGCTGGTGCGCTCGCCGGCCGACCTCGAAGCCGTCCTCGTCTCGGGGCCGGACCCCGCCCCGCGGGTCCGGCTCGGCGACGTGGCCCGCGTCGCCGTCGTCCCCGACGAACCCGAAACCGTGCTGCGCTTCGACGGGCGGCGCGCGGTGGGCGTCCGCCTCTACAAGACGGCCTCGGCCAACGCGCTGACGGTGACCGACCGGGTGCGCCGCCGACTCGACGACTTCCGGGCCGAACATCCCGGCATCCGGCTGGAGATCGCCCAGGAACAGGCCGGCTTCATCCGCGCCGCCCTCACCGGCGCCCTCGCCTCGGTGGGGCTGGGCGGCGTCCTCGCGTTCGGCGTCCTGTTCTGCTTTCTTGGCGACTAGCGGCAGCCGGTGGTGATCGGCGTGGTGATCCCCGTGGCCCTGCTCGGGGCGCTGGCGGCCATGGAATGGCTCGACGTCTCGCTCAACCTCATCTCGCTCGGCGGGCTCGCGCTCGGCATCGGCCTGCTCGTCAACACCGCCATCATCGTCGTCGAGAACATCCACCGCCAACGCGAACGGGGCCTCGCGCCGGCGGCGGCGGCGGTGGCCGGCGCGGCGCAGGTGGCGGCTCCCGTGACGAGCGTCACCATCACCACGATGGTGGTCTTCCTCCCGGTGATCGCGGCCGGGGGCTTCGCCGGCGCCCTCTTCCGCGACCAGGCCATCGCGGTGTGCGCGGCGGTGGCGGTAGCGTGGGCGGCGGCGCTGAGCCTCGTGCCCGCCCTCTCGGCCGGACTCGCCGGCCGCGGCCCCGTCCGCCCGCCGCGCGAACCGTGGGCGCCGGCCCTTCGGCGGCTGCTCGGAGCGCTGCTGGCGCGCCGGGCGGCGGCGCTCGGGGCCGCAGCAGTCGTCGTCGCGGTCGGGACCGTCCTCGCGATCCGCGCCCCCCGCGAGATCGCACCACCGGTCGACACCGGCGACGTCGCGGTGACTGCCGAACCGGGCCGCCGTCTCGCCGTCGAGCACCTCGCGGAAGCGGCGGCGCAGCTCGAAGACGTGGCTCCCAACCGCGGCGGGGGCCACGCAGTTGCTGACGACGGCGGGCTTGCGCGGAGACGACGAACTGATCGCCGGCGGCGCGGTG
>CBDATI010000045.1:0-39038 GCA_965199675.1 Vicinamibacterales bacterium | reverse complement strand
TGCCTGCAGCCGCCACCACCCGCGGCCGGCGCAGGGCCGACAGCGCAGCCGAGCGGACGCGGTCGGAGCGCGCCGACGGGGCCGGCTCTCGTGAGGCGACGGCGCGGGGACCGCCGCGAGCACCGGTATGCCCGCCGGTCAGGTTCTCTGTGCGGAAGCGGCTGGCGGCGGGGAATCGCCGGCGGCTGGCGCGCCGGCGGCATGCAGCAGGCCCGTCTCGCGCGCGCGGCGTACGGCGTCGCGCCTCCCGGCGACCTGCAGCTTGCGATAGAGCTTCTTGAGGTGGTAGCGCACGCCGTCCTCGCTCACGCCGAGGCTGTTCGCGATCTCCTTGTTCCGGAGACCGCGTTCGAGCGCCGTGAGCACCATCATCTCGCGGGGCGAGAGGGCCGCGGCGTCGCGTACCGGCGGATTCACGTGCAGCGCCACCGACTCGGCAGTCCGCAGGATGCCGGGGTCGTTGACCATCGCGGGCAGGTCCTCGACCACGCCGCGGACGCCCCCGCGAACACGGACCAGCGGCCGATAGTAGGGCGCCTGCTCCACTGCGCGCAGGTACTCCTCGAGCCGCTCCACCGCTCGCTCGCGTCGTCCCGCGCGCTCCTCGACGAGGATCGCCAGGGCGAGAACCCGCATCCGGGTGCGCATCCACCCGGCCGCCGCGGAAGCGCCGCCCACCCGGTCGGCCAGATCGGCCGCAGCCTCGAGCGCGCCCTGCTCGGTCAACAACCGGATGCGCGCACAGGACAGCGCCTCCATCTCCCGCCACGGCTGACGGCAGAGATCGAGCAGCTCCGGCGCCCGTGACGGCAGTGAGTGGTCCCGCCACGCCCGCTCAGCCGCATCGACCTGCCCGGCCTCGACCAGATACAGACACAGCAGCGACGCCAGGTACCGCTCCATGCCCTCGATGCCGGCGTACCGTACCCGAGCCAGCGCCTCGTGGAGCAGCTCGAGGCTGCCCTCGGCCTTTCCCCGTGCGAACCGCAACTCGGCCTCGACGGCGATCGAGGCGGCGTCCACGTCGAACCAGGAACCGCGCGGCCACGGGTAGGTCACAGGACGCTGTTGGAACGCCTTCTCGCGGTTCCGCTCCACGTCGAGCTCGGTCAGCAGGACATCGCAGTTCCCCGCCAGGCAGGCATCCCCGCCGAGATGACGCTTCGCGACACGCCGCGCGCGGGCGTACGCGCCGACGGCGGCCTGGACCTGCCCGTGCGCCATGGCGGCCATGCCCAGATAGAGGGACATGAACACTTCGCCGTAACGGAATCCGCGCCGCTCGAAGAAGGACAGAGCTTCGAGCCCATGGCGCCGGCTCAAGGCGAACTCGGCCGCCTGGTGATGCACGACGCATTTCAGCGTGCTCCAGCCGCACTGCACGTCGAGCCGGCGGCTGGGATCCGGCGAGCGGGGAAGGTCGGATTCCTCGACGCCCGTATCGCGGATGCCCGCCAGGAGCGTCCTCGTGAACAGGCTGTCGACGACCAGCCCGGTGTCGTCACCGCCGTCGCGGTCGCGGGTGAAGCCCTCCGTCCTGTGCTCGACCGCTGTGTACAGGGCCCGCGCCTCCATGAATTTCGCCTTGAATGCGAGCACGGCAGCGTGCAGCAGCCCCAGCCGTGGATACGCATCGATCACCGCCGGCGTCAGGTAGCGGTCGGCCCGGAACAGCCGTGACGGTCCCTCCCGCTGCCACACGCGGAACGCGCCCTCGCGCTCGAGCAGATCGCCGAGGAGCCGTCCGTCGCGCGTCTCGTTGGCGTGACGCAGAGCCCCCAACAGATCGCCCCGGCGCGACATGGCGTGCGCAATAGCCACGTGGAGCTCCCGTTTGCGCTCCGGATTTCTGAGCAGGAGCTGCTCGGCACAGTAATTCTTGATGAGCGGGTGCAGGCGCCGGTGCGCTGCGCCCTCGCGCTCGCCGGCCACCAGGAGACCATCCAGCGAGGAGAGCGCCACGATCCGCCGGCGTGCCTCGCCCGAGCCCAGCACACCGTCCACCAGTTCCGGATCCAGATCGTCGAAGACCGACAGTTCGAGGAGCGGGGCGATCTCCCGCTCGGTCAGATCACCCAGCAGGCGCACGCCGAGGAAGTTCGTCGTGACGAGTTCGTCGCCGGTGATGATCAGACCCGGTTCGGTGGACCGCATGGTGCGGCAGATCTGCAGCGCGACGGGCCATCCATCGGTGCGCTCCATGACCGTGGCCAGGTCCCCTCGGGACAGTTCGCCACCGAAGAACTGCGCCACCTCCGGCATCGAGAAACGGAGGTCCCTCGCCTGGATGACCTCCGCTGCTCCATCGAGGATCGCGCCACTCAGATCGAAGCCCGGATTGGCGCGCATCGCCAGCGCGATGTGCAGGTTCGGCGGGTGGGCCCTCAGCAGCAGGTCCACCAGAGGCACCGTCTCGCGAGGCAGCCGCTCCACCTCGTCGAAGGCGAGCAGACAGGGCGCGGCGTGTTCCTGCATGGCATGGGTCAGCAGTGCCGCCGTGCGCGAGGCGCTCTGCCCCACCGACCCGGCATGTCCAGACGGCAGATCGACCCCAGCCGCTGAGAGAGCGCCGACGAGATAGGCCCCCAGGTCGCCCACCGAATCGTTGGCGCCCACCGTCACCCAGGCGACACCGACTCCCTGCTCCCGTCTGCGCCTGACGACATCGGCCAGCAGGACCGTCTTGCCGAACCCGGCGGGCGCCCTGAGCACGGTGAGGCGACGCTGGGTCAGCCCCCGCGTCAACCGTCGCACGAGCGCCGGACGGCAAAAGTAGTCCTGCCGCGGCGCGGGCAGCTCCAGCTTGTTCCTCAGAAGGGCAACCGATGCGTCGGCCGATGTCAAGGACCTCCCCTCCTCGCGACCGCGCGCTTCGCGCGGGCACCCTGCATATGGCCAGAAGCGCCGGAACGAATCGCTCCGACGGGTCGGCGCCGGTTCACCATCCATCCTCGACACGCCACCGCCGAGAGCGGTCGCCCCGGCCGCTCGTCCGGGGCGAGACCGAGAGTGGGCCGGCGTCGAGGCACGCGGGGCGCTGGCGCGCCGCTGCGCGTCAGGTCCGCTTGCATTACCAACATGGTACTAGCCCAGACTCTTCGAACAGCACGAATTTTCACAGTTGAGCCGAGTTTTTCGTTCACTGCCGGCACGCCCAGGCCACGATATCCGGGACAAATCGCGCCGACCTGTCCATGCCTCGTGGTCCGAGACGGGAGCCTCGCTGGTTCGTCCCGCTGAAACGGAAGTCTGTCCGGCGTGACGGGCCCTCAGGCGGCCGCCCGGCGGACCGGAGCGGTCATTTGGCGCGCCGGGCGTTGCGGCGGCGGCGCGGGTCGACTAACCTGCGTGTGATGAAAGCGCTGCTCTGGCGGTTTCGGGTGGCCATCGGGGCGGTGGGGGCAGTGGGCGTGCTCGCGGCCGGGGTGCGGCCGAGCGCTCCGCAAGGCGACGGGCCCGGGCCTCGGGTCGACGCGCTCTTCGCGTCCTGGACGGGACCGCGCGCGCCGGGCTGTGCGGTGTCGGTCATGCGGGGCGGCGAGTTGGTGTTCGCCAAAGGGTACGGCGCCGCCAACCTCGAGTACGACGTCCCGATCGCCCCGTCGACGGTGTTTCACGTCGCCTCGGTGTCGAAGCAGTTCACCGCGCTGGCGGTCGCGCTGCTGGCGACCGACGGCGAAGTCTCCTGGGACGACGACATCCGGCGCTACGTCCCGGAGCTGCCCGACTTCGGCGCGCCGATCACGCTGCGGCATCTCGCCCACCACACGAGCGGCATCCGCGACCAGTGGGCCATGCTGCGGATGGCGGGCTGGCGCTGGGGCGGCGACGTCATCCGGCAGGCGGACGTGCTCGACCTGCTGTCGCGCCAGACCGCGCTCAATTTCGCCCCCGGCAGCGACCACGTCTACAGCAACTCGGGCTATACGCTGCTCGCCGTCGTCGTCGAACGGGTGTCGGGACAGACGCTGCGCGCGTTCACGAGCGCACGCCTGTTCCGGCCGCTGGGGATGACGCGCACCGTGTTCCGCGACGATCACACCATGCTGATCCGGGACCGCGCGTACGCCTATGCGCGAGACGGTTTCGGCTACCGGCTCAGCATCCCCGACTTCGCCATCGTCGGCGCAAGCAGCCTGTTCACGACAGTCGAAGACCTCGCCCACTGGAACCGCAACTTCACCAGCGGGGAGATCGGCGGCGCCGACGTGCTCCGGCAGCTTCAGGCGCGAGGCGCGCTGGACGACGGCGCGCGCCTCTCGTACGCGTTCGGGCTGGCGCATGGGACCCACCGCGGCCGGCGCACCATCGGCCACGGCGGCGCCGACGCCGGCTACCGCAGCGAGTTCCTCCGCTTTCCCGACGACGACCTTGCGGTCGCGGTGCTCTGCAACACCGACCGCGCCGGCCCGGGACGTCTGGCGCGCGACATCGCCGACGTGTTCCTGCCGCCGGCAGAGCTGGTCGGGCGCCCGGCGGAGCCGTCCCGCGACACCCGGCCGGCTCGCGTGGCCACGCCGGAACGCGAAGCGAGCCGGCGGTCCGCCCCGCCGCGTCGCCGCGAGCCGGCGGCCGGACACACCGACACCGGCGACCAGACGGCCGATGCGGCCAGCCTGGCCGGCTACTACCTCCGTCCGGGAAACGACGTGCCGCTGCAGGTCGTCGCCCGCGGCGACGCTCTTGCCCTGCTGGGGGTCGGCGCCGAGCAGACGTTGCACCCGGCGGGCGGGGGCCGGTTCCG
This sequence comes from Vicinamibacterales bacterium, assembly GCA_965199675.1. Taxonomy (GTDB): domain Bacteria; phylum Acidobacteriota; class Vicinamibacteria; order Vicinamibacterales; family UBA8438; genus JAJEEA01. The sequence continues at coordinate 34,294 of CBDATI010000045.1, read as the reverse complement.
TCTCGCCGGGACGACGGAGGTGACGTTCACCCCCGGCGGCGGCGGCCAGCCGCCGACTCTCCGCGTGGGTGGTCCGCCCCGCCCTGTCTACCGCCGTGCCCGGCCCGCCCGCCCCGCGGCGGAGGCGCTCGAGGCCTACACCGGGTCGTACTACAGCGACGACCTCGCCGTGGGGTACACCTTCCGGGTAGAGGACGGCAGGCTCGTCCTGTGGAACCGCAAGCTGGGCCGCATTCCGCTCGCGCCGACGTTCGCCGACGGCTTCTACGCCCAGGGCTGGTACTTCACGTTCCGACGCGACGACGCGAGCGCGGTCTCCGGGTTCACGGTGAGCACCTCGCGCGCCTGGAACATCGCCTTCCGGAAACGCGGTGGGGAGTCTGCGCCATAGATCCGCCCAGTGCACTGGTCCAGGGGCGGCGTCTCGCGTCCCGCCCGGCGACCGACAGCGTCCACGCCAAGCTCGGGAGTATCCGATGAAGACACCTCGCATCCTGCTTCGGCCAGCGTTCTGCAGCGCCGCGGCCACCGCCACGCTTGTCCTCGTCCTGGCTCCCGCGCCCCCGCTCCGCGCGCAGCCGTCGCTCGGGGATGACCCCGGCGTCGCCGAGGCCCTTCATCTCCTCGACACCTGGATGGACGCGGCGCAGGCCTACGGAGACCTCCCCGGCGCCTCCCTCTCCGTGGTGCACGATCAGGAGATCGTCTGGGCGAAGGGATACGGGTACGCGCACGTCGAGCGGCAAGAGCCCGCGACGGCGTCGACCATGTACTCCATCTGCTCCATCTCGAAGCTCTTCACCGCCGTCGGCGTGCTGCAGTTGCGCGACCGGGGGAAGGTCGATCTCGACGACCCCGTGGCCAGCCACCTGGACTGGTTCGAGATCCAGGACGACTTCCCCGAGGCGGGCCCGGTCACCGTCGAGGGGCTGCTCACCCACACTTCGGGACTCCCGCGCGAGGCGAAGGCGCCGTACTGGACGGGTCCCGACTATGCCTTCCCGACCCACGAAGAGATCGTCGCGAGGCTGCCGAGCCAGTCGATGCTGTATCCGCCGCGCACGTACTACCAGTACTCGAACCTGGGCCTCACGCTGGCCGGCGAGATCGTGGCGTCGTCGTCGGGGCAGGCCTACGGCGACTACATCCGCGCGAACATTCCTCGACCCGCTGGGGATGACGAGCACCTTCACCGACCACGAGGACCGCTTCCGGGGCAACCGGCTGGCGACCCCCTACACCGCGCGCGGGCGCGACGGCGAGCGGCGGCCGGTTCCCGACTACCGGGTGCGGGGCATCAGCCCCGCCGCCGGGTTCATCTCGACGGTGGAGGACCTGGCGCGCTTCGCGTCGTGGCAGTTCCGGGTGCTCGACGGCGGCGATGCCCTGCTCGACCGCAACACGCTGCGCGAGATGCACCGGGTGCATTGGCTCGAGCCCGACGGCGAGACCACCTACGGGCTGGGGTTCTCGGTGTGGAAGTCGGACGGGGACACCTTCGTGGGCCACGGCGGGTCCTGCCCGGGGTACCGCAGCCATCTCCTGCTGCGCCCGCAGGACAGGGTGGCCACCGCGTTCATGGCCAACGGGCAGGGCGTGAACGCGCGCCGGTTCGCGCAGATCGCCTACGACATCGTTGCCCCCGCCCTGCGCAAGGCGGCCGGCAAGCCCGACGCCGCCGCCGGTGAGGCCTCCCCCGCGGCCGGCCGCGCCGCGTCGGCACGGGATATCCTCGATCGCTTCATCGGCGCGTACCAGCGGCCGCTCGGGGGAGAGAGCGCGGTGCTCGTCCGGGACGGCGATCTGCACGTGCTGTCGCTCCCCGCCGACAACCCGCTGAACGCCCTCACCCGGCTCCGCCACGTCGAGGGCGAGACGTTCCGGCGAGTGCGCGACAACGGCGACCTGGGCGAGGCGTTCGTCTTCGAGGAGCTGCCCGACGGTCGGATGCTCATGTGGCGCAACGAGAACTACAGCGTCCGCGCGGCGGAGTGAGCCGCGACGGGACGTCGCCGGACCGCCGCCGCCCCGTCTTCCGAGGCGCGCCGTCTCCCCTGCAAGGGCCGGGTGGCCCTGACCGCGTGCGCCCCCGGCCGGCGACCGTGGTCGCCCACCCCGCGCGGCGCTTGCCGGCGCGAGCGTTACCTGACGGCGAATGTTCCCGTCACGCTCCTGCCGCCGTCCGCGCGCCGGCGGCGCACCGAGGGGACGTCGCCAACGGTGAACTCGAATGCGCCGGTCCGGATTGGCGTGAAACTGAACTGGACCGTCCCGCCGACGTCGAACTCGATGGCGCGGAAGGCCATCGCCTGCAGATGCACCTCGATGCCGTTGATGGTGACGAGACGCAGGTGCGAGGCGCGCAGCAGCTCGTCGACCTCGAGCCGCCACGGCTCGGCGCCGTCGCTCGTGACGTTCAGGCGGTAGTACTCGCCCGTGATCAGGTCGAGCCGGGTCGCCGAGAGCGTCGGGCCGTCCGGGCCCGACGCAATCTCCAGGTGAATGTCGAGCGGCGGCCCGGCGGCCAGATTGCCGCCCACCTGGGCTCGTGCGGCGGCCGCGGCGAGCACCAGGCCGCAGGTTGCGACGACGATGACCTTCGGCATCATGCCGATGGTTATACCCGAAATCCCGCCCGGCGGGCCAGGAGTCCCAGGAGTCTGCGCCCCGGCGGCGGTGCAGACGGCGCCGGTGGTAGACTGGGCCCACCATGCCAGTTGCCATCCGAGCCCTCGTCGTCGTGGTCTGCCTGCTGCTCGTCCCGGTGACCGCGGTCCTCACCGCCGCCGTCAAGCAACGCTTCGCCGACGGCCCGAACCGGCTGTTCTCGGGCGGCCCCCTCGAGGCGGGCGAGTTGTACGCCGGTCCCGAGCCGGACTGGAGCTTCGTCTCGGACATCCCCACCATCGAGCTGCAGTTGATGGACCCGCCGCGGTCGCGCCGCATCTGGGTCCAGGAGCACGACGGCAAGCTCTACGTGTGGTCCGGCTACATGGGCACGATGGTCGGCCGGATGTGGAAGAAGTGGCCGCTCCAGGCCGAGCGGGACGGCCGCGCGGTGCTGCGCATCGACGGCAAGCGCTACGAGCGACAGCTCGTGCGTATCGAGTCGGGCGACATCCTCGACGGCGTCACAGGCGCAATCAGGGCCAAGTACCCGTCCCAACTCACCCGGGCCGGCGTGGAAGCCGGGGATTCGTGGGTGTTCGAGGCGGCGCCGCGGCCTGCGTCGTAGGAGCCTGCGCTGCAGAACGGCGCCGGCTCCTGGAGGTTGCCGCGGAGTGCAGGGCGCCGAGGGCGCACACCACCCCTGACCCGAGAGCAATCCTGGAGGACTGGAGGGCAATGAGACTCGCAGGCGACGATGTCCGGGACGCCATCACGGGGCACCCCATGAATTACTTCTATTGGGGCATCGCAGGGGCGCTGGTCGTGACTGTCCTCGCGGTTCTGTTCGTCCCGGGCGTGGACGACTTCGTGGAACGCACGTTCCAGGGCTACGTCGGCCGCGCCGCCCGCTGACCACGGGTCGATCGGGTGCCCCGCCCGCGCCGGGCTTCTGGCCGTCGCGCTCCGGGGGCGAGGATCGAGCGCGGCAATCGGCGCGGAGAACCGCCGTCGCCGCCATGCGCCAGGCCGGAAGGAGGAGACATGCGCACCAGAATCATCGTCGGCTGGTCGGTCGTCGCGCTGTCGGTCACCGTCGGTGGGCTGTCCAGCCTGGGCCGTGGCCCGGCCGCGGTCGCCTCAGAGGCTCAGGGAGGCAGCGTGCCGACGTTCGAGGCCGACGCGTCGTGGCCGAACATGCCCAACGACTGGGTGACCGGCCAGGTGTCGTCGGTGACGGTCGACTCGAACGACGTCGTCTGGGTGCTGCACCGGCCCCGCACCGTGGGCGAGAACCAGGGGACGCCGGCCCCGCCGGTGATCGCGTTCGAGCAGGACGGGACGTTCGTCCGCGCCTGGGGCGGTCCCGCCGACGGCTACGACTGGCCCGCCAACGAGCACGGCATCCATGTCGACCCGGACGGCAACGTCTGGATCGGCGGCAACAGCGCCGCCCCCGAGTCGGACGACATGCTGCTGAAGTTCACGCCGGAGGGCGAGCTGCTGCTGCAGATCGGCGGGCGCGCCCGCAGCGGCGGCAACGACGACACCGGGAGCCCGATGCGGCCCGCCGAGTCGTTCGTGCACGGGGGCGAGGTGTTCGTGGCCGACGGCTACGGCAACCGGCGCGTCGTCGTGTTCGACGCCGAGACCGGCGAGTACCGGCGCATGTGGGGCGCGTTCGCCAACGAGCCGCTCGATACGTCCGAGGGGACGGGCGAGCCGGACGGTCGCGGGGGGCCGTCGCAGTTCGGCATCGTCCACGGCATCGAGGTCTCGCGCGACGGGCTGGTGTACGTGGCCGACCGGGGCAACAGCCGCGTGCAGGTGTTCGACGCCGACGGCACGTACCAGACGCAGGGCTTCGTCAACCCGGGGGCGGAGAGCGCCTCGACGGTGGCGGGCCTGGCGTTCTCGCCCGACGCCGAGCAGCGGTTCATGTACTCCGCCGACCAGGGCAACTCGCACATCCACGTCATCGACCGCGCCACCCTCGCGGTGCTCGACACCTTCGGCAGCAACGGCGCCGCTCCCGGCGAGTTCCAGGCCCTGCATCATCTCGCCACCGACAGCGACGGCAACCTCTACACGGCCGAGGCGCAGCGCGGGCGGCGCGCGCAGAAGCTCACGTTCACGGGCATGGCGGCGCCATGAGATGGACGCGCTGGGCGGCGTGGGGCGCGGCGGCCGGCAGCACCGCCGTCGTCGCGGCGCCCTTCGGCTATCGCGTCGGGGCGCCGCTGGGCGTGGCCTCCCTGCTGCTCGTCGGCGGCTTGCTCGCGGCCGCCCTCAGCGGGTTTCTGCTCGTCGTGCGGATGGTGCGGGAGACGGGGTTGCGCGACCGCGAGGCCGGCGCCGCTCTCGCCGCCGCGGTCTTCGTAGGGGCCTTTCCGGTGGCGGCCCTGGTCTCGGGCCGGGGCGCGCCGCCCATCCACGACATCACGACCGACCCCGGCAACCCGCCGGCGTTCATCGCCGCCGTCGCGTTGAACACGCCGGGTCGCACCGACTACGACGCCGCCGTCGCCGAGCGGCAGCAGGCCGCCTACCCCAACCTCGGCCCGGCGCGGCTGCCGCTCGCGCCGGCCGTCGCGTTCGAACGCGCCCTCACGGTGGTCCGCGAGATGGGCTGGGAGCTTCTGGCCGCCGACGTCGACGCTCGCCGCATCGAGGCGACGGACCGCTCGTTCTGGTTCGGGTTCGCCGACGACATCGTGGTCCGCATCACTCCCGACGGCGACACCGGCAGCCGCGTCGACGTCCGCTCGCTGTCCCGCGTCGGCGTCGGCGACCTCGGCGCCAACGCCCGCCGCGTGCGCGCGTTCGTGGCCGCGCTGAGCGATGCGCAGTGACCGGCACGCAGTGACAGGAAACGAGAGGAGTATGAAAGCCATGACGCGGGTCGCCTTCTTCGTTGCCGCCGTCCTGTTCGCCTCCGCCCCCGTCGCGGCCGCCCAGGAGCCGGACGCGGGAGGCGGCGTGCCCCAGTTCGCGCCCGTCACCTGGGAGCGCCTCGTCAACGCCGCCGCCGAGCCGCACAACTGGCTGATGTACAGCGGCACGCTCGACAGCAAGCGCTTCAGCCGGCTGGACCAGATCGACCGGTCCAACGTCGCCGACCTCGAGCTGAAGTGGGCCTACAGCATCCGCCAGCTCGACCGCACGGAGACGACTCCGCTCGTCGTCGACGGCGTGATGTTCATCACCGAGTCGCCCAGCAACCTGACCGCGGTCGACGCGACGAGCGGACGCCCCTACTGGCGCTACGAGCATCCCCTGCCCGACGACCTGCGGATCTGCTGCGGCCGAAACAACCGCGGGGTCGCCATCCTCGGCGACACGCTCTACATGAGCACCCTCGACGCCCACCTCGCGGCCATCGACGCGCGCAGCGGCAACCTCGTCTGGGACGCCGAGGTCGCCGACTACCGGGGCGGCTACAGCAAGACGGCGGCCCCCCTCATCGTCAAGGACCGGGTGGTGACGGGCATCGCCGGGGGCGAGTTCGGCATCCGCGGGTTCCTCGACGCCTACGACGCCGAGAGCGGCGAGCGCGCGTGGCGCACCTACACCATTCCCGGGCCGGACCACCCCGACAACCGGACGTGGCTGGGCGACTCGTGGCGGACCGGCGGCTCGCCGACCTGGATCACCGGCTCGTACGACCCCGAGCTGAACCTCGTCTACTGGGGCACCGGCAACCCCGGCCCCGACTACGGCAGCGAGGTGCGGCTCGGCGACAACCTCTACGCCGACTCGGTGCTCGCCCTCGACGGCGACACCGGCGAGATGAAGTGGTACTTCCAGTTCACACCCCACGACGTCCACGACTGGGACGCCATCCAGATCCCGGTCCTCGCCGACATCGAGTTCGACGGCGAGCCGCGCCAGACGATGCTGTGGGCCAACCGCAACGGCTTCTACTACACCCTCGACCGCGAGACCGGCGAGTTCCTGCTCGGCAAGCCGTTCGCCCTGCAGACCTGGGCGGAGGGGCTCGACTCGAACGGCCGCCCCATCCGGGTGCCCGGCATGTTCCCCTCGGCCGACGGGACGGTGGTGGCCCCGACCGCGGGCGGCGCCACCAACTGGTGGTCGCCCGCGTTCAACCCCCGCACCGGGCTCCTCTACGTCAACGCGTTCGACGGCGAGGGCGAGTTCTTCCTGCGAGACGAGGACTATGTCGAGGGCGAGCGCTACACCGCCGGCGGCGTCCAGGCGCCCCAGCCGATGGACAACTACCGCAGCGCCATCCGCGCCATCGATCCCGCCACCGGCGACGTCCGCTGGGAGTTCGAGATGAAGCCGCGCGCCCGCTCCGGCGTCCTGACCACCGCCGGCGACGTGGTGTTCAGCGCCACCGTCGACGGCTACTTCTTCGCCCTCGACGCCGAGACCGGCGAAGAACTCTGGCACATCCCCCTCGGCGGCCCCGTCAACGCCAACCCGATGACCTACGCCGTCGACGGCGCGCAGTACGTCACGATGTCGGTGGGGAACACCGTCTACACGTTCGGGCTGGACGAGTAGGGGCAGACCGGTGGTGAACCGGTCGACGACGCCTCGGTTCAGATCGACTCGTCGTCGCCGAGTCGGCAGCGCCGTTCGACCGGAGTGTTCCGATCCTGCGGACGGCCCACCTAACCGCGCGTATGCCGACGCGCCCCGTGGCCCAGGCGTGCGCCCACGGGAACCTGCGAATCCCACGGCGTCCCGCGGTCACGCGGTCGCGTCGATGACACGGACGTGACCGCCGGCGGCGTACGCCAGAAATGGCGCGGTCGGCAGTTCAGAAGCGCTGCCCCGTGACAACGGGCCGTCGCGACGATGAGCCGATCCAGTGCCAGAGCGGACGGCCGCCCCCGTGACGCGCGTCTCGGAAGCCCGTGACAACCGCCGCGACCGCCGCGGCCACGGACCGGGATATCATCTGGGGGTGGGGTGCCGGGCCGGTATCGGCGGACCGAGAGGGGGATATCGCATGACACGTGGCCATCTCGCGGGCGTGGCGGCGGTTCTGGTGGGCGGGGCGATGGCGGCGGCGCCGGCGGGCGCCCAGGAGGCGCCGCGGACGGCGTGGGGAGCGCCGGACCTGCAGGGGGTCTGGGACTTCCGGACCATCACGCCGATGGAGCGGCCGAGCGACCTCGCGGACCGCGAGTTCCTGACCGAGGAGGAGGCGACCGAGCGAGACGAGGCGGCGGCGGTTCGCAACGAGAACCTCGCGGCCCGGCCAGCACGGCGCACCGAGGTCGACCCGAGCGGGAACGTGGACCGCGGGGTGGACGGGGCGCCGGGGTCGTACAACAACTTCTGGTTCGACCGGGGGACGTCGGTGATCGCCACGCGGCGGACGTCGCTGGTCGTCGACCCGCCGAACGGGCGTATTCCCGCCCTCACGCCGGAGGCCGAGGCGGCCCGGGCGGCGATGGCCGAGGCGCGGGCGAACACCGGTCCCCACGAGCCGACGCCGGGGGGATGGGTCGACGACCTGGGCCCGAACGGCCTGCAGGTGCGCTGCATCACCGGGTTCAACTCGGGGCCGCCGATGACCCCGGGCGGCTACAACAACAACTTCCAGCTCTTCCAGACGCCGGACACGGTGGTCATCTACAACGAGATGAACCACAACCCGCGCGTCGTGCCCCTCGACGGCCGCCCCCGCACGGGGCTGCGGCAGTGGGCCGGCGACTCGCGCGGCTACTGGGATGGCGACACCCTCGTGGTCGAGACGGTCGACTTCCTGCGCGAGACGAGCTTCATGCGGGGCGGGGCGAGCGCTGACCTGCACCTGACGGAGCGCTTCACCCGCGAGTCGCCCGACCTGTTGCGTTACGTGGTGACGGTCGACGACCCGTCGACGTGGACCCGGCCGTGGACCTACGAGGTGCCGATGCAGCGGAACCCGGACCCCATCTTCGAGTACGCCTGCCACGAGGGGAACTACTCGATGGCGGTGATTCTGGAAGGCGCCCGCAGACGCGACCTGGCGGCAGAGGCGAAGTGAGCCGCCGCCGGGGAGCCTGCGCTGCAGAACGGCGCGGACTCCTGCGGGCGGGTTGGGCGCCAGGGGGCCGCAGGCGACGATTGGCGGGCTCGTGGCGAGGGAGGAGACCGATGCGGAATCGGAGTCGAGGCGAGGACCGCCGGCTGGTGGTCGGGGTGGGGACCGTCGTGCGGCGGCGGCCGTCGATGGTTGCCCTCGGGCTCGTGGCGGCGGGGCTGTTGGCGGGCGGCGCGCCGCCCGCCGGCGCCCAGGGCGGCTCGGCTGCGGTCGCGCTGTCGGCGGGCACGCCGGTGGCGGTCACCGGCGGCCTGATCAAGGGGACGGAGGCCGCCCTTTCCGGCGTCGTCGCGTTCAAGGGCATCCCGTTCGCGGCGCCGCCGGTGGGCGACCTGCGCTGGCGTCCCCCCGCCCCGGTGGCGCCCTGGGACGGGGTGCGCGACGCCGGCGAGGCGGGGCCGATCTGCGTTCAGGGCGGGGGGCAGGGCGTCGACCAGAGCGAGGACTGCCTGTTCCTGAACGTGTGGGCGCCTCGCGAGACGCGCGAACTCCGGCCGGTGTTGTACTGGATACACGGCGGCGGGTACACCGGCGGGTCGGGCTCGACCTCCATCTACGACGGCGCCCGGCTCGCCGCCGACGGCGCGGTGGTGGTGACCATCAACTACCGCCTCAACGTCTTCGGGTTCCTCGCCCATCCCGCCCTGTCGGCCGAGTCGCCCCATGGCGCTTCGGGCAACTACGGGCTCCTCGACATGGTGGCGGGCCTCGAGTGGGTGCGCGACAACATCGCGGCCTTCGGCGGCGACCCCGACCGCGTGACCATCTTCGGCGAGTCGGCCGGAGGCGGGGCGGTGATGTCGGTCATGCTGATGCCGCAGTCGCAGGGGCTCTTCCACCGCGCCATCGCCCAGAGCAACTGGATTCACGGCTGGGACCGGCCGCTCGAGGGCGGCGCCACGGACCTGACGCCGGCCGAGGCGCAGGGGGCGGCGGTCGCGCGCGAGCTCGGCGCCGGCGATCTCGACGCCGCGGCGGCGCTCGCGGCCATGCGGGCGGCTTCCGCCGGCGAGGTGCTCGCGGCGATCGGGGCGGGGGCGGGCAGTCCGTTCCTGCGCACCGGTCACGTCTGGGCGCCGAACGTCGACGGCTGGGCCATCCCCGACGACCCGTTGGCCATGTACGCCGCCGGACGGCAGCATCCGGTGCCCCTCGTGGTGGGGATGAACGGCAACGAGGGGTCGCTGATGACGCGGGGGTTCTCGATGGACGGTCCCGAGGCGTTCGTCGAGCACGTCGAATCGGTGTACCCGGACGACTTCGCGGCCGACCTGCTGGCTCACTACGACGTGACGGCCGAGACGGTGCGCGAGGGGTTCGACTACCTCGTCCACGACCTGTACTTCGCGGGGCCGGTGCGCGCGCACGCCAGGCATCAGTCGGCGGTTGCGCCAGTGTGGATGTATCATTTCACGCGGGTGCCGCCGACGCCCTGGGGCGAGGCCCTGGGGGCGCACCACGCGGCCGAGCTCGTCTACGTCTTCGGCACGCTGACAACGAACGACGAGCCCGGCGAGCGGCCGCTGGGGCTGTCGCCGCTCGGCGACTTCACCGAGGTCGACACCGCACTGTCGGCGACCATGCGGGCCTACTGGATACGGTTCGCGGCCGCCGGCGACCCCAACGGCCCGGGTCTTCCGGCGTGGCCGGCCTGGAAGCCGGCGTCCGACCAGCACCTGGAGCTGGGGGTGGACGTGTCGGCCGGGGACGGGCTCCACGTCGAAGGCGCGGCGCTGTGGGACCGGTTCCAGGCCGAGCGCCGCGGGGAAACGACAGCGCCCTGAAGTCGGGACACCCTGCGCCCGCGGCTGCGGTCATCTCCTGAGAAGTGGCGGGTCGGGCGGTCGACCTCGGCGCCCGCGGGCTCGCGCCGGAGCGAGGGTAAACGGCGTCCGCGCGGCAGGCGTTTGAAAGGTTGGGCGCGGCCGCCCCCTGCGCTCCTTGCCGCAGCGTTCGAATTCGTGCCTGACGCGCCGGCCCATGGGGCGGGTCGGACGTTGCGCTGAGCGGAACGCAGGTCGAAGGGAACACGACAGCGAAAGGATGAAGGCGATGAGAAACGGCACGCGGAAATGCCTTGGGGTTCTGCTGCTCGGCGCCGTCGCGACCGCGCCGGCCTTGGCGAACGCGGCCGAGGAGGCGGCGCCGACGTTCACCAGGGACGTCGCCCCCATCTTCCAGGCCAAGTGCGAGGCGTGCCATCGGCCGGGCTCCATCGCGCCGATGTCGCTGGTGACCTACCAGGAGGCGCGGCCGTGGGCGCGGTCGATCCGCGATCGGGTGTCGACCCGCCAGATGCCACCGTGGCACATCGACCGAACCGTCGGCATCCAGGCCTTCCAGAACGACCGGTCGCTGACCGACGCCGAAATCGACACCGTCGTGCGCTGGGTCGACGGCGGCGCGCCGCGCGGCAACCCCGCCGACATGCCCGCCCCCGTCGACTGGCCCGACGAGTCGAAGTGGTACTTCGCCGAGCGGTTCGACGGACCGCCCGACCTCGTCATCGAGTCGGCGCCCTTCACCATGCAGGCCGAGGCCAACGACGCGTGGTGGAAGCCGCGGTCGCCGACGGGGCTGACCGAGGAGCGCTGGGCGCGGGCCATCGAGATCCGTCCGAAGACGGTGGCGGGCCGCAAGATCACCCATCACGCCATCGCCCGGCTCGTGCAGGAAGAGACCGACCCGGCGATTCGCCAGGCCAACGCCGCCAATTCGGCCGCGGGATTCGACCGGTCGCGCACCGCCGGCACCTTCATGGAATGGGCGGTCGGCAAGCAGGGCGAGATCATGCGCCCCGGCGCCGGCAAGCTCATGCTGCCCGACTCCGAGATCCAGTGGGACATCCACTATTCGGCGGCCGGCGAGGAAATCACGGACAGCGCGCAGCTCGGCGTCTACCTCTATCCGAAGGACCAGACTCCCGATCACCGGCAGGTGCTGCACATCATGGGGGCGGGCGGCGTGGACATTCCGCCCAACAGCATCTCGGTGACCGAGGGCTTCTTCCCGCTGCAGCGCGGCGCCCGCATCGAGAGCTATCAGCCGCACATGCACCTGCGCGGGAAGGCGATGTCGATGGAGGCGATTCTGCCGACCGGCCGCCGCCAGTTGCTGAGCCACGTGGGCGACTTCAACTTCAACTGGCACAACACCTACGTCTACGACGACGACGCGGCGCCGCTGTTGCCCAGGGGCACTCTGATCAAGGTGACCGCGTGGCACGACAACACCTCGGCGAACCGGGCCAATCCCGACCCCGACGTGTGGGTGGGCTACGGCGACCGCACCGTCGACGAGATGGCGCACGCGTGGGTCAACGTGACCTACTTCGACGAGGACGACTACGCGGCAGAGGTCGCGAAGCGCGAGGCCACGCTGGCCGAGCGCGGCGGCGAGTAGAGCCGTCGAGACTGCCGAGCGTGGGGCGCCGCCCTGGCCGGGGCGGCGCCTTTCGCGTCTCTGGGGCCTGGCGCCCCCCGATCCGCGCCGGCGTCGCAACTGGGAACATGTCCGGCTTCCGGGCCGTCTGTGTAGCACGAGAAGCCGTTCAACGAGTTGGAGCACTACTCATGCACTTGTCCCGCGTCGTGACCGTCCTCACCGCGTTCGCCGGCGTTGCCGTGCTCGCGGCGTCGACCGCCGCACAGCCGCCCCGCTCGCCGCTCGCCCTCGAGCCCCGGGGCAGCACCGGCGAGGCGATCTGGCCCGCCTACGAAGGGTGGTCGCGGAACGCCGACGGCAGCCTGACGCTGCTGCTCGGCTATTTCAACCGGAACGACGAAGTGATCGAGATCCCCGTCGGCGACGACAACCGCCTGGGGCCGGGCGATGCCGACAAGGGGCAGCCGACCCACTTCCTGCCGGGTCGGAACTGGGGCGTGTTCTCGATCACGGTGCCCGAGGACCGGGCCGGGGAGCGGCTGACCTGGGCGGTCCGAGTCAACAACCAGTTGTCCGAAATCGCGTTCTGGGCGAACCCCGCCTACTTCACCGACCCGTTCCTCAACCGGGCGAACGGCAACGCGCCCCCGACGCTGCGGATCGGGGCGGACGGGGCGGCGCTGCAGGGGCCGCCGCACGGGGTCGCAGCGACCTGGTCGACGACGGTGGGCGAGCCGCTCGGGCTGCTCGCCACGGTGACCGACCGGCCGCTGACGATCGAGCCCGAGCAACGCCGCGGGCGGCGCCGCCGGCCCCCTCTCAGCCTGACCTGGAAGAAGTACCGCGGGCCGGGGGAGGTCACGTTCGCGGCGGAAGGGAAGGACGCAGGGTCCGAGCTGACGCACACGTTCGACGAGGTCCACGGCGGCGAGACCGTGACCACCGCGACCTTCACCGAGCCGGGCCGGTACCGGCTGATGGCCACCGGCAACGATGTCTCCGGCAACGGCGGCGGCGGCGACCAGTGCTGCTGGACGACGGCGCACGTCGACGTCGTGGTGACGGATTCGGCGCCGTAGTGCGCTCGGGACGCTCGCGGCCGCTTCGGAATCGAGGAGGAGAACAATGAGCGTGAAGAAATGGATGGCGGCGAGCCTGGTGATGGTGTTCGCGGCGCTGGCGCCCGAGGCCCGGGCGCAGGGCAATCAGGTTTGGTACGAGGTCGACATCGTGCAGGTCAAGCCCGACCGGCTGGACGACTTCAGCGAGCTCTATCAGGACGAGATCAACCCCGCCCTGCAACGCGCGGGCGTGCCGTGGCGCTCGGCGTGGGTGACCGGCGCGTTCGGTTCGCTCTACGAGCGCACCTTCGTTCACCCGCTCGACGGCTTCTTCAGCCTGGATGGGGGCGGACCCATGGCCCAGGGGTTCCGCAGTGCGCGGCAGCTCGACCGCGTGCTCGAGAGGCTGCGCGAATACACCGACGCTCGCCAGAGCTACGCCGTGCTCTACCGCGGTGACCTCAGCGTGGAATCGGACGACGTCAGCGGGCTGCCCATCGCGCGGGTCACCAACCTCGAGATCGCGCCCGGACAGACGCCGGCGTTCGAGGCGTTCCTGCGGAACAACCTCGAACGCTTCCGGCAGGCCGGGGTCATCTTCGGCATCTATCACCGCCAGTTCGGGCCGGGGCCGGTGGTCTGGCAGATCGTCGAGAACCTGCGCAGCTACGACGAGTTGTCGCGGGGCGGCATTCTCCGCGCCTTCGGCGACGCCGACGCCGCCCGCGCCCTCGACAATCTGACCGGCGTGGTCGTCAGCGTCGAACGGACCGTCCTCGAGTACGACGCCTCGCTCAGCTATCGCGGCGCCGGCCTCACCCAGTAGCCGCGTCCTCCTTCGGGGGCCGGCCGCCGGGGTCGCGGCTGCGGCCGTCCCCGCCGGTACGCCGTCGCCGGGCGCTGCCCGAGCGCTTCCCCCGGCGGCGCCGACGGCTTCACTCCGCCGCCCGCTCCGACAGGTAGTGATGCCACAGGATGCGGGCGGCGACCGTCCGCCAGGGCGCCCAGTCCGCGGCCATCTCCCGCAGGCGACGGGCGTCAGGCCGTTCCTGCAGCCTCTTGACCTGCTGCGCCGCCACGGCCAGCGCGAGGTCGCCCTCGGGCCAGACGTCGGGTCGGCCGAGCGCCGTCATCAGGTAGATGTTGGCCGTCCACGGTCCGATGCCGCGAATGCGCATCAGCCGCTCGCGGACCGCATCGTCGTCGGCGCGGCCCAGGGCCTTCAGGTCGAGGTCGCCGTCGAGGATGCGGCGGGCGATCTCCTGACAATAGCCCGCCTTCTGCCGACTCACCCCGGCTGCCTTCAGCGCGGGCGCGTCCAGGACGGCCACGCGCTCGGGGAGCACCTCGCCGCCGCAGGCGTCGCACAGCCGGGCGAAGGTCGTCCGGCCCGAGGCCAGCGACACCTGCTGCTCGAGCACGATCTGCACGAGGGCTGCGTACCCCGGCTTGCGCGTCCGCAGGACGGGAGGACCGAAGCGCGCCACCACGTGCCCGAGCTGCGGATCGGCGTCGGCGAGCACGGCGACGCCTTCGAGCAGCCGCGCCCGGGTCAGCCGCTTCCGCAGGCGTGCGGCCGACCGCGTCATGGCGCGGCTCCGGGCGTGTCCGCGGCGGGGCCGCCCGGGCGGTGGAGCGCCCGCGCCCCCCGGCGGTGGGGAGTCGCGCGGTCGCGGGCTGCGGTCGCGGCGCGGTTGCCCCCCGAGGCGCGGCTCGAGAAGGCGCGTCCGGTCGAGGCGCGGCGGGGCGGCCGATGGAGACGTCTCGTCGGCGTTCCCGAGGCGGCGCATCCCGTTGAGGCGGAGGCCGCGCCGCCGGGTAGAATCGGTGCGAAGCCATGTTCGTGCTGCCGCTGGGTGACGAGCCCAATCCGCCCGGTACGCCGGTCCTGACGTACGCCCTCATCCTCGTCAATTGCGCCGCCTACCTCTTCATCACCCTGCCGCTGGGTGCCGTGCGTCCGGAGTGGGCCGACCCGCTGGTCCAGGAGTATCTTCTCGCCTGGGTCGAGGCGCTGGGGGAACCGGTCTCGCGCCTCGACGTCGTGGTGATGTACCAGCAGATCACCGCGTACGACCTGTTCGTGTACCGGTGGGGATTCCGCGCGGCCGACCCCAGCCTCGCGACGCTCTTCACCGCGATGTTCCTGCACGCGGGGTTCCTCCATCTCCTCGGGAACATGCTGTTCCTGTGGATCTGCGGCGACAACGTCGAGCACCGGCTCGGCCGGGCCCGGTTCCTCGCCGTCTACGCGGGGACCGGCATCGCCGCCACCGCGTTCCAGACCCTGTTGTCGGGCCGCACCGACCCGCCCCTGCTCGGCGCATCGGGCGCCATCTACGGTCTCGCCGGTCTGTACGTCGTCTGGTTCCCCCGCAACCGCGTCCGGCTCTGGGTGATGGTGTTCCCGTTCTTCATGAACGTCGTGCGCATTTCCGCGCGCGCGGTCCTCGCCTTCTTCGTCCTGGTCCAGAACGTGCTGCCGTTCCTCGTCTCGGCGGGCGTCGGGGCCGGCGGTGACGCCCACGGCGCCCACCTCGGCGGGTTCCTGGTCGGACTGCTCGCCGCCTGGGTCGTCAACCACAGACTGAGGTCCGCGCGGTCCGCGTCGGCCGGGGCGGACCGCGATGCCGCGCCGCCGCCCCCCGGCACCATCGCCGCCCTCGTCGAGGGCGGCGACTTCGAGCAGGCGGCCCGGCGCTATGTCCAGTTGTCGCCGGCCGAGACGCGGCGATTGCTCGGAGAGCGGCAATCGATGATGCTCGGGACGTGGATGGCGGCCGGACGACACCCCCACGCCGCCCTTGCGCTCTTCGAGCGCCATGTCCGCGACCATCCTGTCTCGTCCACCGCCGCGGCGGCCCACGTCGCGGCCGGGCTGCTCCAACTGCGCACTTTCGCCGAGCCGACCGCCGCCTCCCGGCACCTGCTCGAGGCCCTGGCCCTCGACCCCGATCCCGAGACCGCGGCGCAGGCCCGCAAGGGACTGGCCGAGGTCGCGGCCCTGGAGAAGTTCCAGCTCAACCGTCTCTGACCGGCGGCGCCCGCGCCGCCAATGCTGCACAGGCTCATGTGTCACTCGACAAGAAGCCCTCCCAGCGGCGCCCCGGACGGGCTATAATGGATAGCTCTCCATTGCTGGGAGGTCGTTCAATGGTAGGACACGCGGCTCTGGACCGTGGAATCGGGGTTCGAATCCCTGCCTCCCAGCCAATTCCGCCCCCGTAGGGTCTCCCGCCGTTCGCGCCCGCTCCCACCGTTGCGGCGGCGCCCGGCAGCCGCAGTCACGACGATCCGATCCCGACGCCCAGTCCGCGGTTCGTCGGCCGGAATGCGTCTCAAGACGGTGTCTGCGCGTCACTGAAGGCTGAAGGCGAAGTCGTGTTCGTATCGGTTGTGCGTGGTTCCCGGCCGGAACACGTTGGTCTGCCGGTTCCTGATGGCGGTCGTGGCGCCTGCATGCTGCGTGCGGACCTCGAATCCGACGAGCCCGTCGGCGAGCGACTGCCGGAGTCCAGCCAGCAGATCGTCCTTGTCGATGCGCGTGCCTCCCATTCGGACAACGATGACGGCGTCTTTTCGTAGGAGTGCTGCGCATCCCGCCCAGGCCTCGGCCAGGAACCGCCAGTACGCCCCGAGGTTCGTGTGGCGGTCGTCCCCGGCCGTCCGCGAGGTGGGCCGTTCGGGTCCCCCGAGGAACCACAGACGGAGCCACTGGTCCTCGGCATGGTGCGTCGTGTCGAGGTACGGCGGCGACGTGACCATCAGGGCTACGGAACCGCGCAGCCTCGGGAAACCGCTGGCGGCGCGACGCGCGTCCCGACGCCTGACGGTGCCCCGGAGCGGCGGCCGGGGATGCCGCAACCGGTAGCGCGCCATGCGGCGCGCAACCGCGAACACGTCCCGCTCGGGCGCCGTGTACCCCTTCTCGGCCCACCAGCGTACCGAATAGCCCGGCTTGGTGCTGATAGTGCGCGGCATCCGGTTGCTCAGGCAATTGCGTGATTTGTGCGACTCGCCGTGCAGGCAGCCCACGACGACCGCAGCGATGAAGCGGTCGACGCGGGCGTGTTCCCAGTCGAGTCGTGCCCGCAGAAACAGAAGCTGCTGGAGCGTCCGCGGATGGAAGCACACGGGGAAGAAATCCCCGGCGGGTGTGGCTGCTGGCTGCGCTTCCCGCTGCATCTCCTCGAGTCGCTGCAGGCGCCTCTCGACTGAAGCCAGCGCCGGCGCGTCGGCCTTGGCCCCGGAGATGCACGCCGCGACGGGATTGATGTCCACGCCGGCCGCCCTACGTCCGTTCAGGAGACTCTCGAACACGGTCGTGCCTCGGCCGCTGAACGGATCGAAGATCGCATCGCCCCGCCGCGTGTAGGCGTAGATCTGCCGCGCGACGAAGTCCTCCGGGAACATCGCGAAGTACGGACAGATTGAGTGGAGCGGATGTCTCATGCCGATTCCATGAACTCGGGAATCTCCAACAGGTTCTTCACCCACGTTTCGACGTCGCTGAACCGATCCCGGTCGTCCACGGCGGTCGATTCGCCGCCCACCGAGCCCAGGCATGTGTCTGCGAAGTGTGCGATCCGGAATCGATCGAACACGATCCCGTAGCGCTGTTCGGCGCGGAGGTGCCGGTTGGCGAGCAGCGTGTCGAACGTGGTCGTCGAATCGTCCGCGAGGTCGCCGTGCAGGGTGAACGGAATGAACATCGATGGCAGGTAATGAGTGGCGGGCGGAGTACTGAACCAGCCATGGAACTGCGCTATCCGATCGACCACGGACTTGTCGCGCCAGTTGCGTCCGGACGCGCACTGGCCGAGCAAGTAGAGCTTCCCGGGCATGCGATCGGGGTGGTGCCGCCAGGCGATGACGTCGACCCCGTCGTCCTTCGCCGACGTCGGCCACCCTGCCAGCACGGTCTGCCGGATCTCCCCGGATCCGAATTGCCGGTATGTGTCGCGGAGCGCGGACAGGAAGTTGCTGCCGCTCGGGCGCGGGAAACCGAAGGAGACCGCGTCGCCGACGATGTAGCCCGCCGCCGCCAGGGATGCGCACACCTGGAACAAGGTGGCGATTCGCGCTGTCGCGTGCGTGGTCAGTGCCGCCGGCTGGAGCCGGTTCTCTCGAATGGCCGAGGCAAGCAGGCAGAAGAGATACACGACGCGACCAGGAGTTGACCTGACGCGGGCGGCGCGGGCAAGCGCAGGTGGATCCCTCTCGATGGTGAATGGATATGCGTCACCGAGCACTCGCGCACGATACTGTAGTTCATCAAACAGTTGGTCGATGAGGTGGTCCCGCCCCGTATCGAGAATCGACTCATCAACCCACGGATCGTCACTCGCGGGGTCGCCGGCCGCATCGTCGTTGATGTCGAAGAGCCCGATGAGATCCCCGACAGTCGACCGCCGGTTGGCGGCTCGGAGAGCTTGAAGCTCCATCCAGTCGGCATTCGCGCTCCGAGGGTGATTCCGTTCTGGCGGCGTGATGAACAGGGCCGCCATCACTTGCCCTTCTCGCGGGTCTTTGCCTGCATGACGACGACGAGACCGTTCGTGGTCTCGTGCATGTTCGTGGCGACCCGGTACAGCGTCGGGTCGCCATCGTAGGCGCCGGAGACCGCCATCGCGTCCTCACATTGCTTGGCTGCCTTCATCAGGGCGTCCGAGAACCGCGACGACGGCGGTTCGACGCGTTCGAGGGCCGCCCGCAGATCCCGTTTGGCCAGCAGCATTTGTTGCGCCTCGGCATTCCCGAGCACGTCGCTGAGTTGATTCAGATTCGGGTTCTGGCTCTGAATCAGCGCCGGCTCCCCCCGCCGCTCCTGGCCGTAGAGCCACGACATGAGCATCTGCAGCTCTTTGCGGTTCTCTGGAGGAACAGGGTTCGGTCGCGGCGGCGCCGACAGATCCTCCGGGGTCAGACCCAGGAACTCGCGCACCGACGCGCGGGTCAGCGCCGTGTACAGGTGCGAGAACGCGAAACGGGGCTTGGATCGATCTTCTCTGTCGAAACCGTCTTCGCTCGCCTGTTTCAGGGCGTACCACCCGTTGACAAGTCTGCGCACAGTGTTGTGGCTGTCTCCGAGCGTGCGGCTGATCGTCGCGATGTTCCCGCCGCTTTCGAACCACCCGGCCGCGAATCGTGCCTTCGCCAGCGCGTCCCACTTGAACGGTCCGTTGATGTGCTTGAACCCGATGAAGGCGCGGGCTTCGGTGCGGTCGGCGATCCACTTGACCCGAACGCGGTCTGGCAGCGCCTTCGGATCATCGACTTCGGGTAGGGGAACCCGCAGTCTCTTTCTGAGAGATTCGTCGCCCAGGAGGCGCAGCGCCGCCAACCGACGGTTCCCTTCCAGGACAATCCGGCCCTCACGCTGTACGATCAACGGCTCGAAGTCAACGTACCCCGCGGATCGGATCGACTGCAGCAGCTCGTCGACATCCACGTGCTGCGTCAGATACCGTACGATGTCCTCTTCCGTTTCGAACGGTTCCTCGTCGGCGAACCGGGGATTCGCCCGATCGAAGTTCAGCTCTTCTGGTGCGATGAAATCGGCAGCGTCTTCCGCGGTAGTTCTCGTGACCATGGAATCCAACGCCTCGTTCTGCCAGCCGTGCGGCAAGCTGCGGCGGGAGATGCCGGTCTCAGGTCGCTGCCCCCCGCGCGTGTTCGGAGATTTGCCGCCGGTCACTCCGATCTCCCGTCCCTCCACTGTCCCGTATACAGGACGCAAGATCGATGCCGACATGGCCTCCCTAAAGCAAGGACGAGACCGGCCGGCCGATCGCCCACCGCACGCAGGTGAACTGGACCGGCAGTGCACTGTTCGCAGGCGCGATCTCGCCCGTCGTTCTCTCGCGGCGCGATGATTGCGCAGAGCGCTGCTGCGGCGCTCGCCGTCACTCACCATCCGGGAGCGTGAAAGCGATGAGCCTCGGACCGCCGCCCACGGTCAGGGCGATGTACTGCCGCCCGTCGACCTGGTACGTCATCGGGGTGCCGATGGCCCCCGACGGCAGGTCCACCGACGCGAGCTCCGCGCCGTCGGTCTTGTCGTAGGCGACGAGGCGCGGTCCGCCGTCTGACCCTCCCGCCGTCAGGCAGTAGATCAGCAGCGTCTTCGTCAGGAGCGGTCCGTTGATGGCGTTGTCGCCGCCGAGCGGAGGCAGGTCGAGGTCGCGCAGCATCGGGTGGTTGCGGAACCGGTTGCCCTCGCCGGTCGGCACCCACCACGCGTGCTCGCCGGTGTTCATGTCGATGGCGGTCATGCGCGAGTAGGGCGGCTTGACCAGGGGCAGCCCCTGCGGCATGCGCGGGGTGCGGCGGCGCGCCCGCCCCGCCAGACGGTCGGCTTCCGGCGCGCCGTGCGTGTAGAGCACGGTGGCCCCGAGGGTCGGATCGGGCGAGTACAGCGACACGACGGCGGGCTGGTTGCGCGACGGCACATAGAGCATCCCGGTGTCCGGGTCGACAGCGGCCCCGGACCACCCGGCGGCGCCGGCGGGGGGCGGGCGCATGACGGTCCCCAGCGTCTCGCCCTCGACGGGACGGTCGAGCGGGGTGAACAGCGGTCCGAGCCGGAAGCCCTCCACCGCCTCGAGGGCCATGGCGCGGAGCTCCGGCGTGAAGTCGATGAGGTCGTCGACCTCCATTCCCTGGTAGTCGAACGGCGCCGGCTTCGTGGGGAACGGCTGGGTCGGCGACAGCACCTCGCCCGGCATGTTCGTCCCCTGCGGCGCCGGGCGCTCCTCGATGGGCCAGATGGGCTCGCCGGTGACCCGATCGAACGCATAGACGAAGCCCTGCTTGCTCACCTGGGCGATGGCCTTGATGTCGCGCCCGTCGACGGTCACGTCCACCAGGTTGGGATGGGTCGCGAAGTCGTAGTCCCACAGGCCGTGGTGCACCGCCTGGAAGTGCCACACCCGCTGCCCGGTCTCGACGTCGACCGCGATCAGGGTCTCCGAGAAGAGGTTGTCGCCGAGCCGGTCGGCGCCGTAGTAGTCGTTGGTCGTCGTGCCCGTCGGCAGGTACACGTGGCCCAGCTCGTTGTCGCCGGCGAGCATCGACCACACGTTGGCGTTGCCCGAGTAGCGCCACGAGTCGTTGAGCCACGTGTCGACCCCGAACTCGTCGGTGCCGTTCGGCACGGTGTGGAAGTCCCACGCGTGCTCGCCGGTCCGGACATCCCACGCGCGGACCCAGCCCGGCACCGCCTCCTTCGTGATGCGGCGGTCGGCGACGTGCGAGCCGTGGATGACGCGGTCGCGCACCACGATGGGCGGCGAATGGATGCCGAAGAGCATCGCGTTCAGATAGTCGCGCTCGTCGCGGTCGGCTCGCGGCAGCCCCACCATGGCGTCGACCCGGCCGCTCCCGCCGCCGAAGTCGGGGCACGGCCGCCCGGTCTTCGCGTCGACGCAGATCAGATAGCCGTTGCCGGTGCCCCAGAAGATGCGCTCGTCGCCGGCCCCGTCGGTCCAGTAGGCGACCCCCCGCTGCGACCACGGGTTGCTCATGGTCGGGGTGCCCTCCTCGTAGCCCTTGGGGTTGTGGACCCACAGGGTCTCGCCGGTCGTCGCGTCGACCGCGACGCCCTGCGAGAGCGGGGTGTTGAAGTAGAGCACCCCGCCCACCATCAGCGGCGTCGCCTGCAGCCGCGACAGGATGGGCCGGTGGCCGGTCCGGTAGAGGTCGGGGGTGTCGGCGACCAGCGAGTCGACGATGGTGTCGAGGGGCGCCCACCACTCGCCCCCGCCGGGGGTCGTGCGGCTCACCATGCGGTCGACGGTGGTCCACTCCCACGCGATCTCGAGGTCAGCGAAGTTGTCCGCGTCGATCTGGTCGAGCGGCGAGTACTTGGTGCCGCGGACGTCTCCCGCGTAGCTGCGCCACTCGCCCTCCGAGGTGTCGTAGGTCTGCCAGGGACCGGCGCTCTCGCCGGGCTGGGCATGGGTGGTCGTCGCGAACGCGGCGAGCAGGGCGAGCAACGTCATCGTGACGATCGAGGGCGGCTGGCGCATGAGGAACCTCCGTGTCTCGGAACCGGTCTCCGGCGCCCGGCCCTTGGGGCGTGGAGTGCCGGCGATCGTACAACGGTTTGGGCGCGATCCGATGCGCCGTCCGCCGCGTCCGGTCCATCACCACGGGCTCGCGGGACGCCGCCTGGTGGTCGTGACGAGCGAGGAGAGCGCCAACCCGGCGGACGCCAGCGACGTCCCGCTTCGCGCGGCATCTCGGCCCGAGCGCTGGCCGGCGGGACGTGGCGGCTCACCGATGCGGGGCTCCGTGCGCGACGCCGACCTGCGTGCAGTGTCCGCACGTCCTCGCCCGCCGCGCCTTCGGCGATGCTCAAGCGACTTGCGGCGGCGTGTGTTCTCCCGGTGTGGCGGTTCAGGCGGCGGCTCCGGCCGGCTTGCTGGCCCATGTGCTGACGTTCACGCCCGGTTTGGGCGTCGAGGTCGGCATCGGGACTCGTACGCGCGTTCGCACGGCGGCGGGCTACGGGCTGGCGCTCGGCGGGGTCGGCGACGGAACGGGCTTCAACGTCACAACGGCTCTCGTGCTGATTCGAGCGCGGGAGTGACCGGGAGGCCGGGCCGTGTGACGGTTTGGGGCTTGAACGGGCAGCGCCCGATGAGGCGAGTGACCCCTGAACCCGACGGGAGTCTTCGGGGCGCTTGCAGCCGCCCCGGTCCCGATTCCCCCCGAAGGGAGACGACGAGTGACGAGTACCCATTGATACCCGGCGACGTTCCACGACGGCGGCGACCGTGCTAGTCTTCGCGCTGGTGTTCGCTCCGGTCCTTACCCCAGCGGCGCTCGCGTACGACGCGAAGGCGAGCGGACCGGACGCTTCGGCGCGGCTCATCCTGCCGGACTGGGACCCGCTCGACGGCGGAATCGACCCGTTCGACGGGAGCCTCATTCCCCGGCGGGCGATGGAGCATCCGCGGGACGGGATGAGTGACTACTTGTGGTGGGGCGCTGCGGGCGTTTGTCTCTATTTCGGTTGCTCGCCAACATTGTCTGAAGGCCCGCGAGTGGATGGTTTGGGGCGGGGCGAGAGTCAGCCTGTTCGGTTTCAACCCGCAGCCGATGGAGAACTCGGGTTGCACTGCAGAGTTCTTGAAGAGCTTCGTTCGCCAAGAGTACTTTGGCTTTCTATTGCATGGTTCGGTCTTGGCGTAGTTGCGTACATGCTCAATGGCTTTTGGGGGTACATGACGCTCCCGTTGATTGCCGTGGCTGGCGCATGGCGGCGTACAAGGCGGCGACGCGGCTCCAACTCGCACTGTTCGCACTGCTGAGACGCCCAGGGGGGTTGCCATTGAATGCTCCTTGGCGGCTGATCGACAGTGCGTCTTCCGGTGAAAACAATAATATAACCAATATCATCGGCGGCTATTTTTTGGATCACTTCTACAATGAACAAATGATACGCACGTGTCGATGGGAATAGGACGAATGGGTGACTTCATCCAACAGCTCGCGTACGCGGCTGCGATCCTGATTGGTCAAGCCGGTCTCTGGCTCCTGGAGAACAACGTGCTAGCGATGGCAGGGCTGGTTGTAGCCGTGGCGGGATATGCGTGGTATCGTCGGCGTTCGCGGAGGCCCCCGCCGAACGACGACAAGGACTATTCGTGCACGTAGACCCTTGTTCGCTGAACGGAAACGAGGGGACGGTGGAAACGTCCGACTTGGCCTGCAACGACTAGAAAGGTAGTAAACGATGCGTTTGGTACCACGTATCCCGCGGACTGGCAAGACGTTCTGCGAAGAGGCAAGGGTCTTGCTGCTATACGGAGTCATTCTTGGCGGGGCACTTGTCATGACCAGTGGTTCCTGGTGGTACCTTGTGGTTCTTGTTGCTGCCGCAGTACATGCCGCGTGGTGGCGCTCGCGGCCGGCAAAAGCGTCCACTCATGAGGGGTAATCGTCTTCAGTTGGCGGGGCTTCATGGGGGGCGGTCCGCCTGATCGACAGTCCGATCCGTTTCATGCAGGCGCGGGCGGCTTCCGGGCCGCCCCGTCTGCGCTCGGCCCTCCTGCCGGTCGTGGTGAACACTCTGCTCGTCAGCGGAATCGGCGTAATCACGCAGTCCCGGATGACCATGCTTGCACCGGGGCTGTCTGAACCTGTCTCTCCCCCCGGTGCGCCGATGGCGGTTGCCGTTCCCTTGGCTGTCGTCTTCGGTGTGCAACGGATGTTCTTCTGATTTCGGGATCCTCCCCGCGGCGCAATGGGACGTCGCGGGGCAGGCGTGACAGGACGGCTGGTGCAGGACGCGAAAACCGGCACCGCACGCGGCCGGCCGGTTCGCCGCCACGCACGCGATCGACGGAGCCGTCGATGACAAGCGCCCGGCCTGCTGGGAGGTATTGTCTGACCGAGATGCGGGCCGCGGTGATGGCGTCGCCGGCGTGAGGGCCCGCGCGCGGCCGGGAGAATCCGCGTCGTCCTCCGTCACCGGCTGGTATGCTGACGGCCGGGGGGAACAGCATGCTGAGCGACAGGCGCATTCGGGTTCCGTTCACCGCGCGGGGGATCGCCGCCGCGCTCGCGCTCATCCTGGCGGCCGCGGTCGGCGCACCGGCCCAGACGCCGCCGGCAGACCGGGCCGAGCGGCACCGCGTGCCGGCCGACTTCATGAGCTACCAGGGCGCCGGCTGGCTGGAGCGCGCCGAGCGCGAAGTGGAGGAGCAGCCCGAAGCGGTGCTCGACGTCATGGGGCTCGCCCCGGGCGATGTGGTCGCCGACATCGGGTGCGGGTCGGGCTACTACGCCCGTCGCGTCGCCCGCCGGGTCGCGCCCGGCGGCCGCGTCTACTGCGTCGACATCCAGCCCGAGATGCTCGACATCACGCGCGATCTCGCGGCGCGCGACGGGGTGACGGGCATCGTCCCGGTGCTGAGCGAGCCCGACGACCTGAAGCTGCCGACCGGCTCGGTGGACTGGATCGTGCTCGCCGATGTCTACCACGAGATGTCCGACCCCGAGGTGATGCTCGCAGACATGCGCGCGGCCCTCGCCCCCGGCGGCCGCGTGGCCCTGCTCGAGTACCGGATTGAGGACGGGACCGGCGACAACCTGAAGTCAGACCACGCCATGTCGGTCCGACAGGTCCTCGCCGAGTGGCTGCCAGCCGGCTTCGCCCTCGTGGACCTGCACGAGTTCCTGCCCAGCCAGCACCTCTTCATCCTGAGGGCGGCGGGGGACGAGGCGGCGCCCGACGACGCCGTCCGCAACGTCGACCTGGCGGAGGCGCTCGAGGCGGGCTGGGTCGAAGCCGAGGCGCGGGGCGCGGGCGAGACCGGGGTCACCATCCGTATCCGGAACGTCTCCGGCGAGAGGCTCGTGGTGACGATGCCCGTCGCGGTGTCGTTCCCCGCGGAGGGCGGTCGGCGCGACATGGTCTCGCGGCGCGACGCCGCCGTCCGGCTGTTCGACGACGAGTGGCGCGACTGGGCGGTGCGCTCGGTGGGGCGCCAGCCGGACCGCCCCGCAGCGGGCCCCGACGACGGCCTCGGCATCGAGGCACCCGAGAGCCTGGACGTGCTAGAGGCTCTGATGTACGCGATGCAGGTCGGCACCTACCGGGTGGCGAACTCTCCGCTGCTCTACATCCCCCGCACCCACGGCATCGAACAGGCCGCGGTGTGGATTGCCGACGCCGACCCCCGCTACGACGACATCGCCCCCGCCCTGCGCGACGCGCGGATGCCGGCGCAGTACGCCGTCGCGTTCGCCCTCGTGTATTGCGACCTCGCCGGCATCGACGTCCGCTCGCGGCGCATCTGGGCCGACCGCGAGCGCGTCTTCGGTCCGCTCCGCGATCAGGGGCTGAACGTCTGGTACCGGATGAAGACGCGCTGACGGCAATTTCCATGCCCAAGGGACCAAAGAACCTCGCTGCCAAGCTCCGGGCGCAGGTCGCAGCGTTCCTCACCCGCATCCGGGCGACTTCAGCGCCGCAAGCAGTCGACACAACGTGGGAAGAGGAGGATCACACTACTGCTCCCCCCGGCGGCGACCAGGTTCTCGACCCGTGGGACGTTGCTGAAGACCGCCTCCCGCTTCACGACGCGCCGAGACCGCTGGTTAAGCGGAAGTTTCGGTGGTGATCGCGCGTAAGTTCCTGAATTTCCTGAATTTGCGAGATTTGTGGGGTGTCGCTTCTGGCTACGTTCGGGGGGTGCTCCCGAGTAACTCGAAGCAGCGCTGCTGGATCGGTGTGGGCTGTGTATGCAGCGTGAAGGAGTTGGCGCCTTCGGTGACCTGCATGGTGTTGGCAGTCAGGGTGCCGAGGTCGGCGAGGAGGGTGCGAAAGCTGTGTACGGGCAAGTCGTCGTCGGTACGCTTGCGGCCCGCCTTGGCCTGCGCGTCGGGCGAGCGTTTGGCAGGCTCGACGATGGAGCGGCGCTGGCTGGCGGCTGCCTGTGGGTCGTGGTCGTCGAAGAGCAGGGGGGCGAGGGTGCGCCGCATGTGCCACTCGACGTAGTAGGCGAGCATGCACAGCAGGACGTGCGCCCGCACGCGGTCCTCTCGCCGATGGTGGATGGGGCGCACCTTCAGGTCCACTGACTTGAAACAGCGAAACGCCCGTTCGACCTTCGACAGGTTCTTGTAGGCGCGAACGGTCTCGACCGCGTCGAACTGGTTGGCGTCGACGTTGGTGCGGACGATGTAGAGGCCGTCGAGTTGCTCCTCGTCGGCGATCTGCGCGTCGTTCCTGCGGAAGGTGAACGCGTCGTCAGTGATCGCAGTGATGAAGTGCTTGGCGACCTTGTAGCGGTCGAGCACCTTCCCGACGCGCAGGCCGATGGCGGCGGCGCCGCGCAGCGGGTTGCGACGGCGCCGGGTGGCGGCTGCAATCGGCGCGAGCACCTTCTCGGTGGCGGCCAGTAGTTCCTGCCGTTTGCGGTGTCGCTCGGCGGCCAGCAGGGGGTTGCGGCAGACGACCAATCGCTCGCCGGGGAACTCGTCGCTTCGGATTTCCGCCAAGTCCCGCTCGTCGAACAGGGACGGCTTGACAGCGCCAGCTTGGAGCAGTCTGCGGATGGTCGGTCCGCGCAGCGCGGTGATCCAGCGCAGCCCGTCGATGTCCTGCAGGTCCTCTCGGATGCGGGCGGCGGTCAACAGGCCGCGGTCGCCGACCAGCACCACGCGCTGCAGTCCGAACCGCTGGCGCAGCTTGGCCACTTGGCTGGCCACGGTCTTCGGGTCACTCGTTGCCCCTTCGAAGACCTCGACGGCGACCGGACAGCCCTCGGCCGTGCACAGCAGGCCGAAGACGATCTGCAGAGTGCCCGACTTGTTGTCACGGCTGTGCCCGCGCTGAGCCAAAGGGCAGCAGCGCCCCTCGAAGTAGCTCGACGTCAGGTCATAGAGCACCAAGGTGTTCTCGTGCAGATGCCGCTTGGCGAGACGCTGCTCGATGCCTGCCTGCCGGTCCACCAGCCAGTCCATCGCGTCATACAGCTCATGCTGGCTGACGGCGCCGAGTTCCAACATCTGGCCGAGGGTCGAAGCGGCGGTGTCCGGGTTCAAGGCGCGTGCGGTGGCCAGCTTCGAGCGCGGGTCGATGACGCGGGCAACGACCATCGCGACGACCAGGTCTCGGATGCGGCTGGCGGTGCGGGCGATGAGGGTGTGCAGGTCGAGTCGCTTGAGGAGGCCGAGTACGGCGGCGACGTGACCGTGTGGCAGGCTGCGGACGCAGGTGAAGGCTTCCTCAGGGGTGACGAAGTTCTCTCCCTTCAGGGCTCGCCGCACGAGGGTGATGATGGGCAGGGGGAGATGCGACAGATTGCCGAGGGTCTCGTGCTTGACCTTTCCGTCTTGCCGGAAGGTGCGTCGGAGCAGATGGGACTGGTAGGTCTTGTTGCCGTAGCGTCTTGTGGTTGTGGCTACGTGTACTGCCCCCCCTCTCCGCTTCATTCTTCGATTATAGAACAAAGGTGGCCAAAATGTCCACAGAATTAGTGGCTACATATTTCACCCTCGATCAGACGTATCCTGAACAGAATCAACGACTTAGCCCTGATCGACCCCTGAAACTTCCGGTTAAGCCGACTGAGAGCTCCCGGCTACCAGTGCACGACAACACTCCCGAGACCGGTCAACTTCCGCTTCCGCTCGGCGAGCCCTCCGGCGGGCAAGCCGCACTCCGCGGCCATTCGGAAGACCTCGAGCGCGCCGTGTCCCCTATCGTTGGCAGCAGCGGCATCGACCCGCCTCCGGGGCCCCCGCCCGCTCGATCGCCGACATGGCAGGTTCGACGGGAGCTCGGCGACCATGACGACTCAGAGGAAGACACCGATTTCGATGACGACTCAGAGGAAGACACCGATTTCGATGACGGCTCCGACGAGGATATGGAGGAACCCGTCCATGGCTCTCCGGATCCCCCGCGCGGTCCTGCTGAGCCCCATTACGCAGACGACTATGACGATGACGTCGATGAATACGATCCCAACGGGCATCAGCCTCCTTGGCCCGAGCCGTCGCCCGATGACACCCATGTTGCGGCGCGGAAGGCTGCAGCTATCGTCAACTTGATGCCGTTGGCGCGTCGAACCGACCGTGACGCGGCGCTACGCCGACTCGTCGATTTGTTCGAGCACTTTCCGCATCCAGCCACCTTCCGCGCACTCCACCGCCTTGCCGACGACCTCGATGTCGAAGAGATCGAGGCCATGACCCAGTTGCGCGACGCATGGCTCGATTGCGACGCATGGACAGGTGGGTTCAGTTGGGCGCTCGCTCACCAGGTATGTCGCGCCCGCTCCGAGTACCCGCCGGAGGCGATGATCGACGACGACTGGGTCTCCGAGTGGAGATCGCTGGACTTCCATCGCCACCGCTGGTTCTCCCACTTCGTCAAGTTGAGGCTGGAGGCGCCGGAAGCTCGTCGGCTGAACGACGCCCTGTACGCCCATGCACGGCACGAGAATCCCGACCCCGAGGTTCCGATGGGTCGCCGCTTGCCCCGGCTATGAGAATCGCTTGCCATGAATGCCGACGTCCTGATCCCGGTGCGGGGTTGTTGGGTCCGACGCTCCGACGGTCCGCTTGGTCGGGTGGTCGATCATCGCGTCGGTTCCGACGGTGCGGTCCAGATGCAGGTGGCTTGGCGAGAATCCGCCCGCGAATGGGTCCCATTGCTCGATCTGCGCTGTGGGTTCCGTGACAACTGGACGGTGCAGGATGTACCGCTGTCGGCGACGCGACGATCGTTGGGGCAGGGGCGCGTCGTCGGGATGCGCAGCCTGGGAGGTCGGGAGCAGCTCCTCGTTCAGATCGACGACACCGGGCATTCCGTGTGGTTGCCTTATGAGAACCTCCGACGTGTCAAGGACGTCCGCCTGCGCTATGTCCGGGCGGAATCGGGCCATCGCGACCATGCCGCACGTTACCGGCTGAAGGTGCTCGCCCATGCGCTCGAGAACTGGAATCACCTCACCGGATCGCTCGACCGACTGGACGTTGATCCGCTTCCCCATCAGATTCAGCTCGTGCACCGCATTCTGACTTCGGGCAACTACAACTGGCTCATCGCTGACGATGTGGGGCTGGGCAAGACGATCGAAGTAGGTCTTCTGCTCGCCGCGCTGAAGCGACGAGGATTCGCTCGGCGCGTCCTCATTGTCTGCCCCGCTGGCCTGACCCGCCAATGGCAGGATGAGTTGCGCACTAAATTCGAGGAGGAATACCTCATCTATGGTGACGACGTCCGGGTCAGCGCGCCGCAGCAGTGGAAAACCTTCGACCACGTCATCGTCTCGATAGACCGCGCCAAGTTGCCTGACCACCGGGACCTGATTCGGCAGGCGGGAAGCTGGGACGTCCTCGTGTTCGACGAAGGGCACAAGCTGACGCGGCAGGCGAGCGGCGCGCGTGCGCAGCGATACGTCCTGGCCGAGACCCTGCGCCCGTTATGCGATGCGTTCCTCTTGTTGAGTGGTACGCCGCATCAGGGGTACCGTGATCGCTTCGTAGCGCTGCTGGAACTCGTCCGACCCGACCTCGCGCGCCAGATCCAGACTATCGAGGCCAACCCGGAAGTGGTCGCCGAGATGATTTTGCGGAATCGCAAGGAGGAGGTCACGGACGCGCACGGAGAACTCCTGTTCAAGGGCCACGACGTGAAACGCGTTGGGGTCGAGCTCACCGATTCGACGCGGGAGTTTCACGTGCGCCTGCGGGACTATCTGGTCAAGGGGTATCGGGCCGGCGACACCGCGGGTGCGCCGGGCCGCGCTATCGGCTTCGTGATGACAACGTTCCGGAAGTTGGCGTCGAGCAGTGTCGCGGCGATCGACCACGCTCTGCGTCGTCGCCTGGAGCGCCTCGAGAGTTCTGAAGAGCCGACGGCAACGACCAACCCATCCCCCGGCTCATCTCCCGACGACTTGGTGGAGGGCGGGGACGACCACGATCAGCTAGCGGAGGCCGTCGGCGACTCGCCATCCCGGGAGTTCTTCGAGTTCGAACGGAATCAGATCATCGACCTACTGGACTTGGCGGCGGTGGTCCGACGAGAAGACGAGAAGCTCCGCGTCTTCATGGACGGCGTGGTAGCCCCCCTCATTGCGGAGAGCGAAAAGTTGCTGGTATTTACGGAGTATCGGGCTACCCAGGCATACCTGAGGGACGCGCTGCAAGGCCAGTTTCCCGATCACGGCAGAGTGCTGCTGATTAAACAGCCCGTGGACGAAGTCGGTTCGCTGAGCGGGCCTGTTCAAGCAGCTTGGGGACGAGCGGCTGAGCCCCAGGGGGCGACCGGAGCCCATTTGGCCCTCCAGAGGCCGTTCAGACGCCCCCAGAGGCCCATGAGGCGTTCGATCAGCCCGAGAATCGCCGAAGGGTGCGGCTCTTCTGTGTAGAGAGC
This sequence comes from Vicinamibacterales bacterium, assembly GCA_965199675.1. Classification (GTDB taxonomy): domain Bacteria; phylum Acidobacteriota; class Vicinamibacteria; order Vicinamibacterales; family UBA8438; genus JAJEEA01. The sequence goes on along the minus strand of CBDATI010000045.1, from coordinate 3,276 downwards.
TAACTCACTGATTCATAGGCATTTGCGCTCCTGGGCTCTCTCGCCTCGGCACGCTTGGCGGAGGTACAGCATTTCCCACCCCCTTCCCGGACCCGCCAGACCCATGCGAGCCCACACCGGGCGCTCGGTCCCTCCTCTGCCGCGGCTCCCCCTGGACATTCGTCCGGCGTTCTGGTACGGTGTCCTGGAGGGACGTCCTGCGATGGCCACCGCCACGACGAGGTTCTCGGGGCGCGCGTTCAGCGAGCGAGAGATGACGCTGGTCCGCGAGGTCGTGCGCGACTGTCCGGGCTTGAGCCGGATGGAGCTGGCGCGCACCGTGTGCGAGCTGTTGCGGTGGCGGCGCCCCAACGGACGGCTGAAGGCCCGCGAGTGCCGGGAGTTCCTGGAGCGGCTGGACGCGGACGGGGCGCTGGCCCTGCCCGGCAAGCGCCGGGGCCGTGCAGCGGGTTCGGTGACCCGGGTGCCCCGGACGGCGGCGGGCGAGCCAGGGTCCCGGCTCGTCGGCAGCGTGCGCGACATCGAGCCGCTGGCTGTCGAGCGGGTGCGCGAGCCCGCCCAGCGGTTGCTGTTCCGGGAGCTGGTGGGGCGCTACCACGACATCGGGCACCGGGTTCCGTTCGGGGCGCACCTGCGCTATCTGGTGTTCGCGTCGAGGCCGGCGCGGGCGGTGGTGGGGTGCCTGCAGTTCTCCAGCCCGGCGTGGCGGATGGCGGCGCGCGACCGCTGGGTGGGCTGGGACGACGCGACACGGGCGCGGAATCTGCAGCACGTGGTCAACAACAGCCGCTTTCTGCTGCTGCCGTGGGTCGAGGTGAAGAACCTCGCGAGCGCGGTGCTGTCGCGCGGCCTCGTGCGCATGGCGGCGGACTGGCCGCGCCGCTACGGCCTGTCGCCGTGGCTGGTGGAGACGCTGGTGGACCCCCGCCGCCACCACGGCGGGTGCTACCGCGCCGCCAACTGGGTGGTGTTGGGGGCCACGAGCGGTCGCGGGCGCATGGACCGGTACGGGCGCCGCGGGGGTGAGGCGCCCAAGACGGTTCTGGTCTATCCTGTGGTTCGGGATGCGCAGCGGCGGCTGCGGGAGCGTTGAGCCATGCGCGTTGTTCCGCCCCGTGCCGCTCCACCCGCCCCGACGCCGTATGCGACGGCGGAGGCGGTCTTCTCGGAGACCAAGACCTACCTCTCTTCGCGCGAGGCCCAGCAGATGAGTGAGAGCGACCTCGAACGGGAGCTGCACCGGCGGGGCCAGGACTTGATGCGCAAGCTCCTGCAGGGACACCTCGACCAACGCAGTCCGGGGGAGGCGGCGGGGCCGGTCGAGGGGGCCGACGGCGTCGAGCGTTCGGAGCGCCGCGTGCACGAACGCGCCGTGGAGACGATCTTCGGCACGGTGGATGTCGAGCGTGCGGGCTACGCGCGGGCTGGCCACGACAGTCTGCATCCGCTCGATGGGTCGCTGAACCTGCCGGCGGAGCGTTACTCGCTGGAGGTACGCCGGCGGGTGGCGGAGGCGGCGGCCTCGCGGTCGTTCGACGAAGCGCTGTCGGACCTGTCCCGCCATACCGGGGCGAAGGTGCCGAAGCGTCAGGCGGAGCAGTTGGCGGCTCGCGCGGCGGAGGACTTCGACGCGTTCTACGAGGCGCGCCGTGCGGCGGCGGGAGAAGCGGTGCCCGCGGAGTCGGTGGTCGTGCTGACCTTCGACAGCAAGGGGGTGGTGCTGCATCGGGAGGACCTGCGGGAGGCGACGCGCAAGGCGGCCGAGCGGCGCCGTCGGCAACGGGGGCAGCTCTCGCCGTTCAATCGCCTCAAGCCGGGGGAGAAGAAGCACTCGAAGCGGATGGCGACGGTGGCCGCCGTCTATGCGGTCGCGCCGTTCGTGCGGAGCGCGGAGGATTTCCTGCAGAGCCTGATGCCCCGACAGCCGGCGGCCAAGACGAAGAAGGGCAGGAAGGCGAAGACCTCGGGGGTGCGGCCTCGCCCGGTGGCGAAACGGGTGTGGGCGAGCCTCGAACGGGAGCCCGTGGAGGTGATCGCCGAGGCGTTCCTGGAAGCGGACCGCCACGACCCCGAACGCGTCAAGCACTGGGTGGTGCTCGTCGACGGGGCCGAGACGCAGCTCGACCTCGTGGAAGAGGGCGCCGCCGCGTACGGCGTGGCGGTCACGGTGGTCCTCGACATCATCCACGCGGTCGAGTATGTGTGGAAGGCGGCGCATGCGTTCCACCGGGAGGAGAGCCCCGAGTTGGCGTGCTGGGCGTGGACTCGCGTGCGGGACATTCTCGAGGGCAGGGCCAAGCGGGTCGCGGCGTCGATGCGGCGTGCAGCGACCGTCGCCGGGTTGTCGAAGGACGCCCGCAAGCCGGTCGACACGTGCGCCGACTACCTGCTGAAGTACGCGCCGTATATGCATTACGACCGCTACCTCGCGGCCGGCTACCCCATCGCCACCGGGGTCATCGAAGGGGCGTGCCGGCACCTAGTGCGCGACCGCATGGAGTTGACCGGCGCGCGCTGGCGGCTGGTCGGCGCCGAGGCGATTCTGAAGCTCCGGGCGCTGCGCGCCAGCGGCGACTTCGATGCGTACTGGGACTTCCACGAAGCGCGCGAGTACGAGCGGAATCACGCCCAGCGATACCGTGACGGCGCAGTCCCGCCGGTCACCGAGCCGCCCCCGCCCCCCGCCTCACCCCGCCTTCGACGCGTCAAGTAGCTCTGATCTGGCCGCCGTGCAGAATCCAATGGACTCTCTCTGGGCCGCCGACGAAAAAGAGCCCGCAGCTACATCGCGGAGCCGGCGCGTGGTCGGCGCGTCTGGCAGGACAAGAAGACGGGTGAGACGCCGCCGGAGAAGCGTGCTGCGCAGTCGGCGCTGTATGGGAATCGTCGGCGTATTCGCGGGGACCGGGGCCGTCGTCTCCAACGCTGCCGGGGGGAACTGGTGGAGCGGCCTTTCGCTCACCAGTATGAGACCGGGGGTCTGCGTCGGGTGTGGGTGCGCGGCCATGAGAATGTCCGCAAGCGGGTGCTGGTCCAGGCGGCGGGCTGCAACCTGGGTCTGTTGCTGCGCCGCCTGACGGGCGTCGGTACGCCCCGGAGCCTGCAGGGGCGGGCTCTTTCGGCGATTCTCGGGCTGATCGAACGCCTCATGGGCCTCTGGGGGCGTCTGAACGGCCTCTGGAGGGCCAAATGGGCTCCGGTCGCCCCCTGGGGCTCAGCCGCTCGTCCCCAAGCTGCTTGAACAGGCCCGCTCAGCGAACCGACTTCGTCCACGGG
>CBDATI010000044.1:0-67973 GCA_965199675.1 Vicinamibacterales bacterium | reverse complement strand
ACCTTGGCTACCGTTTCGCCCCCCAACCGCTCGGATCGGAACGGTTGGACCAACGTGTGCTCCATCCAGTACATGGTGGTGCCGATCCGCATGCGCCACTCCACTCCCTGCCGAGTGCCGCCACGGTCGGGGTTCTCCCCGTCCGGGTCGGCCGCCCGCCCGTGGAGGGCTTCCAGCAGCTTCACGGCTGCGTCGACGACCCTGCCTTCATTCTTGGGTGCGCACTCGAAGTCCTTGCGTTGGAGGCGCTGCGGTCGGTAGTTCGTGTCCGCCAGCAACCACAAACACTTCATTCTATGGGGGTTATCCTCTGCCAGGGCGCCGCTCTGCGTCCGCGGGGCTCTCCATCACCGCTCGACCAGACGGGCGGTGACGTTCCCGGCCGAGCAGAAATGTTCCTCTTGGGGGCCGTACTCAAGCCGGACCGTCGACAGCCACAGCCCAACGCCCGAGAGATCTCGGCGTCGAGGTTGCGAAGGAGTCCCCCCACGGTGCCCTCGATTCAGGACCGAGCCTGCGCGCGGGCACCCTCCGTGAGATCAGCTTCGGCTACGCGTGAAAGGAGCTCGGTCCCAAGTCCGACGATCTCCGCGCGGACGGCAGGATCCGCCCCGCGTCTCCGCTCTCTTGCCCCGCGACGGGAACCGCCGTGAACGCAACTGCGACGGCGGCGAGCCACGCCGCTCCGCGCGTCGCGGGCACCGTGAACATGTACCCGGTCCCCCGGTCCCTGGGGTTCCGCGTCCCTGCCCCCGTCATCGGGCGCTGCGTTCCGCGCACGCGGCCGCGTTCACGGCGAGGTAATCCGTGATGAATCGGTCGATCATGCTCGACGCCCACGCCTCCGGCGTCGTATAGATCCGGCCGCGACCGCCGAGCCCCGACAAGCTCCACGTGGCGGCGAACGCGACATCCCCCGTCGCGAGGTCGATAACGACCTTCTCGAACGCCCCGCGCGCGTCGAAGTTGTCCGGCGACCCGGCGATTCGGATCTCGAGCCGCCCGCTCTCCCCCGCCTCCTCGTCGAGCAGGCCGGCGTAGCGGAACCTCGTCTCTATCATCCTCAGGATTCGCGCCTCGATCCTCTGCATCCTGGCCATGTCGGCTTCGATGCCGGCGTCCGTGAACAGCGGGAAGCGGAGCATTCCCACCGCGACTGGTTCGCAGTTGTTGAACAGCTCGAATGGCTTGCTCCGCAGGCTCGAGAACGGCGAGGTGTCCCGTTGGAGGGTTCGCGCCCGTTCAGCCGACTCGTTGAAGTCGACACGCGGTCGCGCGGACTGCCCCTCGGCTCTGCAGGACGCAACTGGCGGCATCGAGATGGCGGCGGCCGCGAACACCGCGGCCATGCATCTTGTGGAGCTCGCGCCCATCGGTCGTTCTTGTGAATGCGGAAGATCTCGGTGACCGTTCCGCTACCATATCTCCCCAGAGATCATCATATGGAAACCGCGTGCCCGGCTCAACCGGATCGACAGCCCGTGGAAGAAGTCTGTTCGCTGAGCCAGCCGGCTCAGGCAGCCGGACGATGAGCGATTGAGCCGACGGGCGCCGCCGGTGTGCATGTGGCCACCCAGAGGTCGGTCAGATGCTGCCAGGGGTGGATCAGATGCCCCCAGAGGTCGATCAGCCCCCCGATCAGTCTCGGAATCGCCGAAGAAGCCGGCCCCTGCAGGCTTCGCGGGCCGGTCGAAGCGGGTTAGGATGAGTCTACCGAGCACCGGGAGCAGCACCGACGTGGCCACCACGCAACCCGCCGTCAAGTACACCTTCGAGGACTATCTCACCACGCCGCCCGACGAACGCTACGAGCTGCTGGACGGTGATCTGGTGATGGTCCCCGCCCCCAATCTGAAGCACCAGAGGGTCCAGTGGCACCTGGGGCGAATACTGGGCAACTTCATCGTCGAACACGCACTCGGCGAGCTCTTCTTCGCACCCTGCGACGTGGTGCTGTCCAACACCGACGTCGTGCAGCCCGACCTGCTGTTCGTCTCGCGTGAACGCGAGCATCTGCTGAGCGGCGGCGATAACGTGCAAGGGGCTCCCGATCTCGCGGTCGAGATACTGTCGCCCTCCACCGCCGATCGAGACTGCGGCTACAAGCGCGAACTCTACGGCAGACGCGGCGTGACGGAGTACTGGCTGGTCGACCCGGTGGCCGAGACCGTTGCGGTCCATCGCCAACGAGCGGGCGCGGTGGCAACCATCCACACCCTCGACCGGAAACAGACGCTCCGCTCGCCGCTGCTTCCCGGTCTCGAACTCCGGCTCGACGACGTCTTCTCGTCTTGAGGGTCGAGGTGGCGGTTCCCAGGGACGCCGGCCGCGAAGCTCCTCCCCGTCGGATGAGCTGCCAGACGGGCGTGTATCGGGTGTGGCGGTTTCCGGGACGCCGGCCGCGGCGCTGCTCAGGGTTCGGCGCTCTCTCTCTCCGGGTGATTCGCGTTCAGCGACTTCACCGACTGCCATTCGCGTTCGAGCTCGTCGGGCGAGGCGTCGTGCAGCGCGCGGCCCCGAGCCTCGAGACGCTGCTCGACGGCCCGGAAGCGCCGGGTGAACTTGGCGTTGGCGGTCCGGAGGGCCGACTCGGGATCGATGCGCAGCTTGCGGGCGGCGTTGGCGATGGTGAAGAGCAGGTCGCCCATCTCTTCCTCGATGCGCGCGGGGTCGCCCCCGGCGATGGCCTCGCGCAGCTCGGCGATCTCTTCGTCGGCCTTGTCGACGACCTGCTCTGCCTCGTCCCAGTCGAAGCCGACGTTGGCGGCGCGGGCGCCGATGCGCGACGACCGCAGCAGCGACGGCAGCGCTTCGGGGATGCCGTCGAGGAGGGTGGTGCGGCCACCCGGCGCGCCCGCGCGTTCCGCGCGCTTGATGCGCTCCCACTGCCGCTTGACCTCGGCGGCGGAGAGCGCCGGGCCGCCGGGGCCGTCGGCCGCCTGGTCGCCGTCGGCCGCGGCGGGGCCGACGCCGGAGGCGGTCGCGTCACCGGCGCCCCCGTCGCCGAATACGTGCGGGTGCCGCCGGACGAGCTTGGCGGTCACCGCCTCGGCCGCGTCGGCGATGGTGAAGTCTCCCTCCTCGGCGCAGATCTGAGCCACGAACACCGCTTCGAGCAGAAGATCGCCGAGCTCCTCGCACAGGGCGGCGCGGTCGTCGCGGTCCATCGCCTCGACCACCTCGTAGGCTTCCTCGAGCACGAACGGCCGGAGCGAGGCCACCGTCTGCTCGCGGTCCCAGGCGCAGCCGCCGGGCGATCTCAGCGTCTGCATGATCTCGACGAGCCGCGCGAACTCCGCGCCGGCGGCGGCGGGTGGGGCGACGGGCGCCCCGGCCGCATCTTTGCTTCCTGCCGCGCGCTCGGCGTTGCGACCTCGTCGGGCGTCGGCCGGTTGCGCCGCGACCATCTCGTCGCTCCGGCCCGGGCTGGCGGATGAGGCCCGGCGAGCGCGGCGCGGGGTGTCGGACGGCTGTGCCTTGGTCATATCGTTGCTTCTACTCTACGATCAACGTGGCCGGTGCGGGCGGCGGCGTTCACCGCGCTCGTCATCGCCGCCCGTGTTCGGAATCCGGGCCTGCGGCGAGACCGGCGAAGGCGCCGGCGAGTCCTCCGTCTCACGACGGCAGGGCTCTTGCGAGAAGACCATGACCACCCCGCCGCCGGAGATCTCCTTCAATGCTCTCGTCGTGTCGCTGGCGACGTCCGCCGCCATCCACTTCGGCGATGTCGTCGAACCCGCCACGGGCCGCAAGCGCCTCCCCAACCCGGACGCGGCAGGCCACATGCTCGATCTCATGGCGGTGCTGGCGGAGAAGACGCGCGGCAACCTGACCCCCGACGAGGAGCGCTTCCTGACCCGCATCCTGCAGGAGCTGCGGAGGCGTTTCGCGGAAGTCCGTCGCGAGGTGAACCGACGGAGCTCCTCCTGACGCGATGCGGGTCACGTTCCTGGGAACCGGGACCTCGGCCGGCGTGCCGGTGGTCGGCTGCGACTGCGCCACCTGCCGCTCGGACGATCCGCGAGACCGCCGCTGGCGGCCGTCGGTCCATCTCGAGCTGGCCGACCGGACCCGCGTCGTCGTCGACACCACGCCCGACTTTCGTTCCCAGGCGTTGGCGTTCGGCGTCACCGGCGTCGACGTCATCCTGTTCACGCACCAGCACGCCGACCACATCATGGGCCTCGACGACGTCCGTCCCTTCAACTTCCGCCAGGGGACGACGATTCCTTGTCTGGGCGACGCCTCGACCCTCGCCGCCCTCCGCCGGGTCTTCTCCTACGTCTGGGACCCGGCCGCACCCCGGGGCGGCGGGCTGCCCCAGCTCCGGCTGGTGGAAGTCACGGGCCGTTTCTCGCTGGGGCGGGCCCGGGTCGTTCCGGTCCCCCTCCTCCACGGCACGCGTCCCGTTCTCGGCTACCGCGTGGACGACTTCGCGTACCTGACGGACTGCAGCGAGATTCCGGAGGGCTCGTGGCCGCTGCTCGAGGGCCTGTCGGTCCTGGTGCTCGACGCCCTCCGCCACCGCCCCCACCCGACCCACCTGACGCTGAGCCAGGCGGTGGAGACGGCCGCGCGCATCGGGGCCGAGAGGACCTACTTTACCCACATGTGCCACGACCTGCCCCACGCGGAGACCTGCGCAACCCTGCCGGCCGGCGTGACCCTGGCCCACGACGGGCTCGTCATCGACGTGCGCGAGTCTGCGCCTTAGAGCGGGGTGGACTCGGCGGGAGGGTCGGTTGGGCGCCGAGCGGCGCCGGAGGCGACGATTTGGCGGGCTTGGCGGGCGAGGGCTCGCCGGCGACTGGCGTATGATCACGGGCTGGCCGATGCCGTACGAGACTCCTCCGCGGGACCGGGCGCGGATCATTCACTTTCCGGACGACCGGGGCGCGTCGGGCTGGCGCCGGCCGGTGCTGGCTCTCGGCAACTTCGACGGCGTCCACCGCGGGCACGCCAAGATCATCCAGCACGTGCGGCGCCGGGCCGACGAGCAGGGGGCGACCGCCGCCGCGCTCACGTTCGATCCCCACCCGTCCCGCGTGCTCCGACCCGGCAAGGCGCCGCCGCTGCTGATGACCGGTCCGCAGAAGCTCGCGGCCCTGGCCGAGGCGGGGATGGAAGGCATCGCGGTGGTGCGCTTCACGCCCGAGCTGTCGCGCTGGGCGCCGGAGACCTTCGTCCACACGGTGCTGGTGGAGTGGCTGCACGTGGCCGAGGTGTGGGTGGGGGCGAACTTCCTCTTCGGTCACGATCGGGCCGGCAATTTCTCCCTGTTGCGATCGCTGGGCGCCCGCTGCGGGTTCCGGGCCGAGAAGATCGATCCGGTGCGCTACCGCGACTTCGTCGTCAGCAGCACGCGGGTCCGGCGCCTGGTCGCCGAGGGCCGGGTCGACGAGGCCGGCGCCCTGCTGGGACACCACTACGCGCTCGAGGGCACCGTCACGCGGGGCGCCGGCCGCGGTCGGAGCATCGGCTATCCCACCGCGAACCTCGAGACCGGGAACACCCTGTTTCCCCCCAACGGCGTGTACGCCACCGCGGTGGTGATCGACGGAGACATCCACGCCGCCGTGACCAACGTCGGGGTCCGGCCGACGTTCAGGGGCGCACCGGACGGGCCGGTGGTCGAATCGCACCTGTTCGACGTCGACCGCGACCTCTACGGGCTCGATGTCCGGGTCGCGTTCATTCAGCGGCTGCGCGAGGAGCGGGCCTTCCCCGACCGCGACGCCCTGCGGGCGCAGATCGCCCGCGACTGCGACGAGGCCCGCGGGCTGTTCCGGCGGATTTCACTGTAAGATCGCCACAGGCATGGGAGACACGGGGCGCCCGGACTCGACGACGTCCATCGGCCTGAACGTGACGTTGCCGTGCGAGGCGCGGTACCTCCCGATGGTACGTCAGCTCGCCGAGCAGACGGCCGACTACCTCGGCTACCGGATCCCGCATCGAGACGAAGTCGTCGGCGCGATCGAGCAGGCGGTGCTGAGGGTGTTCGAGTCCGGCGGCGCCGCCTATACGCACGTCGAGCTGCACATGGCGGCGAGCGGGCGCAACATGCGGGTCCTCATCCGTTACCTCGGCGCCTCCGGGTCGCGCGCCGGCGCGTCGGCCATCGAGCGGCTCCTGTCCCGATCCGGTCCCGACGGCGTGCCCATCGAGCAGTTGCGGCGCTCGATGCGCACGGTCGTCCTGGGGCGCGGACCCGGCGACGGGGTCGACTTCTGCGAGTTGACGAGGACCCTGCCGGAGGTTTCGCAGGAGTCTGCGCCGTAGAACGGTGCGGACTCCTGCAGGATTGGCCGGAGCGGAGCCGCGGCGGCGCTCTCCGGGCCGCGAATCTGCGCAGAATCACGGAACGTCGGCTGAACCGGAGCCTCGGGGCGACGGTTGCCGGGCCGGGGTTTCCGCGCCCGAGGCGGATGCGTCTATACAACACCCTGACACGCCGGGAAGAGCCGTTCAGGCCGTCGCGCGGCGGGACGGTGCGCATGTACACGTGCGGTCTCACCGTCTACGCGCGCGGACACATCGGCAACTTCCGCACTTTCGTGGCCCTCGATGTGCTGCGGCGGACGCTGAAGCACGTGGCCGGGTTCGACGTCCGGCAGGTGATGAACTTCACCGACGTGGACGATCGGACCATCGTCGAGTCGAGGACCGCGCAGGTGCCGCTGCGCGAGTACACCGACCGGTTCATCGCCGCGTTCCGTGAGGACTCCGCGTCGCTGGGTTTGGAGCCCGTCGAGGCGTACCCCCGAGCGACCGAAGAGGCGAACCTGCGCTCGATGGTCGAGATGATCCAGGCCCTGGAGGCCAACGGGCACACCTACCGGCGCGACGGGTCCGTCTACTTCCGCATCGCGAGCCTGCCCGATTACGGCAAGCTGGCCAGGCTCGATCACGATGGGATCAAGCCGGGGGCGCGCATCGACTCGGATCGTTACGACAAGGACGACGCGCGCGACTTCGTGCTCTGGAAGGCGACCGGGCCGGACGAGCCGACGTGGGACTTCGGGGTGGGCCCGGGGCGTCCCGGGTGGCACATCGAGTGCTCGGCGATGGCCCATCGTCTCCTCGACGGGTCGCCCATCGACATCCACGCCGGGGGGGTCGACCTCGTGTTTCCGCATCACGAGAACGAGATCGCCCAGGCGGAAGGAGCCACCCGCCAGCCCTTCTCGCGGTTCTGGGTCCACGTCGAGCACCTGCTGCTCGATGAGGGCGCCAAGATGTCGAAGTCGCTGGGCAACGTCTTCACGGTGCCCGACGTGCTCGAGCGGGGATACCGGGCCTCGGCCCTGCGTTATGCGCTGCTGTCGGTCCACTACCGGAAGCAACTGCGGTTCACGTGGGGCGGGCTCGATCAGGCCGAGGAGGCGCTGAAGCGGGTCATGGCGTGTCTCGCCCGGCTCGCAGCCATCCGTGGTGGTGACGCGCATCCCGCGGCGGCGGCGCGGGTCGAGGCGGCGCGGCGCGACTTCGACGACCGGCTGGCCGACGACATGAACGTGCCGGGCGGCCTCGGCGTGATGTTCGAGCTGGTGCGCTATCTCAACACCGCGATCGACGACGGCGGGCTCGGCGAGCCCGACGCGGGGCTCGCCATGGCCGCTTTCGACGGTTTCGACCGGGTGCTGGGGGTCATCGCCCTGCGCCGGGCGGAGGAGACGCTCGCCGACGTCCCGGTCGAGGAGATCGAGCGGTTGATTGCCGAGCGGAAGGCGGCCCGGGCGCGCCGCGACTTCGTCGCCGCCGACGGCATCCGCGACCACCTCGCCGGCCGGGGCATCGTACTGGAGGACACGCCGACGGGGACACGTTGGCAGCGGCAATAGCTGGTCCGGGTTTTGCATCGAGTTGTCGGCGGACGATGACTCGCGCCCGCCAGTCCTTCGGCCGGCTCGGCGAGGACCTCGCGTGCCGCGAGCTGCGGCGGCGGGGGTATGCCATCCTCGCTCGCCGCTTCCGCACCCGCTACGGCGAGATCGACGTCATCGCGCGCGATGGCCCGACGTTGGTGTTCGTCGAGGTCAAGGCGCGGCGCACGGCCGCGTTCGGTGGGCCGACGGCGGCGGTGAACGCGGCCAAGCAGCGGCGGCTCGTCAACATGGCGCGCAGCTATCTGAGCGGCCTCGGCGGACCGGCGCCGCCATGCCGCTTCGACGTCGTCGGGGTCACCGCCGGTCCCGGCCGCCCGCCGATTCTCGAAGTGGTGAGGGATGCCTTCTCTGCGTGTCCGTCTTGATGCCGCCCCGGCCCTGTGATAGCTTATTCTCTGCAACAGCCTGCGACGGGCGGGAATAACTCAGTGGTAGAGTGCGACCTTGCCAAGGTCGAAGTCGCGGGTTCGAATCCCGTTTCCCGCTCCATTCTTCTCGGGCGGTGCGCCTCCGCATCGCCACGGCGGTCCGCCGGGCGGTAACGCCGGTTGACCTCCTCCCTGCCGGCGCCGTCGCCAAGTGGTAAGGCAGAGGTCTGCAAAACCTCCATCCCCGGTTCAAATCCGGGCGGCGCCTCCAACTTCCAGATGCAGTCACCCTGGCGGGTCCTGGGGCTCTCCGTCTATCTGCCGTCGGGCCTGATGGCGGTGGCCCAGATGGCCCTGCTCGTCGTACTGCCCCTCTACGTGCTCGATCTGGGGCAAGGTCTGTCGGTGGCGGCGCTGGTGTTCGCCATGCGCGGCCTCGGCAGCGTGGTCGCGAACGTGCCGGCGAGCCTCGTCATCGAACGGTACGGCTACAAGACCGGCATGCTCCTGGGCAACGGCCTGATGGCGGCCGCGGCGGTGGTCATCGCGCAGTCCGCATCGCCCGTCGTACTCGCCCTCGCCACGCTGGCCTTCGGCGCCGGCGCGGGCACGTGGCTGCTGGCCCGGCTGGCCTGCATCACCGAACAGGTCCCCGCTCGCCAGCGGGGCAAGGCCATGGCCGGTCTCGCCGCGCTGCAGCGCGTGGGCCTGCTGCTCGGTCCCCTGCTCGGTGGCGTGGCGGCGGAGCAGATTGGCTTTCGCGCCGTGTTCCTGGCCATCGCGGTCGCCGCGGTGCTGACCCTGTCGCTCATCCGCAGGGTGGCGCCGCCGGCGTCGCCTGAGGGGCGTGCGGCAGGCGACGAGGCGGGGGCGGCGCCGGGCGACACGGCCGCCGCCATGCTGCTGTTGGCGCCGCGCATGCTGGGCCGCTACCGCCGCACCTTCCTGGGGGCCGGGGTCTTCGCCTTCTGCATGCAGCTCGTGCGCGAGCAGCGCCGCCTGCTGGTGGTGCTCTGGGGCGCCCACCTCGGCATCGACCCCGAGGCGACGGGGTTCATCGTGAGCATCGCGGCGATGGTCGACCTGGCGATGGCGCCGGTGGCGGGTCTCGTGATGGACCGCTGGGGCCGCAAGGTGGCTGGCATGGGCTCGATCGTCACCCTGGGGACGGCGATGGGGCTGCTGCCTCTGACCGGCTCGGTCGCGACGTTCGTTGCCGTCGCGCTGCTGGCCGGGGTCGGCAACGGGTTGGGCAGCGGCATCCTGCTGACCCTGGGGGCGGACCTCGCTCCCGCCGATGAACGCAGCCGCTTTCTGGGGGTGTGGCGCCTCGTGGGCGACTGCGGGGTTCTCGTGGGGCCGTTGCTGACCTCGGCCGCGGCCTCGTTGCCGGTCGCCCTGGCCCTGACCTGGCTGATCGGGGCCGCCGGCGGCGGCGTGCTGTGGCGCCGGGTGCCGGAGACCCTGGGCCCGGTCGCGACCGGCCCCGACGGGACGCCGGCGCCGCAACGACCCTGACGCGGCCGAGGGTGGCAGCCGGTCAGGGGGCCTCGCGGCGTTGCTCGGCGTCGAGCCGGCGCATCGGCTCGATGGGTGTGGGTGGGCGCCTCGAACTCCGCCTCCTCGAGCGGCGTCCGGCCGGGTGATCCAGGGTGTCGAAGTCGGTGGTGCGGGGCGGGCGTCCGCGCGGCGGGGACCCTGACGCGGCCGAGGGTGGCAGCCGGTCAGGGGGCCTCGCGGCGTTGCTCGGCGTCGAGCCGGCGCATGAGCTCGATGGTGTGGGTGGGTGCCTCGAACTCCGCCTCCTCGAGCGGCGTCCGGCCGGGTGATCCAGGGTGTCGAAGTCGGTGGTGCGGGGCGGGCGTCCGCGCGGCGGGGACCCTGACGCGGCCGAGGGTGGCAGCCGGTCAGGGGGCCTCGCGGCGTTGCTCGGCGTCGAGCCGGCGCATGAGCTCGATGGTGTGGGTGGGCGCCTCGAACTCCGCCTCCTCGAGCGGCGTCCGGCCGTGGTGGTCCAGGGCGTCGAAGTCGGCGCCGTGGGCGGCGAGGTACTCGACGATGGCGTCCTCGCCGGCGCGGATGGCGGCATGCAGGGCGCTGGGGCGTCCAGCGGGGCGGGCGTTCACGTCGAGTCCCAGAGCGACCGTCAGTTCCACCGCCTCGATGTTGCGGCTACGGGTGGCGAGGAGCACGCCGCCCGACCCGTCGTACGAACGCGCGGCGGGGTCGGCCCCGAGACCGAGCAGAGCCTGCAGCATCTCGACGTTGCCGGCCTGGGCGGCGGTCAGGAAGGGCGTGAGGCCGCCGGTACGGCGCGCGGCCACCGCGGCCCAGTCGTCGGCCCGTCCGGTGCGGGCGTCGAGGTCGGCCCCGCGGGCGACGAGCGTCTGCACCATCTCGAGGTTGCCCTGTCGAACCGCCGCGTGCAGCGGCGTGCTGCCGGTGCGGTCGCGGGCCTCGACGTCGGCGCCTTCGTCGAGCATCAGACGGGTCACGGCGTCGCTGCCGGCGGAGATGGCCAGCAGGAACGCGGTGCTGCCGTCGGGGGCGGCGGCGTGGGGGTCGGCCCCGGCCGCGATCAGCGCCCGCGCGCTCGCGGCATCCCCGTGCTGAGCCGCGAACAGGATGGGCCGGAAGCCGTTGCGGGACACGGCGTCGACGTCGGCGCCCCGCTCGATGAGGAGGCGGGCGATGGACGGATGCTCGCCGGCGATGGCCCGCATCAGCGGCGTCTGTTCCATGCGCGACTCGGTCACGTTGACGTCGGCGCCCCGGTCGAGCAGCAGCCGCACGAGCGCCTCGTCGCCGCCGTGCACCGCGGCCAGCAGCGCCGTGTCGCCGCTCCACCGGGCGGCGTCCACGTCAGCGCCGGCGTCGAGGAGCAGGCGGGCGAGGGCGAGGTTGCCATTGGCGCAGGCGAAGAGCAGCGGGGTTTCGCCGTTCTCGTCCACCGGGTCGGCGTCGGCCCCCGCCTCCAGCAGGGCGGCCGCGATGTCGGTGTCGCCGCGGAACGCGGCCCACGACAGCGGCGTCGAACCGTCGGGCCGGACCACGTTGACGTCCGCGCCGTCCGCGAGCAGCGCGTGCACCGCGTCGCGGTCGAGGCGCTGCACCGCGTCGAACAGGCCAGGCGCCGCGTCCGGTGCCTGCGCCGCGGCGGGCCGGAGCGTCGAGAGCGCGAGGGTGAGCAGCACGGTTCCCGTGACGTGGCGCGGCAGGGTGCTCATGACGCCAATGGTAAACTGTCGGTGTCGTGGCTCGCCAGGATACTCGCCGTTCGACGCGTGGATCGCTGCTCGGCTTGGCCTGCGCGGTTGCGCTGGGGCTCGGGTCTGGGGCGGCGGCCCCCGGAAGTGCGGCCGGTCAGTCGGTGTCACCGGAAAGCGCGCCCGGGGGGAGTGCCGGCGCCGTTCGGAACGCGGCTGACGGGGCCGTGTCGCTGTCTCCCTCGACCGTGCACCTCGTCGCCGTCGCGCGGAACCTCGCCCGTCAATCCGCCTCGCCCGAACGCGTCGCGCCGTCCGCGGGTGCGGTCGCCCTCGCGCCGCCGGTCCGGTTTGGCGAGCGGACCTCGCAGGCGGGGACGGGCCTGTTCGAGGCCACCGTCGAACACTACTGCCTCGCGTGCCACAACGACCGGACCCGGACCGCCGGCCTGACCCTGGCCGGGGTGTCCGATGCCCCGGTGGGGGAGCAGGCGCCGGTCCTCGAGAAGGTCCTGCACAAGCTCCGCGCAGGCGAGATGCCCCCGGCCGGGCGGCCCGCCCCGGACGACGGCGAACGAGAGCAGCTCGTGGCGTGGCTCGAGTCGGGGCTCGACCGGGCGGCCGCCGAGCGGCCCGATCCCGGTTCGCCGGCCATCCACCGGCTGAACCGGGCCGAATACCGCAATGCCGTCCGCGACCTCCTCGGGATCGACCTCGACCACGCGCGGGACCTGCCGGCCGACGACTCCGGTTACGGGTTCGACAACATCGGCGACGTGCTGACGGTGTCGCCGCTGCACGTCGAGAAGTACGTCGCCGCGGCGCGGCGCATCAGCCGGCTCGTGGTCGGCACCGGCGCTCCCGTTCCCGTCGTGCAACGTTACCGCCCCGCGGGCGGGCCGGCGTGGGACGGAGAGATCGCCGGGCTGCCCCCCAACACCCGCGGCGGCATCCTGTTCAGTCACCACTTTCCCTTCGACGCCGAGTACGCGATTCAGGTGAGGGTTCGGGGACGGCGCGCCTCCGGCATGCCGCCCCCGAAGCTCGACGTGCGGATCGACGGCGCCCGGGTCGGTCTGCTGGACGCCGACTTCGACGCCGAGGAGGCGAACCAGGGCAGCCGCATCTTCGAGATGCGGATGGCCCTCGCGGCTGGCGAGCACGAGATCGCGGCGGGGTTCCTGACCGAGTACGCGCGGCGCGAGGGCGCCGGGGGAGGCACGACCAACGGCGTGTCGGTCGACTACGTGCTCGTCGGCGGCCCCTACGAGGCGACCGGGCCGGGTGACCCCGAGAGCCGGCGACGCCTGTTCGTCTGTCGTCCGGACGCCGGCGACCCCGAGGCGCCGTGCGCGCGGCGCATCCTGACCACGCTGGCCCGGCGGGCGTACCGGCGTCCCGTCACCGACGCCGACATCGATCCCCTCATGCGTCTCTTCGCGATGGGGCGGGCCGACGGAGGGAGCTTCGACCACGGCATCGAGATGGCCCTGAGCGGGGTGCTCGTCTCGCCGAGCTTTCTCTTCCGGGCGCCCGCCGCTCCGGCCGGCGCCCGGCCCGGCGAAGTCTATCGCCTCGCTGACCTCGACCTCGCCTCCCGGCTCTCGTTCTTCCTCTGGAGCAGCATTCCCGATGAGGCGCTGCTGCAGGCCGCCGAGCAGGGGCGGCTCGCGGCGCCGGACGAACTGTCGCGGCAGATCGCCCGCATGCTCGCCGACCCGAAGGCGCGGGCCCTTGTCGAGAACTTCGCGGGGCAGTGGCTCCATCTGCGCAACGTCGCCGACTGGACCCCGGACCCCGAGCGCTTTCCGCACTTCGACGACGGCGTCCGCCACGCGTTCCAGCGCGAGACGCAGCTCTTCCTGGAGCAGCTCGTCCGGGACGACCGCAGCGTGCTGGACCTGTTGGGCGCCGACTACACGTTCCTCAACGAGGGGCTGGCCGACTTCTACGGCATCGACGGGGTCGAGGGCGGCCACTTCCGGCGCGTCTCGCTCGCCGGCACCGGCCGCGGCGGCATCCTCACTCAGGGCGGCGTCCTGATGGTGACGTCGTACCCGACGCGCACGTCGCCGGTGCTGCGTGGCAAGTGGATTCTCGAGAACCTGCTGGGGGCGCCGCCGCCGCCACCGCCCCCCGACGTGCCCGAGCTCGAGGCCGATGTCGGCTCGTCGGCCGGCGGTCTGCGCGCGGCTCTCGAGCGGCATCGCGCCAACCCCGCTTGCGCCGTCTGCCATGCTCGTCTCGACCCGCTGGGGTTCGCGCTCGAGAACTTCGACGCGGTGGGCGCCTATCGCGCCGACGACGGGGGCGCGGTGGACGCCTCGGCGGAACTGCCGGACGGCACGGTGATTGCGGGTGCGGACGGGCTGCGGGCGATGCTGCTCGACCGCCGCCGCGAGTTCGTGGAGGCGTTGGCCGAGAAGCTGCTGACCTATGCGATCGGCCGCGGCCTCGAAGCCCGCGACCGGCCCGCGGTGCGTGAGATCCGTCGTCGGGTGGAATCGGAAGGTTACCGGTTCTCGGCCCTGGTCTCGGCCGTGGTCGATAGCGTACCATTCGCGATGAGGAGGATTCCGGAGCCATGATCACTGGCAGAGCCCTTCCGCGTCGGACGTTCCTGCGGGGCATGGGAACCGCGGTCGCCCTCCCGTTCCTCGATGCGATGACCCCGGCGTTCGCGTCCGCGCCCACGCCGATCACCCGGGTGGCGTTCATCTACACCGCCAACGGCGTGATCATGAGCGACTGGACCCCGACCGAGACCGGGCGCGGGTTCGCCTTCACCAAGACCCTGCATGCCCTCGAGCCGTTCCGCGAGCGGCTCCTCATCCTCACGGGCCTCGCCCACCGCAACGGCGAGGCGCTGGGGGATGGTCCCGGCGACCACGCGCGGGCCGGCGCGAGCTGGTTGACCGGCGTGCACCCCAGGAAGACGCAGGGAGCGGACATCCGGAACGGCATGTCGGTGGACCAGATGCTGGCCCAGGACATCGGCCGTTCGACGCCGCTGCCTTCGCTCGAGCTGGGGTTGCAGGACGTGCGCATGGTGGGGGGCTGCGATTCGGGCTACAGTTGCGCCTACAGCAACACCGTGTCGTGGAGCTCGCCCACGACCCCACTGCCCTACGAGACCGACCCGCGACGCGTGTTCGAACGGTTGTTCGGCGACGGCGACACCACCGACCCCGCGGTGCGGGCGGTGCGGGCGCGGCAGAACCGGAGCCTGCTCGACTTCGTCCGCGAGGACGCGGGCCGGCTGCGGGCGGGCCTCGGCGCCGGCGACCGCCGCAAGCTCGGCGACTACCTCGACGCGGTGCGCGAGGTCGAGCGCCGCATCCAGAACACCGAGCGGCGGGACGATGTGGACCTGCCGGCCCTGGCCCGACCCGACGGGGTGCCCCCGACCTTCGAGGAGCACGTCCGCACGATGTCCGACCTGATCGCCATCGCGTTCCAGGCGGACCTGACCCGGGTGGTCACCCTGATGTACAGCCGCGAGGGCGGCAACCGGACCTACCGGTCGATCGGCGTGCCCGACGCCCACCATGGCCTGTCGCACCACCAGAACGACCCCGAGCGCATGGCGCGCCTGCAGCTCATCGACCAGCACCACGTCGCGATGTTCGCCTACCTGCTCGGGAAGCTCCGCGACGCCGACGATGGCGGCGGGTCGCTGCTCGACCACGCGATGGTCCTCTACGGCAGCAGCCTCAGCGACTCGAACGCGCACACCCACGACGACCTGCCGGCGGTGCTCGCGGGCGGCGGCAGCGGGACCCTCAGAGGTGGGCGCCATCTGCGTTACCCCGACCGGACGCCGATGGCGAACCTGTTCGTGACCATGCTCGACAAGCTCGGCTCGCACCGCGAGCAGGTCGGCGACAGCACCGGGCGCATCGAGCACCTGAGCGAGCTGTGAGCGGGAGGCGCGACGGCCGCGGGTCGCCGGCTCGCGACGCTGGCGCAGCCGGAAATCCGGCCCGGTCCGCGGCGTCGGTCCGCGGAAACGGCGGGGCCGTGGGCCGGAGCCGTCAGGCGGTGATTGGCGGGCCAGGAGTCTGCGCGGTAGCACAGCGCGGACTCTTGCAGGGTTGGCCGGGGTCCCAGCGGAGCCGTCGGACGACGGCGGGCGGGCCATCGTGCTCGGTGTCGGTCGGCCTGCGCGCGGCGCTCGGGGTGGCGGCGCTTGCGGGCTGGAGCCTGACCGGGACGGCGGCAGCCGCCGAGTCGCCGGGGGTACCGGCGGGCAATCCCTCCGTCCTCGTCCTGGTCCCGTCCGCGGCGGACGACCGGTTGGCGCCGTCGCGAGAGGCCATCGCCTTCTGGAACGACCGTCTGGCCGAGCTGGGGGTGGCCACTCGGTTCGCCGAACCTCGCGTGGTCGCTGAATCGCCCGTCGAACGCGCCGTCGAGAACTATGCCCGGCAGGTCGCCCAGCGCGCCACCCGGCTGCCGGCCGGAGACGCCGAGCCCCCGCCTCCGGCGGAACTCATCGAACTCGACGCCGACGTCGTCCTTCTTCTGTCCCGGCAGGACATCCTGTCGTTCACGTGGCCGTTGCCCCGGGTGTCGCCGACCCGCTACCTCGTGGTCATCCGCCGAGTCCGGGGGCCGTACCGGACCGACCCCATGGTGACGAAGCACGTCGTCGCCCACGAGCTGGGCCACGCCCTTGGGCTCGACCACAACGCCGAGCCCCACACCCTCATGTGCGGCCCCTGCCAGCCGCTGACGGCCGAGCCCGACGCCACCGGCTTCCTGCCCCTGACCGACGGCGACCGCGCCCGCCTCGTCGAACTGCACGGCCGCTGACGACCGGCGCGCGGCGGCAATCGTCGGCAGCCCGGCGCAGCCTCTCAGGTGACGGGATCCAGGCCCACGCGATCCCCAGGCCGATGGACCGCGGCCGTCGCCGCGCGATGGAGGCGGCCGTCACACGAGCTGCGACAGGAAGGTGACGGCCGGGACTCGTACGGGGCTCGTGTGGTCGAAGGCGTTCGCTTCGACGCCCGGCAGGTCGAAGGCGAGCTGGAACGCGTGCACGGCGCCGGTCACGCGCTGGAAGTATCCGAGGTCGGGGTTGATGGCGCCCCGGCAGCCGGACGCCGGTCGTCGGCGCCCGGCAAGCCGGGGTCGGACGGGCTGCTATTCCGTCACGGTCACCGTGACGTCGATCGGCGTGGTGTTGATCGAGTCGTCGGCGTAGGCGCGCAGCACGTGGGCGCCGGGTTCGGTGAACGTGACGGTGGTCTCGACCTGGCCGCCCCGGCCGCCCTCGACCGAGACGGTCTGCGGGTCGAAGCGCACGCGGCCCGGTCCCCGGTAGTGGATCCAGGTGATGCCTAGGCCCGTCTCGCCCGCGACCCTCGCCTGCACGACGGCCTGGTTCGTGGGGTGGGGTCGGCTCGCCCGCCGGGCGCGATCGGCGGCGTCACGGGCCGCCCGTTGCGGGTCGTCGTCACGGGACGCGGGGCGCGGCCGGGGCCCCGGGATGCCGTCGTCGCCGACCACCGCGGTGATCGTCAGCGTGTCGGGCAGGGTCACCGTCAGCTCGTCGCCGCCGGGGATGGCGATGGACGGGGGTTGGTTGTCGGCGGGGGCCCCCTGAAGCCCCATGCCCCGGTTGGCCCGTATCACGCCGTCGTCGAGTTCCCACGCCGGCCAGAGCCGGCCGAACGCCTTGTCGGTGCGGCCGTTGGTGGTCAGCGTCCACACGAGATCCTGCTCGCCCCAGTCGGCCGGCACCTGCACGCGGAACACGAACTGCTGGCGCCGGGGGTAGAAGCGCGTCGGCTGGCCGCGGTCGGCCGCGCCCGGCTCGAACGAATTGGCGGCGCCGACCGGCGCTTCCGGCATCTCCTGGTAGTTCCGGTTCATGTACCCGAACACCATGTTGAAGGTGCCGTCCGGGTTGCGCTCCCAGCCTTCGAAGACGGGAGCCACGTTCTGGCCCCGGTCGTAGCGGATCTGGGCATCCGCGAGGGGTGGGGCGGCCGACGCGAGCAGGGCCGCCGCCGCGCACGCCATCGCGACGCGTTGAAGGGTGCGTATGGTCATCGCTTCTGACTCCAGGGGTCTGCGCCGCGGATACGGCGCAGACCCCTGCAGAGGTTGGACGGGCGGGCACCGCCGCCCGGCAGGGCGGCGACGTCCGGGACTAGTCGTCGTCGGCGTTCATGGCCTCGCGCTCGGCCACCGCCGCCGCGAACTCCTCGTCGTCGAGCTCGTAGTAGCTCGTCCACGTGAACGACATGTCGTCGCTCGACCGCTGGCCGAAGCCCGCCCAGTTGTCGGGGTCGGGGTTCCAGCGGTTGCCGGTCGAGTTGTCGTGCCAGGTGATGGTGTGCAGGAACGAGCCCTTGGGCAGCAGCGGCTGCGAGTCGTCGGCGTAGTTGTAGACGATGTGCCAGCCGAAGTCCCAGTTGGCGCAACTGATGGTCTGGGTGTTCCCGTCGGGAAGGATCGCCTCGATGCACTGCCGCTTGCCGCGGTTGTGCAGGTGGGGCTGGAACCCGGTCAGCCGCACGTTGTTGGTGAACGGGTGGTAGCTGTCGTGCCGCACCTCGTCCGCGCCCGCGGGGATGTCGAGGTCGTAGTTCTGGGCCAGAGCGCGGGAGAACAGCTCCTTCTCGGGCTCCTCGCCCTCGGGGTAGAACTGCAGCCCGACGCTGGTGCGGTCGGTGATCTCGCGGCCCACCGACGCGTAGTGCATGTTGAAGCGGATGACCGAGTTCGCCTTGACGAGGCGTCCCGTCCCCGGCGGGAAGATGTCGCCGTTCTTCCCCTGGGCGTACTCGTTCAGGAAGTCGCCCTCGTCCGATTCCTCGGAGTCCTGTACGCGGGTCACCGCGTGGTGCACCACGGGGAAGCCCTCGGCCGACGGCTTGGTCTCGACCGCCTTGATCCAGCGGTCGTCGGTCAGTCCGGTCGGTGAGAACAGGTCGCCCCACCAGTTGGCCCCCTCCGCCGGCACCGTGAACGGCTCGGGAATCGGCACGATCCAGTCGGGCTCGCCGATGTGCCACATGTCGCGGTCGGCGAACTGCCGCGGCGGCGGCAGATCCTCGGGGTTGCCGCGCGGCGCGCCGGCGTCGACCCAGGCCACGATGGTGTCGATCTCCGCCTGACTCAGCGACCGGTCGTACTTGAAGCCCTGGACGCCCACGTTGGGGTCGATGTACCAGGGCGGCATGGTGCGGGTCTCCACCTTGTCGCGGATCGACCGCGCCCACGGGCGGGTCTCCTCGTAGGTCATCAGCGACATCGGGGCGATGTCGCCCTCCCGATGGCAGCTCTGACACGACTCCTGGAGAATCGGCATCACGTCGCGGGTGAACGTGACCTCCTGGTCCTGCGCCGCCGCGCCGGCGGGCAGGGCCGCCACCGCGAGCAACGCGCCGACGACGACGCCGAGCGAGCCGGAACCGAGGGTTCTGACGCGGATGTTCATCGGGGTGTCCTCCTGATCAGAGCAATCATGCGCCCGTGTCGAGGGCTTGTCAATCTCGTGAATCGAGGCGGCGGGCGGCGGGCGCGGGAACCGGGGGTGCGGGGACCGCACGGCGCATGAGAGATGTATGGTACAACACCATGCAAACGAACATCGCCATCGATGACGACCTGGTCCGACAGGCGATGGCGCTGACCCGGCGCGCGCACGAAGCGAGAGGTGGTTCACGCGGCGCTCGCCGACCTGATCGAGCGCCGGAAGCGCAAGAACCTCCTGGAGCTGGTCGGCGGGCGGGACTTCGCGCCAGGCTTCGACCACAAGGCCGTGCGCGAGCTGTGCGGGGACCGTTCGACCACGGCTGATCGTCGAGGCGTCGGTCCGGGTCGACGTGGACGCCGGGCTGTGCGACGATGACCGGCGACGAGGAGGAACCCATGCTGAAGAGACTTGCTGCGGTCGCACTGGTGGCGGCGGTCGGCGTGGTCGCGCTCGGCGGCCAGGAAGCGGGCGGCGGCTCGAGCGATTACACCCCCAAGCGCATCAACAAGGCGATCGAGCTGCTCGAGCAGGACCAGCCGATCTACTACACGCAGGTCAACGGGGGCGGCTACGAGGAGGGCAAGGCGCTGGCCCAGACCTGGGCCGACTACATCACCTACAACCTCGAGCACAGCCCGTTCGACATGACCGACCTGCGCGCGTTCATGCAGGGGCTCGTCGACGGCGGGCCGACGAAGAGCGGGCACCGCACCCCGACGGTCATCGCGGTGCTGCCGTTCGGCGGCGTCAACGAGACGGTCATGTGGGCCAACTACTGGATGGTCGAGCACCTGCTCGGCTCGGGGGTGCACGGGGTGCTGCTGGCCCACGCGCGGTCGCCCGAGGTCGTGAAGGTCCTCGTCGAGGCGGCCCGCTATCCCCACGCCAAGAAGGCCGATGGTCTCGACGAGGGCCTGCGCGGCAGCGGGGGGCAGGGCTTCGCGGCCCGCATCTGGGGCGTGTCCAACGCCGAGTACCAGCGGCTCGCCGACGCGTGGCCCCTCAACCCGGCCGGCGAACTGCTCGTCGGCCTGAAGATCGAGGACCGGCACGCCCTGCAGAACGCCGAGGCGAGCACCGCGGTGCCGGGCGTCGGTTTCGCCGAGTGGGGGCCGGGCGACATGAGCATGTCCTATGGCGTCTCGCGGGCCGAGAACCCGCAGGTGCTCGTCGACGCGCGGTCGCGGGTGTTCGCGGCGACGAGGGCGGCGGGCATCCCGTTCCTCAACGGCATGAACGCCGACAACATCATCGCGATGATCGACGAGGGCGTGCGCATCGGGTCGAACCCCGGGGCCGAGGCGGCCGATGCGGGCCGCCGCCACACCGGGCGGCAGATGCCCTGGTAGACGACGTCGACGGGGGACGGCCGGGCGGGACCCCGCCGGCCGCTCTCCGGCGGCGAGTCGACGATGAAGCTTGCGTCTCCCGGGTTCCCGACCCTGTGCGCGATCGGGTGCGCGGCCGCAGCCCTGATGACTGCGGCGGCCCCCGGCGTGCGAGCCCACGGCAGCGAGGCCCGCTACGTGGTCGAGGTCGACTGGACCCCGCCGCGCATCGCCCACACCTACGGGCTGAGCTACTCCGAGCTGGGCCTGGGCGCCTACCGCGACGAGGTGGAGACGCGCACGGTCGGCGGCCGGCGTTGCGTGGTCGGCGGGCTGATCGGCTTCGACGTCGACGACGCCTACGCGTTCGACGTCGACGAGCCGGTCACCCTCACCCTGACCTACGCACCGGCCCTCACCACGCCGTTCACCGTCGTCTGGGACCGGAACGGCGGCGACGGCCTGGGCCGAGCCGAGGTCCGGCCGGAAACGGGGGAAGCGGTAGGCGCCCTGCGGCGCGTCACCCTGACCCTCGACCGGGCCCGGCTCGCCGGCCACGGCGCCCGGGGGATCGACATCGCCGCCGGCAGCCGCGATGGGCTGGCCGTGTGCGACCTCGAGGTCGTTCGCAGCGGCGCCACCGAGACGCCGACCGCGTTCGGCCGCGTTCGCCTCGATGTCAGCGACGCCGCGTCGGGGCGTCCCGTGCCCGCCCGGGTCGGCCTCTACGATGCGTCGGGGCGGTTGCCCCTGCCGTCTGACGACGCGGTCCTCGTGCACCGCTACACGGACGAGGTGCGGCGGCTCTCGCTCACCCGCCGCACCTACTGGCCATCGCCGCACCGGCAGGCGTTCTACGTGCACGGCGGGTACGAGGCGCGGGTCCCCGCGGGGACCTACGAGCTCGTCGTCACCCGCGGCATCGAGTACCACGTCCATCACGCCGTGGTCGAAGTCCGGCCCGGGGAGACCCGCACCGTCCATCGCGGCCACACCATCCACCACAACCTGCAGCGCCCGCTGCACGTCGGCCCCGAGGGCTACTTCCTCTACCACCGCGTCTTCGAGGAGTCGCGACGGCAGGGGGGTGTGTCCGGCTACGCGCACCAGGCCGAGCTGTTCAACGGCCGTCGCGGCATCGCCCTCGACGTCCCCTTCGGCATCGTCGACTTCGTCGAGGTCCTCCAGCAGGGCCGGCTGCCCACCGACCTCTGGTACGGGTTCCTCGACCTCGGCTACAAGCTGCTGCCCGCCGCCGGATCGGACTTTCCCTACATGGACCTGCCGGGAGTCGTGCGCAGCTACGCCCGGATCGACGGCCCCTTCAGCGTCGACGCCTGGTTCGATGCGTTCCGCGCCGGCCGCGTCTACGTCACCAACGGTCCGCTGCTGGAGGTGAGCGCCAACGGCGGGACCCTGGGCGACGAGCTGCACGTCGAGCCGGGCGCCGCGGTGGAGGTGGTCGCCGAGGCGTCGCTCAACCCCGATCTCGACCAGCTCGACCGGCTCGAGCTGGTCGTGCACGGCGAGGTGGTGGCCGCCGAGCCGGCCCGCGGACGCGACCGCGTCCGCCTCCGGACCACGGTGATGGCCGACCGCAGCCTGTGGCTGGCCGTCCGCGCGTCGGCGAGCGGCAGGAGCCGGGCAACCTGACCGTCGCCCACAGCGCGCCCGTCTACGTGATAGTGGAAGGCCGCCCGTTCTACCGCGACGAGCGCGTCCCCGAGCTGGTCGCCCTTCAACGGGCGCGCCTGCAGGAACTCCTGACCGAGGCGGTGGACCCCAATCGCGACCTCGAGCCGTGGGAGACGCGCAGCCTGCTGTCGGAGATGTGGCCCGGCCAGCGCCGCCTGCTCGAGCCCCGCGTCGAGGAGGCGGACGCGCGCTACCGCGCCCTGCTGGCGGCGGTCGACGACCCACCACGCTGAGAACGGGGGACGGATGGAGCAGCGCCGGTTGTCGCGGCGGCGCAGGCCATCACCAGGCCGGCGGCCGGAGAGCGCGTCGCCCGCCTACTCCCGCCCGAAGGCGAACCGCACCGAGGCCCGGGTCCGCTCCCAGAAGAGGGCGAGGGTCGCGCCGTCCGCCGTCACGTCGAGGAACTGCCACGAGAGCTGATCGAACGAGTGGTCGAGCGTCTCGACCATCATCGGGGCCCGCACCACGTCGCGGTCCGGCGTGTACTCGTACGCCCCCCACAGGGCGTCGCGGTTGTCGAAGTCGTAGGTGACCTGGGCCGGCCACCGCGAGACGATGATCTCCCAGGGGTCGGCCTGCAGATCGATGAAGACGGTGTACTCGCCGGGCGGTATCGGCGTGTCCCCGAGCACGAGTTCCGTCTCGGTGATGAGGCGGGTGCTCTGGTTGGCCCCGGCCCGCCACACGTCGGCGCCGTCGTTCAGGAACTCGCGGTAGTCGTCGAGTCCGAAGATGTCGCGGCCCCGCCGGATGGGCCGGCCGTAGCGGATCTCGAGCCACCGGCCGCCCACGTTGCCGGCCCGCGCGTCGTAGGTCCCCCCCACCTGGGTGGCCGACCGTCCGGGCGGGCTCGCCATGCGGCGCTCCTGGGCGGCGGTCGGTCCCGCGGTAATCCCCGCCGCGACGAGGCAGGCGGCGGGCAGGACTCGCCAGAGAGTCGTGCGGATTTTCATGCCGCCAAGGATAACGTGGGCGCGCCCACGTGGGTATAATCATCATCTTGATTTGCTCGTAACCCCGGTATGGGCGTCCGGCCGTCACCGGCCGGGGCCGCGGTGGTCGGGCCGTCCGTCCCCGCGGCGATGTCCCGTGCCGGCAACCCCGGCAACCAAGGTTCGGAGGGAACGGATGAGAGCACAGGCAAGACGTCGCGGGGGCGCCGGACGCCTCTCGTGGATCACCCTGCTGGCGGTGGCCCTGGCCGTCACCGGCGCGGCCGCCCAGGAGCGGGAGCGGGGCACGCCCCACGGGGAATGGTGGTACCAGAGCGGCGACGCCTGGGGTACCCGGTTCTCGCCGCTCGATCAGGTCGACGCCGGGAACTTCGAGGACCTCGAGGTGGCGTGGGTGTGGCGGGGCGACAACTACAGCCCGCACACCAACTACGCGTCGCGGTCGACGCCAAGCTACATCGACGGCGTCCTCTACACCGTGGCCGGCTACCGGCGCACGGTGGTGGCCATGGACCCGGCCACCGGCGAGACGCTGTGGACCTACCGCGAGCCGAACACCGAACGGTGGGAGCAGTCGATGCGGGCCGCCTACGGCAAGGGCGTGGCCTACGCCGAGGTCGACGGGCGGGGCGTCATCTTCATCGTGACCCCGGCGTTCTTCCTGCATGCGCTCGACGCCAAGACCGGCGACCACATCGAGGGGTTCGGGTCTCCGGTGGACGTCCCCGGGTTCCCGGAGACGGGGGTCGTCGATCTGCTGGCGGGCCTCGGCCACCCCTACGACCCCTACAGCGGGCTCGACCCGACCCTGGGCTACATCACCAACTCGTCGCCCCCCATCGTGGTCAACGACACCATCGTCGTCGGCAACTCGCACGAGCAGGGGTACAGCCAGAGCCGCATCGAGAACGTGCCGGGCGACATTCTCGGCTACGACCTCCGCAGCGGTCAGCTCAAGTGGAAGTTCAACATCATTCCGCAGACCGAGAGCGAGTTCGGGTTCGACACCTGGGAGAACGACGCATGGCGGTGGACCGGCGACGTGTCGTCGTGGGCGCCGCTCGCCGCTGACCTCGAGCGGGGCATCGTCTACATTCCGACGAACGCGCCGACCATCGACTACTACGGCGGGTTCAGGCCGGGGGACAACCTGTTCGGGACGAGCATCGTCGCCCTCGACGCCGAGACTGGTGACCGGGTTTGGCACTTCCAGACCGTGCATCACCCGATCTGGAACTACGACCTGCCCAACGTGCCCATCCTCGTGGACGTCAACGTCGACGGCCAGGACGTGCCGATGGCCATCCAGACCACCAAGCAGGGCCTGACCTTCGCGTTCAACCGCGAGACCGGCGAGCCGGTGTGGCCGATCGAGGAGGTCGAGGTGCCGGCTTCGGTGGTGCCCGGCGAGCAGCTCTCGCCGACCCAGCCCATCCCCACCCGGCCCGCGCCCCTCGAGGCCCTCGGCCTGCCCGAGGAGAACGTCATCGACTTCACCCCCGAGCTGCGCGCCGAGGCGCTCGAGATCATGAGCAACTTCCGGATTGGCGGACCCTACATGCCGCCCCTGCCGGAAGGCCACAACGAGCCGGTCCAGGGCTGGATCGGCTGCTCCGGCGGGCTCAACATCACCAATCCGGCCGCCCTCGACCCGACCACCGGCATCCTCTACCAGCCGTCGGGGCCGCAGTGCTCGGGCCGGCTCGTGCAGCCGGGCACGAACACCGACGGCGACACCCACGCGTGCACGTCGTCCGAGGGCGACTGCTGGACGACGGGCACCACGGTGTCCGACTGGGTGCAGGGCGGCGGCGTCGGCTGGGGCGGTCCCCAGGGGCTGCCGATGCACAAGCCTCCCTACAACCGCATCACCGCCATCGACATGAACACCGGCGAGCACCTGTGGTGGCAGCCGGTGGGCGAGGCGTCCGAGCGGATGCGGCGGCACCCCGCCCTGCAGGGCATCGACCTCACCGGGGTCGGCGGCGGCAGCCGGGCCGTGTCCATGGTCACCGGCAGCCTCCTGCTCACCACCCGGGGCATGAACGGGCCGGCCGTGCTCGATGCGCGCAACAAGACGACGGGCGAAATCGTCGGCACCGTCGACCTGCCCGCGCCGGGCCAGTACGGCATGATGACCTACGAGCACGACGGCGACCAGTACATCGTCGTGCAGATCGCGCAGGGCGGCGTCTTCCCGGCGTCGCTCGCGGCCCTGCGGTTGCCGGCCGGCGACGGTCACTGACGGCCCGGAGCCGGCATGCCCGGCTCCGCGTCGCGTCACGACCGACCGAGGGGCGGCGGCGCGCCGACCTTCGGCTCGATACCTGGGCGGGTCCGGGGACGAACCCCGGGCCCGCTTTCGTTTTTTTACCCTGGGACCTGCCGAGCGGAGGGTCGACTCTCCCGCCGCCGGGTCATCGGGACGGAGGCATCAGTTGAACGGTGACGGCAATCTGGCGGTCTTCTGCGACTTCGAGAACGTGGCCCTCGGGGTCCGCGACGCCGACCTCAAGCGGTTCGACGTGCGACCGGTCCTCGAGCGGCTGCTGCTGAAGGGCAGCATCGTCGCCAAGAAGGCGTACTGCGACTGGGATCGCTACAAGGAGTTCAAGGCGCCCATGCACGAGGCGGCGTTCGAGCTCATCGAGATCCCCCACGCCCGGCAGTCGGGCAAGAACTCGGCCGACATCCGCATGGTCGTCGACGCCCTCGACCTGTGCTACACGAAAGAGCACATCGACTCGTTCGTGATCATCTCCGGCGACTCCGACTTCTCTCCCCTCGTCAGCAAGCTGCGCGAGAACGCCAAGGCGGTCATCGGCGTCGGGGTGAAGAAGGCCACCTCGGACCTGCTCGTCAACAACTGCGACGAGTTCATCTTCTACGACGACCTCGTGGCGGAGAGCCCGCCCGCCCGCCGCCGCCCGCGCGGCAAGGGGCGGGGGAAGTCGACCGGGAAGTCGTCGGACGAGAAGCACAAGAAGGCCGCCGCCGCGCCGGCGAAGCAGGACGACCCGGTGCAGCCCGCCATCGACCTCGTGATTCAGACGGCCGAGGCCATCTACACCGAGCGCGGCGACCAGGCCAAGCTGTGGGGGTCGATGATCAAGCAGACCCTCAAGCGCCGGCGTCCCGGCTTCAACGAGTCGGCCTACGGATTCCGGTCGTTCAACGACCTCCTCGAGGAGGCGCAGGCTCGCGGCTACGTGCAGCTCGACCTCGACGAGCGGTCCGGCGGCTACATCATCGGGAAGATCACCCGCGACTGATGGCGCGGGCGCCGCGTTCGCGAGACCGTTCAGTCGGCATGGCTACCGATGCAGCCGGCAAACGGTTCGACTGGAGACAAGGCCGCGTATGTGCCGGAGGACGTGAGGGCGCCGGTGACGGATCCGGTGTCGCGCATCGTCACCGGGCTGGTTGAAGGACGATGCGGAGCTCCCGAGCGCCGGCGTCCCGAAAAACGGCGTACAGGGTGGGCGTCCGGTGTATAAGTGGGCTCTGCTCCGAGGCATGATCTCGCAGCGTCGAGAGGAGGTCGTGATGGGCACGCGGTTCAGGGTCGTCCGCAGGCGCATGTCGGTTCCGGCGTCGGTGGTCGCGGCGGCGTCGGTCGTGGTGACGGCGACGGTGGGCCTGTCGGCCTCGACGGCCTTCGCCCAGACCGCGGAAGCGGAGTACGCGGCGCCCCGACTGCCGGGCACGGAGCATCCCGACATCAGCGGCATCTGGCAGGCGTTCACCACCGCCAACTGGAGCCTGCAGGACCACGGCGCCGAGGCGGGACCGTTCCCCCGGCTGCTCGGGGTCTGGGGGGCGCAGCCGCCGGGGCGGGGCGTGGTCCTCGGCAACGATATCCCCTACCGGCCCGAGGCCCTCGCGCGCAAGCAGGAGAACTTCGAGCGGCGGCTCGCGGTCGACCACGACAACGTCAACACGGTCGGCGACCCCGAGGCGAAGTGCTACCTGCCGGGGGTGCCGCGGGCCACCTACATGCCGTTCCCGTTCCAGATCATCCAGAGCACCGAGAAGGTCATCATCGCCTACCAGTATGCGGGCGCCAGCCGCACCATTCCCCTGAACGGCGACAGCGAGGCGCCGGTCGACAGTTGGATGGGCTGGTCGAACGGGCGCTGGGAGGGGGACACGCTGGTGGTGGAGGTGAGCGGCTTCAACGATCTGTCGTGGTTCGACCGGGCCGGCAACTACCACAGCGCGGCGATGGAGGTCGTGGAGCGGTACACGCCCATCAGCCCCTGGCACATGATGTACGAGGCGACGATAGACGACCCCGAGGTCTTCACCCGCCACTGGACGATCCGCCTGCCGCTGTACCGCCGCATCGAGGACGACCTGCGGCTGCTCGAGTTCAAGTGCGTGGACCTCGCCGAGGAATACGTGTACGGGGGCCTCGTCGACCCGGAAGGAGGTGGACGGTGAGACTTGGAGGATGCGCGCTCGTGGCTGCGGCGATCGCGATGGTCGCGGCGGGGGCAACCGCGCCGGCGGTGGGACAGGCCCAGGAACCCGGCCAGGCCGAGTACGCCGCGCCGCGGACGCCGTGGGGCGATCCGGACCTGCAGGGCATGTGGGACACCCGGACCTACACGCCGATGGAGCGGCCGCCCGAGTTCGGCACGCGCGAGTTCATGACCGAGGAGGAGGCGGCCGAACGCGAGCGCCTCGGGCTGCGCCGGGTCGTCAGCGATGACGACGACGACGCCGTCGCGCAGGAGCTGGTGCAGCAGGACGTGGCCCGCTACGCGCGGTCCGACGCCCCCGACGACGGGCGGCCCGGCTACCGCATCGCCGGCGCGGAGTACAACGCGTTCTGGAGCGCCGACCCGACCACGCCTCCGATCTCCCTGCGCACGTCGCAGATCGTCGATCCAAGCGACGGGCGCATGCCGCCGCTGACCCGCGACGCCCTCGCCGTCTGGGAGGCGCGCGAAGAGGCGAGGCGCGAGCGCAGCCAGGCCGACGACTGGGAGGACCGCGGGCTGTCCGAGCGGTGCATCACCCGGAACGGCCTGCCCGGCGAGATGCTGGGGAGCAGCCAGCAGCCGCTCAAGGAGATCGTGCAGACGCCCGGGTACGTGAGCATCGTGATGCCCTACGGCTACGTCCGCATCATTCCCGTCGGCACCGAGGGCGACGACCCGCCGGGGCCCCTGGGGCCGGACATCCGCCAGTGGAACGGCGACTCGACCGGCCGCTGGGAGGGCGACACGCTGGTCGTCGAGACCGGCAACTTCAAGAACACCGTGAACACCGTGGTGCCGGCTCACGGCGGTCCGTTCGGCGGCTCGGCCCACGTGCATTACTACCCGGGCACCGGCGAGACGCTGCGTCTCACCGAGCGCATCAGCCGCCTCGACGCCGAGACCCTCGAGTACCGTTACACGGTGGAGGACCCGGCGGTGTTCGTGCGGCCCTTCACCACCGTCAACTACTTCACGCTCGACGCCTGGGCGACTGCGGGCAACCAGGACCGGCTGTTCGAGTACGCGTGCCACGAGCACAACTACGGCATGGTGAACGCCATCCGTGGGGCGCGGGTCGACCGGGCGTGGGCGCTGGACGAAGCGGCCCGCGAGGCGGCCATCCGCAGTCGCGAGCTCGACGAGAAGAGGGCGCTGCTCGACGCGTGGGAAGCCGGGCAGCAGGATGGCCGTCAGTGAAGGGCGGGAGGAGGTCGGAGATGCGAGCACGAACCGTCGTGTCGATTGCTGTTCTCGGGGGGCTCGTCGCCGCCGCCGGGGGGCGGGCGCTGGCCCACCACGCGTTCGCGGCGGAGTTCGACGCGGACGCCCCGATCGAGCTGACCGGGACCGTGGTGAGGATGGAGTGGGTGAATCCCCACACCTGGATTCACATCGATGTGGCGCAGCCGGACGGTTCCGCCGAGCGGTGGATGATCGAGGGCGGGCCGCCCACGTCGCTGCTGCGGCGCGGTTTCAACCGCCGCTCGCTGCTGGCGGGCACGGAGATCTTCGTCGAGGGGTTCCAGGCCAAGGACGGCTCCAACAAGGCCAACGGCCGGGACGTGACCTTCGCCGACGGCAGCAAGCTGTTCCTCGGTTCGTCGGGGACGGGCGCTCCGCGCGACGGCCGCGATCCGACGGAGCCCCGGTAGGCGGGGCGTCGCGGGGGCGCGACGGCGCCGGGAGACAGGCAAGGCTGCGCCGCGGGTCGGCGCAGACGCCGGGAGGCTCTGGTAGAATGCTCTTCCTCAGGAGGGAGACTGGAATGCGTAACGGAATCGTGGTTTGCCTGGTGGCAATTCTCGTCGGCGCCTGCGCCTCGCAGGCGGCGGCGCAGGCGCCGGCCGCCCTGGAGGAATCCGGCGCCCGGATGCAATCGGACGGCGGCCTGCTGATAGACCGGATCGACCCGGAGCGTCTGCGGCTGATCAGGACCGAACGCATGCGGCAGTACATGCTGGGCGCGGGCTTGCTGGCGGCCGGAGGTCTGGTGGGCTTCTCGAAGCAGAACTGGGAGCTCGACGAGGGTGTCGTCGGTTATGCGATCGCCGTGCTCGGGGTGGCGGCTTTCGTCGAGCCCCTGACGTGGCGGGACCTGGAGGTCAGCACGTCTGCGAGCGGGCTGTCTCTGGCGTGGTGAAGGGACGAGACCGCCGTCTCCCGGCGGCTTCGGCCGGGGCCGGCTGAGCCGAGCGAGCTGCCTGGGCGACGCCCGGTAGCTCGCGAATACCATCGCGGCCGGGCCGCCCTTCCGGCCAGGGGGCTAACCCCTGCCGGCGCCGACCTGAACGCCGGGACGGCTTCTGTGCGGCTGTCGTCACGTCGTCGCGCCCGGCGGCCGACTCGACGCCCCTGAGCCGAGCGCAAGGAGGAGGAGCATCATGCGGAACCGGAGCATCACCCCGATCGTCGCCGCCGTCGTGTGCCTTCCCCTCGCGTTCGGCGGTTGCGCCGATCCGCCGGTCCCGGCCGCGGAAGACGGCGCCACGTCCGCCGCGGTGGCGGTGGCGGAGGACGCGACCGAGCGGAGCGGCCTGCCGCGCGGCCCCGTTGTCGGGACGTACCAGCTCGTCGGGCGCAACGTCAAGGACGAGAGCGGCGCGTGGGTCCCGATGGAGGACTTCAACTCGCTCGGGTACATCACCTACAGCGACACGGGGTACATGGCGGTCAACGTCATGCCGCTCGATCGGGAGCCGTTCGCCGACGGTACGCCGACGCCGGAGGAGGCGCAGCGGGCGCTCGAAGGCTATACGGCGTACTTCGGTCCATTCAGGGTCGACGAGGACGACGAGGGGAGATTCCTCATTCACCACCGGATCGGGCAGATGAACCCCGGCGCCGAGGTCGACGCGAAGCGGTTCTACGACATCGACGGCGACCGGCTCATCCTCACCCCGGCGTCGGCCAACGGTACGAAGGGCGACGCCGACCGCCAGGTCGTGTGGGAGCGGCTGCCCGACGCCGAGCTGTCCGACGAGGCGCAGCGTTTCGTCGGATTCCGCCAGCTCCTCTACACGGACCGGTACGAGGATCGCGGCAGTGAGTTCTGGCGCGGGGAGCGGAACGACAGCCGCGCCGGCTCGTGGATCATCTATACGCCGACCGGCCACATGATGGTGCACCTGATGGCCCGCGAGGGGCGCACGCCGTACGCGGACGCGACGCCCACGCCGGCCGAGGCGATGGCCGCCTACCGGACGTACGGCGGGTACTTCGGGCGGTTCACCGTTCACGAGGACGCGGATCCGCAGTACGTCGTACACCACCAGGAGGGAAGGACGAGGCCCGTCGAAGGGGTGACCGACGCCGAACGGCTCTACCACCTCGCGGGCGACGTCCTGCGGCTCGGGGGGCGGCCGCGCACCACCGACGACGGCGATCTCGTGGGCGGCCACCTGTACTGGGAGCTGCTGCCGCACCGGCCGGAGTAGCTGAGTAGCGGCGTTGCGCCGTCGCCGGTCGGGCGCATCCATCCCTCGGCGCCCGGCTTCGTGAGCCGTTCGCTCGGGCGCGCCGACATCGTCTTCCCGCGCGGGTTGCGGTCAGAGGCGGCCTTCCTCCGGGGGGCGGTGGGTTGCCGGGGCCGCGGGCGCGGTGGACCGGTCACCGTCAGCCCCGCGTTCCGGGTTCCAGACCAGTCCGGGTTCCAGACCAGGAGGTGCGCCTTCCCTCGGTTCCGTCCGTCGGGCGGGGGGGGCGCACGGCGCCGGCCACTTGTCGGCCCCGCGTTTCGGTTCCACATCGAGCGAAGACCGCCGGCGACGGGCGTCCTCGGGATGAACGACCGTTTGGCCCGTGGCCAGGGGCCTGCGCCCCGCAGGCGTGGCGCAGACCCCTGAGTGGTGCGCGGAGCCGCCGGCGACGGCTCGTCGGGCTACGCGAGCGCGCGTTCGAACAGAGCGAGGAGGCGGCTCCACGCCCGTTCTGCCTGTGCCTCGTTGTAGACCGTGGTGTCCGGCGGGCACCAGCCGTGCAGCGCGCCCTCGTACACCTCGATCTCGGCCGGCAGGCCGGCTTCGGCGAACGCCTCCCGCAGGACGTTCTTGGCCTCGGGCTCGTTCTCGTCGTCGTTCTCGGCAATCGCGAACAGATAGTGCGCGGTCATCTGCGGCACGAGCAGGTGCGGACTGTCGGGCTGGTCGGTGACGAGGCCGCCGCCGTGGAACGAGGCGCCGGCGCCGATGCGGTCAGGCAGCGCCGCCGCCGTGCGCATGGTGATGGGACCGCCCATGCAGTAGCCCATCGTCCCCATCTTCCGGTTGCTGTCGACCGACGCCTGACCGTCGAGGAAGCTCACGAAAGCTCTCGCGTCGGTCACGTGGGTCTCGGGGCTCAGCGTCCCCATCAGCGGCCGGAGAGTGCCGGCCACCTCGCCGAAGTTCCTCGACTCGACGATCGGCGCCCGCTGCGAACGGTAGTACTGGTTGACGACCAGCACCGAGTAGCCCGACTCGGCGAGCCGCTTCGCCATCTGGCGCTTTGCGGTCCTCAGGCCAAAAGCGTCGGGCCAGATGAGGACGCCGGGATGCGCCCCGCTGGCGGGGTGCACGAAGTAGCTGTCGCACACGCCGTCGGGGGTCTCGACGTCGATCTCCGCCTCGGTCACGGCCTGGGCGTTGGCGGCCCGGGGCAGCAGCATGGCCAGCCCCGCACCCGCCGATACCGCGCCGAACTGCCGTCGGGTCATGCTCTGCCCGCGCAGGTACTCGGTGGTGTCGGCAGTCGTTCTCTCATCACACATGTCGATCTCCTCGGTTGCATCGGCGTGGGTTCCTCCCGCGCCGGCCCTGATTCTACGTGAATCCTCCCGGCGGCGACAGGACCGGGCCGCCGGGCCGCCGTCGCGCTCGGGCCGGGAGCGCCGGCAGGCTGCGGGTTGTCGCGGCGCCGTGTCGTTCGCGGCGTCCGGGCCGCCGTCGCGCTCGGAGGCCGGCAGGAGACGTGTCATGGCCGCCCCGCGCGCCCGAGACGCGCGTCGGCCCGCCCGGGAATAGCGGTCGAGGAGCGGCGATGCCGGGAACGCCGGGTGCTCGCGCCGCGGGAGACGCCGTGTCGTTCGGGGGGACGAGACGATGCCTGGCGGCGTTCGCGCCGCTGCTGCGACGAGTCTTGCGGCCGCCGCCGCCACGGACGATCATGATGCGGAATAGACCGGGTCGTTCCCGCGACGCTCCGGCGAACCGGAGTGTCGGCGGGCGTCGAGGAAAGGAGTGATCGGTGCGTGCAGCGAGACAAGCGGTGGTGATGTGCGGCGTTGCCGCGTTCCTGGCGGGGGTTGGCGGCGCGGCGGCTCAGTCCGCCGGGGACGCGCGGTTGCTGGTGCTGCTGCGTGACGCCAGCGCGCTGGCCGTCGTGGACCCGGCGGCGGGGACGGTGCTCGGCCAGGTGGACACGGTGTCGGGCCCCCACGAGGTGACCGCGACGCCGGACGGGAGGCTCGCGTTCGTGGCCAGTCCGAGCGACGGCATCTCGGTGATCGACCTGGAGACGCTGACGGAGGTGCGCCGGCTCGACATCGGGCGCGGCAGTGTGCCCCACGATGTCCGCTTCGCCGGCGGACGGCTGTACTTCACGGTGGAGGGCTACAAGGCCATCGGCCGCTACGATCCCGAGGCCGACGAGGTCGACTGGCTGCTCGGCCTCGGTCAGGACGGCGCCCACATGATGGTCCTGAGTCGGGACCGCGACACCATCTTCACCGCGAACCGCGAGTCCGACACCTTGAGCGTGGTCGAGGGCGCGGCGGCCGGTCCGCCCGACTGGCGGGTGACCACGATCCCCGCCGGCGGCGAGTACCCGGAGGGGCTCGACGTCTCGCCGGACGGCGCGGAGCTGTGGGTGGCCACCCGCAACGACGGCGGCGTGTCCATCGTCGACGTGGCGGCCAAGACGGTCACCGAGCGGCTCGACCTGGGTCTGCAGGACCCGAACCGGCTGGCGTTCACGCCCGACGGCGCGCGGGTGCTGATCTCGGACTCGGCCACGAGCGTCGTGGTCATGGACGCCGCGTCACGGACCGAGATGGAACGGCTCGACCTCGCCCCCAACGCGGTGCTGGTGCGGCCCGACGGCGCCGTGGCGTACGCGGCGCTGCGGGGCGACGACCGCGTGGCGGTGATCGACCTCGAGACCCTGGAGGTGGTGTCGGAGGTGGCGACCGGCGCCGACTCGGGTCCGGGGTGCATGTTCTGGCTGGCGGGAGACTGACGACGCCGACGATGGCGGCGGGGCCGACGATGGCGGCGGGGCCATGGGCGGACGGGGCGCGGCGGGGCGCTGAAGTACCACCGTCGGCCGCGGGCGGACTGAGCGCGGCCGCGTCCACGCGCCCGGGGCGCACTGGAACTCGTCTCGACCGGTCCTTCCGAGCTTCGTGTTCCCCCGACTCGGCATGGTGTCATAATGACACCATGCCTGGCATCCATGTGCGCGAACTGTCCGAACAGACGATGAGTGCGCTGAAGCGAAGAGCCCGGGCCCATCATCGATCGGTGCAGGGCGAAGTGCGGGAGATCCTGGTGGAAGCGGCGCGGACGGCGCCTCCGGAGGGAGGATACCCGCCCATTCGGCTCCATCACGTCGACATCGGAGGCGAACGCCTGTGGACGCGCGAGGACATCTACGGCGATGACGGCGGGTGATCGCCTGTTCTGCGACACCAACGTGCTGCTGAGCGCCGTGGACCGCGCGCGCGGTCTGCATGCGCAGGCGATCCACGTGCTGAACGTACTGCCCAATCGGGGGGTTGCCCTGTACGTGAGTGGTCAGGTCGTGCGCGAGTTCCTCGCGGTCTGCACGCGGCCGGTGGCTGCGAACGGGCTGGGTCTTCCGCCGCGGGAGGCGGTGCGTAACGCCGAGGCGATCGCGGGACGCAGCACGGTCGTCGACGAGAACCGAAACGTGACGGTTCGGCTGCTGGACATCGCGCGGACCGTGGCGTGCTCGGGCAGGCAGCTTCACGACGCCAACATCGTTGCGACGATGCAGGAGCATGGCCTGACGCGGCTGGTGACGGGCAACCTGCGTGATTTCCGACGGTTTCGAGGGCTCGATCTGGTGGATCTGGCGGCGTTGCCCGTCGGGGACGCGTAGCCGGTGGCGTCGACCGGTCGATCGGGGAAGGCGCGTGCGCGAGGCTCGATGCCTCGGGTCGAGGAGGAGACCATGACCGAATCGCGACGAATCGCGGGTATTGCGGGGGCGGCGCTGACGGCGGCCTGCGCCGCCGAGGGGCAGGGAATCGACGTGCCGCCCCCACCGCCCACCGAGGTCCGGGAGGTCGTCGACACGCTGCACGGCGTGGACGTGCCCGACCCCTACCGCTGGCTGGAGGACCAGGAGGCGCCGGCGACGCGCGCCTGGATCGACGCGCAGAACGCCTATACGGATGCGGTGCTCGGCGCCCTGCCCGGCCGCGGGGATCTGCGGGCGCAGGCCGCATCGGTGCTCCAGCGCGACGTGGTCGGCCTGCCGAACGAGCGCGCGGGGCGCTACTTCTACAGCAAGCGGCGTGCCGACCAGGACCTGTCGGTGGTCTACGTGCGCGAGGGGCTCGACGGCGAGGACCGCGTGCTGATCGACCCGCACCCGATGAGCCCGGACCACTCCACGAGCGTGGCCCTGCGGGACATCTCAGACGACGGGACGCAGGTGGCCTACGCCGTGCGCGAGGGGGGCGTCGACGAAGTCTCCATCCGCGTCCGCGACGTCGACACCGGCGTGGACCTCGACGACGTGTTGCCGGCCGCCCGCTACGGCGGCGTGACCCTGTCCGCGGATGGCCGCGGGCTCTATTACGAGCGCTACGGCGACGTGACGCCGCGGGTGATGTTCCACGCGTTCGGCTCCCCGTTGGCCGACGACGTACAGCTCTTCGGCGAGGGGTACGAGCGCCACCAGATCCCCGTCACGGTGGTGTCCGACGACGGACGCTGGATGGTCGTGCACGTCATCGAGGGCTCGTCGGGGCCAACCGAGATCCACGTCAAGGACCTCCGCCGCGACTCGCCGTTCGTGACCGCCGTCGCCGACGGAGTCTCCGAGTCGTGGGCCTCGTTCGCGGGGAACGAACTGGTCATCGTCACCAATCTCGACGCGCCGAACAAGCGGGTGGTGCTTGCCGACCCCGCGGACCCCGGGTTCGAACGGTGGCGCGAGGTGGTCCCCGAGCGCAGCGGCGTGGTCGTGGAAGGGGTCGCCGCCCTCGGCGGGAAGCTGGCTGTCTCGTACCTGCGGGACGTGCAGCCGCGGGTCGCCGTCCACGAGCTCGACGGGACCCACGTCCGCGACATCGCGTTCGACACCCTCGGCTCGGTCGGCGGCGGCGCGGGCCGCTGGGCGAGCGACGAGGCCTTCTTCACGTTCCAGACGTTCCACGTGCCGAGCACCATCTACCGCTACGACCTCGCGACCGGCGAGCAGTCCGTGTGGAGCGCACCCGAACTGCCCGTCGACTCCGCCGCCTATACCGTCACCCAGCGCTGGTTCGCCTCGAAGGACGGGACCGAAGTCCCGATGTTCATCGTCCATCCCTCCGACGTCGCCCTCGACGGAAGCAACCCGACCCTGCTGACCGGTTACGGCGGCTTCAACAACAGCATGACACCGCGGTTCTCGGCCCTCGCGACGACGTGGCTCGAGTCGGGGGGGGTCTTCGTCCAGGCGAACATGCGCGGGGGCGGGGAGTTCGGCGAGGCGTGGCACCGGGCCGGCATGCTCGAGAGCAAGCAGAACGTCTTCGACGACTTCATCGCCGCGGCCGAGCATCTGGTCGCGGAGGGCTACACCAGCCCCGAGCACCTCGCGATACGGGGCGGCAGCAACGGCGGCCTCCTCGTGGGGGCGGTGTCGAACCAGCGGCCCGACCTGTTCGGGGCGGTGGTCTGCACCTATCCGCTGCTCGACATGGTCCGCTACCATCAGTTCCTCGTCGCCAGCTTCTGGGTGCCCGAGTACGGGTCGAGCGACGATCCCGAGCAGTTCGCCTACATTCACGCGTACTCGCCGTACCACAACGTCGTCGACGGCGGCGACTACCCGGCGACACTGTACCTTTCGGGCGACGGCGACACGCGCGTGGCGCCGCTGCACGCACGCAAGATGACCGCCCTGATGCAGGCCAGGAACGGCTCGGACGACCCCATCCTGCTCCGCTACCACACCCAGGCCGGCCACTCCGGCGGCCAGCCC
Source organism: Vicinamibacterales bacterium (assembly GCA_965199675.1). Lineage (GTDB taxonomy): Bacteria > Acidobacteriota > Vicinamibacteria > Vicinamibacterales > UBA8438 > JAJEEA01. The sequence continues at coordinate 31,360 of CBDATI010000044.1, read as the reverse complement.
GTGAGCCAGCAGATCGACGAGATGGTCGACACCGTCAGCTTCCTGCTCTGGCGGGTGGGACAGGGGCAGGCGTCGGCGCCATAGAGCGACGCCGACTCCTGCAAGGGCATGCAGCCGGGCGAACGGGCGCAGTCGAACCACTCACGAGCGCTCGTTTCATTCGAGCGCGCTCGGCGCCGACCGGACCGACGGGCGCTGCTCCAGGGGCTCGGGGCGGGCGCGTCCGGACCGTCGGCCGCGCCCGCGAGGGGCGGGGCCGGCGGGTGCTGCCGCGGTTGACGGTTCACGCGGCGGCGCGCTAGAGTCCCTGCGAGGAGGCTCGCCCATGACATCCGCCGCTCCGCGCGCGCGTGGCCGTCGCCCGGTCCGCCCGCTGCGCGTTCTGACCGCTCTCGCCGTCGCCGCCGTCCTGCTGCCGCCCGCCGCGGCGGTCGCGAACGACGACGACGTCTACATCGTCCAGACCAACGCCGCCGGCGACAACGTGCACGTCATCGATCCGGCGACGAACGACATCGTCGCCGAGATCACCGGGGTCGAAGTCATCCACGGCGTGGCGGCGGCGCCCGACGGCGGCCGCATCTATCTGAGCAACGAGTCGACCCACGCCCTCGACATCGTCGACACCAAGACCCTCGAGGTCCGCAAGTCGATTCCCCTGAGCGGGCGGCCGAACAACGTCGCCATCCACGAGAACGGCGAGCGGCTCTACGTGGCCATCCGGGGCGTGGGGGGCGGCGTCGACATCATCGACACCGTGACCGAGGAGCATGTCGACTTCATCCGCATCCTGCGCGGCGTGCACAACACGTTCATGACCCCCGACAGCCGGTACGTCGTCGCCGGCTCCATCGGCGGATCGAGCGCGACGGTCATCGACACCGAGCTCGAACGGCCCGTCTTCGCGTTCCACTTCGAGGGCGGCGTGCGGCCGTTCACCTTCGACACCAACCCCGACGGGTCGACGAAGAACATGTACGTGCAGATCTCCAACCTGCACGGGTTCGCGGTGGTCGACTGGGAGAAGCGCCGCGAGGTGCGCCGCATCGTCCAGCCGGACATCCCCGTGGCCGAGCGCAACACCTACGGCATCCAGGGGGCGCCGGCCCACGGCATCAAGATCACGCCGGACGGCGCGACCATCTGGTCGACCAGCAAGATCAACGGCAGTGTCTACGCCTACGCGCTGCCCGACCTCGAGTTCCTCGGCGGCGTCAAGGTGGGCGTGGTGCCCGACTGGCTGACGTTCACCCCCGACAGCAAGTACCTCTACGTGGCCAACGCGCACTCGAACACCGTCTCGGTGGTCGACGTCGCGGCGCGCGAGGAGGTCGAGGTGATCCAGGTCGGACAGGTGCCGAAGCGGAACATCACCGCCCGGCTGCCGGGGCTGCCGGTGGGACAATAGCGAGCCTCGGCCACGGTGCCGAAGCGGAACGTCACCGCCCGGCTGCCCGGCGTTGACGGCGGGGTAGTTGCAAGCGACTCGACAGGGCCGGGTCTGGCTGGAGGCCCGTCGCCGGGGCGGGTCGTTCGAGGTTCGATCCGTCGCTTCCGGCGCCGGTCGGGTCCAAGGCTCCGGCCGTCGCCCTCCCGCGCCGGTCTGTGGTGTTCGGAAGGAGAGTTCGCGTCATGTTCGCACGGACGTCTTTCATGGCAGGCGTCATCATGCTTGCCGCTGTCGTCGCTCTGGCCCCGGCGCCGGTTGCCGCGCAGCCGCCCGCCGCCGGCGAGACGCTGCTCGGCCTCGACTTCGACCTCTACCTCGAGACGGTGGAGCCGGTCTTTCTGAATCGCCGCCCCGGCAATGCCCGCTGCGTCGTCTGCCACTCGACGGGGGGCGGCAACGCGTTTCTGGAGCCGCTGCCGCCGGGCCGGGAGACGTGGGACGAGGAGCAGTCGTTCCGCAACTTCGAGCGGGTGCAGCGGCTGGTTGTGCCGGGGGCGCCGATGGCGAGCGTGCTGCTGGTGAACCCGCTAGCCGAGGAGGCCGGGGGCAGCCGCTGGCACGCGGGCGGCAAGCACTGGGAGTCGCAGGACGCCGACGAGTGGCAGGCGCTGGCGCGCTGGGTCAACTCGACCTCGATCGCCCTCGACTTCGGCTTCTACCGCGACCACGTGGAGCCGGTCTTCCTGAACCGCCGCCCCGGCAACGCCCGCTGCGTCGTCTGCCACTCGACGGGGGGCGGCAACGCGTTTCTGGAGCCGCTGCCGCCGGGCCGGGAGACGTGGGGCGAGGAGCAGTCGTTCCGCAACTTCGAGCGGGTGCAGCGGCTGGTTGTGCCGGGGTCGCCGATGGCGAGCGTGCTGCTGGTGAACCCGCTGGTCGAGGAGGCCGGGGGCAGCCGCTGGCACGCGGGCGGCAAGCACTGGGAGTCGCAGGACGCCGACGAGTGGCAGGCGCTGGCCGCATGGGTGCAGGGGCAGGTCGCCCCATGATCTCGGGAGCACGTCGCGGGAACGCTCGCTTGGCCGGCAAACACACGCGCTGGGCCGGGGAGAGTGAACCGCCTGCGCAGCACCCCGCACCGCCTGCGCAGCACCCCGCGAAGAAGGCGCCTGACAAGCGCTTGGCCCGCCGGACGTTCCTCGGCAGCGTCGCCCTCGTCCTCGCCAGCGTCGGCCGCCGCCTGCGCGCCCAGGGCCGGCGTTTCCTGCGCTACCACCCGCTGCCCCGGCCGGTGCTCGTGCCGCGTGGCGTGCTCGCCGCCCCCGGTCGCGCGCGGCGGTTCCAGGCCCGCGCGGTGTCGCTGCCGACGGCGGCGAACCCCGATCGGCCGATCCGCGTGACCGGTTTCGTGACGCGCATCTCGGACGCCGACGACGCCCCCGATCGCTTCCGCGCCGTCTGCGCGGTCTGTCCCCACGAGCAGTGCGAGGTCGACTTCGTCGGCGATCCCGCCGATCTGCATCCCGACGTGATTGCCGAGACCGGACCGGTGGACAGCCCGGTGTACCTCTGCCCCTGCCACAACAGCGCGTTCGCGGCCGCCGACGGCCGCCGCCTCGGCGGCCCCGCTCCGCGCGGCCTCTACCGCTTCCGAGTGACCGACGTGACCGATACGAGCGTCGTCATCGGCGAGGTGGAAGAGGACGTGCTGCTGTTCTTCTGATGGGCGGGTTGTGCCGGCAGCCGGCGCCTGGGTTTGTGGTTCGTCAGGGATCGGCGATCGAAATGAAGCCGTCTGCTGGTCATGTTCATGTCTGTTCATGTTGACCAGTAGCGGTGGTGGGAATCGGCGGTGCGGATGGTGCTGCGGTACTCCCTCGTGTCAGAGTGCTTCGCCCTGCGCTTCTGCTGGCTCACGGCCTCGATGCCGACTCCGCGCTCGCTTGTCCACACGGGCTCCTGCGGTCGGTGACGCCTCCAATATGTTTCGGCTGCAGTTCACCGTCGGATTTCCCGCGCTTTCGAGCGACGGTTTGACAGAAGCTGCCCGGCCCCTACGGGCCGACCGCCACGGTCACGTCCTGGTGCGTCGAGAGGCCGCCGTCGTGGGCGAGAGCGCGCAGCACGTAGCGGCCGGGCCGGTGGAAGGTCGCCTCGACGACCCACGTCCCGTCCTCGGGCGGCTCCGGCGTCTTCCAGCCCGGCGCCCACGGCGAGTCGGCGCCGGCTCGATAGTCCTCCCAGACCTTGAACTGCGGCGGGTCGAAGGTGACCGCGCCCGGCCCGCGGTAGACGATCCAGGCCACGCGCAGGCCGCTCGCGCTGTTCGGGGTGCCGGCGCCGATGCGGGTGGCGCCGATGCGCGGGGCGGGCATGTTCCGTGTTCTGGGGACGCCGTCATCGGTGGCGCGCGCCTGCAGGACGACGGGGTCGCCGACGGTGGTGCGGCGCACCGACAGGTCGTCGACTGTCAGCTCCGGCCGCCGGTTGCCGAAGATGTTGTAGGCGCCGCCGGCCGGCCCGCCGGCGCCGTTGTTGTTCATGATCGCGATGTCGTCGAGGAAGTAGTCGGGATGCAGGGTCGCGTAGGCGCGCTCGATCTCGCCGCGGCGGACGAGCGTCCACACCAGCTCCTGATCGCCGAAGTCGGCCGGGACGTGGATGCGGAAGACGTGCCGGTTCCGCCGCGGCTGGAATCGCGTCGGCTGGCCGCGGTCCGGGTTGCCCGGCTCGATCCGGTTGTCGAGGCCGATGGGGATCTCGGCCGGGTCCCAGCTTCGATTCATGTAGCCGAAGACCAGGTTGAACGAACCGTCGTCGTTCCTCTCCCAGCCTTCGTAGGCGGGCGAGATGCTGAGCTCGCGCCCCGACCGGTCCTCGGCCTCGGCCGGATTCTGCGCAGAAACCGTGACCGGGGTGGCGACGATGGTCGCGGCCAGCAGGGCGACGGAGCCGACGGCCGCTCCCGCCCCCCGCGGCTTCTGCGTCTGCGTCGTGCTCGCCATGGCTACTGGCCCTCGGTGTCGGCGGCCCCGGCCGGCACCAGCTCGGACGGATCGGGGTAGCCGCACAGCGGGCACCCGATGACCGTCTCTCCAGGGGCGAGCCCGAGGCGGTCGCGCCGCGCCGCCATCTCGTCCGCGAACTCCTGGTCGGTCAGCGACACCGCTTGGCCGATGTTGATCATCATGTTGTCGATCGAGCGGTGGCCGAGGCCCGACCAGTTCCGCGGATCGGAGACGTTGGGGTTGGTCGGGGTGTTGTCGAAGTAGCCCCTGATGCGGAGGATGGTGCCCCGCGGCAGCAGCGGCGCCGCGTCGTCCTCGAAGGTGTACACCCGCACCCAGTTGTGGTTGTAGCCAGCGCAGCTCAGGGTCTCGACGTTGTTCTGCCAGATCGCGTCGAGGCACATCCGCACCCCCGCCGCGTGCATGTGCGGCTCGTACACCATCATCTTGGTGTGCTCCATCAGGGTGCTGAACGCCTCGAACTTCTGGTTGGCCTCCATCGGCCGGATGTCGAGCTCGACGGTGGCGGGACCGATGATCTGCACCGTCCGCGATGGCTCGTACCCCTCGGGGTGGAACTTGAACCCGATCTCGAGCTGCGCGCGGGTGTGGCGTCCGTTCGAGTGCAGGTGGGCGGAGGGGAAGAGGACCTTCGAGCCCGCCTTCAGCAGTTTGCCGGCGTCGGGGTGGAAGACGTCGGGGTTGCGGCCCACTTCGTGGACCGGCCAGAAGCCGGCCTCGTCGACCGGCCTGCCGTCCGGGCCGACCGGCAGCATGACGAGGTGGTGGATGACGTAGAGCCCACCGATGGTGTCGCGCTCGGGCGGCCCCTCGTAGGTGCTCAACTCGCGCATCTCGATGGCCGAGACGTAGCGGTCCTCGGTGAGGCCGGTCTCGGTTTCGCCCATCGGTCCCCACCAGTCGGGGGCTGTCGCCGGAACCTCGACCTCCGGGGACCGAACGATGAGGTCCGGCTCGCCGATCTGCCAGCCCGACGCGTCGACGACGCGGGTCACGGCGGGACGGTCGACGGGCTCGCCGCGCGGGGCGCCGCTGTCGACCCACGCCGCGACGAGCGCGATCTCGTCGGTGCTCAACGAGATGTCGCCCTTGTAGTCCTGGATGCCGACATCCTTCTCGATGTACCACGGCGGCATCACGTCCGGCTTGCCGACCCGCCCGGTGCGGTACTTGATGGACCGCGCCCAGGGCCGCACGTCCTCGTAGGTCAGCAGCGACATCGGCGCCACCGACTCGGGGCGGTGGCAGTGCTGGCAGCTCCGCTCGAAGATGGGCGCGATGTCCCGGTGGTAGGTGACGGCGTCCGCCTCGCTGCTGGTCTGGGCCGCGGCCGGCGCGGCGGTCAGGGCGATGGCGGCGGCGGTCAGGCCGGCCGCGAACCAACGGCAGCTCGATGCAGGCATCAGGTCGGTCTCCTCACGAGGCGGCGATGTGGGGTCGGGGCGGACACGGGTGCGCCGGACCGCCTTGGAACTCTATCGTAGTGGACCGGCGTGGCGGAATCAACGTGCCGTCGCGGCGCCGCTGCGGTAGGCTACCGGGAGGCGCCGGGAAGCGGAAGCCGACCGGTCGCCAGCGGTGGCCGGACGCCGCCGACGGCAACTGACGACATCGCCCCGGGCTGGATGTGATGCGCCCTGCGGGGCGCTGCGGACCGCAGGGATCCGCACCTCGGCGTGAGTACCGCGGATGACGACGCCGTCGCCGATGCCCTCGACGACCAGGGGTTCGACGGCTCACACATCAAGACGTGGTGCCAGCGGCGGTACACGAAGGTGGAGGCTGACAAGAAGATCAAGGCGCTCAACCGGAAGGTGAGCGAGTCGCGGAGCCGCTGATGGGACCTGGCAGCACTCCGCGCTCCCCTTGCCGACTCACGGCGAGGCGGTCGCGGGCGAGTTCGGCGATCGAGACTGCGATGACGCTCGACGAGTGGCGTGTGCTGCGTCGGCGCGCGAAGGCGATCCACCGCGATGAGGAGCCCGACGTCCTGGCGCCGGCAGAGGCCTTCAGCCGGCGCCGCGCCGACGAGAGGATCCGCAAGCAGTACCTGCCGGGCCACGATCCCGAGGCAATCCGAGAGCGGAGCGCCACGGTCCGGAGCCGCATCGCCAGCAGTTGCTGCGGCTGGGTAGTCCGACCGACGAGCGAGGAGTTCTACGAAGCGATCCGCGCCGAGCGGCCGACGGCGCGCCAGCGAGTCCTGATCCGCATGTGGGCTCGGGAGGCGGAACCCGCGCAGATCGTCCTGGCCTGGGCTGAAGAGGTCTACACGCTTCGTGAGCTGGTCGCCGCCTTTCACAGGGCGGAAGCCGGCCACCCGCAGGTCGCCAGAGCATTCAACCGGCTGGCGCGACCCTGAACTCAGGCGGGAGGTCGCCTGGTGGAAGACCTGACGCTGCCGGAACCGGCCCGAACTCGATCAGGACCGGGCCGCATGGGGATGGTAGCAGCGGAGAAGTGACGATCGCCGAGCGAGGGGAGACCGACCTATGTCACGACAGGTGAATGTGCGCGGCGCGGGGGCGCTTGCGGCGGTGGCGGCGATGGTCCTGCTCGGGGGAGCGCCCACGAGCTTCGCCCAGCACGGGGCGGCCGACGGAGAGTGGCGGACCTACGGCGGCGACCTCGGCAGCACCCGGTACGCGCCGCTCGACCAGATCGACGGCGGCAACTTCGACGACCTCGAGGTGCAGTGGCGGTTCCGCACCACCAACCTCGGGCCGTTCCCCGACTTCAACTACCAGGCCACGCCCCTGATGGTCGACGGTGTGCTCTACGCCACCGCCGGCAGCCGCCGCAACGTCGTGGCGCTGGACGCGGCCACCGGCGAGCTGCTGTGGGTCTATCGGCTCGACGAGGGGCAGCGGGGGACCAACGCCATCCGCCGCATGTCGGGGCGCGGGGTCGCGTACTGGACCGACGGCGCGGGCGACGAGCGCATCTACCTGGTCACCATCGGCTATCAGCTCGTGGGACTCGACGCCCGGACGGGGCGGCCCGTGCCCGATTTCGGCGTCGACGGCATCGTCGACCTCAAGCGTGACAACGACCAGTACATCGATCCCCTGACCGGCGAGATCGGGTGGAACAGCGCTCCCGTCGTCGCCCGCGACGTGGTCATCGTGGGGGCCTCCCACCGCTCCGGCGGATCGCCGCCGAGCCGTGAGAACGTCAAGGGCTACATCCGCGGCTACGACGCCCGCACCGGCGAGCGCCGGTGGATCTTCCACACCATTCCCCGGCCCGGCCAGTTCGGGCGCGAGACGTGGCTGAACGACTCGGCCGTCTACACCGGGAACACCGGAATCTGGACCAACCTGACCGTCGACGAGGCGCTCGGCATCGCCTACCTCCCGATCGAGATCCCCACCGGCGACTACTACGGCGGCCACCGGCCCGGCGACAACCTGTTCGCGGAGAGCCTCGTCGCCGTCGACCTCGAGACCGGCGAGCGGTTGTGGCACTTCCAGTTCGTGCACCACCCCATCTGGGACTACGACGTGCCGTGTCCGCCGATCCTCGTCGACATCACCGTCGACGGACGCGAGATTGCGGCGGTGGCCCAGCCCACCAAGCAGGGGTGGGTGTACGTGTTCGACCGGGTCACCGGCGAGCCGGTCTGGCCCATCGAGGAGCGGCCGGTGCCGGCGGGGAACGTCCCGGGCGAGTGGTATGCGCCGACCCAGCCGTTCCCCACGAAGCCGCTGCCGTTCGAACGGCAGGGGTTCACCCTCGACGAGCTGATCGACTTCACCCCCGAGCTGCACGCGGAGGCCCTCGAGATCGCGTCGCGGTACCGCACCGGGCCGGTGTTCACGCCGCCCATCGTGCGAGGGCAGGACGGCCTGCTCGCGACCCTGTTCGTGCCCAACGGCGCCAACTGGCCGGGCGGCTCGTTCGATCCCGAGACCGGCATGCTGTACCTGTACTCCCACACCCTCAACCGGGCGATAGGCCTCGTCAACGATCCCGCCCGGTCGGACATGGACTACGTCAGCGGCCGACTGCGCCCGCCCACCGTGCGGGGCCTGCCGATGATGAAGCCGCCGTGGGGTCGCATCACCGCCATCGATCTGAACGCCGGGGAGATCGTGTGGCAGATCGCGCATGGCGAGACCCCCGACTTCGTGCGCAACCATCCCGCCCTGCGCGGCCTCGACATTCCGCGCACCGGCCGCACCGGAGGCGCCGGCGGCAGCTCCGGCGGCATCGGCACCCTGACGACGAAGACTCTCGTCATCAGCGGTGAGGGCGGGACGTTCACCACGCCGTCCGGCGTGCGCGGGGCCATGCTGCGCGCCTACGACAAGGCGACGGGGGAGGAGCGGGGGGCGGTCTACCTGCCCGCCGCCCAGACCGGTTCGCCGATGACCTACCTGCTGAACGGACGGCAGTATCTGGTGCTGGCCGTGGGCGGCGGGACCCACCAAGGCGAGCTGATTGCTTTCGCGCTGCCGTGACCGGGCCGCGATTCATGATCGGTAGGCCTCGGGGCGTCGGGAGCGCCGGGGCCGCAGCAACCGCGATGCGCAAGATCGGCCTCGCGCCCATGCGTGACGCCGCGCTCTGCACGCAGGACGACGTGTCGAGTTCACGTGGAGCCGATCCGACCGGGTGCTCACGATGGAGGTGTGCGCGAGCAACGCTCGAGTAGTTCCGGGCCCGAGTCGCAGGTGACCACCCACTCGCCGACCGCGGCGAGATGGGCCGGATCGTCCTTGCGGGCGATCAGATCGGCCAGCCTGGCCGCGGTCTCGGCGCCGAAGCGGCGCGCCGCCTGGCGGCACAGCAGGGTTCGTTGCGCGGCGCGGCCTTCCGCCCGGCCTTCGGCGTGACCTTCCGCCCGGCCTTCGGCGTGACTCGCGGCACGGATCCGACGCAGGAAGGGGGCTTCTCTCGTGTCGTCCCCGTTGTCGTCCCGCTCTCGCAGCGCCCGGGCGACCCGTTCGAGAACCGCCATCGTCTCGATCGACAACACCGGTTCGTTCAAGGCGCGGTGGATCTCAGACGCCGTCCAGCCGGGGAACGCGCGGCTATCGTCCGATTCGCGGTAGGAGCCGTCCGCGTGCAGCACATGGATGGTCAGGCCCGACTCGCGATTTGCCGCCCGGCTGGGCGAGTGTGCGTCGGGCACCTCCACCCACACTTCGGGCAGCCCCCACGACTCGTACAGCGCCAGCTTGCGGCGCCGCACGTCGGTGGTGTGATCCACCTCCAGAATCACGTCCGGAAAGGCGTCTTCGCCCACCACGATGTAGTCGCCGCGCGGGTGGTCTCGCTCTGCGTGCAGATAGACGGTCTGGTCGGCCTGGAGGACGCGCCGCCGCCTGCCGTGTTCATCCCGCAGCATCACGTCGGTCGAGCCGAACGTCTCGATGGGCGCGCCGCGCGTCAGTGCGATCAGCGTCGCCATCTGTGTCACGCGCTGGCCCGGGTGCTCGTGGTAGACCCCGACCGGCTCGCACACCACCATGGCCGTCGCGGTGTCGGCGTCCCAGCATTCGACACGTCCTTCGTAGTCTTCGTACTCCTCGGCAGACATGCTCACCGCGCGGCAACCGGGGAACGCGTCGGCGTCGAGCGCCGACCAGGCGGCGTCGCTGCGCCCGGGCGCAGCGCCATCGCGGCTGGGCGATCTCGTCGCTGTACGTGCCGCAGACGCCGGAGCATGGGCGAGTACGGTTCCGGAGTGCGTCATGGGTCCTGCCCCGCGGGGTGGCGACGCCGTCGGTTGGCGCGGCGCCGATGCCCAGTAGCCATCATATCGTGGCGCCTGTGGACCTGATTGGCGACATGACGCAGGTGCGAGACGCCGCCTCCCATCTTCATGACCTCGACGCTGTCGATGTGCAGGCGCTGCAAGAGCCATCGACGAGCGCCGCGTCGGACGGCTCTTCGACGAACAACGTCCAGTTCATCGGATCTCGATGCCGTGCCGCAGGCAGTGTTCGAACTGGGCGTAAATCGTAGCGATAGCGAGAACCGACGTCTTGCCAACGTCGTTCGCCCCGATCAGGACGTTGAACCGGCCCAGCCCGTCGACATCGAGCTGCGACAGGCCCCGGAATCCGCGGATCTCCAACCGGTCGAGGTGCTGGTCCAGGTGCTGGTCCCTGGTCATGCCTGTGCTCGATTCCGGCGCTCGGGGCGAACGACGTGCGACCGCCTGGGCCTGCTCGCCCAAGCTACTCGCCCTCGATCAGCCGCAGGAAGTCCACGTGCGAGCCGACGAGGCCGTGGACGCCGACGTGGCGCGCCACATCGAGGCCGAGCTGCTCGATGTTGTGGGCGAGGCTGCGCATGTTGGGGGTGACCGCGGGCGGGGCGGATCCCGGCGCGGGCGGCGAGTAGAGGTCGGCGTTGATCAGGATGCGCTCGGCCGGCAGGTGCACGATGAGCATGGTGCCGACGTGTCCGAGCCGCAGCACGGGGTGGATGTTCACGACGCGCTCGCCGTCGGTCAGGGTGTACCCGTCGTCGCCCACCAGTTCGTAGGACGGAATGCGGTTGGGGGCGAACCAGGGCATGCGCGATGAAAGCAGATCGGGAGCGAGGGCGCGGGTGCCGGGGTGGAACACGACGTCGTCATAGAAGGCGTGGTTGGCCTCGTGGGTGATGACGGTGGCGCTCTGGGCGACGTAGGTGCGCAGACCGCCGGCGTGGTCGGCGTGGTGATGGGTGTTGACGACGTAGCGGATCGGCTTGTCGGGGACCCGCCGGCGGATCTCGGCGATGACCGCGAGCGACCGCGCCTCGTTCTGCGGCGCCTCGACGACGGCGATGAAGTCGGCGAACTCGATGGCGACGCTGTGGTGGCTGCCGCCGGATATGCGCCAGACGCCGGAGGCCATTTGAGTGGAGCGGACGACGACAGGCGGGACCGTCGCGTCCTGAACGCTGTCGGGGACGGCCAGCGGCTCGACGTCGATGTCGGCCTCCGCCTCCGTCACCGTGATCTCCATCGAGTTGTGGCCGGGGTTGATCCGCGGATCGCCCTGGTGCGAGTGGATGACGGTCGGGAACATCACGCCGCCGAAATCCCGATAGCCGGTGTAGCGGTGGTCGTAGATCATGTCGCCGAACAGGGGGTTGGCGACCCACGTGAGGACGCGCTCGACGAGATCGTCCTCGTTGATGGTGCCGTTGAGGCGGTGGCCCATCGCCGTGAACGACACGATGGTCAGCTCGCGTCCCTCCAGCATCACGTTGACGGCGCTGACGTCGTCCGCGGCCGCGGCCGCTCTCAGGAAGCCATGGGGCGACGTCCAGATGTCGAGCTGCCGGACCCTGGCCGCGGCGGGCTGGGGCACGGCGTCGGAACCGCGCCGTGTCCAGGCGTGCTCGCCGCTCGTGAGGAACGTCCGCTCCTGCTCGCCGACGAGCGGCGTGCCCCCGCCGCGGGCGGCGTAGTCCCCCTGGCGCCGCGTGTAGGTCTCGCGGGACGACCTGGCGTCGTAGTCGATGGTGCGCGTGTAGGCGGTCACCTCGAAGCGCGGCCAGTCGTCGGCGGGGGTGTGGCTCTGTCCGACGTTGGCGACCCAGCCGGTCCCGGAGTACCGGATGGCGCTCGGGGTGCCCATGGCCTCGCCTGCGGCCAGCAGGACGCTCTCGATGTCCTGGGCCGCGGCCGGACCGGTCGGCAGGGTCGCAAGGGCGACGAGAAGCGGGAGCGTTCTACGCATGGATACCTCCTGACGGCGTCTGGGATCACTGAGCGGATGATAACAGTGCCAAGAGCGTTCTCAGGGGGGCAGAGCGTCAACGTCAGGGCGTTCAGCGCAGCGCCGGAGCGAGCCGGAGCGTTCGGTGGCCGCCGGTGGTGGTAGAATCCGATGACTGCCGCTCCACGCAGGCAGGGTGAGCTCGGGAGGGCATGACGTGGCTGACTACAGACTGCTCGGAAAGAACTATCGGTTGCCGGACCTTCACGCGAAGGTCACCGGCCGTTCCCGCTACGCCGAGGACCACCGGGCCGAGGGCATGGTCTTCTGCAAGCTGTTGGTGAGCCCGATGCCGCACGCGCGGGTGGTGTCCATCGACAGCAGCGCGGCCGAGGCCCTGCCCGGCGTCGAGGGCATCCTGACCGCCGACGACCTGCCCGAGGTCGACGCGCCGAACGAGGCCGCCCTGACCCGCGAGCCGCGCTACGAGGGCGAGCCCATCCTCGCGGTGGCCGCCGTCGACGAGGAGACCGCGGCCCGCGCCATCGAGCTCATCGACATCGACCTCGATCCCCTGCCGTTCGTGCTCGACCCCCTCGACAGCCTGCGTCCGGGCGGGCCGAACGCCCGGACCGACGGCAACACGATGAGGGGGCGCGAGCTCGCCGAGGTCAAGTGGACCGAGGCGGACATGGCGGGGCTCGCCCCCGGCGAGATTCCGATGGACGCGGAGGCGACCGACGAGTGGTCGTACGGCGACCTCGCGGCAGGGTTCGCCGAGGCCGACGTCGTCATCGAGGAGCACTCGTACCATCAATCGCTCTCGCACCAGCCCCTCGAGAGCCGCACCACGATGGCGTATTGGGAGGGCCAGAAAGTCTACGTGTACCCGTCGGTGCAGAGCACCAACCGCAGCGTTGGGCCGATGGCGCGCTGGGCCGGCGTCGATCCGTCGAACGTGGTGCTCGTCAACGAGTTCACCGGCGGCGGCTTCGGAAGCAAGGCGGCCGGCTACGTGCAGGCGCAGATTCCCATGCTGCTGTCGAAGAAGATCGGCAAGCCGGTCATGATGCGGGTGACGCGGCGCGACGAGACGGCGTTCGGCAAGGCCCGCCCCGGCATTCAGGCCCGCATCCGGCTCGGCATGCGGAGCGACGGGCGAATCACCGCGCTCGACATCCACTCCATCGGCGACAACGGCCCCTACGCGCGGTCGGGCGACCACATGAACCTGGGCGTCATGGGCTCGCTCGCCTATCAGCCGGTGGCCATGCGCATCCGCGGCACCGGCGTCTACACCAACACGCCGCCGCGCGCGGCTCAGCGCGCCCCCGGGGGCGAGCAGTCGATGACGATGCTGTCGCCCATCATCCAGAAGGCGGCGAAAGCGCTGGACCTCGACCAGGTCGACGTGCTGAAGGTCAACGCGCCCGAGGGGCAGGCGAAGTTCGGCGCCCCGGGTGTGGACGGCGAACAGGGGCACGTCTCGAGCGCCTTCGCGCGCGAGGCCATCGACAAGGGCGCCGAGCTCTTCGACTGGCGCGAGCGCGTGCAGCGCAGCGGGCGGCGAAACGGTCCCAAGGTGACGGGAGTCGGGGTGGCGCTGAGCACGTTCGCGGCCGGCGCCTCCGGCGTCGACGGGCTGTTCGTCATCCGGCCCGACGGGCGAATCGCCATCCAGTCGGGCATCGGCAACCTCGGCACGGGGTCGACCTTCGACATGATGCGTCCCATCGCCGAGGGCATGGACGTGCCCTGGGAGAAGTGCGACGTCGCGTGGGGCGACACGAGCCGGCACCTGCCCTGGAGCTCGCTGCAGGCGGGAAGCTCGACCGCCCACGCGCATACCCGCGCGAGCTGGGCGGCGGTGCTCGACGCGCGGCAGAAGGTGCGCGAGATCGCGGCCCGCGACCTCGGGGGCGTGCCCGAGGACTACACCATCGGCGCCGAGCGCGTCTTTCGCACCGGCAACCGCTCGGTGGGCCTGAGCTTCGCGCGGGTGGCGCAGCGGGCCATCGATATCGGCGGCCGCTACGACGGCCACGAGCTGCCCGAAGACATCAACGGGATGACGACGGCCGCGGCCACCGCTCTCGCCGGGCAGGGCCTGATGGGGGTCGCCCGCGACAACTTCGAAGAGGGCGGGCGCCGGATGTCGTTCGTGGCGGGATTCGCCGAGGTCGAGGTGGACGTGGAGACCGGAGACATCCGCCTCGTCGACTACGCCGCGGGGTGCGACGCCGGCACCATCATCCATCCCCGCACCTTCGGAGCCCAGGTGTTCGGCGGGGCCATTCAGGGCTTTTCGGTCGTCCTCAGCCAGAACTGGGTGTTCGACCGGCGCTGGGGGCTGCTGGTGGCCAAGCGCTTCTACCAGAACCGCCCGCCGGGCATCCTCGACGTGCCCCATGAGCAGCCCATGAAGTGGGGGGCGGCGGACCTGCCCGACCCGTTCAACCCGCTGGGTGCCAAGGGCATCGGCGAAGCGGCGCAGGGCGCGGGCTCTGGCGCCGTCGTCAACGCCATCGCCGACGCGCTGGGCCGGCATGGCGACCTGTTCCGATCGCCGGTGACGCGGGACATGGTCCTGACCCAGCTCGAGCAGGCGCCGACCGGCCACGACCGGTTGATGGCCCACGTCTAGCTGCGGCGGCCGGTGACGCGGGGGGGCTGAACGGGCCCTCTCCGCGAGCCGCCTGTACGGTTTGGCCGCTGGTTCAACCGCTCGACACGGAGCCCTGCCCCGGGGTTTCCCTGCCGCCGCGACTGCCAACCCGCCGAACACTTCGCCGACCATGCTCGGTAGCCACGCGTTGCTGTCCCTGCTGGTCGACGAGGGGGTGACCCACCTCTTCGGCAATCCCGGCACCACCGAGCTGCCGCTGATGGCGGCGCTGCCCGACTTTCCGCAGATCGACTACGTGCTCGGGGCCCAGGAGGCGGCGGTGGTGGCCATGGCCGACGGCTACGCCCGCGCCAGCGGCCGGCTCGCCGCGTGCAACCTCCACGTCGCGCCGGGGCTCGGCAATGCCATCGGTTCGCTCTTCAACGCAAGCTGGATCGGGTCGCCGCTGATTGTCACTGCCGGCCAGCACTCCATCGGGCACGGACTGACCGAGCCCATGCTCTATGCGCCGCTCGAGCCGATGGCGCGGCCCCATGTCAAATGGGCGGTGGAGGCTACCCGACTCGAGGATCTGCCCCGCATCGTGCGTCGAGCCGCCAAGATCGCGCTCGCACCCCCGACCGGGCCCGTCTTCATTTCGCTACCGGGCAACGTGCTGACCGACGACATCGAGCTGGACCTGGGCCGGCGCAACCGGGTCGAGGCCCGCACGCGGCCCGCCGACACGGTTCTCGATGCGCTGGCCGATCGCCTGCTCGCGGCCCGGCGCCCCGTGATGGTGGTGGGACACGAGGTCAGCGCCCGCTCGGCCCTGCCGCAGGCGGCCGAGCTGGCCGAGCGGCTCGGGGCCGGCGTCTATCAGGACACCATACACAGCGCCGCACCGTTCGTGTCCGGGCACACGTGCTACCTGGGTGCGTTGACCCGCAACCAGCAGGACGTTGCCCGCCGGCTCGGCGTCTTCGACCTGCTGCTCTGTCTCGGGACCGACGTGCTCCGCACGTCCGTGCCAGGGCCGGCGCCCCTGCCGCCCGGGCTGCCCGTCGTGCAGGTGGGGGAGCGATCGGCCGATCTCGCCAAGAACTACCCGACCGAGCTGGCGGTGCAGGCGGACGTGCGCGAGACCCTCGCCGCTCTCAACGAGCGGCTGCGCGCCCGGCGGTCGAAGGGCTACGCCGAGGCGGCGCAGGGGCGCGTCGAGCGGCTGCGGCGCGGAAACTGGTCGGCGGCCCGGGAGGCCTTCGTGCGGGCGATGGAGCCGTGCACGGCGGCGCCCATCCACCCCGACCACCTGATGCGGGTGCTGAGCGAGACGCTGCCGACCGATGCGGTGGTGGTGGACGAGGCGCTGACGTCGTCGCTGGCGCTGCCCCGGCTGTGGCCCTATCGCGACGAGCACAGCTACTACGGGCTGGCCAGCGGCGGCATCGGGTTCGCGGTGGCCGGGGCGGTGGGCATCAGGCTGGCGGTGCCGGACCGGCCGGTGGTGGCGGTGATCGGGGACGGCTCGGCCCTGTACAACATCCAGGCCCTGTGGACGGCGGCCCACCTGCGGCTGCCGATGGTCTGGGTCATCGCCAACAACCGCGGCTACCGCATCCTCAAGCAGCGGGTGCAGGCCGGACATGGCGTTGAGCGCTTCGTCGGTATGGACTTCGACGACCCGCCCATCGACTTCGCGGCGTTGGCCGCCGCGATGGGCGTCCGATCTCGGCGCGTCGTCGAGCCGGCGGAGGTCGGACCGGCTCTCGAGGAGGCGCTCGCGCATCCCGGTCCCACGCTGCTGGACGTCGTGGTCGACGGACGGCTATGAACGACGCGTGCGGCCGTTCGGGTGCGCCGGGCGTATAATCTGCCTCATTGTTCCCGGTCGGCTGCGGACTCTGCGCCTTGCCGCGGAGTTGAGTGGGGCGCGTCGCCATGTGTGCGATGCGGGCGGCGATACGTTGGTTTGAAGGTCACACAGTGCCTCGCCGGGGAGGCGCGATCGGGAACCAGACGGGGAGGTAGAGATGACTCGAACACGCTTCGGCGCGGTCGCCTTGGCCGCGCTCCTGCTCGTACCGGCGGCGGCTGTCGCCCAGGACGCACCGCGGACACCCTGGGGCGATCCGGACCTGCAGGGCACCTATACGAACAAGACGATCACGCCACTCGAGCGCCCCGAGGCGCTGGGCGACAAGGCGTTCCTCACCGACGAGGAGGTGGCGGCCCAGGAGCAGGCGCGGGTCGACCGCAACCAGGCGCTGCTGGTGGCGCCGCCGCGCCGCACCGTGGCGGGGGGCAACGTCGGCGGCTACAACAACTTCTGGCTGGACGGGGGCACACGGCCGACCGGCCGGACGTCCCTGATCTCGGATCCGTCGAACGGCCGGCTGCCGGCGCGGACCGCCGACGCCGCCGACCGGAAGATGGCGCACGATGCGGCCTTTCCCGTCGAGGGGCCGTTCGATTCGTGGGAAGACCTCGAACTGAACGACCGCTGCCTGGTGTGGTCGGCGGGTCCGCCGATGCTGCCGAGCGCCTACAACAACAACTTCATGATCATGCAGACGCCCGGGTACGTCGCCATCTACGTCGAGATGATCCACGACTTCCGGATCATCCCCATCGACGGGCGCGCGCATGTGCCGACGAGCATCCGCCAATGGCACGGCGACCCGCGGGGGCGCTGGGAGGGCGACACCCTCGTCGTCGAGACCACCAACCTGCGGCGCACCGAGGCCAACGCGGGAGCCGTGGGCGGCGACCCCGTCCTGCTGCGCATGGCCAACGGCCGTGACGACGACACCATCACCGTCACCGAGCGCTTCACGCGGACCGGTCCCGGCACCGTGAACTACGAGTTCACGGTCGACGATCCCACCCACTGGACGCAGAGCTTCTCGGGCGAGTTCCCGTTCACGACGTTCCCCGCCGACGAGCTGCCGTACCTCTTCGAGTACGCCTGCCACGAGGGTAACTACAGCATGACCAACATCCTCGGCGGCGAGCGCGCGCGGGAGCTGGCCAACGAGGAGGAGTAGGCAGCACGCGGGTGGTCATCGGCTCGCGACGCGGGCATTTCGGCGAGGGCCGGGCACGACTGTTCGGCCCTTCGTCGGTACGCGCGGGAAACGGTGCGAGTCGGGCGGGCAGATTCACGCCGGCCGCGATGCCCCGGCGCGGCCAGCGGGTCGTCGCGACGCCCGTCAACGATCGGACAGCAGATCCACGCCGGCCGCGATGGCCCGGCGCCACGACGGGTGGTCGCGCTCCAGCCGTTCGAATTCTCCGCGGGTGTAGGGAAACAGGTCCATGCCGACCGGAAAGCCCAGCGGCAGGTAATCGCCGGCCCGCTCGCGAAACGGCTTCTCCGACCGATCGAGCACGAGACAGATATCGACGTCGCTACCCGGTGACGGGATGCCGTTGACCCGCGAACCGAACCAGATGATGCGCCGCACATTGGGCTGCGTCGCGCCGATCCACGTCGCCCAGTGGCGCACCGCCCGCTCAACGGTCGCTTGATTGTTGGACTTGACGATGAGCGAAGTCGACGAGTCGTTCGGCGCAGGCGATGGCATCGTCCGAGTCCTTGACGGTGTAGAAGTCCGCGGGCGCGCCGGCGTCGAGGCCGTTGGGGTAGCGCGTCGGAATGTAGTGCTTGTCGAGCGTCTTGGCGCAAACCACCAAGTCTTCCGCGACTCCGTCTTCCCCCGTGATGACACCGAGGAGCGCCGTCACGGTGTGGCCCCAGGCGTCGGCGCCGCGGCTCATGAGGACGGCCTTGAGCGCCTTCTCCGCCGCCTGCTGCGCCGCGAAGCACGCCCAGTCGTGGGCGGCGCCGTCGGCTGCATGCCGGGCGAGATGAAGATCCGCCGCGGCCTGACGGAGCCAGTCGGCGTGGCGCGAGGCCATCGCGGCATTCTACCCCGTCGGTCGTAAGGGGGCGCAGCGAGTCAACGTGAGCCACGGCGTCCGGGCCCGGACCACCTCCCCCGAGAACCGGTGTCCCTCGGCGGCTCGACGGTTCGTGACGACAGAACCCGGATTCGCCTCGGGCAAAGCGCAGGGTAACGACACGCACCCGCCTGGGAGTCGAGGAGGTCCCCATGACGATGTCCAGTCAGGCGCTTGCCTTCGACCGTCTCTCGTGACGTGGCTCTTGGCCATATTGGCCTTCTGAGTTTGTTGCGCGCGCGGGCGCCTCCTGCGAAGGGGCTCGATGATTGGCGCGGCGCGGCGGTTGCCCCGGCTCGGAGTCGCTGCGCGCGTGAGACCGCTCGGGTTCAGTGCTGCGCGGCTGGGGCCCACGCGGTCGTGCGCCCGCCGATGGTCAGGTGTTCGATACGCTCGCCCCGTACCGTCCGCGTGTCGGCGCGCTTGCCCCAGCGCCGGTGGAAGAGCCAGGTGCGCGGATAGCGCGCGTCGTCGGCGTTCGCGGCGACCGCGCGCTTGACGATGGCGGCGAGCCGGGCGCGCATCCGCCGTGCTTCCGCGTCGGTCAGCGAGCTGGCGTGTCGCCGCGGGTCGATGCCGGCCTGATACAGCACCTCGTCCGCGATCCAGTTGCCGACCCCGGCTGCGAACGACTGGTCGAGCAGCAGCGACTTCACGTTGGCGCCGCGGGCGCGGATCAGCTCGGAGAACCGCTTCGGCGGGGGCATCGCGAGGAGGGGGTCGAAGCCGAGCGTCGCCACCGGGGGCTCGCCCTGCGGGTCGTCGCGCAGCAGGATGCGCCCGAGGCGGCGCCCGTCGGTCATGGCGAGCTCGCCGCTGTCGTCGAAGCGCATCCGGATCTTCAGGAACCGCGGGGGCCAGACCGCGGCGTCCTCTCGCGGCCCCGACTTGAGCTGTAACGGGGTCGACGCCGGGGTCTTGAAGCCGCCGGCCATCCCGAAGTGGAAGAGGGGATGGGGCGGTCGGTCGAGGACGAACCAGAGCTGCTTTCCCCAGCGCTGCGCGGCCTCGACCCGCCGCCCCTCGAGCGCATTCCGCCAGTCGTCTGGGGCGACCCCGTCGAACACGAGCCGGTCATCGGCGCACCAGACCCCCTCGATGCGCCGTCCCGCCGCCACCGCCTCCGCGAGCCTGCGGCCCCGCTCGACTTCCGGCAGTTCTGGCACTGCGGTCCTCACTCATGCTCTGCCGGCTTTCTCGGCGTCGAGCGCGGGGAGAGCGTGGCGCCGTCAAGACACAGCCCGCCCCGTGGCCGACACCCGCGCCGCGCGGTCGAGCTGACCGGGGGACGCGGGTGTCGCGCGCGAGTTCTTCGACGCTTCGTCGACGGGGCGCGAGGTCGTCGACTCTGCCTCGCTCTTCGAGCACGCGGGGCTGATGCTTCAGGTCCCGGGCTCTGCGCCGCGGCGCCTGTTCGTCCGCGCCGGTCCGCCGACCCCCTGGGCATGCAGGGCACCGGGCGACGCGAACTTCGACTACTGGGGCAGCCCGAAGGTGAACACCACGTTGCCGGCCGCAATGGTCACGTACTGCTGCCCGTCGACGGCGTAGGTCATGGGGGCGGCGTGCACCATGGCCCCGACCGCGACGTGCCACAGCTCGCGCCCGGTCGAGGCGTCCAGGGCGTAGAAGTAGCCGTCGACGCTGCCGCTGAACACGAGGTCACCCGCCGTCGCCAGCACGCCGGCCGTCGACCGCGGCTGGACGGCGTACTCCCACCGGATGTCGCCGGTGCGCGGGTCGATGGCGCGGATGGCGCTGTGGTAGTTGTCGACCGGCAGGGGCCGCTGGAACCCGCCGCCGGTGTAGCGGTCGCCCTCGACGTACTCCTCGTCGCGCTTGTAGTAGATGTCCTCGCCGTCGTAGGCCTGCACGTAGAAGAGCTCGGTGCGCGGGCTGTAGGCGGGCGAGAACCAGTTGGTGCCGCCGACGACGGGCGGCGAGACGAGAGTGCCTTCGGGGGTGGGGGCGGTGTCGGGCACGCGGATCGGCCGCCCGTTCGAATCGAGCCCGACCGCCCAGGTCTGCTCGGCGTAGGGCGTCCCGAGGAGGAACTCGCCGGTCACGCGGTCGAGGGTG
This sequence comes from Vicinamibacterales bacterium, assembly GCA_965199675.1. GTDB lineage: Bacteria > Acidobacteriota > Vicinamibacteria > Vicinamibacterales > UBA8438 > JAJEEA01. The sequence goes on along the minus strand of CBDATI010000044.1, from coordinate 10,630 downwards.
TAGAAGAAGGCGTTGCGGTTCGCCCACATCATCACCTTGCGCTCCTCACCGTCCATCGTCAGGTCGGCGAGAATCGGTACCTGGATGGCGTCCCAGTCGTGCACGTCGTGCGGCGTGAACTGGAAGTACCAGTCGAGCCCGCCGGTCTCGTGGTCGATGGCCAGCACCGAATCGGAGTAGAGGTTGTCGCCGAGCCGCACGTCCCCGTTCCAGTCCGGCCCCGGGTTGCCCGTGCCCCAGTAGACGAGATCGAGGTCGGGGTCGTAGGCGCCGGTGATCCAGCTCGCCGAGCCCCCGGTGCGCCACGACTCGCCGGCCCAGGTCTGGTTGTCGGGATGGTCGGGGCCGGGGATCGTCCACGCCCGCCACGTGAGGTCGCCGGTCGCGGCGTCGTAGGCGTCGACGAAGCCGCGGATGCCGAACTCGCCGCCGGCGATGCCGGTGACGACCTCGCCCTTGACGACGAGCGGCGCGGCGGTCTTGCTGTAGCCCGAGCGGTGGTCGGCGACCTCACGGTCCCACACGAGGTTGCCGGTGCGCGCGTCGATGGCGACGAGGTGGGCGTCGAGGGTGCTCATGAAGAGGGTGTCGCCGAGAATCGCCACGCCGCGGTTGTTCCGCCCGCAGCAGATACGCAGGTCGTCGGGCAGGGGGTGGTCATAGCGCCAGTACTGCCGGCCGGTCGCGGCGTCGACGGCGACCACGTTGCTCGGCGCCTCGGTGATGAACATCACGCCGTCGACCACCAGCGGCGACGTCTCGGCCCGATCGAGCTGGGGGATCTGGTAGGCCCACTTGAGTTCGAGCTCGCCAACGTTGCGGTTGTGGACCTCGTCGAGCCGGCTGTAGCGCTGGGCGTCGAGGGTGCCCGAGTACATCAGCCAGTTCTCGGGCTCGTCGGCCGCGTTCAGCAGGCGCTCCCAGGTGACGGGCGAGAAGGATGGTGATGCGCCCGTCGCGTCGTCCGCGGGCTGGGCGGCCGCGCCCGCGGCGGCGGTGAGCAGAGTGATGGCGGTGGCAAGCCGTTGCATGTCGGTCTCCCGGTGTCGGTTGGTCGGTCGAGGCGGGCGCGGCCGTGCGATCGGGTCGCTCCCAACCGATGAAGATATCACGCGTTTGCGGACCCGGTCGAGCCGAGTTCGGCGAGCCCCAAGGCGAGGAGTCTGCGTCGCAGGAAGGGGCGGAGCCGAAGGTGACGATGAGCGGGCAAGGAGTCGGCGCTGTGGCAGGGGGCGGACTCCCGGTGCGTTACGGACCGGCTATGATCGCCGTCGATGCCGGTGAGCTTCGGGTCCCGCCAGTTCTTCCGGTTCCTTCACAAGGGGCTCGGCCTGAAGAATCTCGCCGACTACATCCAGCAGCGGCAGACGCTGCTGGGCGTCACCAACCTCGACGTCCGCACCGTGATCGACGTCGGGGCCAACAAGGGCAGGGCCGCGCGCCACTTCCGGCGGCTCTTTCCCGAGGCCCGCGTCTACTGCGTCGAGCCGATTCCCCGGTTGTGCCGCAGGCTCGAGCATTGGGCGGAGGCCCAGGGCGGCGCGGTTCAGGTGTTCGAGCTGGCGCTCTCCCGCGCGCCGTCCGAGCGGCCGCTGTACGTGCACCGGGAAAGCGACATCCTGTCGACGCTCGCGACGCCCGCGCCGGGCGAGGCCGAGCGGTACGAGCCGATTCCGGTGCGGGTCGAGACCCTGGACCGGCTGGCGGCAGAACTCAGCTTCGAGCCGGACGTGCTCGTCAAGCTCGACACCGAAGGGCTCGACCTGGAGGTCATCCACGGCGGCGAGGCGACGCTGCGCCGCGCCGCCGCGGTCATCGTCGAGGCGGCTTTCTACCCGAATGCGGCCGGTGACGCCGCTCCCACCTTCGAGGACATCGCCGCCGCCCTGCGCGACCTCGGCTACGTCTATCGCGGCAACGTCCGCCTGGGGTGCCGCCACGGCACGCCGATGCTCGCCGATGTCCTGTTCGCCCGGCGTGAGGCGGCTGAACGGCTGGCGGCGCGGGCGTGACCTCGACCGGCGGAGGCGATTGAACCGACGGGAACTCCGACGGTCCGCCCGTGGGCGCCCGGCTGCGGTCGAGAACGGGTAGAATCTCGGCGATCCCGATACCGCAACCTTCGGAGGTGCACCGATGACCCTATCGCGACGCAAGGCCCTCTCCCTGTCCGGTTCCACCCTCGCGGGCCTCTCTCTCGGCGTGCTGCGGCCAGAGCCGGCCGCGGCCCTGGCGCAGGGTCAGGACGACTGGCCGGACACGCTCGTCGAACGGCCGCTGCGCGAGGGCTTCCCTGCGCCGCTGCCGCTCGAGCCCGACGGGTCGGCCCCCGAGCATCCGGAGAGCGCGGCCGGACCCATCACCGACCCTCTGATGTGGCGCACCCAGGGCCGGCAGACCCCGCAGATCGAGTTCGATTACCGGCGCATGGCCATCCGGGTCGACACGCGCGGCATGGCGCGGCTCTCGGGCACGTTGCGGTTCTCGGACCTCGAGCAGTTGCCGGTCGTCTCCGGCACGTATCTGCTGCAGTGCGGGGCGCCGAACCCGCGCGGCATCGTCAAGTGGACGGGCGTCCGGTTCAGCGACTTCGCCGACCTGCTCGGGGTCATCCCCGGGGTGCACTACTGCCGTTTCGTCGGGTCGGATCGGTTCTACGCGGACGAGCCGATGACGACGCTCCGGCGCCCGCAGGTGATGCTGGCGTGGATGATGAACGACGAACCGATCCCGCCGCGGCACGGCGCGCCGCTGCGGCTGATCGTGCCGTTCCGGTACGGCAACCGGAGCGTCAAGGCGATCACCGAGATGACGTTCAGCACCCCGGGCCCGCGCATGCCGCCGTTGCCCGCCTGACGCAGAAGGGATCGGCCGCGGCAGCCCGCGGTGAGACACCGTTTGGACCGAGGGCGGCGAGGTAACGCCTGACAGGCGTGAGGATGGCGCAAATTGCCGCGCATCCAATACTCCGGGTTCAGGAGCCTGTTTGGCCGTGTGGCGTTTGTGCGGGTACGCGCCTCAAGGCAAAAGCACCGATGGGCGAGATACACTCCGTCGGCGAGCTTGTCATGGACTACATCAAATACGGGGTTTGGTATGTGCTGGTGGTGGGCTCGGTACTCTCGCTTGTGGCGATAGAGCATGTTAAACATGCTGGTGTGGAGTTAGCAGCCCGTGGAAAAAGTCGGCAAATTCGGGCCGATCGGGTCGATCTGAGTGGTTGTAGTGTCGTAGACTTCACAGCATGGCGATGGGCAAGAGGCCGGCGGCTCGACCGGCGCCACCGATGTGGGTGACGGCAGAGGACCTTCCCAAGAGTGCGGGGCATCCCTTCTTCGAGCGGCTGAATCGGATTCTGGAGAAATCCAGGTTCGACGCTTTCGTGGAGGGGTTGTGTGCGGTCTTCTACGCGGAGCGAATGGGTCGTCCGAGTCTGCGACCCGGGCGGTATTTCCGGCTTCTGTTCATCGGGTATTTCGAGGGTCTGTCATCGGAGCGCGCGATTGCGTGGCGGGTCGCGGATTCGCTGAGCCTGCGGGCTTTCCTGGATCTGGACGTGACGGAGGCGACGCCGAACCACTCGACGCTGTCACGGACTCGGCGTCTGATCGACGTGGAGACGCACGCGGCGGTGTTCACGTGGGTGCTGGAGCGGTTGTCGGAAGCGGGTCTGGTGAAGGGGAAGACGATCGGGGTGGACGCGACGACGCTGGAAGCGAACGCGGCGATGCGGAGCATCGAGCGTCGGGATACGGGGGACTCGTACGACGCGTTCGTGCGGGGGCTGGCGGAGGCATCTGGCATTGCGACGCCGACGCGGGCGGAGTTGGCGCGTTTCGACCGTTCGCGGAAGGGCCGGAAGACGTCGAATGAAGAGTGGACGTCTCCGCAGGACCCGGACGCGAAGATCGCGAAGATGAAGGACGGTCGGACGCATCTGGCCCACAAGGCGGAGCACGGTGTCGACCTGGAGACGGGAGCGCTCCTGTCGGTGACGGTTCAGGACGCGTCGGAGGGTGATACGGCGACGCTGCCGGAGACGCTGACGAAGGCGGCGGAGCAGGTGGAGGCGGTTCAGCCTGACGGTGAGGGCGTCGAAGAGGTGGTGGCCGACAAGGGGTATCACAGCGACGCGACGCTGGTGGCGCTCGACGACCTTGGTGTACGCAGCTACATCGCGGAGCCGGCGCGTGGTCGGCGCGTCTGGCAGGACAAGAAGACGGGTGAGACGCCGCCGGAGAAGCGTGCTGCGCAGTCGGCGCTGTATGGGAATCGTCGGCGTATTCGCGGGGACCGGGGCCGTCGTCTCCAACGCTGCCGGGGGGAACTGGTGGAGCGGCCTTTCGCTCACCAGTATGAGACCGGGGGTCTGCGTCGGGTGTGGGTGCGCGGCCATGAGAATGTCCGCAAGCGGGTGCTGGTCCAGGCGGCGGGCTGCAACCTGGGTCTGTTGCTGCGCCGCCTGACGGGCGTCGGTACGCCCCGGAGCCTGCAGGGGCGGGCTCTTTCGGCGATTCTCGGGCTGATCGAACGCCTCATGGGCCTCTGGGGGCGTCTGAACGGCCTCTGGAGGGCCAAATGGGCTCCGGTCGCCCCCTGGGGCTCAGCCGCTCGTCCCCAAGCTGCTTGAACAGGCCCGCTCAGCGAACCGACTTCGTCCACGGGCTGTTAGTCGCAGGTGTAGGTGTTGCGTTGATGTTCTTGCGGCAGCAATGGCGGCGTCGAGGCGGCATGGTCGGCGTCCCGAGGTAGAGCGTGCCCCCGACGCTACTGATCCGTCTTCGAGCGGCGGACGGCGACCGGCCGCTGCGCGTCCGTTTCCGCGCCCACGTCGGCCCTGCCCAGGCCCCACTGGCGACCGGCCGATCAGACGCCCCGAGGCGTCGCCCGCTCTGGGGGCGCAGATTCGTGGCGGCACTCGCGCAGGGCCATCCTCCCTTGCTCGTCGCTGTGCGCCGCTGACCGGTCGCAACCCGGTAAACTTGTGTCGTATCGGTTCGAACCCGCTCATGTTGAGAGGCCGGCTCTGATGGACTCACTTGCAGGGATGGACCTGGCGGATCGGATCCGCGAGGTCTCGCGGCGTATCAATAGGAGTGTCGGAACCGTCGCCACGGAGGAGGCGACGAAGACCGCACTGGTTCTGCCGTTCATCTCTCACGTGCTCGGGTTCAACGTGTTCGACCCGCATCAGGTCGTTCCCGAGTACACCGCCGACGTCGGCAGGAAGAAGGGCGAGAAGGCCGACTACGCGATTCTCGTCGACGACAAGCCCATCATGCTCTTCGAGTGCAAGCGCTACGGCGTGGACCTGTCGAAGGAGCACGCGGACCAGCTCTACCGCTACTTCAGCGTCACGAGTGCGCGTATCAGCGTCCTGACCGATGGCGCCACGTATCGGTTCTTCTCGGACATCGATGCACCGAATGTGATGGATCTTACGCCGTTCCTCGAGCTCAACATGCTCGATGCGGACTCCATCGATCCGGACGATGTCAGGCAGTTCACGAAGGTGGAGTTCAACCGCAGCAAGGTGTTGAACTCGGCGAGGGGACCTGAAGTACAAGAGCCAGGTCATGGCGCTGCTCGAGAAGGAGTTCGCGGAACCCTCTGACACGCTGGTCACGCACTTCGAGACGCAGATCTACAGGGGCGCGGAGACGAGCCCGGTTCGGGATGCGTTCAAGCGCGCGACACGCAAGGCGATGCGCCAGTTCCTGTCGCAGCGCGTCAACGCCCGCCTGAAGTTGGCGCCGTCGCGGGATGAGGTGGAACAGGCGCCGTCGGAACAGGTTGTCGGTCCTGCGCCCGACAGCGGGACGAATCAGCCCGAGGGCGGTCCTCGAGGTCGGAACGTCGTCGAGTACACTCTGTTCGGGAACCATTACTCGACTCGGACTGCGATCGAGGCGTACTATGCGATCTTTCGGGCGTTCATCGAAAGTGACCCGAAGTTCGCAGACCGGGCGATTCCTCTCCTGTCTGGCCCCCGGAACAGGCGCCTTGCGAAACGTCGGGAGGAGCTCTCGGCGAGTGCTTCCATGTTGAGGGGTGCAAGGGAGCTTCCAGGTGGCTACTGGCTGATGGCTAACCTCCTGAATTCAGAGAAGTTGGAGGCGCTCCAGACGGCCTGCAAGGCTGCGGGGGTTCCGTTCAACGACCCGGAAGGGCTGCAGATCCGGATGCCAAATGCGGACTCTTCGCCGGAACAGGCTGCCGTCTCGTCTTTCGACAAAGGCACGAAGGAGGCCGAACCAGGTACTCGAGGTCGGAAGGTCGAGTACTCTCTGTTCGGGAGACAGTACTCGACTCGGACTGCGAAAGAGGCGTTCGTTGCGGTTTTCCGAGCGCTCATCGAACGCGACGCGACGTTCGCAGACCGGGTGCTTCCTCTGCTCGTTGGACCTCGGAACCGCGTTCTCGCGAAACGTCGGGGGGCTCTTTCGGCTAATGCTGAGATGCTGAAGAGCGCCGTAGAACTGCCACGTGGCTACTGGCTACTGTGTCATCTGCCGAATACGCAAAAGCTGAAGGCGCTCCAGACGGCCTGCGAGACTGCGGGGGTTCCGTTCAACGATTCGGAGGGGCTGCAGATCCAGATGCCAAATGTGGACTCGCCGTAGGTCGGTTGTTGTTCATGTCCTCGGTCTTGGGACTTGGGCCGGCGTTGTGAGGTCTAGTCGGAAGTTTCGGTGGTGATCGCGCGTAAGTTCCTGAATTTGCTTCATTTGCGAGATTTGTGGGGTATCGCTTCTGGCTACATTCGGGGGGTGCTCCCGAGCAACTCGAAGCAGCGCTGCTGGATCGGTGTGGGCTGGGTGTGCAGCGTGAAGGAGTTGGCGCCTTCGGCAACCTGCATGGTGTTGGCAGTCAGGGTGCCGAGGTCGGCGAGGAGGGTGCGGGGGCATGCGGTTATGGCTCAGAACGCGGCCGACGGCGGCACGCGTCACTGTGTTCTCGTTCAGCTACCCGAACCTCTCGACGCGAAAAACAAGGACCAGAAGGTAGCCGCGGACTTCTGCGACGAGATCGGCAGGCCACGCAGTATCGCTGAATTGACCAAGGAACGGCTGCGGCGAGCAGCGAGGCAGGTGCGCAGCGGTGCGTCGGATGACGGTAACCGACCGCGCCCTGCCACCGCGCCGCCCATCGCCGCGGGAGGGGATCTCGGCTTCTGGGTCTTCAAGCTCGACACCTCCAACATCGGCGCCTGGGACCCGAATGCGGACGATCTCGAAGGCAGTCTGTTGGAACACGCGGACTATCTGACGCCCGGACGCATGGAGCAGGACGTCCTGTACGAACTGCTTCTAAAGCTCGGTCTCGATCTCTGCGTGCCCATCGAGACCCGGACCATTGCGAGCAGGACGGTTCACACCGTCGGCGCCGGTGCGTTGTTCGTCTGTCTCGCCGATGGACTCGACCTCGACGCGGTGGAGATACTCGCTGCGGGCATCGTCGCGTGGCGCGAAGAGCTCGGTGCGGCAGAGGACACATGGGTCGTCTTCAAGGATTGCGGGTTCGTCGACGATGTCGCCAAGACGAACATGGCGGCGATTCTGCAGCAACGGGGCATCACCGATGTCCGGAGCTTGTAGGGCGGTTGGGCGCGCGGTCGGCCGGGGGATGCTGAACCGATGACGCGGCGGGACCGGACCCTGAAGATGGTGCTCTGCGGCGGATCAGACGCGAGCGTCCGCTTCGAGGACCTGCGGGGCCTGTTGTTGTCCGTGGGATTCAGGGAACGCACCCGTGGGAGCCATCATCTGTTCAGTCGGCCGGGTGTCGCCGTCCGCGTCAACCTGCAGCGAGACGGCAGCCACGCGAAGCGGTATCAGGTGCGGCAGGTTCGCCGGATCCTGCTCAAGCACGGGCTGGTTGGGGGAGGCGTGATGTACAAGTACGAGATCATCCTGTACTGGAGCAACGAGGATGACGCGTTCGTCGCCGAAGTGCCGGAGCTTCCGGGCTGCATGGCGCACGGAGGCACGCAGGAAGCGGCGCTCAGAGAGATCAACGAGGCGATGAGTCTCTGGATCGAGGCGGCGCGCGAGGAAGGCGATCCTGTGCCGGAACCGAAGGGCGAGCGGCTGATGCTCGCCTAACAGCCCGTGGAAAAAGTCGGCAAATTCGGGCCGATCGGGTCGATCTGAGTGGTTGTAGTGTCGTAGACTTCACAGCATGGCGATGGGCAAGAGGCCGGCGGCTCGACCGGCGCCACCGATGTGGGTGACGGCAGAGGACCTTCCCAAGAGTGCGGGGCATCCCTTCTTCGAGCGGCTGAATCGGATTCTGGAGAAATCCAGGTTCGACGCTTTCGTGGAGGGGTTGTGTGCGGTCTTCTACGCGGAGCGAATGGGTCGTCCGAGTCTGCGACCCGGGCGGTATTTCCGGCTTCTGTTCATCGGGTATTTCGAGGGTCTGTCATCGGAGCGCGCGATTGCGTGGCGGGTCGCGGATTCGCTGAGCCTGCGGGCTTTCCTGGATCTGGACGTGACGGAGGCGACGCCGAACCACTCGACGCTGTCACGGACTCGGCGTCTGATCGACGTGGAGACGCACGCGGCGGTGTTCACGTGGGTGCTGGAGCGGTTGTCGGAAGCGGGTCTGGTGAAGGGGAAGACGATCGGGGTGGACGCGACGACGCTGGAAGCGAACGCGGCGATGCGGAGCATCGAGCGTCGGGATACGGGGGACTCGTACGACGCGTTCGTGCGGGGGCTGGCGGAGGCATCTGGCATTGCGACGCCGACGCGGGCGGAGTTGGCGCGTTTCGACCGTTCGCGGAAGGGCCGGAAGACGTCGAATGAAGAGTGGACGTCTCCGCAGGACCCGGACGCGAAGATCGCGAAGATGAAGGACGGTCGGACGCATCTGGCCCACAAGGCGGAGCACGGTGTCGACCTGGAGACGGGAGCGCTCCTGTCGGTGACGGTTCAGGACGCGTCGGAGGGTGATACGGCGACGCTGCCGGAGACGCTGACGAAGGCGGCGGAGCAGGTGGAGGCGGTTCAGCCTGACGGTGAGGGCGTCGAAGAGGTGGTGGCCGACAAGGGGTATCACAGCGACGCGACGCTGGTGGCGCTCGACGACCTTGGTGTACGCAGCTACATCGCGGAGCCGGCGCGTGGTCGGCGCGTCTGGCAGGACAAGAAGACGGGTGAGACGCCGCCGGAGAAGCGTGCTGCGCAGTCGGCGCTGTATGGGAATCGTCGGCGTATTCGCGGGGACCGGGGCCGTCGTCTCCAACGCTGCCGGGGGGAACTGGTGGAGCGGCCTTTCGCTCACCAGTATGAGACCGGGGGTCTGCGTCGGGTGTGGGTGCGCGGCCATGAGAATGTCCGCAAGCGGGTGCTGGTCCAGGCGGCGGGCTGCAACCTGGGTCTGTTGCTGCGCCGCCTGACGGGCGTCGGTACGCCCCGGAGCCTGCAGGGGCGGGCTCTTTCGGCGATTCTCGGGCTGATCGAACGCCTCATGGGCCTCTGGGGGCGTCTGAACGGCCTCTGGAGGGCCAAATGGGCTCCGGTCGCCCCCTGGGGCTCAGCCGCTCGTCCCCAAGCTGCTTGAACAGGCCCGCTCAGCGAACCGACTTCGTCCACGGGCTGCTAAGCGGTGCGAATCCGCCCGGAATACGCCAATGAAGCTCCATTTCGAGCCCGACCTCGACTACCGATGGGGGGTCGGGGAGATTCTCGCGGGGAAAGACCAGGAGTTTATCGAGTTGCGGGTGCCGGACGACCAGCGCTTCCTTCGGCCGGGAGAGGCGTACGGAGACGTGGACAGGCTGGCCCTGCAGCGTGAGATGATCCGCCGCACGATCAGAGAGCACTTCGAGAAGGAGAATCGACTGCGGCCGCAGCGTACGTTCGAGCGCCCCCGTCAGACTGAGCCGCTGCACCGTCAGCGTCTCCTCGAGGCCCTCGCGGATGGACGCCGCCGCACCGGGATGGTCGCGTTCCAGCGACCCCGCCAGCCGCGTCAGCACCCGACCCGCCCGGTCCGCGGAATCGAGGTCCCAGGCATCCCGCAACGCCTTGCCCACCGAGGCGTGCAGCCGTTCGGGCAGATGGCCCAACACGTTGCGGAGGTTGTGCACTTGGCAGCGCTGCACCACCCCGCGGGAACCGAACACGTCGCCGATGGCGCGCCGCAGCCCAGCCACCCCGTCGACGACGAACAGCAACGTCCGGTCCGTTGGCAGGCCCCGCATCACCAGGTCGCTCAACAGCCCCGTGGCCACCGCCACCGTCTCCGTCGCGCCTTCGCGCAGACCGAGCACGTGTTTGCGGCCCGCCATGTCGACCCCCAACGCCACCACCAGGCAGTGGTCCCGGAAAACCTTGCCGTCGATGCAGACCACACGCAGGTCCAACTCACCCAACGGACGGCTCAGAAACGACCGCAGCCGCTTCGCCGACAGCGACACGAAACGCCGAGAAACCGCGCTCTCCTCCTGTTGATTGCACCCCTGTCCGACCACAGACAGGGGCGAGGAGTCGCCACCCGCTTCAACTCAGTTCAACAGCATCCGGGACATCCCCGTCGGGTGTCTCCTGCAACGCGCGCTGCCCGCGGTGTAGAGCCATCGCCGCCTCGACCGCGAGAGGCGTTTCCGCGCCATCATCACCGA
>CBDATI010000043.1:0-32405 GCA_965199675.1 Vicinamibacterales bacterium | reverse complement strand
GGTCGCAGACGACGATGATGCCCGCCTCGAGCCAGCGCAGCAGGTCGGCCTTGCGCTCGTAGCGGTTGGCGACATACAGGAGCTGCATGACGTCCGGACCGTAGTCCCGCTCCCCCCTGCAACGCGCGGGCGATCTCCTCCCCGATGGACGTGCCATAGTCGGGGAACGACTCGAGCCGCGCCCGCCGGCCCTCGGCCCGCAGCCCGTCGCGCAGGAGCTGCCCCTGCGTCTCCTTCCCCGCCTGATCGAGTCCCTCCAGCGCAATCAACATCGGCGCATCCCCCCTCCGGAACCGGCGCCTCCGACCGGTCCCGCCGTCAACGCTTCGGCGCCGCCGTCTCGCCGCGGGCGACCGGCGGGCCGGCGTCCCGTCGCGCCGCCGGCCAGTCTCCGGGCGATGGCGCGCCCATCCGCGTGTGAGCGGCGATGCATCCCTTCCGGACCGTCGGCGGCCGCCGTCGGGACGCCCGAGCGCCGGGCCGGCTACGGCGCCGACGCTGAAACCTCGCCGGCGAGTTGCTCGTCCATCGTCTGCCGGCGGCGAACGACCCGCCACGCCGATCCATCGACCAGGACCTCGGCCGGCAACGGATGCCGATTGTAGTTCGACGCCATGGCGGATCCATAGGCCCCGGCGTCGAACACCGCGACCAGCGTGCCCACCGCGGGCAACGGCAGTCGCCGCGCGACCCCGAAGACGTCCGACGATTCGCAGATGGGACCGACGACGTCGCAGCTCACCACCTCGGCCTCGCGCTCCTCGACGAGGGCAATCCGGTGATGCGCCCCGTAGAGGGCCGGCCGCATCAGCTCGCTCATGCCGGCGTCGAGCACCACGAACCAGGCCCCGTCGGCCCGCGGCTTCACGTCGACCACCGACGCCAGCAGGACCCCCGCGGGGCCGACGATGGCGCGGCCCGGCTCGACGATCAGGCTCAGCCCCGTCGGGCGCACCGTCTCGACGAGGGCTTCGGCGTAGGCGTCCACCGCCGGCGGCTGCTCGCCGTCGGCCCCGTCGTAGGCGATGCCCAAGCCGCCGCCGAGGTCCAGGTGTTCGAGCCTCACGCCATCGTCGGCGAGCTCGCGGGTCAGGTCGACCACCGCCGCCGCCGCCCGCCGCAGCGGCTCCAGCCCGAGCATCTGGGAACCGACGTGGACGTGGAGTCCGGTGAAGCGCAACCCCGCGTCGCGAACCGCCTCGCGCACGATCGCCCGCGCGTCGCCGAGCGCGACCCCGAACTTGTGCCGACTCAGCCCGGTGGAGATGTGGGGATGGCTGTCGGCCGCGATGTCCGGGTTGACGCGCAGGGCGACCCGCGCCGTGACCCCGCGCCGCCGCGCCGCGCGACCGATGCGCTGGAGCTCGCCCGCCGATTCGGCGTTGATCGCCTTGACGCCCAGCGCGACCGCCCGGTCGATCTCCGCCGGAGTCTTCCCCACCCCCGTGAAGACGATGTCCCCGGGGGAGAAACCGGCCCGCAGGGCCACCTCGATCTCCCCGCCCGAGTTGGCGTCCACGAGCCCGCCGGCGGCCCGCACGACCTCGACCACCGCGAGGTTGGAGTTGGCCTTCAGCGCGTAGTGGACGGCGTGCGGCCAGGGGTCGAGCGCGGCCCGGAAGCGCTGCACGCGCTCGCGAATCACGGCGGCGCTGTAGACGTAGACCGGCGTGCCGACCTCTGCCGCGATCGCGGCCAACGGCGCCCCGTCGCAGACCCACCCCCCATCGCCGCCGCGGACGAAACCCGTCATGAGGGGCGCATTGTACGGCAACGCGGGCGCCCGCCGGGACAGCGGGCCCAGCCGTGCGCCAGCAGGTGCGCCTCGATGACCGCCTCGAAGGCGGCTTCGCTGGTGCGGCTCATGTCCGATCTCGACCGCGCGACGTCCCGGCCGCAAGCCGCGACCCAGCCCCAACGGCCTGATCAACGTAGCGCACGTTCAGCCACACCCCGTGCAGGTGATCGAAATCCTTGTCCGTGGACATCAATGTCGCATCTATCGCATGGGCGGTCGCTGCGATCCACATGTCGTTCTGCTTCATGGGAACCGCCGGGGTCGGGGGCGGTTGACCACCGGCGGCATTCGTCATCGTTCCGTGCGTCCACGTATAGATGGATGCGTATGCGTTCAGGATCGCCGGACGATTCACATTGATCACGGGAAGCTGCCGCAGAATCCGATCGAGGTCGTCACGCCTGGACCTGCCCCAGCCGTTCTTTTCGGCGAGTGCGAGAATCTCTCCGTGACATATCGCAGAGGTCCAGACCACCGCCTGTGGATGGTCGCGCAACTGCTGGACAGCGTCACGGGCCCAGTCCGCCTGGCGAGTGAGCCCGAGCAACAAACCCGTATCGAGGAGGAAACGGGTCATCGCCCCACGCTCAATCCAACTGATCCATGAGGTCTTCTAGCGGTTCGTCGCCCGGCCACGCCCCCCAGAGCGCCATGAAATCGGCCGACCGGGCCTGCTGCTCCACCGCCGGCGGCAGGAGGGACGCACCCGCAACCTCCGCGGTCGGCAGCGCCTCGAACACGCTGTCTTCATCGCGACCCTTGGCGAGTCGTTCCGCGTCGATGAACCTCGGCGTGCCATCGGCCCGGAAGTGGACCATACCCGAGACGATGACCCGCTTGCCCCACAGCGGGCGCAGTGCTTCGGCATCGGGCGCCTCCGCGGCGAGTTGACCGAGGAGGCGCCCCTGCGTGCCGATCTGGAGACGGAAGCCGCGTTTGCTGTGGCGGATTTCGTCGAGCGTCCCGCTGACGACGAACGCCCTCGGCGCCGGCAGGCGGCGCCGCCGCTCGCCGATCCGCGCGCACGCGTCGTCGTCGAGCGTGAAGCCTTCGTGGTCGCGCTCACCCGGTATCAACTGGTAGTGCACGTGGGTGTTGCGTGCGACGCCGCTGAACGCGAGCACTGCCCTCAGCACGGCATCGTCGAAGAACTCGCCGACCGACTCCGCGGCCTGCGCCTCGTTGATCGCTCGTGCGGCAAAATCGAGCACCGTGTCGGTCGCCGCCGGACCATCGCGCCAGAAGTCCTGCTGCGCGAACGGTTCGGGCGCGGCATCACCGATCCGGGGCGCCGCCATCTCGAGACTCGTCGAGCCCGAAGTCAGTCCGGTGACCATGACGTCCATGGTCGCTTCAAGCCAGTCCGGTCGTCGACCGCGCCCGCCCCCCGCGCCGGTAACCGCCAGCCGCGTCGCCCGCTCCGCCGTCTGCCGGAGGGCCGCCAGCACGCGCTCGAGAGTCGCCGCCTGGATGTGCCCCTCGCCTTCCCGCAGGCCGATGAGCCGAAGTCGATAACGTGGCGCGTCCATGTCTGCCCCCAGATGGTACGCCGACGCGCTCGCGTGTCGAGCGGCTGTGCCCTCCGCCCGACGCCGCCTCCCCAACCGGGCGGGATGGTAGCACGGCGACGCCGGCCCCACCCGAGGCGCGTGCGGAGAGCCGGCAGTCCTCCACGACGAAGAGATTCCATCTGAATCGCGGCGGCGCCCGCACCACGCCGGCCGACGCGACCTATCACGCCCCCGGCCCGCCGGCTTGGAAGAGCGCCCCGTCCCGCACCGCAGCCGCCAGGTCGCGGGGAGTCGCCGCCAACAGCTCGAACGCCTCGATCACGTTGGACTTGCCGGACCCGTTCGGTCCAATCAGGACATTCAGGGACCGCAGTTCGACCGGCTCGGCGCCGGGGGCGAAGGAGAGCAGTCCGTCGAGATGGAGCGTCGCTACGTTGACCATCCGGTCATCTCCTGACGCACATCCGTCCCATCGCCCGGCGCCACACGGCTGCGTGCCGGCGGTCGCCGAACCGCTCGAAGCTGCCGAGCGGCAAGTAGTGCAATCGCCTCATTGGCGGCTCCGCGCTGGTGGTGCGTCCGGTCGCGTCACGTAGCGGACCGGTCGGGTGCGCTTCTCCAGGAGGTCTTCCTCGACCATGCGCTTGATCCAGCCCTCGGCCGTCCGCGACGGCACACCCAACACCGTCGCAATGGACTTGGCCGACGCCGAGGTGACGCACACCTCGCGAATGAGGTTCGCGGCATAGCGGTAGAGCTGCTCGGCACGGTCAGGCGTCTCGGCTGCACCCTGCTCGCGGGCGGCCTCGGTCTTCGTCTCGGTGTCTGGTATGAGACGGGCATCGTCGAGGATCTGCCGGACGTCTTGAAGGTCGCCCCGCGCGCGCCGATCCTGCGGCGGCGCGGCGTCGTCGAACAGCGCGCCCTGGCCGCTCTGCGGCGCGGTGGCGGTCTGCGCCGCCTCGTCGAGCGACCCCGAGTCGGGCTTCGCGCTCTCGGTCGAGGTCTCGGGCGTGGTGGCGGTCTGCGGCGCCTCGTCGATGACCACGCTCAGCGCATCCGCGTCTGCGGGATCCGGCCAGCGCTTCGCGCCTCGCGCCAGCAGCGCGTCGAGACCCGCACTCGCGCCTCCGCTGCCGCGCACGTAGATGGGCGTCCCGTATTTCTCGATCTGCTCCACGGCCCCGTTCCACGTGCCCCCCTTGCCGGCGTCTGCCTCCACGACCAGGGCCGCGTCCGCCAGGGCGTAGATGACCTTGTTGCGCGCCATGGCGTAGCCCACGTTGAACCGGGCGTTGGGATCGAACGGCGAGAGCAGCAACAGGCGTTCGCCCTTCACCAGGTCGCGATGCCGGCGGGTCAGGGCCGTGCGTTCGAGGTCGCTCGGCAGCACGCCGACGGCGACACCGCCGGCCGCCGCGGCGCCGTCCAACGCCGCCCGATCCGCGCCGCGGGCCGCACCGGAGACCACGATGCGATCCGCCTGCGCCGCCAACCCCGCCTGGCTGGCGGCGTAGTCGATCGACTCGGGACCGAGGTCGCGCGACCCGACGATGGCGAGGCCGCCCGGCCGCCAGAGTGCCGGAGACCCGCACCCATAGAGCACGCTCGGCGCGTCGTCGCGCAACCGCTCCCTCAGCGCTCGGGGATAGGCGGCATCCCCGCGCGTCACCACCCAGATCGACCGCGACCGCCAGCGATCGACCGCCTGGGCGAGCAGGAGACCGCGGCCGAGCAGCGATTCGAGACGGCCATCGTCCGCGTCGCTCGCGCATTCGCGGATCAGGGCGGCCGCGTTCCCGCGCAGCAGATCGCCCGGCTCGGCCCCGGCGGCGTGGAGGCAGCGGGCCAGCCGACGGTACTCGCGACCGGTCAGCAGCCGCGCCGTCGGGCGGTTGCGTCCGGCGAGCAGCGGGGCCGTCAGCAACAGCACGGCCCTGGTGGTCTCGGAGAGCTCATCGTGCATCACCCACCTCCCGCGTCGGCCAGCGCCAGGGGCCAGACCGGACCGCAGCCGCGGCGACGCAGCTCCCACGCCGCGACGGTGAACGTCCACCGCGAATCGACGATGTCGTCGACGAGCAGCACCGGCCCCATGGGCATGCCGTGCGCCTCGACGCCCAGCGAGCCGACCACGTTGCGCGCCTGCCGGTCGCTGTTCTCCATCGCCTTCTGTTCCGGCCGCTCCGCCGTCTTCGTCAGCACGTCGTGAAACGGCCGGCCGATGGCGCCGGCGAGCCGACGGGCGAAGTCGGGCACGAGGTCGGGATGACGCGTCGAGGGGATGGCCGCCACCCATTCCGGCTCCGGATCCGGCTTCCACTCGCCGACCAGAGCCGCGCAGGCGGCGACCAGCTCGTCGGCGAACCGACCGTCCCGGTACTTGCCTTCCTCCACCAGGCGCCCCCAGCCCGCGTCGCCCCACGCGCAGAGCGCCTTCCCGGGCTGGGCGACGTGCTGCTTGTCGATCGCCCCGCCCGGCGGCCAGCGTCTCCGGGTTGCGATTGGCAGGCTTGTCCGCCGCAGGAAGCTGCGCGCTTCATCGACCACATCGGCGCTCACCGCCACCGGCAGAGCCGGCAGGTCGGGCGTCTCGATGTCCGTCGCATCGCCGTCGAGCGCCCGAATCAGGAACGCCATGTGGTCGGAGCGCAAGCGCACATACTCCTGCATCTCCGCCTGCTCGCGACGGCGCAGCGCGGTGAGCCGTTCCGCCCGTTCCCAGAACGCAGCGGGGAGCGTCGCCGCCGTCAACTGCCACGTCGAGTCCAGCCGCGCGATGGGCGCCGGAGACTCCAGGGACAGCAACTGCAGGGTCTTCTCGATGCGGCTCCGGCGGACGTTCACCTTCGCTTCGATGCCGGGCAGCGTCAGACCGTCCTCGGCGGCCTCGAGAGCGGCCAGGATCTCGTCGACCTCCGGCCTCGTCGGGAACGCGCTGCGGATGAACCAGTCGGTGATGTCGGTGTCCTCGCTGCCGCCGAGCAGCACGCCGCGCGCGGCGGGAAGCGCCCGGCCCGCCCGGCCCACCTGCTGGTAGTAGGCGACCACCGACCCCGGCGCCTGATAGTGGATGACGAACGCCAGGTCCGGCTTGTCGAACCCCATCCCGAGGGCGGTCGTGGCCACGAGCGCCTTCACCCGGTTGTCGAGCAGCGCGTCCTCCAGGGCCGCCCGATCCGTCACCTGGCTGGAGTAGGCGTGCGCGTCGATGCCCCTGGAGCGCAGCCAGCCGGCGACGCGATTGGCGTCGCGCACCGTCAGCGTGTAGACGATCCCGCTCCCCGCCATGTCCGGTAGGTGCTCGGCCAGCCACGCGAGCCGGGCGTCCTGCCCCGGCATGTCGATGGTCTGCAGGGCCAGCGACGGTCGATGCAACGCGCCGCGAGAAACCTGCAGGTCCGGACCGAGTATCTCCTCCAGGTCCTTGAGCACCCGGTCGTTGGCGGTGGCGGTCGTGGCCAGCACGCGCAGGTTCGGCGGCAGGGAACGGACGATGCGTTCGATGAGGCGGTAGTGCGGGCGGAAGTCGTGGCCCCAGTCGGAGATGCAGTGCGCCTCGTCGATCACGAGCAGGGCGATACGGGCTGCGACGGTCGCCAGCAGCCGCTCCTGGAACCGCTCGTTCGCCAGCCGCTCCGGCGAGACGAGCAGGATGTCCACTACCCCGCTCGCCACCGCCTCCTCTACCTCGGCCCAGCGCGCCGTGTTGTCGGAGTTGATGGTCTCTGCCCGCACCCCCATCCGCTTCGCCGCGGCGATCTGGTTGCGCATGAGCGCCAACAGCGGGCTCACCAGCAGCGTCGGCCCGGCGCCGCTCTCGCGGAGGAGCTTCGTGGCGATGAAGTAGACGAAGCTCTTGCCCCACCCGGTGCGCTGGACGACAAGCAGACGACGAGCCGCGCCGGCCACGACGCTTCGGATGGCGTCCTCCTGCCCGGGGCGGAAGCGGGCGTCGGCCAGACCGGCGCCCGCGCGCAGCAGCGCCGCCGCGCGCTCGGCATCGAAGGGCGCCGCCGGGTCTGCGTTCATGTCCGGTTCCTCCGGACCGCCGGCTCCGCTCCGGTGCTCACCGTCCCGATGGGCGCCGAACCCGCCGCGTCACGCGGCAGCATGTCGGGCAGCGCGTCGTCGTCGGCTGGCGCATCGCTCAGCACGAACCCGGCATCAGGGAGCAAACCGTCGTCGAACGCGCCCGCAGATGGGGTCTCCAGAACGAGAGCATCGTCCGGCCCCCCCGGCGCCCGCGCCAGATACCGCAGGTCAGGGTCCGATTCCACCAGCAACGTGCGCAGGTCCACGCCGCCGGCCTTGAACTGCCGCAGCCGCTCCGGCGGGACGCCAGCGACCACGTATCGATCTTCCCCTTCGATCGGAGACGACAGGACGACGATGTAGTGCCCGCCGATGGCGTCGCGGGCCTCGATCACCTGCGGCCCGTCGTAGTAGACGAGGACACGGACGGGGTGGATTCGCGTCATGCCCCCTGCATCGTGCGCCGCGCGCCCCGCTGGCCTCCTGCCGCTCGGCATCAGTCCCCCTCCGTCCAATCGAATCGAATCCGGCGATCCCTCAGCAGGACGAACCTATTCCGGTAGGCAACCCCGAACTCATCGCACACATCCGGGAGCAACACACGGTTCGGGATTTCCGGGCGCGTCTGTCGCTCGTGACCACGATCGTTCCGTGGACGCGCGCGTGGGCCACCAGCCAACCATCTGCCTCCGTCGCAAACTTGGCCTTCGCCCGGTCGAAGTACCGCGGATGGCGGTGAGCCCAGAGCATCACATCCGAATAGACCGACTGCACGTCGGCGCCGTCCGTGTCGGGCATGGGGAGCGTCAGGGGCCGGCGCGTCCGCCTGCGTCCGGCGTTCGGCCCATCGATACGGTATCCTGTAAAACCATGTGAAACCATCGTCGATCCGCCAGACGCCCTCTTCGCCGCGAAAGAAGCGGGCGGCCGAATCGCCAACGACGCTGCGCGCCCCGGTCGAGCGTGGCCTGCTCCGTGAGTTGCGCGGCGGCCAGTCCCGCAAGCCTCGCGCCCGAGGCGCCGACCGCGCCGGCGGCGCACCTTCGTCACCCTTGACCGCCGTCGAACCGCGTGGCTATAGTGGAACGTCCGCTTTTCGCCGGCCTGCCAGCGCCCCATGCTCGCGAGCTCCGAGCCCCGCCCATCCGAGTCGATCGACGATCTGATTGAACGGTGTCTCGCCGGCGACGAGCGCGCCTGGGATCAGATTGTCACCCGGCACTGGCGCCGGGTCTTCAACGTCGCCTTCAAGTTCGTGGGCCGGCACGACGTGGCCGAGGACCTCACCCAGGATATCTTCCTGAAGATCTTCAGGGCGCTGGGCACCTTCGACCGGCGCGCCAACTTCCAGACGTGGCTCATCAGCGTCAGCCGCAACCTGTGCATCGACCACTACCGCAGCGTCAGGAAAGAGCGCGAGCTCGTGGACCGCAGCGTGGACGCGGAGGACGTCTCGCCCGTCAGCCGCGAGCCGGACGCCCTCACCGCCCTGGAGCGGAGCGATCGCCGGATACTGCTGCACCGGGCGCTGGAGCAACTGCCCGACACCCTGCGCACCGCGGTGCTCATGCGCGACATCCAGGAACAGTCCTACCGCGACATCGCCCGGGAGCTCGACCTCCCCGAGGGCACGGTGAAGTCGCGGATCAACCGCGGCCGCCACGAGCTCGCCCGGCAGATCCGCCGCCTGATCTCCGAAGCCGAGGCGCGGAGCGCCCAGGCCGGCAGCCAGGAGTGACCATGAAGCTCACCACCGAACAGCAGGGCAACATCGCCATCGTCCGCGTGGGCGAGGAACGGCTGGTCTATCCTCTGTTGCCGACGTTGGCGGATGCGGTGACGGCGATGATCGAGGACGGCGCCCAAAACGTCCTCATCGATCTGTCGCCGGTCGTCTACGTCGACAGCGCCTCCATCGGGTGCCTGATGGACCTGTACAAGAAGTCGACGGCGGCGGGGGGCACCGTGAAGCTGGCGAGCGTCCAGAAGCGGGTGAAGACGATGCTGACGATGACCGGCGCCCAGCATTTCATCGAGATCCACGGCGACGAGCCCGGTGCGCTCGCGGCCTTCGGAGTGTGAACATGCGCAGTATCACGACCACCAGCGGGATTGCGCTGCCGCTCGACGGTGATCTGCTGGCGATGCTCGAGACCCTGTACAAGGAACTGCACACCGGCTACGCCCTCGATCGCACGTTCGAGGACACCGTCCGCGAGATCGCCCAACTGCTCGATCAGATGACCGACGAGGAACGGCGCGCCTATCTGGCCGAGAGTCTCTTCCTCAATACCGTGACCTACGAGAACGAGCGCCTGGGCGCATACATGCGGAAGGTCACCGGGAACGCCTGAAGGGACGCGGCGGGCGGGATCAGCGGGTGACGAAGTCGGGCGCCTCGGCGGCGACCGCGGCCGCCGGCGCCTGCTCCAGGCCCGGCGACTCGACGATTCGCCACGCATCCGCCTCCTCCAGGATCTTGTCGGCGAAGGCCGTATGCAGGTCGTGGCCGCCGCGATGCGCGACGAGATGACCGATGACGGGGTGACCCACCAGGGCGAGATCGCCGATCGCGTCGAGAATCTTGTGGCGGACGAACTCGTCCTCGAACCGCAGCCGGCTGTTCAGGACCCCGGTATCGCTGAGCACCACCGCGTTCTCGAGCGACCCGCCGAGGGCGAGGCCCTTCCGGCGCAGCGTCTCCACCTCCTTGAGGAACCCGAACGTACGGGCCGGCGCGATGTCGTCGACGAACGTCGTCTCGGTGACCGTGAGGGTGCGGCTCATGTGCCGGAGCAGCGGGTGCTCGAAGCTGATGCTGTAGGTCACCTTGAAGTGGTCCGACGGGTAGAGGGCGATGCGCTTGTCCCCGCGCGACAGCGACACGGGCCGGAACACCTTGAGATAGCGCCGCGGCGCGGCCAGCCGCCGCAGCCCCGCCTCGTGCAGGAGGTACACGAACGAGGCCGCGCTGCCGTCCATGATCGGCACTTCGGGCTGGTCGAGCTCCACGACGACGTTGTCCACGCCGAGGCCGACCAGCGCCGCCAGCAGATGCTCGACGGTCCGCACCGTCTCGGCGTTCCGAGACAACCCGGTGGCGTAGTGCAGCCGGTCGACGTTGTCCACGGTCGCGGGTATCTCGACCCCGTCGAGATCCGCCCGGCGGAAACGGATGCCGCTGCCGGCCGCCGCGGGCCTCAGCGACAACGTGACCTTCTGACCGGAATGCAGGCCGATTCCGGTGCAGGAGACGGAACGTCGGACAGTGTGCTGAGAATGAGTCACGGAGCGGTGACCTCCAGGGGGGCGGGGCGGACGACGGATCGACGACAGGACACGGTCAAGGGCGTCGCACCGATCCGGTTATCGGCATGTTTCGCCATTTTCATGCGCGACTCGGGATCTTGCTGTCACCGTAACACATCCGCCACGCGCGTGCGGTGGCGGTCCCGACGCCGGCCGCGGATCGCCCCTCATCGCGAACGCGGCGGACGCCGACCAGCTCACGGGGCGAACAGCTCCGCCAGACATCGGCCGGTGGCCGACTCGGGCTCGGCCGCGACCTCCTCCGGCGTTCCCGCCGCCACCACCCGGCCGCCGCCGTCGCCGCCGTCGGGTCCGAGGTCGATCACGTAATCGGCGCTCTTGACCACGTCGAGCTGGTGCTCGATCACGACGACGGTATTGCCCTGGTCGACCAGCTTCTGCAGCACGTCGAGCAGCTTTCGCGTATCTTCGAAGTGCAGTCCCGTCGTCGGCTCGTCGAGGATGTAGACGGTGCGGCCGGTGCTGCGGCGGGACAGTTCCTTGGCCAGCTTGACCCGCTGCGACTCGCCGCCGGACAACATGGTGGCCGACTGCCCCAGCGTGATGTAGCCCAGCCCGACGTCCTGCAGCGTGCGCAACTTGGCGGCGACGGCAGGCACGTTCTCGAGCAGGGGCAGCGCCTGATCGACGGTCAGCTCGAGGACGTCGGCGATGGACGCACCCCGGTAGCGGACCTCCAGGGTCTCGCGGTTGTAGCGGCGCCCCTTGCACTGCTCGCAGGTCACGTAGACGTCGGGCAGGAAGTGCATCTCGATGGCCTTCACCCCGCCCCCCTGACACGCCTCGCATCGTCCGCCCTTGACGTTGAACGAGAACCGCCCGGGCCGGTAGCCGCGGGCCCGCGCCTCGGCGAGCATCGCGAACAGCTCGCGGATGAGGGTGAAGAGCCCGGTGTAGGTGGCGGCGTTCGATCGGGGGGTCCGGCCGATGGCGGTCTGGTCGATCTGGATGACCTTGTCCACCGGATCGGCCCCGTCGATTCGCCGGTGGGCGCCCGGCGGCGCCGTGGCGCGGTACAGGTCGCGGGCCAGCGCCCGGTACAGGATGTCGTTGACGAGGGTCGACTTCCCGGAACCGCTCACCCCGGTGATCACGTTGAACAGCCCGAGGGGAATGGCCACGTCCACGTTCTTGAGGTTGTTCGCCCGCGCGCCCCGGATGACGAGCTCTCCCCGAAGCCGGGGGCGGCGGGCGCGGGGAACGGGAATGCCGAGTTCACCCCGTAGATAGCGCCCGGTCAGAGACGGGCGCCCGTTCGCCATCAGCTCCGCCGGGGTCCCCTGGAACATCACCTCTCCGCCATGCGCGCCGGCTCCCGGCCCCAGATCGACCACGTAGTCGGCGGCCCGGATGGTCTCTTCGTCGTGCTCGACCACCACCACGGTGTTTCCGAGGTCGCGCAGCCGCCCCAGCGTCGACAGCAGCAGGCGGTTGTCTCGCTGGTGCAGGCCGATGGAAGGCTCGTCGAGCACGTACAGCACGCCGGTGAGGTTGGCGCCGATCTGGGTGGCGAGCCGTATGCGCTGCCCCTCTCCCCCCGACAGGGTGGCTGCACTCCGCGCCAGCGTCAGGTAGCCGACGCCGACGTCGGTGAGGAACCGCAACCGGTCACGGATCTCGCGGAGCACGCGGCCGGCAATCAGCTCCTCGCGCTCGGACAGCTCGACGTCGGTCAGCGCCGCCTCGGCTTCCGCCAGCGGCAGGCGGGTGTACTCGGCGATGGTGCGACCCTTCACCCGCACCGATCGGCTCTCGGGCCGCAGGCGCTCGCCGGCGCAGGCGGGGCAGCACTGCAGGGAACGGAGGGGCTCGAGCAACTCCTGCTCGGCCCAGGTTCCCGTCTCGTAGCGGCGGCGCAGGTTCGGCAGGATCCCCTCGAAGTCGCGCCCGAACGGCTCGCGCCGACGGCCGCCGCGCCGGCGTCCATCCTCGTCGGGCGGCGCCGCAGAAGCGCGGGGGCCGTGCAGCAGGGTGTCGCGATGCCGACGGGACAGCCGGTCGAACGGCGTATCGAGATCGATGCCGAAGTGCCGGCTGAGCCCCGCGAGGGCAGCCCGGACCAGCTTCGCGTCGCCCTCGACCCACGGCGCTATCGCGCCCTCCCTCAACGACTTCGAACCGTCCGGCACGATGCGGGCGGGGTCGAAGTCGTCGATGGCGCCCAGGCCCTGACAGTCCGTGCACGCCCCCTGCGGCGAGTTGAACGAGAACACCCGAGGCGTGATCTCGGGCACGCTCACCCCGCACTGCACGCACGCGAGCCGCCGGGAGAACAGCCGGTCGCCGCCCGCCAGGGTGTTGACAATCACGACGTCGTCGGCGAGGCCCAGCGCCAGCTCGATGCCGTTCCGCAGCCGCCGCTCCACGCCGGCCCGGACGACGAGCCGGTCGACGAGCACCGCGATGTCGTGGTTCCGACGGCGCTCGAGCCGGATGTCCTCATCGAGGGAACGGACCCGGCCATCGACCCGCACCTTCACGAACCCCCTGGCCCGGAGGGCCGCGAGGTCCTTCCTGAACTCGCCCTTGCGCCCGCGCACGATCGGGGCCAGCACGTTGATGCGCTCGTCGGTCGGGCCGCCCAGCACCATCTCGACGATGCGGTCGACCGACTGCCGGGTGATCGGCCGGTCGCACCGCGGACAGTGCGGCACGCCGATGTTGGCGAACAGCAGGCGCAGATAGTCGTAGATCTCGGTGACGGTCCCCACGGTGGAGCGGGGGTTCGAGCCGGTGGTCTTCTGCTCGATGGAGATGGCGGGCGACAGACCGTCGATCAGGTCGACGTCGGGCTTCTCGACCTGCTCGAGGAACTGGCGGGCATAGGCCGACAGCGACTCCACGTACCGCCGCTGCCCCTCGGCGTATATGGTGTCGAAGGCCAGCGACGACTTGCCCGACCCCGACAGCCCGGTGACCACGACGAAGCGGTCGCGCGGCAGGCTGACGTCGATGCTCTTCAGGTTGTGGACGCGGGCTCCCCGTACCTCGATGCGATCGTGAGCCATCGCCGTGATCAGGTCCCGCCCCGTCGAGCCGCGCCCGGCAACCGTCTCGGGCCACGCCCCAAACTCACGATGCTAACACGGTGCGGGGTCGGGCAGCCGCTCGAACCGGTACACCCGATCGTCGGACGCCACCACGGCGCCGCCGCGCCGGTCGAAGGCGACCCCGACCAGGCTCGGCGCCGCCACGACCTGCTCGGCCTCGTCGACGCCCGGAACGCGGTAGAGACCGCTCGCCCCGGCCAGCGCCTCGACGACGTGCAGGACGCCTTGGGCGTCGAAGGCCAGGCCCTGCGGCCGGCCGAACCCCCGGTGGACGGTGGTGACGCTCCCCGCCGGATCGATGCGGTACACCGCATCGCGAGTGGCCAGCGTCGGCGCCGTCACGTAGAGGTCGCCGGTGGGGGCCATGCCGAGGTGAAACGCCGCCACGCTGGGGGGCAGGGTGGCGAACGTCGACACCTCGCCCGACGGCGCGACCTTGAAGATGGTGCCGGACCGGTCGCCGACGAACAGCGCGCCGGCCTCGTCGAACGCCAGCCCGCAGGCCACCCCGAGCTCCGCCGCCAGTTGCTTGTGCTGGCCGTCGGCCTCGACCCGGAACACCGCGCCGTCGAAGCGGCTCGACACGAACAGCCGGCCCTGGGGATCGAGGGCGAGTGAGGTCGGGTTGGTGATGCCGGTCACGAACGGCTCGCGAAAGCCGTCCCGCCGGAGCCGGAAGATCGACACCGGCGCCGATTCTCCGCGAGTCCCGCTGTAGGTCAGGAAAAGCGTCCCGTCGGCGTCGATGACCGGGCTGTCCACCTGGTGCACGCCGGTGGCGACGGGCACGCCGACTTCCAGTCGGGCGGCCTCGGTCTCCGCCGGCGCGGTGTCGAGCCGGACGGGCAGCGAGCCGCCCCCCGCATCGGGTGGAACCAGACAGGCGACCCGGTCCCTGCCCGTGCACACGACCTGCGCGGGATGGTCGCCGATCCACACGGCGGGCACTCGGCTGCCGTCGCCCCCGACGCCGGGTCCGCAGACGGCGATCCGTCCGCCGGCGACCGCCGCCGGTGGATGCACGGACGTGTTTCGGGAAGTGGACGCCTGAGTCATCGCCGACGGCGGGAGCGGACGGTGGAGAGCCCGCGGCGACCACGCCGCGGAACCGCCTACGCCGGGTCCAGCTCGATGTTCCAATAGAGGTAGTCCCGCCAGCTCGCGGGCGTGTCGCGCAGCCCCACGGCGATGCGCACGGTCGCGGGCCGCATCGGGCGCCGGGGCGTCCGGATGACCCGCATGCCCGCCTCGGCGGGCGTGCGCCCTCCCTTGCGGCGGTTGCAGATCGCGCACGACGTGACGATGTTCTCCCAGTCTTTCCGCCCGCCATAGCGCACCGGCACCACGTGGTCGAAGGTCAGCTCCGCGGGAGCGAACGCCCGGCCGCAGTACTGGCACACGTGGTCGTCACGCGCATAGATGTTGGCCCGCGAGAACGGCACCAGATTGAAGTGGCGCTTGATGGTGATGTAGTTGAGCAGCCGGATCACCGAGGGCAGCTTCACCGTCAGCGAGACCGAGTGCACCTCCCGCTCGTAGACCGAGAGCACCTCGACCTTCCCCTGACACCACAGCCTGATCGCCCGCCGCCAGTCGACGACCTTCAACGGCTCGTAGGTCGCATTGAGCAGCAGAGTGTGCTCCATGGGTTCGCACCGTCCCGGTTCGCCAGCCCAAAGTCGGATTGTGCCCGAATCAGGTACTTCGTGTCAAGCCGCCATGAACCTCATAAAGCCTTGCCGTACAACGAGTTGTGTCACCGAACACGGCCTCTTCCCTATCGGTCCCCGGGAGACGCGCCGACAAGAGGAACGATGCGCCGCTTCGTCTGGTGCCCGCTGATTCTCGTCCTCGCCGGATGCGCGATACGCCCTGGCGCGACGCCGCAGCCGTTCCCCAGACCTCACCTCGCGCCGGCCGACGCGCCGATCGGCGGCGCCGGACGCCGGCCCGCGCCGGGCGCCGTCACCGCCACCGCCCTCGAGTATCTGGGGGTGCCGTACCGGTGGGGCGGCAGCACGCCGCGGGGGTTCGACTGCAGCGGATTCACCTACTACGTCTTCAACCGCCACGGCCTGGAGCTGCCGCGGGTCGCGGCCGACCAGTATCGCGTCGGCAAGCGGATCGACCGCAACGCGGTCCGACCGGGAGACCTGCTGTTCTTCGAGACCATCGCCGAGGGGCCGTCGCACGTGGCGCTGGCCCTCGACGCCGACCAGTTCGTCCACGCGCCGTCGAGCCGGGGAAAGGTCCGCGTCGAGCGCCTGAGCTCCGCCTACTGGGCGAGCCGCTTCCTCGGCGCCCGCCGCGTGCTCTAGTGGCCCACCGGGACGGCCGCGAACTGCTCGATCTGCCGGCGGATCTCCTGCACCGCGTCGGGGCCGATCGGCGCCAGCGGCCGCCGGGGCCGCCCCCCGGCGTAGCCGAGCTCGTCGAGGGCCGCCTTCAACCCGGGGATGCCGTGCCTGGTGGTCAGCAGTCGGGCGAGCGGGACGATCTGCCGCTGCAGGGCGCGCGCCTCGTCGTGGCGGCCGGACGCGACGTGCTCGTAAATCTGCACGCAGGCGTCGGGGATCGCGCACGCCAGGGCCAGGATGCCGCCGCTGGCGCCGAGCGCGAGGCTGGCGTAGAACGTCGGCGCCGACCCCACGAGAACGCTGAATCCGTCCCGGGCCACGCCGACGAGGTCGCCGACATAGCCCAGGTCGGGCCCCGACTCCTTCAATCCGACGATGTTCGGATGATCGACGAGCCGGGCGACCGCCTCGACCGGCAGGGTGACGCCGGTTAGGGCCGAGAAGTTGTACAGCACCACGGGCGCCGGCGATGCATCGGCCACCGCCGCGTAGTGGCGCACGAACGCCTTGGCGGTGAGCTGCTTCTTGAAGTAGGACGGCGTGCGGACGAGCACGGCGTCGGCCCCGGCGTCCGCCGCCCGGCGCGCGGCGGCGATGGCCGCGCGGGTCGACTGGCGGCCGGTGCCCGCGAGCAGCAGGCGGTCGCCGGGCACGCGCCCGCGCGCCTCGCGAATCAGCCGATCCGTCTCGTCGTCGTCGACGAGGGGCGCCTCGCCGGTCGACCCGAGCACCACGAGCCCACGCAGCCGCGTGGCCATCCAGCGATCGATGTTGGCGCGCCAGGCGCCGAGATCGAGCGCCTCGTCGTCGGTGAACGGGGTCGGAATGGGAGCGAGCACACCGCTGATGGTCATTTGATTCGGCTCGTTTGCAGGAGACACGAGACAACGGAGAGACGACCGACTACGGTAGCGACGCGGCCCGGCGGTTGTCAAACGCAACCCCGCCGCAGGGCGGCGCGTACAAGGCGGGGCCCGGCGGCGCCGTCGCGAGACGGTTCCGGCCGGGTCGGGGGTGGGTCGCGGGCAGATACCGGCCGTGGCGCGGCCGATTGACTACCGGCCGACCACGGCGCGTGAGGCTTGAGATGCGGCGCGCCCGACTCGCCGCGTGGACGCGACGCCCGAGCGCGAATGCCAACTATCCAAGCAAACGGCGCGCCAATTTCGCGACACATCGACAAGAAATACTGCAAACCACTGCAAATAATGGACTTGCAGTGAGCACACGCCGGTCGGAGTTGGGCGCCGCTCGCGACGGGTCCACCCCCGGACGGAACCAACGTTCGCCAACGATGTCGCCTCCGAGCCCCGACCCGTACACTTTTGCAGGCAGCGGCGGGATCACGCAACCGGCCCGGGCGTGGGAGAGCCGGAGTCAGCGCGGCTCGTTCGAGGGCCTCTCAGGCCGCAGCGGGCGCGCGAGGATGCGCGCCTCCTCGACCACGTCGCCTGCGATCAGGTGCTGCTGGATGATCCGCTCGAGAACCGGCGGATCGCACGCGCGGTACCACGTGCCTTCCGGGTAGACCACGGCGATGGGCCCGCCTTCGCAGACCCGCAGGCAGTTGGCCTTGGTGCGCAGCACGCCGCCCCGCTCGGACAGCCCGAGCTCGCGCAGCCGGCGCTTCAGGTAGCGCCAGGCGACGAGGCCGCGCTCGTGGTCGCAGCACTTCGGGGTGGACTGGTCGGCGCAGAGCAGAATGTGCCGATCGGCCGCCGTGACCCCGACGGCGGCGGCGGTGCGCCGCTGGCTCTCGAGCGAGCCCTTGACGGGGTCGGGATCGTTCATCGGCGCCAATGTCGCGCCCGGACGGGTGGACCACGGCAGCCCGCGCGGCGCCGGCCGGAAGCAGGCAGGACGGGAAGCCGCGGCGGCGGCACTGGAACGGGCCGCGCGACCCGCGTAGCATAGCACGCCATGAGCAAGCGCCCCACCGCCGTCCTCGACCGCGCCATGACCGTCTTCCTCGCCGCCGTCGAGCGCGGCGGCAACGCGCTGCCGCATCCCGGCACCCTGTTCGCCCTGCTCGCGGGCGTCGTCGTCGTCATCTCGGCCATCGCGGCCCGGACCGGCGTCGAGGTCGTCCATCCCGGCACCGGCGAGCTGATCCGCCCGGTGAGCCTCGCCACCGTCGAGGGGCTCCACCGCATCCTGACCGAGATGGTCACGAACTTCACGAGTTTCGCGCCGCTCGGCACGGTGCTCGTGGCGATGCTGGGCATCGGGGTCCTGGAGAGCAGCGGGCTCATCGCGGCCGCCCTGCGGCTGCTCGTCCTGTCGGCGCCCAAGCGGCTCCTCACGTTCGTGCTCGTCTTCGCCGGCGTCCTCTCCAACACCGCGAGCGAGATCGGCTACGTGCTGCTCGTGCCCCTCGGCGGCATCATCTTTCTCGGCGCGGGACGCCATCCCATCGCCGGACTCGCGGCGGCGTTCGCGGGGGTGTCCGGCGGCTACAGCGCCAACCTGCTGCTCGGCACCATCGATCCCCTGCTGGCCGGCCTCTCCGAAGAGGCGGCCCGCATCGTCGACGACGGCTACCGGGTCAACCCCGCCGCCAACTACTACTTCATGGTGGTCTCCACGTTCATCGTCGCGGGGGCGGGAACCTGGGTGACCGAGCGGGTCGTCATCCCCCGGCTGGGTCCCTACGAGGGCT
Organism: Vicinamibacterales bacterium; assembly: GCA_965199675.1. Classification (GTDB taxonomy): domain Bacteria; phylum Acidobacteriota; class Vicinamibacteria; order Vicinamibacterales; family UBA8438; genus JAJEEA01. Next base: position 13,665 of record CBDATI010000043.1, on the reverse strand, counting down.
CCCGCGACGCCGCGGGAGACGATCCGGAGGTGATGCGGGCGCTCTCCGACGTGGAGAAGCGCGGCCTGTGGGCCGCCCTGGCCGCGACGGCGGTCTTCGTGCTGTTCCTGCTCTGGGGCACCGCGCCCGCCGACGGGTTCCTGCGCAACCCGGACGACGGCGGCCTGCTGCGCTCGCCCTTCCTGTCGGGCATCGTCGCGTTCATCTTCCTGGGGGGGCTGGCGATCGGCGTGGCCTACGGGGCGGCGACCGGCGCGTTCCGCAACGATACCGACGTCATGAACGGCATGGGCAAGACCATCAGCACGCTCGGCACCTATCTCGTGCTCGTGTTCTTCGCGGCCCAGTTCGTCGCCTACTTCAACTGGACCAACCTGGGCCTGATCATGGCCGTCAAGGGGGCGGAGTGGCTGCGCAGCTCGGGCATGGGCGGCATTCCCCTCATGCTCAGCTTCGTCGTGCTCTCGTCCGTCATCAATCTCGTCATGGGCAGCGCGTCGGCCAAGTGGGCGATCATGGCGCCGGTGTTCGTCCCCATGTTCATGCTGCTCGGCTACACGCCGGAGCTGACCCAGACCGCGTACCGCGTCGGCGACAGCACCACCAACATCATCGCCCCGATGATGTCCTACTTCGCCCTCATCGTCGCGTTCTTCGAGCGCTATGACCGGCGATCGGGCATCGGCACGGTGGTCGCCACCATGCTCCCGTACACGCTGACGTTCCTCGCCTGCTGGTCGGTGCTGCTCGTCGTCTGGATGCTGCTCGGCCTGCCGGTGGGACCGGGGGCGGGACTGCGGCTCGAACCGTAGGTCGACGCGGCCGAACGGCGGCAGACGCCCGGGAGGTCGGCCGGGCCCACCCGGAGGCACGAGGCGAGCGCCCCGCGAGGAGCCGGGCGGTCCCGGCGGTGGCGAACCCGCGGGGCGGACGCCTGGTGGTCCGTCACGCGTCGAGCCCGCAATCGGTGAGGAAATCGCCGGCGCGGACCACAACGTTCAGCCGTGACGCCGCACCGACGCGCGAGGCGGAGATCGCCGGCGACCTACCGCACGCCGGGCCGGCTCGCGCTGGCCCCCACGTAGGTGTAGTGGCTGCGGTGCTGGACATCGACGGCGCCCCGGCCCCGCACGCGCACGAGCAGCCGGCGGGTCCGGACCGTCGGGTCGGGATTGGTCAGGGCGAAGCCGAGGATGTAGTAGTCGCTCGTGTCGGCGTCGATCTCCCGGAACACGTCGTCGAAGTCGTTCCGATTGAGCATGGCCCGGCCGCCGGTCTGCTCGGCGAGCGACCGCAGGCTGCTCTGGGTCGTGAAGTTCCACTCGTCGTACGAGCCCCGGCCGGTCAGGAGGAAGTCCGCGGGCCCCGGCCTGGCGGCGGCCAGACCGCGGGGATCGACGGTGTAGAAGGCGGCGTTGGCCCGGTTCGCGGCTTCGGCGAGCTCGTCGATCCGCCTCGCGAGATCCGCGTCACCCTCCAGGCCGTCCACGTCGCCCAGCGGCGCGTCCTGCCGCAGGAGGCGCGCGATGCCCTGGTTGACCAGCCCCGGCTCCCCTCCCGCCTCGCCATGGTACCCCCGGCGCTCCGCGAGGAAGGGATTCAGGTCGTAGCCGCTGCTGAAATAGACGACCACCTTGCGCAGGTGCTGGACCTGCTCGAGGCTCTCGACCACGTTGCTTATGGTCGCGAAGGCGACGCCGGCGCGCGCCATCAGCTCGGGACTGTAGCCCGGCCTCGGCGGGAAGTTCTGGATCAGCTCGTTGGCGTCGAACCCGTCGCCGGTGATGCGCTCGGCCGTCGACCGGAGCAGACTCCGGTCGGTGCTCACGCCGAGCGAAATCGCCGACGGTCCGGTCGACACGACGGCGAACTGGTCGCCGTCGTGAATCAGGTTGTCGGCCATCTCCTCGAACGCCACGCGCGCGCGCGCAGTCAGGCCCGCCGGGATGTGCAGGTCGTCGACGAGAACGACGAAGAGCCGGCCCGTCAATTCGTCGGGGGGCCGCGGCGGGGGCGGGAGGAGGATACCGTTCTGCGCCCGCAGGCCCGGCGCGAGCTGCTCGCTGACGCGCCCGCTCTGCACGCGCACGAGCGAGGCGACCTCCCGCACGTCGCCCTCGTCCACGACCACGAAGTCGCGGGCGGTCAGATCGTCGAGGAAAAGGCCGTTCCGGTCTCGGGGCACGACGACCATCGTCACCAGCGTGACGCCGGATCGGAAGGTGGGGTCGGGATCTCCGGCGCCCGGCCGATCCGTCGGCCGGGTCGTCTGCGACGGCGCCTGCGCGGCCGCCGGGACCGCCAGCGCCGCAGCGAGCGTTGCCGCCGCCAACCCGAGAGGCGATACAACGCGGGAAACCCATGTCGTCATGGCTCTCGTCCTCTCAATCCGCCGGCCACACGAGATCGGCGCGAATCCCGGACACGTTTCCGGCGGTGTGCACGGCGGCATAGAGCTCGCCGGCCCGAAGGCTCTCGAGGTCGCGGGCCGACAGTTGCAGCCGGCCGGACGACCGGGCGCGCCCGCGCCCCCCCAGCAGGTGCGCGACCGGCCCGGCGCCGCCGCCCTCGACGGCGCGATGCAAGTGGGCGAACAGCACGTCCTCGTCCGCAACGCCGTACGCGGAGATGGAGTAGGTCAGCTCGCGGCGGGCCCGGTCGAGCTCGAACCGCCCGCGCAGGCCGGCGCCGTTCGCCTCGCCGGCGGCTTCGATGACCACCGGCGGCGGCGCCGCCGCCAGGCTCGGCGTGCTGTCGGGCGGCCGGCGGTGGCCGGTCGCCTGCTCGAACGCGTAGGCGAGCCGGATCAGGTCCGACTCGGCGAACTCGCGGCCGATCATCTCGAGCCCGACCGGCATGCCGTCGGCCGCGTACCCGGCGGGGACGGTGATGGCGGGCAGCCCCGATATGGCGCTGAGGGCGCAGTTGCTGCCGGGCTGGGCCAGCCCCACCGGTCGGGCGGTCTGGCGAATGGTGGGATAGAGAAGGGCGGTCAGCTCGTGCTCGTCGAGCAGCGCCTCGATGGCCGCCCGCGCCGCGTCCCGTCGGCCCAACCGCTCTCGATAGTCGTCGGTGTCGAGGCTCTCCACCTCGAGGGACGAGCGGAGTCCGCCGTCGACGATCTCGTGGTAGAGCCCAAGCTCGACCAGCTCGGCGAGCGTGCGCACCGGGGCGCCCGGGGTGCTGGCCAGGTAGGCGTCGAAATCGCGGCGAAATTCGAGGCCGATCACCGACGCGTCCTCCAGGAAGGACCGCAGGTCGGTCTCGCCGATGTCGACGATCTCCGCCCCCGCCTCGGCCATCGCTTCCGCCGCCGTCTCGATGACGGTGCTGACGGGCCGCTCCGCCCCGGAGTCGCCCAGCAGCTCGCCCAGCACCGCGAGCCGAGCCCCCTGCAGCCCGCCGAGATCGAGGGCGTCCCGGAACGAGACCGGAATCCGGCCCTCGCTCCGGCCGGTCACCGCGTCGGCCGGATCGGGCCCCACGGTGGCGTCCAGGGTAATCGCGAGATCCTCCACCGAGCGCGCGAGGGGGCCGCCGATGTCCTGGGTGGTCGAGAGGGGCACGATCCCGTCGCCGCTCGCCAGCCCCCGCGTCCCCCGCAGCCCCACCAGGGCGTGGTGGGCCGACGGGATCCGGATCGACCCGCACGTGTCGCTCCCCATGCCGACGGCGCCGAAGCTGGCGGCCACGGCGGCGCCGGTGCCGCCGCTCGACCCGCCGGGGTTGCGGGTCGGGTCGTAGGGGTTCCGGGTCTGGCCGGTGAGCGAGCTGACGGTGGTGATGCCCCGCGCCAGCTCGTGCATGTTGGTCTTGCCGAGGATGATCGCCCCCGCCTCGCGCAGCCGCCGCACCTGGGTCGAGTCGTCGGGCGGCACGGAGGTCGCGAGGGCGATGGCCCCCGCGCTCGTCGGCATGTCGCCGGTGTCGTAGTTGTCCTTCACGACGACGGGGATGCCGTGCAGCGGGCCGCGCACCTGCCCCGCCGCGCGCTCGGCGTCGAGCCGGTCGGCCTCGTCGGCGGCGGCGGGATTGAGGACGACCATCGCGTTCAGCATCGGCCCGCGCTGGTCGTAGGCGTCGATGCGGGCCAGATACCCCGCGACCAGTTCCCGCGAGGTCACCTCGCCGCCGTCGAGGGCCGCCGCGAGCTCGGTGATGGACCGCTCCATGACGTCGAAAGCGACGGCGCCGTCTCCGTCGGGCGGCTCTCCGCACCCGGCGACGGCGACCGCGAGGAGCGGAACGAACGCGAGGGCCGGGAAACCGCCGCGCGACCGGAGTCTCCCGTTCGTGCGCACCACCGTCATCTGTCGTCTCCCTTCGCAGCGCGGGCGCTGATCGTACATCAGTCCGTCCCGCTCGCGGACAGCCATGACCGCATGACCCACGCGACACGCGTCGAGGCGACGGTACAATGGGCGGATGACGACCCGCTGGGCGGCGGCGGCGACGGCGGCGGTTCTCGTCGCAGCAGCGGTGGTGGCGCAGGATCCGGCCCCGGCGCCGGGAACCGCATCGATCCGCGCCGACGACCTGGAGGCGGACGTCCGGTTCCTGGCCGCCGACAGCCTGCGGGGCCGCCTGACGGATACGCCCGAGAACCGGATCGCAGCCGATTTCATCGCCTCGCGGTTCGCCCGGCACGGCCTCGAGCCGGTGGGGTCCGACGGCACCCACTTCCACCGGTTCGACCTGGTGACCACCGCCCTCGGCCCCGACAACGCCCTGCGCGTGACCGGCGTCGGACGGTCGGACCTCTCGCTCGGCGCGGCGTTCTACCCGGACCCCGCCAGCGCTGCCGGGAGCGCCTCGGGCGACATCGTGTTCGTCGGGTTCGGCATCGACGCGCCATATCTGGAGCACGACGACTACCGCGTCGACGGCGCCGGGTCGGACGACCTCGACGGCGCCGTCGCCCTGATGCTCGACCACGAGCCGGGCGAGTTCCGCGCCGACAGCCCGTTCGACGGCACGTTGCGCTCGGAGTCGGCGCGGCTCGTGCGCAAGGTCCTGGCCGCCCAGGCCCGGGGCGCCGTCGCGGTGCTCGTGGCCCCCGACCGTCACAACCACGGGCGCACCCGGGGACCGGCCCGGCCCATGGGAACCGTGTGGCCGTCACGGCCGCGCCGCGTGCCGCGCTACGGGCTCGGGAGCTGGGTGGAGGAAGTGCGCATCCCCGTGGTCCACATCTCGGGCGACCTCACGGAGCGCATCGCCGAAGCGGCGGGGCGGTCGTTCCGCGAGCTGGCGGATGCAGCCGAGCGGCCCGGCGGGGTCGCGGCGGCGGCGCTCGAGGGGCCGCGCGTCGAGGTCACGGCGTCAGTGCGGCGGACGACGGTGCCGAACCGCAACGTCGTCGGGCTGATCGAAGGCGCGGACTCCGCGCTCCGGGACGAGTGGATCATCATCGGCGCCCACTACGACCACGACGGCGCGATTGGATCGGCCGTCTACAACGGCGCCGACGACGACGCGTCGGGCGTGGCGGCCCTCATCGAGATAGCCGAGGCCTACCGCGCGGCCGCACGCGCGGGCAACCGGCCGCGACGGTCCATCCTGCTCGCCGCCTGGAACTCGGAGGAGCAGGGCCTGCTCGGCGCGTGGGCCTACACCGAGGCTCCCCTGCACCCTCTCGAACAGACCGTGGCGATGCTGAACATGGACATGATCGGCCGCGACGAAGAGGTCCCGCGGATCGGCGGGGCGCGGTTCCGGGGCCTCGAGCCGCAGACGGCCGAGAGCAACCGCAACGCCGTCAACGTCCTCGGCTACAGCCGGTCGCCGGACCTGCGGCGGGCGGTCGAGCGCGCCAACCGGACGACCGGGCTCGACGTGCGGTTCCGCTACGACGACAACGCCTCGAACCTGCTGCGGCGCAGCGACCAGTGGCCCTTCCTGTACCGCGAGGTCCCCGCGCTCTTCGTGCACACCGGACTGCACCCCGACTACCATACGGAACGGGACACGCCGGAGAAGCTCCGCTACGACAAGATGACCCGCATCGTGCGGATGGTGCACCAACTGAGCTGGGATCTCGCCGGCGCGGCGGAGCGCCCGGTCTACGTCCGGCCCTGAGCCGGCCCCCCCCTGGTCGCCGGCGGCTCCGTTCGGCGCCGCCCGACGCTCCGGGCGTCCGCACCGTTCTGCCGACAGACGCCCGGCCCCGAACCGGCAGCGCCAGCGCCCCGACGGAGGCCCCCCGCGAGCCGGCGTCCGGCCCTGCGGAGGGCGCCCTCACCGGGCCGGGGAACCTGGCGGGGCGGCAGTCCCCGGGGCGGCAGTCCCCGGCGCGGCGCGCCGATCGTCGAACGTGCACGCGCGCGCCATGCTCCGTTCCAGCAGGGACAGATAGCGGGCGCGCGGGATCTCGACGGCGCCGAACCGCTCCAGATGGGGCGTCACCCACTGCACGTCGAGCAGCCGGTAGCCGCGGTCGCGCAGGCGCGCGACGAGACAGCTCAGGGCGACCTTCGACGCGTCGCGGACCCGGTGGAACATCGACTCGCCGAAGAAGGCGCCCCGCAGGCTGACGCCGTAGAGGCCGCCGGCGAGCCGGCCGTCGGCCCACACCTCGACCGAGTGGGCGTGACCCGCCTCGTGCAGGCGACAGTAGCTCTCGCGGACCTCGTCGTCGATCCAGGTGCCGTCGGCGTCACCGCGTGACGCGCAGGCGGTGATGACGTCTCTGAACGCCTCGTTCACCGTGCAGCGGAACCGCTCCTGGCGCAGCAACCGGGCGAGCCGCCGGGAGATGCGGAAGCGGTCGATCGGAATCACGCCGCGCCACTCCGGCGAAAACCAGCGGATCTCGCCCTCCACGGACATCGGGAAGTAGCCGGCCCGATAGGCGCCGAGGAGGGTCGCAATCGGGATCATGCCCCGTCTTCATCGTCGTCGTGACGTTCCGCTGCCCGTACTCCAGGTCTTACAATAGTCGAGACGCGGCCCTCGTCCCCAAGCCTCCATTGCCGAGGTACGGACGGCCGCGGGCTTCCACTGCGACGCCGGGGACGGCCCCGCGGGCAGGCCGTTCGGGCCGAGGGGCGTGCGGTGAGGATGAAAGACGATACTCTCGAGGATTCGATGCGGAGCAGCAGCGTCCACACGTCGGAGGCGGTCACCCGGGGCATCCGGGTCAACGTCACGTCACGATTCTCTCATCTCGAGCCGCACCAGAAACGGTGGATCTTCACCTACACCATCCGGATCACCAACGAGGGCTCCGAGACCGTGCAGCTTGTCAGCCGGCACTGGATCATCACCAACGGGTCGAACGAGGTGGAGCAGGTGCGGGGACCCGGCGTGGTCGGGCGCCAGCCGACCCTGTCACCCGGACAGTCGTTCGAGTACTCATCGGGTTGCCCGCTCTCGACACCCTTCGGGTCGATGCGCGGCACCTACCAGATGGTGACGCCGGACGGCGCGACGTTCGACGCCGAGATCGCCGAGTTCGCGCTGACGGAGCCGTACACCGTGCACTGACGACCCTGAAGTGTGTCCGGCCTCGTAGGGACATGCCAGTTGCTCGGCGTTGCTCCGATTCTCGAATCCACACCGATGGCGACCTCCCGTCCTGCGGGTGTCGCGCCAGCGTGGCCGAGATCCGATCAGGCGCCCAGGCGCCGATGCCTCAATCGAGGGCAAACGCCATCACGACGTTCCCAGCGTCGGGCGACGTACGTCACCGGCTTCCCGGATGACCCGTCGACCTGACGATGTCATGGGGACATTCCCCTGTCGCCTTGTCGACCCTCTGACCCGACGGCCGCGAGGCGAACGCCAGCGCCTTCCAGCCGCGCCCGCACCGCCTCCGCGATGTCGCCGGCTCCCGGCGTGTCGCCGTGCAGGCAGATGGTGTCGCGGCGCAGGTGAATGACCTCCCCGGTGACGGTCGCGACCTCTCCGCTCTGCACCAGGCGCAGCGCCCGGTCCGCCACCGTCGCCGGATCGGTGATCACCGCGCCCGGCTCGCGCCTCGGCGCCAGCGAGCCGTCGGGACGGTAGGCGCGGTCCGCGAACACCTCGGCCGCGGTCTCCAACCCGAGCGCATCGCCGGCCTCGACGAGGCAGGACCCCGAACCGCCGAACAGGATTAGCCGGGCGTCGACCGCGCGCACGGCGCGAGCTATCGCGTCGGCCAGCGGCCGGTCGCGGGCCGCCCGGTTGTACAGCGCGCCGTGAGGCTTGACGTGGTTGAGCCGGGTCCCCTCGGCCGCCGCCACGCCCGCGAGGGCCCCAATCTGATACACGACCAGGTCCTCGAGCTCCTGCAGGTCCATGGCGATGTCCCGCCGGCCGAATCCCATCAGGTCGGCGTACCCCGGATGCGCCCCCGGGCTGACGCCGCGGGCGACGGCGAGATGCACGGTCCGCCGCATGACCGACGGATCGCCGCCGTGCGACCCACAGGCGATGTTGGCGGACGTCACGTGCCGGAACATCCGCTCGTCGTCGCCGATGACGTAGGGGCCGAACGACTCGCCGACGTCCGCGTTCAGATCGATGCGCTCCATGACGAGAATCATACGCCGGGTTCCGGGCCCCGCCGCGCCACCTCCGGCCCCGATCCGGCGATGCGGCCCGCCGTCGTCACCTTCGGCTCCCCACGTCCTCGAGCCGCCGGCGGGGACGGTCGGGCGCACCGACGATCCGGTAAGATCGTGCTTTCCGAACGCCTCGGACCGGCGTTCGTTCGACAATGGACATCGCAACACGAGAGCAGGGGACAAGCACATGACGGAGCGGGTCAACGCGGGAGGCCTCCAGGTCGCCAGGGCGCTGTACGACTTCATCAACGACGAGGCGCTGCCGGGCACCGGCGTCACGCCCGAGACCTTCTGGTCCGGTTTCGACCGCCTGGTGCACGACCTCGCGCCCCGCAACCGCGAGCTGCTGGCCACTCGCGACGAGCTGCAGCGGCGCATCGACGCCTGGTACCGCGAGAACCGCGACCAGCCCATCGACCTCGACGAGTACAAGGCGGTCCTCCAGGAGATCGGCTACCTCGTGCCCGAGGGCGACGACTTCGCGGCCGAGACCGCCAACCTCGACCCCGAGATCTCGACCATCGCCGGCCCCCAGCTCGTCGTCCCCGTCACCAACGCGCGCTACGCCCTGAACGCCGCCAACGCCCGCTGGGGCAGCCTCTACGACGCCCTCTACGGCACCGACGCGATTCCCGAGGACGACGGCGCGGAGCGGACCGCCGACTACAACAAGGTGCGCGGCGACCGGGTGATCGCCCACGTGCGCCGGTTCCTCGACTCGACCGTCCCCCTCGCCGCCGGCAGCCACGCCGACGTCACCGCCTACGCGGTCGCGGACGGCGCTCTCGCGGTCACCCTCGCAGACGGGCGGACGACCGGCCTCGCCGACCCCTCGCGGTTCGCGGGGCACCGCGGGGACGCCGCCGCGCCGTCATCGGTGCTGCTGCGGAACAACGGCCTCCACATCGACATCGTGATCGACCGCGCTCACCCCGTGGGCCGGGATGACCGGGCCGGCGTCAGGGACGTCGTCCTCGAGGCGGCGACGACGACGATCATGGACCTCGAGGACTCGGTCTCGACGGTGGACGCCGAGGACAAGGTGGTCGCCTACCGCAACTGGCTCGGCCTCCAGAAGGGCGACCTCACGGACCGGTTCGAGAAGGGCGGCCGCACCGTCGACCGCGCCCTGAACGCGGACCGCACCTACACCGCGCCGGACGGGTCGGAGACGACGCTGAAGGGCACCAGCCTGATGCTCATCCGCAACGTCGGCCACCTCATGACCAACCCCGCGGTCCTCGACCGCGACGGCGCCGAGGCCCCCGAGGGCCTGCTCGACGCGATGATCTCGACGGTCATCGCCCTGCACGACATCAGGAACCGCAAGAACAGCCGCGCCGGGTCGGTCTACATCGTCAAGCCGAAGATGCACGGTCCCGAGGAGGTCGCGTTCTGCGACCGGACCCTCGCCCAGGTCGAGGACACCCTGGGGCTCGACCGCCACACCCTGAAGATCGGGATCATGGACGAGGAGCGGCGGACCACCGTCAACCTCAAGGCGTGCATCCGCGCCGCCAGGGACCGCGTGTTCTTCATCAACACCGGGTTCCTCGACCGGACCGGCGACGAGATGCACACCGCCATGGAGGCGGGGCCGATGATCCGCAAGGCGGAGATGAAGTCGGCCCCGTGGATGACCACCTACGAGGACTGGAACGTCGACATCGGCCTCGAGACCGGCCTCCCCGGGCACGCCCAGATCGGCAAGGGCATGTGGGCCATGCCCGACCTCATGGCGGCCATGCTCGAGGCCAAGGTCGGCCACCCGCAGGCCGGCGCCAACACCGCGTGGGTTCCGTCGCCGACCGCGGCCACCCTGCACGCCACCCACTACCACGAGGTCGACGTCAACGAGAGGCAGGAGGCCCTGAAGTCGCGGCCGCGCGCCGACCTCGACCGCATCCTCACCATTCCCCGCGAAGAGTCGCCCGACTGGTCGGCCGAGGAGATCCAGCAGGAGCTGGACAACAACGCCCAGGGCATCCTCGGCTACGTGGTGCGCTGGGTCGAGCAGGGCATCGGCTGCTCGAAGGTCCCCGACATCAACAACATCGGGCTGATGGAGGACCGCGCCACCCTGCGCATCTCCAGCCAGCACATCTGCAACTGGCTGCACCACGGCGTGTGCACCGAGGCCCAGGTGCGCGAGACCCTGCAGCGCATGGCCGCGGTCGTCGACGGCCAGAACGCCGGCGACCCCAACTACCGGCCCATGGCCCCCGACTTCGACTCGAGCGTGGCGTTCCAGGCCGCCTGCGACCTCGTCTTCAAGGGCCGCGAGCAGCCCAACGGCTATACCGAGCCGATTCTGCACGCCCGGCGGCAGGAGGCGAAGGCGAAGTTCGGGAAGTAGGCGGCGGCGCCCGTCGGATCCCCGACTCCTCCTGCCCACCCTGACGACAGGAGCGCGGAGGCGAAGCACATCGGGCCGATGGGCGAGCGACCGCTGCGTCCGCGACGAGCTGTGTGCGATGTTCCCCGGCATCGAAGACATCGAGACCGAGGTGAACCCCCATGGCGACGTGGAGCTTCGGCTGAACGAGCGCGGCGTGTCCATGCCGACGCGCCCGGCTGTGTGAGGGATCTGTCTGTGTGAGCTCCGCGGGAAAATGTTGGTTGGTTCGGCGTCGAACGATCCGACGCCACGAGCACGCCGAACACAATGACCACATCCACACCGCACGCGGATCACGGACCGAGCCGCGCACGGGACGACCGACCCCCGCCCGGAGTGGAATCGACCACGAATCCCAAGCGAATTCTGATCATCGCCGGTCCCAACGGCGCCGGGAAGACGACCTTCGCGATGGAGTTCCTGCCGAACGAGGCGAACTGCCCACTCTTCGTCAACGCCGATCTCATCACCGCCGGAATCAGTCCGTTCCAGCCCCGGCGGGCTGCCCTCCGGGCCGGCCGGCTCATGCTGCAACAAATCCGCGTGCACGTCGCGCGGAGCGAGAGCTTCGCTTTCGAAACGACGCTCAGCGGACGCGCCTACGCTCGAATGATCCCCGGCTGGCGGCGACACGGCTACCGTGTTACGCTCTTCTTTCTTCGACTGCCGACGCCCGAGGCCGCGATCTCCCGCGTGCGAAGGCGGGTCGCTGATGGCGGCCACGACGTCCCGGAGGACGTGATCAGGCGGCGGTTCCACGCCGGCTGGCACAACTTCAGGCGTGTCTACAGGGACCTGGTTGACGAGTGCACCCTGTATGACAATTCAGGAACTGCACCCGTGCTCCTGCCACTCGGGGACCAACCGTGAAGCCCACCGCTCCGGCGATCAGAAAATCCGGCGACGAGACGCGCAGTCCGCTGCTGATCGGTGCCGACGAAGCGTTGCGCAGAGCCGCGCGCCACGCGCAGAAACGGGCGCAAGCTCCCGCGACCGCAGGACTCCGGAGTCCGTACCAGGTCATCGCTGAGCGGTTGAACCTGGAAGAAGCTCTCCGCGGGGCAGGTCGCAACGACCTGCTTCCCGCCCGTCGGGAAGACAAGACCACTGGAGAACTCGGCGCACCATTCATACAGGACCTGTACCGGGAACTCGAACGTGGCGAGTACGATCCGCAGGTCTCGTACACCGTCGCCGTGCCGAAGTCCACCATCGGTACACGCCCGGCCGCCCTCTTGTCTCTCCGTGATCGCGTCGTCTACACGGCAATCACCGACGTCCTGGCGCCCAGGATCGAGAGTTTTCTCCCCGGCGCCGAGATTCTGTTCTGGCCACGCAGCCGTCCGACGCCCGCGCGATGGCGCGATTTCGAACGCTCTGTCTTGCAGACGTCCTGTCGCCATGTCGTTCGGGCCGACGTCGCCGGATTCTACGAGTCCATCGACCATGATGAACTCGCTCATGTGCTCGTACAGGCAACAGGAATGCGGGACATGACCGACGCGCTGTCCCATTATCTCCAACGCATCATGGGGGGAAGGCGTGGCCTGCCACAGGGACTGGCGTCATCTGACGCGTTGGCCACCGTTTACCTCGCCACGTTCGATTTCAAGATGATCAGGGACGGTTACCGATACGCCCGCCACGGTGACGACATCAGAATCGGCGTGGAGAACTACGACAGCGGACTGAAGGCGGTCGAGCGCGTCGAAACCGGACTGCGCCGACTGGGGTTGCTCTTGAACGGTTCCAAGACACGTATTCTTCGGCGAGACACCTATCTGAAAGGGATGACAGACCTTCTCGACGCGCAGAACGAAGCCCGCACAAAGGCTGTGGATGCGAGAGTGCGGCGTCTCGCCGAGGACTCCGAAGAACTCCAGAGAACGCTCGAGAAGGCTGGCATGAACCAGCTTGCCTCGGATCTATTCTATCACGGGATAGTCGATCTCGATGACGTGATCGATGAACTCCGCCCCCGAATCGAGCCATCGGAGGAGGAACGCGCAGAACGAGTGTTCCAGCTCGCGGTCAGCCTGCGCCCGGAGACGACGAACGGCATGGACCGGGACCTGTTCCGTCGTTGCATGAGGAGATCACTTCCATGCCTGTCGGCGGCCCGCAACGAAGCTGCCTTGCCACATATGAGCCAACTCCTTCGTTCATACCCCGACATGACCGATGCACTCTGCTCTCACTTGTGTGCACTTTCTTCGGTAAAACCAGAGATCGTGGCGGCGCAGGTCGAGACGGTCATCCGAGGCGGCTACACGACGGAATGGGCGCTGGTCCATTTGGTGAGAACTCTCTTGCAGACTCCGCATAGCGTATCCGACGGGACCGTGCGCCTGCTGACGAGAAGGATGCAGGCGCCGCATGGAGAATGGTTGGCGACTGTCGAGATCATGAAGCTGCTGGCGGCTCGCGACGAGCTCGATCGGGAGACTGCGGTCATCATGTCGAACTCCTGTCCGCCCGTGTTCCAGGCCGATATTGTGGACGCGGTGGGACGCATGGCCGGACGCGCGTCATGGGCAAAGGACTTTCTCGCTACTGCAGGGGCGGACCGCATCCAGGCCGTGATAGCCCGTCATATTGATGGGTGATCCCCTTTGTTTTCACTACATGTGGACCAAATGGAGCGGGTTCCTGGTATGTCCATCCACACATTCAAGAACGCCCACGTAGCACGCCGGTGGAGGACCAAGCCCGGCCCCG
>CBDATI010000042.1:0-18707 GCA_965199675.1 Vicinamibacterales bacterium | reverse complement strand
ACCTTCAACAGAGGCACGAGCTGGCGGCGTCCCGAGATCGCGGTGGGCCACCAAATCGCGAAGACCGTCCAGCCGCGAGACACAGCCCCATAACCGTCGGCGTGCCGGCCGCCAGCCGCCAGCCGCAAGCCCTACGGGGTGGTCGCGCCGCGGCGCTCTTCAGCCTCGACCAGGACCGCGACCTGGGCGGTGAGGGCGTCGAGACGAGCGCTGGTGTCAGCCAGAAATGAAGTGATTTGGTAGAGAAGACCTGCGCCCGAGCCGATCTCACCGACGGATACTCGACCATTGACAGCCCGGAGCGCTCCCCGATCACCGGTCCATTCCCACAACTCGCGTATAATCTACAGCCCAAACACGAGAAAGGGTTCCTGCATGACTGACGTCGACAAAGAAAAGGCGAGCGGGCGAACCGCGGTCACGGTGCGGTGGATCCTGGGTAGCGCCATCCTGTTGTTGATCCTGCTCGCAGCCGGGTCGGCGTGGATGATCAAGACCGATGCAAAGGCCAACGAAGTCGTCATGAAGTGGTACGCCACCAGCGTTGCGGGAATCATCGGTCTCGTCGTGATCGGCGGCACGTTCGCAAAGATGAACCGCGGCATCCGACAGCAGAACCTCAAAGCCATCGGGATCACGCTCATCGCGGTTCTCGTCGTGATCCTGGCTCTGGAACAGAACAGTGCTGTCCAAGCGGCCATCAGCCTCCTCAGCGCCATGGCCGGGTACCTGTTCGGAAAGGACTCGTCGTCGGACGACGACGACACCCCAACTAAAACGAACGGATGAAGCCACGGGGCGCAAACTACAATCAGATCGCAATGCCCGTCGTCTCGGGGATGTCCCGGATGCTGTTGAACTGAGTTGAAGCGGGTGGCGACTCCTCGCCCCTGGCTGTGGTAAGACAGGGGTGCAATCAACAGGAGGAGAGCCACCCATGTTGAAGCATGACAGGCGGAAGCGTTTGAGCCAACCCCCCAGTTCACGGGCCGCGACGATTCAGGTGCCCCTGCCGGTGTTCGGCGTGCTGGAGGGACATCTCACTCACTGATTATGGCACGGAGTCTGACGCCCAAGCCCTACAAGTGGAAGGCCAAAGGCGAGGCCATTCTTCGCAAAATCCAGCATGCTCGCTCGAGTCTGGCCGCACAACAGGACCAAATTACGTAACCCTATTTGAAAGACAGGACACTAGCAAGGCTATAGCGGCTTCTCCGCACCTGCGGGGATGGACCCCGTATACAACGCATCGCGCCAGCCTCGACTTGGGCTTCCCCGCACCCGCGGGGATGGACCCCATCAAGACGGCGGCCGGCGGCGGCGGGGAGGTTTCCCCTGCACCCGCGGGGATGGACCTGCTGCGTGCACATGCACGAGACCTTGGCCCTCGGCTTCCCCGCCCGGCTGGCGGACGCGGGGATGGACCGCGTATCGAGGCGGGCGACATTCCCGAGCCGGTGGTTTTCCCGCACCCGCGGGGATGGACCGTTCACCCGCCACGGCCGGAGACCCGGACCGGCCGACTCGGCCGACTCGGCCGACCTTGATGAACCATGGTGGGTTCGGTGCCGAACCCGCGAAGAGCTGCGCGCGAAGATCCCTGCGGTGATGACCCGCGAGCAGAACGCCTCGGGACTCGCTAGCCGGGTTGGTCATGGCTTGCGTCACGGTCGGCCCGGCGGTACAGTGCGATTGACATGAGCCTCAGATTCTGCGCGGCGCTTCTGGGCGTGACCGTCGCTCTGGTCGCCGGCGTCCATGCCGGCGCCCAGCCGGCGGGGCCGAGCCCGGAGCAGGTCGAGTTCTTCGAGACCGAAATCCGGCCGCTGCTCTCGCAGCAGTGCCTGCAGTGCCACGGGCCGGCGTTGGAGACGCCGTTCGGGGGGCTGCGGCTCGACAGCCGGGACGGGTTGCTCGCGGGGGGCGACTCGGGGCCGGCGGTGGTGCCGGGCGACCCGGCGGCGAGTCCGCTCGTGCAGCGCGTGCAGGGACGGCCGGTGCTGATGCCGCCGACCGGGGCTCTCGACCCGGCGCAGGTGGAGAGTCTGATCGCGTGGGTCGAGATGGGCGCGCCGTGGCCCGAGGCGGCCGCGTCGGCCGCCGGTGCGCCGGACCCGTCCGAGCCGTTCGACCTGGAAAAGCGGCGGCGCGAGCACTGGGCGTGGCAGCCAGTCGGGCCGGTCGAGCCGCCGGCCGTCGCCGACGAGGCGTGGCCGCGGGGTGCGGAGGATCGGTTCATCCTCGCCCGGCTGGAGGCCGAGGGGCTCGACCCGGCGGAGCCCGTCGATCGGCGGACGCTGATTCGCCGGCTGTCGTTCGACCTGCGGGGGCTGCCGCCGACGCCGGCCGAGATCGCCCGGTTCGTCGGCGATCCGTCGCCCGACGCCTACGGCGACCTCGTCGACCGCTACCTCGCGTCGCCGCACTTCGGCGAGCGGTGGGCGCGGCACTGGATGGACCTGTTCCGCTACAGCGAGTCGCACGGCAGCGAGGGCGATCCGGACATTCCCCTCGCGTGGCGCTACCGCGACTACCTGATCCGCGCCTTCAACGGCGACGTGCCCTACGACCAGTTGATTCGCGAGCACGTGGCCGGCGACCTGCTGCCGGCGCCCCGGATCGACGGGGAGACCCGCACCAACGAGTCGATCGTCGGCACCGCGCACTACCGGCTCGTCGAGCACGGCTATCAGCCCGTCGACCCGTGGGAGGACCGGGTCAAGTGGGCCGACAACCAGGTCGACGTGGTGTCGAAGGCGTTCATGGGCCTGACCGTCTCGTGCGCCCGCTGCCACGACCACAAGTTCGACGCGATCAGCCAGAAGGACTACTACTCGCTGTTCGGCACCCTCTACGGGGCGCGCCCGACCCAGCGGGCCATCGACGATCCGGCCCGGCTCGAGACGAACCGGGACGCGCTGGCGGCGCTGAAGGTGGAGATGCGCGACGGCCTCGCCGACGCCTGGCTCGAGGCGGCGGGGACGGTGGGTGCGCGGCTGCTGGCCGAGGCGGCCGCCTCCGAGGGCGGAACGCGGGCGGCGGCGGGACCGGACGAGCGCGACGGCGGGGTGCTGGCCGCATGGCGTGAGCTGGCCGCGGTCGCCGACGCCGACCTGCCGCGCGCGTGGGAGGACCTGCGCGCCCACTGGGACGCGGAGTTGGCCGAGCGGGAGCGGTTCAACCACGAGCACTTCGAGGTGGCGTGGGATCTCGCGGGCGCCGACTACGCCGCGACGGTGGGGCACGGGCTGGGCCGCCCCGACGCGCCGTCGCCCCCGGGCGAGTTCGCCATCGAGCGGCGGGGCGACCGGCTGCTGAACGGCATCTATCCCGGCGGCGTCTACACGCACCTGCTGTCGTCGAAACACGCGGGGGTCATCCAGACGCCGCGGTTCACCATCGACAACGACTTCATCAGCCTTCGGGTGCTCGGGGGCGATCTCAGCTTCGCCAACCTCATCATCGAGAACTACGCGGTGCCGCGCGGTGGCATCTACCACCTGCGCTACAGCCCGAAGCGGGACCGCATGACCTGGGCGCAGTGGGACACCGCGTTCTGGAAGGGGTTCAGCGCCTACATCGAGTTCGCCACGCAGGACGACGTGACGCAGTTCACGTTCGACCCCGAGGACAGCCGGCAGGCAAACCGGCCGGTGCGGCGGGGCGACGGGCGTTCGTCCATGGGCGTCGGCCAGGTGCTGTTCCACGACGAGGCGGCGGAGCCGCGCGACACCGATCTGCCGGTGCTGCACCTGCTCGCCGGCGACGGCCCGCCGCCCGGCTCGCGCGCCGAACTGGCCGAGCGCGTCGGCCGCCGCCTCGGCGAGGTGGTGTCGCGGTGGCGCGGCGGTGCGCTGACCGAGACCGAGGCGGCGTTCCTCGACGAGTTCGTGCGCGCCGACCTGTTGCCGCGGTCGCTGGAGCAGCTCGCGGCCCTGCGCGCGCCGGCCGCCCGCTACCGGCGGCTCGAGCGCGACGTGCCGGTGGCGCGGCGGGCCCCCGGGGTGGTCGAGGAGGCGGCCCCGGACCACCCGCTGCTGGTGCGCGGGAATCACAAGTCTCTCGGCGAGGCCGTGCCCCGCGCGTTCCTGACCGCGCTGGACGCGCAGCGGTATGACGACCCCGGCCTCGTCCGGCTGCGCCTCGCCGACGCGATCACCGCGCCCGACAACCCCCTCACGGCGCGCGTCGCCGTGAACCGCGTGTGGCGCCACTTGTTCGGCTACGGGCTCGTCCGCACCGTCGACAACTTCGGGCGGCTGGGCGACCCCCCGACACACCCCGCGCTGCTCGACCACCTCGCGGACGCGTTCATCGGCGACGGCTACTCGGTGAAGCGCCTGGTCCGGCGCCTCGTGTCGACGGCCGCGTACCGCATGGGCAGCCAGGGGTCGCCGGAGGCCCTCGCGGCCGATCCGTCGAACCGGCTGCTGCAGCACGCGAACCTGCGCCGCCTCGACGCCGAGGCCATCCGCGACTCGATTCTCTCGGTGTCGGGTCGACTCGACCCGACGATGTACGGTCCGTCGGTGCCGGTGCACGACGCGGCGCGGTACGGGCTGACGGAGGGCGACCCGAACAACGGCCCCGTCGACGGCGATGGGCGCCGCAGCATCTACCAGGAGATTCGCCGCAACGCGTACAACCCGTTCCTGGACGTCTTCGACCTGCCGCGGCCGGCGACGACGCGCGGCCAGCGCGACGCCACCAACGTGCCCGCGCAGTCGCTGACCATGCTCAACAGCCCGTTCGTCATCGGGCAGGCGGCCGAGTGGGGGCGGCGTCTCGCCGAGGGCGAGGCGGGGTCGATAGCGAGCCGCATCGAGCACATGTTCGTGAAGGCGCTGAGCCGCCGGCCGTCCGACGCCGAGCGCGCGCGGGTCGCCGACTATCTCGAGGCGGTGGCGTCCGATCGCGGCAGCGCGCCGCACCTGCTGCTCTACGACGTTCACGTGTGGCAGGACGTCGCGCACAGTCTGTTCAACCTGAAGGAGTACCTGTTCATCCGGTAGTCCGACGAGCGCCGCCGGCGGTTCCGGCCGTCGCGCGGCCAGACCTGCAGGAATCCGTGCCGCGGACTCCCCGCCCGAGGTTCTTCCATGTGCCTTGATCCACGTCGCCACCCCGCCGCCCGGCCGGCCCTCACGCGCCGGGAGATGCTGCGCCAGACCTCGACGGGGTTCGGCCTGGTCGCGCTGTCGGCCCTGATGGCCGATCCGTCCTACGCGGGCCTCGCGCAGGAGGCCGGCGACGGCCCCCTCGCGGCCAGGCCCCCGCACTTCCCGCCGAAGGTGAAGAACGTCATCTTCTGCTACATGTCGGGGGGGCTGTCGCACGTCGACTCGTTCGACCCCAAGCCGAGGCTCGCGGCCGAGGCGGGGCGGCCGATGCCGTTCCAGACCGAGCGGACGATGTTCAACCAGGACGGCAACATCTGGCCGAGCCCCTGGGCGTTCACGCGACACGGCGAGAGCGGCATCCCCGTGAGCGCGCTCTTCCCCCACATCGGCGGCGTGGCCGACGAGCTGACGGTCATACGCTCGATGACCGCGCCGTTCATGGAGCACGCCCAGGCCAACTTCTACTTCCACAGCGGCATGCCGTTCAACGGGTTCCCGAGCATGGGGGCGTGGGTGACCTACGGCCTCGGCACCGAGAACCAGAACCTGCCGGGCTTCGTGGTCCTCGGCAGCGGCGGCATCCCCCTGGGCGGCGTCAACATCTTCGGCAACGGCTTCCTGCCCGCCATCCACCAGGGCTCGTTCCTGTATCCCGAGAACCCCGAACCCCTCAACAACGTGCAGCCCCGCGAGACGGACCGGCAGCAGCGGGGCCGCCTCGGCCTCATCGGCGACCTCGACGCCGGCTTTCTCGACCGCATCGGGGGCGACCGGCAGGTCGAGGCGGCCATCGACAACTACGAGATCGCCTACCGCATGCAGACCGCGGTGCCCGAGCTCGTCGACCTCGCCGGCGAGAGCGAGGCCACCAGGCGCCTCTACGGCATGGACTCGCCCAACGCCTCGACCGCCGCCTACGGGCGCCAGTGCCTGGTGGCGCGCCGCCTCGTCGAGCGCGGCGTCCGCTTTGTCGAGCTGACCATGGTCGGTACCGACGGCATGGGGCAGGCCGCCAACCCGTGGGACCAGCACACCGGGCTGATCGAGGGCCACACCGCCAACGCCCTCACCGTCGACCAGCCCGTGGCCGGCCTCGTCAAGGACCTCCGCGCGCGCGGTCTCCTCGACGAGACGCTGGTCATCTTCTCGGGCGAGTTCGGCCGCACGCCGTTCGTGCAGGGCACCAACGGCCGTGACCACAACCCCTACGGGTTCAGCCTGTGGCTCGCCGGCGGCGGCCTGAAGAAGGGCTTCATCTACGGCCAGACCGACGAGTACGGCTACCGCGTCGTCGAGAACGCCCACACCGTCCGCGACTTGCACGCCACTGTGCTCACCCTGCTGGGGCTCGACTACCGCAACCTGACGTACCGCTTCGGCGGCCGCGACTTCCGGCTGGCCGATGTGGACGGGCACCCAATCCGGGGGATTCTGGCGTAGCCGGGGCTGGCGCGTTCCACTCGGCCTGCATTTTGCAACTCCACGTCTCGCGACAGATGCCGCGTGACAACAAAGCGCTCGGCGCCTACTTCACCCCGGAGGCGGTGGCCGACGCGCTGGTGCGGTGGGTGGTCCGGGGCCCGGCCGACCGTCTCCTCGATCCATCGAGCGGCGACGGCCGTTTCGTTGCGCGTCACCCGAACAGCGTCGGGGTCGAAAGGGACCCGGACTCGGTCGCCGAGTCGTGCCGGAGAGCGCCGCAAGCCACCATCATCGAGGACGACTTCTTCAGGTGGGCGGCGGCCGACCGGCGCCGGTTCGATTGCGCCGCCGGCAACCCGCCGTTCATTCGGTACCAGCGGTTCGCCGGTGCGACCCGGCGGGCCGCGCTCGACTACTGCCGCCGCCTGGGCGTGGTCTTCAGCGGGCTCTCGTCGTCGTGGGCGCCGTTCATCGTGGCCGCCGCCAGCAAGCTGCGCCCCGGCGGGCGGATGGCCTTCGTCGTGCCGGCCGAGATCGGTCATGCGCCGTACGCCGGCCCGCTCGTGGACTATCTGGTCGCCAACTTCGGCTCCGTGCACCTGGTCGCCATCAGGGACAAGATCTTCCCGCGGCTGTCGGAAGATTGCTGGCTGCTGTTGGCCGACGGTGCGGGCTCCTGCTCCGCCGCCATCCGGTTGTCGCGAGTCGAGCAGTTCGACCCGCTTGCGCCGCCGCCGCCGGTGTCAGAGGAGGTCCCCGTCGAGGCCTGGCGGGTCCGATGGCGTCGCCGGCTGCGGCCGTTCCTGCTGCCGCCGCGTGTTCGGAACCTCTACGAGCGCATGGCGGCCGAGCCGGATGCAGTCCGTCTCGGACAGGTCGCGCAGGTCGGTATCGGGTACGTCAGCGGGGCCAATCGGTTCTTTCATCTGCGGCCGTCCGACGTGCAGCGCTTTGCGATACCCCACGAGTTCCTCGTGCCCTCCATCCGGAACAGCCGGTACCTCAGCGGGGCGGTGATCGACGATGACGACGTGGGGCGCTGGGTCGCGAAGGACGAACCGGTGTTCCTGTTGCGGATACGCTCGGGCGCCCAGGTGCCGGGTGCGGTCCGGGCGTATCTGGACACTGCGGAGGGACGGCGGGCCAGGGTCTCCTACAAGTGCCGCAACCGGACTCCCTGGTACACCGTTCCCGACGTCCGGCGCCCCGCGTTCGTCCTGACGTACATGAGCGGGAGATCTCCAGCGTTGGCCGTGAATCGCGGCAGGTGCACGTGCACGAACGCGTTTCTGGCCGTCGACCTGCGGCCCGGCCTGTTCGGCCATGGGGGCATCTCTGAACCGGGGCTCTCGGCGGCGTGGGGCTCGCCCGCCGGCCGACTCAGTTGCGAGCTCGAAGGACATCCGCTCGGCGGCGGCATGCTGAAGCTCGAGCCCGGCGAGGCACGGCATGTGCTTCTCGCGCCGGCCGCCGCCGTCACCGGCCGCGACCGCCCTCTACTGGAAGAAGGCATCGAGGTGATGCAGCAGTGGCGACACCTGGCGTGAGCGTGTGCGAGTGGGTGTCTCTCCGCTCGGCGCTGGCCCACTTCGTGACGTTCCGTGGTTCCACCCAGAGCCAGCGGCACATCAAGCCGCTCCACTGGTACGTCGCCTGCCGTCTCGTCGTCGAGGGCGGGTTCGAGCCCGACGACATCGTGCCGCGGCCTCCGTTCCGCGTGGAGCGGAAGGGCGGCCGTTCGGCGCTGGTCCACGACCCCAGCCGCGGTGGCGCCGGCGAGCGCACGGTGTACGGCGGCCTCAAGACGAAGAACGTCGACGTCGTCGTGACGAAGGAGGGTATCGGTCCGGTGCTCGCGGTTTCCTGCAAGGGCGCGATCGGGGCGTTCAGGAATCTCACCAATCGGATGGAGGAAGCGGTTGGCGACTGCACCAATCTGCACATCGCCTACCCGCCGCTCGTCTGCGGCTACCTGTTCGTCATGCGTGCGAACCGTGCAGAGGAGTTGGGGCGGAGTCTCGGCGAGACTGGATCTGAACGGGACGAGTCGGTTCGAGAGCTTGTGGAGAACGACGTGGCGATCGACGGTGCCGGCCGCCCGGTCGAGGCCGTTCGTCGATTCCACTCCGCGCTCCGCGAGCTGGCGGACAGACGCGGCATTCGGAACGACGTCAGCCGTTACGAAGCCATTGCGCTCGCGTTGGCTTCGACCCGAACGGGGCACACGGGGACGATCATCGACGAGTTTCCTGCTTCCGGCAGCCTGCTGAGGTTCGAGCAGTTCTTCGGTGCGCTCTATCGGCAATACGACGAGCGGTTCGTCTACGCCGCCCCGGACCTGAAACGGCTGACGGCTCGCCGCGAGTGGGATCTTGCATCGACGGCCTTCAGTGCGCCGGTGACGGCGGTTCTGGACTACGAGGCCAGGGTGTCCTCCTGAAAGGCGCTTCGTGGTCTCGATTCTGACAGGGCAGACGGCCGGTCATGCGCGGGGTGCAGTGTCGGTGGCCGGGGCCACGCAGAAATGCCAGGGCGCGGCGAGGATGTCGCGGCCAAGTCGGCGAGGGCGGTCGGCCCGGCAGGCGAGGATGCCGCGGGCGCCGGTGAGGTCGCACCAGGATGCGAGGCGGTCGGCGTGCCGCGGGGTCGGGGTCCGGGTCGACTTCACCTCGATCCCGTACAGGCCGCCGTCCACCTCGACCACGATGTCGACTTCGGCCGACAGTCCCTCCCAGTGGTGGAGCCGAGCGGCGTCCCCGCCGTGATGGATTGCCTTGGTCAGTTCCGACACGACGGCCGACTCCGTCAGCGCGCCGAGGGCGGGTCCGCTCATGAGAGCGTCGGTGTTCCGATAGCCCAGCATCCAGCTCGCAAGTCCGGGGTCGATGACGTGCAGCTTGGGGCTCTTGCGGATGCGCTTGCCGAAGTTGCGGTGGAAGGGGGGCAGCAGCAGCACGAGTCGGCTGGTGACCAGCAGGTTCAGCCACCGGCGCGCGGTGGGGGCGCTCACCCCGGCGTCGCGCCCGAGGCGGGCGAGGTTCAGGACCTGGCCGGTCGAGGCGCAGACGAGCGAGAAGAACGCGCGGAACGTCTCGAGGTCGCCGACCTGCTCCATGTTCCGCAGGTCGCGCTCGAGATAGGTCTGGACGTAGCTCTGCATCCACAGGTCGCGGTCGACGTCGGGGTCGAGACGCGGCTCGGGCCAGGCGCCGCGATGGAGCCAGTCGGCGAGGTCGACGTCGGGGGCGTCGCCGCCGGGGTCGGCGCAGAGGCGGTCGAGCAGGTCGCCGAGGCCGTTCGCGGCCGGTGCTCCCATGACCTCAGAGACCGCGAGAGGGTCGAGGTGGAGCACCGCGATCCGCCCCGCGAGGGTCTGGCTCACGCCCCGCATGAGCGCGAGGTCCTGCGAGCCGGTCAACAGCCAGCGGCCGGGCCGCCGCCGGGCGTCGATGTCGTCCTTGATGTAGTGGAGCAGCGGAGGCGCGTACTGGATCTCGTCGAGGATGGCGCGGTCACCGGCGTCCGCGAGGAACCCGACCGGATCGTCGCGCGCGACGTCGCGCACGTCCGGGCGCTCCAGCGACACGTAGTGATGGGAGGCGCCGAACTCTTCGCGGAGTAGGGTCGTCTTGCCGGTCTGACGGGGTCCGGTGACGAGCACCGCGGGGAACGTGCGCATCGCCCGCCGGATGGTGGCCGCCAACGCTCGGGGGACGTACGGCATGGCCGGTCGAGTCCATGGCAAATCGAATAAACCATATTATATTTGCACGTCGCCGACCGGAGTCAACGACCGGCTGTTGGTCAGGGTCCCAGGGCCCCGATCGGGATGACCCCTGCCTCTCCGGGGGACACGTAGCCGTATCCGCTCGGGACGATCACCGCGAGGGCCGAGGGTTTGCCGTGGTCGCTGCCCTCCAGGCGTCGGGCGAGCCGGTTCAGGTTCTTTGCGCCGTCGTCCACCCAGCGTTCACCCAGCTTGATCTCGAAGGCGGCCCAGCGGCCGTCCGCCGCCTCGACGACGGCGTCCACCTCCAGTCCGTCCTTTTCGCGATAGTGAAACACCTGGGCATCCGCAGCCTGGGCGTGGACCCGCAGGTCGCGGATGACCAGCGACTCGAACAGCAGGCCGAGGAACTCGAGGTCGGTGGTGAGGCGATCGGGAGTGGTTCTGAGGGCGGCGACGGCCAAGGACGGATCGACGAAGTGCCGGACCGGCGTCTGCCGCAGCGTCGCGCGCGATCTCAGGTGGGGCGACCAGGCCGGCTGGTTCTCCACCACCATGAGCCGGTCGAGCGCGTCGAGATACTCGGCCACCGTGTCGGGCTTGGTGGGCCGGCCGTTCTCGCCCACTTCGGCGGCGAGCTTGGACAGCTTGACGGGGGTGGCGATGTTGCGCGCCAGCGAGCGCAGCAGGCGGCCCACCTTGACGGGGTCGCGCGTCTTGCCGCCGGCCCTCGACACGTCGGTACGGCGGACCTCGTCCAGGTAGCCGCGGTTTGCCCGCAGGGTCCCCGGCAGCCGCCGGCCGATGTGTCCCGGCCAGCCGCCGGCGCAGATGAGCTCGGCGACGTCGGCGATCGGTGTCTCGGACCGCGACGCTCGTTGCTCGGCTCCGCCGAGGAGTTGCCGCAACGAGATCTCTCCGCTGGAACGTCCGCTCTCGTACAGCGACAGCGGGCGCATGCGCAGCCGGACGACACGCCCGGCGCCGGTGTGCCGGGTGACGTCGTCGGCGGGAACGGCGGAACCGGTGAGGATGAACTGCCCGGGGGCGCGGCGTCGGTCGACCTCCCGCCGGACGTGATTCCAGATGGCCGGTTCCAGTTGCCATTCGTCGATCAACCGCGGCGTGTCGCCGTCCAGCACGGCCGCGGGGTCGGCGCCGATCATGCGTCTGGCGTTGTCGTCGACATCGAGCAGTACTTCGCTCGCCGCCACCCGCGCGGCGGTCGCGGTTTTCCCGGAGGCTCTGGGTCCTTCCACGAGGACGGCCCCGGCCGCCGCCAGCAACTCGGTCAGCTCGGCGTCGACGATTCGCGGTAGATAGGTCATGGCCGGTCCGGTTGTACTCCGGCCGGTGGAGAATGCGCAACCTCCAACGGGCGATTCGGCGAATTTTCAACGGGCGATTCGGCGAATTTTCAACGGGTGATTCGGCGAATTTTCAACGGGCGATTCGGCGGAGCATGGTCGGCCGAGGCGCACTGCAGGTCGACCAGGGATGGGTCATCCCGACCGGCCGTGGCGCCTGTCCGACCAGATACGGTCTCGTCCCCCGTCCTGCCCGGCGACGGCGTCGGTGTATTCTCACGGAACGAGGCTCAGCGGGGTGGCGGCGGGCGGGCCCGGGCGGCCCGTCGGACGATCCGCCCTCGCAAACCGAGGAGGTTGACAATGACTCGTCGATGGTTGGGGGCGGCGATGGTCGCGGCGGCGTGGCTGACGCCGGGTCTCGCAGCCGGTCAGGGGGCGGCATCGGCAGCGGAGCCGACGGCGTTCCTGACCCCTTGGGGCGATCCGGATCTGCAGGGCATCTGGTCCTACGCCACGTTCACGCCGCTCGAGCGGCCGGCGGAGCTGGCCGGGCGCGAGTTCCTGACCCCCGAGGAAGTGGCCGCGCAGAACCAGGCCGACGCGAGCCGGGCGTCGTCCGAGCGTCGCGGCGAGCTCTCGAGCGAACGCGACCTCGCCCTCGCCTACAACCAGGTCTGGTGGGACCGGGGCGCCTCGACCGGGCGCACGTCGCTCATCGTGGACCCGCCCGACGGCAGGCTGCCGCCCCTGACGGCCGCGGCCGAGCGGCGGCAGGCGGCGCAACGCGAGCGGCGCGCCGCCCGACCCTTCGATTCCTGGGCCGACCGGCCGTTGCAGGAACGCTGCATGACCTACCAGCGCGTGCCGCCGGTGCCGTCCGGCTACAGCAACACGTACCAGATCTTCCAGGCGCCCGGGCAGGTGGTCATCCTCAACGAGATGATCCACGACGTGCGCGTCGTGCCGCTGGACGGGCGCCCGCCCATCGACGGGCGCATCCGCCAGTGGAACGGCGACGGGCGCGGCCGCTGGGACGGCGACACCCTCGTGGTCGAGACGACCCACTATCGCGACGACACGACGTGGCGTGGGTTCCCCGGCACGCGCGGCCTGCGCGCGGTCGAGCGGTTCACGCGCATCGACGCCGAGACCATCGAGTATCGCTACACGATTCACGACGAGGCGACCTACACCCGCCCGTTCACCGTCGAGCTGCCCCTCACGAGCCCGCCCGGCTACGTCATCTACGAGTACGCGTGTCACGAGGGGAACTACTCGATCGCCAACGCGCTCGGTGGCGAGCGCGTGCTGGAGGCCGCCGCCAGGCGGGCGCCGTAAGTCGAGGGTGCCGGCGTCGGCGCTGGTCGGAGGGGGCGAGCGCCCGCGTCCGTTTCAGGGCCGGGTGGCCACCTCGTTCACCCCGGGCGTCCGGGCCGGACGGTTCAGAGGTGCGCGGCGGTGGCCGACCTGTCAGCCCACGCAGCACGCGCAGGTGGGGCCGTCGCCCGGCGAAAGGGTGGCCGTGGCCTGCCGGGCGTCGCGCGGCGCGCGGTCGGGCCGGCGGGAGTCACTGGCCGCGACGCCGGCGCGGCCGCAGCAGCGCGGCGGCGGCGTTCCTGGCGGCGCGCCTCGGCCTGCCGCGGGTCCGGGCCGCGGTATCCGGTGAAGACCTGATAGCGGTGCAGGCCGATGTCGCCGTCGATGCGGACGGTGTTGGGCCCCTCGACCGCGAACCGCGAGAACGGCGCGCCGTCGCACAGGATGAAGACGTCGCCGGGGTCGGGCAGGTTGGTCACCCGCCAGCTCGTGTCGTCCCCGCGCCGCTCGGGCGCCGCCGCGTAGGTGCCGACATGGAGGGCGCCGCTCTCGACGTCGTTCCAGGCCTGGTAGATACCGAGCGACGGGAAGTCGACGTCCTCCACGGTGGGGGCGTCGAACTTGTCCAGGTGGGGGGCGTCGAAGGCGCGGTTCCAGGCGTCGCCGTCGCCCACCTCGGCCACCATCATGCTCGCGCTCCGCTGTCCGCGCGGGTAGGCCTCGTTCAGGCCGAACCACCAGCCGAACTTCTCGTCGTTCTCGCCGAAGAAGCGCGGGTCGTACTCGCGCTCGGCCGCCGCGCGCAGCCGCTCGAGCGAGGTGTGGTCGCCGAGCTCGCGCGCCATCACGAGGCCGGTGGCCGATGCGCGGATCTCGACGCTGGGGTCGTTCCAGCCGAGGGCGCCCGCGGCCGATTCGTAGAGCAGGGTCGCCGTCTCGCGGTCCTGGGGCAGCAGCAGGAAGGCGACGCCGACGCCGGCGCCGGGTCCGCCGTTCGCCTTGTGATTGACGATGGGGTCGTAGTAGTTCGTGACCCACTCGAGCCGGCCGTCGCGCGACATGCCGATGAAGTTGTCGCGTGCGTACTCGAGCCAGCCCTGCACCGGGCGGTGGGTGTCGCGCCCCGACAACCGGTCGTACAGGAACATGCCGAGGCCCGCGGCGGCGTTGCACGGGAACCAGATCTTCGTGTTCTCGCAGTGCGGACCCTCCGGGTGTTCCCGGTACTGGCTCTCGAGCAGGGCGGCGATGCGGTGCTGGTCCCACTCGAACCGCTCGTCGCCGTAGCCGGTCACCGGGAACGGACGCTCGTACTTGTCGTCGCCCGAGACGTACTTGTAGATGCCGAGCACCAGGTTGAACCAGCCGCGGAAGAAGAGGTTGCCCTCCGAGCCGATGGGGTCCGGCGACAGGCCCCACGGTTCGATGCCGTTTGCTGTCCAGCCGATGCGGTTGTAGCGGCCGCGGAGCCGCTCGGGGATTCCCGCCATCACTCCGGGAGGGTAGTTCTCGCGCCGCGGGTCGTCGCCGATCTGCGTCAGCCAGTCGACGGCTCCCCAGTAGGTGGGGTAGCGGCTCGCGAGCCCGTCCGCGATGCGGGTGTAGACCTCGCGCCACGCCGGCGTCTGGTCGGCCATGAGCAGCAGCGCGTAGGACGAGTTTTGGAGGTCGAAGCGGCCGTAGCTGGTGACGACGGGGTTGGAGTAGCGGTCCCACCACATGTGCGGCACGCCGTCGGCGTGCCAGTTGTCGGGGGTCGTCGTCTTCTCCCACAGGAAGCGCAGCCACCCGCGCGTCCGCCGGTTGAGGGTCGGATGGACCGAGCGCGGGGTCTCCGCCAGGGCCGGTGCCGCCGGGGCCTGGGCCTCCGTCCCGCCCGGCGCCGCGGCGAGCATGCCGGCGGCGGCGCCCATCTGCTTGACGAACCGGCGCCGCGAGCGTCCCTGGGGCGTGATCATCGCATCCTCCGGTACCAGTCGATTATACCCGCCGGGAATCCGGGTCCGCCGAGCCGGTCACGACAGACTCGCGGGGCACAGGTGGACATTCCCACCGGCTACAGCTTCGGCTGGAGCGGCCAGTACGAGTACATGGTGCGCGCGCAGGAACGGATGCGGCTCGTGGTGCCCGTCACGCTGCTGCTCATTTTCCTGACCATCTACGTCAGCACGCGCTCGGTCGCCAGGACCCTCATCGTGCTGTCGGCGGCGCCGCTGTCCCTGATCGGCGCCTTCTGGCTGCTGTTCGCGCTCGGCTACAACCTGAGCATCGCCGTCTGGGTCGGCGTCATCGCCCTGGCGGGCCTGAGCGCGGAGACGGGGGTGGTGATGCTGCTGTACCTCGACCGCGCCTGCGACGCCGCTCTCGCCGACGGGCGGCTCCGCACGCCGGCCGAGCTCCGTGAAGCGGTGTTCGACGGCGCCGCCCGTCGCGTTCGGCCGGTGGTGATGCTGAGCGCCACCACCGTGCTCGGCCTGCTGCCCATCATGTGGAGCACCGGCACCGGGGCCGACGTGATGAAGCGGATTGCGGCGCCGATGGTGGGCGGCGTGTTGACGACGGCCCTCGTCGTGCTCCTGGTGTTCCCCGCCGTCTACTGCATCTGGCGCGGGTGGGGACTGCCGCGAGAGGCCGCGGCGGTCGCCCCGCACGAGCACGCGCCCGGGAGGTAGTCCTGGTCAGCGCCATCAGCGCCGCCATCCGGGGCCAGGCGCTCCTCGGGGCAGGGCCGCCCGCCTCGCACACCCTGGCGGTGTGGCGGGGTTCCGGGACTCGATGCGGCGGCTCAGCGTGCAGAGCGCATCCAGGCGGTGGCGAGGCTGTCGGCGTACTCGTTCCAGCGGTGGCCGGCGTGGGCGGCGATCCAACCGAGATCGCAGGCGGGATGAGCACGGTAGAGGGCCAACAGCTCCTGCACCAGCTCGAGGTTCATGATGGGGCCTGATTTCTTCTTCCATCCCCGGCGTTCCCACCCCGGCGCCCATCGGGTGATGGTGTTCACGCAGAGCCGGCTGTCGGTGTAAACGCTGACCGCGGCGTCCTCGGGGAGCATCGTGAACGCCTCGATGAGGGCGCGGAGTTCCATGCGGTTGTTCGTGGTGTCGGGGTCGTGGCCGTGTTTCTCCGACACGATGCGGCCGTCCTCGACCCACACGACCCCCCAGCCGCCCGGCCCGGGGTTCGGCGACGCGCTGCCGTCGGTGAAGACCCCGGAGGCGGGGCCTGTGGAGTACTTGGCGCGGGCCTCGGCCAGGGTGAGGTTCTCCTCGCGCCGCGGACGGCCGCGGCGCGCGCCGCTCGGCGCCGCCTTCCTGGACGAAGGAGCTGTCTTCCGGGGGGAGTGGTCGCCCTTCCGGGGGGAGTGGTCGCCCTTCCGGGGGGAGTGGTCGCGGCAGTACCGCGGCCGCCAGCCGGGATAGCGGTCCAGCGCGGCCTGGGGGATGTCGAACGCGGCCTCGCACACGCTGCACTGGAAGGTCGGCACGGGTACAGGATACGACAGTCGCCGGGGCACGCCGTGAAAAGGCCGGCTCTCAGCGGGTTGCGAATCCTGCCCGGCATCTGTCGCTCCAGCCGGTAGCAGTCGGAGCGGACGGGGGAATGGGCATCTCTGCGAGAGCCGGTGTGGACGAGCATGCGCGGAACCCTGCCGCGGTCAGCGAGGGACCGGGAACTCACCGACGCGCGCGTCCCGGGCCGTTGCCATCGTCAGCGCCCATCCATCGGCGGTCCCCGGTGAGCGCCGCTACCGTGAAGATCAACGGATAGAGTTTCTCGAAGTACCACAGCTTCGCGAAGTAGAGCCCGATCGGCGCGGGCTCGAACGCGTCCCGGGTCAGCAGCCATCGTCGGCCCCGGGGGTCGCCGGTGGCGGCGACGGCGAGGGCGGTCTCCTCGATGGTCCCGAAGCCGCCGTCGTGCCGCTGCATCGTGCGCAGGAACGCCTCGCCGCGCTGTCGCGCTTCCGCCGGCAGGAGGTCGCGGCACTCGAGGACGCGCGCCGTGCCGTAGACGGGATTGGTCTGGTCCGGGGTCCAGGGGTTGCCGAACCACAGGGGAGTCCACGAGCCGTCCGGGCGCTGATGGCGCACGAGATACGCGACGGCCCGCTCCATCGCCCGGTCGACCCGAGGGTCCACGCCACGCCACGCCCGCCAGGCCCGCAGGGCGTGGGCGGTGAGGTCGGGGCTGCTCCGGTCGAACGGCAGCCGGCCCCAGCCCCGGCAGAACGTCGGGAGGCCGCCGTCGTCGTTCTGCAGGTCGATCAGCCAGCCGACCGCGGCCGCGGCCGCGGCCAGGACCTCGGCATCGTGGGCGGGGAGCTCGTGCCGCGCTCGACCGGCGTTGCGTGCCGCGTGAACTGGGCGGCTCGTCGCCTTGCGCTCGGTCCCGGTTCGTCGATGTTCCGCGGCGGTGGTCATCGCGCCCTGCGGCGCCGGCGCCCCTTCCCCGTCGGCGCCTTCACGGGTCGCGGTGCGGCGCGCGGCGTCGTCGGCCGCCGCCAGCTCGGCGAGCGCGAGGAGGGCGCCGGGGGTGTCGTCGCCATCGGGCACGCCGCCCGACAGGTCCGTCCACGCCCAGCCGCCCGGCGCCGATTGCGTATAGGGATGCACGACGCGGTACTGCTGGTCGAGCAGCCATCGGCGCAGGTAGCGCCGTTCCTCGGCGGTGAACGCGTTCCCGCCGAGGGCGTTGATCGACAGCGTGGTCACCCATGTGGCCAGGTTGGTGTCGATGGGCCAACTGCCGTCGGGGCGGACCGAGGCGGTGAGGAACTCGACGCCGCGCCGGGCCACGGGGTGGCCGGCGAGGCCGCTGCCCGCGAGGGCCATGGTGACGAAGCTCGTCAGGGGCGCGGCCTCGAGGAATCCGCCCGACCCGGGCTGGAGCGACTCGAGGATGCGCAGCGTGCGCGCCCGGACGGCGTTCCGCACCGCGCGGCCGGTCCGGCGCGGGGTCGGATGGTGGTGGTGCTGGGCCTGACCGATCGCGATCAGGGCGGGCAGCGCGTAGCTCACCACGGGCAGCCCGATCCACCTGAACCACGCGCGGGGCAGGGCGGCGAGCTCGAAGGGCAGCACCGGGACGTGCTCCCAGCCGAAGCGCCCGGTGAGCGCGCAGTGCGTGAGGATGGGGACCGCGAAGGTGCGGTCGTCGCCGTACACGTGGGTGATGGCGGCGGCCAGCGACTCGGCGGTGAGGGGGCCGACGCGCCGCGAGAGCCACGCTTCCGCCCGTTCCCGCCCCACGGCGCGGTGCTGCTCGAGGGTGGCCCAGGCGAGGGTCGTCGTACTGATGTTGCTGGGGCAGCCGTCGGCGTCCCCGAAGCCGCCGTCTGCGTTCTGGTGGGCGGCCAGCCAGCGGAGCCCGTCGCGAACGAGATTCTCGTTCCCCCCCGCGAGGGTCAGCGCGGTCACCGCGGTCGCGGTCGAGAGGGGGCTCGACGACAGCTCGCCCTCCCAGTGACCGGCCGGCGTACGGGCCGCGAGGAGCCGCTCACGCAAGGCTGAGGTGGCCCATGGCGAGGAGCGCGTACCAGGTGTACTCGGAGTCTGGTTCATCGTCGGCCCAGGTGCCGCAGAACGCCTTGCCGGTCCACAGCGTGTCGAGGAAGTCGAGGGTCTTGTCTTTCAGGTGCGCGAACGGGACGTGCTCGCCCGCGAGGGCGTGCAACGCGGTCGCGGTCGACAGCAGGTCGGGCATGGGCGCCGCGTCGGCGGCCAGGAATCCCCCCTCGGGATGCGCCCGCGCCAACAGCCACCGCGTCGCCTCGGGCGGGACCGGGACCCCCATCTGTCGGAGGAGGGTCAC
>CBDATI010000041.1:0-16317 GCA_965199675.1 Vicinamibacterales bacterium | reverse complement strand
GAGCGGGTGGCCGGGGTGCGCGGGCAGCGGCTGGACATCGCGGCCACCGCGGCCACCGACGGCCGGTCCGCCGCCGCCGTCTATCCCCCCGCCTCGTGGCTCAGCCTGCTGGAGATTCCCGACGGCGAGATCCCGCCGCTGCAGGTCGCCTCGACCGTCAAGTCGTGCCTCCAGTGCCATCCCCTCGGCAACGAGGGGACCCGGCAGTTGCCGGCGCACCTCGATGACCTCCCCACCGGCGAGGCGTGGGAGCAGCGGCTGGCGAGCGAGCTCTTCGGCGGCAGCATGATGACGGCCATGTACCGCGGGCTGGGGGCGCAGGCCGGCATGTTCGGCCGGTGGACGGACGCCATCGCCGCTGGCGCCTATCCCGAGGCTCCGCCGCGGCCGTCGGGGCTCGAGCGCAACGTCGTCATCACCGTCTGGGACTGGGCCACCCCGCAGGGGTCGCGCAGTGACTCGCAGGGCACGTATGCGTGGAACCCGACCCTGAACGCGGGCGGGCGCGTCTACGGCGTCCACCAGGAGGACACCATGTTGTCGTGGCTCGATCCCGCCACCCACGAGGTCGGTCGCATCGAGCTCGACGCCCAGGGGCTGCGCAGCATCGCCATGGACAGGGAGGGCCGCGTCTGGGCCACCGCCCGGCTCGATCCCGGCGATGCGCCGCCGGACTTCTGCGGCCCCGGGTCGGACAATCCGTACCTGGCCAACTTCCGCCCGGCCGGGACGCCCAAGCAGGCCGTCGTCTACGACCCGCGGGACGGCTCGGTCGAGAAGATCCCCCACTGCCTCGCCGTCGACCACAACCACTTCACCGACGAGGACGACAGGCCCATCTACTTCGGGGTGAACGACGCGGTGGGGTGGATCAGCACCGAGGTGTGGGACGAGACCGGCGACGCCGAGGCGTCCCAGGGCTGGTGTCCCGCCGTGCTCGACACCAACGGGGACGGGGTGATCACCGAGTGGACGGAGCCCGACGAGCCGATCAGCCCCGCCCTCGACCACCGCATCGAGTTCGGGTGCTACTCCATCGGCGTCGACACCAACGACGGCAGCCTCTGGTGCGCGGGCATCGGCGAGGAGGACAACAAGCTCGTGCGGTTCGTGCGTGGCGACGACCCGCCCGAGAGCTGCATGGCTGAAGTCTTCGAGGTGCCCGAGCTCGACGTGCCCATCTTCAAGAGCGGCGGGGTGGCGGTGGACGGCGACGGCATCGTGTGGCTCAACTGGCGGGGGTCGGACCAGGTCACCAGCTTCGACCGCAGCCGCTGTGACGTCACCAGCGGGCCCGGGGCCACCGGCCGGCACTGTCCCGAGGGCTGGTCCGTGCACCAGATGGAGCGCCCCAACCTGCAGGGTACGCCGTCGCCGATCCACGCCGAGATGATGTATCTCACCCAGATCGACCACGCCGACGTCCTCGGCCTCGGCGGCGAGTCGGTGATCACCGGCCCCGTCAACAGTTACTCGCTGCAGGTGCTGATTCCGGCGACGGGCGAGTTCCTGGACATGGTCGTGCCCTACCCCAAGGGCTTCTTCTCGCGCTCGGCCCAGGGGCGCGTCGACGACCCCGCCGCCGGCTGGAAGGGGCGGGGTCTCTGGTCGAACTACTCGACCTACACGCCGCATTTCATCGAGGGCGGCACGGGGCCGAAGATCGTCAAGTTCCAGATGCGGCCCAGCCCTCTGGACCGGTAGGCGTCGTTGTCGGCGGAGCGCTCCGCCGACAACGACGGCCACGGGAAGGAAACGCAGGCGCGGCGGTCACTCCGTGCGCGCAGAGCGCCGGCTACCGCCCCGCGCCGGCGCCGAGATCCATCAGGCGCCACAGGTGCGACCGGGTGCGGATGAACAGGTTGCCGCGGGAGATGGCCGGGGTCGACATCGCCACCTCATCGAGCTCGTTGACGCCGACGACGTTGAAGTCGTTCTCGGAGTCGATGACGTAGGTGGCCCCCTCCTCGCTCAGCACGAAGACCTTGCCGTTGTAGGCCCACGGCGAGGCGGTGAAGCCGCCGGTGCCGCGCGCCACCCGCCGCCGCACCTCGCGGTCGAGGACCTGCCGCTCGGTGTAGTAGAGCTCCTCGCCGGTGCGGGCGTCGTGCACGCTGTAGAAGCCGCGGTCGAGCAGCGTGAAGTAGTGGTCGCCGTAGACGAGCGGGGTCGGATGGTACGGGCCCGCGGTCTCGGCGTACCAGGCAACGTGGTCGTTGGCGGTCTGGCCCGGCTCGAGGGTGATGTCGCCGCCGGCCCCGGGCCGGATGGCGTAGACCGGCCGCACCGCGTCGCCGACGTACCCCGACATGACGTAGAGCAGCCCGTGGGCGCTGAACGGCTGCGGGATCGAGATGGAGTTCATGCCGCGGAACGACCAGATTTCGTTGCCGTCGAGGTCGTAGGCCCGCACGAGGTCGCTGCCGGTGGTGATGAGTTCGGTGCCGTTGTCGTGCTCCCAGACGAATGGGGTCGACCAGTTGGTGCCCTCGTCGCGGTCGACGCGCCAGCGCTCGGCCCCGGTCGCGGCGTCGAGGGCGACGACGAACGACTGCTCGTCGTTGTCGTTGACGATGAAGAGGGTGTCGTCGTGGAGCACCGGCGAGGCGGCGGGGCCCCAGCCCAGGCGCGTCTCGGTCGGGTCGAAACGTCGTTCCCAGACGAGGGCGCCGGTCATGTCGAGGGCGAACACGCCGACGTTCCCGAAGTAGGCGTAGACCCGCTCGCCGTCGGTCACCGGGGTCGACGAGGCGAAGCTGTTCTTGAGGTGCCGGTCGAACTGCGGCGGACCGGCGTTGACCTCCGTGGTCCAGAGGACGTCGCCGGTCTCGAAGTCGAGGGCCTGGACGAGCCAGTGGTGCACGTCCCGCTCCCGCTCCATCAGGTCGCCCGGCTGGGCGGCGGGGAACCGGCTGTCGGGCATCTCCTGGGGCGAGCCGTAGGGGAAGTAGAGCCCCATGCGCGGCTCCTGGGTCTCGCCGTCGCTGACCACCGAGGTCAGGAAGATGTGGTCGCCCCAGATGACGGGCGACGACCAGCCGAGGCCGTCGATGGGGGTCTTCCACACGACGTTCTCGGTGGTGCTCCAGGTGAGGGGCAGCCGCGGGTCGTCCTCGGCGGTGGCGAGGGCGTCGGCGCCGCGGAACGCGGGCCAGTTCTCGTTTTCGGCGGCCTGGGTCGTGGTCGCGGTCAGCGCCGCCGCGAGGAGCGCCGCCAGGAGGGTTCTGCCGGCGAGACGGGCCGGCCGGAGCTGCAGCGTCTGAAGTCGTGGAAACATGGCGGAGATTATATGCGGCCCGGAGCCGATGTGGGCCGTGAACCTGCGATACTACGGGGGTGACGCTGGTCGCGGCCGGCCGTTGCGGCCGCCGCCCCTCGGCGGCGCAGGGAGCGGCACAGGACCGGTGTGGTCCACCGGGGGGGACCGAGCCGACCGATCCGTCGGGTGCTGGTGACGGGACGAGGAGCACGGACGGGGTGACGACGATGCGAGAAGCAAGCACGAGGTCAATCGGCCGACGCGAAGCGATGCGGGTGTTGGGGGCCGGGACGGTCGGGCTCGGGTTCGGCGGGGGCAGCGCTCCGGTGAACGCCGGCGGCCCGGCCGTCGCCAGGCTTCAGCCCGCCTCCGGACCGGCCTTCCCCGACGGGGCGGTGGTGCGCACGCGGCTGGGCGACGTGTCTCCCGACGACCTCGGGAGCGGCGCGACCCTCTTCCACGAGCATCTCTCGTTCGCGTACAGCAGCCCGCCCGCCGAGCCGAGGGCGCCCGGCGCGCCGCCACCGCCGGCGCCCTCCAACGACGAGATGGTCGACCTCGTCGTCGAGGAGCTGCAGATGGCCGCGTTCGACGGGGTGAGTTGCATCGTCGACTCGTCCATCGGCCCCCGCACCGAGCAGCAGCTCGCCAACCTCACGGCGATGGCGCGGCGGTCGGGGGTGCATGTCGTGCTCGGCGGCAGCTACTTCCTGCTGAGGTCCTATCCCGAGGAGATCATCGGCCTGGCCGAGGAGGAGATTGCAGCCCGGCTCGTCGCCCAGGCCGACCGCGAGGGCTGGGGGGCGCTGGGCGAAGTGGGCACTTCGTTCCCCGAGATGCACGACGAGGAGCGGAAGATGCTGCGCGCGGTGAGCCGGGCTCACCGCGAGACGGGGCTCCCCATCTTCACGCACGTGCCTCACGAGAGCTGCCCCTCGTGCGCGATCGAACAGCTCGACATCTACGAGGCGCAGGGGGTGGACCTCGCCCACCTGTGCATCGGGCACCAGTCGACGATCAAGCGCTCGGACGACCCGGGATGGGAGACGCACCGGGAGATAGCGCGCAGGGGCGCGTTCATCGGGCTGGACACCGTCGGTCACCGCATGAGCGCGTCGTTCATCCCCGAGAGCGAGAAGGTGGACATGGTGCTGAGCGCGATGGAGGCAGGGTTCGAGGACCACATCCTGCTGTCGTCGGACTTCGCCAACACCACCCAGCTCAAGGCCAACTGGGGGAACGGGTTCTCGACGGTGCTCGTGCAGTTC
Source organism: Vicinamibacterales bacterium (assembly GCA_965199675.1). Classification (GTDB taxonomy): domain Bacteria; phylum Acidobacteriota; class Vicinamibacteria; order Vicinamibacterales; family UBA8438; genus JAJEEA01. Next base: position 11,790 of record CBDATI010000041.1, on the reverse strand, counting down.
GTGCCGAAGCTACGCTATCGGGGGGTGCCGGACGAGACCATCCGGAAGATCCTCGTCGACAACCCCCGCCGGTGGCTGGCCTTTCGGCCGGTGGCCTGATCCGTGGCGTGCGTCCGCGCGGCGTTCGCCGTTCCCGCCGTCGGAGGTCGCCGCTGCGGCTTCGTCGGATACGGACCTCGCCCCGGCTCACCCGAAGGTGTGGGCGCAAATAGGCGAGAATGCCCATAGATGAGATAATGTGAAGTTTCGAGCGGCAGGCGCGACCGTCACCGGTGGACTCAGCGGGTGCCGGTCGACGTTTGCCGGGTTCATGAGAACGTCGAGTCAGCCCGCCGTCGGCGAAGGCCGGCGGCCGTCAAGTCCACGGAGAGTCCATGAAAGCCCTCGAGGGAGTACGTGTTCTGGACATGACGCATGTCCAGTCGGGACCGACCTGCACCCAGTTGCTCGCCTGGTTCGGCGCCGATGTCATCAAGGTCGAGCGTCCGGGCAAGGGGGACGCGACGCGGGGTCAGTTGCGCGACCTTCCCGGTGTCGACAGCCTGTACTTCACGATGCTGAACCACAACAAGCGCAGCGTCACGCTCAACACCAAGAGCGAGAGCGGGAAGGCCCTCTTCACGCGCCTGCTCGAGAGCTGTGACGTCCTCGCCGAGAACTTCGCCCCCGGCGCGCTCGACCGGATGGGGTTCTCGTGGGAGCGCATCCAGGAAATCAACCCGCGCATCATCTATGCCTCGGTCAAGGGCTTCGGGCCGGGGCCGTACGAGGACTGCAAGGTCTACGAGAACGTCGCGCAGTGCGCGGGCGGCGGGGCCAGCACGACGGGGTTCCCCGAGGGCCCGCCGGTCGTCGCGGGGGCGCAGATCGGCGACTCGGGCACCGGCCTGCACCTCGCCCTGGGCATCGTGGCGGCGCTGTTTCAGCGCGAGAAGACGGGGCGCGGTCAGCGGGTCGAGTGCGCCATGCAGGACGGGGTGCTCAATCTCTGCCGGGTGAAGCTGCGCGACCAGCAGCGGCTGACGCACGGGCCGCTGAAGGAGTACCCGCAGTATCCCAACGGCGCGTTCGGGGCGGCGACGCCGCGGGCCGGCAACGCCTCCGGCGGCGGCCAGCCTGGATGGATCGTCAAGTGCAAGGGGTGGGAGACCGACCCCGACGCGTACATCTACATCATCGCCCAGGCCGCGGCCTTCGACGGGCTCGCCCGCGTCATCGGGCACGAGGACTGGCTGACCGATCCGGCGTGGAACACCCCCGAGGTCCGGCTGCCGAAGATCGACGAGATGTTCGACGAGATCGAGAAGTGGACGCAGACCTTGACCAAGTTCGAGGTCATGGAGGTGCTGAATCCGCTGAACGTGCCGTGCGGTCCGGTGCTGTCGATGAAGGAGCTGTCGGAAGAGCCGTCGCTGCGGGCGACAGGGACGGTCGTCGAGGTCGACCATCCGGAGCGCGGGGCGTACCTCACCGTGGGCAACCCCATCAAGCTGTCGGACTCGCCCGCCGACGTCAAGCGGTCGCCGCTCCTGGGCGAGCACACCGACGAGGTGCTGCGCGACGTGCTGGGGATGGACGCCGCGGCGATCGCGCAGGCCCGCACGGAGGGCGCGGTCTAGTGCGGCGTCACGTCGCAATCTTCAGACATGGACATGGGTCTGCGGCACGCCATCGTTGAGGAATTCAGCGCCGCATACCCCAACGTTCAGCCGTGACGAAGCACTGAGAGTCTGCGCCGCAGCACGGCGGGTCTCCTGGGAGAAATTCCGCAGCACGGCGGGTCTCCTGGACGGGATCGGTCCCGGGTCGGCCGCTGCGGGCGGGGGAGCGTCGTCGAGACGAGGAGCGAAATGAAGGTCTGCGTAGTCGGAGCGGGAGCCATCGGCGGCTACATGGCGGTGCGGCTGGCCCACGCGGGTCACACGGTGTCGGCCATCGCGCGCGGTCCCCATCTCGCCGCCATCCGGGCGAACGGGCTGACGCTGATCGAGGGCGACCGGGAGCTCGTGGCGTCGGACCTGACGGCCACCGACCGCGTCGCCGAGCCGGGGCCGCAGGATGTCGTGCTCCTGGCCCTGAAGGCGCACCAGATCGTTCCGGTTGTCGACGACCTGCCGGCCCTGTTCGGTCCCGACACGGTCATCGTCACCCTGCAGAACGGCATCCCGTGGTGGTACTTCCAGCAGGTCGACGGCGACTACGCGGATCGCGTCGTCGAGACGGTGGACCCCGGCGGCGTGCTGTTCCGGGCGATCGACCCGGGGCGCGTCATCGGCTGCATCGCCTATCCCGCGGCCGAGATAGCCCGCCCGGGGGTGATCCGGCACATCGAGGGCACCCGCTTCCCGGTGGGCGAACTCGACGGCCGCGACTCGGAGCGGGTGCGCATGGTCTCGGGGCTGTTCGAGGAGGCCGGCTTCAAGTCGCGCGTCCTCGACGACATCCGGTCCGAGATCTGGCTCAAACTCTGGGGCAACCTGACTTTCAACCCCATCAGCGCCCTCACCCACTCGACGCTGGTGGACATCTGCCGGTTCCCGCTGACCCGGGGCCTCGCCGCCGCCATGATGACCGAGGCCCAGCAGGTCGCGGAACGGCTCGGCGCCCACTTCCGGGTGTCGATGGAGCGCCGCATCGCCGGCGCCGAGAGCGTCGGGAAGCACAAGACGTCGATGCTGCAGGACGTGGAGGCGGGCAAGCCCCTGGAGGTGGACGGCATGCTCGGCGTGGTCGTCGAGCTCGCCGAGATGACCGGGGTCGAGGTGCCGACCCTGCGCGCCCTGCACGCCTGCGTCAGCCTGCTGAACCAGACGATTCAGGACGAGGGCGTGCGCATCAAGGGCGCGCCGAAGTAGTGCTGCGTCACGGCTCGACGTTTCTGGTCTGCGGCCCAGAATGCTCAACGATTGCGGGCCGTACACCCATGTCCGGTCCGAAGGTCGACATGTGACGGGCGAGTGGCGGCTGCGCTGCGTCAGCGGCGCACCGTCGCCGTGTTCGGGAGCCGGGAGTCAGCGACCATGCGATTGACTTTGGCCGTCGCGTTGTTCCTGGCCGGCGCCGCCGACCCCGCGGCCGCCGGCGGTCTGGGTGGCGCCGAGGCGGGGGGCCAGGAGAACCGCATCACGGTGTGGGACGGCGTCTACACCGCCGCGCAGGCGGCCCGCGGCGAAGCGGTGTACAGGCGCCACTGCCTCAGTTGCCACCAGGCCGACTTCAGCGGCACCGAAGAAGCCAGCGCCCTCTCCGGCGACGCGTTCATGCAGGCGTGGCGCGAGGACACCGTCGGCAACCTCTTCACTCGCGTCCGCAACCTCATGCCGTTCGACGAGCCGGCCAGCCTCGGCGACGCCGCCTATGTCGACAGCGTCGCCTATCTGCTGCAGGTCAACGGGTTCCCCGCCGGCTCGTACGAGCTGACCGCAGGGGGGGCGGCCGATGTCCGCATCGAGGCCGAGGACGGCCCCGGCGACGTGCCGAGTTTCGCCCTCGTGAGCGTGGTCGGTTGCCTGGAGCGCGGCGATGACGGGAACTGGCGGCTGGCTCGGGCCACCCGCGCCGTCCGCACCGACGACCCTGCCTCATCTGGTCCCGACGCCCTGGCCGCTCTGGCCGGTGGGTCCCTCGGGTCTCGAACCTTCGAACTGATGGCCGTCTGGCCCGACCCTGCCCCGCACGCCGGCCACACGATGGAGGCGAAGGGGTTTCTGATTCGGTCGCCAGAGGGAGACCGGATCAACGTCAGTACGCTCGGAAGGGTCTCGGACGGCTGCGGTCCGTGACACCCGAGGGGACGAATACGGTCGTATTCCAGCCGCCATCAGAGCCCTGGCGCTCGTCCGCAACCGGCAGCTCCGAAACAGGCGCTCCCGGGAGGCTGGTGCGCCTGTGACTTCCGCTGTCGCGGCCTGAGCTCGACCCGGCCTACTGGCCCCCCGCCGGCCTGACCACCGCCACGCTGTTGACGTCGCGCTCGTGCTCGGCGCGGTAGACGCCCTGCTCGCGCATGTACCGGCGCAGCAGCTCGGCCGTGTGGTCGGCGCGCTTGACGGTGCCGGTGTAGTGCACGCCGTCGGCGATGCGCAGGGGCGTCCAGCCCTCGCGGCTCTCGGCCAGGAGATCCGCCCCGCGGTCGACGAGGAATTCGACGATGGGGTTCGACCCGCGCAGGGCCGCCCCGTGCAGCGCCGTGTATCCCCGGTCGTCGGCCTGCAGCACGCTGCGGTCGCCGAGCTCCCAGGCCAGTTGCACCGCGTCGAACGCCTCCTCGTTGGTGCCGGCGCTCTCGCCCACGTTGAAGATGCCCACCCCGGCCGCGACCATCAGCGGCGAGGCGTCGCCCTCGGTCGACAGGCGGGTGTCGGCGCCATGCTCGGCCAGGAGCTGCATCAGCGGCACGTCGGCGTGCTTGGCCGCGAGCAGGTAGGCGGTGGCGCCCACGCGGTTCAGGTTGTTCCGCTCGCGGTTGTTGAACCGCCGGGTCTGGCGCAGGTTCGGATCGGCTCCGTTCTCGAGGAGGAACCGCGCGAACTCGAGGGTGTCGAGGCTGTCGAGCAGCCGCACCGGGGGCATGCCCTTGCCGGAGTTGGGGCGGCGCGTGTACGAGAGCTGGTGCAGGGCGGTCCAGCCCTGCTCGGCCGCGTTGGGGTCGGCGCCCCGCTCGACGAGGTGCTTCGCGAGCGAGAAGTGTCCGTTGGCGACCGCGATGACGAGGGCGCTGGTGCCCGCGGGGCCGCCCACGCCGCGTCCCGGGGCCGCCTCTGCTTCCGCCGACAGGGGGCGGATGATGTCGTTCACGTCCGCCCCGGCCGCGAGCAGCGCATCGACCGCCCCCGCCTGTCCCGCCCGCACCGCGAAGAGCAGCGCCGACCAGCCGGCGTCCGAACGCTCGTCGACCCGGGCTCCGAGCTCGACGAGGGTGTGCACGGCCCGCGCGTGGTTCTCGGCGGCGGCCCACATCAGCGCGGTCTGGCCGCGCCAGCTCTCGCGGGCGGCCACGTCGGCGCCGCGGGCGAGCAGCAGCCGCAGCGTGTCGACGTCGCCGGCGCGGGCGGCGGCCATCAGCACCGTCTCGCCCTCGGGCAGGGTGGTGTTGGGGTCGGCCCCCGCGTCGAGCAGCGCCCCGACGATGCTGGCGTCGCCCCGCTCGGCGGCGAGCGCGAGCGGCGTCACCCCGTACCGGTTCGTGACGCCGGTGCGGGCCCCCGACGCCAGCAGGAGACGGGCCGTGTCCATGTCGCCCTGGTAGGCCGCCCAGTGCAGCGCGGTGGTGCCGTCCACCTCGGCCGCGTTCACGTCGACCTGTTGCGCGAGCAGGGCGCGGACGGCGGCGGCGTCCTCGGCCCTCGCCGCGTCGACGAGCGGCACTGCGGGGGCGGCGCCGGCCGCGGCAGCGCCGCCGAGCAGCGCCAGGGCGGCGAGCCACGCCATCGGCGCGCCGAGCGACCGCGATTCCGATCGAGAGATGGTGCGCATCTGTGTCGTCTCCACGCCGCGCTGCCGGGCGCTCTTCACTCCGCAGGCGACCCCATCACCGTGTGGCTTCACGGGTCGCCGCCAACCCCAGGCGGTCTCGCTCGAGCCAACCTTCGAGCCGCGCAATCTTCAAGCCGCGCCACTCGGCGGTCCAGGCTTTGATGCCGGAAGCCAAGGTGTCGAGGCGGCGACCGACGTCATCGATGCGGGTACTCAACGCGCGCCACAACAGGCCGCCGATGGCCACAACCGTGCCGAGTATGAGCCAGTCGGGAGCCATCGACAGCATAGCACGGCGTCGCGATACGGCGGGGTGACCGGTGGTGACCGGGTGACAGGTGACCGCGGGCTGGTTGACACCCTTCAAGGTGCTCGCCGGGTTGGTCGTGTCCCGTTCTGAAATGCGGCGCCCGGTGGGTGCGATCGGGACGCAGCGCGTTGTGAAACTCGCGTCCCGTCGAGCGCTGCCCCCAGCCCGCGCGGCTCATGTGCCAACCGACGGCCTTCCTGGCCGGCCTCATGCAGGCGGGGTCGTGCTTCGGTCACGGGCCGAAGTAGTCTGCCGGCCGCCGGCGCGTCGCTGAAGGTCGCGGGGTCGCCCAGCACGCATGGTCATCGGGAGGGTACGGCAGGTGCCATGCGGTTCAGCTCGGGTGGGGTGGAGGCCTAGCCGGAAGTTTCAGGGGTCGATCAGGGCTAAGTCGTTGATTTTGTTCAGGATACGTCTGATTGAGGGTGAAATATGTAGCCACTAATATTGTGGAAATTTCAGCCACCTTTGTTCTATAATCGAAGAATGAAGCGGAGAGGCGGGGCAGTACACGTAGCCACAACCACAAGACGCTACGGCAACAAGACCTACCAGTCCCATCTGCTCCGACGCACCTTCCGGCAAGACGGAAAGGTCAAGCACGAGACACTCGGCAATCTGTCGCATCTCCCCCTGCCCATCATCACCCTCGTGCGGCGAGCCCTGAAGGGAGAGAACTTCGTCACCCCTGAGGAAGCCTTCACCTGCGTCCGCAGCCTGCCACACGGCCACGTCGCCGCCGTACTCGGCCTGCTCAAGCGACTCGACCTGCACACCCTCATCGCCCGCACCGCCAGCCGAATCCGAGACCTGGTCGTCGCGATGGTCGTCGCCCGCGTCATCGACCCGCGCTCGAAGCTGGCCACCGCACGCGCCTTGAACCCGGACACCGCCGCTTCGACGCTCGGCCAGATGTTGGAACTCGGCGCCGTCAGCCAGCATGAGCTGTATGACGCGATGGACTGGCTGGTGGACCGGCAGGCGGGCATCGAGCAGCGTCTCGCCAAGCGGCATCTGCACGAGAACACCTTGGTGCTCTATGACCTGACGTCGAGCTACTTCGAGGGGCGCTGCTGCCCTTTGGCTCAGCGCGGACACAGCCGTGACAACAAGTCGGGCACTCTGCAGATCGTCTTCGGCCTGCTGTGCACGGCCGAGGGCTGTCCGGTCGCCGTCGAGGTCTTCGAAGGGGCAACGAGTGACCCGAAGACCGTGGCCAGCCAAGTGGCCAAGCTGCGCCAGCGGTTCGGACTGCAGCGCGTGGTGCTGGTCGGCGACCGCGGCCTGTTGACCGCCGCCCGCATCCGAGAGGACCTGCAGGACATCGACGGGCTGCGCTGGATCACCGCGCTGCGCGGACCGACCATCCGCAGACTGCTCCAAGCTGGCGCTGTCAAGCCGTCTCTGTTCGACGAGCGGGACTTGGCGGAAATCCGAAGCGACGAGTTTCCCGGCGAGCGATTGGTCGTCTGCCGCAACCCCCTGCTGGCCGCCGAGCGACACCGCAAACGGCAGGAACTACTGGCCGCCACCGAGAAGGTGCTCGAGCCGATTGCAGCCGCCACCCGGCGCAGCCGCAACCCGCTGCGCGGCGCCGCCGCCATCGGCCTGCGCGTCGGCAAGGTGCTCGACCGCTTCAAGGTCGCCAAGCACTTCATCACTGCGATCACCGACGACGCGTTCACCTTCCGCAGGAACGACGCGCAGATCGCCGACGAGGAGCAACTCGACGGCCTCTACATCGTCCGCACCAACGTCGACGCCAACCAGTTCGACGCGGTCGAGACCGTTCGCGCCTACAAGGACCTGTCGAAGGTCGAACGGGCGTTTCGCTGTTTCAAGTCGGTGGACCTGAAGGTGCGCCCCATCCACCATCGGCGAGAGGACCGCGTGCGGGCGCACGTCCTGCTGTGCATGCTCGCCTACTACGTCGAGTGGCACATGCGGCGCACCCTCGCCCCCCTGCTCTTCGACGACCACGACCCACAGGCAGCCGCCAGCCAGCGCCGCTCCATCGTCGAGCCTGCCAAACGCTCGCCTGTCGCGCAGGCCAAAGCGGGCCGCAAGCGTACCGACGATGACTTGCCCGTACACAGCTTCCGCACCCTCCTCGCCGACCTCGGCACCCTGACTGCCAACACCATGCAGGTCACCGAAGGCGCCAACTCCTTCACGCTGCACACCCAGCCCACACCGATCCAGCAGCGCTGCTTCGAGTTACTCGGGAGCACCCCCCGAACGTAGCCAGAAGCGACACCCTAAAAATCTCGCAAATGAAGCAAATTCAGGAACTTACGCGCGATCACCACCGAAACTTCCGCCTAGCCGGCGTCCGCTTCGTCGAAGTGGTGCGGGTGTCGTCGTGAAGCGGGCAGGCTTCGGTCGTCAGGAACGGCGGGGCCTTCAGAGGCGTTGGCACGGCACTTTAGGCCCACGGTACCCGTTCGACGAGCGAGGTAATCCGATTCCTGTACGTGCCTTGGTGATCTAGCAGGTACAGAAGGGCCAGTTCCTGATACCAGAGCGACAGCAACCAAGCATCTACCGTGGCGGCCTTGCCTTCCGCGCTGAACACGACCTCCCGGTGTCGCTCATTGGCGTGCACAAAGCCGTGCCGAAACTTCACCAGTGCTGCAGAGGAATCCGCTGTATCGGAGTCCGATAGTCGGTTCTTCTGCGCGAAGGCGATCAGCTTTGTGTGCCGTGCCGGAATGTCTAGCGGGATGGCAAGCGCGTGGAGCAGGTCACGGAGTTTGGCCGCCGCACGTAGTCTGTCGTGTGTGTCCGCTGATCTCAACTGAAGTCGGTCGACCACGATGAGCGCGCTCAGCAGCCCGTGGACGAAGTCGGTTCGCTGAGCGGGCCTGTTCAAGCAGCTTGGGGACGAGCGGCTGAGCCCCAGGGGGCGACCGGAGCCCATTTGGCCCTCCAGAGGCCGTTCAGACGCCCCCAGAGGCCCATGAGGCGTTCGATCAGCCCGAGAATCGCCGAAAGAGCCCGCCCCTGCAGGCTCCGGGGCGTACCGACGCCCGTCAGGCGGCGCAGCAACAGACCCAGGTTGCAGCCCGCCGCCTGGACCAGCACCCGCTTGCGGACATTCTCATGGCCGCGCACCCACACCCGACGCAGACCCCCGGTCTCATACTGGTGAGCGAAAGGCCGCTCCACCAGTTCCCCCCGGCAGCGTTGGAGACGACGGCCCCGGTCCCCGCGAATACGCCGACGATTCCCATACAGCGCCGACTGCGCAGCACGCTTCTCCGGCGGCGTCTCACCCGTCTTCTTGTCCTGCCAGACGCGCCGACCACGCGCCGGCTCCGCGATGTAGCTGCGTACACCAAGGTCGTCGAGCGCCACCAGCGTCGCGTCGCTGTGATACCCCTTGTCGGCCACCACCTCTTCGACGCCCTCACCGTCAGGCTGAACCGCCTCCACCTGCTCCGCCGCCTTCGTCAGCGTCTCCGGCAGCGTCGCCGTATCACCCTCCGACGCGTCCTGAACCGTCACCGACAGGAGCGCTCCCGTCTCCAGGTCGACACCGTGCTCCGCCTTGTGGGCCAGATGCGTCCGACCGTCCTTCATCTTCGCGATCTTCGCGTCCGGGTCCTGCGGAGACGTCCACTCTTCATTCGACGTCTTCCGGCCCTTCCGCGAACGGTCGAAACGCGCCAACTCCGCCCGCGTCGGCGTCGCAATGCCAGATGCCTCCGCCAGCCCCCGCACGAACGCGTCGTACGAGTCCCCCGTATCCCGACGCTCGATGCTCCGCATCGCCGCGTTCGCTTCCAGCGTCGTCGCGTCCACCCCGATCGTCTTCCCCTTCACCAGACCCGCTTCCGACAACCGCTCCAGCACCCACGTGAACACCGCCGCGTGCGTCTCCACGTCGATCAGACGCCGAGTCCGTGACAGCGTCGAGTGGTTCGGCGTCGCCTCCGTCACGTCCAGATCCAGGAAAGCCCGCAGGCTCAGCGAATCCGCGACCCGCCACGCAATCGCGCGCTCCGATGACAGACCCTCGAAATACCCGATGAACAGAAGCCGGAAATACCGCCCGGGTCGCAGACTCGGACGACCCATTCGCTCCGCGTAGAAGACCGCACACAACCCCTCCACGAAAGCGTCGAACCTGGATTTCTCCAGAATCCGATTCAGCCGCTCGAAGAAGGGATGCCCCGCACTCTTGGGAAGGTCCTCTGCCGTCACCCACATCGGTGGCGCCGGTCGAGCCGCCGGCCTCTTGCCCATCGCCATGCTGTGAAGTCTACGACACTACAACCACTCAGATCGACCCGATCGGCCCGAATTTGCCGACTTTTTCCACGGGCTGTCAGGAGATCCAGTCCTGTCATGCCGAGAATCAGCGATGTTTCTATGCCGCCGGAGTTTGTGCTGCACCGGCGGTACCAGTGCAACGCCAGGTGTAGTGGTTCCTTCATCTCCTTGCTGGTATGCTGACGGCAGAAAGCACTGAACAGCTCTGCTAGCAGCCCGTGGACGAAGTCGGTTCGCTGAGCGGGCCTGTTCAAGCAGCTTGGGGACGAGCGGCTGAGCCCCAGGGGGCGACCGGAGCCCATTTGGCCCTCCAGAGGCCGTTCAGACGCCCCCAGAGGCCCATGAGGCGTTCGATCAGCCCGAGAATCGCCGAAAGAGCCCGCCCCTGCAGGCTCCGGGGCGTACCGACGCCCGTCAGGCGGCGCAGCAACAGACCCAGGTTGCAGCCCGCCGCCTGGACCAGCACCCGCTTGCGGACATTCTCATGGCCGCGCACCCACACCCGACGCAGACCCCCGGTCTCATACTGGTGAGCGAAAGGCCGCTCCACCAGTTCCCCCCGGCAGCGTTGGAGACGACGGCCCCGGTCCCCGCGAATACGCCGACGATTCCCATACAGCGCCGACTGCGCAGCACGCTTCTCCGGCGGCGTCTCACCCGTCTTCTTGTCCTGCCAGACGCGCCGACCACGCGCCGGCTCCGCGATGTAGCTGCGTACACCAAGGTCGTCGAGCGCCACCAGCGTCGCGTCGCTGTGATACCCCTTGTCGGCCACCACCTCTTCGACGCCCTCACCGTCAGGCTGAACCGCCTCCACCTGCTCCGCCGCCTTCGTCAGCGTCTCCGGCAGCGTCGCCGTATCACCCTCCGACGCGTCCTGAACCGTCACCGACAGGAGCGCTCCCGTCTCCAGGTCGACACCGTGCTCCGCCTTGTGGGCCAGATGCGTCCGACCGTCCTTCATCTTCGCGATCTTCGCGTCCGGGTCCTGCGGAGACGTCCACTCTTCATTCGACGTCTTCCGGCCCTTCCGCGAACGGTCGAAACGCGCCAACTCCGCCCGCGTCGGCGTCGCAATGCCAGATGCCTCCGCCAGCCCCCGCACGAACGCGTCGTACGAGTCCCCCGTATCCCGACGCTCGATGCTCCGCATCGCCGCGTTCGCTTCCAGCGTCGTCGCGTCCACCCCGATCGTCTTCCCCTTCACCAGACCCGCTTCCGACAACCGCTCCAGCACCCACGTGAACACCGCCGCGTGCGTCTCCACGTCGATCAGACGCCGAGTCCGTGACAGCGTCGAGTGGTTCGGCGTCGCCTCCGTCACGTCCAGATCCAGGAAAGCCCGCAGGCTCAGCGAATCCGCGACCCGCCACGCAATCGCGCGCTCCGATGACAGACCCTCGAAATACCCGATGAACAGAAGCCGGAAATACCGCCCGGGTCGCAGACTCGGACGACCCATTCGCTCCGCGTAGAAGACCGCACACAACCCCTCCACGAAAGCGTCGAACCTGGATTTCTCCAGAATCCGATTCAGCCGCTCGAAGAAGGGATGCCCCGCACTCTTGGGAAGGTCCTCTGCCGTCACCCACATCGGTGGCGCCGGTCGAGCCGCCGGCCTCTTGCCCATCGCCATGCTGTGAAGTCTACGACACTACAACCACTCAGATCGACCCGATCGGCCCGAATTTGCCGACTTTTTCCACGGGCTGCTAGGAGCCCGCCGCGGT
>CBDATI010000040.1:0-9467 GCA_965199675.1 Vicinamibacterales bacterium | reverse complement strand
TGGCCGAGGATGTGCTGCCCGAGATCACCCGCCGCAGCGTCGGCTACATCGAGGGGCGGCCGGACGGCGAACCCTTCTTCCTGTGCATGTCGCTGACCGCGCCGCACATCCCCATCGTGCCGTCTCCGGAGTACGTGGGGCGGAGCCCGCTGGGGGCCTACGGCGACTTCTGCATCCAGGTCGACGAGTCGGTGGGGGCGGTGCTCGACGCGCTCGACCGCCGGGGCCTCGCGGAGGACACGCTGGTGATCTTCGCCGCCGACAACGGGTGCGCTCCCTACATCGGCGTCGAGGAGATGAACGAACAGGGGCACTACCCGAGCTACATCTACCGCGGCTACAAGTCGGACATCTGGGAGGGCGGCCACCGCATCCCGTTCCTCGCCCGGTGGCCGCGGCGGGTGCGGGCGGGGTCGAGTTCGCACGAGACGGTCTGCCTGACCGACCTCCTCGCCACGTGCGCGGCCATCCTGGGCGCCGAGCTGCCCTCCGACGCCGGCGAGGACAGCTTCGACATCCTCCCCGCGCTCGTCGGCGAGCGGCGGGCCGGCCCCATCCGCGAGGCCACCGTCCACCAGGCCGGCGACGGCTCGTTCTCGATCCGCCAGGGGCGCTGGAAGCTGGAGCTGACCCCCAGCTCGGGGGGCTATTCGAACCTGAGCGCCGAAGAGGCGCGGCGGCGGAACCTGCCGCCCGTCCAGCTCTACGACCTGGAGGCGGACGTCGGGGAGAAGCGGAACGTGTACGACGGGTTTCCCGAGGTGGTCGAGCGGTTGGAGGCGCTGCTGGAGAGCTACCGGCAGCGGGGGCGCAGCACGCCCCTTTGAGGCGGTGGCGCGGGCGTGCGCCGCGGGGGACTTGGGTGCTTTCCCCTCGATGGGCGTGGTGAGCCGGGAGCCCGCGCCGCGGACGGTGCAGGCTCCCCGGCAGACTACTGCTACTTCGCGGCGGTGGACTCCGCCGCATCCTCGGCGCGGCCGCCCGCGAGAATGCCCTCCATCCCGATGTTGCCCTCGTGGCAGGCGTACTCGTACATCACCTGGTCGGACATCCGCGTGAAGGGATAGGCGACCGTCCACGGCCGCGTGTACATCTGCGTATCGGAGACCTCCACCTCGTACTCCAGGCTGTCGGGGCCGGTGCGGGTGAAGCGCTCGATGAGGGTGAGTCCCTCGCCCGAGCCCTCGTCGTCGTGCGAGCTGAACGCGGACCACGGCTGGAGCGCGCTCACCCGGGCGTCGAGGTTCCTCGTCTCGACCACCAGGGTGTCGCCCTCGAAGCGCCCGCGCGAGAGGCCGTTCCACTGGCCGACCTGCGGCGGCGGGAACGGGCGGTCGTCGAGGGGCACGGCGCGCAGCTCGTGGACCTGCTCCAGGAGCATCACCACCCAGCCCGGCGACTGGAAGACCTGCATGTTGTTGTTGTACGACCGCGGGAACATCGCGTTGGGCATGCCGCCCCGCGTCACGCAGCGCTCCCAGATGTGGCGGTCGCCCCAGTGGTCGTCCCCGCGCGGGCGGCTGTTCCGGGCCATCTCGCCGGCCTCGGTCAGGGCCGGAAAGCGGCCGTTCGGCGGGTCGACAATCATCGACGTCCGGTTCGTCCGCGTCCCCCGCTCCATCCAGAAGTTGTTGTAGGCGCCCACGTTGCCCCCGGCCTGGGTGCGCTGGGCCGAGGCCTCCAGCAGCGCCTGGTTGCGGGCGTCGGTCTCACCGCGAATCTCTGCGACCTCTTCCTCGCTCAGTGTCTCGCGCCCCTGGTAGTCGTCGGGCCGCTCGAAGGGCGTGGCCCCGGACGACGACCAGATGCCCTGCAGGTCGGGATCGCCCCACGGCGTCTTGGCGGTCTGCCCGGCGGCCGACGCCGCGGCCAGGACCGGGACGACGAACGCCACGACGGGAACGGCGAATGATCGGAGCCGTATGTGCCTCATTTGAAACCTCCTTCAGGACCGCGGCGCGGTCTCCTCGGGTTGCGACCGCGCCGTCGCGGCCTCCTCGATTCACGCTTCTCCAGCCGCAAACATCGCACAGGCGGCTGTCGCGGTCAAGAGCGGTCAAGGCGTCTCCCAGACGACCTGGTCCTCTCCGTCGGCGCAGGGCCGTTGGCGTGCGCAACGAATCCGATGAGCCCGAAGGCGCTGGCGCCGAGGCAGTGGATGAGTCCGGTTTCGGCCATCGTCCGTTCAATCGGGTGCGAATCGGCCGGAGCCGGGGGAGCGGGATGGCATCCGCGGCGGCGTCATCGCCCACGCGCCCCGCGCGACCGCTGGCACGAAGGCGTCGAGGCCGTCCGGCGGGAACGGCAGGGTGCGGTCGCGCTCGGCGCTCATGTACGCCGTCATCAGCAGCTCGACCACCGCGACGCCGTCGTCGAACGTCACGTCCGGCGCGTCTCCCCGCAGGAACGCCCGGACCATGTGGCGGTTCTCGGCCGTATAGCCGTACTCGGACGGCTCGTCGACGACGACGGGCATGGAGCCGACCTCGGCGTTCTGCTTCTCGACGAGGTCCTCGCCCGCCTTTCCCTGCACCGCGCGGCTGAAGAAGAGCTTCACGCCGCTGTCGAGCGAGTTGGCCGACAGCGAGTACTCGGGGCCGAGCAGCTCCAGGCTGAGCCGCAGGCCCGCGCCCACGAAGCCCCACGACGTGGTCGCCTCGCCGACGAGGGGCGCCCCGTCCTCGGCCTCGTACTCGATGGTCACGCTGGCGAAGTCCTCGGCCGGGCGTGTCCGGTAGTCGACATCGGCGCCCATGGCCTGCCGCAGCCGGGCCGCGTACTCGGGGCGGGTCCACTTCAGCGAGGCGATGCGTCCGGTGACCCGCCGCGGCCGGATCGACGTCCGCGGCGCGCCGGGCGCGGTCAGCAGATGCCGCACCACTTCGACCGAGTGGCAGGCCATGTCGTTCAGCACCCCCCCGCCCTGCAGGTCGCCGCGCCAGAACCACGGCCGGTGGGGGCCGCTGTGCTCCTCGGCGGCCCGCGCCAGGTACGGCCGACCGGTGAGGGCGGCGCCCCGGCGCCACAGCAGCTCGCGGCCGCGGGCGACGGCCGGCGCGAAGATCTGGTTCTCGAGGTAGCCGTGGGGGATGCCGGCCTCGGCCACGAGCGACTGCATCCGCTTCGCCTCGGCGACGGTCCGGGCGAGGGGCTTCTCGCATGCCACGCCGCGGAGGTCGGCGCCGGCCCGCACCGCGGCCACGACGGCTTCCAGGTTCTCGATGCGCCGATGGTTCGGCCCGCAAATCCAGATGGCGTCGACGGCGGGGTCGGCGGCCATCGCCTCGATCGAGGAGAACGCACGGGCGTCGCCCACGTCGAGCTCGCGGGCCAGCACCGCCGCTTCTTCGGCATGTTCGAGGCGCGGGCTCCAGCACCCGCGCACGTCCGCGTCGCGCACCCCGACCATCGACCGGATGTGGAAGCGGGTGATGAACCCGCTGCCGATGAACCCGATGCCGAGGCGTCGGGGGCTCGCGGCGGCGCCGGTCATGCCTCGTTCTCCCTGTCCTGCAGCGACCGCAGCAGCGACACCACGGCCAGGATCCCGATGCCGAGAATCGGCAGCGACGCCACGAGCACCGCCGACCGCACCGCCTCCAGGCTGCCGATGACGACCAGGGCCATGGGCAGGAAGGCGAGCGCCGCCGCCCAGAACAGGCGGTGGGCGCGGTGGGGATGAGTGCCGGGCCTCAGGTCGCGGGTCGCCGCTCCCGCGATCGCGTACGAGGCGGAATCGTAGGTGGTGGCCATGAAGACGAACCCGAGGACCAGGAACAGCAGCAGCGGCCAGGGCTGCCCGGCCAGGGCGGCGATGGCGGCGGCGATGGCGGTGGCCGCCTCGCCGGCGCGGACGAGGTCGAGGAGCCCGAGCCCCCCGTGCAGGTCTAGCCACAGGACGCTGTTGCCCCAGACGATGTAGAACGCGGCGCAGCCCAGAGTGCCGAAGCCGATCATGCCCAGGATGAGCGCGCGCAGGGTGCGTCCGCGGGAGATGCGGGTCACGAACAGCCCCATGAACGGGCCGTAGGCGATCCACCATGCCCAGTAGAAGATCGTCCAGTCTTCCACGAAGCCGGTGTCGGCGAGCGGCTCCGTCCAGGTGTTCATGCGGACGAACTCCTGCAGTATGAGGCCGATCGACGACGTGCCCAGCTCGAGCGCGAACCGGGCGGGGCCGGCCGCGAGGACCCAGGCGAGGAAGACGGCGCCGACGACGAGGTTGGCGTTGGACAGGCGCTTGATGCCGCGGGCGAGACCCAGGTAGGCGCTCGTGCCGAACAGGGCGACGCAGGCGCCGGTGATGAACCAGGTCAGGGCGAGGGACTGGTCGATGTCGAAGAGCCGGGCCGCCACCGCGGCGAGCATCGGGGTGGTGAGGCCGAGCGACGTGCCGGTGCCGCCGAGGATGGCGATGATGAAGAAGAAGTCGACGACGCGGCCGAGCGGCCGGTCGGGGAAGTCGCGGCCGCAGAGCCCGACCAGGGCGCCGGAGAACCGCAGGCACGGCAGGTCGTAGCGGTAGTAGGGCCAGGCGATGGCGACCGTCGGCAGGGCGTACAGGCCCCACGCCGAGGGGCCCCAGTGGAAGATGCCGTAGGTCGCGGCCCACTCGCGCGCAGCGAGGCTGCCGGGCTCGATGCCGAACGGCGGCTGGTCGACGTAGAACGCCCACTCGATGGTGCTCCAGTACATGAGCCCGCCGCCGATGCCGGCGCAGAACAGCATCGCCATCCAGCTCGCATTGCCGTACTCCGGCTCCGGCGAGTGGCCGAGGACGCGCGAGCCGTGGGGGCCGAGGGCGAGCCACCCCAGGAACACCAGCGTGAACAGGGTCGCCCACTGGTAGATGAGGCCCAGCTCGCGGGCCATCCACGCGTAGACGGCGGTCACGACGTCGCCGGCCGGCCCCGGCGCCAGCAGAATCGGGATGCTGACGCCGAGCAGGCAGAGCAGGGCGATGCCGAACACCGGCCGATCGACGGACGGGGAAGCCGGCGGTCGGCGGGGCTCGGGTCGGTCGGGGATGACGCCTCCGGGAAGCTGACGGTCCCGCGTAGTGTACCCGGTCGCCTCCGCACACCGGCCGATGCGGCGCTTCTCGAGCATGCGGCCGAGTGAGGGCGCCTGACGGCATCACGGTGTCGTGCTACTCTCGACACATGGCGTCACCGCCGGTTGCCCCTGACGTCGTTCGTCCGCCGGCGGGCGAATCGGCCCCGGCCGGTGGGCCCGACGCTCCGGTGCGGATCGAGGTCGCCATGCCGCGCGGCCTCTTCGACCGGTTGACCGGCCACGATGACGCGCCTCGCTGCCGGTACGACGAGCCCACCGGTCTCGCCGAGTTCGTCGCCGAGCCGGGCGTCGCGCATGAAGAGCCGGCGGTGGCGGTCAGCCAGTTCTTCGCTCGGCTCGAGGACGCGCTGGCCGCCCTCGGCCTCGTCGTCTCGTGGCGGTTCACCGGGGCGCTGCGCATGCTGAGCGACGATGGAGCGTTCGAGGCCGACGCCAGCTTCTATCTCGACGCCGCGGCGGCGCGCGCGGTCGGCCCGGCGGAGGGCTGGGTCGACGTGCGCACCGGCCTGCCGCCCCCCACCCTGGTCGTCGAAATCGACCGCAGCCGGCGGTCGCGTCACAAGCTCGCGCCGTACTTCCGCATGGGCGTCGAGGAGGTCTGGACGAACCACCGCCTGGACCGTGCGGTCATCTGGAGGCCGGCCGCCGGGCCCGCCTCAGCGTGCCGGCCCGTCACCGAGAGCGGGGTCTGTCCCGGCATGACCCGCGCCGATCTCGATCGCCTGTTCGCGCGGGGCGACCCGCCCGTTCGGGCGGAGTTCTCGCGGGGTCTCGCCCGCCGAGTGGCGGGGCGGCTGAGAACCGCGTGCCCGCGCTGAGCATCCGCATGGCCGCGCGCGATGTATCGGACGCGTACGGCGTGTGCCCCGGCGGCGGGGCGACGGTGCAGCGTCAGGGGATGTTGGCGGCCCGGTTGCGGATCTGGTTGCAGACGGCGGAGTGAAAGGACGGCAGGTCGCCGGTGGTGGTGCGCCGCGCGATCACCTGCTGGTACTCGGCAAGGTCCATCAGGCAGAGC
This sequence comes from Vicinamibacterales bacterium, assembly GCA_965199675.1. GTDB lineage: Bacteria > Acidobacteriota > Vicinamibacteria > Vicinamibacterales > UBA8438 > JAJEEA01. Next base: position 3,373 of record CBDATI010000040.1, on the reverse strand, counting down.
GCAGTCAGCTCGAACGTGCGGTTGAGGTGGCCGATCTCTGCGGTGACGGTGGTTCGGACCGTGGCCATCTCGCTTCGGATGGCCTGTCGGTCGGCTGCGGCCTCGTCGCGGATGGCCTGTCGGTCGGCTGCGGCCTCGTCGCGGATGGCCTGTCGGTCAGCCGCGGCTTCGTCGCGGATGGCCTGTCGGTCGGCTGCTGCGGCTTCGAATCCTGTGGCCATCTCGTTCCGGATTGCCTGTCGGTCGGCTGCTGCGGCTTCGAATCCCGCGGCCATCTCGTTCCGGATGGCCTGCCGGTCGGCTGCTGCGGCTTCGAATCCAGCGGCCATCTCGTTCCGGATGGCCTGCCGGTCAGTTGCTGCGGCTTCGAATCCCGCGGCCATCTCGCTCCGGATGGCCTGCCGGTCAGTTGCTGCGGCTTCGAATCCCGCGGCCATCTCGCTCCGGATTGCCTGTCGGTCGGCTGCGGCCTCGTCGCGGATGGCCTGTCGGTCTTGGGCCGCTTCCTGGAAGCCGATGTTCATATCAGCGCGGAGCGCGGTGATGTCGTCTCGCATGGCCGCGCGTTCATCCGATGCGTCGTCGAGGCGGGAGAGGATGAGCGACAGCGCGTTGCCGTCGTCGGCGCGGCGGTCGGCGCCGGACTCGGTGTACAGGGGCGTGACTGCTGCGGCGATCAGGCCCAGGAACCCGCAGAGAAGAGTCAGGAAGAGGATGCGGGTATCGTATTGCATGCGCGACCACCAGAGCGCGCGGGGGGCCGTGGAGGCGGGTGAGTCAGGCGTGTCGTTCATGGGTTTCGGTCCTGTTTGGGTAGCGTAGCACGTGCTGGGCTTGGCGGATCGGCCTGACCCGCGGCGATCTCGAGTCGCCTGTCCGCGGGGGGCGACCCGTCCGTTCAGGCGGAGGTCTCGCGGGCTCGCAGCAGACGGTGAGGCCGACGGCGCACGCGCTGTCGCGTCGCGAGTTGGCGGTCTCGAAGTCGATCGCGACGAAGGTGCGAAACGGATTCGTGGAACGATCATGGGATCGTAGTTCGGGATGGGCTGGCGCACGGCTCCGAGATGCCACGACGTCCGAGAGTATCGCAGCACTCGACGATGGCGGAGAATCTCTACGGCATATCGACCCGGGTGTGGGCGAAGTCCCCGCGCAGGCAGGAAGCGGAGAGTTCAGGTTGGCTCAGCCTCATCGATCATTCGATCGACGTCACCGCAGTCGCCATCGCGCTGCTGCGGCTGCCTACCATCCGAGCGCGGTTGGGCGCGCTCGCCGAGCGCGAACTCGATGACGTCGACATCGCCCGCCTCTGCTTCATGGTCGGGCTTCACGATGCCGGCAAGGTGAATCACGGCTTCCAGCGGAAGCTCCGAGGCGAACGACCGTATGCGGGACACATCGCGCCATTGTGGGCAATCATCGGGTCGCACGGACACTGGTCCGATGCGCATCGCTCCCTGGGGAGGACCGTGCGCCGGAACCTCGGCGTTCCGCGCTCGTGGTTCGAGAACCGTGATGCAGAACGTGAGTTCTGGGGCGTGATTCTCGCGCATCACGGTGACCTGCCCCCGATTCGCGAGCCGGAGCCCGCCCTCTGGGACTCGAACAGCGAGCATGATCCGCAGTCCGCCCTGGTGGCGCTGGCCGAGACCCTGAAGCGGATGGCGCCCGAGGCGCTCAGCGACGCACATGAGCCGCTGCCGAGTCAGACTCGTTTCCAGCACGCCTTCGCCGGGTTCGTGACGTTGGCCGACTGGATCGCATCCGACGAGAACCTGTTCGTGTCGCCGGATGCTGGCGCGCCGTCCGATTCGGAGCGCGTCGCATGGGCGATGGAGCGCGCTTCGGCCGCATTGCGGCGGTACGGGATCGACCCCAGCCGTGGACGTTCGGCAGCCGACCGGCACGCGCTCGACTTCAAGGTTCTGTTCCCAGACCTTCCGACTCCGCGGCCTGCGCAGAAGGCGCTGCTGGACGCCCCGCTTCCCGATGCAGGTCAGGTGACCGTGCTGGAAGCCGAGACCGGCTCCGGCACGACCGAGGCCGCGCTTGTCCACTTTCTGCGCCTGTTCCAGGCCGGCAAGGTTGACGGACTCTACTTCGCGCTACCCACGCGCGCGGCAGCCGTGCAGATTCACGCCCGCGTGAAGAACTGCATCCGCCGCTGGCTGGGAGACGCAGCACCGCCGGTCGGCTTGGCGGTACCGGGGTACCTGCGCGTGGATGGCGCCGACGGTGAACGTCTGCCGAACGAGCACCATGTGCTGTGGCCGGACGAGGTGGCGGGACGCACATGGGCGGTCGAGAACACCAAGCGCTATCTCTCGGGCGCCGTGATGGTCGGCACGGTCGATCAGGTGTTGCTGGGAGGACTCCGCGTACGGCACGCCCCGTTCCGTTCCGGGCCGATGTTGCGGCTGCTGCTCTGTATCGACGAGGTGCATGCCTCGGACGCCTACATGATCCGACTGCTGCGGAACGTGCTGCAGCAGCATCGGGCGGCCGGCGGACATGCGCTCCTGATGTCGGCGACGCTCGGTTCTCGCGCCCGGCTGCGTCTGCTGAAGGAACGGGTCGAGAAACACGAGATCCCCGATGCGACCAAAGCCGCTGCCGAGCAATACCCGTCGATCCAGCGCAGCGACGAAGACCTGCAGGCGCTGCCGCCGGACGGTGCGCGGCGGAAACGCGTGACGGTCGAACTGCGCGACCCGGAGGCAGACTACCCGGCACTGATGGAGCGGATCAGGACCGCGGCCGAATTCGGCGCGGTGATCCTCTTCGTTCGCAACCGGGTCAATGATGCGGTCGAAACGGTCCGGCGCCTCGAAGAGCTCGGCGCGCCCGTCCTGCGATGCCAAGGCGTGATCGCTCCCCACCACGGCCGCTTCGCGCTGGAGGATCGCCGTCTTCTCGACAGCGCGCTCGAGGAGGCGTTCCGAATCCGCAAGGGCGTCGTGGCGGTCACCACGCAGACGGCCGAACAGTCACTCGATATCGACGCCGACTGGCTCGTGACGGACATCGCCCCGGGAGACGTTCTGTTGCAGCGTACGGGACGACTGCACCGCCATGAGCGTACGCCGCGGCCCCGAGGATTCGCCACCGCGAGGGTGGTGATCCTGGCGCCGACGCCGGCGCAGCTCGCCGGCACGTTGAATCCGCAAGGCCGCAGCACGCGCGGACGCACGATGCTCGGCCTCGGCAGCGTCTACGAGAACATGGTCGGCGTGCTGGCGACCCGCGCCTGGTTGGCTGAGCACGGCGAGGTACGCATCCCGGAGAACAACCGCGCACTCGTCGAGGCGGCGACGCATCCCGGCGCGCTCTGTCGCACGGCGGACGCACTCGGAGGCCCGTGGCCTGCTCATCT
>CBDATI010000039.1:0-173778 GCA_965199675.1 Vicinamibacterales bacterium | reverse complement strand
CAACTTCAACAACCCGTATTCGGCGGCCAGCATCGGCGACTACTGGCGGCGCTGGCACATGACCTTCAGCCGCTGGTTGCGCGACTTCGTCTACCACCCGCTCGGGGGGTCGCGCCGCCGGCAGCCCCGCGTTCTCCTCAACCTGTTCCTCACCATGGTCGTCTGCGGGCTCTGGCACGGCGCAACCTGGGGCTTCGTCGTGTGGGGCGCCCTCCACGGCGCCGCGCTGGCCGTCCACAAGTACCGGCTCGACCGGCGCCGCGCCCGCGGCGGCGTCGAGCAGCCGCCGACCGCGGGGGCGTGGCTGCGGGGCTGGGCATGGACGATGCTGGTGGCGTGCGCGTCGCGGGTCTTCTTCGTCTGCTCCGATCTGACCACGGCGTGGACGTTCCTGTCCCGCCTGTGCACCCCGGGGCTGCAGGGCGGCGGCTTCTCGCTGCTCCTGCTGCCGCTGACCCTCGCCGGCTTCGCCCTCCATTTCGTCGGAGACGCCGTCCGCGTCCGCTTCGTCCGCGGGAGCGAGGCCCTGCCGCCGGCGCTGCGATGGGCGTTCTGGCTGGCGATGTTCTTCCTGCTGCTGGCGATGCGGCCGGTCGGCGTCCTGCCGAACGCCTACTTCAGCTTCTGACCCGGCGGAGCGGGCTGGAGTTCACGCGGCAAGCGGCGAGACGTCCAGAGCGTGCGCGTCCGGTATCGGCCGCCGCGAGGGGCTCGGCGGCGCCGACCCGCGGCGAGACGGCGCAACGTCCCGGTCGTGCGCGGCGGCCGGTCGCGGCCTGCGCGACCTGGCACCCGCGGCAGGACGGGCTCGGCGCCTCGCGGCGGGTCGAGGCCGGGGGGGGCTCGCGCCGGCGGGGATTCGCGTCGACGCAGATCGCGAACGCGACCGTCAACGCGACCGTCAACGCCACCGACGAGCGGGACGAACGGGTCTGGTAACATGGGCGCCGTCCGCCTACGGCGTAGCGGGCGGGGCGTTTGCCGTCTTCCGGGAGAATCCTCCGAATGCCCTCTGCTGCTGCTCCCCCCGAGCCGCGCTGCAGGACCTCGCTCGCCCCCTGGACGATGCTGGCTCTCTGCTGGGGCCTCGCCTTCGGCATGGGCGCCCTCGTCGGCCGCGAGCTGCACGCCGAAGCGGAGAGAAATCACGCGCTCGGCGAGGGGCCACGTTGGCGGGTCGAGGCCGCCGCGGCCCTCTCCCGTGTCGGCGCGGTGACGGGACTGACGCGTTTGCGCGAAGCGTTGGAAGCGCGCAAGCGCGCCTTCTACGGGACCGCGTTCACGGTGGGTGGACGGCAGTCTCCGCCGCCGCCCGCCCCCGTCCCGGCCCCGGTCGAAGTTCCCGACGAAGCCGAGTCCCCCGCCCCCGCACCCGCCCCGGCCCCGCGACGGGTGCTGCTCGTGGGGGCCTCCTCGATTCAGACCGACCTCGGGCGCGCCCTCGAGCGGCAGCTCGAGACCTTCGAGGGCCTGCAGGTGCTGCGCCACGGGCGTCATTCGACCGGCATGGCGCGTCCCGACTACTTCGACTGGAACACGAGGGCGCTGGAGTTGAAGACCGATTTCCGGCCCGACCTCGTCATCGCCCAGTTCGGCGGAAACGACGGCCAGGGGTTGACGGACGGGGACACCGGCCGGGCCGTCGCCCCCTTCTTCACGGACGCCTGGGACGCGGTCTACGGCGCCCGGCTGGAAGCGTTCGTGGCGCTCTTCGCCGACGACGGCGTGCCCGTGGTCATACTGGGCATGCCGGCGATGCGGAACAACTACCACCAGAGCAAGATGGCCCGCATCAACGCAGTCACCCGGGCCGCCTGCGAGCGGGCGGGCGCGTACTTCGTCGACACCTTCGCGATGACCGCCGACGCGGCCGGCAAGCCCCTCGCGCGGGCCGAGGTGGCCGGCCGCCCCCGCATCGTCCACGCCGCCGACGGGATGCACCTCAGCCTCCACGGGGCGGACATGGTCGCGGCCGGGATTGTCGACGCGCTCGCCGGCTGGTTCACGTTCACCCCGCCGGCGGCGACGGCGTCCGGGGGCGTCGCGTCGATGGCCGAGACGGCGCCCCCGGACGTGAACCGGCCATCGGCCGCCGACGAGCCGCCGACGGGCCCCCGAGCGCAGACCGGCGGGGCGGCGACGGAGGCGGCGCTCGGGTTGGACCGGGACGCCCTGCGGCTGATCCAGCGCCGGCTGCGGGCGCAGGGCTTCGACCCTGGCCCCCTCGACGGGCTCATCGGCCTTCGCACGCGGGCCGCCATCCGCCGCTGGCAGACGGCGCAGGACCTGCCCCCGACCGGGTACCTCGACGAGTCCGCCGCGCAGGCGCTTTCCGACCCGTAGCGGGCAGCCATCACGCACCGCGTTCACCCGACCGCTTCGGATCGCCGGCCCGCCGGGCGCCGACCGGGCACGTAGTCATGGCGCCCAATCTTATGTCGGGCAGCAGAAATCAGTCTGCCCACGAATAAGCCGTGGTAAGGTCCGTCAATATGGACCGTCTCCAGAACCCGTACCAGCCGGGCGCAGGCACGCGGCCGCCCGCCCTGATCGGTCGCGACGAGCTGATCGACGGGTTCGGCGTCACCCTGCGACGGACGTTGAGCGGCAGGTCCGGCAAGAGCTGCATGCTCGTCGGCCTGCGAGGTGTGGGCAAGACGGTGCTGCTGAACCGTTTCACCGAAATCGCGGCGGCCGAGGGGGTGAAGGTCGGGTTCATCGAGGCGCCCGAGAACGAGGACTTCCGCACGCTGCTGGCGGTCCGGCTGCGGAGGATCCTGCTCGAATGGAACAGCCGGGTCAGCCGGGCCGTCACCACCGCGCTGGGCGTGCTCAAGTCGTTCACGCTGAAGCTGCCCGGCGGCGCGTCGATCGCCATCGGTGTCGATGCCCTTGCGGGCCGGGCTGATTCAGGGCTGCTGGCCGAGGACCTGACCGACCTTCTCGTGGCGGCCGGCGAGGCCGCCGCCGCCTGCGATTCGGGCTTGATGTTGGCAGTCGACGAGGTCCAGTACCTGTCCGGCGACGAGCTCGCGGCTCTCGTCACGGCCATCCACCGCACGACGCAGCTCGGACTGCCGGTTCTCCTGACCGGCGCCGGACTGCCTCAACTGCCGGCCCGGTTCGGCGCCGCCCGGTCGTACGCCGAACGTCTCTTCGAGTTCCCGGCCGTGAGCTCGCTGCCGCCCGACGACGCCGCCGCCGCCATCGTCGTTCCAGCCGGGGAGCTCGGCGTCGAGCTGACCTCCGCCGCGGTGGACCTCGTCGTAACGGAATCCGGCGGCTATCCCTACTTCCTCCAGGAGTGGGGCTATCACGTGTGGACCGCGGCGCCGGCGAATCCGATTACCGATGACGACGTCAACGCCGCCCGATCGAGCGTCATCGACACGCTCGACCGCGACTTCTTCCGCGTCCGGTTCGACCGGTTGACTCCCAAGGAGAAGGACTACCTGCGCGCCATGGCGGTTCGCGGGCCCGGCCGCCACCGCTCCGGCGACATCGCCGCCGCGCTCGGGGTCAAGGTCGAGTCGGTCGCTCCGCGCCGATCCGGTCTCATCGCCAAGGGCATGATCTACAGCCCGGCCCACGGCGACACCGCCTTCACGGTTCCGCTGTTCGATCAGTTCCTGCTGCGAGCCATGCCGGACCGGTAGGCCCTTCGACGCGGCTACGGCGCCGACTCCCTGGGCGAAGTTGCCGTGTTCGAAGCAGAGACGAGGTCCGCCATGCCCCAGCGGTCCGCCACAAGTCCTGGAGGCGGTAGCCAGCCGGTACGTCGAAGAAGTCGTCGGACGGCGCGCCGGCTCACGCGTCCGGGTCGAGGGCCCGGCGCGACAGGCGGTTGGAGAGGACGGTCTCGGTGGCGAGGAACCCCATGGCGCCGACCAGGAGGTACCACCACACGGTCTGGCGGCGCTCCAGGTCCTCGGGGCGGAGCTGGCGCTGGCCGGCCACCGTGCGGTCGCCGCCGGCGCGGCCGGTGACCGCCGCCACCAGTTCCTGGGGGTCGGCGACGGCGAGGTTCGACTCGGCCAGATCGACGTTGACGGCCACGCGGACCACCGAGGTGTCCTCCGCATCGAGGTCGCGGATCTCGTAGAAGCCGGGCTCGACGAGATCGATGAAGCCCGACCGGCCGTCTCGGCCCCCGGACCCCATCGGGACACGGTCGTCGGTGGGGTCCCGCACCACGAGGTTGCCGTCGACGAGGTCGAGGCCGTCCGCGCCCGGGTACTGCGCCAGGTCGAGCACCTGCCCCGCCGTCAGCCACGATGTCGGCGTGCGGTAGGCGGCGAGGTACTCGACGGTCCTGTGGACGAGCGGCAGGTAGATCGGCTTCAACGCGAGGTCATTCCAGAAGCTGTCGAGGGTCGATGTCCACACCAGCACCCGGCCCGCTCCGAGGGAGCGCTCGGCGAGGGCGACGTCGCCGTTGTCGTAGCGCGCGAGCACCGCCGCGGCCGCCTGCAGGTCGAGCGGCCGGTAGCGGAAGAACCGCGGCGTGGTGAGGTCGCCGCTGCGGGGGGTGCCGAACAACTCGAACACGGGATGCGTGTAGTCGACGAACCCCAGCACGCCGCCGCGGCCGTCGCGGTCGGCCGGCTCGCCGACGGCGCCCGGCAGCACGTCGAAGTCGCCGCCCGGCCACCGGACGTTCTCGCCCAGCACGATCCAGAGCCCGCCGCCGCCCTCGACGAACCGGGTCATCGCGGTCCCGAGCTCGCCCGCCGGCGGCCCCACGTCGTTGAGCACCACCACCGACGCCGCCTCGATGTCCTCGACCGTCAGCTCGTCCACCGACCGCACCACCGGCGCGAACGACGGACTCGTCCCGATGTCCAGCGCCCGCTCCAGGTACAGGCTCGACTCGGGGGCGCCGGGGCTGACGACGACGAGCACCGGCACGACGTCGCCCGGCGAGACGAGGAAGTGGAAGACGTTGTCGTGGGGCAGGGCGTCGGCCTGGGCACGCACGGAGACCGGCATCGCCGCGTCGTCGATGGTGAACGGGGCGAAGGTGATGCTGGCCACGCTCGACGGCTCGACGGCGGCCGGCAGCGCCTCGAGCTCGTAGTCGTTCAGCTCCAGGGCCACCCGCATCCGCTCGACCGGCTCCGACCCGCGGTTGGCGAGCCGCGCCGTCACCGTGGCGCGCTCCGCCCCCGCGAAGGTGTCCCGCTGCACCGAGACCCCGACCACGCTGACGTTCTGCGTCTCCTCCTCGTCGGCCACCGCCACCGGGGTCAGCACCGTGCCGGAGGGCAGGAGGGTGTTCGCGGCGCTGTCGATCCCCGTCCGCTGGAAGTCGCTGACGAGCACGACCTCGAGCCGCGGCAGGTCCGAGTCTTCCAGGATGCCCTGGGCGAGCTGCAGCGGCGGGCCGAAGCGCGTGATGCCGGCGCCGACCTCGGCGTCGTTGACGGCCGCGAGCAGGCTCGCGCGGTCGTTCGTCGACCGGGTCCCCGCCTCGGCCCCGCTGTCGAACCGGACCACGGTGGCGCGATCCTGCGGCCCCAGGTCCTGCACCACCCCGCGGGCGGTGGCGAGGGCGCGGTCCCACCGGTCGCCGTAGGCCATGCTCCACGAGCGGTCGAGCAGCACGACGACCTCGCGCCCGCCCCCGGCCACCGCGAGCGCCGTCGACCGGAGGAACGGCCGGGCGAAGGCGGCGACGAGGAGGGCGAGGGCCGCGCACCGCATGAGCAGCAGCAGCCAGTGCCGGATGCGCTGCCGGCGCAGCGAGCGGAACGGGATCTTCCGCACGAACATCAGCGACGGAAACTCGACGACCTCGGTCCGCTGCCGCTGAATCATGTGCAGCAGCACCGGGGCCCCGAGCGCCGCGAGGGCGGCGAGGAACAGCGGAGCCAGAAAAGCCATCAGCGCCCCTTGGTGAGCTTGTGCCGCATCGCCAGGTACCGGAACAGCGCGTGGTCCAGCGGGACCTTCGTGTTCATGAAGTGGTAGTCGATGCGGTTCTGGTTGGCGAGCTTCGTGAGGGCCTCGATGTGGTCCTGCACGAGCTGGCGGTACTGATCGCGCAGCTTGTCGGGCACCACCGGCACCTTGCGGCCGGTCTCGATGTCCTGGAAGCTGACCGAGTCGTCGTAGGGAAAGTCGACCTCGGCGGGGTCGAGGACGTGGAACATGATGACGTCGTTGCCCGCGAACCGCAGCGGCTTGACGGCGTCGAACACCTCCTCCGGCTCCTCGTAGAAGTCGGAGATGACGGCGACGATGCTCGGGCGCTTGAAGAACTCGGTCGCCTTGTACAGCGGCGGCCCCAGCGCGCCGGGCCGGCCTGCGGTCATCCGGTCGAGGGTGTGGAGGGAGACCTCGAAGTGCTTGGCCGACGGCGGCACCCGCTCGACGATGTCGTCGTCGAAGGTCACGATGCCCACCCGGTCCCGCTGCTTCGTGCTGAGATAGCTGAGGCAGGCGGCGAGGAAGCGGCCGTAGTCGAGCTTGGTCAGCGCATGGCTGCCGAAGTTCATCGACTTCGAGACGTCGAAGAGCACCGAGAAGTTGGTGTTCGTGTCGGCCTCGAACTGCTTGACGTAGAAGCGGTCCGTCCGGGCGAATAGCCGCCAGTCGACGCGCCGGATGTCGTCGCCCGGCATGTAGCCGCGGTGCTCGGCGAAGTCGATGGACACGCCCAGGTACGGCGCCTTGTGCAGGCCGTTGATGAACCCCTCGACGACGAACCGAGCGGCCAGCTCGAGGCTGCCGATGCGGGCCAGCACTTTGGGGTCGATGAACCTGGCGCCGGGCGAGGTGGGAGGGGCGGTGGTGGCCATGGCTGCCTCGGCCGAGGCGGGGATGGGCGGCCGCCTCGATCGCTGTCGCCGGCGCCTGGCGGGGCGGCCTCACCCGTGGTGCACGCCGCCACTGCTCCGCCGACGACGCCCATCTTACCGCAAGTCGTATCCCCCGGCCCGCCGTGCGCCCTCTCGTGCCTCGCCGTGCCTCCACGCCCTCGCGGCTCACGCATGGAGGACGGTCATGACACCGCGCACATTCGCGTCCGACAGACGGCGCCCGGCGAGATCGCCGTCTCGGCGCCGGCGCCCGAGCGGCCCGCCGGCCCTCTGCGCACGCCGCCGGCCTCGCCCGGTCCGGGCTACCGCGGAAACGCCGACAGGCCCGCCTCCACCCCGTCCGGCAGCGGCGTCCTTGCCGTGTTCATCACCATCGCCAGCATCTGGTAGTAGCCCAGGATGCCGATGGCGTCGATGACGCCCTTCTCACCGAAGTGCGAGACCATGCGCGCATAGGTCGGGTCGCTGACGCCGTGGTTGCGCAGCAACTCCATGCAGAAGTCGTAGACGGCGGCCTCGTCGGCGGCGAGCGCCGTCGGGCGGCGCCCCTCGGCCACCGCCTCGATGATGGCGGCGTCGAGCCCCTCGCGCTCGGCGATCGGCGCGTGCACGTACCACTCGTAGTTCTGCGTCCAGTGGCGCGCGGTCAGCAGGATGACGAACTCGCTGAGCCGCGGCGGCAGCGCGCTCCGGAATCGCACGTAGTCGCCGACGTTGCGCGCCCGGTTCATCATCTCGGGACTGCGGAGCATCACCATGAACGGCCCGCCGACGCGGTCGGTGTTCCGCGCCTCCCTGAACACGTCGACGGCGGCTCGCTGCTCGGGGGTCATCTCGGCCTCCGTCAGGGGAGGCATGCGGTTCTGGGCCGTAGCGGTCATGGCACAGGTCAGGGTGAGGAGTACGGGCGTGACGAGGGCGGCGGCGACGCCGGGGCGCCGGCGGCGATTCTGAATGGGCATGGTTCGTCCTCGGTCCCGGCATCGGGTGCCGATGTCGGCGCACCGCCCCGCGCGTGCCGCGCCGGCGGCGGACGATCCGGCGCCATTCCGACGCTTGGCGACATCGTGTCGTTCACGTGGCGGCTGACCGACCCTCGCGTCGCAACCGAGCGTGGTCGGCGAGTTGCCTCCGAAATCAGAGACCGACTTCGAAGGCCTCCTCGCGCGCCGCCCGCGCAGGGCCAGACGCGCGAGGAAGTCGTTCCACGCCTTGTCGTTGCATCCGCGTTCGGGTCAGCCGACCGCGAGCGGTCCTACAGCCCCCGGATCATCACGTTGCGGAACTTCACGACCCCGAAGCCGTACTGCAGGGCGATGGGCCCCGCGGCGAACTGGGTGTCCTCGATGTCGACCATCTGCTCGCCGTTCAGCCACACCCGCAGCCGCGGCCCCTCGGCGATGATCTCGTAGGTGTTCCAGCGGCCGGCGCTCTCGACCTGGCTGGCCGGGGCGGCGAAGTGGACGATGCCCCCGGTGCGGTAGGTCTGGTCCGGGCGGGTGTCGAAGATGTTGACCTCGTACGAGTTGCGGTCGTTGACGCTCGCGGGGTCGGCGCAGCGGATGAAGATGCCGCTGTTGGCCGGTTCCTCGACCCAGTACTGCAGCACGAGCTCGAAGTCGCCGTAGGACACCGGGGTCACGAGGAACCCGGCGCCGCTGTCGGCCTGGGCCGCGCCGTCGACGAGCGACCAGTTGGCGTCGCCGATCTGGTTCCAGCCGTCGAGGGACGAGCCGTCGAGCAGCGTGGTCCAGCCGGGGGACTGGCCAGACGCCGGGGCGGAGAGCGCGAGGGCGGCGGCGGTGAAGAAGGCGACGGCGAAAGCGGTGGTGCGTCTCATTTGACTGGTTCTCCTGTTGGCGTTGGCCTGACGCCCCTCGACGGGGCGCCGGCTTCTCCGCGCGCCGCCGGGCGTGGGCGGCGCGCGGAAGTCGTCGCCGGGAGGCTCCCATTCACCGCCCGGCCAACCCTGTGATACCGAGGAAAGCGCGTCTGGCGGGCCCCGGCCGACTCGCGTCGGTCGCGGGCGGCCGGCGCTACTGCCCGGACTCGGCCAGCTCTTCCGCCCGGGCACCTGACAGCAGGTTCTGCATGCCGTAGTTGCCCTCGTGGCAGGCGTACTCGAACATCGCGGACCCCCGCTTCATCGGCAGCGCCACGGTGAACGGCCGCGTGAAGGTGGCCGGATCGTCGATGGTGTACTCATAGAGCAGCGTGTCCTCGTCGAGGCGGCTGAACCGCTCTGTCAGGAGCAGCGTCTCGCCCGAGCCGATGGACTGCACGACGGACGGGTTGAAGCTGGCGGTGTTGGCGGTGAAGTTGGTGGTCTCGACGACGAGCGTGTCGCCCTCCCAGCGCCCGCGCGAGCTGCCCAGCCACTGGCGCAGGTCGTCGGGGAGCGGCGCGCGCCCGTCGAGGGGCACGATGCGCGAGTCGTGCACCATCTCGTGGAGGATGACCACGTGGTCGGCGGTCTGGAAGATCTGGATGTTCTGGTTGTATCCACCGGGCACGATGGGGGGCCCGGTGTTGAACCCGAGCAGGCACCGCTCGGCGATGCCGCGGTCCTCGGGACCGTCGCTGCCGATGCCGCCGACGCGGAACCGGACCGGCCGCGTCGCCCCGGGGCCCGGGCCCTGCCGGTCCGCGCCCGGCTGCGCCTCGGGCACGCGGCCGTCGGGAGGATCGACGATGAGCGACGTGCGGCGGTCGTCGACGACCCCGGCCCCCCGGTCGAACCAGAAGTTGTTGTACGCGCCCACGTCACCGCCCACCGGCAGCGGTTCGGTGCGGACCTCGCTCGGTTGGTCGGCCTCGGCCGCCCGCTGAGCGGCCGCGGCCTCGAGCTGGGCCGCCTCCTCCGCCGTGAGCTCGGCCTGGTCGGCCCGGTCATCGGGGCGCTGCAACGGCGTCAGGGTCCGGAAGTCCCAGACCCCCTGAAGGTCGGGGGCGCCGTCGGGCAGGCGAGGCACGCCCGACGCCGGCTGGGCGACGGCGGGGACGGACAGCACCATGGCCAGCGCGGTCAACGCCAGCACGGCACCGAAGGTTCGTTTCTGCATCTCGTACACTCCTGATTCTCTCTCACCGACGCGGGAATCGCCGTCTGCGGCGCTGACGCTCGTCCCCGCGCGGTCCCCTCTGCTCTGCGCCTCATTCGGGCGCGACGCACGCGAAGTTCGCGGCGTCGTCGATGCTCCCGGTTCCCGCGTACCGCGCCACCTGCGGGTAGGGACACAGCGGCCGCGTGCGCGTCACCTCGCCCTCGACGACCTTCGACGCCACCATCCGGTCCGGCGCCACCCCGTCCTCGACCCACCGCTCGAGCGCGGTCACCGCGTCGAAGCGGTCGGGCCCCGGTCCGCCCCGGCAGTGGGCGACGCCCGGCGCCATGAACAGGCGGTAGAAGTCGGTCGTCTCTTCCCGGCCGCCCAGGGCGGCCATCACGCTCTCGTAGTACTCGACCGCGTAGTAGCCGGTGATGAGCGCGTCGGCCCAGCCGTGATAGCTGATCAGCTTGCCGCCGCGGGCCTTGAACGCCGAGAGGTCCGGGTCGACGGCGTTCAGGGCCGAGCCGAGCGTGTCGTCGGCGCCGGCCCCGAGAGGCCGGTTGTTGGCGAGGACCCAGTCGTCGTCGAAGTCGAACCCGGTGATGTCGTAGTCGGGGTCCTCGAACACGCTGTAGCGCATGAAGTCGGCGGTGCTGCCGCCCAGCCGCTCGATGCCGGCCCAGTAGCGCCCCCAGCCGCCCCGGCCGTCGGGGGCCTCGAACCACTCGCTGCCCGGCGGGTAGCCGGGGAAGATCTGCTCGCCGGTGCTCGGCCGCACCGGCCCCGCATAGATGGCGCGCGCCGCCGCCACCTGCCCCGCAGTCAGGCAGTCGTCGCCGTCCGCGCCGGCGCACTCGAGCACGCCGGGGTCGAAGTCGCAGACCCGGGGGTCGTCGATCAGTCCGTCCTCGAGGCCGTCGATCGCGTCGCAGGCCTCGAGCACCGCGGCCCCGAGCAGGGGCAGCTTCTCGCGCGGCAGGTCCTGCCCGGGGGTCTTCGTAGTCGCGAGCCCCGCCCACAGCTCGCCCGTCATCAGGCCGATCCAGTAGTTGGCGGGGGCCCCGGCGACGATGCCGTCGTAGTCGTCGGGGTACCGCTGCGCCTCCATCAGCGCGTGGTGGCCGCCCTGCGAGCAGCCGACGAAGTAGGAGAAGTCGGCGGGACGGCCGTAGTAGGCGCGGGTCACCGCCTTGCCCGCCACCGTCGCCTCGTGCTGGGCGCGGTAGCCGAAGTCGACGAGGCGGACGGGGCGCCCCAGCGACCAACTCCCGTCGAAGCCGCTCGTGCTGGTATGGCCGTTGTCGGTGGCGACGGCCGCGTAGCCGTTCCGAACCGCGTCCGCGAGCTGGGGATAGCGGATGGCCCCGGCCGAGCCGCCCGACCCGATGCCCTGGAACCGCCCGTTCCACGCGTCGGCCGGCGGCAGCCACACTTCGAACCGGATCTCCGAGCCGGCCTCCGGGCTCGACGTCCCGGCGACGCGACAGAACGAGACGTCGTCGACGGTGAAGCCGCGCGACGAGAACGTCTCGGGCGGGGTGAACGGCGGGTCGACCGCCTCGGCGATGGTGATCGTGGTGTGCGGCAGGCCGAGCCCGGCCTCGGCGACGCGGGCGCACGCGTCGCCTGCCTGGCGCGGCCGCGCGACGGGCTCTCCCCCCGCCGCGCCGAGGTCGCCGGCGCCGGAGAGGACGACGGCGCCGGCCGCCGCCAGCAGGGCCGACAGGAATCGGGTGATCATGACCCCCAAGGATACCGCACGCGTCCGGCGCCCACTCCTCACTCGGCCACGGTGGACGGCAGGTCGGCCGCGTTGTCGCTGATCTCCTCGATCAGCGTAATCAGCGCCGACAGGTCGTCGCGGCCGCGGTCCCGCCCCAGCAGTGCGTCGATGAACTGCAAGGCCAGGGATGCCGCGGGCAGGGCGACGCCGCGCTCCTGGGCGAGGCCGAGGGCGATGTCGAGATCCTTGTGATACAGCCGCGACTCGATGCCGGCCGCGAAGTCGCGCGCCGCCATGCGCGCGCCGAACACATCGAGCACGCGGCTCGAGGCCATGCCGCCCAACATCACCTGGCGCACGCGCTCGGCGTCGAGCCCGCAGCGGTCGGCGAGGGCCAGGGCCTCGGCCGCGCCCAGCGCGTTCACCACGAGCGCGAGCTGGTGACACGCCTTCGTGGTCTGGCCGGCGCCCGACTCGCCGACGTGGATCACCTTCGGACCCAGCAGCGCGAACAGGGGCTTCGCGCGCTCGACCGCTTCCTCCGGCCCCCCCACCATCATCGTCAGCGTCGCGTCGCGCGCGCCCTGCGGCCCCCCGGACACCGGCGAGTCCAGCATATCGACCCCGCCGTCGCCGAGCCGGGCCGCGATGGCGCGGGTGGCGACGGGGTCGATGGTGCTCATGTCGATGACGAGGCTTCCGCGGCGCGCGCCGTGGACGACGCCGTCCGGGCCGAGCAGCACCTGCTCGACGTCCCGGGTCCCCGTCACCATGGTGAAGACGACCTCGCTGCGCTCGGCCACCGCGGCGGGGGTGGGGCAGACGACCGCGCCGGCCTCGGCGAGGGGCCGGGCCGACTCGGCACGCCGCGCGTAGACGGCCATGGCGTGGCCGCCGGCCAACAGGTGGAGCGCCATCGGGCGTCCCATGGTCCCGAGTCCAATGAAGCCGAGCGGCATCTTCGTCTCCGTCCGTCTCTGCCGGTGGGTCGAGCGGTCGGGCTCGTCCTCGGTCCGGTGGGTCGCCGTCCTGTCAGCTTGCGTCCAGTCCCTGCTTCTTCCAGTAGCGCGCCAGCCCGAGCCAGCACATCGAGAACGGGGCGGCGAGGTCGTAGAGAGCCGCCTGCGACTCGGGCATGCGCCGCATCAGGTAGCGCCGGGTGTCGGCCACGAACCGGTCGGCGCGCTCGTCGGCGGGCACCTCGTCCTCGATGATGGCGCGCGCCATCGCGGCCAGCCCGTCCAGGTGCCCGACGAGGCCGTCGAGCTGGTCCGCGGCGTCCTCGTGGGGGCCGAAGTGGGTGACGAACAGCGTATCGGCCCGCCAGTCCGCGATGCGCCGGATGCTGGCCTTCCAGACGTCGAGGTCGATGTCGGGCGGCGGCGTCGGGGGCAGGGCGAAACGCTCGGGGCCTACCCGCACCCCCGCGGTGTCGCCGACGAACGCCACCCCGCTCGCCCGGTCGAGGAAGCTGACGTGATGAGACGCGTGCCCCGGCGTGTACGCGACCTCCAGCTCGCGGTCGCCCAACCGGAGGCGCTCGCCGCCGGCGAGGACGTGCACGTTCCCCTCGGGCACGGGCAGGAACTCGCCCCACAGCCGGTCCATGTCGTCGCCGTAGAGTCGGCCCGCGCTGACCAGCAGCCTGGCGGGGTCCACCATGTGCGGCGCCCCCGCCTCGTGCACGCAGACCCGGATGCCGGGGTTCTCGCGGACCAGGGCGCCGGTCGCCCCCGCGTGATCGAGGTGGATGTGGGTGAGGAGAATCGTCCGCACATCGGCCGGCGCGATGCCCTGTTCGCGGAGCGACGCGCGCAGGGTGTCGAGGCAGGTCGACGGACCCGGGTCGACGAGGGCGGCCCCGCCGCCGTCCTCGAGGACGGCGGTGGCGATGACCCGGGGGTGGCCGAGAAAGTTCAGGTCGGTGTAGCTGATGCCGCGCGCGATCGTGGGCATGGCAGGGGGATCTTACTATGCCGCCGCATCATGCCGCCGCCGCGAGAGCCGGGCGGCCCGGGACCGGGCGCGGCACGGTCCCGGTGGGCGCCCCCGGCATCCGCCCGCCTTGACGCCGCCGCCGTGTCCATAGTCTGATGGCAGGGGAATGACGCACGATCCCCGTACCGACCACGGCGTGCTCGACGAGACTCGCCGGAAGACCCGCGAGCCGCACCGCTTCCACGTCACCCTGCTCAACGACGACTACACGACGATGGAGTTCGTCGTGCAGGTGCTGGAGTCGGTCTTCGACAAGAGCCCGGCCGAGGCCTACGGCATCATGATGCAGGTCCACACCCGGGGCCGCGGGCGCTGCGGCACCTACACCCACGAGATCGCCGAGACGCGGGTGGCCGCCACCCGGGCGCTGGCCAGGCGCGAGGGGTTCCCCCTGCAGGCGGTCATCGAAGAGGAGTGACCGGCCGCACCATGTTCAGCGCCGCCATCGAGCTGATCCTGAACGTCGCGTACCGCGAGGCGACGGTGCGCCGCCACACGCACCTGACCCTCGAGCACCTGCTCTACGTGCTGGCCCACGACCCCGAGGGCGAGAAGATCCTCACCGCGTGCGGCGCCGACCTGCCGGCCCTGCGCCACGCGCTCGACACGTTCCTCGACGGCCTCGAGCAGTCGAAGAAGGGGCGGCAGCGCGAGCCGCAGCAGACCCTGGCGTTCCAGCGCGTGCTGCAGACGGCGGTGCTCCACGTCCAGAGCGCGGGCAAGGACGAGGTCCGCTTCGGCGACGTGCTCGCGGCCATCCTGCAGCAGCCCAACTCCTACGCGGCCGAGCTGCTGCAGTCGCAGGACATCTCCCGGCTCGACGTGCTCAACTACATCTCTCACGGGATCTCGAAGGCCCCGTCGGGCCAGGGCGAGCCGCCTGCGGAACCGGCGACGGCGGGAAAGACGGGCGACGGCCCCGCCCCCGCCCGCGACCCCCTGGCGGCATTCGCGGTCAACCTGACCGAGCGCGCCCGACAGGGCCGTCTCGACCCCCTCATCGGACGCCTCGACGAGCTGCGGCGCACCCTCCAGATCCTCTGCCGCCGGCGCAAGAACAACCCGGTGTTCGTCGGGGACGCCGGCGTGGGCAAGACCGCGCTGGCCGAAGGGCTGGCGCGCCGGATGCTGGACGACGACATCCCCGCGCGTCTCCACGGCGCCGAGATCTTCGCCCTCGACACCGCCGCCCTGCTCGCGGGCACCCGCTTCCGGGGCGACTTCGAGGAGCGCTTCAAGGCCGTCGTCGACGCCCTCTCGGCACGCCCGATGCCCATCCTGTTCATCGACGAGGTCCACGCGACGGTGGGGGCGGGAGCCACCACCGGAGGCACGATGGACCTCGCGATGCTGATCAAGCCGCTCCTCGCGGCCGGGGACCTCCGGCTGATCGGGTCGACGACGTTCGACGAGTTCAAGCAGATAGAACGCGACCGCGGGCTCGCCCGCCGGCTGCAGCGGGTGGTGCTCGAAGAGCCGAGCGTCGACGAGACGGTCGAGATACTGACGGGGCTGCGGTCGCGTTACGAGGAGCACCACCACGTGACGTTCACCGACGCCGCCCTGCGCGCCGCCGCGAAGCTGGCCCGGCGACACCTGCGCGACTCGCGCCTTCCGGACAGCGCCATCGACGTGCTCGACGAGGCGGGCGCGAGCATCGCCGTCGTCGGGCCCGACGCGCCGGCGGTGGACGCGGGCGCCGGCGCACGGCGGGACGAAGCGGCGGACGCCGCGGGTGACGGCGCGGCGGCAGGCGGGGAGACGGCGAACGCGGAGAAGAGCGCCGGTCAGGCCGAGACTGCGGACGTGGCGGCGACCGCAGAGGCGCCGGGCGAGGCGGAAGAGACCGCTGAAACCGCGGCGCCGGACGTGGCGGCCCGCGCCGGCAGCGTCGCCGAACCGGCCGTGGAGGCGGCCCGCGCCGGCAGCGTCGCCGAACCGGCCGTGGAGGCGGAGAACGACCCCGCGCTCCCCCGCGTGACCGCCGGCGACATCGAGCGCATCATCGCGCGCATGGCCCGCATCCCCGAGAAGCAGGCGACGGCGTCGGACAAGGAGCGCCTGCGCACCCTCGACGAGGCCCTCCGGCGGGTGGTGTTCGGCCAGGACGACGCGGTGGCGGCGGTCGTGACGGCCATCAAGCGGGCGCGGGCGGGACTCGGGCAGCCCGAGCGCCCCGCCGGGTGCTTCCTGTTCACCGGCCCCACCGGTGTCGGCAAGACCGAGCTCGCAAAGCAGCTCGCCATCCACCTCGGGAACGAGTTCATTCGCTACGACATGAGCGAGTACATGGAGAAGCACGCGGTGGCGCGGCTCATCGGCGCCCCGCCGGGCTACGTCGGCTTCGAGCAGGGGGGGCTGCTCGTCGACGCGGTCCGGGCCCATCCCTACGCCGTGCTTCTGCTCGACGAGATCGAGAAGGCCCACCCCGACGTCTACAACATCCTGCTGCAGGTGATGGACCACGCGACCCTCACCGACAACAACGGGCGCAAGGCGGACTTCCGGCAGGTCGTGGTCATCATGACGTCGAACGCCGGATCGCGCGAGGCGAGCGCGGCGCCCATCGGCTTCAGCGAGGACCGCACCGGCAGCGGCAAGGGACGCACGAAGGCGGCCATCGAGCGCGCCTTCAGCCCCGAGTTCCGCAACCGGCTCGACGCCATCGTCACCTTCGACAGCCTCCCTCCCGCCGTCGTGGAGACCATCGTCGAGAAGTTCGTCCTCCAGCTCGAGACGCAGCTCGCCGAGCGCCGGGTCGCCATCACCCTCGAGCCCGACGCCCGCGCCTGGCTCGCGGCAAAGGGCCACGACCCCACCTACGGCGCCCGCCCCCTCGCCCGTCTCATCCAGACCGAGGTGCGCAACCCCCTCACCGACGAGATCCTCTTCGGCCGCCTCGAGCACGGGGGGACGGTGCGCATCGGCCTCGACGGCGAGACCCTGCGGTTCGACGTCGAGCCGAACCCCCCGGCCGACGATCCCGACGACGATGAGTGACAGGTCCACCGGACCGCCGTGCGGCAGCCCGTCTGCGTGACGATCGGAAGACGTTGCAGGAATAACGGAGCCCTCGAGCGGAGCATCGGGGCATCCTCACCGACGAAGGCCTGAAGAGATACCTGCCGGCACGAGGGAACGGTCTGAGCGCGGCTCGTGGCCGCCCGCCCGGACGCCCCCCGCTCAGTCGCCGGCTTCGCTCTCGAGTGCAAGCACGAGGTCCTGCAGGCGCTCGATCTCCATCTGCGCCGCATGCAGGACCGCACGGCGTTCCTGCAGCGTCGGCGTCGACCAGCCCTCGCCGTCCAGCTCCACCCGGCCGTCGTGGTCGTAGTCGACGAGCACCGCATCCATCGTCTCGATGTAGAGGCGCATCCCTCAATCACTCCCGGGGGCACGTCGCGGGGCGGCGGCGTTCCGCCGCCCGTCACATGCCCGCCGCCGCGGCGGCACGCTGAGCGTCGTCGACGGCGACGACGACCGCAGCCATGTGGTGGTCGGCGAGGGCCGAGGCGAAGGCGTAGTCGATGTTCACGCCGGCGGCGCTCAGCAGCCCCGTGGCCGACGCCAGCGCTCCGGGGCCGTTGGGCACGGTGACGTACAGCACATCGCGCTGCTCGACCGCGTAGTCGCGGCCGCGCAGCAACCCCGCCGCATGGACGGGATTGTCGGGGACGACGTGCACGACCCCAGACCCGTCGAGGCCGAGGGCGAGAACGTTGACCTTCTCGTCACGCAGCGCCCCGCACAGCCGCGCCAGGGCCCCGGGGGTATTGTCCAGCCGCAACGTGAGCTCGGTGCGAATCGCCATGCCGGGGAGCATACCACCGAGATCGCGGCCCGCGCCGGGGCGCCCTGTGCGCGTCGTCGGCGCGCAAAGCGGGCTGTCCTGACGACGTTCAGGGGCAACGGTCGGGATTGGGTCCGGTTCGGCTGCGGTCGGCGGCACCCAGCGCGCGTCCGGGCGCGGCGGCGGGAGACCCGACGCCGTCGCCCGAAATGCAACACCGTCGGTATCTGCGCAGACGGGCGCAGCCGAGCGCCGCCGCGAAACCGAGACGTTTCGGTTGTAAGATGGGACGTGGGGTAGATCAGCGATGCACTACTGTCGACTCGTCGGCGCGGCGGCGGGGCTCGTGTTCCTGCTCTCGCATGCGGGCGGGGCCCAACCACGCGACGACGCTGTCGCGACGACGGGCGGCTACGACGCCCTGGTGGAAGCGCTGGAGGCGGCGATGGTGGCCGGCGACCCCGACGCCTACCTGGCCCTCGTGGCGCCCTCGGCTGATCGCGACTCGGCCGCGCGTTTCGCGGGCGAGCACATGCAGCCGGGCGTCGACCGGGTCACCGCGACGACGCGCTCCGAGACCGCGCTCGACGGCCATCGCGAGGGCGACGGCTATCGGTTGATGGTCGAACTGTTCTTCGAGTCGGGCGCGCGCGGCCGGCTGGAGACGTGGCAGCTCGATGTCGTCCGCGCCGACGCGAGGCGGGCGTGGCGCATCCTCGAGCAGGACGCGGTCGACTCGATCGACAACCTGCGCCATCTGCGCATCTCCCCCACAACGCAGTACACCGCCGACGACCTGGTCGTCACCAGTGAAGACCTGACCCTGACGCTGGACGAGGGTTCCGCGTTCGTGGCGGAGACCGACGGCGGGGTCACCGGCCTCGTGCTTCTCGGCGACGGCGTCATGCGCTTCTCGCCGCAGCCGGAGGCCGAGCGCGGGCAGGTGGAGATCTTCAGCGGGCGCGAGGTGCTCGAGGCGGAGTTCGAGGCGGCCTTCGTCCGCCTCCACCCCGACACGTACCGGACCCGGGTGTCCACCGGCGCGCTGCGGGCGAGGGACGTGGACCGGGACACGCTGCGCGACGCCGAGGCGGTGCTCGACGAGTTCGTCGGGCGGTCGTTCACCCTCGATCTGTCGGACATCAGCGACCGGGTCTGGTCCCTCCCCCCGGGCCGCGGCGATTTCCTCGCCGAGATCCGCACCGAGGACCACGGCACCCTGACCTACACCCAGTCGCTCCGCCAGCCGGAGGACATCTCGCTGTTCGAGCGCGAAGCCAGCCGCATCATCTCGCTGTACTCATCCGCCCGGAAACGAGCGACGCGGGGACGCTACTTCGGCGACGACGACTCGGTGTCGCTGGACATCCTCGACTACGAGATCACCGCGTCGTTCGAGCCCCTGGGGTTCACCCAGCAGCGGCTGCGCGCGGGACGGCAGTTCGTCGATTGCCGTATCAGCGGCACGGCCCGAATAGCGGCGCGGGTCAAAGGGTTTCCCATCACCTCGTTCAGCCTGCGCCTCGCCGACGAGCTCGAGGTCCGGTCGGTCACGTCCAACGAGTACGGCCCCCTGCTCTTCTTCCGAATGAACGGACAGAACAACCTCGTGGTCAACCTGCCCGAGGAGCTCCCCGGGGGCGCCGAGTTCACGGTGACGGTGACCTACGAGGGCGACCTCACGGCGCAGGAGCTCGACGAGAACTGGATCGGGAGGCAGCGCGTCCGTCTCGAGGAGCGCGAGCGGCTGTTCGGCCTCGGGGAGCCCCGCTACATCTACAGCAACCGCAGCTACTGGTATCCGCAGTCGCTGGTCACCGACTACGCGACGGCGACGATGAACCTCTCGGTGCCCCCCGGATGGGGCGTGGTCGCGAGCGGGACGCCGGCCCGCACGAACCCCCCGGTGGCCGTGACCGACGACCCGGAACGGCGCGAGTTCTCGTTCACCGCCCTTCAGCCGGCCCGCTACCTGTCGACGGTGATCTCGCGATTCGACGATCACCCCTCGCCGACGCGCCAGATCCGGCTCGACCGGAGCGCCCCGCCGCCGCCGGCCTCGGCCGCCGGCGGCGTGTTCTACGGCAGCCTCGCGATAGACGCGTACGGCACGCCACGGAGCACCAGAGACCTCGACGAGACGGCCGAGCGTGCGGCGGACATCGCCGCCTTCTACGCGTCGCTCCTCGGAGACATCCCGTACCCGTCGATGACGGTGGCCCTCACCGACAGCCGCCTCCCCGGCGGGCACAGCCCCGCCTACTTCGCCCTGATGAACCACGAGCTGCCCCGGCAGCCGGGCGCCGTCGTCACCTGGCAGACCGATCCGGTGGTCTTCACCGGCTTCCCGCCCTTCTTCCTCGCCCACGAGGTCGCGCATCAGTGGTGGGGACAGGCGGTCGGCTGGAAGAACTACCACGAGCAGTGGCTGAGCGAGGGACTCGCGCAGTACTTCGCGGCCCTCTATGCGGAACACGACCAGGGGCCCGACGTCTTCCAGGACATCATCGAGCGGATGCGGAGCTGGGCGATGCGGCACTCCGACGAGGGCCCCGTCTATCTCGGCTACCGCCTCGGCCATCTCGAGCGCGAGCCGCGGATCTTCCGGGCCCTGGTCTACAACAAGGGCGCGATGGTGCTGCACATGCTGCGGCGGCTGGTGGGCGACGACGCGTTCTTCGCGGGGCTGCGCCGCTTCTACCACGAGTGGCGCTTCCGGAAGGCGGGCACCGACGCCCTGCAGTTGGCGTTCGAGATCGAGGCGGGGCGATCGCTGAGCCGGTTCTTCGACCGGTGGATTCACGAGGCGGCCCTGCCCGATGTGCGGTTCTCTTCACGTATCGACAGGACCGGACGCGGCGAAGAAATCCTGCTGCGGTTCGAGCAACTGAGCGAACGCCTGTTCGAGCTCCCGCTCACGGTGACGGTGCAGTACCGGTCCGGAGAGGAAGAGTCGGTCGTGGTGCCCGTGATCGATCGGGTGACCGAGCACCGTCTGCCGGCGCGGGGGCGCGTGCGCCGGGTCTCGGTGAACCGCGACCGCATGGCCCTGGCGAACATCGACCAGTAGCGGGTCGACCCGCGGCATCGGCGCCGTCTCGCACCACGAGGCGCAGGCTCTGGACCGCGAGGCGCAGGGCTCCGGGCGAGGCGGGTCTCGCGCCGATCGACGATTGGGCGGGCGGTTGCGGGTCCGGCACGGCGAGACCGCCTGCGCCGTCGACGGCGATATGATGACGGTGCGCCCTCGGGTGCATGGGAGGCAAGCGTGAGTTCGACCATCTCATACCGCGACTGGACAAGACCTGTCCTGACGCTGATTCTCTCCGGCGTGGCGGCTTCCGGCCTGGCCCAGCCGCCGACCGTGCTGATCGACCCGGCCAACGAGACCGACGCGGTCCATGCGGGCACGACGGCCCGGGTGGGGCTCGACATCGCCCTCGACCCCGGTTATCACGTCAACTCCGACGCGCCGCTCGACGATCTCCTGATCCCGACAGTGCTGAGGCTCGACCCGCCCGAGGGGTTCACCCTCGAAGGGGTGGCCTTCCCGGAGGCGATCCTGCTCGAGCAGGTCGGGGTGGACGAGCCGCTCGCGGTGTTCGAGGAGGAGTTCACGATCGGGGCGGCGCTGCGCGTCGACGCTTCCCTGGCTCCCGGCGCCTACACCGTGCCCGGCACGCTGCGCTACCAGGCCTGCAACGACCGGATGTGCTTCAATCCGACGAACGAGCCCGTGGCGTTCGAGGTGACGGTGGCCCCCGACGGCGAGCCGTTGACGACCCTGCGGCCGAACCTCTTCGCGGGCCTGACGATGGCCGACCCCGGCGGCGGCGCGGGGACGCCCCCGCCCGCGGCTTCCGCCCCGGTGCTCGACGACCTGTCGGTGGTGGCGGCCCTCGACGACTTCGAGGTGCTCGGCAGCACCGGCGGGTACCTGGGCGCCGAGGCGTTCCTCGGCTTCATGGAAGCGGCCGAGTCGGGGGAGGGCGAGCGCGGCTGGTTCGAGGGCCGCGGACCGCTGGCGATCCTGCTGCTCATCCTGGTCGGCGGCCTCGCCCTGAACCTGACCCCCTGCGTGCTGCCGATGATTCCCATCAACCTCGCCATCATCGGCGCTGGCGCCAAGGCCGGCTCCCGCCTGCGGGGCTTCGCCCTCGGCGGAGCCTACGGCGCGGCGATGGCGCTCGTCTACGGCATCCTCGGTCTCGTGGTCATCCTGACCGCGGGCTCGTTCGGCACGATCAACGCGTCGCCGTGGTTCAACGTCGGGATCGCAGCGCTCTTCGTCGTGCTCGGGCTCGCGATGTTCGACGTCCTCGCCATCGACTTCTCGCGGCTGCAGTCCCGGTTCTCGGGGGGAGGCGACCGGGCCGGGTCGTTCGTGGTCGCGTTCGGCATGGGCGCGGTGGCCGCCCTGCTCGCGGGGGCGTGCGTGGCGCCGGTGGTCATTCAGGTCATCGTGTTCTCGAGCAATCTCTACGGCACGGGCACTGCCATCGCGCTCGCGCTGCCGTTCGTCCTCGGCATCGGGATGGCCCTGCCGTGGCCGATCGCGGGGGCGGGGCTGTCGTGGATGCCGAAGCCGGGGGCGTGGATGGTTCACGTCAAGCATGCCTTCGGCGTGTTCATCCTCGGCACCGCGCTCTACTACGGGTACATCGGCTACGGGCTGTTCGCTCAGCGCTGGGTCGATCCCGACGAGGTCGCGAGCAGCGTGCAGGCCCTGCTGGCGGAAGGCTGGCATGCCTCGCTCGGCCAGGGGCTGGCCGCGGCGAAGGCCGAGAACAAGCTGGTGCTCGTCGACATGTGGGCCACGTGGTGCAAGAACTGCCTCACCATGGACCGCACCACCCTCAAGGCCCCCGAGGTCGAGGCCGGGCTCGAGAACTACGTGAAGGTCAAGTTCCAGGCGGAGGATCTCGATGCCTCGCCGGCGCGGGACGTGCTGAAGCATCTCGACGGCATAGGGTTGCCCACCTATGCGATTCTGCGGCCCCGGCCGGACACCCGGACCGCCGCCGCCGGCGACTAGAAGCAAGCCTGGCCGCCGACGGCGCCAGGCGAGCCGCGCGCCCCTGTTCCGGGCGGACGAGCAGGCAGGGCCGCGAACGAGAGAAGGGACGGGTCGTGATTGGACACCCTCGGAGCCTGCTGCTGATCGCGGTCCCGGTGCTGGCGGCGTGCGCCATGCAGCCGGGCGAGGTCAATCTCGTGAGTTCGTTCGGAGAGCAGATTGCGGCGGTCGACGGCGTCACCGACTTCGAGCACGACGGCAACGAAATCACGTTCGTGGGCCCGGACGGCCGGGACGGGACGGCCGCCTGGCGGATACGCATCGAGTCGACCGAGCTGGTCGAGAACGACGGGCGGCCGCTCGAGGGTCACGTGGTGTCGTCGTGGTATCGGGACGGCGACCTCGTCGAGCTGATGGGCTCGATGTACACGCTCCCCGAGGAGTTCTTCGATACGGGCCTCGCGCAGGAGTGCTATGCGCTCTGGGACGAGGCGTCGAACGCCTGGGACTGGTAGCCGGCTCACCGCGACCGCGGATCAACCGCCGTCGTCCGCCGGCGCCCTGACCCGCAGCGCCTTCGGATGAATCGTGGCGGACAGGGTGCATCCGCCCTGCACCGCTTCTCCGTCGACGTGGAACCGGAGCGGCCGGTCCGCGGAGATCGTCACCCCGCCGACGCGTGAGCAGTGCACGTAGGGGTGACGGTCGACCGTGCCGTTGAAGAGGCGCCACAAGCCCCACGCGAGCCGCGCGGGGCCGATCGGGTCGACCGACACGAGGTCGAGCAGGCCATCGTCGAGGCGGGCGCGCGGCGCGATCACCGCCCCGTTGCCGTACTGCCGGCTGTTGGCCACTTCGATGAGCAGGGCCCTTCGCTCGACCGCGCGTCCTTCGGTCACGAGGGTGTACCGCTGGCTCCGGTAGCGGAGCAGCCGACGCGCCGTCGCCAGGACGTAGCCGGCCAGTCCCCGGTCGGCGCGGCGGGCGAACAGGTCCGCCACCGACGCGGGCAGCCCCACCCCGGCGAGGTTCACGAAAGGTCGGCCGGCCATCTCTCCCACGTCGATGACGCGGTCGCGGCCGCGCAACGCCGTCTCAATCGCCTCCTCGGGCCGGAGGCTGATGCGGAGCTCACGCGCCAGGCCGTTGCCCGAGCCCGCCGGCACGATGCCCAGCGCCGCGTCCCTGCGCATCAGCGCCGACGCCACCTCGTTGACGGTGCCGTCCCCTCCCCAGGCGACCACGGGGGAGAAACCGCGTCCCGCGAGGGCCGCCGCGAGCTCGCGGCCGTGGCCGGGCCGCTCCGTGACGGCCACCTCGTGGTCGACGCCGGCGGCCGCGCAGCGCCGGCGGATCGCGTCGATGCGATCGGCGAGCCCTCGCCCGCGCGACGCCGACCCCGCAACCGGATTGACGATGAACGCAAGCGCAGACGGCACGGTCAGAACCCACTCCGCGCCGACCCCGCCAGCACCGCGAACGGAGGACGGCCGGCTGCGGCGCGCGATTCTCGAACCTCTCGAACCCGCGGTGGTATGGTAACCTCCCAGCTATGGGGAGTCGCTGGGTTCGCACCATCGTCGTCATCGTAGCACTCGCGACGCTCGCCTTCGCGGGTAACCAGATCCGCCTTTCGAACGCGGCCCTCGCCGACGAGCAGGGCGGGGAGCGGGTCTTCACCGACCTCGGCTGGACGCTGAAGCTCAACCTCGCCGAGCTGATGAGCGCCCAGCAGGCCTATGTCGCGGACGGTCAGGACGGCGAGTACTGGGCCTCCCAGGTCGAGATCCATCTCCAGACGGTCCTCGGCAGCCTCGACAATCTCAAGCGCCAGGTTTCGAACCCGGACACCCTCGCGGCCCTCAACGATGCGGTCGCGGCGGTCGGCGACATCCAGGATCTGGATGAAGAGGCACGCGGGTACATCGGCTCCGATCAGCCGCTGCAGGCGTCGGACCTCATCTTCACGCGGGGATTCGAGCTGGTCGCGCGCGCCCACGCGCACGTGCAGGCGGCCCAGCAGGAAGAGCGCACGTCGCGGTTCGACGTCATGAGCACCGCGCGGGTGAACCAGTCGCGGATGATGTGGACGGCCGTGGTCGTCATCGTCCTGTCGATGCTGATGCTCGCGCCGGCGGGCGCCTCCGCGGAACAGGACAATCCGCCCCCCGACGACGGCAAGTACTACGTCCCGGAAAGAAACGGACTGTCGCTGTTGTCGCTGGACGCCGATTCGGGCGACGACGAGCTCGACCTGCCGCCGGTCGACAGCGGCGACACCGCGGAGGCGCCGGCCACCGCGGCGGGCGGCGAGGAACCGGTGGGGAAACCGCCCGCCCCGCCGGCGGCGCCGGACCTCGCCGCCACCGCGGCACTGTGCACGGATTTCAGCAACCTGACGAACCGGGATCAACTGCCCGGCCTGTTGGCGCGAGCCGCGACGCTGATGAACGCCAGCGGCATCATCGTCTGGGTCAACAACGAGAACACGCGGGCGCTTCACCCCGCCCTGGGACACGGATACACCCCGGGAACCCTGGAGCGCATCGGCTCGATTCCGCAGGTCGGGACCAACCCGACGTCCGCCGCGTTCACCACCAGGCGCATTCAGGTCGTCGAGTCGGAAGGGTCGGACGCCGGCGCCCTGGTCGCACCGCTGATGGTGTCGGAGCGCTGCGTCGGCGTAATCTCGGCGGAGATGCGCGAGGGTTGGGAGTCGAGCGATGCGGTTCAGGCGACCGCCTCGATCGTCGCCGCGCAGATGGCGCCGCTGCTGCCCGCCCCGCCGGCGGAGCCGCTCCCCGTCTCCTCCGCCACCGGCACCCACGACACGACCGGTTCCACGACGGGAACCGGGACCGCCCCGCCGGCGTCGTCCTGACGTGACGCCCCCGATGGAGCCGTTGAAACTGCCGCTCGACTACGCCGCCATCGAGCGGATTCTCCCCCATCGCTATCCGTTCCTCCTCGTCGATCGCATCACCGAGTTCGATGTCGACAAGCGCATCGTCGGCATCAAGAACGTCTCCCTGAACGAGCGTTACCTCACGCGCCGACCCCGTGAGCGCCCGGTGCTGCCGCCGACGATCCTGACCGAGGCGGTCGCCCAGGTGGGCGCGATCCTGATACTGTCGAAGCCGGAGAACCGCGAGAAGCTCATCTACATCGTCGGTATCGAGCGGGTGCGTTACCGCCACCCGGCCCGTCCCGGCGACGTCGTGCACATCGAGGTCGAGGTGAAGCGCCTGCGCAGCCGCATGGGCCAGTTGCACGGCATCGCGAAGACGGACGACGGCCGGATCGCGCTCGACGGCCGCATGACGTTCGCTCTCGGCCCCGCGTAGCAGCCGGCCGGTGACGGCAGGGACGGCGCATCTCCTTCTGATAGAATGCGCCAATGGCTTCCAAGCAACGTCGCAAGCTGCCCCGGCAGCCTCCTCCGGCGCCCTCCCCCCCGGTCGAGCCCCGCTCGAGCCGTGGGCCGTGGGCGCTGATCGCTCTCGCCGTCGTCGCGGTCGCCGGCGCCGGAGCCCTCTTCCTGTTGGGGGGCGACCGGGCCGAGGTCGCCCCCCAACAGGCCGGCGAAGCACCGGCGACCCCTGCATCCTCCACCGCGACGGCCGGAGCCGCGAGCGCCGGCGAGCCGGCGTCGGCGGCCCCGCAGTTCAGCAGCGAGGATCTCGAAGGCCTGCCGATGCCGCCGCTCCCGTACGTGCCGCAGACAGCCGGCCCCGCCGACCTGATGAGGCAGGCCTACGTGTTCGCGGCCCGGAACCCGGACGTGCTCGATTACGTGCCCTGCTATTGCGGCTGCGGCCAGACCGACGGACATGTGGGGAACACGGACTGTTTCGTCGAGTCGCGGGCCCCGAACGGGGCCGTGACCGAGTGGGACATCCACGGCATGACCTGATCGCACTGTCTGGCTGTCGCGCGTGACGCGATGCAGATGAACGCCCTTGGCGCCTCGCCCTCGGACATCCAGGACGCAGTCATGAACAAGTACGCGTCCCAGTCCGCCTATGCCACGCCGACGCCCCCCGCGCCGCGCGGCAACTGACATCCCGACCGCCCGGGTACGTCCGCGGTCCAGGTGACCCGTACCCGGGCGGCGCTCTCACGCCACCGCCACCATCCCGCATGGGCCCCCGCGGTTCCCCCCATCCGCTGGCGGAACTGCTCGCCGGGCTCTACGAGTCGATCCCCGAAGGCATCTACGTCGGCGCCCTCGAGACCGACGGCATCTCGACGCTCAGCGCCAACCCGCACCTGAAGCTCATGTTCGGGTTGGACCCCGGCGAACCCGACGACCGGGTACGGCCGTTCGCGGCCGCACGGTTCCTCGACGATCGGGCCCGCGGCGACTTCATCGCGCGGCTGCGCCGCGACGGGGCCGTCAGCAACTACCTCGTACGTCTCCGGCGGGTCGACGGCAGCTCGATGTGGGTCGAGGTCACCGCCGCCCTGCACGTGGCGGAAGACTCGGCGCCGCCGCGCCTCGACGCCCTCGTGCGCGACGTCAGCGAGCGGCGGAAGCTCGAGGCGCAGGGGCGCGAACCGGGGCACGAGCTGGTGCAGTCGGAGAAGATGGCGGCCCTGGGCCAGACCATCTCGGGCGTGGCCCACGAGCTCAACAACCCGCTGGCGACCATCCTCACGTGCGCCGAACGCCTGGCCGCGCGCCCCGCCGAAGCCGAGACGAAGCGCGGCGTCGAGACGATTCTCGGCGAGGCCGAGCGGGCGGCCAAGATCGTGCGGAACCTGCTGACGTTCGCCCGCAAGCGCAACACCACGCGTGCGTTCGTCGACATGAACGAGATCGTGCACGACAGCCTGGCCTCGCGCGCCTACGAGCAGCGGGTGTCGAACATCGCGACCCTCGACGCCCTCGCCAGCGGGCTGCCCCCCATCTTCTCCGACCCCCACCAGGTGAAGCAGGTGCTGCTGAACCTGATCATCAACGCCGAGCAGGCGATGCTCGCCGCCAACGGCCGCGGGTCGCTCGTCGCCCGAAGCTGGTACGACGAAGCGCAGGACATGGTCACGCTGGAGATCAACGACGACGGGCCGGGGATTCCCGAGGACGTCCGGAACCGGATCTTCGATCCCTTCTTCACCACCAAGGCGATCGGCAAGGGCACCGGGCTCGGGCTGACCGTGGCCTACGCCATCGTTCAGGAACACGGCGGGCGGATTCGGGTGGAGTCGACGCCCGGCGACGGCGCGTCGTTCTTCGTGTCGTTTCCCGCCCGCGCCGGGGTGTCCCGGACGGCGCCGGCGGCGACCCTCGACCCCGGGCCCACCGCGGGGG
This sequence comes from Vicinamibacterales bacterium, assembly GCA_965199675.1. Lineage (GTDB taxonomy): Bacteria > Acidobacteriota > Vicinamibacteria > Vicinamibacterales > UBA8438 > JAJEEA01. Next base: position 146,068 of record CBDATI010000039.1, on the reverse strand, counting down.
CCAGCATCCTGCTCGTGGAGGACGAGCCGGCTCTCGCAGCGGCGGTGGCCGACTCGCTGGCGGACGCCGGCTACCGCGTGGAGCGCGCCGCCGACGGCGAAGAAGCGCTCGCGTGCGTGGAAGGCCAGCCTTTCGACCTCGTCATCTGCGACCTGAAGATGCCGCGGCTCGACGGACGCGCGTTCTACCGGCGGCTGTGCGAGAGGAACCCCTCGCTGGCCCGCCGCATGATCTTCGTCACCGGCGACGTGGCGGGCACCGACGCCGAGCGCTTCCTCGTCGAGAGCGGATGCCGATGGCTGGCCAAGCCGTTCCGGCTCCGCGACCTGCTCCGCATGGCCCACGAGGTGATGACGTAGGGGAACCGCCGCAGTTGCGGTCGGGCGGAGGTCACGCGGCGTTCGACCGGCGTTCGGCGGAGGTCACGCGGGCCTTCGCCATGTTCAGGCGCCGCCGGTCGCGGCGCGCCGGTCTCCCGCCGGTCGTCGTCGCGGCCATCGCCCTGGGGTCCAGGTCCGGGCCCAGCTCCTTGCGGAGGCGCTGCACGGCGCGCGCGTGCAGTTGCGACACCCGGGACTCGTTCACCCCGATCTCGCTGCCGATCTCCTTCATCGTCACGTCGCCGTAGTAGTAGAGGCCGATGACCTTCCGCTCGCGGGCTGGCAGAGCCCTGATGGCGTCCCGCACCCGCTTGGCGACGTCGCCCTGCTCACAGACCCGATCCGGCCCCGGCTGCTCCGGCGGCATCATGACCGGAGGCAGGTTGGCGCCTTGCCCGGGATCGACGGAGGCGAGGGGTGATGTCGATTCGATCGCCTTGATGCGGACAATGGTCCGGCTCAGCGCCGCCTCGTCGTATCCCATGTGCTGCGCGAGGTCCGCGAGCGAAGGCTCGGTTCCGGACTCGTGACGCAGCGTCTCGCGGGCCGCCTCGAGATCACGCCTGACCTTGCGAATCCCGCGGGGCCAGGCGTCGCGGCGCATGGCGTCGATCATCGCGCCGCGGACACGGCGCTCCGCGAAGGTCTCGAACTTGATGCCGCGCCGCTCGTCGAACCGGCGGGCCGCGTCGATAAGCCCAATCATGCCGTCCTGCACGAGGTCGCCAAGGTCTATCGAGTGCGGCATGGAAGAAGCCATGCGCCGGGCCATGGCTTCCACGAATGGCACGCCCGCGGTGATGCGGTCGTGGTCTCCGCCGTCGGATGCTCGTGCTCTCATGATGGTCGCCTCCGGGACATCTGCCCAAGCGCGGCGCCCCTGCCTGCCGAAGAAGAGGAAGCCGCCGTCCAAGGAGACGATCAAGCAAACGATGTGCCAGGTCACGACGAACGCCATCGACGAAGGTAACCACCGGATGAAATTATCTGTAAGTCATTTCAAAAAAGCTATTTACGCGGATCTACGGGCAACTGTCACCAAGCCGTCGTCCCGTGTAGAATACGACCGATCCGTCATGATATTGACAGACACAACTCCGATCCGTCATGGTATTGACGGTCGATGGGCCGTGGTGCCGGGATGAACGACGTGGGCGGCCGGAGGGATTGGCCGATGACTGGCGGGAGCCGGGAGCCGGCGGGCTCAGTTGCGGAAACGTTCCTGGATGTAGCGGGCGGCGCTGATCGCTTCGACGACGCTCGTCACGATCTGAGACGCCCGCGCGCGGGTCGCGTCGTCCTCGAGCTGCGCATCGAGGAGCTCGGCATTCGCGAGGATGATGCCGAGCTGGTTGTTCAACCGATGGAAGAGAGCACCGAGGTCGGCCGGCTGGTCGGTCTGGGGAATATCCATCGTTGCCGGGCCTTCGCGCTGCGAGTCGCCGTCAATCCGCGTGCGGCGTTTCCGTCGAGGCTGCGCCCGCGCGCGGGTTGCGCCACAGCGTATCGACGAATATCCGCACCGAACCACCGGCTGTCCGCACGTACTCGACCTTGCCGCCGGCGATCCAGTTGTAGATTGTGCGGCGGCTGACTCCCACCAACTCGCACGCCTGGGCGATCGAGAGGGTTTTTCTGTGGTCAATCATGACAGACGCTCGCGTTTCACTCGGCCCGGTCCCGCCTTCGTCTCCACTCCCACTCCCGGACCGGCTCAAGAGGGGTATCGGCCACTGACGACCCTTCCATTAGCGGCTCCGCGCCGGCGTCACCGCCGCCAACGGGTGTCGAGAAGGGCCGGCGCCCATGCCTGAACGCGAGATCCCGGTCCTGCTGGTGGAGGACGAGACATCGCTGCGGCAGGTCACCGCCCAGCGGCTCGCCGACGAGGGCTACCGGGTGGTCCAGGTCGACAACGGAGAAGCAGCGGTCGAGCGCCTCGCCGAGTGCGCCTTCGATGTCGTGCTGACGGATCTGCGGCTGCCGGGCATCGACGGCACTGCGGTGCTGGACGCCGCCCTCGAACGCTACCCCGACATCGTCTGCATCGTCGTGACCGGCTTCGGCACCGTCACCGACGCGGTGGCCGCCATCAAGCGCGGGGCGGCGGACTTCATCACCAAGCCGTTCCAGTTCGACCAATTGCTGCACGTGATGCGGTCCGCCCTCGAGCAGCGCCGCCTCCGGTCGGAGAACGCCTATCTGCGGTCGCAGATCCAGGAGCGCTACCGGTTCGAGGGCCTCGTGGGGCGCAGCCCGAGGATGCGCGAGGTGTTCGACCTGCTCGAGACGGTGGCCGCGAGCCCGAGCACGGTCCTCATCACCGGGGAGACCGGTACCGGCAAGGAGCTCGCGGCCAGGGCGATTCACCACAACAGCCCCCGGCGCGGCCATCGCTTCGTCGCCCTGAACTGCAGCGCGGTGCCCGAGACCCTGCTCGAGTCCGAGCTCTTCGGCCACGTCCGCGGCGCCTACACCGGCGCCGTCGCGACCCGGCAGGGCCGGCTGGAGTCGGCGCACGAGGGAACGCTGTTTCTCGACGAGGTCGGCACCATGAGCGCACCCCTGCAGGCGAAGCTGCTGCGGGTGCTGCAGGAACGCGAGTTCGAGCGCATCGGAGACGACCGGCCGATCCGGATAGACGTCCGCATCATCGCCGCCACCAACGCAGACCTCGTGCAGATGGTCCGCGACGGCGGATTCAGGGAGGACCTGTACTATCGCCTGAACGTCATCCCGATCTTCCTGCCCCCCCTTCGGGAACGCCGCGAGGACATCCCCCTGCTCGTCCGGCACTTCGTCGAGGCGTTGAGCCGGCAGCAGGGCCGTTCGCGGGAGGTGACCGTCACCCAGGCGGCGATGCGCCAGATGATGGCGTACGGGTGGCCGGGCAACATCCGGCAGCTCGAGAACGCGATGGAGCGCGCCCTCACGCTGAGCCGAACCCGCGCGTGGATCGACGTCGGCGATCTGCCTCAGGAGATGCAGCAGGCGCCGCTGTCGGAGCCGGCGGCCCTGCCCGCCATCCCCGAAGAGGGCTTCGACATGGCCGCCTGGATCGCCGGCATCGAGCGCGAGTTGATCCGGCGGGCACTGGACGACTCGGGGGGAAACCGCCAGCAGGCGGCCCGCCGCCTGGGGCTCAAGCGGACCACCCTGATCGAGAAGCTGAGGCGGCTGGAGGCGACCGAACGCCGACCGGCCCGTTCCCGCGCCGGCTCCTGAGCCCGCCCACCCGCCATCGAACGCTCGTTCTGGCGGCGCGCGCGCAACCTGGAGAGCAGGTTACCCTTCAGGCAACGCTAGCCGAAGAAGTCCTGTAACCTGTTGAACTATAGATACTTGCGCGCCACTTTTGTGTCGTGATCCCCCCGTTTTACCCCTCATTCCAGACAGGACTTCACAAGAGCATCGAAGCCGGCCGCGGACCATATCGTTCATCATTCAGGGCACGCCATTCAGGGCACCCCGCCCGACCTTGACGTCGTCGATACGCTGGGTCATCACGCCGACGAGGGTGAGCAGCAGGGCGGCGATGGCGAACCCGGTTCCGACTGTCCACCGGGCGTCCGTAGACAGTCCCGGCTTCCCTGGCTCGGGCGCCCGCGGGTTGGCGGCGTCGGTGTCGGCCATGTCGTGGAATCTCCTTCGGTCGTTCTACACGCGGTCACGGCAGCGTCGGGACCCGCCGTACGAACATAATAGAATGGTGCGAGGCACACGATGTCCGACGAACGTACGAAGCTGCATCTTCCGGATCTGTCGATCAGGAATTTCCGGGGGATCGACCGCCTCTCGATCCCCCGCCTCGGCCGCGTCACGCTGCTCGCCGGCCGGAACGGGGTGGGCAAGACGACGGTCCTGGAGGCGGTCCGCGTCCACGCCGCGCGGGGACGTCCGAGCGTGCTGCACGAATTGCTGGACAGGCGGGAGGAATTCGCAGCGGCGCTCGACGAGGATCACGACCCAGTCGTTTCTCCGGACTACGCCGCCCTGTTCCACGGCCGGACCGCCGTACCGGAGCGGCCCATCACGATCGGTCCGCACTACAGCGCGGACGACCTCCGCATCGAGGTATCTACACCGGGCGACTGGTCGCCCGATCAGAAGGAGCTGTTCGCCAACCTCTCGACGGAGACCGGCGTGCAGGCCGTGAAGGTCGTGTACCGCAACGAGGAGAGGTTGCTGCCGTGGCTGCCGATCGTGCGTGATACGCGCGCCAACTGGTCCCAGCGTCGTTACGCCCGGAGTCTGCAACGTCGCCTGTTCGACGAAGGCGAGTGGCCAGCCATCGAATGCGAGTCCCTGGGTCCGGGACTGCCGGGCAACAATAAGCTCGCTCGCTTCTGGGACCGTGTGGCCCTTACCGACGAAGAAGACCTTTCACTGCAGGCCCTGCGCCTGACGGGTGACGGCATCGAACGCGTCGCCATAGTCGGCGACGAGGAGGCGCGCTACCGCGGGATTGGACGCCGCGTGGTCGTGAAGCTGCGGAATCATCCACGGCCGGTCCCCCTAAAGAGCCTCGGCGACGGTGTCACGCGCCTGTTCGCCGCCGGCCTCGCCCTGGCCAACAGCCGAGACGGGTTCCTGGTCATGGACGAAGCGGAGAACGGGATCCACTACTCCGTCCAGCAGGACTTCTGGCGTATGGTCGTGCAAGCCGCGCATCAGCATAACGTGCAGGTGCTGGCAACCACCCACAGCCGCGATTGCGTGAAGGGCTTCGCGCGGGCAGCGGCCGGGATCGACGAAGCCGAGGGCGTCCTTGTGCGCCTGGAGCGAGACGGCGGCCAGGTGCGAGGAATCGAGTACACGGAGGACGAGCTCGCAACGGTGGCCGAGCAGGACATCGAGGTCAGGTAGCTGCATGCCGGCCAGCCGGGTTCTGCTCGTGGAAGGCGCCGACGACAAGCACGTCGTACGGCAGCTCTGCGGGCGCCATCCCGACATGCCGCCATTCTGCGTCCTTGACAAGCAGGGCTTCCCGAAACTCAAGGACGCGATCTCTCCCGAAATCAAGGTTTCCGGCCGGGCCGCACTGGGCATTCTGGTGGATGCGAACGACGACCCGATCGGCCGCTGGCAGGCGATAGTGGACCGATTGCGGAGTACCGGCGTCGAACTGCCGGCGCAGATGGATTCGGCCGGGACCATCGTCGAGAACGGCAACGGGCTGCGGGTAGGGATCTGGTTGATGCCCGACAACGGCTCGGCCGGCGAGATCGAAGACTTCATCGTGCGATTGATGCCGGCGGGTGATCCCGTCTGGCCAAGGGCGCGACGCTACATCGACAGCATCCCTGCGGGCGAACGCAAGTTTGCGGGCCAGAAGGTTCTGCGAGCCAGAATTCATGCGTGGCTGGCTGCGCGCGCCGAGCCGCGGAAGATGGGCGCGGCCATCGGCGCCGGCGATTTGGATGCGACAGCGCCGCTCGCGACTCAGTTGACGGACTGGCTTCGACGGCTGTTCGGCTGAGGACAGCCGGTCCAGTTCTCGAGCCAGCCAGGGCATGAACTGGTGCGCCTCGTAACGCCACGCCTGACGCGGATGCAGGTACTGCAAGTGTCCCAACTCCGGCGGATTCGTGCTCTCCTCCGAGCGTAGGATCATGCCCCTTCCGGCAGGGCTAGTCGCGTAATTTCCTTAAGTTACTCATAAGTATAGACTTCGTTGCGCTGGCCCGGCTATGGTTCCCTTCTTGTGCCCCTCGTTGCGGCCGGGACTCTACGGAACCATCAGAGTGGGCTGCGGACCGCATCGTCCATCGCCCCACCGAGCCACTGGTGGTTGCCGTGGCATGTTCACCGCAGCCCGTCGCAACGGCCTACCCTTCAGGCAACGCGAACACGAACAGGTTGTTCCCCGCGCTGGGCCGCAACTCCGGGGTCAGCCCCGTGAAGTGCGACGACGTCCCGCCCGAGCCGGTGCTCACGGCCACGAACTGCCGCCCGTCGACGGCGTAGGTGATCGGGAACCCGGTCACCGCCGACCCGAGGTTGATCTCCCACAACACGTCGCCCGTCTCCTGGTCGAACGCCCGGAACCGGCCGTTGACGTCGCCGCCGAAGACGAGTCCGCCGCCCGTCGCCACGAGCGACATGGTCGCCGCGCGCTGTTCGTGGAGCCACAGGGTGGCTCCCGTCTCGGCCGAGATCGCGCGCACCGTGCCCGCGTTCTCGTTGCCCGGCGCGAGCTGGTGGCGGTAGGCGATGGCGTACAGCTCCGACCGGCTCTCGTTGCGCTCGGCCGGGGGCGCGTCGTCGGGGAACACCTGCGTCGCCATCATGCGCGCGCAGGTGTTGCGCAGGGGCATGTACATCGTGTTGGTCAACGGGCTGTAGGCGCCCGCCTCCCAGTCCTTGCCGCCGTTCCAGGTGGGGCATGCGAAGACCTGCTGCCCCACCGCGGTGAAGGTGACCTCGGCGTTCTCGGTCACCGCGCCGGTCGCCCCGTCGATGCCGCTGATGACGTTCTGGGCGACGGTGGGCGTGGCCCACAGGAACTCGCCCGTGGCCCGGTCGAGGGTGTAGACGACCCCGGTCTTGCCGGGGATGCCGGTGACGACCCGGCGCGTCTCGCCCGCCTGCAGCCGGGGGTTGATCCAGCTCACCTGCGACGGGTCGGGGGCCACCGCGGTGTCGACGAGGATGCGCTCGAACGGATGGTCGAGGTCCCAGTGGTCGTTCAGGTGCTGGTAGTACCAGCGGATCGCGCCGGTGTCGGCGTCGAGGGCCAGGGTCGAGTTGTGGTAGAGGTGCTGGTTGTCGACCCCGCCGAGCATGAACTTGGGGGCCGGCGACGTGACCGACGTCCCCACGTAGACGAGGTCCAGCGCGGGGTCGAAGCTGGGGACCATCCACGCCCCGACGTGCGAGCGCTCCTCGAACGGCACGCCGCCCCAGCTCTCGTCGCCCGGCTCGCCGGGCCCCGGAATGAGCCGCCGCCGCCACACCTCGGCCCCCGTCAACGCGTCATGGGCAACGACCACGCACGCCTCGGGCCCGCCCCGCGGCAGGCAGCTCCGGCCCGAGACGGCCTTCCCGTCCGCGATGATCGGCCCCGCGCCCTGCATGGCCGCGTTCTCGCGGTAGTCCAGGACCTGCGTCTCCCACACCATCTCGCCGGTCTCGGCGTCGAGGGCGAAGACGTGGGTGTCGACGCTGGTGTCGATGATGAGCCGGTCGTAGATGGCGATGTTGCGGTTGTTCGTGCTGAGCGCGCCCAGCAGGTACTCGCCGACATCGTCGGGCACGTCGCGGCGGTGCTCCCAGATGAGGTCGCCGGTCGCGGCGTCGATGGCCTGGATGACATCGTTGGGGTTGGGCATGTACAGCACCCCGCGGTAGGCGAGGGGCGTGCCCGACTGGAACCCGGCGGTGAGCCCCCGCGACCACACCATGCGCAGATCGCCGACGCTCTCGCGGTCGATCTGGTCGAGCGGGCTGTAGCCCCAGCCGTCGGTGGTGCGCCGCCACGTCAGCCAGTCCTCGGCCGCCGGGGCCTGCAGCATGGCGTCGGTGACGGGCACGAAGTCGTCGGCGGGCTGCGCTTCGACCGGCGCCGATCCCGCCGCGAGCATCGTGACGGTCAGGGCAACCACACCGAGATTTCGCACGACGCGAGCATTACTGTCCATCGTCGGACTCCTGTTCCTGCCTTCGCTTCACGGGCGGCAGCTTTTCGAGTGCATGGCGCTCGATTTCCAGCCGGCCGTGTGATCTGGCCCCGCCGAGAAACTGCGAGCGTCTCGTTCATGTGACAACGCCTCGATCGCCGCCTCGGCCATCCTCGCCCTTCGAGTTATCGCAGGCGCTCGGCAAGGCTCGTCAGTGTCGCCGCCAGGCCGTCGAGCCGCTGCCGGGTGCGCCCGCCGGCGGCCGCCGCGTCGTCTCCGAGCGCCTCGGCCGCCGCCGTCAGCGACGCCGCGACGGTGGGGTCGGCATCCGATCCATCGACGCGGTCGAGCAGAGTCGACAGCGCCGCCCGGCGGTCGGCCCCGAGGGCGTCGCTGCGCTCGAGCTGATCGAGATAGGCGCGCGCGACGACCGGCCGCGCCGGCCAGTCGATGGCCCGCTGCTGCTGGGCGTTGAACGCGGCGGGGGCGATCGACGCGGCGGCGGCGAGCTCGTTCTCGGTGAGGTGCTCGCTCGGCAGCAGCTCGAGGACGTCGAGGCCGCGGGCGATCTCGGTGCCGTAGATGTAGCCGCGGTACCAGTAGGCCGACCAGTAGCCGCCCATGACGAAGCGCTCCGCGTTGATGGGGCCGCGGTCGAAGAACGCGATCTCGACGGGGTTCGCCGAGTCGGTGAAGTCGAAGACCGAGATGCCGCCCTGGTACCACGCCTGCACCATGATGTCGCGGCCCGGCACGGGGACGAGCGAGCCGTTGTGGGCGACGCAGTTCTCGGTCTCGGTCTGGGGAGCGGGCAGCTTGTAGTGGCTGCGGAACTCCATCCGCCCGTCGACGATGTCGTAGATGGCGTTGGCGCCCCAGGTGCGCGGGTCGGACGCACGGCAGCGCGGGCGCCCGCCGCCGCCCCACTCGTCGGTGAAGATGACCTTGGTGCCGTCGTGGTTGAACGTCGCCGAGTGCCAGTAGGCGAACGACGGGTCGACGACGTCATCGAGCCGGACGGGGTTCACGGGGTCGGAGATGTCGAGCAGGATGCCGTTGCCCGAGCACGCCCCCGCCGCGAGGCCGATCTCGGGGAACGCGGTGATGTCGTGGCAGCGGCTGCTCTCGGCCGTGCGCTGGGTGCCCGGCCCGTGGTCACCGCCGGGCCACAGGCCCCCGGCCCGCCCCGTCTCGGGGTCGCGGAACACCTGCGGGCGGCTGATCACCGCCGCGTCCTCGGGGTTCGCGAGGGGGATCTGGATGACATCGATGCGGAACAGCGCGGTGTCGGGGTTCTCGGCCGGCGACTCGTCCGAGCAGCCCTCGAGCTCCTCCGCCGACCGGACCCCGCCCGTCCCCGAGCCGTACACGTAGATGTTGCCCTCGTCGTCGGGGTCGGTGACGACGGTGTGGGTGTGCGAACCGCGGCAGGTCTGCACCGCCGCGACCTGCCGGGGCATGCGCATGTCGCCGATGTCGAAGATGCGGACGCCGCGGAACCGCTGCTCACTGACCGGCTCGGCCACGCCCTGCAGGCCGCAGTCGAGCCGCCCGCGGGTCTGCTCGACCGACATGATCAGCAGGTTGCCGACCACCGAGACGTCGCCCTGGCCGCCGGGGCAGACGACCGAGGTGACGAGCGTGGGCGACGCGGGGACCTCGACGCGGTAGGTGTTGAAGCCGTGATAGCTGCCGACGAAGACCTGGTCGCCGGAGAAGGCGAGGTCGGTGTTGCCGAAGTTGAGGAGGCCGCGCCGCTGAGGATTGTCCTGCGCGTCGGCGTCCTCTTCCGCCGCCTCTTCCGCCTCCGCCTCGGGTTCGGCGCCTTCCTCCACATCGGCGTCCTCCCCCTCATTGGCGTCCTCCCCCTCATCGGCGTCGTCTTCGGCCTCGTCCGCGGCGGCGGCTTCGGGCGCGGGCGCGGGCTCCGGGTCCGGCCGGACCGGCATGGGCCGTCCCGCCGGGTTGTTGGGATCGTAGAAGCCCTCGGGCTTGGGCCGCGTCGCCACCAGGGCCATGTTCCACAGCGCCTGGCCGGCGTCGTCGAAGCCGGCCGCGAGCTGCACCCGCGGGTCGGGAGACAGCTCGGCCATCATCGCGTCCATGCGGTTGATCTCGGCCGTCTGATCGGCGGTGATGTCGGAGGTGAACCCGAAGAGCTGCGAGTCCTGGGCCGCGCCGCGCTGGCGCAGCAGGTTCTGGACCATGGTGATGGCGCCGCGGTGGTGCTCGATCATCAGCTCGAGGAAGAGCCGGTCGAACGCATTCCCCTCGGCCGCGGCGAGGCTCGCCATCTCCTCGGCCGTCAGCATGCCCGGCATCGGCTGGAAGCCCGGCGCGTGGTGGGCGTCGATGGCGGTGACGGCCTGGCCGCGCTCGCGCAGCCAGTCCTGCATCATCTCGATCTCGTCCTCCTGCGAGAGCTCGATGCGCCGCGCCGTCGCCCGCATGGCGTCGCTGGCGGTGTTCGTGTCGAGCAGGGCGGTCATCTCCAGGGCCTGGGCGTGGTGCGAGATCATGCCCTGCATGAACATCACGTCCGCCTCGGTGAACCGGATGCCCGCGAGGTCGGCGGCCTCGGCGGCCGAGATGGTCCGGCTCGGTTCGCCGGGCGCCCCCGGCTGCACGATGGGTGGCTGCGCCGGGGCCGACGCCGCGCCGAGCGACAGGAACACGAAGCCGGCCGCGAGAGCCGCGGCGGGCAGCGGTAGCGAGAGATGCTGTCGGGTCATGGGGTCGTCTCCGCCGACCTGGGTCGGTACGTGTTTCGGAGATCACATTCTACTTTGCGGCAGTCCCCTGATGACCATGGCTGTCAACCCGAGATCGGCCCCGTGCACGAGACCCTGCCGATCCCGCTGCTCGCCCGCGCCCGGGAGACCGACGAGCAGCGGGGGCGGTTGCGCGACGAGCCGGCGCGCCATCGTGCGCGAAATACGACTTCTCGAAAATGGGAGGCGGGCGCAACCTGCAGAGCGCGATGGGGCGGTTGCGCGACGAGCCGGCGCGCCATCGTGCGCGAAATACGACTTCTCGAAAATGGGAGGCGGGCGCAACCTGCAGAGCGCGATGCTGCGCTCGCGCCGCGGTCGCGTTCATCGGCGTCGAGCGTTCCTGCGCCGCTATTTCAGCGAACTGAGCGATGGCGAGCGCCAGCGCGTGATGATCGCCCGGGCACTGGCACAGACCCCGCCGGAGCGGCGAGGTCGGCCGCGCCCTCGACGCCGACACGATACGGTTCTCGCCCGGCCATGGGCGGTTCGACCTCAGAACGCCCGCGACTACGACATGAGACACCTGTCTCTGGTCGCACGCGTCGTTCTCGGGCCGATCGGCTCCGAGGGACGCCCGCCGCCGCCAGGAGTCCGAGCCGCGCCGCGGCAGTACTCCCGACCTACCGGGCGCCGCCGCCGCCGGTGGTGGTGTCGAGCGAGAACGGATCGGGGCCGCGGCCTTCGGCGAACTCCTGCTCCATCATCCGGTGGCCGATGAACATCGCGGGCAACCCGTAGTTCCCCTCGTGGCACCGGGGCTCGTAGTAGATGCGATTCTGCACGTCGCTCTGGCGCCGCAGTTCCTGCCGGACCGTCCACGGCGCGGTCCAGACGGTCGGGTCGGAGAGGGTCGCCTCGTAGGCGAGGGTGTCGGCGTCGACCACGGTGTACCGCTCGACGAGCCGCCGGTTCGCGCTCGAGGCGCGGTACGGGAACTTCGGCGAGAAGTTGGTGGTCTCGATGACCAGCGTGTCGCCCTCCCAGCGCCCCCGCGAGTCGCCGTGACGAAGACGGACCCGGCTCGACGGGTGGGTCCCGCCGAGATTGACGACGCGCTGGAACCCCTGGCCCTGCCCCACGTCATAGGCAATCGCCAGGGCGTCCTCGCCTTGAGTGATGCGCCGGTGCCCGTTGAAGTCGGGGGTGGCGCCCAGCATGCACCGGTCGCCGAGGCTCTGGTCTTCGGGCCCGTCGTGGCGGTTCATCCGCAACGTGTTGTAGAAGGGCGGGACGTCGAACCGGCGCGGCGACACCGGTCCGTACTCGCCGCCCTCGCAGCCCGGCGCCTGCTGCTCGCAGGTCGGGGTGTTCCGCATCAGCATCGTCCGCCAGTCGCGCTTGACGTCCTCTGCCCGCTGCGCCTCCGGGGTCAGGGCGGGGATGCGCCCGTTCGGCGGGTCGACCACGAGCGACGTGCGGGGACCCGCCGGCTTCGCCGAGCTGAAGACGGCGTTGTAGGCCCCGGACACGTCCTGCGCGCTCCCACGGGGACCGCGTTCGTTGCGCCCCGGGTCCACTTGGCGCGCCAAGTCGCGGGCAGCGCGCTCCTCCTCGGTCGCGAACTCCCGGTCGCCCAGCGCGGGCGCCCGCTCGAAGGGCGTGTCCCAGACGTCGAGCCAGATGCCCTCGAGATCGGGATGCCCCCACGCGGTCCTGGCGATGTCCTGCCCCGCCGCCGGAGCGGCGGCGAGCGAGAAGGCCACCACGACGGCGACCAGCGCCGTCGCGACACGGAGTGAATCGAGCGGTCGTCGCTTCATTTCCCGATCTCCTCGGAAGCGGCCGGCGGCGGTCCGCGAGGTCGATGCGGGCCGGCGGTGACACTGAGACCCGACCATCATAGTGCGCCGCTCCTGGTTGGACAATGGCCCCCCAGCGCATCGGGTGCACGGCAAGAAAGTGAGGCTCTGCACCCTGCACGCGACGTCGACGACAGAAGCGGCGTATTCCCCCCATCGGCGCGCCGGCGGGCTGGCGCCCTTGGCGCGCCGGCCCCCGACCCGCCGCTCCGCAGTTGCAGCACCGGCCCTCCGGGACGCGGGCCGGCGGCCCGGAGGGCGGCCGCCCCGCGTCCCCATTCGACCCGGCAGGCGCCGAGAGCATATACAATCCTGAAGGAGATCAGGACATGGCCGACCCTGATGCCCTCGCCACCACCCCGCGCTCCGCCGCGCCGGCGAAACCGCGGCTGTCCACCGACGCGCGCTGGATCGTGAGCACGGGACTCGCCATCGCCGCCCTGCTGCTGACGCTCATCGGCACGATGATGCAGCAGAACCTCACGATGAACGGGCGAATCGAGGACATCAACCGTCGAATCGACGACATCAACCGTCGAATCGACGACACCAACCGAATGACGAGCCAACGGTTCGACGAGATGCAGACGGACATCCGAGAAATCCGCACTCTGCTGCTGCAGATCCTCGAACGCACGGCGCCAGCCGACTGAACCCCCCGGCTCGCGCCGCACCCGTCTCGGTCCAGAGGGAGGGACTAGAACCCGAAAGCCACGCCGACCTGCGGGCTCACCACGTTCATGGGCGAGCGCACGGGCTCGAACGTCGCGCCGCTCTCGTCACGGTGGATCGCGCCTCTCGTGAGGTAGCTGAGGTCGCCGGTCGCGAGATAACGGAGGCCGAGGTTGAGGCTGAAGCCGACTCTGGGTCCCGAGACCAGCAGGACCGTGACGCCGCCACCGACGCCGAGACTGGGCGCCAAGTCGCGGAGATGCGTGGTCGACTCGCTCTCATGGCCCACATCGTATCCGGTGTAGGTCAAGGCGTAACCGAACCCCGCCAGCCCTTCGACGTAAGGGCGTAGGCGTCCGGTCCGGGGCTGGACACGCACGAGGGCGTGCGCCCAGAAGACGTCGTTGCTGGTGTCGACGTCGCTGAGCACCTCCGGCAGCGCGGGGAACAGCGCGACGCGCCGGGTTTCCGAACCATATTGCAGGTGCTCGACCGCCACGCCGACGGAGACTGGTGTGTCGCCGAGGCGCACATCGAAGTCGACGGCCCCTCCGAAGCTCGCCCCGACGACGTCTCCGAACGCCCCCACGGGCGCCCCGGCCGCGAATTTCAGGTCGAGTCGGAAGCGTCGAAGCCCCCGCACAACGGCCGCCCGCGATTCGGGAAACGGCGCCGCCGCGGGAGCGGAAGGATCCGTCGGCAGCGCCTGCGTCGGGGCCGGCGGCAGGCCGGCCGCCGTCTGCGCCGCCGCGGGAGACGCGCCCACATGCCACAGTCCGCAGGCGACGACGCCCATCACACCGCGAGCGACCGGGCCCATTCGCATCGTCGTCTCCTCTCCTCGCAGCGGCGAGCGCAGTGTCGCAGACAGTCGTCCGTCTTCGGCAGGTCGAAAGAGCAAGACCCGTGCCCGTTCCCCGGCGCGAGAACGCGAGCCCCCTGGAGGTTCCGGGCCCGGCCGCCCGTGGCAAGACACCGTGTCGTGCCGAGCGGCGAGGCGTCCACCCGACCCCGTTCCGTATCGAGCGCGAGCCGGCCGGGGCGCCGCGCGTCGTATCGAGCGCGGCGAGGCGTCCACCTGACGAGGGTGAGAGGGGGACGGCAACGGGCGACCGGAGACGGCGAGCGCTCCGCCGGAAACGAGGCGCTCGGGGTGGACTGCACCGCCGCTCGAATGCAGCGGATGACTCTCGGCCCGCGGCCCACCGTGTCCCCGGCGTTGGACAGCCCCGTCCCCGTCCGGGGACGATTCGCGGCGCCGCGAGGACACTGATACAGAGTTGCCGACTACGTTCCGACATACCCCGTATTCGCGGGGATTCGCGCGCCAGCACATGGCACGGTAATTCTGGCCACCGTCGCAAGCACCGCACGGCGGTAGGATGTTGGCGTACGCGGCGAAGGCACCGCACAGTTCGGGGAGAGGCGGCCCTGGCGTCCCGGCGCTGTCGGCGATCCGTGCGGCGCCGGTCACGGTCCAAGGGGGAGGGGACACCATGCGCGCGATTCTTGCCGGTACGGCGTCGCCCGGCCTAGGCGCCGGCGGTCGAGCCAGCCGCGTCCTGACCCGGCGGCCCGTGACGCCCATCGCGTACGCCTGACCCATGCGACGCCGCCGGCTGCCCATCGGCGTGCAGACCTTCCGCGAAATGCGGACGGGCGACTGCTACTACGTCGACAAGACCGCCTATCTCGGACGGCTGATCGACGAGGGCAAGCACTACTTCCTGTCGCGCCCCCGCCGCTTCGGCAAGAGTCTGTTCCTCGACACGTGCAAGGAGCTGTTCGAGGGCAACGAGGCGCTGTTCACCGGGCTGGCCGTGCACGACCGGTGGGACTGGTCGGTGCGGCGGCCGGTGCTTCGCCTGAGCTTCGGCAGCGGCGACTTCGCCGACCCCGTCCACCTGCAGCGCAACCTGATGGAGCAGCTCGCGGCGGCGGAGCGCCGGGCCGGCCTGCACACCGACTACGCCACCGCCCCCGGCCGCTTCGCGGCGCTGCTCGAGGCGCTGCATCGCCACACTGGTCATCGCGTCGTGGTGCTCGTGGACGAGTACGACAAACCCATTCTCGACGCGCTGCGCGCGCCCGACGTCGCGCGCGCCAACCGCCGCTTCCTGCACGGCCTGTACTCGACCATCAAGGACAGCGACGCGCACGTACGCTTCTCGTTCCTCACCGGCGTGAGCAGGTTCTCGAAGGTAAGCCTGTTCTCGGGCCTGAACAACCTCACCGACATCACCCTCGACCCGCGCCACGCCGCCATCTGCGGCTACACGGAGGCGGACCTCGACACGGTCTTCGCGGCGGAGCTCGAGGGCCTCGACCGGGACGAGATCCGCGACTGGTACAACGGCTACAGTTGGCGGGGTGAAGAGAAGGTCTACAACCCGTTCGACATCCTCCTGCTGTTCCGCAACCGCGAGTTCGCCGCCTACTGGTTCGAGACCGGCACACCGGCGTTCCTCGTCGAGACCCTGACCGCGCGCGGCGTGAGTCCGCTGCGTCTCGACGGGATGGTCGGCAGCGCGCAGTTGCTCGGCGCGTTCGACGTGGACCGCATCGAGCCCGAGGCCCTGCTCTTCCAGACCGGCTACCTCACCATTCGCAGCACGGAGACCCACGGCGGGCGGACGCGCTACCGCCTCGGCTACCCGAACCGCGAGGTCTTCCAGAGCCTGAACGAGAGTCTGCTCGCCCATCTGACCCGGGACCCGAACCGCGAGGCCAACAGCGACCGGCTCTACCGCCTGCTGGCGGCGGGCGACGTGGCCGGCCTGCACGACCTGTTCGGCGCCTTCTTCGCCAGCATCCCCTGTGAGTGGTACACGAGCAACGACATCGCCCGCTTCGAGGGCTATTACGCCGGGGTGTTCTACGCGTACTTCGCGGCGGTGTTGGGCCCCGCCGTCACGGTGGAGGACAGCAGCAGCCGAGGCCGCGCGGACATGGCGGTCCGCGTCGGCGGCCGCGTGTACCTGTTCGAGTTCAAGGTCGTGGAGCAGGCGGGGCCGGGGGCGGCGCTGGCGCAGTTGAAGGTGAGGGGATACGCGGACAAGTACCGCCGACGGGGCGAGCCCGTCCACCTCGTGGGGGTCGAGTTCAGCACCGCCTCGCGCACCGTGGTGGCGTTCGACCACGACATCGCCTGAAGTCCGCGGCCCCCCGCCGGCCGGCGGACCGTCGCCTCGGGTTCAATCGGGGTCGAGCAGGGACCGCTGCCACGGCAGCAGCGCCTCGAGTCCCTCATCGCCTTCGGTCGCGATGCGCTCGAGCGCCGCCCGCGGCGCGATCAGATCCGCGTCGATGGCCAGATCCCGCGCGGTCCGGTCGCGCCGCTGCTTGAGGGAAGCGATGTGCTTCTCCTGGGCCCTGGTGAACCGCAGGCGGGCGCGGCCGGCAGGGCGTCGCGGCCATTCTGCGCGGTCGAGGGCCAGAGCGTCGTCCGCCGCCTGCGAGAAGCGCGCGCGCCTCGTCCCCCGCAGTCCGCGCGGCGATACCCGCTCTCCACGATCGCGCCGCCGGGCGGCGTCGACGAGATCGGCGTTGGACATGATGTGGAACGGGGGTCTGTCGACGGCGCGCGCCTCGTTCTCGCGCCAGTACCACAGCGCGCGCAGCACGGCGCTCGCGCGCGGCCCGAGCGCATGACTGCCGCGCACGCGCCACTCCGTCTCGGGGTCTCGCCCGCGAACGATGCGCGCGGCGGCCACGGCGCGCCGGCACGACTGCTCCAGCCACGCGCGGCGGCCGAGCGCCTCGAGCCGCGTCTCGAGCCGTTCCGCCAGCGCCAGGAGATAGTGGGTGTCGTTGCGCGCGTACTCGGCGAGCCGGGGCGCCAGGGGCCGCTGCGCCCAGTTGGCGGTCTGCAGGCCCTTGGGGAGGGCGACGCCGAAGTACCCCTCGACGAGAGCGGCGTAGCCGTACTTCGCGGCGCCGGTGAGCCTCGCCGCGATCATGGTGTCGAAGACCGCGCGTGGTGCGCCGAGACCGAGGCGGTAGAGCATGCGCAGATCGAAGTCCGCGCCGTGCATCACCATCTCGGTCGACGCCAGCGCCTCGAGCAGGGGCGACAGGCCGACGCCCGCCAGCGGGTCGACGAGCTCGTCGGCGTCGGGCAGGCCGATCTGCACCAGGCAGACCTTCTCGCGATAACAGTGCAGGCTGTCGGCTTCGGTGTCGACCCCGACGCGATCCTCGGCGTCGACGCGCACGGCGAGGTCGGCCAGGGCGACCGCGGTCTCGATCACGGCGTGTCGGCCACCCGCCTGTCGGCCGGCACGGCGCCCCGCGTCCACCGCTCCACCGGCATGTCGGGCAGTTCTCCCATCCTCCCAGTCCTACCCGCCGGCGCCGAAGACGCGGGCGAGCTGTATCACCGAGAGCCCGAGGATCACGAGGACGACCAGCGCCCCGGCAACGTTCGCGAGCCGCGAGTTGCGGTGCCTGCCCATGATTCCGGTGTGGTTCACGACGACGAGCAGCAGGATCAGGGTCAGCGGCAGCACGACCGCGTTGCCGGCCTGCGCGAACAGGATGATCTGGTACGGCGATCCGCCGAGGAAGACCCCGAAGACCATGCCCGTCAGCAGCACGCCGCCCCAGAGCAGGCGGAAGCGGCTGCTCTTGAGGTCTGAGCCCCAGCCCAACGCGCCGCTCGCGGCGTAGGCGGCGGCCAGCGGCGCCGTGATCGACGAGGTCAGGCCGGCCGCAAAGAGCCCGATGCCGAAGAACAGCGGCGCGGCGCGGCCCAGCAGGGGCTCGAGGCGCGCCGCGACCGCCGCCACGTCGGCGTCGCCGCCCTGCCCGAACAGGGGCGCGGCGGCCACCACCACCGCTGCGGTAATCAGCCCCCCGAGAGCCACCGAGAACAGGGTGTCGCGCCGGCTCTCGCTGAGGTTCTCGTCGTTCTTCTCCGCGTCGGGCCAGCGTTCGAGGACGGCGCTGGCATGGAGGAACAGGTTGTAGGGCACCACGGTGGTGCCGATGAGCGCCAGCACCGTGAGCAGGGCGCCCGGCGGCACCCGCGGCACCAGCAGCCCCGACAGGAGGTCGCCGATGTCGGGCGCGGTGAGGACGGCGACCACGAAGAACACCACGCTCATCAACCCCACGAGGCCGACGAGCGCGTTCTGGATGGTCTTGTAGGTGCCGGTCATCAGCAGGCCGCCGGCCAGGCCGCCGATGACCGCCACCAGGAGGGCCTGCGGAAGCCCGGTGAGCAGGGTGACCCCGAGCGACGCCCCAATCAGGTTGCCGGTCTGGAACGCGGCGTTCCCGACCAGGATGGTCGTCGCGATGAGGCCGAGGGCGGCCGCCCGGAGCCGCGGGTTGGCGAGGCTGTCGCGGATGGCCTCGGCGAGCCCGCGCCGGCCCGCGAGTCCGACCCGCGCCGCCATGTCCTGCAGGATCGCGGTGGTGACCACCGAGAACAGGACCGCCCAGAGCAGCGCGGTGCCGAACCCGGCGCCGGCGCGGCTCGCGGTGACGAGGGTTCCCGGTCCGATGAAGGCGGCCGCGACCAGGAAGCCCGGGCCGGCGCGAAAGCGGCGCATCGTGTGGTTCCTCCGTGGGTTCGGATCGTCGGCGCGGGCTGGTCGGCGCGGGCTGACGACGCCTCAAGTCTATATGACGGTCGCGAAGTCGCCCTCACTCCCCTCGCTGTCCACTTCGTCGCCGGGCAGGCGAACGACGGGCGGGTGGGTCGCGGCGGGCTCGAACCCCTCACTTCGTCGCCGTGTAGGCGACGACGGGGGGGTTGTCGAGGAAGTCGTCCCAGAACGGGTTCTCCCGCTCGCCCGGCTCCAGCGAGACGCCGAGCCAGCGGAAGTCGCGGAAACCTGCCCGGCGGAAGGCGCTGCGGTACGTCTCGGGCCTCAGGAAGAAGTTGTGGAACGCGAACTGCCGCCCGTCGGGGTTGGTGAACCGGTAGTGGATGGGGTCGCCCTCGACCGGGTCCGAGAGCGGGCCGGTCTTCTCGATGCCGTGCCGCGGCCACGATACGGTTCCCCGGGGCGGGCTCATGACGTTGTCGTTGAACCCCACGAGCCGCCCCCCCGCCCGCAGCGCGCGGCGGCAGACCCGCAGAAACCGGTCGAGCTTCTCGCGGGTGCCCGCGTAGTGCAGCAGGTACATGGCCACGACGAGATCCGCCTGCCCGGGCTCGGGCTCGTAGTCGGCGACATCGCCGCAGACGTAGACGCAGCCGATCGGCTCGCGCGCCTCCTCGCGCCGGGCGAGGCGGACCATCTCGGCCGAGACGTCGACCCCGGTGACCCGCCCGGCGCCGGCCCGCCTGAGGAGGCGCGTGTAGAATCCGCCGCCGCAGGCGAGGTCCAGCACCGTCAGCCCCCGGATGTCCCCAAGCGCCACGAACAGCGTGTGGCGCTCGATGGCCTTGCGGAACGGGAGCTGCTTCGAGTCCTGGTAGACCTCGGCGATGGCGTCGTACTGGGCCACGCGCCTCCTGCGGCGATCGCGCGCTACGGCACCCGCGCGCGCCCGATGTTGTTCGTGTCGGTGCCGAACCAGATGGCTCGCGTCGGCGCATGGAAATACATGTGGCGCACCGTCCCGCCGCCGCTCGCGATCGCGGTCTCCGTGAAGAACTCCTCGGTGGCCGGGTCGAACCCGACGAAGCGGTTCGGGCGCACCCCCGACTCGACGAAGTAGACGCGGTCGTGGTCGTCGACGGCCATCCCGTAGGGCCGCGACTCCGCGCCGCCGGGGACCGGCCACTCGTCGACCTCGCCCGTCTCCGGGTCGAACCGGCCGAGGTTGCCGCCCGCGTAGTCGACGTACCAGAGCTCGCCGGTCGAGGTCACCGCGAGCCGGCGCGGCCGGGCCTCGGCGCGGGGCAGCTCGAACTCTTCGAGTTCCATCGTCTCGGGATCGACGGACGCGAGCCGGTTCGTGCCGAACTGGCAGAACCACGCGCGGTTGTTCGCGTCGACCACGATGCCGTAGGGACGCCGGCGCTCGCCCTCGACGGGGATCAACTCGACGGTCCCGGTGCGCGTGCCGAGCTTGCCGACGAAGCTGCCGCCCTGCACCGAGAACCAGATGTCGCCGTTCCGGTCGAAGATCAGCGTATGCGGGTCGCGCGCGTCGGGGGTCGGCATCATGTGCTTCTCGATCTCGCCCGTCTCGGGATCGAGCCGGCCGATGTGCATGGCCCGGTTGCCCGCGTACCACACGAACCCGTCGTCATCGACGATCAGGTTGTGGGGGCCGGTCCCGGGGTCGAGCTCGTAGCGCCGGAAGTCGCCGGTCCCGGGGTCGAGATAGGCGACGTAGTTGCCCCGCTGGCCGACGAACCACACCCGGCCCTGGCCGTCCACGTAGGGGTCGCGCGGCCGGGTGTTCTCCCACGGCACGACCCACTCGGTGATCTCCAGGTCCTCGGCCGCCGCGGCGGGAGCGAGCGCGCCGAACGACCCGAAGGCGATGACCAACGCCGCCAACGCCGGAATGCTCTTCCTCATCGCGCACCTCACGTTCGACTTGTCGACCCGCGTTCGGCCCCCGTGGGGGGCGCCGGCTCTCCATACTAATGCGAAACGGGCCCATTGCAGACGACTTCGGCGGGCGGCGGCGCGTTTACCGGAACGCCGGCTCCGCCGTATGATGCTCGGCGTCCACCCCGTCGGAACGCAGGAGGAAAGCCATGCAGACCATCCGTCGCCCGTCCCGTCCCGTCGCGGCCCTCGCGGCCGTGCTCGCTCTCGGGGTCCTCGCCCCCGCGGACGCCATCGCCCAACGCGAGGCGCGCGACGACGAGTACGCGGTCAACGACCCGCGCGTCCAGCACCGCTCGTACGTGATGGACGAGACCGGCGAGACCATCCCCTACGCCCTCTTCGTGCCCTCGGGCTACGACCCCGCGAGCCCCGCCCCGCTGATGGTCTCGCTGCACGGGGCCGGGCGCCAGTACGACTGGCTGATGAACTATGCCGGCCTCCTCGATCAGGCCGAGCGCCACGGGTACGTGGTGGTGACGCCGCTGGGCTACACGCGGCGGGGCGGATACGGCTACCGCGGCGACTCGGAGCGCGACCGTCGGGCCGAGCAGGACGTCATGAACGTCTTCCGACTGGTCACCGAAGAGCTCGCCATCGACGAGGACCGCATCTATCTCTGGGGCCACTCCATGGGCGGCGCCGGCACCTACTATCTCGCCAGCCGCTATCCGGACATCTGGGCGGGGCTCGCCGCCGTGGCCGGCGGCAGCATGAACGCCGGCTACGTCGACGCCGAGGCCATCCGCCACATCCCGTTCCTGGTCATCCAGGGCTCGGAGGACCGGGTCGTCCCCGCCGCGGGAGCGCGAGAGTCGGTGGCGAAGATGAGAGCGCTGGGCATGCAGCACCTCTACATCGAGATCCCCGGCGGCGACCACTCGCTGTTCATCTCGCGGGACCCCGACGTGGTCGGACACCTCTTCTCGTTCTTCAACCTCGTCTCGAAGAAGACGCAGGCCGGCGCCCCGTAGCCGACGCCGTTCGAGGGAGGGGAACCCCGCGTACGGCCGCCGACGCCGGGGGACGACGGCCGCCTCTCGGGCACCACCGCGGGAGCGACAGACCAATGGCCGAGCTGAAGACGAAGAAGAACGACGCCGACGTCGGCGCCTTCCTCGACGGCATCGAGAACGAGAAGCGCCGCGCGGACTGCCGGGCCGTCGTCGCCCTGATGGCCGACGTCACGGGCGAGCCGCCGGCCCTGTGGGGCGACAGTATCGTCGGGTTCGGCAGCTACCACTACCGCTACTCGTCGGGCCGCGAGGGCGACTGGCTGGCGACCGGCGTCTCGCCGCGCAAGCAGAACCTCACCGTGTACATCATGACCGGATTCGCGCGGCACGGCGCGCTGATGGAGAAGCTCGGCCGCTATACCACCGGCAAGTCGTGCCTCTACATCAGGCGGCTCGAAGACATCGACACCGCGGTGCTGCGCGAGCTCGTCCGCGAGTCGTTCGCGTTGGTGACGACAGGCACGTACGGGTGTTGACGCCCTCTTTACCTGTCCAGCCGGAAACCGACGACGTCGTTCAGTGCTCCTGCCGGTTTCCGCCGGCGGCTTCCACGGGATTCACGACCTCGATACCGGGGAAGCGGGTGAAGTCGCGGTCGGTGGTGGCGATGGCGGCGCCGTGTTCCATCGCCAGGGCGGCGAGATGCGCGTCCATCACCATCGCGCCCCTGGCCTGACCTGTCTCGCAGGTCCTTGCCAGGAGTCGCCAGGCTCGCCCGCCGGGCTGCAGGAGCCGCACGTTGGGCTGGTCGAGCCACGACTCGACCAGAGCGCAGGCTTCGCGGGGGGCCAGGGGACGTGTGAAGACGCGGGCGTCGGTTGCGATCCGTACGAACGCCAGTAGCGTGACCAGGGCCAGGCGCAGGGGCCGGCCCGACGACAACTCGGCCGCAAGCCACCGCCGCGCCGGCGCGTGATGGGGACTGTCGGCGTCGTAGGCGTAGAGCAGCAGGTTTGCGTCGACGAGCGTCATCGCCGGACCGGTCCGTCGAGGAGATCGAGCAGTCCCCCGACATCGTCGAGATCGACGCCGGTCCTGAGGCCCAACCGCCGCGGCTCGACGACAAAGGGCGCGGCGAGCTCCTCCTCCGAGGGCGCCTCGAGCCCACGGCGAAGGCAGGCGTTGACGACCGCCTTGAAGCTCGTCTTCCTGCGTCGTGTTTCCTCATGCAACTTGGCGGCGACATCGTCATCGAGACTCAGCGTCGTTCGCATGCATGCGATGCTAGGCAGGGAACATCGTGATGTCAAGCAGGGCTCATCCCGGTGTGTCGGCCGGCGCGATTTCCTCGCAACGACCCGCGGTCATGCTACGGTTGGCCCTGGCGGTCGGCGCGCGGGCAACGTGGGCGGGGCCGAGCTTCCCCCGGGGAGGGGTCCACGCGCCGCCAGACGGTCGGCAAGAGGAGCCATGCACGCCATGGCCGAACGGAAGACGCAGGAGAAAGAGCCGCGCGCGCACGGCGCCGAGTCGACCTTGCAGATCGATGTCGGGCCGCCGATGCAGCCAGGCGGGCGCGGGGGCGCCGACGCAGACCCGGGTGAGTCGCGGCCGGACCGGGCCGCCATCGGCCGGACCGCCCTCTCCCGACCCGTGGCCCTCGCGCTCGACGACGGTCTGATCCGCCCCGACCGCACCTTCTTCGACTACGGCTGCGGACGCGGCGGCGACCTGCGGCGGCTGCATCGGCTGGGCATTCCGGTAGCGGGCTGGGACCCCGCCTTCTTCCCCGACGAAGCGCGCACGCCGGCCGACGTGGTGAATCTCGGCTACGTCGTCAACGTCATCGAGGACCCCGCGGACCGGGTCGTCGTCCTCGCCGCGGCGTGGGCGCTCGCCCGCCGGGTCCTCGTGGTGGCGGCGCGGCTCGACTGGGAGGCCGCCGAAGCCGCCGTCGACCTCCGGGGCGACGGCATCGTCACCGGCCGCCGCACGTTCCAGAAGTTCTTCACCCAGGAGGAGCTCGGCGGGTGGATCGAGCAGGGGCTCGGGCGGCCGCCCGTCGCCGCGGCGCCGGGCGTCTTCTACGTGTTCCGCGACGCCGCCGATGAGCAGGCGTTCGCGGCGAGCCGGGTCTTCCGTCCCCGGCGAACGCCGGCCCTCGGGGAAAGCCGGGCCCTCGTCGCCGAGCATCGGGCGCTCGTCGAGCCGCTGGCGGCTTTCGTCACCGAGCGCGGCCGCCTCCCGCGCGGCGGCGAGCTGCCGACGGCGCCGCGGCTCGCCGCCGTCTTCGGCAGCGTCGCCCGGGCGTTCACGGCGCTGCGCCACGACGCCGCCGACCATTGGGACCGCATCCGAGAGGAGCGGCGCATCGACGCCCTGGTGTACCTGGCCCTCGCCGCCTTCCCGCGGCGGCCCCGGTTCGGCGCCCTCCCCGAGCCCCTCCGGCACGACATCCGCGCCTTCTTCGGCTCGTACCGCGCCGGCTGCGCGGCCGCCGACGCTCTCCTGTTCTCGGCCGGCGACCAGGACGCGGTGGACCACGCGTGCCGCGACGCCGAGGTCGGCAAGCGGTTGCCCGACGCCCTCTACGTGCACCGCACCGCCGTCGAGCACCTGCCGGCCGTCCTGCGGGTCTACGAAGGATGCGGCCGGCGGCTCGCGGGGACCGTCGAGGACCATACGCTGGTCAAGCTCTCCCGCCGGCGGGCTCGCGTGTCGTACCTGGTCTATGAGGACTTCGACCGCGTGGCGCATCCCGCCCTCCGGACCGCCGTCGTGGCCGACCTGAAGCGGCTCGAGGTGCGGTTCCGCGATTACCGCGGCTCGCAGAACCCGCCCGTCCTGCACCGCAAGGAGCTGTTCGTGGCCGATGACCATCCCCTGCGCGCCCGCTTCGCCCGCCTCACGGCGCGCGAGGAGCGGCTGGGGCTGCTGGCCGCTTCCAGCACCATCGGGACCCGGGCCGGCTGGCTCGCCGCGCTGTCGCGGCGCGGCGTGTCCATCCGCGGGCACCGCGTCGTCGCCGAGCGGTGACGGTCGGAACGGGTGGGCGCCGGGCCCATGACCGACTCGGCCGCGCCGCCCCCGGGGCGAGATACAATGAACGGCGCGCGACCGGGAAGACCGCCCACGATCACTGAGCGCGCCGCAGGGACACCCCTCCACGTGGCGAACCCGAGCACCACCCCGCGCGTTTCGTTCTCGGGACACGAGACGTTCCCGTTCCGCTGGACGTGGCTGAAGAAGGCCGTGGACGCCGTCGACGCCGACCCGTACGCGTTCGGCGCCGACGACGCGATGGTGCGGCTGGGCGTCGGCCGGAACATGGTGTCGTCCATGCGCCACTGGGCGCTGGCGACGGGCATGGTCACCGAAGCGTCGGGCCGGGGCGGACGCCGGCGGCGGCCGCTGACGCCCACCGACCTGGGACGTTCCCTGTTCCTCGACGGCGGGTGGGACCCGTTTCTCGAAGATCCGGGCACGCTCTGGCTCCTGCACTGGCAACTCGCGCGGCGGCCCGAGCCAGCCACCACCTGGTGGTGGGTGTTCAACCGCTACCCGGGCCTGGTGTTCACCCGGGCCGAGCTTCAGGAGGGGCTGGAGACCCTCGGCGCACAGAGCGGGTGGTCGCGCGCGACGGGCGCGTCGCTCAAGCGCGACATCGACGTCTTCCTCCGAACCTACGCGCGCCAGCGGCGGCGGGCGGTGCTCGAAGACACCCTCGACTGCCCGCTCGTCGAACTCGGCCTGATCCGCGCGGCGCGGCAGGAGCAGGCGTTCGCCCTCGTGCGGGGCGGTCACGAGTCGCTCCCGGACGAGGTCTTCGCCTTCGGGCTGGCCGAGCACCTCGAACGGCGACCCGCCCGGGCCCGCATCGTCACCCTCGAAGACCTGTCGTTCGACGCCGGGGCGCCGGGACGGGTGTTCTGCCTCGACGAACCCGGGCTGCTCGGCCGGCTCGAACGCATCGAGGCGCTGACCGACGGCGGCATCGTGTTCGACGAGACGGCGGGCCTGAAACAGATCTACGTGCACCGAGCGCCGGAACCGGAGGCGCTGTTGCGTCGGTACTACCCTTCACGGTCGGTCGACAACCGGGGGCGATGGACGCAGGCCACGACGCGGCGCGTCTCGTGAACCGGGTCGCGGTCGAGCGCCGGTTCCGGCGCTCGGTGAACCTCGATCGCGATGCGGGGTCGCCCGACGCCCTGGACGGCTATGTGGTCACACCGGCGGTCAGCCGGGCCCTCGCGCAGATCACGGCCGGACTCGACGACGCGGCCGGAGACCGGGCGTGGAGCCTGGTGGGTCCCTACGGTGCGGGGAAGAGCGCGTTCGCGGTCTTCCTGGTCGACCTGCTCTCGCCGCGCGAGTCCCGCGGGCGGACCGCCGCCCGGCGACTGCTGCGCGGGTCGCGCGGCGTCGGCCTGCCGCGCCAGGCCCTGCATGCGGCGCTGGTGACGGCCGAGCGCGCCCCCCTCGACGCCCTGCTGCTGCGGTCGCTCCAATCGACGGTGGAGGCCGTGTGGGCAACCCGCCGCGGCGCCAAGCCGAAAGTGCTCGCGACCATTCGGCGACTGCTCGACGGATCGACCCCGGCCTCGCGGCGGTGCGCGACTTCGGACGTCGTCGCGTGCTTCGAGGACGCGGCGCACACGATGGCCGACCGGACCGGCGCCGGACTGCTGTTGATCATCGACGAGGCCGGCAAGGCGCTGGAGTACGCGGCGCAGCAGCCGGCCCGCGGCGACGTCTATCTGCTGCAGGCGCTCGCGGAAGCGGCCTCGCGCAGCAACAGCGTCCCGTTCGTCGTCGTGACCGTGCTCCACCAGTCGTTCGACCGGTACGCCCATGACCTCGACGCCGCCGAGCGGAACGAATGGACGAAGGTCCAGGGCCGTTTCGGCGAGCTGGCGTTCCGCGAGGGCGGCGACCAGATCATCCGGCTGACGGCGGCGGCCATCCGGCGCACCGGCGCCCCCCCGCCGGCCGGCTGGACACCCCTCGTCGCCGACACCGCCCGGTGGGTCGCCGCGGGCACGGGCTGGGACGAGACCCGGCTGGCCCGGCGCCTCGACGCGTGCTGGCCGCTCCATCCCGTCGCCGCCGCCCTGCTCGGCCCCCTGTTCCGCGGACGGCTGGCCCAGAACGAGCGATCGCTGTTCGCTTTCCTCTCGGCCGGCGAACCGCTCAGTTTCCGGGACTTCCTGCGGACGGAAGAAGAACCCGACCGCCTGTACACGGTCGACCGGCTGTACGACTATGCCGCCGCCCTGCTCGGAAACCGCGCCCTCGGCCGCGACGGCCGGCCGTGGGCGGCCATCGACACCGCCCTCAGGCGGCTGCCGCCGACGTCGGACGCGGTCGAAGAGCAGGTCTTGAAGACGGTGGGCCTGCTCGGCATGGTCGGCGACCAGGTGGGGCTTCGCCCCTCGGCCGAGATCGTGGCGGCGTGCATCGGCGACGGGGCGGCGGCGGACCGGGCGCTCGAACGTCTCCGCCAGCGGTCGGTGGTGGTGTTCCGGCAGTTCCGCAACGCCTTCCAGATCTGGGAGGGCAGTGACCTCGACCTCGACGACCTCGTCCTGCGCGCCCGGCAGCAACTGCCGAGCCGCTTCTCGGTGGCCGAGGCGCTCGAACGCCACGCCCCCCGCCCGCCGCTCGTCGCCCGCCGGCACCTCTTCGAAACCGGCGCCCTCCGGTTCTTCGACGTCCGGTTCGTGGACGCGTCGCGGCTGGTTCAGGGCGACGATGCGCCCCTCGACGGCGAGGGCGACGGTGTGGTGATGCTCGCCCTGCCGGGAACCGAACGCGAGGCCGAGGCCCTCAGAGCCCGGCAGGGCATTGCCGGCCTCGCCATCGAGCGACTCGGGGCGGGCCGGCCGGTGGTGCTGGTGGCGCCCGAGACGGCGGGGCGCGCCGCCCGGCTGGCGCGGGAACTCGCCGCCTCGCACCTCGTCCGCACGTCGACAGCGGAACTGCAGGCCGACCCGGTGGCGCGAACCGAGCTCGGCGCCCGCATCGACGAACTGCAGCGGCAGCTCGACGCCGAGGCGGTCCGCGCGTTCGACCCGCGCCGCAGCGCCTGGTTCGCGCGCGGCGAGCGGCTGCCCATGGCCTCGTGGCGCGACGCTTCGCGGGCGTTGTCGACGCTGTTCGACACCCACTACGCCAGCGCCCCCCCGATACGGAACGAGCTGCTGAACCGGCGGACCCTGTCGACCGCCGCCGCCCGGGCCCGCCGGAGTCTCGTCGAAGCGATGGTGCTCCGCGGCGACGCGGAACGACTGGGGTTCGAGGGCCATCCCCCCGAAATCAGCATGTACCGCTCGCTGCTGGAGGCCCACGGCATACACCGCCGCCGACGCGGCGCGTGGGGCTTCGGCGAACCGAACGCGGCCCTGCGGCCGGCGTGGGCGGCGATCGACGCTTGGCTGATGGAGACCGAGGCCGCCCGTCGGCCCCTCACCACGTTGTATGATCGGCTGCGGCGGGCGCCGTTCGGCGTCCAGGACGGGCCGCTGCCGGTGCTCGTGGTCGCCGTACTGCTCGCCCGCCGCGACGAGGTCGCGCTCTACGAGCGCGGCTCGTTCGTGCCCGCGTTGACGCCGTCCCACGCCGAACGGCTGCTGCGGTCGCCCTCGAGCTTCGAGGTGCGCCGCTGCCGCATCGGCGAGACGCGGCAGCGCGCGCTCGACAGTCTGGCACGCATGTTGCTCTCTCTCTCTCTCTCTCTCTCTCTCTCTCGACGCAGCGCCGTCCCTGCTCGACGTCGTGCGAGCACTCGTGCGTCTCGTCGGCGGCCTGCCGCCGTACGCCCGCCGCACGCAGCGCCTCTCATCGACGGCGCGGGCCGTCCGCGACGTCGTCCTGCGGGCCCGGGAACCGGCCCGGCTGGTCTTCGACGACCTGCCCGCGGCCTGCGGCGTACCGCCGATCGCTGAAACGGCCGGCCCCGGCGATTCCCCGGACGCCGAACCGTTCGCGACCCGGCTCGGCGCCGCGCTTCGTGAGCTCGCCGCCGCGCCCGCGGCCCTGACGGCGCGGGCGCGCGCCGCCCTCGCCCGGCGCCTCGACCTGCCCGACGCCCCGGCCGACCTTGCGGCGGAACTCCGGAAGCGCGCCGGCCAGATCCGCGAGTTTGCGGTCGAACCGACGCTGCGCCGCTTCGTCGCGCGCGCCGACGACGACGCTCTCGACCCCGACGACCAGCTCGCCTCGCTGCTCGCGCAGCTCGCCGACAAGCCCCCGGCGGAATGGACCGACGGCGACGAGGACCTCGCCCTGGGACGTCTCGCCCAGGTCGCCCGCCGTTTCCGCGACGCCGAGGCGCTGCTCGCCGGCGACCGCCGCGCCGCCCCCGGCCTGCCCCTGCTGCGGCTCGCCGTCACCCAACCCGGCGCCCTGCCCCGCGAGTGCGTGCTGCCGATGCGCCCCGCCGACGGGCCGAGACTCGACACCCTGCGCGACCGCATTCTCGCCGCCGTCTCCGCCGCGCCCGGCGCCGCCCCGCCGCCGGCGCAAGACGTTCTCGCCGCCCTCGCCCTCGCCGCCGAACGACTGCTCGCCGAGCGCGACGACGACGCCTCGCCCGTCGACATCGAGGACCGCAGCGCCAACGACGACGCCAACGCGCCATCGGACGACGCCCGGACGGGCGACCTCGTCGACCATGACCGTCACATCGAGGGCCGCAGCGTCAACGACGACGCCGACGCGCCGACGGAGGAACCGCGATGACCCCCAACGGACGCCCGCGGCACATCCTCAGCATGTCCGGCGGCAAGGACAGCACCGCCCTCGCCGTCTACATGCGCGACCGTCAGCCCGACATGGAGTACGTGTTCTGCGACACCCAGAAGGAGCTGCAGGAGACCTACGACTACCTCGCCAAGGTCGAGGCCTATCTGGGCCGCCCCATCGTCCGCCTGAACGACGAGCGCGGCTTCGACCACTGGCTCGAGGTCTACGGCCACTACCTGCCCTCGCCGCGCATGCGCTGGTGCACCCGGCAGCTCAAGATCCGCCCCTTCGAGCGCTACGTCGGCGACGACACCGTGATCAGCTACATCGGCATCCGCGCCGACGAAGACCGCCACGGCTACATCTCGTCGAACCCCAACATCACCCCGCGCTACCCCTTCAAGGACGACGGCATCACCGAGCGCGACGTGCGCCGCCTGCTCGACGACGCCGGCCTCGGCCTCCCCGACTACTACCGCTGGCGCACCCGTTCGGGCTGCTACTTCTGCTTTTTCCAGCGCAAGACCGAGTGGCTGGGCCTGAAGGAGCACCATCCCAACCTGTTCCAGAAGGCCCGCGCCTATGAGAAGACCGACGCCGAGACCGGCCGCCGGTTCACGTGGTCGCAGAGCGAGAGCCTCGACGAACTGGCACGGCCCGAGCGCGCCGCCGAGATCCGCCGCCGGCATCTGAAGGTGGTGCAGCAGGAACAGGCGGCAGCGCCGGACCGGCCGTTGATGGAGGTGTTCGCCGACGCGCTCGACGGGGAGGACGACGAGGAGGGGTGCCTGATTTGCCATTTGTGAGGCTCAACGCCAGTGGAGCTGCCCCACGCGGCTGCTCCGAGATCCAGCCAATGTCACTCACGTCGCTCCGCGGTTCTTCTGGTGCGCCCCCGCGAAAGGCAGGTTCACTTGTCGAGCCGGTTTGTTAGCGGCAGTCCAGGGCACAGTGCGGAGCACGTCGTCTCGAACTTCACTCGTGCCCAATGCCGGACCGTCCTCGGCACCGACCTCCTCAGGCTCGTTGAAGCAGCGGTCCCCCCTGCCGATCAACCGACTGCGCTTCGCCGTGCTGCCCTCTGGCGACTCCGAAGCAACCCCGAGCGTGTTCTCCCCAGGCCCGACCTCCGCGACCTTCTCGTCGATGCTACACCCGTAGACGCCCTTGCTGAACTAGCGGGCCGCGCCCGCGTCAGTTCCCCCAACGCCTTGCGGCAACTCCGCGTCGAGCACGATTCCGACGCTTGGGGCCTCCTCCTGGGATTCTACGGACTCGACATCTCTCCCTCCTCATCGCCGCGGCCCGACATCACCGCGGCCGCCGAACGTCCCGATCCCCAGTTCGGCCTGTTTCCTCACCAGCGCCGAGTCGCGCGTCAAGCCTACGAGACTCTGCGGGGCGGCCACGGCCGGGTCGTTCTTCACATGCCAACTGGCACTGGCAAGACCCGGACGACAATGCAGGTCGTGAGCCGCATCCTCGATGACGCCGAGCCTTGTCTCGTTGTTTGGCTGGCTTCGAGTTCCGAACTCCTGGAGCAAGCAGCCGACGCCTTCTGCGCAAGCTGGACCCGACTGGGCAGCCGCCCCGTCCAGGTCGTGCGCTATTGGGGCTCGTACTCTCCATCCCTGGCCGAGCTCGAAGACGGCCTCCTCATCGCAGGCTTCCAGAAAACACACGCCCTGAGCAACCGCGCACCCATGGACATCCTGCGCCTGGGGGCGAAAACGCGGCTCGTCGTTGTAGACGAGGCTCATCAGGCGACTGCGCCGACGTACCGCAACTTGATTGAGTCGCTTGCCGACACTGGCCCCTCTACCGCGGTCCTCGGCCTGACCGCCACCCCCGGACGCACCTGGTCGAACGTGGACGCCGACCACCAGCTATCCCGCTTCTTCGGCGAGCGCAAGATCACGGTCGAGCTGGACGGCTACGACGACCCCGTCGTCGGTCTCGTGAACCAAGGCTACATGGCGCGCCCGACGTTCTCCCGCCTCAAGGTCGCGGCAGCCCCCCACCTCAAGCAGGCCCTTCAGCGCGGATCGTCAGAGGACGACTACGACGAAACGGTCCGCGAGGCGGTCGCCGCCGATCTGGACCGCAACCTCGCCATCATCCGCGAGATCCAGCGCTTGGCCGCCGACGGCCATACGCGGATCATGTTCTTCGCCGCCTCCGTCCCACATGCTGAACGCTTGGCCGCCGCCCTCACCGCCGCTTCCATCAAGGCGC
Organism: Vicinamibacterales bacterium; assembly: GCA_965199675.1. Lineage (GTDB taxonomy): Bacteria > Acidobacteriota > Vicinamibacteria > Vicinamibacterales > UBA8438 > JAJEEA01. The sequence goes on along the minus strand of CBDATI010000039.1, from coordinate 114,370 downwards.
ACTTCATCGATGCCAATACGCCGCGTTCTCTGCGGCGCCGGATCGTCCGCACCTTCCGCACCCCGTCAGCCGAGCCCATGGTGCTCTGCAACTACGGCGTGTTGACCGCCGGCTTCGATGCTCCCAGCACCAGCGCTTGCGTGATCGCGCGACCGACGAAATCGCTCGTGCTGTACAGCCAGATGGTAGGCCGTGCGACTCGTGGCCCGCGCGCTGGCGGCAACGCCGCCTGCGAGATATCGACGATCGTTGATGTCGGTGTTCCGGGCTTCGGGAACATCTCCGAAGCCTTCTCGAACTGGGAGGATGTCTGGAAATGACCGCTCTTGCTGACACCGTCGATCAGGGCGATCTCTTTGCGCACGAGATCATTCCCCTACGCTTGGCGATCACCGCCATGCGCGACTCTGGATACAAGAACACGGCGTACCAGCCCGTGGAAAAAGTCGGCAAATTCGGGCCGATCGGGTCGATCTGAGTGGTTGTAGTGTCGTAGACTTCACAGCATGGCGATGGGCAAGAGGCCGGCGGCTCGACCGGCGCCACCGATGTGGGTGACGGCAGAGGACCTTCCCAAGAGTGCGGGGCATCCCTTCTTCGAGCGGCTGAATCGGATTCTGGAGAAATCCAGGTTCGACGCTTTCGTGGAGGGGTTGTGTGCGGTCTTCTACGCGGAGCGAATGGGTCGTCCGAGTCTGCGACCCGGGCGGTATTTCCGGCTTCTGTTCATCGGGTATTTCGAGGGTCTGTCATCGGAGCGCGCGATTGCGTGGCGGGTCGCGGATTCGCTGAGCCTGCGGGCTTTCCTGGATCTGGACGTGACGGAGGCGACGCCGAACCACTCGACGCTGTCACGGACTCGGCGTCTGATCGACGTGGAGACGCACGCGGCGGTGTTCACGTGGGTGCTGGAGCGGTTGTCGGAAGCGGGTCTGGTGAAGGGGAAGACGATCGGGGTGGACGCGACGACGCTGGAAGCGAACGCGGCGATGCGGAGCATCGAGCGTCGGGATACGGGGGACTCGTACGACGCGTTCGTGCGGGGGCTGGCGGAGGCATCTGGCATTGCGACGCCGACGCGGGCGGAGTTGGCGCGTTTCGACCGTTCGCGGAAGGGCCGGAAGACGTCGAATGAAGAGTGGACGTCTCCGCAGGACCCGGACGCGAAGATCGCGAAGATGAAGGACGGTCGGACGCATCTGGCCCACAAGGCGGAGCACGGTGTCGACCTGGAGACGGGAGCGCTCCTGTCGGTGACGGTTCAGGACGCGTCGGAGGGTGATACGGCGACGCTGCCGGAGACGCTGACGAAGGCGGCGGAGCAGGTGGAGGCGGTTCAGCCTGACGGTGAGGGCGTCGAAGAGGTGGTGGCCGACAAGGGGTATCACAGCGACGCGACGCTGGTGGCGCTCGACGACCTTGGTGTACGCAGCTACATCGCGGAGCCGGCGCGTGGTCGGCGCGTCTGGCAGGACAAGAAGACGGGTGAGACGCCGCCGGAGAAGCGTGCTGCGCAGTCGGCGCTGTATGGGAATCGTCGGCGTATTCGCGGGGACCGGGGCCGTCGTCTCCAACGCTGCCGGGGGGAACTGGTGGAGCGGCCTTTCGCTCACCAGTATGAGACCGGGGGTCTGCGTCGGGTGTGGGTGCGCGGCCATGAGAATGTCCGCAAGCGGGTGCTGGTCCAGGCGGCGGGCTGCAACCTGGGTCTGTTGCTGCGCCGCCTGACGGGCGTCGGTACGCCCCGGAGCCTGCAGGGGCGGGCTCTTTCGGCGATTCTCGGGCTGATCGAACGCCTCATGGGCCTCTGGGGGCGTCTGAACGGCCTCTGGAGGGCCAAATGGGCTCCGGTCGCCCCCTGGGGCTCAGCCGCTCGTCCCCAAGCTGCTTGAACAGGCCCGCTCAGCGAACCGACTTCGTCCACGGGCTGGTACGCCCTGGCCGAACTGATCGACAACGCCGCTCAGGCCGGTGCCGCGATGATCGAGGTCCTCTGTCTCGAGCGCCGCGAGATCGTGAAGGAGCGTGAACGTTCCCGTCTCCACAAGATCGCCGTTCTCGACGACGGGTCCGGCATGGACGCGGCCACGCTCAGAATGGCCCTCCAGTTCGGAAACGGCACGAAGCTCGACGACCGCTCCGGCATCGGGCGCTTTGGCATGGGTTTGCCGAACGCTTCGATTTCGCAGGCCGCCAGGGTCGACGTCTGGACGTGGCAGAACGGTCCATCCAACGCACTCTGGACCTACCTCGACCTCCGTGAGATCGACGGTGGTTCGATCACCGAGGTGCCACAGCCGCGCCTGGTTCCACTCCCGCCCGACTGGCACGCAAGGTCCGACCACGTCGGTTCGACCGGAACCTTGGTCGTGTGGTCGAAACTGGATCTCGGCCGACTGACCTGGAAACGCGCATCCACGGCTCTCGACCACACGGAGAAGATCGTCGGCCGAGTCTAACGGCGGCTGATCGCCAACGGGTCCGTCGCAGTTCGCCTCTACGCCCAAGAAGAGGGCCGCGCTGAGGTCTTCGTGGACCGGGAAGCCAGCGTCAACGACCCGCTGTATCTTCAGCCTGTTCCGTCGTTGCCGGCGCCATTCAACCACGTGGCAATGTTCGAGGAGGCGTGGCCTGAAAGCCATCGGATCGAATTTCAGGGTCAAGTGCATGAGGTAACCGTCAAGTACTCCATCGCGAAGATGGATACCGTTACTCAAGCCGGAGCGAAACAACGGGGAAACACCGCATACGGTCGGCACGCCGGTGACAACATCGGCGTCTCCGTGTTGCGAGCAGGCCGCGAGCTGCTGCTCGACCCGGCCTGGTGTATCGGCTACGATCCTCGGGAACGCTGGTGGGGAGCTGAGGTCGAGTTTCCACCAGCGCTCGACGAGGTGTTTGGCGTGCCGAACAACAAACAAGCCGCGGCTCTTCTCCGAATTGGCCGGCACCAATGATATAGACTTAACAGCCCGTGGAAAAAGTCGGCAAATTCGGGCCGATCGGGTCGATCTGAGTGGTTGTAGTGTCGTAGACTTCACAGCATGGCGATGGGCAAGAGGCCGGCGGCTCGACCGGCGCCACCGATGTGGGTGACGGCAGAGGACCTTCCCAAGAGTGCGGGGCATCCCTTCTTCGAGCGGCTGAATCGGATTCTGGAGAAATCCAGGTTCGACGCTTTCGTGGAGGGGTTGTGTGCGGTCTTCTACGCGGAGCGAATGGGTCGTCCGAGTCTGCGACCCGGGCGGTATTTCCGGCTTCTGTTCATCGGGTATTTCGAGGGTCTGTCATCGGAGCGCGCGATTGCGTGGCGGGTCGCGGATTCGCTGAGCCTGCGGGCTTTCCTGGATCTGGACGTGACGGAGGCGACGCCGAACCACTCGACGCTGTCACGGACTCGGCGTCTGATCGACGTGGAGACGCACGCGGCGGTGTTCCCGTGGGTGCTGGAGCGGTTGTCGGAAGCGGGTCTGGTGAAGGGGAAGACGATCGGGGTGGACGCGACGACGCTGGAAGCGAACGCGGCGATGCGGAGCATCGAGCGTCGGGATACGGGGGACTCGTACGACGCGTTCGTGCGGGGGCTGGCGGAGGCATCTGGCATTGCGACGCCGACGCGGGCGGAGTTGGCGCGTTTCGACCGTTCGCGGAAGGGCCGGAAGACGTCGAATGAAGAGTGGACGTCTCCGCAGGACCCGGACGCGAAGATCGCGAAGATGAAGGACGGTCGGACGCATCTGGCCCACAAGGCGGAGCACGGTGTCGACCTGGAGACGGGAGCGCTCCTGTCGGTGACGGTTCAGGACGCGTCGGAGGGTGATACGGCGACGCTGCCGGAGACGCTGACGAAGGCGGCGGAGCAGGTGGAGGCGGTTCAGCCTGACGGTGAGGGCGTCGAAGAGGTGGTGGCCGACAAGGGGTATCACAGCGACGCGACGCTGGTGGCGCTCGACGACCTTGGTGTACGCAGCTACATCGCGGAGCCGGCGCGTGGTCGGCGCGTCTGGCAGGACAAGAAGACGGGTGAGACGCCGCCGGAGAAGCGTGCTGCGCAGTCGGCGCTGTATGGGAATCGTCGGCGTATTCGCGGGGACCGGGGCCGTCGTCTCCAACGCTGCCGGGGGGAACTGGTGGAGCGGCCTTTCGCTCACCAGTATGAGACCGGGGGTCTGCGTCGGGTGTGGGTGCGCGGCCATGAGAATGTCCGCAAGCGGGTGCTGGTCCAGGCGGCGGGCTGCAACCTGGGTCTGTTGCTGCGCCGCCTGACGGGCGTCGGTACGCCCCGGAGCCTGCAGGGGCGGGCTCTTTCGGCGATTCTCGGGCTGATCGAACGCCTCATGGGCCTCTGGGGGCGTCTGAACGGCCTCTGGAGGGCCAAATGGGCTCCGGTCGCCCCCTGGGGCTCAGCCGCTCGTCCCCAAGCTGCTTGAACAGGCCCGCTCAGCGAACCGACTTCGTCCACGGGCTGTTAAGAGAATCCGACGACGAAGAGCGTTCTCGACGTGGTCAATCGTCTCAATGACGAGGGTGATCCTCGGGGTGCTCTCCTCCGGCTGAGCGACTCGATCAAGAGGAATCTCGATAAACTACGGGACCGCATCAAGGCCCAGGGCTCCAGCGGGACGACGAAAAAGGAGAGCACGGCAAGGCCGACCCCATAACGGAAGTCGTCAACACCGTTTGGACGAATCGATCAAAGAACAACCCAGTGGAGGGCGATGAGAAGCCCCCGGATCTAGAGGCGGTCCGCAAGGACCTCACGGAGAACAAGGGATACAGCGCACGTGACGCTGCCGAGCTCGTGGAGCTAATAGGAGATGCGCATCTGCGCGTCGTGTTCTTGGAAGCCGATTTCCCCGATCCGTTCAACATGTGGGGATGTCCCGGAGGCTGTTGAACTGAGTTGAAGCGGGTGGCGACTCCTCGTCCCTGTCTGTGGTAGGACAGGGGTGCAATCAACAGGAGGAGAGCCACCCATGGCGAAGCATGACAGGCGGAGGCGTTCGAGCCAACCCCCGAGTTCACGGGCTGCGACGATTCAGGTACCGCTGCCGGTGCTCGGCGTGCTGGAGGGAGTCCGGGAAGCCTTCCACGGCTTGTGCATCACGACCGGGATGCAGGTTCTGCAGGCGATGATGGAGGGGGACCGAGAAGACCTGTGCGGCCCGAAGGGGCGCCATCAGGAGGAGCGGTCCGCGTGGCGCGGCGGCAGCGCGGCGAGCCAGGTAACGCTTGGCGGCCGGCAGGTGGGGGTGCCGCGGCTGCGGGTGCGCAGCGCCGACGGCGAGGTGGAGCTGCCGAGCTTCCGCTGGGCGTCGGCGACCGACCCGCTGGACGAGCACACGCTGTCTGCGGTCGCGGCCGGGGTATCGACGCGGCGGTATGCGGACACGTTGGACCCGGCGCCGGCCGAGGTGATGGAGCGGGGCACGTCGAGCAGTGCGGTGTCTCGGCGTTTCGTGGCGCTGTCGGCGAAGCGGCTGGGGGCGTTTCTGAGCCGTCCGTTGGGTGAGTTGGACCTGCGTGTGGTCTGCATCGACGGCAAGGTCTTCCGAGACCACAGCTTGGTGGTAGCGTTGGGCATCGATACGGAGGGTGGCAAACACGTGCTCGGTCTGCGCGAAGGCGCGACGGAGACGGCGGCGGTGGCCACGGGGCTGTTGAGCGACCTGGTGACGCGGGGCGTGCCGACGGACCGGACGTTGCTGTTCGTCGTCGACGGGGCGGCTGGGCTGCGGCGAGCCATCAGCGACGTGTTCGGTTCCCGCGGGGTGGTGCAGCGCTGCCAGGTGCACAAGCTCCGCAACGTGCTGGGCCATCTGCCCGAGCGGCTGCACGCTTCGGTGGGCAAGGCGTTGCGGGATGCCTGGGACATGGATTCCGCGGACCGGGCGGGGCGGGTGCTGAAGCGTTTGGCGAGGTCGCTGGAACGCGACCACCCTGGCGCGGCGGCGTCCATCCGGGAGGGCCTCGAGGAAAGACCACGCTGACGGTGGGTCAGCGGCTCGGTCTGACGGGGGCCCTCGAACGTACTCTGCGGACGACGAACATCATCGAGAACCTCGATGGGGAGCGTCGAGAGCTATCACGCGGCGGGCGGGTCAAACGGTGGCGCGGCGGCCAGATGATTCAGCGTTGGGTGGCGAGCGCGCTGGTGGAGGCGGCACCGCGCTTTCGGCGGGTGCGCGGCTACCGCGACCTGCGCCATTTGGTCGGCGGGCTCGACGCGCTGGCCCCGCCCGACGGCGCGGTTGCTGACGTGGCGTAGAATAGACGACTTCGGAGCGGAAACAGGGAGTCCGCCACTCGCAAAGTTCAACAACCTGATGGGGAGCGAACGGGACAATCCCCAACATGTTTGGCGTAGAGATGAAGGGTAACATCACGGAAATCACCTTCAACCGCCAGCATCCGGGCTTCGACGATCTCTTCAACACGGTGGCCTTGGAGGACCCACGCATGAGCGACCTCACAGCGGAGGAGCTCAGGGAAAAGCTCGTGAGGGCCGCGAATGCCGCCAAGGTAGTTTTTGCGGGATGGGCGCGGTACGAACGAGAGGCCGGTCTCGATCGCGCGCGGCCGTTACAGAAGGTGCGACTGGGCTGGGGCCAGATGGCAGCCCAGTTTCTCGAGCCGGAGTGAGACATGTAGCGGCGGGTCATCACAGACCCAGGGGTAGAGCGCGATGATGGTCGAAGGTGAGCGCCTGAAGGAGCTGCTGGCGGCGGCACGCCACCGGGTCGTTCTCTGCGCGCCATTCATGCAGGCCAAGGTAGTCGAGACTCTACTGGCCGTCGTGGCTGACGACGTCACAGTTCGGTTGGTCACACGCTGGCGGGCAGTGGAAGTCGCCGCCGGTATCAGTGATCTGGGCGTACTCGACGTCGCAAACGCCAGGGCACGGACCGAGGTCCTGCTTCTGGACGACTTGCATGCCAAGCTCTTCGTGGCGGATGAGCGTTGTCTCGTTGGGTCGGCGAACCTTACCGGCGCCGCACTCGGCTGGTCGAAGTTCAGCAATGTGGAACTTCTGGTCCCGGTTCCGGTCCATAACGAGGACGTACTTGTTCTGTTGCGGCAACTCGAGGCCGCGGAGTTCGCGACATGCGCGAAGCGCTCCGAAATCGCACTCGAGGCGGCAGCGCTGGAGCTGGAGACAGGAATCTGGACCGAGGGCACTCCGGTCACCGCGGGAGATCACTCGCGGGCATGGTTGCCACGATGCGCTGCGCCGGACCGGCTGTTCGACATCTACGAGAACCCGGATACGCCACGTGTCGCGGCGGAGACCCGGCAGGATGGCCTCGCGGATCTTCAGGACCTCAGTATTCCAGCGGGACTGCCCGAGGAGCAGTTCCTGCAGGCTGTGCTGGCTGCGCTTCGGCGGGTTCCGTCGGTCCGGCGCATTCTGGAAGCGGTGCCAGGTGTCCTCAGCGACAACCGTGGCGTGGAACTTGTCGGGACGGTGAACCCGGCTGTGAGCCGAGAGAACGCAACACTTCAATGGCGGATCGTGCGCGACTGGATCGGGGTCTTCTTCGCGGACGAGTTCGAGGTTGCGCCGGAGTCGTTCGCCGTGCGCCTGAAACCGCGGTAGGTGCGTACCCGGCAGGCCTGCGGGCGGGCTGGCCGGGCACGCCCAGGCGCGGACCCGTCGAGGGGTCGCTGGCTCCGCGGTAGTCCCCCAGCTACGGCCAAGGGCCGGAGTATGCCCACTGGCCGATTCGCCAACCGTCACCCCTCACGCCGCTATCGACGCCCGAACCCCGGAGCCAGCCGCGACGGCAGCTCGTCGGCTTGGTCGGCGCGGGCAAGGTCGTCGGGTTCGCTCATCAGGCGGTCGAGGTCGTCGGGGCGCATGCCGGGCACGCCGGCCGACTCGTCGAGGCGGCGCCAGCCCTTGCCGGCGGCGGCGAGGAAGGTCGCGCGGCCCTGCGGGTGCGCCTCGGTGCCGGCGGTGCGCTGCCACATCCACAGCTCTGGCACGCGGAGCCTCGCGTAGGCGGCGAGCCGTGCCTCGCTGCGGCTGGAGCTGAGCGGCGTGATGTCGATCTCCACCGCGAGGTCGGGTATGGGGGCGGGGCGGGCGGCGACCCGGAGGGCCGCGAGCTTGGCGGGTGAGACGAAGAGGTGCGCATCGGGATGCCGCCGGTCGTCTTCGCCGCCCTCGATCGGCGCGGTGGCGCCGATGCGCGCGGTCACTCCGGACAGCCGGCGCACGGACTCCAGCATCCTCGCCACGTCGTAGGCCCGCGGGTCGTGGTAGCGGCCGTTGGGCACGGCGTCCACCTCCAGGGCCCCGCGCGGCCCGTTGTAGCAGGCGCCGCGGGGCAGGCTCTCGGTGTCCATCAGGCGGTCGTAGCATTCCACGGGCATGGGGAAGACCAGCGCGCCGTGCTCGAACCGCAGGGTCGAGTGCTCGTTGAACACCGTCGTCTCGGCGGTCATGTCCTCAGCATATCGCGGACAGCAGGCCACTTGGCCCGCCATCGTCGCGGCCGGCAAGACGCCACCGATGCCGCCTCGACACGAGCATGCCGCCCGGCTGACCTTTCGACGGGACTTCCCCGTGCCGTTGGCGGCGCCACCCGATACTGAGTTCGCTCTCTGATTCCCCCTGCTTGGCCGCAGCGGCGGAGGCCCAGTTCCCCGGTTCGCCGATGTCGGGCATCTGGACTGGTCGCAGCTCCCTGCAGTTTCTCGATCCCGGCGTGACGCATGGCGGCGCGAGCCGGGCCGCCAGTACGTCGGCCTGCTCAGGGATGCCCACGGCCAGCGGCAACGCGAGTTTTAATGTTGATGGTTATAATGCAAGCCTGCATAACCCAGAGACATGCGCTTCATCGATCGAGTCGAGGAGATGCGCCGACTGGACGCGGCGGCGCGACCCGGCGCCTTCGCGGTGCTCTGGGGCCGGCGCCGCGTGGGCAAGACGCGTCTGCTGGTCGAGTGGTCGCGGCGGCGGGACGGGCTGTACACGGCGGCGGATCCGTCGGCGGCGGTCGTGCAGCGGCGCTACCTGGCCGCGGCGGTGGAGACCCGGTTCCCCGGTTTCGCCGATGTCGAGTATCCGGACTGGCGCAGCTTCCTGCAGCGGCTGGCGCGTGAGGCGGCACAGAGCGGCTGGACCGGACCGTTCGTGCTGGACGAGCTGCCGTACCTGATTGCCGCCGACCCGACACTGCCCGGCGTGCTCCAGTCGTGGATCGACACGACGCCGGGGCGGCCGAGCCTGGTGGTGAGCGGTTCGAGCCAGCGCATGATGCACGGCGCGGTCCTGGCCGCGGACGCGCCGCTCTACGGGCGCGCGCAGGAGGCGTTCGCGCTGCGCCCGCTGCGGCCGGGCTGCCTGGCAGAGCTGTTGCCGGACGCCGATGCGCACTCGCTGGTGGGGGTGCATGCGTCGTGGGGCGGCATGCCCCGCTACTGGGAACTCGCCGAGCCGTTCGGGCGCGACTTGGAGCGCGCGGTCGACGCGCTGGTGCTCGATCCGGCCGGGCCTCTGCACCTCGAGCCCGACCGGCTGCTCCTGGAGGAAGTGCCCCCCGCCACGACGCTGCGCCCGCTGCTGGACGTCATCGGGGCCGGGGCGCACCGGGTGAGCGAAATCGCCGGCCGTCTCGGCGCGCCGTCAACCGGCCTGTCACGGCCGCTGGCGGCGTTGACCGACATGGGGCTCGTGCGGCGGGAAACGCCGTTCGGCAGCGAGCCCCGTTCCGGCCGGCGAAGCCTCTACCCGCATCGACGACCCCTTCCTGCGCTTGTGGTTCCGCGTGGTGGGCCCCGCCCGCGCCGCGCTGGCGCAGGCCCCGCCCGAGACGCGGCTGGCCTACTGGCGGCGTCATCGCGCCGCGCTCGAAGCGATGGCGTGGGAAGAACTGTGCCGCATGGCGGTCCCGTACCTGCACCGGGCCGATTCGGCCCTCGCCGCCCTCGGCCCGTGGGAGCCGGCCCAGCGCTATTGGCGGCGGAACGAGCCGGAGTACGACGTGGTGGCGCGCTCGCTCGACGGCCGGCGCCTGCTCGTCGGCGAAGCGAAGTCGACAGTGCGGCCGGTGTCGCGGGCGGGACGGCGGTTCCGGCCGAGCGCACCGCCCGTCGCGGGCGCCGGCGACCTGGAGATCGTGCCCGCGGTGTTCACGCCGCTCGGTCGCGGCGCGTCGGCCGAGGAGGGGACGGTGCACGTGGTCGACGCACGGACGGTGTTGCGCGTGTTGCGCTGAATCGCGCCGCAGCCGGCCACGAGGCGCGTCGTGGTCGCGGCGAACGTCACCGCCGGTGCGTCTCGCCGACGTCACGCGCCGGCCCGCGGAACACCTCGCGGCCGTGCCAGGCGACGAAGGCGGGGTCGGGGGCGGCATCCATCGTCTGCGGACGCCGCAGCGGGCGGCCGTGGAAGTCGAGGAGCCAGCGCACGGGCTCGCTCAGGCCGTTGACCTCGCTGGAGATGACCACCGTATAGCCGCCGTCGCCACCGGTGAGGCCGAGGGCGCCGCGGTCGAACGCCTTGTGGTGGAAGCCGCACAGGGCCAGTCCGTTCGGGATCGCGTCGGGGCCCCCGGCGGCGTGCCACTTGATGTGCGCCGCCTCGAGGCCGATGGGGTCGTTGCCAAGCCGCACGTCGAAGTCGCACACCGCGCAGCGGCGTTCGTAGACCCGGAGCACGTCGGGGCGGAAGGCGGGGTCGCGCCGGGTCGGGGCCTCCCGCACCACCCAGTCGTGCGGGATGCCGACGGCGCGGCGGATGTCGTCGTGCAGCGACTCGGGGAAATGGGCGTCGAGCAGACGCCGGGCCGCCTCGTGTACGAGCTGATGGTCCGCCTGGAGCAGGGCGTGCACGCGCTCGGGCAGCCCGCCCGCCACGTTGCCCGCGACGAGCAGACGCCGGCTGACATTCCCCGCCGCGGTCATCGGGTCGTGGCCGGGAATCTCCCACAGACCGTCGGTGCGCAGCCGGACGAACGGTTCCTCGGGACAGTGTTTTGGTCGTGGCGGCCCGAAGCGATCGAGGAGGTCGCGGAGGGGGCCGTCGATGTCGTCGCGGTAGCGGACGAAGCGGGCGGCTCCGCCGAGAACCCGGCCGAACGCCAGCAGAAGGAGCAGCGGCTTGTGCGGCGCCCGCTCTCCGCCGCTCTTCCAGACGTTGAGGTCGTCGAGCCGTTGGAGGAATTCGGTGCGTCTCACGGCGAGCCGGCACTACGATAGCACGCCGTACCGCATCCGACCGGACGCTCGGGGGCAGACGCCGGCGCTCGCGGGACGATGGCCAGAGGACGGCCGCAGATGGTCGGGTGACGAGGCGACCCCCATGGACGCTCCGCGTCGCTTCCTGACGACCTGCTTCATGAACGGGAATGAACGGGCTTCCCGCAACCGGGCTCAGTCGGAATCGGGGTTCCGCGACCCGTCGGGGGCCGCGACCGGCGGGCCGGGCGAGTCCCCGCGGTCGGAGCCGCCGTCACCGTCGGAGCCGCCGTCACCGTCGGAGCCGGAAGAACCGGACCGGGACCCGTAGAGGCCCAGGAGATCCGCGAACTCGGATTCCTCCAGGACCCGGGTCGCCTCCTCCAGATCGCGATCCGCCTGGTTCCCCTTCGGCCGACGCCTTCTCCACTTGAACATTGCGTTCCGTCCGCCGACGTAACGTCAAGGCAGCGCACCAATCCCAGCGAACATTCTATTCCACCATGAGTCGCGGCTCTGCCGCTCAGCGCTGCTCAGTCCCCCGGCAGCGCGAACACGAACAGGTTGTTGCCGGCGCTCGGGCGCAGCTCGGGCGTCAGGCGGATGAAGCCCGACGCGGTCGCGGCCGAGCCGGTGCTCACCGCGACGTACTGCCGCCCGCCGGCGGCGTAGCTGATGGGGAAGCCGGTGACCGGCGAGCCGAGGTTGATCTGCCACAGCACGTCGCCGGTCTCCTGGTCGAGAGCGCGGAAGCGGCCGTTGACGTCGCCGCCGAAGACGAGCCCGCCGCCGGTCGCGACGAGCGACATGGTGGCCGCCCGCTGTTCGTGAACCCAGAGCGTCCGGCCGGTCTCGGCAGAGACGGCATGCACCGCGCCCAGGGTCTCGACGCCCGGCGCGAGCTGGCTGCGCACGCCGAGGGCGTAGCTCGGGTGGCTGCCCTCGGTGGTGGCCATCATGCGCGCACAACTGTTGCGCAAGGGCATGTACATGGCGTTGGTCAGCGGGCTGTAGGCGCCCGCCTCCCAGTCCTTGCCGCCGATGAGGGTGGGGCAGGCCAGCACCTCCTGGCCCATGGCGCCGAAGACGAGCTCGGCGTTCTCGGTGACGGCGCCGGTGGCCCCGTCGATGCCGCTGATCACGTTCTGGGTGATCGTCGGCTTCGCCCACAGGAACTCGCCGGTCTCGCGGTCGAGGGTGTAGACGACACCGGTCTTGCCGGGAATGCCGGTCAGCACCCTGCGTACCTCGCCCGGCTCGAGCCGCGGGTTGATCCAGTCCACCGCGGCGGGGTCGGGAGCCACTGCGGTGTCGACGAGGAGCCGCTCGAAGGGATGGTCGAGGTCCCAGTGGTCGTTCAGGTGCTGGTAGTACCACACGATCTCGCCGGTGTCGGCGTCGAGGGCGAGGGTCGAGTTGTGGTAGAGGTGCGCGAGGCCGGCGCCCCCGAGGAGGAACTTGGGCGCGGGGGCGGTGACCGAGGTGCCGACGTAGACGAGGTTCAGCTCGGGGTCGTAGCTCGGCACCATCCACGACCCGACGTGCTTCCGCTCCTCGAACGGCACGCCGCCCCAGGTCTCGTCGCCGGGTTCGCCCGGGGCGGGGATGGTCCGCCGCCGCCACAGCTCCTCGCCGGTCACGGCGTCGTGGGCGACGATGACGCAGGCCTCGGGCCCCCCGCGCGGCGAGCAGCTCCGCCCCGAGACGACCTTGCCGCCGGCGATGATGGGCCCCGAGCTCTGCAGCGCGGGATGCGTCTCGTAGTCGAGGATCCGCGTCTCCCACGCCAGTTCGCCGGTCGCCGCGTCGAGGGCGAAGACGTAGCCGTCGGCGCTGGTGTCGATGATGCGGTCGCCGTAGATGGCGAGGTTGCGGTTGGTGGTGGCGAGGCCGCGGGTGGCGGTGTCCTCGGGCAGGTCGCGGCGATACTCCCAGAGGAGGTCGCCGGTGGCGGCGTCGACGGCCTGGACGACGTCGCGCGGGTTCGGCACGTACAGCACTCCGCGGTAGGCGAGCGGGGTGGCCTGCTGGCTGCCGGGCCCCAGGCCGCGCGTCCACACCAGGCGCATGTCGCCGACGTTCTCGCGGGCAATCTCGTCCAGCGGGCTGTAGCCCCAGCCGTCGAGCGTACGCCGCCACATCAACCAGTCGGCCGCCGCAGGGTCGCGGAGCATGGCGTCGGTGACGGGGACGAAGTCGGCGGGGGCCTGCGCCCGGGCGACGGGCGCGGCCGAGGTCAGGGCCAGCGCGACGGCGGTCAGGACCAGCGCCGATCGCACGGCTCGCGGCTCGTTCGGCATCAGTATCCCTCCAGCACCGGGAACCGCTCGTCGTCGGGCAGCGGCTGCACGCCGAAGGCGTTCAGGGTCATCGACACCTTGCGGTAGCGGGCCGCGGTGGCCGCGATGCTCACGAGCTGGTGCGTGTCGTAGTGCTCGGACAGCGCGGCCCAGGTCTCGTCGGAGATCATGGTGTCGGTGTACATCTCGTCGGCGGCGTCGATGAGCAGGCGCTCGCGCGCGTTCCAGCCGGGGGCGTCCTGGCCCTGCGCTATCCACCGCGGCTCGAGCCCGTGGTCGCGGGCCCGGCCCACGCTGCCCACGTGCTTCGCCCACTCGTAGACCGCCTGGGCGTTCCACCCCGTGCGCAGGATGACGAGCTCGCGGTCGTGGGGAGTCAGGCGCGACTGCGCCTCGTCGAGCACGTAGCGGGGGTTCGAGTACCACACGTCGGCCATCGCGGGGTGCCGGCGCAGAGTGCGGCCGACCCGCAGGCCGTCGCCGGGGACGGGGTCGATGCGCGGCGCCGTCAGGGGCGGCTCGCGGTCGGGGGCGTCGATGCGGTAGGCGACGTCGGCGGTGGGGATGAGGTGCTCCGCTCCGTCGTCGGGCTGGACGCCGAGCGAGTTGAAGAGGACCGACGCCGCGGTGATCTCGTTGACGGTCACCACCGCGTCGGCCAGGTTCTCCAGGGAGTACATCCTCGTCAGCTCGGCCCAGGTGCGGTCGGTCACCGCGGCGTTGCGGAACAACTCGTCGGCGAGCCCGATGAGGGTGCGCTCGAACGACGTCCACTCCGCGCCGGCCCCCTCGGCGACACGGCGCACCTCGTCGGCGGTCAACCCGTGGTCGGTCCGGCCCGCGTGCGACGACCACAGGTAGCCGTTCTGCGCGAGCCACGCCGTGCGCAGGACGAGCAGCGCGCGATGCCGCGGCGAGAGCGTCGAGTCGTCGGTCACCCAGGTCAGGAACGGCATCACCCGGTCGGCGAGGACGGGCAGCCGCGCGAGGGTGCGCAGCGCGTTCCCCGCGGCGCCGTCCGGCGCGTACCGCTCGACCACCGCCCGCTGCTCGGGCGTCCACTCCGACTCGGGCAGAGGCGGCACCCGCGGCGCGTCCGCCCGCTCGACGAAGATGGCGCTGCCCGGCGGATCGACGATGGCGCGAGCCGGCTCGATGCGGAAGAGCACCGCGTCGTCCTCGTCGGTCAGCACGTAGAGGTAGCCGTCGGGGCCCTGCCGCACGTCCCGCACCCGCTGCCGCAGCTCGGTGAGGATCGACTCGCGCCGGATCTCCTCACCCCGGCGGTTGAACACGACGCGGTCGATGTGGCCGGTGCGGGGCATGCGCCCCTCCATCATCGAGCCGACCATGAGGTTGCCCCGCCAGGCGGGGAAGTGGGGGCCGGTGTAGAAGGCGAGCCCCGACGGCCCGATCGACGGCCACCAGACCACCGCGGGGTCCTCGAACTCGGGCCGCCACGGCGTCTCGCTGACCCGCACCCCGGAGTACTCGCGGCTGTAGGAGGCGAGGGGCCAGCCGTAGTTGGCGCCGGCCCGGATGACGTTGGCCTCGTCGCCTCCCTGCGGCCCGTTCTCGGTCGCCCACAGCTCGCCGGTGTCGGGATGCCACGCCAGCCCGAGCTGGTTCCGGTGGCCCATGGAGAAGATCTCCGGCAGGTAGTCGGGGTCGCCCGCGAACGGGTTGTCGGCCGGCGCCGCGCCGTCCTCGGTCAGCCGCATGAGCTTGCCGAAGTGGTTCCGCGGGTCCTGGGCGTAGCTGCCGGTGTCGGCGAAGACGTAGGACCCGCCGACGGTCATGTAGAGCGAGCCGTCGGGCCCCCAGATGAGGCGCGACGCGGCGATGCCGCGGTCGAGCCCCTCGGCCACGAAGATGTCCCGCACCTCGGTCAGCGCCCCGGTGTCGAGGCGCCCGCGGGCGAGGGCCACCGTCACGCCCTCTTCGCCGTCCCGCACGATCGACTTGCTGTAGGTCAGGTAGACCAGCCGGTCGTCGTCGGGATGCACCGCGACGTCCATGAGGCCGGCGCGGTCGGACTCGGCGAAGACCTCGGGCACGCCGGGGACGTCGCGCTCCAGGAGCTGGCCGTCGCGCACCACCCGCAGGGCGCCGCGGTCGCGCTCGGTCACGAGGATGTCACCGTTGGCGCGGAACGCCATGCCCCACGGGTGCGAGAGCCCGGTGGCCACCGGCACCACCCGGATGCGGGGCACCTCGGCGGTGTGCAGCACCCGCGCCGCGGTCGGGGCGGACACCGCCGGCACCCCGTCCCGCCGCTGGGCGGAAGCGACCGCGGCGGCGAGGACGACGGCGAGGCAGAGGCAGAGTGCGGGCAGGGGGCGGCGGCCGGAGCGGCGATGGCGCATGGTTCCTCCTTGAGTGCCCACCAATCTACCCGATCCGGGGGCCGAAGGGCACCACGGTACGAACCCGCCCCTCGCCGGTTCCGCGCGATGGTCGCCAACCACCGCCGGCGGAGCGCGTCCCGCGAACGGCCTACCAGTCGAACCACCGCTCGAAGACGGCGCCGATGGCCCAGACGTAGAAGACCACCAGGGCACCACGGTACGAACCCGCCGCTCGGTTTCCTCGCGATGGTCGCCAATCGCCGGCGGCGGCGCGCGTCCCGCGAACGCCTACCAGTCGAACCACCGCTCGAAGACGGCGCCGATGGCCCAGACGTAGAAGACCACCAGGGGCAGCTTGCCGAGGGCGAGGGCCACCGCGAATCTCGCGACGGGCATGCGCAGCGTCCCCGCCACGTAGCAGATGACGTCGGTCGGCGTCAGGGGAAACGCCGACCAGCCCGCCACCAGCCAGACCCCCCCCTGGCGGGCCATCTGCGCCTCGAGCCGGCGGACCAGCGCGGCGTGTCGCCGCTCGACGAGGGCGCCGAGGCCGAGGAAGTCGAAGAAATGGTAGATGAGGAGAGCCGAGGCGACAGCGCCGCCGAGCGCGCTGCCAGTCACGAACCACGGCCGATCTGGGAACAGCAGCGTGCCGGCGACGACGAGGACGGTGGCGGGCACGAGGGTGAACGCCCGCACGACGTTGAGAGCGACATAGGCGAGGAGGACGGGCTGGCCCGAACCGCGCAGCGCGGCCGCGACGCGCTCGGGCTCGAGCAGCTCGGGCCGCACCACGTACAGCGCGGACAGCGCGACGACGCTCGTTGCCCAGACGATCAGCGCGATGAGGCGGATTCTGGGCATGCGCCTCCCCTTGGCGGCGCCGCCATCCGATCAGGGCACTTGCACCCTGAGCAGGGTGATGTCGAAGAGCAGGGTGGCGTTCGGAGGAATCCGGGGCCTCGCCCCCGTCTCCCCGTAGGCCATTTCGGGCGGGATGATCAGCCTGCGCTCGCCGTTCTCGCGCATGCCCACCAGTCCCTGGTCCCAACCGTCGATCACCTGTCCGAGGCCGAGGCTGAAGCTGGTGCCTTCGTTGTTCACCTCGAACTGCCGGCCCTTGCCGTCGGGCATGCTCGCATCGTAGAGCCAACCCGCATAGACGACGGAGAGCAAGTAGCCGTTGGCCGCCGTGGCGCCGTCGCCTTCCCGGAGGTCGATGACCTGGAACGGCGCGCTGTCGGTGACGTACGGCCTCACCGCGAGCAGCTCCATCTCGATGACCAGGGTCGAGTTCGGCGGAATGTTGCCCTGCCCCTCCGGACCGAGGGCGTACTCGGGCGGCACCTGCATGCGCCGCAGGCCGCCGACCCGCATGCTGCCGAGTCCCTCCTCGAAGGCGGACAGGACCGGGTCGACGCGCAGCACGAACTCGAGCTCCCCGGAATCGACCTGCTGGCCCTTGCGGTCGGGACCGTCCTCCTCCCAGAGCCATGCCACGTAGCGGATGGTCACCCAGTCGCCGGGGACGGCCAGCTCGCCGGTGCCGATCACGACGTCGTCGACGGTGAAGTACACCCGTTCGGACGGCGACAGGGAGGCCTCGCACCCGGCCAGCCCGGCCAGCGCCAGCGCCAGCACGGCGGCGGTCCTGATGCGTCTGCGAATAATCGACCCCATGCCTCTCACCTTCCCGCGGGCGCCCCCGAAGAGCGTCTGCGACGGCGGCGCCTCGCGCCCTGCGAACGCCCCTGCCGCCCCGCTCGCCGTGCGGCGCGCACCGGCCGATGGGCCGCGGCGTCGCGGACCCATATGTCCGCAACGCGCACGCAAGTATACCTGGAGCCGCGCCAGCGACGGTGGATCGACGAGATTGCGGGGGCGCAGGGGCGGAGTTTCGCGTCGAAATCCGCGAAGCGGTCGATTCTGTACAGCGAGCGCGCCCCGGATCCCGAAGAGCTCGACCGATCGGGAGGGGCGTTACTGCGCTCCCGGCCTGTCAAGGGGCTGTCGCCGGGTCGGCCGGGAGGTCAGGCGGCCCGCAGCGGGGCGGGAAGGGGCCGACGCCCGGTGCGGGCCCGCCAGCGCGGTCACACCCGTCGTTCGATCAGTCGACGCAGCCGCCGTCGGACCGGCGCAACAGGGTGCCCGCGGCGTCGCGGCACACCAGGTCGGAGGGCGACGCCCCGTTGTTGTTCCTCCAGTACAGCTCCCCACCGTATTCGACCAGGAGCTCGACGACCGTCAGGTAGCCCAGCCTCGTTGCGGCGTGCAGCGCGGTGTTGCCGTCGGGATCGGTCGCGTGCACGTTGTTGCCGAGCTCGAGGGCGAGCCGGACGCCCTCGCGCGTCCGGGGCTCGCCGGCCGAGACCAGCAGCCGGGCCGCGTCGACGCCGATGCCCATGCCGCGGCGGTTGCTCGACCGGGTCGTCCACCCCGCCCCCGCCACCGCCATCAGCGGCGTGATGCCGTTGTCGGGCGAGAGCAGAGGGTCGGCCCCGCACTCGGCGAGGGAGCGCATGATGTCGACCTCGCCGAACTTGGCGGCGAGCCAGAACGGCGTCGCTCCCGCCAAGGTCGCCGACAGGGAGTAGTAGTTGAGGTTGCGCTGCAGCCGGCTCCCCCCCGTGAGGCGGACGTTGGGGTCGGCGCCGTGCGCGCACAGGGCCTTTACCAGCTCGCCGTCGCCGCGCAGCACCGCGGTGTGCAGGGGCGTGTAGCCCGTGGTGGCGTCCCCGGCGTCGGCGCCGCGCTCGAGGAGGAGCTCGGCGACCTCGCCCTGGTCGCTGAAGCTGGCCAGCACCAGCGCGGACTGGCCATTGGGCGCCCGCTCGTTGACGCCGGCGCCCGCGTCGAGCAGGAGCCGCGCGTTCTCGACATGGCCGTTCCGGGCCGCGATCAGCAGCGGCGTCGATCCCCGCTGGGGCTCCAGCACGGACCGCTCGAAGGGGTTCCCCTCGCCGCGGTTCACGGGCAGGAGATGGCTGTCGGAACGCGCGCCGATGTCGGCGCCGCGCGCCAGCAGCACCCGCACCGTCGCCGGGTCGTCCTGGGCCGCCGCCCACATGAGCGCCGTCTGCCCGTGCGACGTCTCGCGGGCTTCCACATCGGCGCCGTGATCGAGGAGCGCCGTCAGCCCCTCGGCGGTGCCGGTCCCGGCACACGTCATCAGCGGCGTCTCGCCCATCGAGGTCGCCAGGTTCGGGTCGGCCCCCGCGTCGAGGAGCTTGCCGACCACCGCCGCGCTCCGGTTGGTGCAGGCGAGGTTGAGGGCCGTCACCCCGTAGTCGTTGGCGGCGTCGGCATCGGCCCCGGCGCCGAGCAGGGCGTCGACGACCTCGACATCGTCGCGCAACACCGCCCAGTGCAGGGCCGTCGCTCCGTCGCCCTCGCGGGCGTTGACGTCGACCTTCTCCTCGATCAGCGCGCGGACCGCCGCGTGGTCCTGGTCGCGGACCGCCTCGATCAGCCGGAGGTCGGCGTCCTGCGCGGAGACGCCGGCGACTCCGAACCATGCCAACGCCGCCGCTGCCATCCACTTGCCGCTCAGCCGCATGCCGCTCCTCCCTCCGCCCATGGTCTTCCGACTGCTGGCAGTCGCCGGCCAACGCCGCCGCTGCGTTCAAGTGGCGAGAGGCGACGCCGGTTCACGACACGGGGCGGCAGGCTGCACCGCGCCCGCCGACTCCACCGACCCCACCAAGAACAGCGATCGATATGGAGTTGCCGACCGCACCCGAGCCCGGCCCGTTGGTACCGTCTTCCGGGGTCTTGCCGAGTGGCAGGGTCATTCCCGTCGAGGTCCCGAGGCCCGGCGACCGGGGGCGCCGCCGCGTCGACGGCGCCCGTGACGCAACGACAGACGAGAGCGACGCCGGGCGGCAATCGCGGCCCGCGAGCCCGATTGCCGCCCGGCCGACCCTACGCGATCTCCGAGAGCTCGCGGATCAGGCCCTTGGTTCCGCTGAAGCCGTCCACGGGGACGCCCAGCTTCGCCAGCATCGTGTACTGGAGATCGGTGAGCGGGGTCCCCTTCGGGCAGACCACGTGGCGCCCGCCCTTGACGGTCCCGCCGCCGCCGCCCGCGACCAGGATCGGCAGGTTCTCGGTCGTGTGGCGGTTCGAGTTCCGCAGGGCCGAGCCGTACATCACCATGACGTTGTCCAGCAGTGTGCCGTCGCCGTCCGGGGTCGACTGCATCTTCACCAGGAAGTCGCTGAAGAACTGCATGTGATAGGCGTTGATGCGCGCCAGCTTCGCGATCTTCTCCGGGTTGTCCCGGTGATGGCTGAGCGGATGGTGCGGCTCGGTGACCCCGATCTGCGGATAGGTCACGCCGCTCTCCTCGCGGCCGACCATGAACGAGACGACTCGCGTCATGTCCGTCTGATACGCCAGGATCATCAGGTCGAACATGAGCCGCGCGTGCTCCTCGTACGACAGCGGAATGCCCGCCGGCGACGAGACCGCCGGCAGCTCGCGGTCGGCCTGCTGCTCGGCGAGCTGGATGCGCCGCTCGATGCCGCGGACGGCCTCGAGGTACTCGTCGAGCTTCCGGCGATCGTAGGGGGCGAGACCCGCCTCGAGATGGCCGACCTTGCCCTTCACCGCGTCGAGAATGCTGCGCTGCTGCTCGATGCGGCGGCGGCGCGCCTCGACGCTCGTGTTGCCCACGTCGCCGAACAGCCGCTCGAAGACGATGCGCGGATTGGTCTCGCGGGGCATCGGCGTCGTGCGGTTGGCCCACGAGTTGTTGAGGTACGCGCAACTGAAGCCGCCGTCGCACGTCGACACCCCGTACACGGTGTCGCCGCCCTCGAGCGACAGCTCCAGCGACGGCAACTGGGTCTCGCGGCCGATGCCCGGCGCGTTGGCCGCCACCTGGTCCATCGAGATGCCCAGCTCGAGGGCCGCGCCCGCCGTGCGCCGCGGGCGCGCGCCGGTGAGGAACGCCGACGCGGCCTGGGAATGGGTGGTGCCGCGGCCCGGCTCGGCCCCGACGCTGTCGAGGTTGGTCATCACGAGCACCTGCTCGCGCACCGGGGCCAGGGCCTTCAGGCTCGGCGTCCACTCGAAGTCCGCGCCCGCCACCTTCGGCTGCCAGTACTCGACCGGCGCGCCGTTGGGCACGACCACCACGCCCAGCCGCTTCGTGGGCGCGGCCGCAGACCTCGTCAGCGCCGTCAGCGCCGGCACCATCCCGTCGAGGAGCGGCAGCGCCAACGCCGTTCCGACGCCGCGCAGCACCGTCCTGCGCGGGATTGCCGTCTTGGTCACGATCATCAGCCTATCCTCCTCGTCTGAAATGGCGCGCTCTTCACGATCGCCAGAATCACCGCCGACCAGCGGGAGTCCTCCTCCTCGGCCTCCCGCAGGATGCGCCTCACGTCGGGCATGTCGGCCGCCTCCAGCCGGCGCCCGACGGCGTACGTCAGCAACCGCTCCGTCAACGTGTGGATGAACTCGCCCTGGCTCGCCAGGATGTGCCGGAAGCCGCTCGCCCCCTCGAACGCGGTGCCGTCCGGCGCCACGCCCGACGGGTCGATGGCGGGCCCGACCTCGCCCGGCACCCCGGTGTCCTCGGTGGTGCGCCAGCGGCCGATGCCGTCGAAGTTCTCGAACGAGAAGCCCAGCGGGTCCATGGTCCGGTGGCACGCGGCGCAGGCCGGGTTCTCGCGGTGGACCTCCATGAGCTCGCGCAGCGACGTCGGCGGCTCGCCCTCCCCCCGGGTCTCGAGGTCCGGCACGTCGGGCGGCGGGGGCGGCGGCGGGGCCCCGAGCAGGTTCTCGAGCACCCACTTGCCGCGGGTCACCGGCGACGTCCGGTTCGCGTAGGAGGTCAGGGTCAGGATGCTCGCCTGCCCCAGGATGCCCGCCCGCCGGTCGTCGGGCCACGCCACCCGCCGGAAGTGGTTGCCGTGGACGTCGGGAATCCCGTAGTGCTCGGCGAGGCGCTCGTTCACGAAGGTGTAGTCGGCCGTGACCAGCTCGGCCAGGGGCCGGTCGTCGCGCACCTGCGCCTCGAGGAAGAGCTCGGTCTCCCGCTGCATCGACGTGCGCAGGTTCTCGTCGAACTCGGGGAACACCGTCGGGTCGGGCCGCGCGTTGCCGAGCCGGCTCAGCCCGAGCCACTGGGCCGCGAAGTTGTTGGCGAGCGTGCGCCTCGCGCGGGGCTGGGCGAGCATGCGGCGCACCTGCGCCTCGAGCACCGCCGGCTCCTTCAGCGTTCCGGCAATCGCCGCGTCGAGCAGCTCGTCGTCGGGAATGCTCCCCCAGAGGAAGAACGACAGGCGCGACGCGAGCTCGAGGTCGCTCACCGGGTAGGCGATGCCCGGCTCGACCCCCTCCGGCGCATTCTCGACGCGGAACACGAACTCGGGATCCGTCAGCAGGAACTCGAGCGCGGCCTGGATGCCCGCCTCGAACCCGCCTTCGCTCCGGCCCGCCTCGTAGAAGCTCGTCAGCAGGTTGACGTCCCGGTCCGTCACCGGGCGCCGGTACGCGCGCCGCGCCAGGTTGGTGAGGATCTCGTCGGCGCACGCCGCCTCTTCGCCCGGGCCGGCGGGCCGGCAGACGAAGATGCGCTCGCGGCTCGGCGTCGTCTCCGGCTGGACGCCGTCGAACGGCCCGGTGATGGTGAGGCTGGACAGCGCGGGGTTCCCGTCCTGGCGGTCGTCGGTGCTGTAGCCGAAGGTCGCGGGGCTCGGCCGCGGCTGCAGGACCCCTTCGTCGATGGCCGGCCGCCGGAGGAACGCCGCCCCCACGAGCCGCATCCCCGCCTTCACCGGCACCCGCACCTGCAGCGCGTTGTCGGCGTCGACCGAGTACGCCCCCCACTCGGGGAACCCGCCGCTGCCCGAGCCGCAATAGCTCGTCGCGCACCGCGTGCCCTCGAACCCGCCGCCGACCATGAAGGTCGCCACGTGGGCCTTGTCGATCCGCAGGTCGAGCTGGTGCGGCACGTTGCCGAGGCCGATGATGTAGTTGTAGAAGTTGCGCCGCAGGTCGAACTTGAAGAGGTACTCCCCGTCGAGGGGGAAGTAGTGCCGGACGGCGAGGCCGCCCCGCGACCCGAACGGCAGGTCGTCGCTCGTGCGGTAGTCCTGGTCCTCGAGGTTGGGCACCTGGTAGTTGGCCGACCGCGACGTCAGGTCGGGGTCGGCGACCGCGAGCTGGCTGATGCGCCGCGCCGCCGTCAGGTAGCGCTCCATCAGGGTCGTCGAGACCGACAGCACCTCGGCGTTGTTGTCGAAACCCTCGGCGTCGGCGTCGTCGGGGGGCAGCAGCTCCGCGATGTCGACGTCGATGTCGAGCAGATCGCGCACCGCGTTGCGGTACTCGGCGCGGTTCAGCCGGTGCGCGGTCATCGGCCGCCCCACGGGCGGACTGTCGGCGGCAGCGCGGTCGAGCTCGGTCTCGAGCCACGAGACCAGCGACACGCGCACGGCGTCGTCGGGCCGCCGCACCTGCGGCGGCGGCATCAGGCCGCCCCGCACCTTCCGCACCACCCGCTCCAGGACGTCCGCATGGGCGCCGACATCCGTCATGTCGAGGCCCTGCAGCGAGACGGGCACCGTGCCGCGCTCGAACCCGCGGTCGCTGTGGCAGGCGACGCAGTAGCGGTCCACGAACTCACGCGCCGACGCCCCGTCGGACACCGACTGAGCATGCGCCGCCGGCGGCGACAGGCCCAGCAGCACCACGGCGAGCCCCGCCCCGCACGTCGCGTTGAACAGCCTCGACATGGTCACGACCCTCCCATCCGCAAGAGCACGCTACCAGCGGTAGCGGAAGAAGCGCGCCGAACGACCATACGCCGCCTTTTTCAGCCGATGCGCACACCCTATGCCGATCCGAGAGGCGTTGTCAACGGCGGGTAACGATCGCCGGTGCGCCGTGCGTGATGGCTCTCGATCGGCATTGCCCGTGGCCAAACGGAGTGAGCAGCCCATCCGAAGCCGCCGGATGACGTGGGTCGGATCGAGGCGCGACAGGATTGCCGCTTGGGTATCAGAGGGACCAACAGGCGATCACGAGAGCCGCCACGGCGAGAACGACGCGTCAGAGCTCGTACGTCAGCACCTCGTCGCGCTCGCGATCGATGTCCTCGCGCGTCGAGAAACGGCCTTGCGGAAGCAGGATGTTGCCGGAGCTGTGGGCCGACACGGTCACCTCGTCGGGCGGACGGCCCGTAGCCACCGGATCGTCCTGGAGCGACCGCGGGACGTGAGGGCGACGACGACGCGTCGCCCTCATCGAACGGTCGTCAGTCGATGGCGAAGCAGTAGAACAGGCCGGCCCCGCCCGTGGCCACCAGATTGTCCTGGGAGCAGCCGCGCGACGGATGGGCGGTGTTCCAGGGCGAACCCGGCGTCGTGAACGAGTAGCGGTCGGCGTGGCCGAGCATGGCGCTGCCTTCGTCGTTGCTGGTCCAGTTGCCGCAGGTGCGGTCCGCGTCCTCCGTGTACGCGGTGCCGTCGAGCTGGGTGCCCGTCAGCACGTCGTGCACCGTGAAGTCGGGGTCGCCGTCGATGCGCGATGCGAACTGGTTGCCGTTCTCGTCGAGCGAGTGGGTCCAGTTGAAGTTGGAGTTGTCGAAGTGCAGGCTGTCGACGCTGGTGGCCATGACGAGGCCCGCCGCGTTCGCCCACGGCCCCTCCCCGATCCGATCCCGTGCGTTGACGGCCTCCGGGCCCTGCGTGCTCAGGTAGGCCCGCCAGGTGCGGTCGCCCGCGCCCACCGCCGCGGCCAGCGACTGGCAGTGGGCGTCGGCGCCGGCCAGCCCCCCCAGGTTGGCGCCGTCACCGAGGCCGGTGCTGGTGACGAAGAAGCCCATCGGCGGCGGTTCCTGCGCCTGGGGCTGGGCCACGACCAACAGCCCGAACAGCACCGACACACCGAAGACCGCCGTGGCCACCAACCGGATTCGTCTGTTCCTCATCTGGGCACTCTCCTTTCTCGTTGGCCAAACGGGCCGCCGTCGGGCGTCCCCTCGACGTCGAGCCCGTCTCTTCGGGTCCCATTCTATATCCGCCCCACCCCGCCCGCAGCCGGCCGCCGAAGGCGCCGGCGTGAGCGCTTCGCCGCCGATGTCGAGACGCGCCCATCGCGGTCCCTACGGGGCGGGGGCGGGGTCGGGGCGCAAGCGCCGCATGATCGTCTTGACCAGGAGGGGGAACACGCCCAGCAGCACGAAGGCAGCGAGCACCTGGGGAGAGACGATGCCCCCGAGGCCGCGCTCGCTGAGGACCTGGAGGTCCGGCACGGCCGAGCCGGCATAGACGTAGACGGCGGTGCCCGGCAGCATGCCGACCTGGCTCACCCACCAGAAGGTCCCGAGCCGGAGCGGGGTCAGCCCCATGACGAGGTTGATCACGAAGAACGGGACGGCGGGGACCAGCCGCAACGTGAAGAGATAGAGCGCCCCGTCCCTCGCCAGCGCGTCGTTGAACGCCCGCAGCCGGCCGCCGAAACGGGACTGCACCGCGTCCATGAACACGTAGCGGCTCAGGAGGAACGCGAGCGAGGCGCCGGTCGTGGACGCGAAGCTCACGAGGACGACGGCCCGCAGGAAGTCGAAGTACCAGCCGAAGACGAGGGTGAGCACCGCCGCGCCGGGCAGCGACAACCCGGTCACCGCGACATAGACGAGGAACGCGGCGCCGTAGACGAGCCACGGGTGGGCCTGCTGATACGCGCGCAGCGCCGCTTCCTGCTCCGCGATGGCCGCGAGGGACAGCGCGTCGCCGAAGCGCAGGTAGGCGGCGACGGCCACCACCGCCACCGCGAGCAGGACCACCAGGCGGGTCTTCGAGCCGGTTCCGGCGGGGGCGGTGGGAGCAGCGGCCGGAGAGTCGGTGTCGGTCATGGCATGCTCCACGTCAGAAGACGAACGAGCCAAACCGCAGCAGGTGGGTCAGGTTGGAGATGGCGGTCGATTTCGGGCGCTTGAAGTAGAACCGTTTCCCCTGCGGTTCGTCGCTCACGTGGTAGCACTCCCAGCGTTCCTGTCCCAGCGCGTTCAACTGCTCGTCGAGGGTCCCGAGGTCGGCGTCGGGCACGAGGAGCGTCCGGTACTCGATGGCCCAGATCTCGCTGATCTCGTCCGCCGACAGATCGCCGATCGCCTGGGCCCGGTTGCGCGCTTCGTCCAGCACGTCCTGGGCGTCTCCCCGCAGATCGTCCAGCGACGCCTCCCGGCACGCGGGCGCGAGCGCGAGGACGGCCAACAGCGGGATCAACGCGGTTCGCATGGTGGAGACCCTCCCTGCTATTCTCAGTATCTGCCCGCCGCCGCGGAAAGGCAACGGCGGCCTCCCCGCGAGCCGGCAGGACCGAGGACCGACATGACCGACCGCGCTTCGACGACCGCCGCGATCCTGCTCGCGGCCGCAAGCCTGCCGGCCACCGCGGTGGCCCAGGCCCCACCCGAATCCGACGTGAAGGCCGAGGTGCGCGCCGCCTGGGACGCGTACATCGAGGCGTTCTCGGCCGGCCGGACCGACGTCATCGCCGACGACGTGTACGCCGCCCCCTCGTTCCAGCTCGGCCCCGCCGGCGCAGCGGTGCGGTCGGAGGCGGCGGAAACGCGGGCCGCCTTCGACGCCGTCCATCGGCAACTGGCCCGCGAGCGCTATGACCGTTCCGAGACGGACCGCGCCGAGATCTGCGTCCTCAACCCGGCCACGGCGCTGCTGAGCGCGCACTTCACCCGCTACCGCACCGACGGCGGCGTGCTGTCGCGCGGCGCGTCCAGCTACCTGTTCGCCCGGATGGACGGCGGCTGGCGCATCCTCGCGATCATGGCCAACCCGGCCGGGAAGCTGATCGCCTGTGACTGAGCGCCGGCCGGCCGGACCGCCGCGGGCGTCGTTCGACTGGCGGGCGCCCGCCCTGGTGATGGCGGCCGCGTGCGCGATCGCCGTCGTCGGGTTCGGCGCGCGCTCGATCTTCGGCCTGTTCCTCGAGCCGATGTCCGCGGCCCGGGGCTGGGGACGAGAGACCTTCGCCCTCGCCCTGGCGATACAGAACCTCGTGTGGGGCGTGAGCCTGCCCGTCGCCGGCGCCATCAGCGACCGATTCGGCCCGTCCCGCGTACTGGCGGTGGGCGCGGTGGTCTACGCCCTCGGCATCCGGGCGATGGCCTATACCGAGAGCCCGGCCCTGCTGCAACTGACGGCGGGGGTCCTGGTGGGGGTCGGCGTGGCCTTCACCGCGTTCACCATCGCTCTCGCGGCGATGGCGAAGGTCGTGGCTCCGGAGCGGCGCTCGCTGGCCCTCGGGCTGGGGACTGCGGCCGGATCGTTCGGGCAGGTCGTCTTCTCGCCGCTGGGGCAGGCGCTCATCGCCACCCACGGGTGGGAGGCCGCCCTCGTGAGCCTGTCCACCACCGTGCTCGTCATCGCGCCGCTGGCGTTGCTGCTGCCGGGGGTCGGGAAACGGTCGGGGGCGGCGGAGTCGGGCGCGCCCGAACCGGGCGCGGCGCCGCCCGAGCAGTCGCTGACGGCCGCCGTGCGCGAGGCGATGGGTCACCGCGGGTACGGCCTGCTGACCGTCGGCTTCTTCGTCTGCGGGTTCCACGTGGCGTTCATCACCGTCCACTTCCCCGCCTACGTCCTGGACCTCGGCCTGCCCGCCGCGGTCGGAGCCGGCGCCATCGCGGTCATCGGCCTGTTCAACATCGTCGGCTCCCTGGCGTCCGGCGCCATCGGCCAGCGCTGGAGCCGGAAGTACGGGCTCAGCAGCATCTATGCCCTGCGCGCGGTCGCGATTACCGCGCTGATGCTCGCCCCCCGCACCACCGCGGTGATCTACGCGTTCGCCGCCGTCATGGGCCTGCTGTGGCTGTCGACGGTGCCGCTGACCACGGGCATCGTGGGCCGGATCTTCGGGTTGCGCTACCTCGCGACGCTGTTCGGCTTCGTCTTCCTGAGCCACCAGCTCGGCAGCTTCCTCGGCGTCTGGCTCGGCGGCCGGCTTCACGACGCCACCGGGTCGTACGACGGCATCTGGTGGGCCGGCGTCGCGCTCGGCCTCGCCGCCGCCCTGATTCACCTGCCGATCGACGACCGGCCCATCGCGCGCCGCCGTGCCGCCGTGCCGGTCGGGTCCGGGACCGCCGCGGTCACGCCATGATCTTCGGAAGATGGGGCTTGAGGTCGAGGTTACCCCGACAGTGTCACCTGCATCGCGCGCCGCCGTGCCGGTCGGGTCCGGGACCGCCGCGGTCACGCCATGATCTTCGGAAATTGGGCTTGAGTTCGAGGTTACCCCGACAGCGTCACCTGCAAGGAATCACCCATCGCGCACCAGGGTCGGTGCGACGGCAGGAGCCGCCGCACGAAGGAAGCCCCTCCCTCCCCCCGAGGGCATCGGGGAGAAGAAGGGGCCAGGCGAGAGAGTCGTGAACGGCCGGTCGGGCGCCAGACGCCTCAGACATGGCGCTGACCGGCCGCCGCCGGGAGCCGGCGCCGCCCTGCGGCGCCGATTCCTGCCATCTACCGCCGCAGGTAGCGTCGGCAGCCGCCGATGGCCAGGAAGGCGGCCAGCAGGAGCTGCGCGAGGACCGGCAGGGCCGGCACCGGCGTCAGGTCGTCGTCGTTGATGGCGACCATGGCGCTCGACGGGTCGCCCACCGTGTAGCCGGCACCGCTACGCAACGTCACCGTCAGCTCGGCGTCGGGTTCGTCCATCTCGTCATCGACGGTGGCCACGCTCACCGTGCCGGTCCCGTCGGTCCCGACGGTCACCGTTTCCGGGCGGTCCTCGACGAACGAGTCCGCCCCGGTCGCGGCGACGTTCACCGTCAGCGCCGCCGCGGGCGCCGGCGTCGCCGTCACCGTGAACACCGCCACGCCGCCTTCCGTCACCGGTCCGCCCGGGCCGGTGATGGTCACCGTCGGGTCCGGCTCGGGGGCGGTATCGTCGTCGTCGTTGATCGTGACCACGGCGCTCGACGGGTTGCCCACCGTATAGCCGGCACCGCTACGCAACGTCACCGTCAGGTCGCCGTTGGCCTCGTCCACCTCGTCGTCGATGGTGCCCACGCTAACCGTCACGCTGGCCTCCCCGGCCGCGATCACGGTGCTGGTCGGCAGGGTCCCGACGAGGTCGTCCGCACCGCTCGCGGCGAGGTTCACCGTCAGCGCCGCGGTCGGGGCCGGTGTCGCCCTCACCGTGAAGGTCGCGGGCATGCCCTCCGTCACCGGACTGTCTCCGGCCTCGATGGTCACCGTCGGGGCCGGCTCGGGGGTGGTGGTGTCGTCGTCGTTGATCGTGACCACGGCGCTCGACGGGTTGCCCACCGTGTAGCCGGCACCGCTACGCAACGTCACCGTCAGGTCGCCGTTGGCCTCGTCCACCTCGTCGTCGATGGTGCCCACGCTAACCGTCACGCTGGTCTCTCCGGCCGCGATCACGGTGCTGGTCGGCGGGGTCCCGACGAGGTCGTCCGCACCGCTCGCGGCGAGATTCACCGTCAACGCCGCGGTCGGGGCCCGGGTCGCCCTCACCGTGAAGGTCGCGGGCGTGCCCTCCGTCACCGGACTGTTTCCGGCCACGATGGTCACCACCGGGGCCGGCTCGGAGGCGGTGTCGTCGTCGTCGTTGATCGTGACCACGGCGCTCGACGGGTTGCCCACCGTGTAGCCGGCACCGCTACGCAACGTCACCGTCAGGTCGCCGTTGGCCTCGTCCACCTCGTCGTCGATGGTGGCCACGCTAACCGTCACGCTGGTCTCTCCGGCCGCGATCACGGTGCTGGTCGGCGGGGTCCCGACGAGGTCGTCCGCACCGCTCGCGGCGAGGTTCACCGTCAACGCCGCGGTCGGGGCCCGGGTCGCCCTCACCGTGAAGGTCGCGGGCGTGCCCTCCGTCACCGGACTGTCCCCGGCCTCGATGGTCACGACCGGATCGCCCAGCGCCGGGTCGTCGTCGTCCACGATCGTGGCCATGGCGCTGGCGGGGTCGCCCACCGTGTAGCCGGCCCCGTTCTCCACCGTCAGGGTCAGCACCCCGTCCATCTCGTCGACGTCGTCATCGATGATCGGGATGTCGACACGGGGCAGCACCGGCGTGGCGCCGGGCATGAACGTCACCGTGGTCGGCAACGCGCTGTCATCGACGAACGACTCCGCGCCCGACAGGGCGATGTTCACCGTCAGTGCGCTCGCGGGCAGCGGGGTCAGCCGCACGATGAACCTGGCATCCTCCCCTGCGCCCTCCGTCACCGATGTCCGGGTCGGAGCCACCTCGACGGTCACCACCGGACCGCCCGGCGCCGGCGCCATCGGCGTCTCGTACTCCGTCTCGGACCACGGGCCGTCGCCGACAGCGTTCATCGCACGGACGCGGACGGCATACGCCGTGCCGTTCATCAGGTCCGTGATGGTGACGCTGGTGTCGCTGACCCTTTCGCCGTCGGCGGGCCAGTCGCCGCTTCCCCTGATGGTGTGCTGCACCTCGTAATCGATGATCGCCGACCCGCCATCGTCGGCCGGAGCCTCCCAACCGACGCCGAGCTCCGTGTCGCCCGCCGTCAGCATCACATTCATCGGCATGCCCGGAACTTCCGGCTCGGGCGCCGGCGCCATCGGCGTCTCGTACTCGGTCTCCGACCACGGGCCGTTGCCGACATCGTTCATCGCACGGACGCGGACGGCATACGCCGTGCCGTTCACCAGGTCCATGATGGTGACGCTGGTGTCGGTGACCCTTTCGCCGTCGGCGGGCCAGTCGCCGCTTCCCCTGATGGCGTGCTGCACCTCGTAATCGATGATCGCCGTCCCGCCATCGTCGGCCGGAGCCTCCCAACTGACGTCGAGCTCCATGTCGCCCGCCGTCAGCATCACGTTCGTCGGCATGCCCGGTACGGCTGAATCGTCGTCGTCCTCGATGGTGACCACGGCGCTCGACGGGTCGCCCATCGTGTACCCGTCCCCTTCCTCCACCGTAACCGTCAGCCCGGCGTCCGGTTCATCCACCGCGTCATCTTCGGTATCAATCGTCACCGACGCGGTGGTCTCGCTCGCCGGGATCGTCACCATGTCGGGCGGCGTGCCAGAGACGAAATCGTCCGCTCCGGTCGCCTCGATGTTCACGGTCAGGTCCGTCGTCGGCGCCGGCTCCGCCGTCAGGGTGTACATCGCACTCGCGCCCTCGGTGATCGAACTCGCTACAGCAGCGATGGTCACCTCCGGAAGCTCGGGCGCCGGGTCGTCGTTATCCGCGATGGTGACCATGGCGCTCGGCGGGGGGTCGCTCACCGTGTAGCCCGTTCCTTCCTCCACCGTAACCGTCAGATCGGCGTCCGGTTCATCCATCGCGTCATCTTCGGTCTCAATCGTCACCGACGCGGTGGTCTCGCCCGCCGGGATCGTCACCATGTCGGGCGGCGTGCCAGAGACGAAATCGTCCGCCCCGGTCGCCTTGATGTTCACGGTCAGGGCCGTCGTCGGCGCCGGCGACGCCGTCAGGGTGTACGTCGCAATCTCGCCCTCGGTGATTGGACTTTCCGCAGTGATGGTCACCTCCGGAAGCGCCGGGTCGTCGTTATCCGCGATGGTGACCATGGCGCTCGACGGATCGCCCACCGTGTAGCCGGCCCCTTCCTCCACCGTAACCGTCAGATCGGCGTTGTCCTCGTCCATCTCGTCGTCGTCGGTGGCCACGCTCACCGTGCCGGTTCCGCTGATCCCGATGGTCACGGTGCTCGGGCGGTCGTGGTCGTCGACGAAATCGCCCGCCCCGGTCGCCGAGATGGACACCGTCAGCTCCGCGGTCGGCGCCGGCGTCGCCCTCACCGTGAAGGTCGCGGGCATGCCCTCTGTCACCGGACTGTCGTCTCCGGCCTCGATGGTCACCGCCGGGATGACGGGCGGGTCGTCGTCATCCTGGATAGTGACCATGGCGCTCGACGGGATGCCCACCGTGTAGCCGTGGCCCATCCCGCTCTGCACCGTGACCGTCAGATCGGCGTCCGGTTCATCGGTCGCGTCGTTTTCGGTATCAATCATCACCGAGGCGGTGGTAGCGCCCCCCGGGATCGTCGCCATGGTGGGCGGCGTGCCAGGGACGAAATCTTCCGCCCCGGTCGCCTTGATATGCACGATCAGGTCCGCCGCCGGCGCCGGCGCCGCCGTCAGGGTGTACATCGCACTCGTGCCCTCGGTGATCGGACTCGTTCCCGCAGCGATGGTCACCTCCGGCTCCTCCGGGCCGTCGTCGTCCAGGATTCTGATGTTCGCGCTGCCGGGGTCGCCCACCGTGTAGCCGTCCCCTTCCTGCACCTGCAAGGTCAGCGTCGCGTTGGGCTCGTCGACCTCGTCGTCCTCGATAGCGATTTCGACGCGGGGGTAAGTGGTGGGCGTGATCTCCACGGTGGTCGGCAGCGTGACGCTATCACCGATGAACGACTCCGCGCCCGACAGGGCGATGTTCACCGTCAGGTTGCTCGTGGGACGCCGGTCCGCCCTCACGATGAACCTCACAATGGGCTCCGGGGGGCCGTCGGTACCCTCGGTCACCGATGGCCAGCGCGCGGTGACCGTCACCACCGGATCCGGAGCCGTCGGCGTCCCGGTGGCAGGTTCGGACCAGTCGCCAAGGCCGACGCTGTATCTTCGCGCGCACGCGGACGGAGTGCGGCGTCCCGTTCGTCAGACCGGTGATGGTGGTGCTGGTGCCGTCGCCCTCGTGAGGGTGATCCTCCCAGGGTTTGTTGGGGTCGTCACTCCACTGCACGTCGTAGTCCGTGATGTCCGACCCGCCATTGTCCGGAGCCGTCCACGAAACATCGAGTTGCATGTCGCCCGGCGTCACTGTCGGCGGGTCCGGCTTGCCCGGATCCGGCTGTTGCGCCCACGCCGCCCCCCCGGGGGCCAGCAACGCGACGATCGCCGCCGTTCCCACCACAACTGGCCACGGAATTCCACGGATGCCACGGACCGAACCGTCTCTCTGCGCCATGATGCGACTTCTTCTCCTGTCTGCGCGAACTCGACACCGGGCACGCCGGCGCCTCGCCGGGATGCCCGGCTCGTGATCTCGACACTCGTGAACGTACAGTCACGAAATGACAGAACCTGACACTACGAAAAACCGAATCGGCGATTTCTTCTCCTGTCTGCGCGACTCGACGCCGAGCACACCGGCGCCTCGCCGGGACACCCGGCTCGTGATCTCGACACTGGTGAGCGTACGGCCACGAAGTGACAGAACCTGACACTACGAAAACCGAATCGGCGGCCGATTCGTGAATTGCGGCATCCACCGCCATCGGAGTCGACGTATTCGCTTGACGGTCGTCGGCCACGCCGCGCGATTCACGGCGCCCGGCCGCACGCCCCCCGGTGGAACGGACGCCAGCCAGCGCGGCCCGGCACCCGGTCACCGCTGCCCGCGATGAAGTCGTGGATCAGCCCGACGTCGACGTGTTGTTACAGAAGATGGGGATAGCGGACTTCGGCCGACGAGCGAAGCCGCCACGGGATCGCCCGAAGGCGAGAATAGAGTGGATAGTGTAGCACCGATGCCCGGCGAAGAGCGTGTCAGGCGACCCTGCGCGCGCCGACCCCGCCGCCGTGGGCGCCGACCGGCATCGCCGCCGTCACCCCCCGCCGCTTCCGACCTCCCGATAGATCGCGTGGATCCGCTCGACGGACGCCGGCCACGAGAACGATCGGGCCCGGACCAGCCCGCGCGCGCGCAACCGCTCGCGCAGCGCCGCGTCCTCCAGCACCCGGCGAACGCCGTCGGCGATGTCGCGCGGCTCGCGCGGATCGACCAGCACCGCCCCGTCGCCCACCACCTCCGGCAGCGAGGAGACGTTCGACACGACGGCGGGAGTGCCGCTGGCCATGGCCTCGAGCGGCGGCAGGCCGAACCCTTCGTACAGGGAGGGAAAGACGAACACGTCGGCCAGTCGGTACAGCGCCGCGAGCACGCTCTCGGGTTGATAACCGAGGAACCGGACGTGCGGATGCAGGTTGTGGCGGTGGACCGCGCGCCGCAGCGACGCGTAGCGCGCACCCTCGCTGCCGGAGATGACCAGCTTGAGGTCGTCCAGGCCGTCGCCGCGCAGCAGCGCGAACGCATCGACGAGCCGCTCGACGTTCTTGTGCGGCAGCACGTTGCCGCTGTACAGCACGAAGCGGTCGTGCAGGCGATACCGTTCGCGCACGCGCACGATCTCCGCCTCCGGCGGCTCCTCGAAGAACCGATCGTCGACGGCCTCGTAGATGACGGTGACCTTCGAGGGCGGCACGTCGAAGAAGCGCAGGATGTCGTTCTTCGAGGCTTCCGAAACGGTCAGGATGCGGCTGGCGCGACGCACCGCCGTCCAGAACATGGTCCGGGCGTAGGCGTGCGCGAGACGTCGCCGCAGGTAGTGCGGAAATATCAGGTGGATGCAGTCGTGGATGGTGACGACGGCGCGGCACGGCACCAGCGGCGGCAACACGTAGTGCGGCGCGTGGAACAGGTCGGGCGACAGGCGCGCGAGCGTGAACGGAATCGAGATCTGCTCGGCGACGGAGTAGGAGTTCGCCGACACCGTGACGCAGCGGAAATTGCGCCCCGGCGGCGCCGTGAGCCCCCGACTGCCGCGTCGCTGCAGCAGGACGTACTCGGTGTCGTGGTCGATGCGCGCGAGCTGCCGCAGCAGGTTGCGCAGATAGGTGCCGATGCCATAGTCGTGGAGCTTGCGGATGTCGATGGCCACGCGCATGGTCGAATTCAGTCCGGCTGGAGAGCTCAGCCGCGGGCCGGCCGCGCCCCGCGCGGGCGCGCAGGCAGGCGGACGCTACTGCACGAGGGATGCATACGCGTCCAGCGTCCGGCGCGCGGTAGCCTCCCAGGGAAACTGCCTCGCCCGCGCGATGCCCGCACTGCGCAGGCGGCCGCGCAGCGCGTCGTCGCGCAACAATCGCGCGATCGCGGCGGCGAGGCCGTCGACGTCGCACGGATCGACGAGCACCGCGGCGTCGCCAGACACCTCGGGCATGGCCGAGACATTGGACGTGACGACCGGTACGCCGCAGGCCATCGCCTCGAGCAGCGGGAGGCCGAACCCTTCGTGTCGCGAGGCGAACACGAACAGCGCCGCCCCGCTGTACACGGCGGGCAGGTCTTCGTCGTCGATGAAACCCGGAAAATGGACTACCGGATCGAGCCCGAGAGATCGAACCGTCTCGTAGATGGGCTCGTCGAGCCACCCGCGCGCGCCGGCGAGCACGAGCCGCAACGCCGGATCGATCTCCGCCCCGCGTTGCAGACGGGCGAAGGCCTGCAGCAGGGTGGTCAGGTTCTTGCGCGGCTCCAGCGTACCCACGGCCAACACGTAGCGCGACGGCAGGCCGTACCGGGCGAGGACATCCGCGGACGGGGTCGGCCGGAACCGCGGCTCGCACCCTTCCGGCGTCACCATCACCCGGTCGGCGGGCACGCCCAGCCGCAAGACGACATCGCGCTCGACCGCGCGCGAGGGCACGATGACGAGATCGGCTCTCCGCCGGACCGCGGCGAGGGCGGTCCTGACGATGAAGCGGTGCCGGGGGGTGAAGGTCTCGGGCAGAATGAGCGCGATCAGGTCGTGAACGGTGACGACGTAGCGGCCGGTCCTGCCGACGAAGGGAATGCCCACGTGGTCCATGCCGTGGAAGATGTCGATGCGCAGGCGGCGCAGGGCGGCGGGCACCAGCGCCAGCGACCGGATCACGCTGCTCTTCGCGCCCAGGAAGCACTCTTCGCACTGCTCCCGGAACTCGTCCATGACTTCGCGGGACGTCTGAGGACCGGTGAAGATGACGAACTCCAGGTCGGGGCGCCGCGCCGCCGCCTCGGCGAGCATCGCGCGCGTCAGGTTGATCGCGTACCGCCCGATGCCCCCCGCCCGGAGGGTCAGCACCTTGCCGTCGAGCCCGATTCTCACCCCGACTCCCCACCAGGCGCCGCCGGTTCCGCACGGCCGCACCGAGTTCGTTGGCGCCGCGCCGATCATAACGGAGGCCGACACCAGGCTGACACCGCCTTCAACCGACTCGGTAGACGCCCAGCCGCTCGAACCAGACGCTCCCTTCCGCATCGTCCGTACGGGGATCGATGTAGAGAACCAGCCCGACGATGCGCCGGCGGTCGAGCACCCGGTCGACATTGGTGGCGGCGGGATGGAGGCGCTCGAACGGGACGGCGTGGCGGCGCCACGCCGTCGACGTGCGGACCGACGTTTGCCACCAGTCCGGTTCGTCGTCGGCCCCGGCCCGTTCCTCCCACACCCCGACCCAGACGCGGTACACGCCGTCGGCCCTGATGTCGAAGACGAGGCCGGTGTCGCGCGACAGGTCGCGGGGGGTCCGGTCGACGAGCGCGCCCCAGACGGCGGACGGATGCGGCCGCGGCTGGGTAAGCCGGAAGCGGAGCCGGACCGCCTGCGCGCCGGGCGTGCGCGCGGCGGCCACCCGCACATTCGGATCGACCCATGTCCCCGCCAGGGATTCCGCCACGAGTCGGGACCCGCCCTCGAACGCGTCCAGGGTCCGCCCCGGCCGCGGCGGGGGCGGCGCGGCCGGGGGCCACCGGGCCCGGCGGGCACGAACGATGCTCTCCACGGCGCCGTGGACGTAGATGGGGTTGGACAGGATCCAGGGCACGTCCCATCCCGCCACCCGCACCTCGACCCGGTAGACGCCGGGCGCCGGGGCCGCGACCTCGATGCCCCGGAGCGCGGACGCGATGCGCTCCCCGTTGCGGTAGAGCTCGACCCGCGCGCCGCGCGGCAGGCGCCCCCCCGCGCGCAGCACCAGATCCGGCGCGGGAGCGACGGTGTCGCCCATCTGCCACCTGTCGTCCCCCCGGGCGGCATGGAAGAAGAATCCGCCGGCCGGGGCGAGGGCCTCCACCGCCATGTAGGACCGCCCGCGAGCGAGCGCCTCGTGGACCGCGGCGGCGTCGCGGGCGGATTCTCCCGAGAGCGGAGCGTCGAGCAGCACGTAGTTCTGGAGCACGCGGAACAGGCTTTCGTACGACGGAAAGCCGTGGGCGTCGACGCCGGCGATCCCGGCCGCGGCGCGCCGGCGCAGCAGCGCGTCCCAGCGCGCGATCGCGTCGTCGGGGTGGTCGATACCGCTCGCGACGGCGTAGACGGGATTGAACGGATAGGCGACGAGCCCGCCGAGCAGGGCCGGCCACGGCGCCCCCCTCCACAGGCTGTCGGCATTGAGCACTTCCAGTCCCCACGGCCCGCCGAGCTGCCAGCCGCTCCACGCGAACGCGGCGCGCGGGCTGGTGGGGTGGGCGGCGAACGCCGCGCCGCCGAGATGGTGCACGTCGTCGAGCGCATTCCGTGCGTCCACACCCGGCGGGAACGCGAGCGGCCGCATGCCGAGACCGAGGAGATGGCCCTGATGCGTCGAGAGTTCCACGCCTGCGAGCACGAGCACGCCGTCCCGATAGCCGGCGCTCGACCGGGCCGCATCCGTCTCGTGGTCGGTGATCACGACGAACGACACCCCGGCCTCGCGGGCCGCCCGCGCGACCTGTTCGGGCGCCCCCGCACCGTCCGACAGCGTGGTGTGGACGTGCGCGACGCCCGCGACCCGCACCCAGCCGTCGCGCGGGGGCTCGCCGTCGAGAGGCAACGGCCGCCACAGCAGGGCCGGTACGACCCACAGCGCCGCGAGTATCA
This sequence comes from Vicinamibacterales bacterium, assembly GCA_965199675.1. GTDB lineage: Bacteria > Acidobacteriota > Vicinamibacteria > Vicinamibacterales > UBA8438 > JAJEEA01. Next base: position 76,859 of record CBDATI010000039.1, on the reverse strand, counting down.
TGAGCGGCAGCGTCAGGAGCAGCCGCCGTCGATGCCGGCGAATCATCCCTTCACCCCGCGGTCGCGCGTGCGCGGCGACATCGCGAAGCGATCGTACCACATCGCGCGCACGGGATTCCCGTTCGCCTGGCCCACCCCGCGCCGGGTCGCCGCCACCTGGGGCTGGGCCCGCCGGCTCGCCGCGGAGATCCGCCGCCGCCGGGGCGAGGGCGGGCTGACCGTGGCCGTGGACGCGTCGCCGCTGTTCGACGCGCTGACCGGCGTGGGCTGGTACCTCCACGAACTGCTACGCGAGCTCGCCGACCGACCCGGCCTGCGCCTGCGGCTCTACGGCCCGACGATGTTCATGGTCCCCGGCGGCCCGCGGCCGGCCACGCCCCTCCCGCGGGGACGCGCCCTGGAGTGGATCAGGCACGACGTTCCCGACAATCTCCTCGTCCGGCGTTCCTGGCTGGTGCCCCTGATGCGCGTCGTCGAGCCCTGGCTCGTCGCGGCCGACGGCAATCGCGTCGTCTTCGCCCCCAACTTCGTTCCGCCGCGGCCGCTCGCCGCCGCGCGGGGCCCGCTGGTCGCCACCGTCCACGACATGACCCTGCACCGGACGCCCTGGGCGATGCGGGAAGAGACCCGCGCCGAACTCGAGCGGAAGCTCGATCCGACGATTGCCCGCGCCCGCGCCGTCATCACGCCGTCGGAGACCGTCCGCGCCGAACTCCTCGAGCGCGGCGGCGCACCGCCCGCCGCGGTTCATGCCGTCCACGAGGCAGGCCGGCTCCACCACACGACCCCCGGGGAACGGCCGGACGTCCCGGCGCGCTTCGTCCTGCACGTCGGCACCATCGAGCCGCGCAAGAACGTGGCGACCCTGCTCGACGCCTGGCCTCGTCTTCGCGCCGCGCTGCCCGACACGCCGCCCCTCGTGCTGTGCGGCAACCTCGGCTGGCGACGGGAGTCGATAGAGGGCGCGCTGGACCGGGCCGCCGCCGAGGGTTGGCTGCTATGGCTGGGCTATGTGCGGGACGAGACGCTGCGCGCCCTCTACGAGCACGCCGCCCTCGTGGTCTGCCCATCGCACTACGAGGGCTTCGGGCTGCCGCTCGTGGAAGCGATGGCGGCAGGCACGCCCATCGTCTGCAGCGACATCCCCGTGTTCCGCGAGGTCGCCGCCGATGCGGCGACGTTCGTCCCGCCCGACGACGCCGACGCCTGGGCGCGGACGGTGGCCGAGGTGCTCTCCAACCCCGACCGGGCGAGCGATCTCGCCGCCCGGGGTTCGGCTCGCGTCCGCGACTTCAGTTGGCGCCGCACCGCGGAGCGGACCCTGGCCGTCTGGTCCGAAGCGGCCGGGTCGAGCTGACCGCGGGGCCGTGCGGGCCTCGTCTGACTCGCATCGACCACCCTACCGGCTGTCCTGGCGCTGGCCGCCAGCCGAGCGGGCATGCAGCGCCTCGCCGTGATTCGGCGTGCGTTCCGTCCTGAGCGAGGAGAAGCGATGAGACGTTCCCGGTTGCCGTGGGTGGTTCCAACGGCGGCCGTTGGTCCGCTGCTCACGTCCAGCGGCGGGACCCAGGTGTCGCCGATGGTGTTCGGCGTCTGACGATGGCGGAGGGACTGGGATTCGAACCCAGGAGACGCTCTCGCGCCCAACGGTTTTCAAGACCGCCGCCTTCAACCACTCGGCCATCCCTCCACGGGTTGCAGCCCGCCTGTCCGTCCCGCCCGCCGCGCCCCTGACCGTCCTGTCGGCGCGTCGGCGGATGCCGCAGGGAAGCCGCCATCCTCCTGTCATCCTACCCCGGGCCGGCTCCCGGTGACCTCGACGCCCTCCCCAGGCGCCGGCCGGCCGGCGGCCTCGGGGCGGGGCCGTCCGCCTCGACGACGAGTCCTGCCCGACGCCCTGCCCGCCGGCGCCGGCGTCACCGCCTCAGCGGGGGGCGATGACCTCCAGGCCCCGCATGTACGGGCGAAGCGCTTCGGGCACGACGACCGAGCCGTCGGCCTGCTGGCCGTTCTCGAGGATCGCGATCAGGGTGCGCCCCACGGCGAGGCCCGAGCCGTTGAGGGTGTGGACGAACTCGGCCCGGCCCTTGCCGTCGGGCCGGTACTTGATGCCGGCCCGGCGCGCCTGAAACGCCTCGGTGTTGCTGCAGGACGAGATCTCGCGGTACTTCCCCTGCCCCGGCAGCCACACCTCGATGTCGTAGGTCTTGGCGGCCGCGAACCCCATGTCGCGCGTGCACAGGGTGACCGTCCGGTAGGGCAGCTCCAGGCGCTGCAGCACCGTCTCGGCGTGGCCGGTCAGGGTCTCGAGCATCGCGTAGGAATCTTCGGGCCGGGTGTAGGCGACCAGCTCGACCTTGTCGAACTGGTGCTGACGGATCAGCCCGCGCACGTCGGCCCCGTAGGACCCCGCCTCGCTGCGGAAGCACGGCGTGTAGGCGGTGTACAGCAGCGGCAGGTCCCGCCCGTCGAGGAACTCGCCGCGGTGGAGGTTCGCCAGCGGCACCTCGGCGGTGGGAATGAGGTACAGGTCCCAGCCGTCGACCTTGAAGAGGTCCTCCTCGAACTTCGGCAACTGCCCCGTATTGACGAGCGAGTCGGGGTTGGCGAGGAACGGCGGCGCCACCTCGACGTAGCCGTGCTCGCCGGTGTGCAGGTCGAGCATGAAGTCGATGAGGGCCCGCGACAGCCGCGCGCCGGCGCCGCTGAGCACCGTGAACCGCGCGCCGGCCAGCCGCACGCCCCGCTCGAAGTCGACGATGCCGAGGGCCGGCCCCAGCTCGGCGTGGGACCGCGGCTCGAAGTCGAACGCCGCCGGCTCCCCGCGGCGGCGGACCTCGACGTTGTCCGCCTCGCCGTCGCCGACGGGGACGCTCTCGTGGGCCAGGTTCGGCAGCTTGAGGAGCAGCGCGCGCCGCGCCTGCTCGACCTCGGCGAGCCGCCCCTCGTGCGCCTCGATGGTCGCGGTGTGGGCGCGGCCCGCCGCCATCAGGTCGTCGACAGGCTCGCCGGCGCGCTTCGCCCTGCCGATCTGGCCGCCGATGGTCTTCTTCGCGTGACGGGCCTCTTCGAGCAGGGGGATGATGGCGCGGCGCTCTCCGTCGAGCCGACGCACCTCCGCGAGCACGTCGGCGAGGCGGTCGCCGCGAACCGCGAGGCGCGCCTCGACGGAGGCGGAATTGTCCCGGAACAGCCCTGGATCGAGCATCCCGGCATTGTACCCGGCCGCAGGCGGGTACCGCGTGAACCCGGCGCCCGCCCTGCCCGTCCGGGGGCGCGCCACTCGCCGCCGGCGGCGCCGCCGGGGGCCGGCCGACCCCTGCAGGAGTCGGCGCGGTGCGGCGGCGCCGACTCCGAGCGCGCTTCGGCGTTCCGCCGGCGCCCACGGCCGCCTCGCGATGCGGGGCGCCCTGTCGACGCGACGCGCGGCGCCGCCGGGGGCGGGGGCTGCTATGATGCGCCGCCATGTCGACATCCCGCCCGATTCGCAAGGCCGTGTTCCCCGCCGCCGGACTCGGCACGCGCATCCTGCCGGCGACGGCGGTGCTTCCCAAGGAGCTGCTGCCGATCGTCGACAAGCCGATCATCCAGTACGGGGTCGAGGAGGCGGCCGCGGCCGGACTGTCGCAGATCGTCCTGGTGAACAGCCCCGGGAAACGGATACTCGAGGACCACTTCGCCCCGCCCGCGGCCCTCGACGCCGTGCTCGCCCGGCGCGGGAAGTCGGCCCTGCTCGACGGCCTCCGCGACCTGACCGCGGGCATCGACCTGTCGACGGCATACCAGGCCGAGCCCCTCGGCCTCGGCCACGCGGTGCTGGTCAGCCGCGAGAGGATCGGCGACGAACCGTTCGCGGTGGTGCTGAGCGACGACGTCATCGACGCCGACCCGCCCGCGCTCCGGCAGATGCTGGCAGCGTACGCCGAGGTCGACGGTCCGGTCCTGCTCGTGGAGCGGGTGCCGCGCGAGGCGGTGGGCCGCTACGGCGTCATCGCGGGCGACCCGCTGGGAGGCGGCGTCTACAAGGTCACCGATCTCGTCGAGAAGCCGGCCCCCCACGAAGCGCCGTCGGACCTCGCGATCATCGGCCGGTACCTGCTCACCCCCGACGTCTACCCCGCGCTGGAACGGACGGAGCGAGGCCGGGGGGGCGAGATCCAGTTGACCGACGGGCTGCGCCGGCTCCTGGCGCAACGCCCCATCTTCGCGGTCGAGCTGGACGGGGTGCGCCACGACGCCGGGAACAAGCCGGGCTACCTGCGCGCCATCCTCCACTTCGCGCGGAAGCACCCCGAGCTTCGCGACGTGCTGGCGGGCCAGGCGTCCGCGCCGTAGAACGGCGCGGACTCCCGCACGGTTGTCGGCCGGGCGCCCGGCAGAGCCGAAGGCGACGAAGAGGCCGCGCCGGTTCCGCGGACGGTTACGGGGAACTTCAGGACGAGGCGCCGGCAGATGCCGGCTTGGCGGACCCCGACGCGGCCGCGGCATCGGACGTGCTCGACGCGCCGCCCGATTTCCCGGCGTCCGGTTTCTCCGCCTTCTTCTCGGGCTTCGACGCGCCTTCGGACGACTCCCCGCCCTTCGACTCGCCGGCGTCGGCCGGATCCTTCTTGCCCGGTCTGGCGTAGTCCGTCACGTACCAGCCGGTGCCCTTGAACTGGATGGCGGGCGACGAGAGCAGCTTGCGCACTGCGCCCTCGCACTCGGGGCAGGTCGTCAGCGGCGGATCCGAGAACCTCTGGATCTGCTCGAACCGATGCGCACAGGCTTCGCACTGGTATTCGTAGAGTGGCATGGGTCAGGTACCCGAACGCGGCCTCGTCCCCCGACGGCGGTCCGGCACGAAGCGGACCAACCGCCGATGGTACCCGGCCGGCGGTCCGAGAATCAATCGAGCAGGTCGTCGCCGGTGTCGCCGAGAAGCAGCGTCCGGTGCAGCCAGAGCGGGATCGAGCCGTGCCCCAGCAGCCGATCGTGAAACGACTTCAGCGAGAACGCCGACCCCTCGCGGGCCTGCAGGTCGTCCCGCAGCTTCGACAGCATCAGCCGTCCGACGGCATACAGCGTGTAGTCGGGATCGAACGTTCCCCGCTCCGCTTCCCGCCGCGCACTGCCGCCCTCCAGATAGGCTTCCTCGCGAAAGAACCGCACGCCCTGCTCGACCGAGAGGTCGTCCGCGTGCAAGCGTATGCCGACCGCGAGCCGGACCAGCCGCAGCAGCCTCTCGACGATCTGCCCGAGCTCGATCGCGTCGTCGTCGCGGGCGAAGCCGGCCTCCATCACCATGTGCTCGGCGTAGTGGGCCCACCCCTCGACGAACGAGACGGGCGCGAACAGCAGCGACTTGCGCAGCGTGCTCCGGACGCCCCGCTGGTGCAGGAAGTGCAGATAGTGGCCCGGATAGGCCTCGTGGGCCGACACGGACCAGAGCGTGGCGAAGTTCAGTTCGCGCAGACGCTCTTCCCGGCGTTCGGCCGGCCAGGCGGGATCGGCGTCGGTCAGGTAGTAGTAGCACGGCAGGGCCTTCGGCTCGAACGGCCCCGGAGACCAGGCGCCGGTCTGGGTCCAGCGCAGGAAATCGGGGGTCGAGGCGATGATGATCGAACGGTCGCCGGGCAGGGTGACGAGGGCGTTGCGCTCGATGAACGACACCAGTTCCGAGAGCTGATCGCCCACGGTCTGCACGAGCGCGCCCGGCTCGGGGTGCCGCGCCTTGACCTGACGCCAGACGTCGGCCGGGTCCGCCCTGGCATCGATGCGCGCCGCGACCTCGCAGAAACGGCTCTGCTCCCGGACGAGCTCCCGCTCCGCAATCGCGAGAAGCGCCTCGGCCCCCAGGCCGATGCCCTCCCGGTGGCGCAGTCTGCCGTCGAACCGCTCCCGGCCGAGCCGGAACGTCGCCCGGCTCCGGGGCGCCAGGGTGCCGCGCAGGTGCTCGTTGTGGCGGTTGATGGCGTCGGTCGCCTCGGTGGCGGCGTCGGCGAGGTCGCCGAGCAGGTGCAGGTCCTCGAGGCGCCGGAAGGCCCGGGGGAGATCGCGCTCGATGAACGTGACCACGCCATCGAACATCTCCGCCCCGGTCTTGACGAGAATGCCCGGCGGGTCCTCCACGTTGGCGGCGGCCGCCTCGAGGAAGCGCGGCGTCTGCCGCAGCTTGGACACCACGCGCCGCGCCCGCTCCTCGACCGGCGCGTGGTCGAAGAGGGCCTGGCCGGCGAGCGAGGTGGCCAGCAGCTCGGCATAGTGGCGGGGGTCGCGCTCCCACGGCCTCACCTCCTCCAGCTCGTAGAGCCGGCCGCGGATGTGGTCGGCGAGCATGCGCCGCTCGAGCTGCTCCTCGGCCGTCAGGCTGCGGGTGGTGATGCGATCGAGGCGCCGCGCGAACCCCCCGAGCTCGCGCGCCTGGGTGTCGATGGCGGTGCGCGACACGTCCTCGAGACGGTCGTCGTGCGCGTGTATCCCGTCGCCGCACGCGGCGGTGGGAGCGTTCTCGTAGAGAAACTCCAGATACTCGTCGATGAAGTGCGACAGCGGTTCCGAAGTGTGCATGGGGGTGTCGGCCCGAGTCTTGCGTGGCCGGACGCGTGCCGCCAGACTCAGGCCCGCGAGGCGGCGATCCGTGAATGTTACAATCATCGCACGATTCCGCCCGGGAGTCCGCGCCGTGGTCTCCAGGCCGTGTCCCGGCATGCCCGGCACGCTGTATCTCGTCGCCACGCCGGTCGGGAACCTCGAGGACATCACGTTCCGGGCCGTGCGCACCCTGCAGGCGGTGCGGCTGATTGCGGCCGAGGACACGCGGCGGACGGGCAGGCTCCTGCGGCACTACGGAATCTCGACGCCGACCGTCAGTCTCCACGACCACAACGAGCGCCGGCGGACGCCCGGGCTCGTGAAGCGCCTGCTGGCAGGCGAATCAATCGCCCTGCTGTCGGATGCGGGGACCCCCCTGATCTCGGATCCCGGGTTCGACCTCGTACGTCAATCCCTCGACGCCCGGGTTCGCGTCACCGCCATCCCCGGCCCCTCTGCGGTGATCACGGCCCTGGTTTCCTGCGGCGCCCCGGTCGCGAGCTTCACCTTCCTCGGCTTTCCCCCCCGCGGGCTGAGCGAGAGGAAGAGGTGGTGCGACCATCTGGCCCGCGAATCCCGCACCCTCGTGTTCTTCGAGTCCCCGCACCGTCTCGTCACCACCCTCCGGCTGCTCGAGGAACGTCTTGGCGGGAGGACCGTCGCGCTGTGCCGCGAGCTGACCAAACTGCACGAGAGCACCCTCGTCGGACCGGTGGCGTCGCTGCTCCAGTCGGTGGGCTCGCCGCGCGGCGAATATACGGGCGTCGTCTGGCCCGCCGAGCCCGGCGACGAAGCCTCCCCGCCGCCCGGCGGGCCGGCGCTGATCGACGAACTCGCACGGATGACGCCGGCCGGGGGCTCGCGGCGCGACGCCGTGAGGGCGCTGGCCGCCAAGTACGGCCAGAGCGCCCGGGCCATGTATCAGGCGATAGAAGCGGCCAAGCGCGAATCCGGCCCGTGACCTCCCGTGACCTCCCCGGTTCGTTTACACTGGGGCGCGGTGCCGAACCACGTCATCATCCTTGCCGCCGGCCGCGGCGCCCGCATGCGGTCCTCCCGGCCCAAGGTGCTGCATCCCCTCGCCGGTCCGCCCCTGGTCGAGCACGTCGCGCGCGCCGCCGATTGCCTGCGCCCCGAGCGCGTCGGCCTCGTCATCGGCCATCAGGCAGAGCGGGTGCGGGCTGCTCTCGGCCACCGCCCGGGGCTGGCGTTCGCCCACCAGGACGAGCAGCGCGGCACCGGGCACGCGCTGCTGCAGGCGGAGCCGCTGTTCGCGGGCCGCACGGGAACCCTGGTGGTGCTGTCCGGCGACGTCCCCCTGATTCGACCCGAGACGCTGGAGAAGCTGGTCCGCACCCACGAGGGAGCGCAGGCCGCCCTCACGGTGCTGACCGCGGCCGTGGCCCGGCCCTACGGCTACGGGCGCATCGTCCGGGCCGACGGGCGCCTCGCCCGCATCGTCGAGGAACGCGACGCGTCGGCGTCGCAACGGCGACTGAAGGAGATCAACGGCGGCGTCTACGCCCTCGACCTGGCGCCGCTGTTCGGCGCGATCCGGGAGATACCGCCCGCCGGGGCCTCGAACGAGATCCACCTGCCGGACCTGGTGCGCATCTATCGGCAGCGCGGGCGGCCGGTGGAGACGGTCGAAGTGGCGGACCCGGACGAGGTGCGCGGCATCAACAGCCAGACCGAGCTGGCGGAGGTCAAGCGAATCGTGCGACAGACGAGGAACGAAGAGCTGATGGCGGCCGGCGTCACCATCGAGGACCCCGCGACGACGTACGTCGACATGGACGTCACCGTCGGCCCCGACACCGTCATTCACCCCGGCGTCTTCCTGCAGGGGCGCACGAGCGTCGGGGCGCGGTGCGAGCTGCACGCCGGCGTGCGCATCGTCGACTCGACGATCGGCGACGACGTGACCGTGCGCAACCACTGCGTCATCCAGGGCGCGACGCTGGCGCGGGGAACCGCGGTGGGACCGTTCGCGCACCTGCGCCCGGGGGCCGTGATCGGCGAGACCGCGAAGGTCGGCAACTTCGTGGAGATCAAGAAGTCGTCGCTCGGTCCCGGATCGAAGGCCAACCACCTGAGCTATCTCGGCGACGCCACCATCGGCGAGGGCGTGAACGTGGGCGCCGGCACCATCACCTGCAACTACGACGGGCAGCGGAAGCACACCACGACGGTGGGCGACCGGGTGTTCATCGGCAGCGGCACCCAGCTCGTCGCCCCGGTGACCCTCGGCGACGACGCCTACGTCGGCGCCGGGTCCTGCGTCACCGACGACATCCCCGCTGGCGCGCTGGGCGTGGCGCGGTGCCGGCAGGTCGTCAAGGACGGCTGGAACGGCCGGGAGGCGGGGCCGGGCGACGGGCCCGACGACTGACGAGGGGGCGAAGCCCGGGCAGATCGGCCGCGAACACCATGTGCGGAATCATCGGCTACATCGGGCGCAAGCCCGTCGTCCCGATCCTCCTCGAGGGACTGCGGCGGCTCGAGTACCGCGGCTACGACTCGGCGGGGGTCGCCCTCGTTCGCGAGGGCGCGGTCGAGTTGCGGCGCAGCGCCGGCAAGCTGAACCGGCTGGTCGAAGCCCTCGCGAACGATCCCGTCGACGGCGACTACGGCCTCGGCCATACGCGGTGGGCGACGCACGGCCGGCCGACGGAAGAGAACGCCCACCCCCACCGCGACTGTACGGGACGCATCGTCGTCGTGCACAACGGCATCATCGAGAACCACCTGGCCCTGAAGCACGAGCTCGAGGGCGAGGGCCACCGGTTCGCGACGGAGACCGACACCGAGGTCATCGCCCATCTCGTCGAGCGCGAATGGCGGGGGGACGGGCTCGAGGCGGCGGTTCGGCGCGCCCTCGCCCAGGTGCGCGGGCTGTTCGCGCTGCTGCTGCTCGCGACCGACGACCCCGGGAAGCTGGTGGCGGCCCGGCAGGGCCCGCCGATTCTCGTGACCGAGAGCGACGGGGGCCATCTCGTCGCGTCGGACGTTCCCGCCATTCTCCGGCACAACCGCGACGTCGTATTCCTCGGGAACGGCGAGATGGCCGTCGTCACCCCCGGCGGCGTGACCTACACCGACTTCGAGGGCGAGCCGATCGCCGCCGACACCCAGCACATCGCCTGGGATCCGGTGATGGCAGAGAAGGCCGGCTACCGCCACTTCATGCTGAAGGAGATCTTCGAGCAGCCGTGGGCGGCGCGGGAGACGGTGATGGGGCGGACCTCGGTCGAATCGGGCCGGGTCTACCTGGGCGAGCTGGAGATTCCCGTCGAGCGGCTGCGGGCCGTCGACCGCGTCGTGGTCCTCGCGTGCGGCACCTCCTGGCACGCCGCCCTCGTGGGCAAGTTCCTGCTGGAGCGCCTCGCGGGGGTCCCGGTCGAGGTGGACTACGGTTCGGAGTACCGCTACCGCGACCCCATCGTGACGCCGACGACCCTCGCGGTGGTCATCACCCAGTCCGGCGAGACCGCCGACACCCTGGCCGCGCTGCGCGAGGCCCGGGGGCGCGGCGCCGCCACCGTCGCCATCTGCAACGTCGTCGGCAGCATGGCCACCCGCGAGGCCGACTTCACCGTGTACACCCACGCCGGCCCCGAGATCGGGGTCGCCTCGACCAAGGCGTTCACGTCGCAGCTCGTGGCCCTGCATCTGCTGGCCCTCTACTTCGCCCAGATCCGCGGAACGCTGCCGCCGGAAGCGGCCCGACGGCACCTCGAGGACCTCGACCACCTGCCGCGCTGGATCGAGCGGACCCTCCAATGCGAGGACGTCGTCAAGTCGGTGGCCCAGCGGTTCCACCAGCACCGGAGCTTCCTGTACCTGGGCCGCGGCATCAACTATCCGATCGCCCTCGAAGGGGCGCTGAAGCTGAAGGAGATCTCCTACATCCACGCCGAGGGCTATCCGGCCGGCGAGATGAAGCACGGCCCCATCGCCCTCGTCGACGAGCAGATGCCGGTGGTGACCCTTCTCCCGAACGGGTCGGTCTTCGAGAAGATGGCGTCGAACCTGCAGCAGGTCCGGGCGCGCGGCGGATCGATCATCGCGGTGGCCGACGATGGCCAGTCGGCCCTCGACACCCTCGTCGACGAGGACCGGGACGCGCTGGTCACCATCCCGGCGACGCCGCCGCTGATCACGCCGATCGTCATGGTGATTCCGCTCCAGTTGCTCGCCTACCACATCGCCGTCCGCCGCGGGTGCGACGTCGACCAGCCGCGCAACCTCGCCAAGAGCGTCACCGTCGAATGAACCGGGGAAGACGGGCGGCCTCCCGAATCCCGTGGTTTGGCTGTGGAATGATCCGGGGCGAGCCGGCGACCCGACAACCCGTGGCCTGTTGATGCGCTGGCGCCCTCCCGTGTGGGAACGAACCGACGACTCATGGACTTCATTTCGGAGACCCGTGGCCTGTTGATGCGCTGGCGCCCTCCCGTGTGGGAACGAACCGACGACTCATGGACTTCATTTCGGATCTGAACGCCGAGCAGAAACAGGCGGTGCTGCACACCGACGGGCCGCTCCTGGTCCTGGCCGGGGCGGGATCGGGCAAGACCCGGGTCATCGCCTGCCGCGCCGCCCGGCTGATCGCCGACGGGCAGTCCGAGCCCGACGAGCTGCTCGCCGTCACGTTCACGAACAAGGCGGCCGAGGAGATGCGGGAGCGGGTGAAATCGCTGGCCGCCACCGGGGCGCGGCGCCCGTGGATCTGCACCTTCCACGCCTTGTGCGCGCGGATTCTGCGCCGTGAAGGCGGGGTCCGGGTCGGCCGCGATTTCGTGATCTATGACAGCGCCGATCAGTTGGCGGCCATGAAGCGCATCCTGCGCGACCTCGATGTCGACGACAAGATGCTGTCGGCCCGGCAGGCGCTCGCCGAGATCAGCGAGGCCAAGAACCACCTGCGCTCCCCCGCGAGCCTGCGGGGCGAGTCCTGGAGCGCACGCGGCGACCTGCTCGTCAAGGCGTACGAGCGGTACCGGCGCGATCTCGAAGCCGCCAATGCCCTCGACTTCGACGACCTGCTGCTGGAGACCACGAGGCTGTTCGAAGCCGGCGAGGCGGTGCGGCGCCGTTACGGCGAGCGCTTCCGCTTCATCATGGTGGACGAGTACCAGGACACCAACCCGCCACAGTTCCGCCTCGTCCAGCTCCTCACTCGCGAGCACCGCAACCTGTGCGTGGTGGGCGATCCCGACCAGTCGATCTACCAGTGGCGGGGCGCGGACCTGAACAACATCCTCGACTTCCAGAAGCACTTCGCCGGCGCCACGGTGATTCGCCTCGAACGGAACTACCGCTCGACGCAGACCATCCTCGACGCCGCCGGGGCGGTCATCGAGCGGAACCGGCGCCGCCTCCGCAAGCGGATGCGGACCGACCGCGCGGGGGGCGACCTCGTTCGCTGCTTCCGGGGCGGCGACGACATCGAGGAGGCGGACTGGGTCACCGCGCGGCTCCGCGAGGCGTTGACCGCAGGCGACACCCCGGCCGGCGTGCTGTACCGCACGAACGCCCAGTCGCGCGTCCTGGAAGAGGCGCTGGGCCGCGCGGGCATCGCCTACCGCATGGTCGGCGGCGTGCGGTTCTACGAGCGCAAGGAGATCAAGGACACGCTCGCCTATCTCCGGCTGCTCATCAACCTGGGCGACGACGTGAGCCTGCGCCGGGTGATCAACGAACCGAAGCGGGGCATCGGCAAGGGAGTCATGACCGCGCTCGAGAAGCTGGCGTCCGAGCCGGCCGGCGCCGGGCCGCTGTTCGCGCCGTCCCCGGAGAGCGCGGAGGCGCATGATTCGCTCTGGGGACGGCTGAACCGGGCGGTGAACGAAGAGCTGCTGCCGGCCCGGGCGGTCGCCGCACTCCGGAAGTTCCGCGACCTGGTGGAGACCTTGCGCGGCCTCGCGGCCGACCGGCCGGTGTCCGACGTCATCGGCGAGGTGCTTGGTCGGAGCGGCTATCTGCAGAACCTCCGCGAGGCGACGACGGAAGAGGCGGAGAACCGCATCGACAACCTGATGGAGCTCGTCGCGGCCGCCCGGGACTACGAGATCCGCGAACCGGAGCCGTCGCTGACCGGTTTCGTCGACGGCCAATCGCTGTTGTCGGAGGCCGATGAGGCGCAGGGCTCGGACGACGCGGGGGTCTGGCTGATGACCCTGCACGCCGCCAAGGGTCTGGAGTTCCCGGTCGTGTTCATGGTCGGTCTGGAAGAAAGGCTGTTCCCCCACTCACGGGCGGTCGGCGACGAACGCTACAAGCGAGTCGAGAACGATCTCGGTGAGGACGGCACGATCGGCGGGGAACGCGTCAACGACAGGCACGACGAGGCGATGGAGGAGGAACGCCGGCTGTGCTACGTTGGCATGACCCGGGCTCAGACCCGGCTGGTGCTGACGAGCGCCGCCCGACGACGCGTGTTCGGCGAGTACCGAGACACGGAGCCCTCGCGATTCCTCGACGAGATTCCCGCCGAGCTGCTCGACGTCGTGGAGCCGGTCTTCTCGACGCCGGTGCGGGCCCCGGCAACCTACGGGCGGGCCAACCGCGGGCGGCGGGCCCCGGCGGCCGACGAGCGAATCCAGCCCGACTACGGCTACGCCTACGAGGACGAGGACCAATCGGTCGTCAGCATCGCGCGGGGCGCCAGCGTCCGCCACCCGAAGTTCGGCGTGGGCACCGTCCTGTCGGTGGAACCGCTGGCCGACGACATGAAGCTGACCGTCAGCTTCCGCAACGTCGGGCGCAAGACGCTGCGCGCCAGGTTCGCCAAGCTCACGCTGGCCTGACTCCGCGGGCGACGGCGACAGGACCGCCGGGCTCGGATTACAATGCGGGTCAGTGCAAAGACTGTCGATGTTCGTGATGCTGCTCGCGGCCTGGCTGGTGCTGTCCGGTCACTTCGACCCGCTCCACCTCGCCTACGGCGTCGTGTGCTCGGCTCTCGTGGCGCAGCTCTCCGCCGGGCTGTTCTTCACGGAGACGCCGTCGCGGCGCCTGCTCGCAGCGGCGTGGGGCGCGGTGCGGTTCCTGCCCTGGCTGCTGCTCGAAATCGTGCTCGCCAACCTGCACGTGGTCTACCTGGTGTGCCGTCCGGGACAGCTCCGCCCCCAGATCGTCCGGTTCCGGACGCGCCTGCGGGGTGACGTGGCCCGGGTGTTCCTGGGGAACGCGATCACCCTGACCCCCGGGACCATCACCCTCGACATCGAGGACGACGAGTTCATCGTCCACGCCGTCAGCGACGTGTCGGCGGCCAGCCTGCGGAGCGGCGAGATGGAGCAGCGCATCGGCCGGGCCCTCAACCAGTGGACGGAAGCGCCCGGCGGAAGCCGCGGCTGATCGGCCCCGCGAACCGCCATGTCCGACACGTTCTTCCTCGGTGCGTCGCTCGTCATCCTCGCCGCGGTGATGCTGTCGCTGTACCGCGTCATCCGCGGCCCGAGCATCATCGACCGCATCGTCGGGGTCAACGTCATCGGCACGAAGACCATCGCCGTGATCGTGCTGACGGGACACCTGTTCGGCCGGGTGGAGTTCTTCGTCGACATCGCCCTGCTCTACGCCCTCATCAACTTCGTCGGCGCCCTCGCCCTCTCGCGCTACTTCGAGCGTAAGGGCGTCGACGTGACGAGCGAGCGAGCGCGATGACCGTCCTGGCGATGGTGCTGGTGGGCGGCGGGGTGTTCTTCCTGGTGACGGGCGCCGTGGGCATGATCCGCTTCCCCGACATCTACACGCGAATGCACGCGGCGGGGAAATGCGACACGCTGGGAAGCCTGCTCGTGCTGGCCGGCCTCGCGTGCCACGAGGGCTTCGCCCTGGTCAGCGCCAAGCTGCTGATCGTGGCCGTCTTCATCCTCGTCACCAGCCCCACCGCCACCCACGCCATCGCCCGCGCCGCCAGGCGGAACCGCCTCGAGTGGTGGACGAGCGAGGGGGACGGATGATCTGGTCGCTCGACGTCGTGCTCCTGGCCCTGTCGGTGGTCTGCGCGGTGGCCGCGGTACAGGTTCGCGACCTGCTCGCGTCGGTGGTGCTGCTGGCCGCGTTCAGTCTGTTCATGTGCCTGCTGTGGACCGAGATGGGGGCGGTCGACGTGGCGTTCACGGAGGCCGCGGTGGGCGCCGGCGTCACCACCGTCCTCTTCGTCATCACCGTCTACAAGACAGATCGGGTGAGCAGGGATTGAAGCTCCTCCACCTCGTCGCCACCGTCGTCACCGGGCTGCTTCTGATCATGGGGTCGCTGGACCTCGCCGAGACCGGCGACCCGGCGGCGCCGGCCGCCATCCACGTCTCCCCCCGGTACATCGAGTCCGCGCTCGACGAGACCGGGGTGGAGAACATGGTGACGGCGGTCCTCGCCGACTACCGCGGGTTCGACACCCTGGGCGAGGTCACGGTGATCTTCACCGGGGCCATCGCGGTGCTGCTGATCCTGCGGACCGGCCTCAAGGAGGACGAGGAGTGAGCCATCCCCCGGAGCAGCCGCCGGACGTCGTCATCAAGGTGGTGTGCCGCTGTCTGGTGCCGTTCATCCAGCTCTTCGGGCTCTACGTCATCATGCACGGGCACAGCAGCCCCGGCGGCGGGTTCCAGGGCGGCGTGACCCTCGCCGCGAGCTTCGTCCTCCTCGTGCTCGCCGAGGACCGGGGGACCCTGCGACACCACATCTCGCTCGCCGCCCTCAACGCCTGGTCGAGCGCCGGGGTGCTGCTCTTCGCCGGCCTCGGCGTGGTCTGCCTGGCGCTGGGGGCAAACTACCTCGACTACGGCCCGCTCCCCTTCGCGGAGCCCCGCAGCATGGGCATGCTCGTCATCGAGATCGGGGTGGGCATCACGGTGATGGCGGCGATGCTCTCGATCTTCAGGGACCTGCTGGAGTACTGATGGCGACTCTCGACGGTGCGATCGGCCACTTCAACACGGTGAGCTACATCGTCCTCATGATGATCGGCTTCTACGCGATGACCGGGAAGTCCAACCTCGTGAAGAAGCTGGTGGGCATGAACATCTTCCAGTGGTCGATCATCCTGTTCGTCGTCTCGCTGTCGGCCAAGCGGGATGCCTCGATCCCGATCGTGCTCGACGGGCACGGCGGGCACGGCGGGCACGGCGCCGCGGCCATCGAGGCGGCCCAGTACGTGAATCCGCTTCCCCACGTCCTCATGCTGACCGCCATCGTGGTCGGGGTCGCCATCACCGGCGTGGCGCTGGCCCTGCTGCTCCGCATTCACCGACAGTTCGGCACCCTGGAGGAGAACGAGCTGCTGGAGCGTCTCGACGCGTCCTCCACGGGCTCCTGACCGGGCATGACCGATCATCAGTCGGCGGCGCCCATTCTCGTCGTCCTGGCCCCGCTGCTCACGTCGTTCGTGCTGCCGGTGGTGGGGTGGCGGTACCGGTCGGCCGTCTTCCCCCTCACCCTGGCCGCGCTGGCCTTCGCGTGCGGGGCGGCCGTCGAGGGCGCGCGCCGGGTGGTGTTGGAGGGTCCGCTGCACTACCACCTGGGCGGCTGGCCCCCGCCCTGGGGCATCGAGTTCCGTGTCGACGCGCTCGGCGCCCTGATGCAACTGATGATCACGGTCGTCACGCTGCTCGTCGGCATCTACTCGAAGCGCAGCGTCCTGCAGGAGATCCCGGCCAAGGAGGTCCCGTTCTACAGCGTCTATCTCCTCCTCGTGGCGGGCCTGATCGGCCTCGTGTCGACCGCGGACATGTTCAACGCCTACGTGTTCCTCGAGATCACGTCGCTGACCAGCTACGCCCTCGTCTCGATCGGCAGCGGGGCCGCCGTCGTCTCCGCGTTCCGCTACGTCATCCTCGGCACCGTCGGGGCGGCGTTCTACCTGCTGGCGGTCGGCTATCTCTACAGCGCCACGGGCACCCTGAACATGGCCGACCTCGCGGAGCGGCTGCCGGCCCTCTACGAATCCCGCGCCGTGCTCGTCGGCTTCGCGTTCCTGGTCATCGGCATGTCGATCAAGATGGCCCTCTTCCCGATGCACACCTGGCTGCCGGGGGCGTACTCCCATGCCCCGTCCGCGGTCAGCGCCCTCATCGCGGCGACCACCACGAAGGCGGCGGCGTACCTCCTCATCCGGGTCATGTTCTTCGTCTTCGAGCCTCGGTTCGCCATCGAGGTCATTCCCGTCACCACCGTGCTCGGATGGACGGGCGCGCTCGCCATGGTGCTCGGGTCGGCGATGGCGCTGGCCCAGTCCGACCTCAAGCGCATGCTGGCCTACTCGTCAGTGGCGCAGATCGGGTACATCGTGCTCGGCATCGGCCTCGCGAACCCCGCCGGCTACACCGGCGCCCTCCTGCACCTGGTGAACCACGCCTTCATGAAGGGCGGCCTCTTCTTCGTGGCGGGGGCCATCGTGTACCGGACCGGACTGCGCCAGATCCAGGCGCTCGGCGGACTGTCCCGGCAGATGCCGGTGACCGCGTTCGTGTTCACCGCCTGCGCCTTCGCGATGATCGGGATTCCCCCGACCGGCGGCTTCTTCAGCAAGTTCTACCTGATGCTCGGGGCGATCGAGGCCGGCAACTGGGTCTTCGTCGGGGTCATCGTGCTGAGCAGCCTGCTCGCCCTCGCCTATCTGGTCAACGTGCTCAGATACATGTACTTCCCGCCGAACGGGGCGGAGAGCGGGGCTCCCGACGCCCCGGCGCCTCCGCGGCGGCAGATCGCGCCGAAGACCATGCTCGGGCCGATGGTCGCGGTCACCGCCGTCATCCTGCTGCTCGGCCTCTTCAACGGCGAGGTCGTGGACCGGTTCATCACGCCCGCGCTGCCGGCCGGGCTCGACGCGGGCGAGGTGGCGCGGTGACCACGCTCGCGGCCTGGATCTGCATCGGGGCGCCCCTCGCGGGAGCGGGGCTGACGCCGCTGCTGGCGCGCGTCCACCCCCGGGTGCGCGACCTCGGCGCCGTCGCCTTCTCGTTCGCGGCGGCGGCGGCGGCCCTCAGTCTGCTGCCGAGTCTCCTGCACCCGGAGGACCTGCCGACAGAGCAGACCCTGGCGTGGATCGATCAGCCGATCCGCATCGGGTTCGGCGTCCTCGTCGATCCCCTCGCCATCGTCCTCGCCAACGTCGTCGCGGTGATCAGCTTCGTCATCATGGTCTACTGCCTCGGCTACATGCGGGGCGACCCGGCCCGGACCCGCTTCTGGATGTGGATGAACGGCTTCATCGGCAGCATGCTGCTGCTGGTGCTGTCGAGCGATCTGCTGTTCGTCTTCGTCGGCTGGAAACTGGTGGGGGTGTGCAGCTACGGGCTGATCGGCTACTACTACCAGGACCAGCGCAAGTACTGGATCGGCGGGCCGCCGCCAGACCCGTTCGTCAAGCCGTCCGTGGCATGCCTCAAGGCCCTCGTCGTCACCGGGCTCGGAGACATGCTCATGCTCGGCGGCCTCCTCCTCATCTACGTGTACGCCGGCACCCTCAACTTCCTCGAGCTGTACGCCACCGCCCCCGACTGGCTCGCGGCGATGTCCGCCTCGCCGGGCATGGTGATCCTCGTCACGCTGCTGCTGCTCGCGGGCCCCCTCGGCAAGTCGGCCCAGTTCCCGTTCCACGAGTGGCTTCCCGAGGCGATGGCGGGGCCGGGGCCGGTCTCGGCCCTGATCCACGCCGCCACCATGGTCAAGAGCGGGGTGTACCTCGTGGCCCGCCTCGTGCCGCTCTTCTACTACGGCTACTGGGTGGCGGGCATCGGCGAGGCCGGGTGGTTCTTTCTCCTGACCGCCTGGCTCGGCGCGTTCACGGCGTTCCTCGCCGCGACCCAGGGCCTCGTGGCCCTCGAGCTCAAGAAGGTGCTGGCGTACTCGACGGTCAGCCAGATCGGCTACATGATGCTCGGCCTGGGCGTCGCGGGCCTCGCCCCCGGCCTCCTCGCGGGCGGCTACACGGCCGGGGTGTTCCACCTCGTCAGCCACGCGCTCTTCAAGGCCTGCCTGTTCCTGTGCGCGGGCACCGTCATCCACGCCGTGCACTCGTTCTACCTGAGCGACATGGGCGGGGCCCGTGCCGCCCTGCCGCTGACCTGGGGCTTCATGCTGGTGGCCGCGCTCTCGCTGATGGGGGCGCCGCCGCTGCCGGGCTTCTGGAGCAAGGACGCGGTGTTGCTGGCGACCATCGACGCGAGCCTGCCCCTGTTCGGCATCGCCCTGCTCACCGCCGCGATCACCGCCGCCTACACGGTCCGGATGTTCGCGCTGGTCTTCCATGGTCCGACGAGCCCGCACGTCTCGGCGGCCCCGGCCGATCACCCACCCGACGACGGGGCGGCGCCGATGCGCTGGGCGGCGGGGGCGCTGGCCCTGGCCCTCGTCGCCGCCGGCTTCGGCGGGCCGGCCCTCGAGCACCTGCTCCATCACGCCTTCGAGGTCGCCGGCTTCCACGAGGCGCTGCTTCTCGGCGGGCCGCTGCGGCTGGACGCCGAGGCTGCGCCCGGGCGCAGCCTCGTGCCCGCCCTCTCGGTCCTGGTGGTCCTCGCCGGTGCGACGCCGGCCTGGCTCGTGTACGGACGGCGTCTGATCACGCCGCGGACGGTGCTGGAGAGCAGCGCGACGGCGCGGGCGCTCCACCGGTTCTTCTGGCACCGCTGGGGCATCGACGCCGCCATCACGCGCGTGTTCGTCGACGGCACGAGGCGCGTCGCGCAGCGGATCGCGGGCGACTGGGAGGCGGGCCTCGACGAAGCGGTGCACCGGCGGTGGCCGGTGAGGCTCACGGAACGGATGCAGGATCTCGTGCACCACCTGCGCGCCGACACCGAGGAGCTGCTCTACAACGTGTCGTACGTGCTGATTCTGTTCGGCCTGCTGCTGGCCTACCTGTTCCTGGGCGCCACCGGTTGATGTCTCGCTCCCCGACGCCGAAGCGCGCCTGAGCCCACGATGCCCGACCTGCTCCAGATCCTCCTCACGCCGGCCGCCGCGTCGCTGGCCGTGGTGCTGACCCGGCACCGGCTGCCGCGCGCCGCGGGATGGATCACCAGCCTCGCCCTCCTCTACGCGACTGGTCTGGCGGGGGTCGTCACCCGCGACGTCGCCCTCGGCCGGCCGGTCCTGGAGGATTACCTCGTCATATCCCCCGACATCGAGCTGCAGTTCCTGGCCGACGGCCTCAGCGCGCCCACCCTGGCCGTGGTGCTGCTGCTCTGCACGGCCCTCTCGTTCTACTCGATCCGCTACATCGAACACCGCATCGCCGTGCTGTACTCGGCCGCGACGGCCGCCGAGAGGGCCGCCCACTACAACCGGTTCTTCGCGCTCCTCCCGTTCTTCCCCCTCGGCTTCGTCGGGACCATCCTGAGCACCAATCTCGTCGCGGTGTACTTCTTCATGGAGGTGCTGACCGTCACGCTGTTCTTCCTGATGGCGTACTACGGCTATCGGGAGCGCGTGCGGGTCGCGATGGTGAGCCTGTCGTGGGGCATCATCGGCGCCCTGCTGTTCCTCGTGGCGGCCCTGCTCGTCTACAGCCAGACGGGCAGCCTCTCGATGGCGGCCCTGCCAGGCATGACGGGCACCCCGCTCGCGGCCGGGGCCGTCGCCCTGTTCATCGTCAGCCTGCTGATGAAGCTCGCGGTGGTGCCGTTCCACGTCTGGATGCCGTCGGTCCACGCCGAGCACCCGACGTGCATCGCTGGCCTCCTCGCGGTCTACGCCAACCTCGCGATCTACATCCTGATCCGCGTCGCGGTGCTGCCGCTCGAAGCGGACATGGCGCCGTTCGGACCGGTGCTGATGGTCCTCGCTCTCGTCACCATGGTGTACGGGTCGCTGCTGACCCTAGCCCAGACCGATATCAAGCGGCTCGCCGCCTGCTCGACGATCAGCCAGATCGCCTATTCCGTGCTCGGGCTCGGGGCGCTGACGGCGGCGAGCGTCGAAGGCGGCATGCTCTTCTTCCTCAGCCACATCATGGGCAAGACGGTGTTCTTCTCGACCGCTGGCATCGTGGTGTACGTCACGGGCATCCGCGACATGAACGCCCTGGGGGGACTGGCCTCCCGCATGCCGGTGACCGCCGGCCTGTGGATTGCAGGATGCCTGATGCTCTCCGGTTTCCCGCCGTTCAGCAGCTTCGCGGCGGAGTGGATCATGTTCACCGGGATCTTCGAGCGGGGGGAGGCGATGGGGCCCCTGGGGCTCGGGGTGGCGGTGGGCGGCCTGACCGCCGTCGTGCTGACCGTCGCCTACACGTTCGGGGCGGCCCGGAAGATCTTCTTCGGCCCCCTGCCCCCGGGCCTGCGCGACAAGGACCTGCGCGATCCGCCGTGGACCATGACGGTTCCGCTGCTCGTCGTCGCCGCCGTGTCGATGGCCATCGGACTCTACCCCGCCCCGATGATGGCGCTGCTCGACACGGTGATCGGGACCCTCTGAGCCGAGCAGCGCGCTTCGGAGGCCGAGAATCCGCCTGCCCCCCCAGTCGCAGCCGGGCTACCCGGCGGGAGCGCGGTTCCGGGGTCGGAACCGTCTGCGGTGGCTCTCCCCCGCGGCCCGCCGAGCGGTGGCCGACCAGGCTTGCGGTGACGCCAAAACGAAGACGGCTCGGCGCCGATACCGCATCGGGAGCGCGGTTCCGGGGTCGGAACCGTCTGCGGTGGCTCTCTCCCCGCGGCCCGCCGAGCGGCGCCGACCAGGCTTGCGGTGACGCCAAAAACGAAGACGGCTCGGCGCCGATACCGCATCTCGCGGCACGGCACCGAGCCGTTCCGGTCTCTGCGCGTGGGCAGACCGAACGCTGCCTCCAAGGGCGCAGGAATTGGTGTCGCCCTTCCGCTCGCGCAACGGCAGCCACAGCACCCTTGCGATAACCGCGCCGGTGCCGATTTTACCCGTTTACCCGCCCAGTCGCCCCGCCAGCCGCCGAGACTCCCGCCTGACCGCGGAGGCCAACCCGACAGGAAGCCGCTTCGGCTCGAGGACGGCGGCTCCTAGCTGATGTTCCGAATCACCCAGCGGCCTTCCATCGGCATGCCGTCGTCACCCGCCAGGATCGCCCGCTGCAGGGTGATGGTCAGCATCTCCTCCGTCTCGTTGCCCTCATGCTCGATCCGCGCGGAGATCTCCACCTCCTTCGTCACCAGCTCGCCTTCGTACTGGGTGACGTCGATGGGGTTGTTCGGATCGAACATGCTGAGCTGAGCTTCGTTCCGCTCGGCGTTCAGTTCATCGCGGGCGGCCGCGACGGCCCGGGAGTGCTCGATTGTGCGGTCGCGCCAGTCGGTCCACGCCTCCTGGATGTCCCGGTCGCGACGACGCACGTTCCCGCCCTCGCGCTCCGCCTCGAGAACGCGGTTGATCGCGTCGAAGTTCTCGTCCTGGTAGACGATCTTCTCCTGCGTGAAGACCTCCTCGGCCTCCTCCGCCTCGGCCAGGGCCTCGCTCAGAGCCACCATCCGGAGCGGGCGACTCTGCTCTTCGGTCACCGTCTCGACGCGGGGCCTGGACACGATTCCACGCTCCTGGGGGTCCCAGGCATACATCGCGATGTTGCCCAGCGAGTCCCGATCGCCGAATCGCGCCGCCTGGAAGTACGACCGTATGAGAGTCTCTTCCTCTCCCCCACCGCCGCAGGCGCCGAACAACATCCCCATGCACAGCGCGAGCACCGGCACTTTCATCCTCGATCGAGCCATCTCCGCCTCCTTGCACTGGCAGCCGCGACGAACGTACGGCAAGCGGCCGTCCGCTTCATGCTGACTGCGTTGTCCTCCACGACTGCGTCTCTTCGCACCATCCCGTCCAGACCACCACCGCGCTCAGCTCTCGTCGGCGTCCGCCGCCGCAGGCGACCCGTGGTCCTCACCGTCCTCGTCGTCGTCCGCGCTCACGTCGCCCAGCCGCGCGAGCGAGACGACCTGATCCTCGCTGTCGATCTCGATCAGCCGCACCCCCTGAGTCGCCCGGCCGATGGATCGGATGTCCCGGGTGTTCATGCGGAGCACTTTCCCCTGCTGGGTGATGAGCATCAACTCATCCGTGTCTTCGACAGAGGCGATTCCGACCACCGGACCGTTCCGGGTAGTCGTTTGGATGTTAATGATACCGACTCCCCCTCGCGATTGCACGCGGTATTCGTCGGTCCCCGTCCGCTTGCCGTAACCGTTCCCGGTGACCGTCAGCAGGGAGCCTCCGGGCCGGACGACGGTCATCGCGACGACCGCGTCGGCGCCGCGCAACCGAACGCCGCGGACCCCGTGCGCGGTCCGCCCCATCGACCGTACATCTCGTTCGGCGAAACGGATCGCCTGGCCCTCGCGGGTGCCCAGGAAGACCTCGCCGCACCCGTCGCTGATCTCGGCCGAGATGACCGCGTCGTCCTCGTCGACCCCGGCCGCGAGGATGCCCTTGTGCCTGGGGTGGCGGAAGGCCCGGAGGTCGGTCTTCTTGATCATACCCCGCGCCGTTCCGGTGAGGATGTAGCGTTCGCCCTCGGCTTCGGGCCACTCGCGGACCGCGAGGAGCGCGGCAATCTTCTCGTCGGGCTCCATCGAGACGAGGTTGGCGATGGACTTCCCGCGGCCGCTCGGGCCCACGTCGGGAATCGTGTGCACCTTGAGCCAATACACCCGCCCCCGGTCCGAGAAGATGAGGATGTACGCGTGGGTCGACGCCACGAAGAGGTGGGTCAGGAAGTCGCCGTCGCGGGTGCGCATGCCGAGCCGCCCCTTGCCGCCCCGCCGCTGGCCCCGGTACTCGGTGAGCGCGGTCCGCTTGACATAGCCGGTATTGCTCACGGTGATGGCCATGTCCTCTTCCGCGATCAGGTCCTCGATGCGCAGCTCGCCGGGGTCGTCCACGATCTCGGTGCGCCGGTCGTCGCCGTACTTGCTCTGCACCTCCCGAAGCTCGTCGACCACGATGCCCATCAGCAGCGTTTCGCTGCCGAGAATCTCGCGAAGGCGCCGGATGACCTCCCGCAGCTCTGCCAGCTCGTCGAGCACCTTCTGCCGCTCGAGCCCGGTCAGGCGCTGCAACTGCATGTCGAGAATGGCCTGGGCCTGAATCCGGGTCAGCTCGAACTGCTCCATGAGGCCTTCGCGGGCCTCGGCGGGGTTGCCGGCGCCGCGGATGAGGGCGATCACGGCGTCGAGATGGTCCAGGGCGATCTTGAGCCCCTCGAGGATGTGCGCCCGCGCTTCCGCCTTGCGCAGATCGTGCTCGGTGCGCCGCCGGACCACGTCATGCCGGAACGCGATGAAGCGTTCGACGAGGTCGAGCAGTCCGAGCACCCGAGGCCGCCCGTCGACGATCGCGAGCATGATCACGCCGAACGTGGTCTGCAGGGGCGTGTGCTTGTACAGGTTGTTCAGGACGACTTCGGGCACCTCGCCGCGCTTGAGCTCGATGACAATCCGCATGCCGCGGCGGTCGGACTCGTCGCGCAGGTCGCTGATGCCCTCGAGCGACTTGCCGCGCACCAGCTCGGCGATTTTCTCGATGAGGCGGGTCTTGTTGAGCTGGTAGGGAATCTCGGTGATGATGATCGCCTGCCGCTCGCCCTTGCGGATGTCCTCGATCTCGGTCCGGCCCCGCACCGTCAGCGACCCGCGGCCCGTCTGGTAGGCGGCGTCGATGCCGGCGTGGCCGACGATGAACCCGCCGGTCGGAAAGTCCGGTCCGCTGATGCGGGCCCGCAGGCCGCGTCGCTTCCCGTCCACACCGTCCGCGCGGTGCTCGATGGTCCAGACGATGCCGTCGATGACCTCGCGCAGGTTGTGGGGCGGGATGTTGGTGGCCATGCCGACCGCGATGCCGGCCGAGCCGTTCACGAGGAGGTTCGGGTACGGCGTCGGGAGAACGGTGGGTTCCTCGGTCGTCTCGTCGTAGTTCGGCACGAAGTCGACCGTCTCCTTGTCGAGATCGGCCATCAGGTCGTCGGAAATCGGCTGGAGCCGCGCCTCGGTGTACCGCATCGCCGCCGGCGGATCGCCGTCCACGGAGCCGAAGTTCCCCTGCCCATCGACCAGGGGATAGCGCATGTTGAACTCCTGGGCGAGCCGCACCAGGGTGTCGTAGATGGAGGCGTCGCCGTGCGGGTGGTAGTTCCCCATCACCTCGCCGACGATCTTGGCGCACTTGCGGTAGGCCCGGTTGGACGCGAGCCCCATCAGGCGCATGCCGTACACCACGCGGCGGTGGGCCGGCTTCAGCCCGTCGCGCACGTCGGGCAGGGCCCGGCCGATGATGACGCTCATGGCGTAGTCCATGTACGAGCGCCGCATTTCGTCTTCGATGTTGACCGGCGGCCGGGCGTCTGAAACGTCGGACATGGTGGGTAGTGGTAGTGTGCCTGGGAATCCGGTTCCGCCCGCTGTCGGGGGCGGGCGCGCTGGACGCCGCCTCGAGCGCGCGCGATGGCGGGGAAACACGCATCGGGCCGGCGCCCGATGCCGCTAGACGTCCAGATTCTTGACGTCGAGCGCGTTGTCCTCGATGAACTTCCGCCGCGGCTCGACCTGGTCGCCCATCAGGGTCGTGAACATCCTGTCCGCCTCGGCATCGTCTTCCGCGCTGACCTGGAGAAGCGTCCGGTTCTCCGGGTTCATCGTCGTGGACCAGAGCTGATCCGGGTTCATCTCGCCCAGTCCCTTGTAGCGGTTGATGGCCACACCGCGCTTCCCGGCGGCCAGGAAGTGGTCGATCAGCGCGTCGACGTCCTCGACCGGCACCTCTCGAGGGTGGGCTCCCGCATCGCCCGACTCCTCGCCGTCGGCGCCGTTGCCGCGGGGGACGGTGCCGACCCGCATGTCTCCCTTGACGTTCCTGACCGCCTCGAAGCTGGCCGACAGCGCGCGATACTCCGCCGACTCGACGAACTCGACGCCGACCGACTGCTGCCGGGCGAACCCGCCGCTCCGGTCCTCGACCAGCATCGCGTGCGCGTTGTGTTCCTCGTCCACTACGACCCGGACAGTGCGCACCGGCGTCGTCAGCTTCGCCGCCAGCGCTTCCAGGGGGGCCCGGTGCTCGAAGAACGCCTTGTCGACGGCGCCCGCGTCGAGCAGGGCCTGGACGATGTCCGCAGCCGGCCCGCGGCGTTCGATGATCGCCCGGTAGCGCTGGAAGGCGACCAGGCGGTGCAGCAACGCCTCCAGGGCGCCCGCCGTCAACTCGTCGTCCGGCAGCCGCAGCACCCGCGTCTCCGCCGCCCGCTTGAAGAGCCACGAATCGAGGTCGCGATCGTCCTTGACGTAGGTCTCGCTGCGGCCCCGCTTGACGCGGTAGAGCGGCGGCTGAGCGATGTGGATGTGGCCGCGATCGATCAGCTCCCGCATCTGGCGGTAGAAGAACGTCAGCAACAGGGTGCGGATGTGCGAGCCGTCGACATCCGCGTCGGTCATGATGATGATGCGGTGGTAGCGGAGCTTGTCGGGCTGAAAGTCGTCCTTGCCGATGCCGCACCCGAGCGCCGCGATCATGGCGCGGATCTCGTCGCTGCCGAGCATCTTGTCGAAACGCGCCTTCTCGACATTGAGAATCTTGCCCTTGATGGGCAGCACTGCCTGAAACTGCCGATCGCGGCCCTGCTTGGCGGACCCGCCGGCCGACTCGCCCTCCACGATGTAGAGCTCGGCCTTGCCGGGATCGCGCTCCTGGCAGTCGGCGAGCTTTCCCGGGAGGCTGCTGTTGTCGAGCGCGCCCTTGCGGCGCACCAGTTCCCGCGCCTTCCGGGCCGCCTCGCGGGCCCTCGCGGCGTCGATGGTCTTGTTGACGATCCGCTTGGCCACCGCCGGGTTCTCTTCGAGGAACGCACCGAGGCAGTCGTTCACGATCGCCTCGACGATGCCCTTCACCTCGGTGTTGCCCAGCTTGGTCTTGGTCTGCCCCTCGAACTGGGGATGGGGAATCTTGACGCTGATGACTGCGGTCAGCCCCTCGCGGATGTCGTCGCCGCCAATGCTCTCCTTGAGGTCTTTCGCCAGGTTCTGCCGGGTGGCGTAGCTGTTCAGCGTGCGGGTCAGGGCGGCGCGCAGTCCAGAGACGTGAGTGCCGCCCTCCTGCGTGTTGATGTTGTTGGCGAAGGCGTGCAGGGTGTCCGAGTAGCCGTCGTTCCACTGCAGCGAGATCTCCGCGTCGATCCCGTCGCGCTCGCCCCGCATGTAGATGGGCTCGGCATTGACCGCCCCCCGATTCTCGTTGAGGTACTGCACGAACGAGTTGATGCCGCCCTCGTAGCGGAAGTCGCGGTGCTTCCCGTCCTCGCGCTCGTCGTCGATGGTGATGCGCACGCCGGCGTTGAGGAACGCCAGCTCCCGGAGACGGTGGGCCAGGGTGTCGAAGCTGTACTCCACGGTCTCGAACACGCCGGCGTCGGGCTTGAAGGTCAGCCTGGTGCCGCGTCGCCGCGTCGTCCCCGTGACCTGGAGGTCGACGTCGGGAACGCCCCGCGTGTAGCTCTGCTGGTAGACCTTCCCGTTCCGGCAGATCTCCAGGGCGACCGACTCGGACAGGGCGTTGACGACGGAGACCCCCACCCCGTGCAGCCCCCCCGAGACCTTGTAGCTCTCGTTGTCGAACTTGCCCCCGGCGTGCAGGACGGTCAGCACCACCTCGGCCGCGGGTCGCCCGCTGGCGTGGAGATCGACGGGGATTCCACGACCGTTGTCGACCACCGTGATCGAGTTGTCGATGTGAATCGTGACCCTGATGGTGTCGCAGAACCCGGCGAGGGCCTCGTCGATGGCGTTGTCCACGACCTCGTACACCAGGTGGTGCAGCCCCAACGCGCCGGTGGACCCGATGTACATGGCGGGACGCTTGCGGACCGCCTCGAGTCCCTCGAGCACCTTGATCTTGTCGGCGCCGTAGTCCGCCAGATCCGCGGACGTGATCTCCGGCGCCACGGCCTCGGCCTCGCCGATCGGGGCCGGCGCCACGCCGACCGCCTGCTTGCTCTCCTCCAACTGCGTCATCTGTCCTCGCCACCTTGGTTCGACGGTCTCCGCGCCCTCTTTCGGGGGCGCGCGGGCCCCTCCCGGGCCCCGCGGCCGCCGATCGACACCGTTCTTCGGGCGCAGACTAGATCCGCATCGGCATGATCACGTATGTGTAATCGCATCCCTCGGTCGACAAGGGCAACAGCACCGCCTGGCTCACCTCGTCCTTGAACTCGAGCTCGACGCTGTCGGAATCGAGAACCCCCAGGAAGTCGAGAACGTACTGGGCGTTGAAGCAGATCTCCGTCCGCGGCCCGTCGTAGTCGACGGCCAGGACCTCCGACGCTTCACCGACGTCCGGACTGCTGGACGAGATCTCGACGCCGGCGACGTCGATCTGGAACTTGACCGCCCGCGACCGCTCGTTCGACAACAGGGCGACCCGCTTGAGCGTACCCATCAACCGATCCCGGTCGAACTCGATGCGCTTGTCGTTGCCCTTCGGCAGGACCCGCTCGTGGGCCGGGAACTGCGCGTCGATGGTCCGCGAAATCAACTGCCGCGCGCCCACGTCGAAGAACAGGTGATTCTCGCCCTGCTCGTAGACGACCTCTTCGGCGACGTCCTCCCCGAGCAGCCGAACCAGCTCCGACAGCGTCTTCCTCGGCAGGATGACTCGGGACGGATCTCCCTCGTCCCCCGCGGCGTCGCTCTCCGCGCCGTTGTTCTCGTGCTTGCTGGCGGCCGACGCGAGGGCGAGCCGATGCCCGTCGGTGGCGACGAGGCTCATCGAAGACGACGACAACAGGAACAGGGCCCCATTCAGGAAGAACCGGGTGTCTTCACTGGTGATCGCGAACTGCGTCTTGGCGATCATGTCGGCGAGGCGTCCCGCCGCGAGATGCGCGGTGGCGGTACCGGTCGCATCCGGCATCGACGGAAAATCCTCCCGCGGCAGCGTCTGGATGCGCGAGTTGAACCGTTCGGCCGTCACGTTCACGGTCCCCGGCGAGGGCTCGGCGATCCGGATTTCGGTGTCCGGCAGCGCGCGGACGATCTCGTAGAGCTTCCGCGCCGGCAGGGTCACGGAGCCTCCTTGGACCACGGTGGCGGCGCATCGGCTGCGCAGACCGACCTCGAGATCGGTCGCGGCGAGACGGACCTCGGAACCCCCGTCCTCCGCCTCGAACAGGACGTTGGCGAGAACGGGGATCGTGTTTTTTCGCTCGACGATGCCCTGGAGAAGTTGCAGTTCCTTGAGGAGTTCGGTCTGGCGGATGTTGAGTTCCATCGAGGGAGAGGCTTTCGGGGTTGCTGATATCGACTGCCAAAGCACACCGATCTCTGAATTATACCATCAACATGGCGTGCCGAAAACCGCGTCGGGCTGATGTCAAGTCCTTTCTTCGCAGTCACTTACCCTGTTCAGGGCCCTGCGGATTTCTTGTGGACCCCTCACTCGGCCATCCACAGATCGGCTCCCGGCCGGGAAAGTCGAGGTCGCCGGCGACCCTGTGGAACGGTTGCTGTGGAAAAGTCCTGGGTCCGCCTCGCCCGCCTCGCGGGGGGGACCGCCTGGGGGACCGCCCGTCTAGTTGACCGACTTCTTGATCGACTTGGCGAGGTTGTCGATGACGGCGTTGAGCTGGCGGTTTTTCGCGCGCTGCTCCTCGATCTTGTCGCACGCGTAGATCACCGTGGAGTAGTGCTTGCCGAACTTCCTGGCAATCTCCGGGTACGAGGCCCCGGTCAGGGTCCGGCCCAGGTACATCGCGATCTGCCGCGGCAGCACGATGGTCTGCGCGTTGTTCCGCGATTTCAGGTCGCTCAGCTTGAGCGAGTAGTGACTGGCGACCTGCTTCTGGATCATCTCGATGGTCACCAGGGGCCGGTCGCGCTCGCCGATGTTGGGCAGGACCTCCTGGGCCAGCGACAGGGAGATCTTCTGGCGCCACAGCGAGGCCCGCGCGATCAGCGTGGTCAGCGACCCCTCGAGCTCGCGGATGTTCGACTTGACCCGCTCGGCGATGAAGAGCGCCACATCGTCGTCGATGGGGATGGCGGGGGCCAGGTGCTCGGCCTTCTTCTTGAGGATCGCGACCCGGGTCTCGAGATCAGGAGGCTGGATGTCGACCGTGAGGCCCCACTCGAAGCGCGACCTGAGCCGTTCCTCGAGGAACTGCAGCTCTTGGGGGGGGCAGTCGCTGCTGATGACGATCTGCTTCTGCGCGTCGTAGAGCGAGTTGAACGTGTGGAAGAACTCGATCTGGGTGCCCTCGCGGCTGGCGAGGAACTGGATGTCGTCCACCAGGAGGATGTTCGTGCTGCGGTACCGCGCCCGGAAGTCGATGGTCTGGTCGAAGCGGATGGCGTTGATCATCTCGTTCATGAAGCTCTCTGACGAGATGTAGGTGCGGGTCGACTGCGGCGCGTGGACGTCGAGGTACTCACCGATGGCGTGCATCAGGTGCGTCTTGCCGAGGCCGACGCCGCCGTAGATGAACAGCGGGTTGTAAGACCGCGCGGGGGCCTCGGCGACGGCGCGGGCGGCTGCGTAGGCGAACTGGTTGGACGGTCCGACGACGAAATCCTCGAAGGTGTAGCGCTGCTGTTGCTGCGCCGACGGTTTGGGCGCGGGTTCGGGGTCCGTCGATGCCGGTGCGCCGCGATCCGCGGCGGGCGCGGAATCGTCGGTGATCAGCGAGATGGCCGTTCCCTCCCGGCCCAGTTCGGCGGCGGCGTCCCTGATGACGGCGGCGTAGTGGCGGGTCAACCACTGCTTGAAGCTGTCGTTGGGAACCAGGACGGTGATGGCGTTGCCGTCGTTCTCGATGAACCTCGTGGGCTTGAACCAGGTGTGGAAGATGTACCGGCTGACCTTGTTCTCGACACGCGCCAGAATCTCGTCCCAGAGGTTGCTCGACATTGGCGCTGCTCGCGTCGGTACGCCGTGGGACCAGATCGGCGGAGACGACCGGGGTACCGCCCCGTTCAGAACGTTGGGATTGAGCTCACTGTGGCATCCCCGTCGCGGACACAGATCGTCCGTTTGGAGAGGCTCAGGACGCAACGAAGGAGACGATACCACAGCCGGCAACTGTTGGTCGTCCTCGGTCGTTCTTGGCGTTCTTCGGTCGCCGATGTCGCCGAGGATTGTGCTGATCGTCGAAACGGCCTTTGCGGAGGGGGGGACGCGAATCGTCCGGGGAGGAGGCTCTCCGGAGCTGGTCGGGTGGGCGTCGCCGAGTTCCGGCTCCCCTTCGGATCGCGGATTCCGGTGGGCTCCCGGGAGTGATGCAAATAATTGAAAACAATGGGTTTGTTGAACCGTCTGGGCACGAGGCCCATCGCTGCGAGCCGGAAATCTGCGTGCAACTGTCGATTTTCCATAGCATTTTCCATAGGTGTGGAAAACAGCCCGGTGGGGAGCGGGGATCGCGGCGGCTGGTGGCGCTGAAGCGGGCGGACGGCTGTCCCGGGCATGTCTCGAGGCAGGATTTCAACAACTGCGAGGCGCGGAAGGAAGGCCGCGATTCTTGACAACCCAGGACGATACACCCTAGAGTAAAAGGTTGCCGCCGTAACGGAGGATCCCGGTTCGATGAAGCGCACTTTTCAACCCAATCGTCGCCACCGCAAGAAGACCCACGGATTCCGGGCCAGGATGAGCACGCCGGCGGGCCGGCGGGTGCTCAGTCGCCGTCGCGCGAAGGGGCGTCGCCGCCTGACGGTCTCCGACTAGTCGTCGAGATGCGCGGGGCGGAGATGCGCGGGGGCCCGTGACGGCTGCGACCCTGACGCTGGCGCGTACGGAACGGATTCGCCGGCGTCGGGACTTCCTGCGGATTCAACGGCGCGGCACGCGTATGCGGGGACGCTACATGACGCTGATCGGCCTCCCCGGTGAGCACGGCTGCAGCCGTCTGGGTATCGTCGCGCCCCGTCGTCTGGGGAATGCCGCGCGGCGCAATCGCATCAAGCGTCTGGTGCGCGAGCTCTTCCGCCACGAAAAGCCGATCCCGGTGACCGACCTCGTGGTGCTGCCTTTCCGGGAATTCCCCGATGCTCCGTTCAGTCTGCTGCAGGGCGACTACCACCGAACCCTGCGCCGACAACTCCGCGTGCGGGGCCCGCGATGAGGTTGGCGTGAAATTCTTCCGTGCCGCGTGGCGGCAGGTGGATCGCGGGTTGATCGCCCTGTCGGCAGCGCTGCTGAACACCTACCGGGTCACCCTGGGTCTCGTGTTCGCCGGGGCCTGTCGCTTCCAGCCGTCGTGCTCGCACTACGCCGAGGAAGCGTTCCGCCGCCACGGCAGCCTTCTCGGCGCCTGGCTCACTCTCAAGCGGCTGTGCCGCTGTCACCCGTTCCACCCCGGCGGAATGGACCCGGTGCCGGGCGGCCGTGGTGGCCCGCCGGCGGGGTTACCCGGGGCGCCACGGTCGGACGTCTGAATCTGTCATGGAGCGTCGAGTCCTTCTCGCGGTCACCCTGTCCTTCCTGGTCCTGGTGCTGTACCAGCAGTGGATCGGTCCGCCGCCTGCGGTCGAACGCGCGCCGGACGAACCGGTCGCCGGGACTGTCGGCAGCCCCGGCGTTCCGGAAGCGTCCGCCGCCCGCACCGCAGCCGTCGACATGCCGGTCGCGCCGGCTACGTCTGCCGCGACCGCCGATCCCGTGCCGGCGAGCGGCTCGCCGGTGACCGCGCCGGTCGAGCCGGTCGTTGCCGACGACCGGCAGCGCACCGTCGTCGTGGAGAGCGACTTCGTGCGCGCGGAGTTCGACAACCGCGGCGCCGAACTCGTGAGCTGGAAGCTGAAGCACTACACCGACGAGAACGGCGATCCGGTCGAACTGGTGATGCCGACGTCGGCCGCGGGCCGGCCGAGGCCCTTCTCGCTGTTCGTGCCCGGTAATCCGGCTCTGACGGCGCGCCTCGACGCCGCGCTGTTCCGGCCGTCGGTCGAGCGCCTGAGGCTCGGTCCGGAAGCCGAGGTGCTCACTTTCGAGTACGAGGACAGCTCGGGCCTGCTGGTCCGGAAGACGTTCCGCTTCCAGCCGTCGCCGGAACAGCCGTACGTTCTGGAGTTCGACGCCGCGGTCACGACCGGGGAGGTCGTCCAGCCCTTGACCACGGCTTGGGGCCCCGGTCTCGGAGGGGTCCGCGCGGATACTTCATGGTTCGTGTTTCAGCAGCTCCCGGCGACGGTGTTGTACGGCCGGCCCATCGAGGACGGGCTGGCGCAGGACGTCGACGTGTATCGAGCCTCGCCGGCGGACGTACCGGAGCGGCCGAGTTACCAGGGGCAGTTCGACTTCGTCGGCATCGACAACCACTATTTCCTGTCTGTCGCCCTGCCCGGCGCGCAGGCCAGCCGCGTCGATTACCGTCCCCTCTCGGTGGTGGAGTTCGAGCACGACCTCGTCGAGTACGAGGTCTCCCTGGAGGCGGGGGCCGGCGGGCTCCCGTTCTTCATCGGCCCGAAGGACTTCGATCTGCTTGCGGCGGTGCATCCCGACCTGGTGCGGGCCATCGATTTCGGGTTCCTGTCGGTGATCGTCGTTCCCCTCCACCGGACCCTGAAGTGGATCCATGGATTCATCGGCAACTACGGGTGGTCGATCATCCTGCTCACGGTCCTGATCAACATCGTGATCTTCCCGCTGCGTCACAAGAGCGTCGTCTCCATGCGGAAGATGCAGGAGCTGCAGCCGGAGATGAAGGCGATCCAGGCTCGGTACTCCGGCCTCAAGGCGACGGATCCCGCCCGCCAGAAGATGAACCAGGAGGTGATGGAGCTGTATCGTCGCCACGGTGCGAACCCCGCGAGCGGGTGCCTGCCGATGCTGCTGACGATGCCGATTCTCATCGCCTTCTACCGACTGCTGTCCATGGCGGTCGAGCTGCGCGGTGCGCCGTTCATGGGCTGGATCGAGGATCTGTCGGTACAGGATCCGTTCTACGTGACGCCGTTGATCATGGGCGCTTCCATGGTCTACCAGCAGCGTCTGCAGCCGGCCGGCGCCGCCAGCCCGGAACAGCAGAAAATCATGACGCTCATGCCCGTTCTCTTCACGGTCATGTTCCTGTGGGCGCCGAGCGGGCTGGTCATCTACTGGCTGACGAGCAACATACTGGGCATCGGGCAGACCGTGGTGACGAACCGTATCGCGGGCCCGCCGCGGGTGAAGCAGGTTCGCCCGCCGGCCGAGCGGCAGGTCAAGAAGACCGCGGTTGAGGCGTCCGCGCCGGAGCCCCCGCGGGACGGTGGCGGGGACCGTCAGGCGAAGGACCGCTCGGGGTCGAAGGCGTCGCGCCAGGGCAGGGGATCGCGGCGGTCACGCGGGAAGAGCCGGTAGCCGCGAGAGGCCGGCCGCGAGTGTTCCGGTCGGCAGGTCGCTCGACCGGGAACGACCGGGGAGGTTGGCGTGGGGGAGGATCTCGAAGCTCGGATGGTGGCTTTCGTGGAGGCGGTGGCGGATGCGCTGGGCCTGTCGCTCAACGTGGAGTGTACGCCGCTCGAGGACGGGACCCGAATCACCTTGAGCGGAGACGACGGTGAGGTGCTGCTGCGCCGCAAGGGCGAGGGCCTCGACGCGCTTCAGCATGTCGTCAACGCGGCTTTCCGCGGAGAGCACGGGAGGGGACGCATCGTCGTCGACTGCCTCGACTATCGGAAGGGCAAGGACGAGGAGCTTCGGCAGACGGCGATCCTGCTCGCCGAGAAAGCCCTCAGGACGGGCGAGACCCAGGAGATCGGACCCCTGAACCCGTACGCCCGGCGAATCGTGCACCTGGCGGTTGCCGACGACCCGAACGTGTCCTCGGAGAGCATCGGCGACGCGTTCCTGAAGACGGTGTTGATCTCGACCGCGCGCCGGCCGTGAGCGGTCCGGCGTCCGGGCCGTCGCCGCCGTCGGCGGCCCACCCCCGATGTTCGCTCCCGACGATACTATCGTCGCCATCGCCACGCCGTCCGGTCGCGGGGGGCTCGGGATGGTGCGCATCAGCGGGCCGCAAGCCGCCCTCGTCGCCCGCGCGCTCCTCGACAGCTCCCAGTCTCTCCAACCGCGCCGCGCGACGCTGACACGCCTCGTCAGGCGCGATGGGGACGTGGCGACCGCCCTCGATCGGGTGGTGGCGACGTCGTTCCCCGCGCCGGGGTCGTACACGGGCGAGGACGTCGTGGAGATCTGCGCCCACGGCAGTCCCGTGCTTCTGGAACAGATCGTCGCCCTCGCCTGCGGGTCGGGAGCTCGCCTGGCGAACCCGGGGGAGTTCACCCTCCGGGCCT
Organism: Vicinamibacterales bacterium; assembly: GCA_965199675.1. GTDB lineage: Bacteria > Acidobacteriota > Vicinamibacteria > Vicinamibacterales > UBA8438 > JAJEEA01. Next base: position 42,060 of record CBDATI010000039.1, on the reverse strand, counting down.
TTCTGCACGGCCGCGTGGATCTCGTGCAGGCGGAAGCGGTGGCCGACCTCATCGATGCGGTCACCCCGCTTCAGGCCCGCATGGCCTTCGACCAGCTCGAAGGCACGATGACCGATAGCATCGCCGACCTCGACCGGCGGCTGCTCGACCTGACGGCGCGGCTCGAGGCGTCGCTCGATTTCCCCGAGGAGGGCTACCACTTCGTCGAGACGTCGGAGGTCGCGCGCGGCATCGGCGAAATGTGCGAACGGGTGCAGGCCATGCTGGACGGCGCCGCCGCCGGCCGCTTGATCCGGGAAGGGTGCCGAGTCGTCGTCCTCGGCCGGCCGAACGTCGGCAAGTCGAGCGTCTTCAACCGGCTGCTGGGCTCGTCTCGCGCCATCGTCACCCCGGTGGCCGGCACCACCCGCGATCTCGTGACCGAAACCCTCGATATCGAGGGCCTCGCGGTCGGTCTGGTCGATTCCGCCGGCATTCGCACGACCGGTGATCCCGTCGAGGCCGAGGGCGTGTCGCGGGCCCGCCGCGCCTTCGGCTCGGCTGCCGCCAGTCTCGTGATCGTCGATCGGTCCGCGCCGCTCACCGGAGATGATCGGGACGTGCTGCAGGCGACGTCGAGGTCGCCGCGGGTGGTGGTCGTGAACAAGATCGATCGCCCGCCTGCGTGGTCGCCGAGAGGTGTGTCCCTGGGCGGGGACGCAAAGCCGGTCGAGGTCTCGGCCCTGACCGGCGACGGATTCGGGCGACTGCGGGAGGAGTTGCGGCGGGTGCTGGTCGGGGAGACCGTGACCCGGGAGACCCCGGTGGTGGCGAATATCCGGCACATCGAGCTGCTCGAACGGGCGGCATCGGCCCTCGGGGCGGCTGCCGCGGCGGCGGAACAGGGAGCAGCCGAGGAGTTCGTGCTCGAGGACCTCCAGCGGGCGCGGCGGGCGTTGGAGGAATTGACCGGGAAGCGGACGCCCGACGATGTGCTCGAGCACATCTTCGAGCGTTTCTGCATCGGAAAGTAACCGTTCGCCCCGGTGGAGGCGGACCAGACGGTAATCGAGCGCGCCATGACAACGGATCACGATGTCATCGTCATCGGGGCCGGGCACGCCGGCATCGAGGCGGCGCACGCGGCCGCCCGCCTGGGTTGCGCGGTGGGGCTCTGCACGCTCTCGCTGGAGACGGTGGGCCAGATGCCCTGCAACCCCGCTGTGGGAGGCACCGCCAAGGGCCACCTCGTGCGCGAGATCGACGCGCTGGGCGGCCTGATGGGCGAGGCCATCGATGCCACGGCTATCCAGTTCAAGCTGCTGAACCGTAGCCGTGGACCGGCCGTGCAGTCGCCGCGGGCGCAGGCGGACAAACGCCGTTACGGCGCGTGGATGCGGTCGCGACTCGAACGAGAGCCCAACATCGACTGGATCGTCGGCCGGGTCGGCGACGTCGTGGTCGAGGATGGGCGTGTCCTCGGCGTCGAACTCGAAGACGGCGCCCGGTTCGGTTGCCGTGCGGTCGTCGTGACCACCGGGACTTTCCTGAACGGATTGATCCATGTCGGCCCGGAGCAGCGCCCGGCGGGTCGCGTCGGCGAGCCGGCGTCCCGGGTCCTCGGGGAATCACTGAAGCGCCTGGGCCTGGCGTGGGGGCGGCTGAAGACGGGGACGCCGCCCCGGCTTGACCGGGCCAGCATCGACTTCCGTCGCTTCGAAGAAGAGCCGGGAGACCACCCTCCTGTGCCTTTCTCGTTCCTCAGCGGGGTCATCGACCGCCGCCAGATCTGCTGTCACATCGTCCACACGACGCCCGAGGCGCACGAACTGGTCCGCCGGAACCGGGACCGGTCGCCGCTCTACAACGGGCGGATCAAGGGCATCGGACCCCGGTACTGTCCGTCACTGGAAGACAAGGTGATGCGGTTCCCGGACCGGGAGCGGCATCAGGTCTTCCTGGAGCCGGAAGGGCTGGACGTGCCGGAGATCTACGTCAGCGGCTGCTCGATGTGCCTGCCGCGAGACGTGCAACAGGAGGTCGTGGCCGCCCTGCCGGGGCTGGAGGACGCTGTCATGCTGCGTCCGGGCTATGCGGTCGAGTACGACTTCATCCAGCCGACGGAGCTGGGGCTGACCCTGGAGACGCGAAAGATCGCAGGGCTCTATCTCGCGGGGCAGATCAACGGCACCTCCGGGTACGAGGAAGCGGCGGGGCAGGGGTTGGTGGCCGGAGTCAACGCGGCCCGGCGTGTCCGGGGCGCGGACGACTGGGTGCTGCGGCGCAGCGAGTCCTACATCGGGGTCATGGTCGACGACCTGACGGCCCGCGGCTGTCTCGAGCCGTACCGCATGTTCACGTCGCGGGCGGAGCACCGCCTGCTGCTGCGTATCGACAACGCGGATCTGCGCCTGACCCCGCGCGGGCGCGAGATTGGCCTTGTCGACGACGAACGATGGGAGCGCTTCCACGACCGTCGCGCGAGGTTCGAGCGGAACCTGGCCCGTGTCCGGGCCGCCCGCGTCCGGGAGGGCGACCGCACCGTCGCCGCGACCCAGGTGCTTCGGCGGCCGGAGGTCACCCTGGCCGGGCTGGCGGAGGACGGGGTCGTGGCGCTCGAGATCGGAGAGGACGCCGGGGGGGCGGAACGGTCGAGCGTGGAGACGACGGTGAAGTACGAAGGGTACCTCCGCCGGCAGAAGGCCACGATCGCCCGATCGGCGAGGGACGAGGGGCGGCTCATCCCGGCCGGCTTCCCCTACGGTGATGTACCGGGACTCTCGGCGGAAGTGGTGGCGAGGCTCGGTTCCGCGCAGCCGGCGACCCTCGGGCAAGCGGGTCGCATTCCCGGGGTCACCCCGGCCGCCGTCGCAGTGCTCGGGGCCTACCTGAAGCGGTGGCGCGGCCGCGCGCCGGGCGGCAGGGATGCGGTGCGGCCTGTGGCGTCGGCGAGCTGATCGTTCGCCGCCCGCGTCGCACGGTCAGGTATGACACTCGTGACCGTATAGCCCTCCATAGCCTCACACGGCAAAGATCGTTCGCCGCCGGCGTCGCACAGTCAGGTGTGACGGCCTTCCCGGAGGACCACGAAGCGACTGGCCGGCCGCGCAGCGGGACAGGCGCCTTCCGCCCGTCGGCGTAGCGGCGTGGCGTCGACGTTTCCACAGATCTCTACCGCCGTTCCTCGAGGGCAGCCGGCGCATGGACTCGAGCAGGAACGCGGTCCCCCTCCGGCCGCCGGCACCCGGGTCGTCTTCGCCCCCAACTTCACATCGTTCCGCCGTGGTCGGTCGCTCGCTCGTTCTCCCGATTCCCCCATGCGCGCGTTGCAATCGATGGGGGGGTGAACTCTCATCGATGCCGGAGGGGGAGCCGCCGCCCGATCCGATGTCGGGGTGACCGGGGCATCGGGCGTCGTCAGGCGCGGCGACGAGCGGTTCGAAGGACGAGGCCTGTCGATGCCGTCGTCGTGATCGGTCAATAAGCCCGGTCAGGTTGATGCGCCGGCTCCAATGCATCAGGGAATAGAGCCCGGTCAGGTTGATGCGCCGGTTCCAGTGCGTCAAGGAGGTCGACATGGACTCGCCCGGTTCGCGCACCGGTCGGATCCGGCTCTGTCACGTCTTGCGGTTCGGTTCCGGCGGTCAGTCATCGGACGAGACTCTCGCACCGCGGCTAGGCTTCGCGCACCGGTCGGATCTGGTCGGCCGTCTTGCGGTTCGGTTCCGGTGGTCGGTCATCGGACGAGACTTCGCCACGCGGCCAGACCTTGTTTTCCCGGTGTGCCCCGGCGTCCAGTGGTCGAGGGGTCGGCGGTCCTGGTCCGGCTGGCCCTGGCTGGCGAATGTTCCACGTGGAACATCTCTCGCCCGGTAGCGAGGCATCGCGACCCAGGTGCTTCGGCCTCCGGAGATTGCCGTGGCTGCCGGGGGCGTCGTCAGGCGCGGCGAACGAGCGGTTCGAAGGACGAGGCCTGTCGATGCCGTCGTCGTGATCGGTCAGGTTGGTGCGCCGGTTCCAGTGCATCAGGGAGGTCGACATGGACTCGCTTGGCTCGCGCACCGGTCGGATCTGGTCGGCCATGTGTTGCGGTTCGGTTTCGGTAGTCAGTCATCGGCCGAGGCTTCGCCACGCGACTAGGCCTTGTTTTGCCCGGTGTGCCCCGGTGTCCAGTGGTTGAGGGGCGGCGATCCCGGTCCGGCTGGCCACGGCTTGCGAGTGTTCCACGTGGAACATCTCTTGCCCGGTGGCAAGGCATCGCGACACGGGGTGCTTCGGCAGCCGGAGATTGCCCTAGCTACCCGCCGGGGGCGTCGTCAGGCGCGGCGACGAGCGGTTCGAAGGGCGAGGCCTGTCGGTGCCGTCGTCGTGATCGATCAATAGGCCCGGTCAGGTTGATGCGCCGGCTCCAGTGCATCAGGGAATAAAGCCCGGTCAGGTTGATGCGCCGGTTCTAGTGCATCAGGGAGGTCGACATGGACTCGCTTGGTTCGCGCACCGAGCGGATCTGTCGGCCATGTGTTGCGGTTCGGTTCCGGTGGGTCAGTCATCGGCCAGGCCTTGTCTGCCCGGTGTGCCCCGGCGTCCAGTGGTCGAGGGGTTGGCGGTCCTGGTCTGGCTGGCCATGGCTGGTGAATGTTCCACGTGGAACGTCTCTTGCCCGCTGGCAAGGCATCGCGGCACGGGTGCTTCGTGGCCGGAGATTGCCCTGGCTACTTGGGCACGGGCGCGACCCGCCACTTCCGGTACTGGTCCTGCGGGGCCAGGAGCGTCTGCACCGCGTCGTTCCACTATTGTGGCCACGATCCCCGGTCTGCCGGCCGGCGGTTACCGGCCCCGGGATCTCGTTGGCCCTTCTGACGCTCAACGTGCTTGCCGCTCCGCGTTCGTCAACGCCACGACCCGTTACGTAATGGACCGGTGACAGACGGCTCGACGCCCGGATGTTCACGACGTAGCACGTCGGCGGGCGCGGGGCAGCAGCGGACCGGAGCATGCCCGGGGGCAGGCGCGAGTGGATATTCGGGCGGGACCGGTTCCGTTCGATGACTTGGCACGTCGAACTCGATCGCCACGGCGTGGTGGACCAAAGCGGTCGATCCCGCCGCGGCCGTGGCTATCGGGTCGCGGAAGATCCGGTCCAGGCGCTGAACATCGAGGTTGCTCGTCCATTCACCGGAGCGGCACTCGTAGCGCTCCTGAAGGGGCCGGGTCCCGGATCATCGGAGGATGATCGTGGGACTCGACACCCACGGCCTGCAGACTCTTGGACCAGGTTCGTGAGTCCCGGCCGGCAGTCGCCCGCTCGACCTGCGGCTGCAGACCCGGGCCGATGGCTACGCGTTCGTGGCCGAGACCCTGGAACGGTTCGGGGTATCCCGGCTGGGGAAGGCCGACAAGGGCCTGCTCCGGCGATTCGTGGTCAAGGTGGCCGGCCTCTCACGCGCGCAGGTCACCCGCCTGGTGCACAACACCGGACTACGGGCGCCATCACCGCCGCGGCCCCCGGCGCTCCTTCCCCCGCCGCGACATCAAGGCCGATATCGGGCTGCTCGCCGAAGTCGATGTCTCCACGGCACCCTCTCCGGGCCGGCCACCCGCCAGCTCTGCGCCCGCGGTTGGCACGTGTTCGGCGACCGCCGAGCGCCTTGCCGCCATCTCCAACGGACACCTCTACAACCTGCGCCGCTCGACCACTTGTCAACGCCGCTGCGGGACGGTGCCCGCGCCATCCGCGGAGCGCGGCCGAGTTATGCGGCGGTCGCCGGGGGCGTTTCCGATAGCCGGCGTGGACCATGAGACGCTGGCCGGCCGGCTGACGCGGCTGCGGCTGACCGCGATCCGCGACCAGCTCGGGCAACCTGCTCGACGAGGCGGCGGAGAAGAAGCTGGCGCTGCGTGAGTCGCTGGCGGTGCTCGTCGAGCGAGAGGTCTCTCGGAAGGACGAGCGGTGCATCGCGAGGCGCTGAAGATCGCGCGCTTCCCGAAGGTGCGGGAGCTCGCCGACTTCGAGGCGCAACCGAACGTCGATCGGCGCCAGGTGCGGGAGCTGGCGCCGTCGCGGTGGGTGGCGCACGGCGACGCGCTGCTTGTGCTCGGCCCGCCGGGGTTGGCAAGACGCATCTAGCGGTCGCGCTCGGGCGCGAGGCGATCCGGCAAGAGCTACTCGACCCTGTTCACGACGGCCCGGGCGCTGATTGCGGCGCTGGTGAAGGCGCACAGTGAGGGCCGGCTGGAGGACCGCCTGGCCTTCTACACCGAGCCAAAGCTGTTGATTTGTGACGAACTGGGGGTACCTCCCTTTCGAGTCGCATGCCGCGCATCTGTTCTTCCAGCTCGTTTCGCGGCGCTACGAGCGCGGGAGCATGCTGATCACGTCGAACCGCTTCCGTCGGGGAATGGGGCGAGGTGTTCGGCGACGCCGTGGTGGCCACCGCGATCCTCAACCGGCTGCCGCACCCACAGCCACGTGCTGACGGTGACCGGGGAGAGCTACCGGCTGCAGGAGAAGCGTCGGGCCGGCGCCCTGAAGTTCCCGTCGCCGAAGCCTGTCGGGTCGGAGACCCGTTCGGGGGCATCGTCATGACCACGCGACCGACTTCGTGGCGAGCCCGCACAGGGACTCACACTCACGCGCCGGCGCCGCCTATTCGGCCGGCGTGGTGGTGGTTGTCTGCCGGGCCGGCCTGCAGCAACGCGGCGCCGGTCGAAGGACGCCGCCGCTCGGCGTGGTGAACGTCCAGGAGTCGAGCCGCCTGTCACCGGTCCGTTATGTAACGGGTCGTGGCGTTGACGAACGCGGAGCGGCAGGCGCGTTATCGGGAGCGGCGGCAGGCCGGCGAGTCCCGGTAGGTCTGTGAGCTGGACCTGTCGGAACTGGAGGCCGTTGAGCAGCCCAGGGGCGTGACGGTTGGACCACCGGCGACGAGCTTGTGGTTGGTGGCCACGCACCGGCGCGGGCGCCGGCATCTGGAAGGCCGTTGGCGCCTGCGAGGTTGTCCTCCCCCGGTTCGGACCCGCCCCGGAACCCACGGCAGCGCGGCCCGGTTTGGACGGGGCATCCCGGCCGTCCACGACGCTCACGGGCGCAGCGGACCGCCCGGATTCGGGGCGCGCCGAACCGGAACTGCTGTCTCGGGGTTGCAATCACGAATCACCGTTATCGATCTGCATACTCCGTCGGCCCCGGCGCTGGCGGCCGGCACGGCGTTGGGAGTAGTGCAGGAGTGGACTCAGACGCGGGTGAGGGCCCGGTTTGCACCACCGGACCCTCGTGACCGTCTCGGGCTCCGACAGACCGAGCCGGTCCCTGCTGTTGTGCCACGGTTCAGTCTCGTTGCCCGGTCGGAGACCGCCCGTGCGCTCCGACGCCGTGGACCAGCCTCTACGACAGAAGACCTGCGGTCACTGCAACCGGCTCTTCGCCATCTGCGCGCCGTGTGACCGCGGTCACGTCTACTGCTCGCCGTCGTGCCGGGCGGCCGGGCGTCGCCGGTCCGTTCAAAGCCGCCAGGGCCTGCCATCAGCACAGTCCCGAAGGGCGTCTCGACCACCGCGACCGGCAACGCGCCTACCGCGTCCGGCGCCGCGTGACGGATCACACTTCCCCCCACCCCTGCCATCGGAAGACTCCCCGGTCCCGGAGGCCGTTCCGGTGTCCGCCCCCGCGCGATGCGTGGTCTGCGGCCGGGCGAGCCGATGGCTGACCCAGAAGCGGGGAGCCGCGCAGAGGTCAGAGAGAGGAAGGACGATGGTCACGCCCGCGAAGCGCGCCGAGATCCGGCGCCTCCACGACGGCGAGCACTGGAAGCTCGGGGCCATCGCGGCCGAACTCGGCCTCCACCTTGCGACCGTCCGCGCGGCCGTCGAGCGCGAGTCGGGAGCCGGCCGCCCCTGCGTGTGCCGGCCCTCCGCCCTCGACCCCACTCTGCCGTTCATCCGCACCCTCGCCCAGTACCCCCGACTCCGCGCCACCCGCATCCACGAATGGTCCGACAGCGCGGCTATCCAGGCTCGGTCGTCCAACTCCGACGCCTCGTCACTGCCGCTGCGGACGAAGGCGCCGGCGTCTACTGGAAGGCGCTCTTCGAGGCGCTGGAAGACGCCGGCATCCGCGCCCAACTGTTTCCATGTGGGGCGCAGATGCACGGATGGGAGACGAGATGAGCTACTCCCGGTTGCTGTGGCTGCGCTTCTACCGCCGGCAGACGATGGCGGTGCTGACGGCGGGGCTCGAGAGGGCGTTTGCGCGGTTCGGCGGTGTCCCCCACGAGTTGCTGTTCGACCAGATGCGCGCGGTCGTGCTGTCGGACGGCCGCGTGGGCGGCGGCGAGTTGGTGCTCAACGCGGAGTTCCTGCGCTTCGCCGCGCACTGGGGGTTCCACCCGCGGGCGTGCCGGCCGTATCGGGCGCAGACGAAGGGCAAGGTGGAGCGTCCGATCCGCTACATCCGGGAGGGCTTCTTCTACGGCCGCACGTTCATCAACGACGAGGACCTCAACGAGCAGGCGTCGCGCTGGCTGGAGGAGACGGCCAACGTGCGCCGGCACGGCACGACGGGCGAGCGGCCGTTGGCGCGCTTCGAGCAGGACGAGGGCGGGGTGCTGCGCCCGTTGGCGGAGGGTCCTTACCGGCGCTTCGGCGCTCGCTGTGCCCTGGTGTCAGTTTTTCCGTGCGTGGCGGAGACGGTCAAGGTCGAGCGCCGCTCGTTGCAGGTCTACGCGGAGGCGGTGCGATGAAGGCGGCGGCGGGTGCCCGACGTGACCGGTTGCGGGCGATGCTGGCGGACCTGAAGATGCCCGGCGCCCTCGAAGCGGTCGACGGGGTGCTGGCCCAGGTTGACAGTGGCGCGGTGACCGCCGGCGAGGCGCTGGAGCTGGTGCTGGGCGCCCAGATTGCGTTGCGCAACAACCGCCGGCTGCAAGCGGCAATGCGCTCGTCGCGGCTGCCGGCCGTCAAGACGCTGTCGGATTTCGATTTCACCTTCCAGCCGAGCATCTAGCGCGAGCAGGTCGAGAGCCTTCACGAGCTGGGATTCCTCGACCGCAGCGAGAACGTCATCCTGCTCGGCCCGCCCGGCGTGGGCAAGACGCATTTGGCGATCAGCCTCGCGGTGACGGCGGCCGAGGCCGGACGCCGCGTCTACTACGGGCCGTTGACGGGCCTGATCGAGACGCTCACGGAAGCCCGGGCGGCGGGAGAGCTGACCCGGCGGCTGCGGGTGCTGACGCATCCTGCCCTGCTCGTCGTGGACGAAATCGGCTATCTGCCGGTCAGCCAGGACGGGGCTGTGCTCTTCTTCCAGCTGATCAACGCGCGGCACGAGCGGGCGTCGACGGTGTTGACCTCGAACAAGGGCTTCGAGGAGTGGGGGAGCGTGCTCGGCGACGACGTCATGGCGGCGGCCCTCATCGACCGTTTGCTGCACCACTGCCACGTCGTCAACATCCGTGGCAACAGCTACCGACTGCGGGAGCATCGGGAGTGGCTGCGCACCGCGGCAGAGAAGCGCCGCGAAGGCGTTGCCAAGTGACCGCCTCTCGCCGTGTTGGGACGGACTTCGGGCGCCGCGCTTCCTGCGTCTACCCGACACGCTCGGTGGAGATCGACAGGAGGCGTCAGCACCGCCCCGAAGACGTCCTCGCTGCTCACCCCGGACCCCGGCGCCGGTCGGCCTCGTGAACGTCCGGCCGCTTCCCGGCGCCGAGTTCCCTCCCCGAGGTCCGTTACGTAATGATGTGGAGTGGTCTTGTGGCGATGACGAACGCGGAGCGCGGCAGGCGCGGTACCGGGAGCGACGGAAGGCGGGCGAGTCCCGACTCCGGTATCGCCGGCCGGCGGACCGGCGCTCTCGGCCACAACAGTGGACCGACGCGGTGCAGACGCTGCTGATTGCTGCAGGACCAGTACCGAGAGTGGCGGGACGCGTTGCCGGAATCCCTCGCGGGAGTCCGTGACCGCGGAGCTGCTCGATCAGGTCTGCGATCTGGACCTGTCGGCACTGGAGGTCGTTGAACTGCCCAGGGGCTTCGGGCGTGACGGCTAGACCACCGGCGACTCTGGTTGGCGGTCGCGAACGGCGCCGGGCGCCGGCATCTTGTGCTCCCGGTTCGGGCCCGCCCCCGGGAACGCGCGGCAGCTCGTCGGGAAGTCGGGAACGGGGTAGCTGCGGGGCGAGCGGCGTGTCAACGCGCTACGCGCGTCCTCCGCTGGCGCTTCGGCCCTTCGGGTGACGCCGCCCGCCCCGCGGCTCGGATGGCAATTGTGGGCCTTGCGGCCCGACCTGGACGGGGCGTCCCGGCCGCCCACGACGCTCAGGGGACGCGGCGGACCGCCGGATCCGGGGCGCGCCGGACCGGCACGCGCCCCCGGACCGCCTCGAACCCGGCCGGGGGCGTACGCCTTGTCGTGCCCCTCAGTGCGCACCCGTCCACGACGACTCCGGACGCAGCGGACGGCAAGGATTCCGGGAGGGCGGAGACTTGCCATTGACAGAACGACCCCCCGCACGTGCGGCGCAGCCTCCAGTCCGCGGCCAGACCCCGAAGCCATACCCGCTTCGGTTCCACTGCCTCGACCGTCCCCGGAGGACGCCCGACGTCGGTCCCACGCACGTCCATCCCGCCGCCCGAGAGCTTGTCCCCCGACGAGACGTCTCCACGCACGTCTCCACCAGCACCGGACGCACCCCGTGCCGAGACACCCAGTCCGACGCCAACCCACCCACCCACCCACCGCCAGACCCCAACACGTGAGGCGCCAAGTGCGGAACACGAACACGAGACGCCAGAAGAAAGCGGTCGTTCAACACCACCTGACCGAGATGAGCAACCCGCATGCGCGCGTCCCAACCCGGATACGCGTCCCGAGGACCCAACCGCACCGAAGACGACACGAAGCTGAAGCACGCCGACAGGTGAGGGGTCTGCCAAGGGAGACGGGACCGCGGCTTCGCCGGCCGGCGGTGACGGCAGATCGTTCGCTGCTCGCGTCGCAGGTTCAGCCGCGACGGTGCTTCCGGAGAACCACGAGGCGACTGGCCGGATCGAGCAGCGGATAGACACCGTCCACCCGCCAGGGTGGCGGCACGGCGTCGACGTTTCCGCGAGTGCTCCTGAAGAGAAAGACGACACCGTCGGTTTTGACGAGAGGTTCGATCTGGCGCAGCATCCGCGCCCCGGTCCGGACCGCACGCACGCTCACGACATCGCATTGCGCGGCAGGCTCTTCCCGATCGACCAATTCTTCGAATCTGCAGGTCTCCACCGCCGTTTCCTCGAGCGCGAGCCGGCGCACGACCTCGCGCAGGAACGCGGCCCTTTTTCTTCTCGATTCCACCATGCGCAGGCGCACCGAGGGGGTGGCGAGCTTCATCGGTACCGCGGGAGAGCCCCCGCCCGATCCGATGTCGGTGACCACGGCATCGGGCATCGGCAGGCGTTGCGCGGCGACGAGCGGTTCGATGACGAGTCGGTCGATGCCGTTGTCGTCATCGGTCAGCCCGGTCAGGTTGATGCGGCGGTTCCAGTGCATCAGGAGGTGGATGTAAGCGGTGAGGGCTTCCTGGAGATGGCAATCGATCAGCAGCTTCGCCCGGTTCGCGCGCCGGGCGATCCGGTCGGCCACGCGCTGCGGCTCAGTTCCGGTAGTCGTCATCGGACGGGACCTCGCAACGCGGCCAGTCACACTTTGATCGGTGCGGCCCGGCGTCCAGCGGATCCGGGTCGGCAGCCCGCGGTCCCGGGTCCGGCTGGTCACGGCTTGCGAGTTGTTCCACGTGGAACATCACGTGCCCCGGTGGCGAAGTGGACTGCGGCTTCGTCACGACACGCAGACGCCATGGCGATCTCACGGAGTTCGCACTGTCGTGTAGATTATTGACTGCGTTCCCCGTAACCGTCTCGCAACCGCCGGGCATCCCCCGAGAGGACCAACCGAAAGGAAGAGACTTGACCGCTGGAGATCGCCTGATTGTCGCGCTGGATGTTCCGAGTGTCGAGGTCGCACACGCCGTCGTGGACGAACTGTCGAACGTCCAGTCATTCAAGATCGGCTGGCGGCTGCTCATGGCCGGGTTGCGGGCCCGGGGCCTTGCAGCCCTGTGGGAGAGGATCGCCAGCGACGGCAAACGGATATTCGTCGATCTGAAGGTGCCGGACATCGGCAACACGGTGGCGGATGTCGTTCGGGACCTGCACGGAGACCCGAGCATCCGGTTCCTGACCCTCCACCAGAACATGCAGTTGCGGGACATCGCGATGGCCCGCGACGCAAAGGGCGGCAGCCGATGGCCGGCGCTCCTCGCCGTCCCGTACGTGTCCAGCCTGGATGCCGGCGACTTTTCCCGCATCGCCCCGGCGGAAGCTGCCCGCGGCGTCACGCTCCACGACTGGATTATCTCGAGAACCCGGGATGCCCTCGATCACGGGTGCGACGGCGTGATCGCCTCCGGAGAGACGATTCGACGCTGCCGGGAAGCATGGCCGCGGGAGACGGGCGTGCTGATTGTCAGCCCGGGAATCCGGCCGGCGGGCACGACTCGGGACGATCACAAGCGCTCGACCACGCCGGCCCAGGCGGTTCGTTGGGGATCGGACTTCGTCGTCGTGGGCCGGCCCATACTGAACGCGGCCGATCGGGCGGGCGCCGCGCAGGCGATCATCGACGAGATGGACGCAGCTCTTCCCGCGTCCTCTTGAGCGCAGTTGCGGACCACTGCCGGCGCGCGGACGATGGGCCGCCGGGCCGTCGTCCTGAAGGTCCGTCGACAGTGACGGTGGCGAGCGGTTCGTGGAAGTGCGGGATGGGACGGGCGCCAGTCCCGCGGCACCGTCGTCTCTGGCCATACGTCGCGAAGCGCTGACCAGAAGCCCAGCGCCCCGTCGCCAATCGCCAGCGCCGGCGCCCCAGACCACGCCCCCGCAAATCCCGCAGCACGCTCGCCCAACTCTCCTGGCTCTCCCGGAAGCCGTCCTCAGCGCCACCAGCTCCTTCGGCCCGTCCGCCTTCCATCCCGATCACCACTGGACGGACCGCGCCTGTTGCCCCTGGTCCGGGCTGGCGTGGTCGTCGTCGATGGCGTCATGCCGACGGAGACGGATCGGAGGAGGGTGCCTGATCAACGTCAGGCCGATCCACGACATTTGACAATACCTCCCGACCTCGTGGCCGAGGGCAGGGGGCTGTCGACGGAACGTCTTCAGGCTCACGTTCCATCATCGAAAAGAGACATCGGCTTGTTCCGACACCGGCATCGCGGTACCATCTCATGTAGTGGCTCAGCGTGGTTGAGTTTTAGGTCGTTTGACAGAAAACAGCGTCGGTTGCCGATGGGCAGGATTATCGCGATCGCCAATCAGAAGGGGGGCGTCGGCAAGACGACCACGGCCATCAATCTCGCCGCGTCTCTCGCCCTGGGCGATCAGAGGGTGCTCCTGGTCGACCTCGATCCTCAGGCGAATCTCACGAGCGGCCTCGGGCTGAGGGACGAGGCCGGCGAGCAGCGGAACATCTACCGGGCGCTGACCTCGGACGCGGCCGTCGCGGAGGATCTCGAGCTCGATACGCAGGTCAGCGGCATGCGCCTCATTCCGACCGACCACCATCTGACCGGCGCTGAGGTCGAGCTCGTCGGGATGTCCCGGCGCGAGAGCCGCTTGCGCCCGTTGCTGCGAGCGGCCGTCGAGCGGTACGACTATGTCTTCATCGACACGCCGCCGTCTCTCGGCCTGCTCACCCTGAACGCTCTCGTCGCCGCGCATTCGGTCCTCATACCGCTCAACTGCGAGTACTTCGCCCTCGAGGGGGTGACCGAGCTCAGGGCGACGATGCGAGCGGTGCAGGCCCGGTTGAATCCGGAGCTCGATCTGGAGGGGGTCCTGCTGACGATGTCGGACTCGAGGACCCGGCTGGGCCAATTGGTGGCGGGCGATGTCCGGGCGCATTTCCGCGAGAAGGTGTACCGCACGGTCATTCCCCGCAACGTGCGGCTGGGAGAAGCGCCGAGCCACGGCCTGCCGGCCATTCTCTACGACGTGCGGTCGACGGGGGCCGAAGCGTATCTGGCCCTGGCTCGCGAGATGCTGGGGCCCACCCGCGGGGCGGCGTCGCGCGTCGCGCCCGGGGGGACGCCGTCGTGAGGCCGGGGGCCACGCCAGCCCCGGCGAAGTAGCGACGGATGGACACGCGACCAGCGAGACCGCAACACCGGGCAGGAGCCAGGTTCATGGCCAACACACGACGTGCCCTGGGGCGCGGACTGAGCGCCCTCATCCCCGAGACGACGCCGGCGCCGGCCCCGCCCCCTCACCTGCCCCAAGCGGCGGAGGCGGATCTCGATCGGCTGTTTCCCAATCGCGCCCAGCCCCGCACGGTTCACGACGAGCCGAAACTCGAGGAGCTCTCGCGGTCGATCCGCGCCAGCGGAGTCATCCAGCCCATCGTGGTCCGGCGCGTGGACGGGGATCGCTTCGAGATCGTCGCCGGCGAGCGCCGGTGGCGGGCGGCGCAGATGGCGGGTCTGCTGCGCGTGCCCATCGTGGTGCGCGACGTGGCGGACGACAAGCTGCTGGAGATGGCCCTCATCGAGAACCTGCAGCGCGAGGATCTCAACCCGATCGAGGAGGGAGAGGCCTATCGTCGGCTCATCGACGAGCGCGGGATGACCCAGGAAGAGGTCGCGGCCGCCATTGGCAAGGACCGCGCCACGGTGGCCAACTACGCGCGGCTGCTGCTGCTGCCGCCGGAAGTGCAGGCGGACGTGGCGTCGGGCGCGCTGACCATGGGCCACGCTCGTGCGCTGCTGAGCCTGGCCGAAGCGGACGCGCAACGCGGCGCCGCCCGCGAGATCGTGGCCGCCGGCCTCTCCGTGCGCGAGACCGAGGCGCTCGTCAAGAAGCTGACGGCCCCGCCGTCGCGGCCGGGCTCGAAGACGGAGCCGGTCGACGTCCATACGCAGGCGGCGCAGGACCAGCTTCGCGTCGTCTTCGGCACGCGCGTCCGCATCGTCAGAAAGGGGCGCAAGGGCCGCATCGAGATCGACTTCGGATCGGAGGACGAGCTGCAGCGTATCTTCGAGCGGCTCACCGATTCGTGATGGGAGTCCGGGATCGGTCCGTGTGCCGGCCGCGCCGGCTGCTGCACCAAGCCTCGTCGGGGCGTTGATGCCGGACCTCCCGGGCAAGGCCGGGTCGACGAGTCGAGGACGAAGAAGAAAGATGGGAGACGACGAGACGACGCTTGGCGGCCGTCCCGGTGGATGTTAGAATGGGTCGTTTGTGCGTTCAGACCCTTGCTCTGACCAGCGTGCCCCCAGACGCCATGGGTCGCTTTCCGCGACGGCGTTGCCGGCCATGGGTCTGGCAGATTCCCGTTTTCGTGCCGGCTGAGTTCGCCGGCTCGGCGCGTCCGAGCGGGCAGTTCGGATGAACGGTGACGCGGGCCGGCGGTGTTGCGGGCCGCGCCACCGGTCCGGTTCGCGCTCGAGGCGGCCACCCGACCAACCATGACGAATCGTACGGCGGCTGTGCGCTACGCCCGCGCACTCTTCGACGTCATTCTCGAGAGCGGCGACCTCCGGAAGGCCGAATCCGATCTGGATCTGTTCGCGCGGCTCGTCGAGGAGCACGAGGGATTGCGGCGTGTGCTCTTCGCGGCGGCGGTGCAGCCGCCGAAGAAGCGGGCCATCATCAACGATCTGCGGAACCGCTCCCGGGACATCTCGCCAACCGTCTCCCGGCTGCTGACGCTGCTCGCCGACCGCGGGCGTCTGGCCCTGCTGCCGGACATCCTGCGGTTCTATCGGGCCCGCGTGTTCGAGCACCTCGGGGTCGTCGACGCCGAGGTGACGACCGCGCAGCCGCTCAGCCCGGCCCAGGACGCCGCGGTGCGCCAGCGGCTCGCCGCCGTCGGCGCGGGCGACGTGCGGATCACGACGGTCGTCGATCCGGACATTCTGGGCGGCGTGGTCACCCGAATCGGCTCCACGGTGTACGACGGCAGCATCGCGCGGCACCTCGAGCGGATGCGGCAGACCCTCCTCGATCGATGACGCCGGCGGCTCCAACCAGGGAATTCCTCTCCGCGAACGCGGGCACACGCGGGCGGGGACCGGAACACACAGGACGAGAGTTTCTGCGATGACCATCAAGGCGGACGAGATAACGAAGATCATTCGCGAGCAGATCGGGAGCTACGATGTCGAGGTCGACGTCGCCGAGGTCGGCACCGTGGCGTCGGTCGGGGACGGCATCGCCCAGATCGATGGCATCGAGCGGGTCATGGCCACCGAAATGCTCGAGTTTCCCCACGGTGTCTTCGGCATGGCCCTCAACCTCGAGGAGCAGGGTGTCGGCGCGGTGCTGCTCGGCGAGAGCACCGAGATCAAGGGGGGGGACGTCGTCAAGCGCACCGGGCGCATCATCTCGGTGCCGGTGGGTGAGGCGATGCTGGGCCGGGTGGTGAACGCGCTCGGTCACCCCGTCGACGGGAAGGGCCCCATCGCGGCGTCGGCGACCTCGCCGGTCGAGAGAATCGCCCCCGGCGTCGTCGACCGGCAGCCGGTGAAGCGGCCGCTCCAGACCGGCCTCAAGGCCATCGACACGATGGTGCCGATCGGCCGCGGGCAGCGGGAGCTGATCATCGGCGACCGGCAAACCGGGAAGACCGCGGTCGCCGTCGACACCATCCTGAACCAGCGCGGTCAGGACGTGGTCTGCATCTACAACGCCATCGGCCAGAAGCAGTCGACGATCGCCCAGGTCGTGAAGACGCTCGAGAACGCCGGCGCGATGGAGTTCACCATCGTGGTCGCGGCGGCTGCCGCCGATCCCGCCCCGCTGCTCTTCCTGAGCCCGTATTCGGCCTGCGCCATGGGCGAGTACTTCCGCGACAACGGCAAACACGCGCTCTGCATCTACGACGACCTGTCGAAGCACGCCCAGGCCTACCGCGAGATCTCGCTGCTGCTGCGACGCCCGCCGGGGCGCGAGGCGTACCCGGGCGACGTGTTCTACCTGCACTCACGCCTCCTCGAGCGGGCGGCGATGATGCGCGACGAGCTCGGCGCGGGCTCGCTGACCGCGCTTCCCGTCATCGAGACGCAGGCCGGCGACCTGTCCGCGTACATCCCGACGAACGTCATCTCGATCACCGACGGGCAGATCTTCCTCGAGTCGGACCTGTTCCACCAGGGCGTGCGCCCCGCCATCAACGTCGGCAACTCGGTGTCCCGGGTCGGCGGCTCGGCGCAGGTCAAGGCGATGCGTCAGGTGGCGGGCACGCTGCGCCTCGACCTGGCGCAGTTCCGGGAGTTGGCGGCGTTCGCGCAGTTCGCCAGCGATCTCGACAAGTCGACGCAGGACCAGCTCAACCGCGGGAGACGCCTCGTCGAGGTCCTGAAGCAGGGGCAGTACGCGCCCCTGCCGGTCGAGCGGCAGGTCCTCATCGTGTACGCCGGCACCAACGGCCATCTCGACGGGGTCGAAGAGAACGACGTCCGCCAGTACGAGGCCGAGCTCTACCAGTTCGTCGAGGCGAGGGAGCCGGCGCTCTTCACCGATCTGGCGGCGCGGGCCGTGATCGACGACGATCTGAAGGCGCGCGTCATCGCCACCCTCGAGGAGTTCACCGAGCAGTTCATCGCCGCTCGCAAGACCGCCGCGGCCTGACGCGTCCGGCAAGCGCCCCGGTCTACAGCACGAGAGCAACCATCCAGTGCCTTCTCTTCTCGACCTTCGCAGACGCATTCGCGCGGTCAAGTCGACCCAGCAGATCACCAAGGCCATGAAGGCGATCGCCGCCTCGCGGCTCCGCCGGGCGCAGGACCGCATTCTCGGCGCCCGGCCTTTCGCGATCCAGATGCAGCGCGTGCTCGGCGGCCTCGCCGCCCACGTCGACGCCGGGGCGCACCCGCTCCTGGCCCGGCGCCCGGCCGACGCCCCGCCCCGCCCCGCGCTGCTCGTGGTGGTGACTGCGGACAAGGGGCTGTGCGGGGGGTTCAACTCCAACATCATCAAGGAAGCCGGCGGCGTGATCACCGCGGGCCCCGGGTCTGGCGTCTCCCTGGGACTGGTGGGCCGCAAGGGCCGGGATTTCTTCGAGAGGCGCGGCTTCGACGTGCGGTTCGAGCTCGTCAACATCTTCTCGGAGCTCGAGTACGGACACGCCCAGGCGATCGCCCGCGAGGTCATCTCGGCCTACACCGGGGGCGAGGTCGACAGCGTCAGGCTCGTCTACAACGAGTTCAAGAGCGTGCTGCAGCAGCGGGTGGTGGTGGACCAGGTGCTTCCGATCCAGCGGCTCGAGCCCGAGGACGACGAGGGCGCGGGCGAGCGGCGGCCGGACTACCTCTACGAGCCGGCGCCGGCCGCCATCTTCGATTCGCTGATTCCCAGGCACGTCGAGATTCAGTTCTGGCGGGCGCTGCTCGAGTCGGCGGCGGCCGAGCACGCAGCCCGGTTGACGGCCATGGACGCGGCCAGCAACAACGCGACGGAGATGATCGAGGATCTGACGCTCTACATGAACAAGGTGCGGCAGGCCTCGATCACGCGGGAGATCATCGAAGTGGTGTCCGGGGCCGAGGCGCTTTAGAGACGCGCGACGCGGCGCCTCCGTTCGTGCGGGTCGAGGGGCGCGGGGCAACGACCGGACAGGATGTCGGGGGGACGTTTCGAGACATGGCGAACGAGACAGCGGCGGCACAGAGCACCGGCAAGGTCGTGCAGATCATCGGACCGGTCATCGACGTCGAGTTTCCGGGCCAGCTGCCCGCGATCTACAACGCGCTGCAGGTCAAGACGGACGCGGGCGGGGTGAACATCGACATCATCGCCGAGGTCGCCCAGCACCTCGGGGAGAACCGGGTGCGGGCGGTCGCGATGAAGCCGACCGACGGCATGCAGCGCGGCATGGAGGCGGTCGACCTCGGCCAGCCGATCTCGGTGCCGGTGGGCCCCGAGGCCCTGGGCCGCGTGCTCAACGTGCTCGGCGAGCCGGTCGACTTCCCCGACCGCCCGGTCGAGACCAAGGAGCGCTGGCCGATTCACCGGCCGGCGCCGAAGCTGAACGACCAGTCGACCGAGCTGCAGATGTTCGAGACCGGCATCAAGGTCATCGACCTCCTCGAGCCGTACCTGCGCGGCGGCAAGATCGGCCTGTTCGGCGGCGCCGGGGTCGGCAAGACCGTCATCATCATGGAGCTCATCAACAACATCGCCCTCAAGCACGGCGGTGTGTCGGTGTTCGGCGGGGTCGGCGAGCGCACGCGCGAAGGGAACGACCTCTGGCTCGAGATGCAGCAGAGCGGGGTCGTCAACATCGAGGAGCGCGAGAAGTCGCGGGCCGCCCTGATCTACGGACAGATGACGGAGCCGCCGGGCGCGCGCCAGCGCGTCGGGCTGTCGGCGCTGACGGTCGCCGAGTACTTCCGCGACGCCGAGGGCAAGGACGTGCTCCTCTTCATCGACAACATCTTCCGGTTCACGCAGGCCGGGTCGGAAGTATCGGCCCTGCTCGGCCGGATGCCATCCGCCGTCGGCTATCAGCCGACCCTGGCGACGGAAATGGGAGCGCTGCAGGAGCGCATCACGTCGACCACCCAGGGGTCGATCACCTCGGTGCAGGCGATTTACGTGCCCGCCGACGACTACACCGATCCGGCGCCGGCCACCACGTTCGCGCACCTCGACGCGACCACGAACCTGTCGCGGGCCATCGTCGAGAAGGGCATCTACCCCGCCGTCGATCCCCTGGCGTCGACCTCGCGCATCCTCGATCCCAACATCATCGGCGACGAGCACTACAACGTGGCGCGCGACGTCAAGCAGGTGCTGCAGCGCTACAAGGATCTGCAGGACATCATCGCCATCCTCGGCATCGACGAGCTGTCGGAGGAGGACAAGCTGGCGGTGGCGCGGGCGCGGCGCATCGAGCGGTTCCTGTCGCAGCCGTTCTTCGTCGCCTCGCAGTTCACGGGCCTCGAGGGCAAATACGTCCCCATCGCCGACACCATCCGCGGGTTCAAGGAGATCGTCGAGGGCAAGCACGACGCGCTTCCGGAGCAGGCGTTCCTGCTCGTGGGCAGCATCGAAGAGGCGATGGAGAAGGCCGAGCGGATGAAGAGCGAGGCGGCATAGTGGCCATACCCGATCATCTGACGCTGGAGATCGTGACCCCCGATCGTTCGATTGCCCACGGGGCGGTCGACGAGGTGGTGGTGCCGGGCGCCGATGGGTCGTTCGGCGTCCTGCCGGGCCACACGCCGCTGCTGTCCACCCTCACGGTCGGCGAGATCGAATACCGCCGGGGCGACGAGAGGTCGTACGTCGCAGTGTCGTTCGGGTTCGCCGAGGTCCTTCCCGATCGCGTCACCGTTCTCGCCCAGATCGCCGAGGCGAGCGAAGAGATCGACGTGACGCGGGCCGAGGCGGCCGTGAAGCGCGCGCGGGAGCGGCTCGACCGGCCGGTGACGGAACTGGACTACGAGCGGGCCCGGCTCGCCCTCCTGAAGTCCCTGGTCCGGCTCCAGGTCGCGGCAAGGAGAGGGAGCCACTAGGCCAGGCGCTTCCGGCAACGCTCTACGGACCGGGCGGGAAACGCCGCGGGCGGCCGCTTCGCGCCTGTGGTTCGGTTCGCGGCGGTGATGCGGGCGATTCGCCGTGGGAATGGACACGACCCATGCCCGTCTTCTCTGGTTCCGCCACGGACAAGGGTCTTCGCCGGTCGACGAACGAGGACAATCTGCTGGTCCGGGGCGACCTCGGGCTGTTCGTCGTCGCCGACGGCATGGGCGGCCACGCCGCCGGCGAGGTCGCATCGCAGGTGGCGGTCGAGGGGATCGCGGCGTTCGTCGAGGCCACCGTCACGGTATCGCCCGACCAGACCTGGCCGGTTCCCTTCGATGCCCGGGAGAGCGTGAACGCGAACCGCCTGCGGGCGGGGTTCTGCATGGCCAACGGCCGGCTCGCGGCGCAGATCGCCTCGTCGCGCGAGCTCCGCGGCATGGCGACCACGGCCGTGGCGGCGCTCGTCGACGAAGCGGCCGTCACCCTCGCCCACGTCGGCGACAGCCGCGCCTATCGGCTGCGGCGGCTGGCCATCTCCCGGCTCACCCGAGACCATTCCTGGGTCGAGGAGCAGATTCAGGCGGGCACGTTGACCGAGGCGGCGGCGCGCCGCCACCCCTGGCGGAACGTGGTGACGCGGGCGTTGTCCGGGGGGGCCGATCTCGACGTCGAGATCCAGGAGCTGCGCATCGAGCCGGGCGACCGTATCCTGCTGTGTACTGACGGCATCTTCTCGGTGCTCAGCGACGAACGGATCGGCGAGATCCTGGGGGGCGGCGCCGGCCTCGACGAGGTGTGCAACGCCCTCATCGAGGAGACGAACGAGGGAGGTGGACCCGACAACGCGACCGCCGTCGTGATCGAGTTCGATGCTGGCTAACCTCATCCGGCTGTTCCGCTATCGAGGTCTCGTCCAGATCCTGGTGGCCCGCGAGCTCAAGGCCCGCTACCGCGGGTCGGCGCTCGGGTTCTTCTGGTCCTTCGTCAACCCCCTCCTGCTCCTGCTCGTCTACTCGTTCGTCTTCACCGCCATCATCCCGCGCGGCGATCTCGCCGGCATCGAGCCTTACGCGGTCTTCCTGTTCTGCGGCCTGCTGCCCTGGACCTGGTTCTCCTCGTCGCTCAACGAGAGCGCCAACGTCCTCATCGTCAACGGCAACCTGATCAAGAAGGTCGTGTTCCCGGCCGAGATCCTGCCGGTGGTGGCGGTGGCGTCGAACCTGTGCCACTTCCTCCTGGGGCTGCCGATCTTGTTCGGCTTCCTCGTCTGGTACGACGTCCCGCTGCGGCTCGCCGACCTCATCTGGTTCCCCGCGGTGGTGGCCGTGCAGCTCTGCCTGACCCTCGGGCTGGCGATGTTCCTGGCCGCGTTGACGGTCCACTTCCGCGACGTCAAGGACCTGCTGGCGAACGCCCTGACCCTGTGGTTCTTCGCCTCCCCGATCCTCTACGAGATGTCGACGGTGCCGGAGGGCGCCAGGGTATTCATGAACCTGAACCCTTTCACGCACCTCGCGGTCTCGTACCAGCAGATTCTCTTCCACGAGGAGGCGTTCGGGCACGGGCCGCAGCTCGGCGCCCTGACCGCCGCCGGCGGGGGGCTCTTCCTCCTCAGCTACTGGTTCTTCGATCGTCTGCGCGACTCGTTCGCCGAAGAGGTGTAGAGGCTTGTCCGCGATCGCCCTCGAACGCGTCTCGAAGGTCTACCGCCGGTACCGCCACCAGCGGCGGTTCGCGACGCTGAAGAGCGCGCTGCTGACCGGCAGCCTGGTCCGGCACCTGCGCCCGGACGAGTCGTTCCGGGCCCTGGACGACGTGTCGTTGACGGTCGCGACGGGCGCCGCGTGCGGCGTCATCGGCCGCAACGGGTCGGGCAAGAGCACCCTGCTGAAGCTGGTCGCGGGCATCACCCGGCCCACCGGCGGGCGGGTGCGGGTCGCCGGAAGGGTGTCGGCGCTGATCGAGCTGGGGGCGGGCTTTCATCCCGAGATCAGCGGTCGCGAGAACGTGTTCATCAACGGCGTCATGCTGGGCCTGTCCCGGCGGGAGATCGACCGGCGGTTCGACGAGATCGTCGAGTTCGCCGAGCTCGAGGACTTCATCGACGCCCCCGTCAAGACCTATTCGTCGGGCATGTACATGCGGCTCGGGTTCGCGGTGGCGGTGCACGTCGATCCCGAGATCCTGCTCGTGGACGAAGTGCTGGCGGTCGGCGACGAGGGCTTCAGCCTGAAGTGCCTGGACAAGTTCGCGGAGTTCAAGCGCCGGGGCAAGACCATCCTGCTCGTCACCCACGCGCTGCCGATGGTCGAGCGCTTCTGCGACGAGGCGGTGTGGCTCGACGGCGGGCGAAAGCGCCTTGTCGGCGACCCGAAACGCGTCGTGCAGATGTACCTCGCCGACGTCGAGCGGGCCGAGGACGTTCATCTCGCGACCGAGGATGCGAAGGCGCAGCGGGACTCCGCGGTTTCCGCCGCCGCATCGGCGGGCGCGCCGCCGCCCGCGCCGGGCGCCGCACCGGGCGCGTCGCCGCCCGCGGAAACGCCGCCCGTCTCGGAAACGCCGCCCGCCGCGGAAACGCCGCCCGCCGCGGAAACGCCGCCCGCCGCGCCGGCGGACGAGGATGCCCCGCCGCCGGCGGAATCGCTCCCATCGGCGGCGTCACCGCCGGCCGCGCAGGAAGGCCCGCCGGCCGCGACGATTCCCGATGCCGCCGGCGATCCGCCGCCGGCCGACATGTTCAAGGCGAGAGAGGGCCGGTGGGGCTCCGGCACGGTGCGGATCGAGGGAGTGACCCTCGAGGGGCGGCAGGGCCCGGCGCACGTGTTCCAGAGCGGCGACCCGATGACCGTCCGCCTGCGGATCGTCGCCGAGCGGCCCGTCGCCGACTTCGCCTTCGGCGTCAGCATCTTCAGCAGCGCGGGCGTGTGCTGCTACGGCACGAACACCCATCTCGAGGAGCTGGAGCCCGACCGGCTCGACGGCGACGGGGAGGTGGCGTTCGTCATCGACCGGCTCGATCTGGTGGCGGGCACCTACAAGCTGGACGTCGCGGTGCACAAGCGTGACGGTTTCTCGTACGACTATCATCGTCTGCTCTACACCTTTCGGGTGAAGTCGGGCGCCAGGGACGTTGGCATCTACCGCCCCCGGCACGCCTGGCGGTTCAGCGGCAACATTCACTTCGAGCCGCGGCCAGCCATGAAACGGACCATCCACCGGTGACCGGCACATCGCTCGCGCTCCAGGCGGCGTTGAGGTCGGCGGCGGCCCGCGCCGGGCTCGGGGGCTCCGCGCGGTCCGTCGCGGGGCTGTCGGCGTCTGCCAAGGGGTTCGCGGCGGCCGCCGCGGCGACCGACGCGCCGGTGGTGGTCATCGTCCCCGGCGCCGGCGACGTCGAGCAACTGGTGGCCGACACCAGCTTCTTTCTCGGCAGCCTGACCGCCGCCTCGGCCCACGAGGTGCGCCACCAGGTGCTGCCGTTCCCGCCCCACGAGGTCGATCCGTATCGGGGGCTCGCCCCCCACTTCGACGTCGCGGCCGCGCGGGGACGGGCCCTCCACGGGCTCGCCGCCGGCGCCGCCCGGGTGGTGGTGGCGGCGGCGGCGGCGCTCCTGCCCCGCGTGAGCCCTCCGGACCGACTGCTGGCGGCCGGGTCCCGACTCGTCACCGGCGCGTTCCTCGAGCCGCCCGACCTCGGCGATCTGCTCGCCGACGCCGGGTTCGTCCCCGAGGATCCCGTGGACGGACACGGCCAGTTCTGCCTGCGCGGCGGCGTCGTCGACTTCTTCCCGGCCGGGGACGAGCACCCGATCCGGGCGGAGTTCGCCGGTGACACCCTGGAATCGCTGCGGCGGTTCGACCCGGCCACGCAGCGCTCGACCGAGACCCTCGATCAGGCCGAGGTGTTTCCGCTGCGCGAGCTCTTCGAGCCGGCGCCGGGGCACGGTTCTCCGACCGCCGAGCCCGATCGGTCGGCCTGGCTCCGCGACTACGTGCGGCGCGTGCCCGGCGTCCGCGTCTTCCTGTCCGAGGGCGAAGCCTCGCGCGCGGCCATCGAGTCGCGCACCGAGCAGGCCGCCGCCGGCTTCGCGAGCGCGCAGGCGCAGGGCGACCCGGCGCTCCCACCGGAGGAGCTGCTCGTCGAGTGGCCGGTCCTCGACGCCTGGCTCGCGTCGCTCCCGCGGCTCGAGCAGCTCTGGGAGGACCAGGACACCGTGTCGGGGGTCCGCCACGTCGCCTGCCAACCGGTGGTCGAGATGCATGGGCGGATCGGCGACTGGGCGGCCGAGATCGGCCGCTGCCGAGAGCGGGGCGACACCACGCTCCTCGTCGCGGGCACGCCCGGGCGGGCCGAGCGGGTCATCGAACTGCTCGCCGACTACGACCTCACCGCGCTCTCGATCGACCATGCGGAGGAGACCGGCGGCGCCGCCCTGCTGGTGGCGACGGGCCAGCTCACCCGCGGGTTCCGCCTGCCGGAAGCCAGCCTGCAGATCTTCGCCGAGCCGGACGTCTTCGACGAGGAGCGCCGGGTCCGGGAGCGCCGACCCGCGGGTCCCGCCCGCTCGTTCCTTTCCGATTTCCGCGACCTGAAGGCGGGCGACCGCGTCGTCCACGTCGACCACGGGGTCGGAATCTTCGTCGGGCTGAAGCAGATTCCCGTCGGGCTCGAGCATCACGAGTTCATGGAGCTGCGCTACGCGGGCCAGGACAAGCTGTTCGTGCCCGTGCAGCAGGTCGACCTGCTGCAGAAGTACTCCGGGGCCGCGAAGACCCTCAACCGGCTCGGCGGCGCGTCGTGGGCCAAGACCAAGACCCGCGTCCGCCGCGCCATGCGCGACATGGCCGGCGAGCTGCTGAAGCTGTACGCCGCCCGCAAGGCGATGCCGGGGCACGCGTTCAGTCGGGACGCCCACTGGCACCGCGAGTTCGACGACGCCTTCGAGTACGAGCTCACCGCCGATCAGCAGGTCGCCATCGGGGATATCCGGCGGGACATGGAATCGCCGGAGTCGATGGACCGGCTGCTCTGCGGCGACGTCGGGTACGGGAAGACCGAAGTGGCGATGCGGGCCGCGTTCAAGGCGGTGATGGACGGCAAGCAGGTGGGCTTCCTCGCGCCCACCACGGTCCTCGCGTTCCAGCACCACAAGACCCTGACCGACCGGTTCGCGGCGTTTCCCGTCCGCATCGACCTCGTCAGCCGGTTCCGGACCCGGGCGGAGCAGAAGCAGACGCTGACCGATCTCGAGGCGGGTCGGGTGGACATCATCGTCGGCACCCACCGGCTGCTCTCGAAGGACGTACGGTTCAGCGACCTCGGGCTCCTCATCGTCGACGAGGAGCAGCGGTTCGGCGTGGCCCACAAGGAGCGCATCAAGCAGCTCCGACGGCGGGTCGACGTGCTCACGATGACCGCGACCCCGATACCCCGCACCCTGAACATGTCGCTCGCCGGCATCCGCGACATGTCGGTCATCGAGACGCCGCCGAAGGACCGCCAGTCCATCCAGACCAATGTCGTCCGCTTCGACCAGCAGGTGATCGTCCGCGCCATCCGCACCGAGCTCGAGCGGGGCGGGCAGGTCTACTTCCTGCACAGCCGCGTGACCTCCATCTACGCCATGGGCGAGCTGCTCACCCGCCTCCTCCCCGAGGCGCGCATCGCGGTGGCGCACGGGCAGATGGAGGAGGGCGCGCTCGAGCGGTGCATGGTCGACTTCGTTCGGCACGAGTACGACGTGCTCCTGGCCACCACCATCATCGAGAACGGCCTCGACATCCCGAACGCGAACACCATCATCGTGAACCACGCCGAGCGGTTCGGCCTCGCCCAGCTCTATCAACTGCGGGGGCGGGTGGGGCGGTCCGACCGCCGGGCCTATGCGTACCTGCTGGTGCCGCCGGAGGGTTCGCTGTCGCCGGTGGCGCGCCGGCGGCTGGCCGCCATCCGCGAGTTCAGCGACCTCGGCAGCGGGTTCCGCGTGGCCGCCCTCGACCTCGAGATCCGCGGGGCGGGCAACCTGCTGGGCGGCGAGCAGAGCGGCCACATCGAGGCGGTCGGGTTCGACATGTACGTCAAGCTGCTCGACCAGACCGTCCGCGAGCTGAAGGGCGAGGAGGTCGAGGAAGCCACCCGGGCCGCGGTCAACCTCGATGTCGATCTCAAGATCGACGCCGACTACATCCCCGACACCAACCAACGCCTGACCGTGTACCGCCGGGTCGCCTCGGCGCGCAGCGAGACCGACCTGTCGGGGCTCGTCGAGGAGCTGCGCGATCGCTACGGGCCCGCGCCGCCCTCGATTTCGATGCTCGTCGAGTACGGGCGCGTTCGCCTCGCCGCCGACGAGCTCGGCATCGAGTCGCTCGATCGGAACGGTTCGCGGCTCGTCGTGAAGTTCAGGACCACGACGACGGTGGACCCGGTGCGGCTCATGCGGTTCGTCGAGCGGAGACGGGATCTGGAGCTGAAGCCGCCAGCGATGCTCACCGCCGACCTTCGGGCCGGCGCCGCCGCCCGGGGGCCTCGCGAGTCACCGTCGTGGTGGACGGCCCGCGCCCGCAGCGGCGAGGTCGAGGCGGGGTTCTCGCGGACCGAGTTCCAGCGAGCCCGGCGCGACCAGGAAGGCCCGGCCTCGCTCCTGACCCGCGTCGGGGGCCTGCTGGTGGAGTTGCGAGGGCTGCAAGCGGTAGAATCGTGAAGAGGGTGACCGTCATGCCAAGAAACCTGTTACGAGCCGCGACTTCGCTCTTCGTTTCCGGCGCCGTCCTCTCGGGCGCTTCCACCGTCGGCGCGCAGGGGCTGAGGTCGGGCATTCCGGGCGCGGTGGTGTTCGAGCGGATTCTCCTGAAGATCAACGGTGGCCTCATCACCCAGACCGATCTGGAGCAGGCCCAGATCAATGCCCTGCGGACGCGTCCCGTGCCCCCGCAGACCGACGCCCAGTTGCAGAGGGCGCTGCAGGAGATCACCCCCGACGTGCTCGTGAACGCCGTCGACCAGATGCTGCTCGTGCAGCGCGGGCGCGACATGGGCTACTCGCTCGACGACGAGCAGTTCGAGGAGATACTGGAAGGCATCAAGGCCGACAACGACATGACGGACGAGGAGCTCGTCGTCGCCCTCAGGCAGGAGCAGGGCATGGGCCTCGCCGAGTTGCGCGCCGTCATGGAGGAACAGATGCTGGCCGGGCAGGTGCAGCAGGACCAGGTGCTGCGGCGGGTCTCGATGACCGACGTGGAGGCCCGCGAGTACTACGAGTCGAATCTGGACCAGTTCACCCTGCCCGCCACCGTCATGCTGCGGGAGATCCTGGTGACGGTGGCGGCCGAGGACGGGGCGTTCAACGTCGCGCGGGACAACCTGGCGCGGGGCCGCGCCGAGTCGGCCCTGACCCGGGTGCGCGGCGGCGAGCCGTTCGAGACGGTCGTCGCCGCGCTGTCCGACGGCGTGTCGAGAGCGAACGGCGGCCTGATCGGACCCATCGCCCTCGCCGACCTCGCCGACGAGGTCCGCCTCCGCATCGAGGCGCTCGAGGTCGGCGAAGTCGGCGATGTCGCGCGCACGCCGGCCGGCTACCAGATCCTGAAGCTGGAGTCGTCGACCGCCGCC
Source organism: Vicinamibacterales bacterium (assembly GCA_965199675.1). Lineage (GTDB taxonomy): Bacteria > Acidobacteriota > Vicinamibacteria > Vicinamibacterales > UBA8438 > JAJEEA01. The sequence goes on along the minus strand of CBDATI010000039.1, from coordinate 13,899 downwards.
GCCCCGACGCCGTTCGAGGAAGTGCGCGAGCAGATCGTCAACAGCGTGTTCAACGAACGTCGGCTCGAGGCCCTCGACCGCTACCTCACCACGCTACGGAACGAGGCGATCATCGAGTGGAAGGACGACGGGCTGAAGGCGATCTACGAGGAACGCCTGACCCGCCCGCGGACCCCCCCGCCCGGATTCTGAACCCGACCGACCGAGGCTCCGGGCCGCGATCAGGTCGCGGTCCGGATGAACGCCATGTCCCACCCCGCGCCGGACGCGGAGCCGCGTCCCCCTGTCGCCATCGGTTCCGTCGCCCTGGACTCGCCGTTCGCCCTCGCCCCGATGGCGGGGATGACGGACACCGCATTCCGCCGCCTCGTCAAGCGGGGCGGGGGCTGCGGGCTGGTGGTGACCGAGATGGTCAGCTCCGAGGGTCTGGTGCGCGGCATCGACCGGACCCTGGAGTACGCGGAGTACACGGAAGAGGAGCGGCCGGTCTCGATCCAGATCTTCGGCGGGGATCCGGGCAAGATGGCGGCGGCGGCGCAGATCGTCGAGGGCATGGGCGCCGACATCGTGGACGTGAACATGGGCTGCCCCGTCCCCAAGATCGCCAAGCACCATGCGGGGTGCAGCCTCATGCGGACGCCCGAGCACGCGACGGAGGTCATCGGGGCGATGACGCGGGCGGTGTCCATTCCCGTGACGGTCAAGATGCGTTCCGGCTGGGATGGCGAGCATGTCAACGCGCCCGACCTCGCGGAGCGGGTCGAGCAGGTCGGCGCGGCCGCGGTGGCGGTGCACGGCCGGACCGCGGCGCAGTCCTACACGGGGCGTTCGGACTGGTCGCTGATCGACGAGGTGGCCCGCCGGGTGTCGATCCCCGTGTTCGGCAGCGGCGACTGCGTGACGCCCGACGACCTCGTGGGGCGGCTGCGCGAGACCGCCGTTGCGGGGGTGCTCGTGGGCCGGGGCGCGCTCCGGAACCCGTGGATCTTCGAGCAGGCGCGGGCCGCGTGGGGCGGCGTCGACCCGCCGCCGATCTCCCCGCGGCAGCGGGGCCGGTTCCTCCTCGCCTACATCGACCTGCTGCTGCGTGAAGCGACCGAGATCGAGCGCGACGGCTTCCGACACACCGCCGGCCTCGACCGGACCGTCGGCCCGAAGCGCCGGAGCCCCACGAGCCGGGAGCGGTGGATCGTCAACAAGCTGCGCGCCCTCGGCTCCTGGTACACGAAGGGCATCGACCGCGGCTCGCACCTGCGCACGGCCATCAACACCGCTCCCTCGCTCGACGCCCTGCGCGCGGTCATCCGCGACTTCTTCCACCTCAGCGACCTGCCGCCGGCGTCGGGCCCGCTCCCCGCGGGTCCGACCGACCGGTCCGAGCGTCCGTTTGCAGGACCGTCCGCCGCTCAGAGAGGCGCCGTGGCGCCGTGACCTCGCGAGGTGCGGTGACGGCTGACCGGCGTCTGCTGACGAGCGTCGTGCTTCGCAACGACAAGAGCGTCGCCGCGTGCGACGTCTCGCCCGCTGGGAGAGCAGCCCGCAGTCCGTTCGCAGGAGCCGCGACACCCGGGACGGTCGACCGATGCCGAGACTGATCGAGAGCCCCACCGTCGTGCAGGCGGCCGGCAACCTGCCCAAGCGCATCGAAGAGTACGCGGGGCGGGTGAACACCGGCCACGATGACCTCAGCGTCGCCCGAATGGTCTCTCCCGCGGGATGGGTCGAGCCGGGGCAGCGGCCCGAGTTCCGCGAGTTCACGGTGGTCCTGCGCGGTCTGCTGCGGGTCGAGCACGAGGCGGGCGTCATCGACGTGCGGGCCGGGCAGGCGGTCGTCGCCGAGCCCGGGGAGTGGGTCCGCTACTCCAGTCCCGAGGCCGGGGGCGCGGAGTACGTCGCCGTCTGCATGCCGGCCTTCGCCCCCGGCACCGTCCACCGCGATCGCGCGTGAGGGCGGCGCCCGGCGGCACGCCGCCGCCGATTCGCTGAAGGAGGTCTCATGGCCGGCCGTCTCGTCTGGCGCCGCTTCGCGATCGTGGTTTGCCTGGCGGCTCTGTGCACCGCCTCCTCGCTCCCGGGCCAGGAGCGTCCGCACCGACTCGTCCTGCTCGGGACCGGCGGCGGACCCGCCGTGAAGGCCTCGCGCGCCCAGCCGGCGAATGCAGTCGTGGTGAACGGCGCCGTCTATGTCGTGGACGCGGGTGACGGCGTCGCGCGGCAGATGGCCCTCGCCGGCCTGCGCGTCGTCGATCTCCGGGCCGTCTTCATCACCCATCACCACTCCGACCACAACGCCGACTACGGCACCCTGCTGCTGCGGGCCTGGGCCAGCGGGTTGCGGCGGCCGGTGGCGACCTACGGTCCGCCTCCGCTGGAGCAGATCACCCGGTCGTATCTCCAGTACATGGACTGGGACATCCGGCTTCGCGTCGAGGACGAGAATCGGCCGGTGCTGGGAGACCTGATCGAGGCCCGCAACATCGGCGGCGACGGGCCCGTCTACCGCGACGAGAACATCGTCGTGACCGCGGCCGAGGTCCCGCACGGGGCGGCCGCCCCCAGCTACGCCTACCGGGTCGACACGGCCCGCGGCTCGGTCGTCTTCTCGGGCGACACGACCATGAGCGACGCCCTCGTCGAGCTCGCGGCGGGGGCCGACATCCTGGTGCACGAGGTGGTCAGCATCGACGGCGCCGCCGCCATCGTGGAACGCCTCGACCCGGGCAACGAGGCGCTCCTGCGTCACATCGTAGAGGCCCACACGACGCCCGACGACGTGGGGCGGGTCGCGGCGCGGGCCGGGGTGGAGCGGCTCGTGCTCACGCACTTCGTGCCGTCCGGGCTTCCGGGGTATGATCGACCGGAGCTCTGGCTGGAAGGCGTCCGCCCCCACTTCACGGGCGAGGTCATCGTCGGACGAGACCTGCTGGAGATCGCCTTCTGACGCCCGTCGACCGGCCGGTGGACCGGCGTCGTCGGCCAGGGCGGCGAGCTCGGCCCGCAGTGACGCGGTCCCCGCCGAGACATCTCCAGGAGGCCCGCCGGAGAGCCTCGTTCGCCGGCCTCGTCAATCCGTCTTCGGCGGCCGAGCGCCCGGCGCCTGCGACACACGATTCGTGTGCGCTCGACGTCGCCCGCCGTCCGTAGACCGTGCATACCGTTCGTCCACGGCGGAGAGTGCAGCCGAGCTCGGCAGCGTCGCCGCTTACCCCGCTCGGGAGGAGATCATGTCGCCAGCCATCAGACGCATCGGTCGTCACTGTCGTCACGCCATTGCACTCGTCGCCGTGATCCTGGGTGCGCTCGCGTTCAGCAGCAGCTCGGCGGAGGCCGCATCCTTCGACATGGTCGAGGCTTGGTGGAATAGCCTCGACTGCCCCGAGATGAACGCGGCGGTCAACGCGCACAATATGAACGACGATGCCGAGGGCATGGACAGCGGATATTGCGTCATGTACGCCGACCTCGGTGACCACGAAAAGCACGTCGTCGATCACGCCGGGGAGGAGATCAGTGGCGACTACGCCAGCATCCACGAGTGGTGGGAAGCTCTGAACTGCAAGAAGATGACGATTGCGATGGGCTCCGGAGACTACTGCGGCCACTTCGTGAACGCGCCGGCGTACGTCGACGGCATGAACGGCCTGACGAGCATGCAGGAGGAGGACGTGGCGGTGACCGGCTACGTCCTGGCGATGGGCGTGGAGGCCGACTTCGCCATGATCATGGCGTCGGATCTCTGGATGCCGTTCGCTCACCCCGCGCTGGAAGGGAACTTCAGCATGGTCGAGGGCTGGTGGAACAGCCTCGACTGCGACCGGATGAACACGGCGGTCAACGAATACGATTCCGGCATCATGGCCTCGGGCACGGACAGCGGCTACTGCGCGATGTACGCGGACCTTCGCGACCCGGAGAAGCTGATGGTGCACAAGGCCGGGATGGAGATCGACGGCCAGTACGCCAGCATCCACGAGTGGTGGGAAGCTCTGAACTGCCCGCAGATGAGCATCGCGACCGGGTACGCCCAACCGCAGTACTGCGGCCACTTCGTGAACGCGCCGAAGTACAACGGCATGAACGGCCTGAGCAGCATGCAGGAGGATGTCGTTGCGGTGGCCGGCTACGCGCTGGCCACGGGGATGAAGGCCGACGTCGACATGGTCATGTCGTCGGATCTCTGGATGCCTTTCGATCACCCCGCCTTGGAAGGGAACTTCAGCATGGTGGAGGGCTGGTGGAACAGCCTCGACTGCGACCGGATGAACACGGCGGTCAACGAATACGATTCCGGCATCATGGCCTCGGGCACGGACAGCGGCTACTGCGCGATGTACGCGGACCTTCGCGACCCGGAGAAGCTGATGGTGCACAAGGCCGGGATGGAGATCGATGGCCAGTACGCCAGCATCCACGAGTGGTGGGAAGCTCTGAACTGCCCGCAGATGAGCATCGCGACCGGGTACGCCCAACCGCAGTACTGCGGCCACTTCGTGAACGCGCCGAAGTACAACGGCATGAACGGCCTGAGCAGCATGCAGGAGGATGTCGTTGCGGTGGTCGGCTACGCGTTGGCCAGGGGGATGACGGCCGACGTCGACATGGTCATGTCGTCGGATCTCTGGATGCCTTTCGCTCACCCCGCGCTGGAAGGGAACTTCAGCATGGTGGAGGGCTGGTGGAACAGCCTCGACTGCGACCGGATGAACACGGCGGTCAACGAGTACGATCCCGGCATCATGGCCTCGGGCATGAACAGCGGCTACTGCGCGATGTACGCGGACCTTCGCGACCCGGAGAAGCTGATGGTGCACAAGGCCGGGATGGAGATCGATGGCCAGTACGCCAGCATCCATCTGTGGTGGGAGGCGCTGGACTGCCGGCAGATGAGCATCGCGACCGGGTACGCCCAACCGCAGTACTGCGGCCACTTCGCGAACGCGCCCAAGGCCAACGAGATGAACACGTTGACCATGGAGCAGGAGGAAGTCGTGGCCTTGGCCGGCTACCCCCTGGCGACGGGCATGACCGCGACGTTCGCGGAGATCATGGCGTCCGATCTCTGGCAGCCCTTCACGCCGGTCCCCGCGCTGCCGCTGGTCGGGCTCGGCATCCTTGGCCTGCTGCTGGCCGGGCGCGGCGCCTGGCTGCGGAGTCGTGCGGTCGGCACTCAGGCGTGATGCGCCGCTGAGTCGGCGCCAGTCCAGAGGGGCGTCGCCGGCGGCGCCGTTCACCGCCCAACCAGACCCGGCAGGAGCCTGCGCCGTTCTTTGGGCGCAGGCTCCCAGCCCGGGGCCGCCATGCCCCGGGCTGTTTCCTGGCGGTCCCCCGAGCGGCCTCCGCCGGATCCGTCGATCCGGCGCAGGTCTGGGCGCGGCGACGCGTCGGCGGTCTCATGCGCCGGCCGTGGATCGACCGTCGCGCCAGCCGACACTTGCCGCCCACTTGTCCCGCGCTCTCGCGTACGCCTGGTGATCGGCCGGGGGCCGCTCGCCCTCCGTCGTCGCCCGGCTGCGCGCCTTCTCGATCTGTTCGTCCAGCGGCGGCAGGCCGACGGCGCGTCGGCGCTCGGCCAGCCGTTGCGGATCTTCCACCTCGCCCGGGGAGAGGTTCCCCCGGGCGTCCCAATCGAGCTGGGTGGCGTAACGCTGGGGCCGGCCCTCGAAGAACCGGATCCGATCGTCCAGCATGGCCGCGTGGGCGGGGTCGGCCCGGCCTTCTCGTGCGGCTGTCGCGAGGAGAGGCGCCGCTCGGCGGAGCAGGTCGGGCTCGGCGATCGCGTGTTGCAGCACCAGCCAGGCTGCCTCCGCGCCGTCCCGACCGACGAGGTCCGTGCCCGGCCAGCCGACGGACTCGATCACCTGCCGCAGGCGCTGCGCGTTCCGGGCATGGACGCGGGCCATTCGGGGCTCGTACCCGTCGAACAGGTCGCCCGAGGCGGCGAGCTCGGCCCGCGTGACGCGGTCCTGCCGCGCCATCTCCAGGAGTTCCCGTCTGAGCGCCTCGTTCGTCGCCATTGTCGAGCCGTCCCCCAGCGACCGAGCACGCGGCGCCCACGGCGCCGATCCGCACGCGGCGCAGGTCGTGCCGTGGTGCGGGCGCGGCGACGACCCGACGCGGCGAACGGGTGCGCCACCGGAGCGCGGCGGGGGCGCAGCCTCTCCAGGAGCATTGTAGGCAGACAGGGGCCTGGCGGGGAACGCCTGCGGTCGGCACGCGCGGCCGGGTGCATTCCACCGGAGCACGCGCCTGGGCTGGTCCCGCGACCACGGGCATCCCAGGAGGGAGCGATGGCGGGACAGACATTCCACCGGAGCACGCGCCTGGGCTGGTCCCGCGACCACGGGCATCCCGGGAGGGAGCGATGGCGGGACAGACATTCCACCGGAGCACGCGCCTCGGCTGGTCCCGCGACGGCCCGGGTGGCGACCTGATCGAGGAGCACGGAAGACGCATCCGAATGCGGCTCACATCAGCCCGACCAGCCAGAGGGACAGGGGCGGGACGGCGACGAGCAGCAGCAGGCGCAGGATGTCGGCGATCCAGAAGGGCGCGACCCCGCGGAAGATCGTGTTCAGGGGCACGTCGGGCAGGACGTTGCGCAGGACGAACACGTTGAGGCCGACGGGCGGGGTGATGAGGCTGATCTCGGTCGCGACCACGACCACGATGCCGAACCAGATGATGGCCGCGTCGGGGGTCGCGAGGGCGGTCGAGGCGAAGTCGAGCTCGAACATCAGGGGGGCGAAGACGGGCACCGTCAGCAGGATCATCGACAGGCTCTCGAGGACGCAGCCGAGCACGAGGTAGATGAGGACGATGCCCGCCATCACCACCCAGGCGTTCAGCCCGAGAGACCCGATCCACGCGGCGAGGGCCTCCGGCAGCCCGGCGAGGTTGATGAAGTGCGAGAAGATCTCCGCGCCGATGAGGATCGCGAAGATCATAGCCGTCGTCCGCGCGGTCTGGAGGCAGGCGTCGAAGAGGCGGGCGGCGCTCACCCCGCCGGCCAGGACGGCGATGCCCAGGGCCGCGCCGGCGCCGACCCCCGCCGCCTCGGTGGGGGTGAAGAGGCCGCCGTAGATGCCGGCCAGGATCAGGATGAAGAGGCCGGTCACCGCCGCGACCCCGAAGCGTTCGCGGTTCGAGAACGGCTCCCGGTGCCCGGTGCGCGGCGCCGCCGCGGGGTCGAGGCGGACGACCACCGCCACCGTGACGACGTAGAACACCACCCCCAGCAGCCCCGGGACCACGCCGGCGATGAAGAGCCGACCGATATCGGCCTCGGTCAGCAGCCCGTAGACGATGAGGATGACGCTCGGCGGAATCAGAATGCCCAGCGTGCCCCCCGCCGCGATCGAGCCGGTGGCGAGGCTGTCGGCGTAGCCGAAGCGCCGCATGGAGGGCATGGCGACCTTCGACATGGTGGCGGCGGTGGCGAGCGACGAGCCGCAGACCGCGCTGAACCCGCCGCAGGCGACCACCGAGGCCATGGCGAGGCCGCCGCGCACCCGCCCGAGCAGGGCGTTGGCGGCGGCGTACAGGCCGTGGCTGACGCCCGAGATGGTCAGGAGGTTGCCCATCAGGATGAACAGCGGCACGACCGACAGCGAGTAGGAGAGGCCGGTCTCGAAGGCGACGTTGCCGACCATCGCCCACGCCGCGGGCCAGCTTCGGAGCATGGCGAAGCCGACCGCGCCGACGGCGGCCATCGCGAACGCGATGGGCACGCGCAAGAAGACCAGCGCGAGCAGCGCCGCGAACCCGAGCAGGGACGTGGTCACGAGGCGCTCCCGGCGGGCGGCGCGTCATTGCCGGGCGCCTCGTCGTCGCGGGCCACGGGTCTGGCGACGGCGATCAGGCCGCCGAGGGGCGCGGTCACGAGGCGCTCCCGGCGGGCGGCTTGGCGTTGCCGGGCGCCTCGTGGTCATCGCGGGTCACGAGTCTGGCCATGGCGAGCACGCCGCTGAGCGCGGCCATGACGGCCGCGAACCCGCCGAGCGGCGCCAGCGGCACGAGCAGCGCGTCGGTCACCGCCTCGTCCGTGGCGAGCCGCGTGCTGTAGACGACGAGCCGCCACGCCATCACCCACAGCGCGGCCGCCGTGGCAGCGGCGCCGAGCCGCGCCATCGCGGTCTGGAGGCGGGGCGGCGAGGCGTCGAAGAGCGCGTCGACGGCGACGTGCTCTCCCCGCAGCGTCGCCAGCGGCAGGGCCGCGAAGACGAGCGCCCCCAGCATGAGCTCGGTGAGTTCGAAGGCGCCGGGCAGGGGAGCGGCGAGGACGTAGCGGCCGACGACGTCGACAACGGTGAGGGCCACGAGACCCAGCAGCAGGCCCGCGCAGCACCCGCCGAGCCCGAGGTCGAGCCGGCGGACGAGCGGCGTCCCGGCGGGGTCCGGCGAAGGGTCCTTCGTCCGGCCTGCGCGCCCGAGGTCGAACCCGCGGCGCGGCGAGGTCCCGGTGGTGAGAGGCACGGCGCTACCTGCCCGTGCCGGCGCCGCGGCGCAGGGCGGCGAGGGCGGCCCGGCCGTCGTAGCCCCGCGTCGCCACCCTCGCCACCCACCGGGCCTCGTGCTCGCGCGCCAGCGACCGGATGGCGTCGAGCATGGGGGGCGGCGCATCGTAGATGTCGATGCCCGCCGCGCGGATCGCCTCGAGGGCCCGCGCGTCGGCGTCGTTCCACGCGCGTCCCACGCGCTCGGCCAGCGCCTCGCCCGAGATGGCTTCGATCGCGGCCCGGTCCCGCGCCGAGATCGCGCGCCACGCGGCCTCGTTGACGACCACGTACCACGTGGTGTTGTAGATGCCCCCCGGAACCCGCATGGCGTAGCGGAGGTGGGGGGTCAGGCGAAAGGCGGTCGACGCCTCCCAGGTCATGGTGAGGCCGTCGATGACGCCGCGCGACAGCTTCTGGTAGACGTCGCCGCTGTCCATGAACAGGGTCGTGGCGCCGAGCCCGGCCATGAGGTCGGCGATGTAGCCGCCAGGGGTGCGGATCTTCAGCCCCGCGAGGTCCGCGGGGCGCTCGATGCGCCGGACGTTGTTGTAGAGGATGCCGGGGCCGTGGACGAAGAGACCCAGCAGCTTGACGCCCTCGTGCTCGGCCTGGGCGTCGAGCGTCCCGGCGTACACTCGCCAGAACGCCCTCGAGCCCGCCGCCGCGTCGTCGCCGATGAACGAGAACTGCGCGAACCGCGACCGCGGAAACCGGTTGTCCCGGGTGAACGAGTGCAGGCCGTAGGTCAGGTCGGCGATGCCGTCGACGGCCAGGTAGTAGTGCGACGGCGGCGAGCCGAGGGGCCTGGCCAGCAGCCGCACCGTCACCCGGCCCTCGGTCACCTCCTCGATCTGCTCGATCCAGGGCAGGAACGCGTTGGCGACGATGGGGTGCCGCGGCGGGAGCCACGACGACATCACCAGCTCGGTCTGGGCGTGGACCGCGGCCGCCAGGGCCTGGAAGATCGTGAACGCGAACACGGCCACCCGCGGGCAGCCGGCGCGCCGGTTCGTCGCTCGTCGAGCTCGTTCCGGCGCCGCCAAGGCGCATGCGCGGGCCGCGGACGCGAAGGCCGGGACCGCTGCGAGCGCGGACAGGGCCGCCCGCGGGCAGCCGGCGCGCCGGTTCGTCACTCGTCGAGCTCCCTCCGGTGCAGCCAGGCCGCGTGCTTCGGCGCGCGCCTGGTCTCGGACCACTCGCGGAGCATATCCCACTTCACCGCATCGAGGCGGGCCAGCAGGGCGTCCTCCTCCGGGTCGGGGCACGCGAGCTCGATGCGGTGTCCGTTGGGGTCGAAGAAGTAGATGGAGTGGAAGATGGCGTGGTCGGTCACCCCGAGCACGTCGACGCCGTTGGCTTCGAGCTGCGCCTTGAACGCGAGCAGGGTCTCGCGGTCCTTCACCTTGAAGGCGATGTGCTGTACCCACGCCGGGGTGTTGGGGTCGCGCCCCATCTCCGGCTTCGTGGGCAGCTCGAAGAAGGCGAGCACGTTGCCCTGCCCGGCGTCGAGGAAGACGTGCATGTAGGGATCGGGCTCGTGGGTGGACGGGACGCGGTCTTCGGCGATGGCCAGCACGAAGTCCATGTTGAGGTTCTTCACGTACCAGTCGACGGTCTCCTTGGCGTCCCGGCAGCGGTAGGCCACGTGATGGATGCGCTCGAGCTTCATCGGGTTCCTTCCTTGTCGGTCAGGAATCGCGGCCAGCCGGTCCGCCCTCGCCGCCGCGGTCCGTCGGGGACGCGGCGGCGCGGAACGCCTCGCGCAGGACCTGCCGGTCGCCGATGTGGTTGGCGAGAATCAGCACCAGCCGGGCGTTGACGGCGTCGCTCTCGTCCTTCGAGCGGCCCGCGTGCAGCGCCAAGAGTTCTTCGTAGAACCCGTCCGGGTCGTCGAGGTTCGGCCCGGTGCGAAGCCGGGTCATGCCGGGCGCCCCACCGCGGTCCGCAGCGCCCGCGAGACCGCCGCCTCGTCGAACGACGCCCAGCGCGCGGCGACGTGCTGGTCGGGACGAACCAGATAGACGGCCGAGGGCGCGTCGCCGAGATAACGCTCGCGCAGGGCGTGGGAGGGGGCCGCCGCCGCGTCGAGGCGCAGCCCGTCGATGGGCAGCCCGTCGACCTCGATCCGGGCGGGCGCCGCGGTGTCGATGGCCAGGAGCCGGAAGCCGTTGCCGAGGGCGTCTACGAGCCAGCCGTCCTCCAGGGGGGCGTCCGACGCCGGCGCGCCGGGGCGCGTCCGCCGCGGGAGAGCGGGATGGTCGGGGCCGTTCAGGGGCGAGCCGTCGTGCACGCACGGCGCCGACAGGCGGCCCGAGTTGACGAGAGGCCGGGCGAATGGCAGGCCCTCGGACAGGTCCAGCACCGCGTCGCGGAAGACGCGGCTCGTCTGCGACCTGGGGGTGATGAAGTCGGTCGACCGCGTCGAGTTGACGATGTTCTCGTCGGCGGCCTGGACCCGTTCGTGGTCGAAGCTGTCGAGGAGACGCTCGGGCGCGCGCCCCTCGATGACCAGCTTGAGCTTCCAGCAGAGGTTGTCGGTGTCCTGGATGCCGCTGTTGGCGCCGCGCGCCCCGAACGGCGACACCTGGTGGGCCGAATCGCCGGCGAAGATGACGCGGCCGTGCCGGAACTTCTCCATGCGGCGGCACTGGAACGTGTAGACCGACACCCACTCGAGATCGAAGCGCACGTCCGGGCCCAGCATCGCCCGCAGACGGGGGATGACGTTCTCGGGCTTCTGCTGCTCGCCGCGGTCGACGTCGCGGCCGAGCTGGAGGTCGATGCGCCAGACGTTGTCGGGCTGCTTGTGGAGCAGCGCCGACTGCCCCCGGTTGAACGGCGGGTCGAACCAGAACCAGCGCTCGGTCGGAAAGTCGGCCTCCATGACGACATCGGCGATGAGGAAGTTGTCGTCGAAGACCCGGCCGACGAAGTCGGCGCCGAGCATGCGCCGCACCGGCGAGCCGGCCCCGTCGCAGGCGAGGAGCCAGCCCGCCTCGAGGCGGTACGGGCCTTCCGGGGTGTCCACCTCCACCCCCACCCCGTCGGGGCGGGGGTCGACGCCGACGACCTCGTGACGCCCCCGCAGCTCGATCGGCTTGCCGAGACGGGCGAGGGCCCGCAGCCGCTCGACGAGGTACTGCTCGCCGTAGTACTGCTGCAGGTTGATGAAGGCCGGCCGCTTGTGTCCCGCCTCGGGCAGGAGATCGAACCGGTACACCTGCCGGCGGTCGAAAAAGACCCTCCCCGTGCTCCAGGTCACGCCCTTCTCCACGAAGCGGTCGCCGCATCCCAGCCGGTCGAGGATCTCCAGGGGCCGCTTGGCGAAGCAGATGGCGCGGGAGCCCTCGCTCACGCGGTCGTTGTCGTCGAGCACCACCACCGGCACGTCGTGCTGCGCGAGATCGATCGCCGCGGCGAGCCCGATCGGACCCGCGCCGACGACCACGACGGGGTGGAACACGGCGGGGTCGGCGTCCTGGTCCGGCGACCGCCGGTAGGGATAGAGCGGCGGCGGGGCGGACGCCGCGCCGCTCCCGTCAGCCATCGCCCTGCAGCTCGGCCCACAGGCGCCGGTCGCGCTCGGCCGTCCAGATGCGCGGCGTGTCGATGCCGAGCGCCTCGTCGTAGGCGCGGGCCACGTTGAACGGAAGGCAGTGCTCGTAGATGGCGTAGTCCGAGAACCGGGGATCGCAAACGGCGCGGCACGCCTCGAACGCCTCCCTGAGGCTGCCCCCCCGCGCGGCGACCCGCGCGACCGGGCGGTACGTGCGGTCCAGGAAGTCGGCGGTCAGGTCCAGCGCCTCCCCGACCTTGTCCGGACCCACGAGGGCGTCGCCGCGGCCCGGCATCAGCGCGTCCGGCCTGAACCCCCGGACGGCGGCCAGCGTCGCCGGCCAGTCGCCGAAGTGTCCGTCGCCGCAGTAGCAGGCGGACCGGTACTCGACGATGTCGCCGCTGAACATGACCCCCGCGTCGGGCACCCAGGCGACGATGTCGCCCGCGGTGTGGGCCCGCCCGAGCTGCATCAGGTCGACGCGGCGGCGGCCGAGGTAGAGCGTCATGCGCTCGCGGAACGTGAGCGTCGGCCACGTCAGCCCCGGGATCGACTCGGCGGCCCGGAACAGCCGCGGGAAGCGCGCGTACTCGCTGTCCCAGTCCTCCTGCCCGCGCTCGCCGATCATGGCGCGGCAGGCTTCCGATGCGATGATCTCGCTCGCCGCGTAGGCCGAGGCCCCCAGCACCCGCACCGCGTGGTAGTGGCTGAGGGTGACGTAGCGGATGGGCTTGTCGGTCACCCCGCGCACCCGCTCGATGACCTGCTGCGCCATGACCGGCGTGGCCTGGGCGTCGATCACCATCACCGAGTCGTCACCGATGATGACCCCCGTGTTCGGGTCGCCCTCGGTCGTGAACGAATAGAGGTCCCGGGCGATCTCCGAGAAGGTGACAGTCTTCTCGGTCAGGTCGCCCGTGGACGCGAACGCTCTGGGCACGGCGGGTTCCTCTCTCCTGTTTGGCCGCCCGTGGCGCCGGCGACGCCGTGTTCGGAGCGGCGCCGCATTCCGCTCGACGGCGTTGTGGTCCGAGCGTGTCTACCGCTCCCAGGCCCGTGGACCCGGGAGGACGCGCCGGAACGTCAACGACATGGAGTGGGACCTCCAGCCGCTCGACCTCCCGGGTCGGGCCGGGGCCCATTCTCCCTCGCCGCGCCCGTCGGCGTACCGGGGCGGTTCGCCGGCGCCTCGCCGGGCGTCTGCTCCCCCGCGGGTTTCGCCACGGGTGCGACGTCCGTCAACCACGCGCGTTGCCGGGGGCGTCCGGGGCCGGCAGCACCCGGCCGGTGCAGGCGCCGAAGCCGATGCGATGGCCGTCGCCCTGGGCCCACCCGCGCAGGGTCATCGTGTCGCCGTCCTCGACGAAGCTCCGGACCTCTCCCGAGTCCAGGGTGATTGGTTCGTTCCCCCCCCAGGTCAGCTCCAGCAGCGACCCGTACTCGCCCCTCCCGGGGCCCGAGACCGTCCCCGACCCCAGCAGGTCGCCCACGTTCATCCGGCAACCCCCGATCGCATGATGGGCCAGTTGCTGGGCCGACGAATAGTACAGGTGGCGATAGTTGGTCCGCGCGATCGTCGTGGCCGCCTCCGCCCCCTCGGGCCGCATGTCGACCGCGAGCGCGATGTCGTACAGCATCGGGCCCGGCTCGTGGAGGTACGGCAGCAGCGGGCGCTCGCGGTCGGGCGTGGCCGCCCGGAACGGCTCCAGCGCCGCCTTCGTCACGACCCAGGGGCTGATCGACGTCGCGAACGCCTTGGCCTGGAAGGGCCCCAGCGGCTGGTACTCCCAGGCCTGGATGTCGCGGGCAGACCAGTCGTTGAGGAGCACGTAGCCGAAAATCATCTCG
>CBDATI010000038.1:0-7112 GCA_965199675.1 Vicinamibacterales bacterium | reverse complement strand
CCGTCGTCCACGTCTGGCTCTCCAGCTCACCGCCCCCGGCCGTGTGCCGCACCTCGTAGCGCACCACCGGCGCGGCCAGGCCATCGCGCCGACCTGCCGAGGCCGGCTGCCAGGTGTAGGTCAAGCTGTCCACGGTGGGCGAGACCGCCAAGCCCACCACCGGGCCGGGCGTCGCGTCATCGTCCGTGATGGTGAACTCAACGCTGTTGTTCGTCTGATGAACGCCGTACCCGTCGCCGGGCGCCAGAGCAATCTCCACCTTTTCAGCCGTGTTGACCGCCTGGTTCTGGTTGGTGAGGAACTCCCAGGTCGCAGAAGTTCGGCCTTCCGCCACGGTCACGGTGGACCCGACCCGCCCGGTCAGCAGCCCGTCCGGGTCCGTGACCGACAGGTTGACCGTCAGATCCTCCTCGAGCTCGAGGTTCGCCTCGATGGAATACGTCGGGCGTTTCGAGTTCGTCGACGGAAGGCTCGGCTGCCCCTCCGTCACCGTGGTCGAATCGGCTTGCGTGATCGAGAGCACCAGCGTCCCGGTCGTCGCGGACAGGGAAACGGCCGGGCCGGGCGCCGCCGTGTTCCGGGCACGCAATTGGATTTCATGGGCCGTGCCCTGGTCGAGGCCCGCGATGACCTGTTTGGTAATCGAAGCGTCGCCCTTGACGCCTGTCCAGACGGCATCGTCGATGCTCTCGCCCGCCGCCGCCACGCGGAATTCGTGATCGGTGAGTGGCGTGGCCGCGCCGTTCAGAGTGCCCGTGTCGGCGGGCGCCGACCAATTCAACGCGATCCGGCCATAGCCGGGCGTGGCCTCGAAGCCCGTCGGCGCCCCCGGCGCGGACTCGTTGTCCGTGACCGTGAGCTCGACCTCATCGTTCGTCGCGTCCACCGCGTAGCCGGTCCCCGGCAGCAGGCGCAGGGTCACCTCATCCTCGGTGTTGACCATGCCGTCATTGTTGCTGCGGATGGCGCGCACAACCTCTCGCGAGCCGCCGGTGATGGTGGCGGTCAACGGTCCCGTCTCGAGCACACGGCCGCCCGCATCCACCAGCTCGATGTTCACTTCCAAGTCTGCATCGGGCGCCCCCGGATTCGCGCGCAGCCGCACGTTGAAGAGGGTTCCCTCGACTGCGCTGGTGGGCGCGTCCGCCGAGATCGAGACCGTCAGGCCGGTCAAGGTCGTCAGGCTGTGAACGTTGCTGGGCGGGCTGTAGCCGAGCGAGTTGCGGACGCGTAGCTGGAAGCTGTAGGCCTGATTCATGTCCAGGCCGGTGACCGTGTGGCTGGTGGCGCTGGCGCTGTCGGGAATGGACTGCCAGGACGCGGCGGCGAGCTTCGTCGCGTCCTCGGACAACCGGTACTCGTAGCCCGTGAGCGCGATGGCCGTGCCGTTCAACTGGCCCGTGTCCGCCGGCGGCGTCCAGCTCAGGGTCGCCTGCCGATAGCCCGCATCGCCGGTCAAGGCGGTCGGCGCCGCCGGACGGTCGTCGTCGTCCTCGACGGTGAACTCGACGCTGGGGGCGTCCGAATCGACCGTGTAGCCGGCGCCGGACCGCAGCGTGACGACCACCGGCGAGTCGCCGTCCACCAGATTGTTGGTTGCCGTCGTCACCTGCACATTGATGCTGCTCGTTTCCGCCGCGATCGTCACCTGCGTCGGCAGGACGCCCGACGCTCGATCGTCCCGGTCGACGATCTGGAAGTCCACCGGCAGTTGCCCGTTCCTGTCCAGCGCCCCGGTCGTGACGTTCAGGCGGAACTCGATGACGCCGCCTTCCGTCACGCTGGTCGAGGCGCTGGCGCTGGCGACCGAGATCTTCGGCAGCCCGCGGGTGGTGGCCGTCACCGCATCGCTCGCCGGGCCGGGACCGACCGAGGTGAGGGCGCGCAGATCGAAGGCGTAGTCCGTCTCCAGCGCGAGCGCCGAGACGATGTGGCTGGTCGCCGAGGCGCTGTCGGCGATCGCCGTCCAGGCGGCGGACGCCAGCGCCTCGGTGGTCGCCGCCACCCGGTACTCGTAGCCGGTCACCTCCGCCGCGACGCCGTTCAACAGGCCGGTCTGCGTCGGCGCGGTCCAGGACAGCGTCACCTGCCGATAGCCGGCTGCAGCGGTCAGGCCGCCGGGCGACGCCGGATGGTCGTCGTCGTCGTTGATCGTGTAGGTGGCCGTGGACCGGGTCGAGGACGGCGCGTACCAGTCCCCGGCCTGCAGGGCGACGGTCACCGTGCGGTCGGGGTTGTCGGTGACGTTGCCCCGGTACTCCACCGAGAAAGTCGTGCTCGACTGGCCGGCGGGGATGGTCACCGAGGTCGGCGGGCTCACCAGATCGACGTCCGGGGCGGTCACGCTGACCTCCACCGCGGTCGCTGCGGAGAAGGACACCCCGGAGGCGGCGTACCCCAGGGAGAACTCGATCGAGTGCGTGCCCGCGTCCCCCTCGGCGCCGCTCGTGCCGCCGGACCCCACCGACACCTGCACCACGGCCGGGTTGACCGTGATCGTCCGGCTGGCCCGCGCCTGCTGGGTGTCGTCGCTCGCCTCCACCTGAATCGTCACCTCCGTGGGGACGCGCACCCGGGGCGCGGTCCAGGTGGGCGTGGTGCCCGAGTCGCCGAAGACGCCCCGATCGGCGGGCTTTGTCGTCCAGGCGTAGCTGAGGGTGTCGGCGTCGGGGTCGGCGCCGGTCGCCCGGAGACTCAGGCTCTCGCCGGCACCGATGGTCGCGGCGATCGGGCTCAAGGTCACCGTCGGCGCCCGGCTGTTCGGCACGCCCGAGACGGGTGCGGGCGCACCGACGCCGGCCGCCGTGCGCGCGCGCACCTCGAAATTGTAGGTCTGGTGCGGCGCCATGCCGGAGAACTCATGGGTCACAGCGCCGGCGGCCACCGCAACCCAGGTCGCCTGCTTGACGTTCGATGAGCTGAGCGCGCGGCGGGCCTCGTAGCCGATCGTCGGCGCCTCGCCGTTCACCCTGCCCGGATCGGCGGGCGCTTTCCAGGAGAGAGTGACGACCCTCGGCTCGCCCGGCGATGCGGTCAGGTCGGTGGGCGCTCCGGGAAGGGTGTCGTCGTCGCCCAGGGTGATGGACGCCTTCTCCGTACGACGTTGGTAGTTGGTCCCCGGCTCGATCTGCAAGACGATCCGAGAGTCGCGGTTGAACAGGGAGTCGTTGACCGTGGCGAACTCGAATTCCTGGTCCACCAGGCGCTGGCGGTTGGGCGTGGCCCACTCGTCGAGGGTGATCACGGTCGGCGTGGACGGCGCAAGCCGTTGGTCGGGGTCCTTGAAGGAGAGCGTGACATCGAGCGGCGCATCCCGATCTTCCGCCAGGTGCTTCGTGACCACAACCTTGATGGGCTGCCCCTCGGAAGGCGACGGATTCCGCAACGTCACGATCGACACTCCCGGCTTCTTGAGCGGGGCGGCGGTGATGGCCGCAGCCGTGCTGACCGGGCCGCCGGCGATTACACCCCTCACTTCGAACCTGTGGTCGTCGCCCGCCGCGAGGCCCGTGATCTGGTGGCTGGTAGAGCCGCCGGGCACCGCGGCCCAGGCCGTGCTGTCGGGAATCGTGCTCCCGAGCGCGTGACGCACCTCGTAGCCGGTGACTGCCGCATCCTGGCCGTCCACCTGGCCCGAAGTGGCCGGGGCGCTCCAGGACAAGGTGACGGCGCCGTAGCCGGGCTTGGCGGAGAGGCTCTGCACCGGACCGGGCGAGCGCTCGTCGTCCCGGACGGTGAAGGTGCGTTCAGAGGTGCTTGCGCTGCCGAGTGGCTGGTCCTCCGACAACTGGTATCCCGAGCCGGGCAACACCGTGATCGTGACCTGGCCATCGGGACGATCGAGCGCGTCGTTCTGAGTCCGGACGCGGACCTGCTTGCTTATGGCATTAAAGGCGCCGCCTGGCACGCTGTCCGCGGAGAGCGAAACGGTGATCTCGTCGGCGGAGACATAACCACTCGGGTCGTCAATGCGCAGCTTCACCTGCACGGATATGGCATTCCCAGAGCTGCTGGTGGCGACTACAGCGAATACAAGATCCTCACCCTCGGTTACGTCCACTGTCTCGCCACTTTCGGGGTCTGAGGGCTTTGTAGCCAACGTTGACGGAGGCACCCTGCGCCAGGGCCGGCTCGGCGGGCAGTGCGAGCGCGGCGATGAGGAGTAGAAGCCACCCGCCGAAGCGCCTTGGCGACTTTCCCGATGGCCGCAGGTTCATCGACGGACCCTGCGATCAGGACTGACAAGCCGGGCCGAGCGCCGCGCGGCAGGGGTCGGGAGGCCGGTATCGAACAGCGGCCCGATCGAAGCTGCCGCGAGATTGCTCCGTTCGACGCCCTGTCCCAAGCTGGACACACTTGCGATGCTCATGACCATGGCCTCAAAGCCGATACGGCCGGGCCACGGTGACAGTCCGATTGCTCTCGATGGCCGGCGCGTAGGGCCTTCGCTCACGACAACCTTTTGAAGGACTTGCCCGACCGGTGGGCGGTCTCCTTCGCACTGCCTGGCAATACCCTCCGCACTGCCTGGCAATACCGTCGTCGATGATCGAGGTGGCTCGCATGGGCAGCTTCCGATGCTGGCGAGCACGCAGCCCAAACATATCAGAACTCGAAATCATCAGAAAACTTGACATCAGTTGGTTCGATGAGCTAGAAGCGGCCCCGCCAAGAGGACCGAGTCATGCCACCTCGGCAGCTATTCTTGCCAAGCGAAAAAATTCTTCTGAATCAATTAATCAGAGAGATTCGTTTCGTGGACCCCGAATGGATGACCGATTGATTCAGCTTGATTTTCAGCATCTTCCGGCGGGAATGGCTGGACGAGCCCCGCACCGCGCAACTGCGCAAGCGAATCGAACGCGACGCCGAACAGGGTTACGGCGCGTGCTGGTTGCGAGACGACCGCGTCGCCGAGGTCGTGCCGAACGCGCTGCTGCACTTCGACGGCGAACGCTCCCGTCTGCTGGCGTGGGTCGTCATGCCCAACCACGTCCATGTGTTGCTCGATCCGAGCCGCCCGCCATGAGATGACGTCGTGGAGGAGGGCCGCCCCGGGAGTGATGGTGTTTCCTGGGAGGGCGGGCGTCCCGCCCGCTTGCCCATGTGGCGGGCCTGCGGCCCGTTGCGGGCGGGACGCCCGCCCTCCCAGGGACGCCGCCCCCGCCGCCTCGAGCACCGGAACGACTGCGCGGCAATCGACACGGCCCCTGATGCTGGCCGAGGTCTCGGGAGACAGGCGCATGACGCGGCAACCGATGGTTCCTGCCGAGGTACGTCCGACGAACGACAGCGGCTGCAAACCGCGCGGCGGCCACCCGACAAGAGGCGGCGGCGGGGCCCACCCATGACGGTGCATTTCATCGGTGCCGGTCCTGGTGCGCCGGATCTCCTGACGTTGCGCGGGCGCGACCTGATCGCGGCGGCCGACGTGGTGATCTACGCCGGCTCGCTGGTGCCGGCCGCGGTAGTCGCCCATGCACGGGACGACGCCGTCGTCATCGACTCCGCCGACATGACGCTGGACCAGCTCGTCGCGTACATGCGCGAAGCGCACGAGGCGGGACATAGCGTGGCTCGCGTGCACTCGGGCGATCCTTCGCTCTACGGCGCCATCGGCGAGCAGATCCGCCGACTGGTCGATCTCGGGATCGACTACGACATCACGCCGGGGGTGCCGGCCTATGCCGCAGCCGCGGCCGCGATCGGCCAGGAGCTGACCCTGCCCGGGGTCAGTCAGACCGTCGTCCTGACCCGAACCGCGATGCGCAGCTCCGCCATGCCTGACCACGAATCCCTGGAAACGCTGGCATCGTCGGGCGCGACCCTTGCCATCCACCTCTCCGCGCGGAATACCCGGTACATCGAGGAGTGTCTGATTCCGCACTACGGCGCGGACTGCCCAGTGGTCATCGCAGTGCGGGCGAGCTGGTCGGACGAGCGGGTCTTGCGCTGCCGTCTGGACGAGCTGCATCGAACCGTCAAGGCCGAGCGCATTCGCCGCACCGCGCTGATCCTGGTCGGCCGAGTACTCGACAATGCCGGCTACGGCGACAGCAAGCTCTACGACGCCGAGCACTTTCATCTGCTTCGACCGAAGAAGCGCAAGCCTCGGTCTGCCGATGGAAAGTCCAGGTGAAGAAGATGCCGGGTCAAGGCTGATTTGTTCTCCGCGCGCGGTCGAATGGAATCAGTCCCTTGCGCGCGTCGCAAGCGCCTTGACCTGAAATCGCCGTCGATCGAAGAAGCGCTTTGCGATCAAGTCGCCATGCGACCGGCTGTTCTCGGTGATGGCCGAGAACAAATTCGCCGTGGATGCCGGGTCCGGTACCGGCGACGCTTCGATCAAAACCCGGTCAAATGTCTCAGGAGAGAGCAACTTGTTGTTTTATATGAATCTGGCAGGTCATTCGGGCTGTCTGGTGGCCGTTGAGATGCCCTGGAATCAAAACCCGATCAAATCCCGCCGGAACTGTGCCCCGGGCCCGAAGCCCCACACGCCGCCGGCGCGCCATCAGCATGAGGGTCTGCTCGAGCACCAGCCCGCCGCGGCCGCCTGACACCCTCACCGGCTTACAGCGCCGTCGACACCGGGCCACAGACCGGGGCCGCCCGAAGCACGACGCCGTCTCCAGCCGCCGCGAGCACGAGATTGCGCCGACGCGCCTTCCCCGTCGGCAGGCTCCGTTCGTCTCAACCCCCGGTGGCTTTCACGGCAAACCCGATCAAAACTTGCCATGGAGCTCACGCAAACACACTTCGAACGCATCGCGCACCTATTCCCCAAGCAACGCGGCAATGTCTCGCTCAGTCATCTCACGGTGCTCGATGCCATCCTGTACGTGGCCGAACAGGGGGCAAGTGGCGTGGATTGCCGGCGTCTTTCGGGAGCTGGCACACCATCGACACGCGGATGAATCGCTGGGCGAAGGCCGGTGTGTCGGACCGAGTGTTTGCAGAATTGCAACGTCCGGACCTCGTTCGGGTACGAGTGGAGGTGATGTCGCTCGACAGCACGAGAGTGAAGGTGCACCCGGATGGGACGGGGGCGCTCGAACAAACGGTCCCCAAGCCATCGGGAAGTCGCGCGGGGGCTGGAGCACCAAGATTCA
>CBDATI010000037.1:0-37344 GCA_965199675.1 Vicinamibacterales bacterium | reverse complement strand
TCCGGACAAGGCGCTGCTTCCAGCAGCTCGCGGAGGCGGATGCATGGGGAATCGGCGGTCCAGTCGTCGCACCGGGCTGGAGGGCGAAGCGCCATGCGGGGCACCGGATCGACGGCGACAGTTACGGTCCCACCCGGCCCGGTAAACTTGCGGTGCGTGTCGATCAGGCAGTGCAACTGGTTCCAGAGCGCTTCGGTCGCTCCCTTGTTGCTCTCGTTGCTCTTGAACAGGGTGTCGGCGGCGCGCCAGTACCGGAACTCCAGACGCTGCGCCGCCGTCGGCCGGCGTGAGCGGAACAGGGCGCGGGGGAATGCCGGCGGCGCGTCCCACGACGGGCTCGCGATGCCGCCGTTGCCGTCGCATCCCGACGGCGTCGCATTGCCGTCCGTGAGAAGCTTGGTCACTTCGTCCAGCACCTCAGGGGATACACCGAACGAAGAGCCGACCACGACGCTCGACAGGCGAGTCAGCACCTGGTCGACACGCTCCGCCGCGGCGTCGAGGGCGCGGAAATTGCGGATGGTGGCCGCTTCGATGCGCGACCGCTGGTAGAGGAACAGGTAGAGACCGACGGGAACCGCGACGAGCACGACGCAGACCGAAGCGAGGCGGACCCAAGGGGGGCGCGAGCCGCGCTCTCGCCGCGAATTCCCGGCTGGTTGCGACGGGCTGAACAACACCTGATCATCTCCCGTGTCGGTGGACGATCAAAAAGCAGATCCGGCGCCCGATGGATCCCGCTCGATTGTATCCGAACTTGCGCGTCGGCTGAACGCACCCCGTGACGTCGACCGCACCCGCCGCGCCGAGACGCTCGCCGCCCGCCTCGCCCCCGCCCTCGGACGTCGCGGCGCGTATCGGCCGGCGCCGGCGAGCCGCGCCCTGCCGGGATGGACGGCGGCGGAGATTCACACCGCGCTGAACGAGCCGGCCCCTGTCGCCGGCGACGGCGGCGGTGCTGGAGCGGGTGGGCGGCGCCCTGGGGGCCCGCGAGGGCACGGGCCCCGACGACGACCCGCTGCTCGGGTCGCAGCGACGGGCGGGCCGCGCCGAGGGGGTCGCCGCCGCCGTCGCCGGTGTGCTGCGGGCGCGCGGCATCGCCTCTCGACCGCCCTGGCGGGGTCGCCGGTCCTCGCGGACCTCCCGCCCGACGCGGTGATGGCGGCGGCGGTCGCCTGCGCCGACGAGAACGACTTCCGGCGTCGGATCGGCCGGCTCGACGGCGCGCCCAGGTCATGACGGCGGCCGGGACGAGCCCCTGCCGAAAGCGTTCGTTCGGGCCCGAGTACGGCCCGAGTCGGCCGTCGAAGCAGACCTTCGCGCCCACCCAGGCCGCCACTTCAGTCTTGATGCCCGCGCGCGGTTCGCGAGCCAATGGGGGGCACATGGACATCGCCGGTCCGTCGAAGAACGCCGGCGCATCGGCGCCGGGATGGCGCCGAGCGGCGGCCCGGCTCGTCCTCGTCGGCATCGGAACCCGGTCACCTCGTCGGCGCCGAAGTACCTGATCGGCGGCACGGATCTTCAGCACCTCCGCCACCCCCGACCCAGCCCCGCCGAAGCCGGTCCCGGCGAGATCGTCCGGTAGGTAGCGACGCGGCCCGAGAAGACCCGACGAACACCGGGCTTCGCGGAGCCGCGTCATCACCCACTCACCCACCACGCGCTTGACCACGCGGCGGCCGACGGTCTATAGCGGTCACTGACGACCCCGGACGGACTCACCGACCCGCCGCAGCCGAACCAACCCCGCCGTCAGCAGCCCCGCGCCGAGCGCGAAGAAGGCGGGCCACGGAAGCACCGGCACCGGGGTCAGCCCGCCGTCGACCTTGTAGTTCGGGTCGTCGTCGAACGCGAACCACTGGAGATCGAGGTCGGCAACGTCGTTCCCCGCATTGTCGCGTATCGTCCCCCCGTTCAGATCGACGGCATCGGCGGCGATGCTCAGGCCGTTGTCGTCGCGGTCCGATTCGTCCACGACATACTCGAACAACAAGTTAAAAGTACCCCAGTACTCATGGAACGTCGCGAATCGCGTGTGCGCGCCGATCTGGAGCGCAATCCGCGGCGAGCCGCTTACCATCATCCCCGCCTCGCTCATCCGCAATCGAACGGTAATCACATCACCACCACCAAACGTGCCGGTGACCGGAGGATCGATGGACAGGACGGTAACCACGGGCGCCTGGTCGTCACTCCGGCTGCCGTCGACCTTGCGCAGGGGGTGGTCGGCGAGGCCCTCATGGCTCAGGCGGGCGTCGGTGTTGTCATCCACAGCTTGTATCGAGCCCCCGCTGAGGGTCAACGCATTCGCGGGAATGCTGATCCCATCGTCGTCGAGGTCCGACGGCTGCACGACGTACTTGAAAAAGACGTCGGACTGCTCCTCGGGAAGATGGAAGCTGTTTACCGGCGGCAACAGCGCGGCGGCCTGCAACGCCGGAACATATTCGGCTCGCCGCGCCTGCGCCCCGACTTGCAGAGTGAGTTGAGGCTCGCCGTTCACGTGAATTCTCCGCGAGAATTGAACACAGAAGAGGATCGTCTCGTCGACCACGTAGGTATCCCCGTTCACTGGAGCCATCACGAAACTCAGACTCATTACCGTCGGGACGCCGGACTCTCCGTTCACCTTGCTGTCGGGATCGTCAGGCACGGCGTCGTGGCTCAGGTCGGCGTCGTGGCCGTCGGCATCTCGTATCGAGCCGCCGTTGAGGGTCAGCGCGTTGGCGGGCACGCTGATTCCGTTCGCATCGACATCGGAGGCTTGTACGATATATTCGAAGTAGAGGATGGAGTCTCGCCGCCCATGGAGATCCGCCCATCGCAGTTGTGCTCCCACTTGCAGGGTGAGCTGTGGCGCGCCCGTGATGTCGACGCGTTCAGAAAACTGGACCCCAACGACAATGCTCTCGCCCCGACCGAACGTGTCGCCCTGGCGCAGCCACCATAACGAAAATACATGCGTGATGGTGGGGACGGCATCCAGGTCCCCGTTCACCTTGCGTTCGGGGTCGTCGGGAACCGCCTCATGCGTCAAGTCTGCATCTCGACCCCGTGAATCCCGTATGGAGCCGCGGTTGAGCAGTATCGCATTCGCGGGAATGCCAATGCCGTCGTCGTCACGATCGGACGCCTTCACGAGGTACCTGAAAGAAACGGAAGTAACAAGTGCCTCATTGAGCCGCCTTCCCCGGTAGAGATCGGTAGAGCGAGTCTGGTCGCCCATCCTCAGCACGAGTCTCGGTTCACCGCTTACCACCACTGGCTTGCTGAACCACACTCTCGCCTGAATCCAGTCA
This sequence comes from Vicinamibacterales bacterium, assembly GCA_965199675.1. Taxonomy (GTDB): domain Bacteria; phylum Acidobacteriota; class Vicinamibacteria; order Vicinamibacterales; family UBA8438; genus JAJEEA01. The sequence continues at coordinate 34,042 of CBDATI010000037.1, read as the reverse complement.
CCGGGGCCGTACGTGTCCCCGCTTCCGGGGCTGTTGACGAACGCGACACGGGTCACGACCGGGGCGGGATCGTCTTCCACCGCGAGAGCAGAGTCGTCCTGCGCCAACGCGGGAACGCCGGCCGATAGCGCGAACAGGAATACGAGGAGGGTTCTGGCGCCGCCCTGGAAGTTCATGGAGTCGACGCCATACGCGCCATACACGCTATACCTACTATACCTACTACGGTCGTTCATGATATGTGCCTCCAATTCGACTCGATTCATCACCCGTTTGTTGTGCCGTGGGTCGAGGTGAAGAACCTCGCGAGCGCGGTGCTGTCGCGCGGCCGTGCGCATGGCGGCGGACTCACAGAAGCCGCTACGGCCTGTCGCCGTGGCTGGTGGAGACGCTGGTGGACCTCCCACCGCCACCACGGCGGGTGCTCCGCGCCGCCAACTGGGTGGTGTTGGGGGCCACGAGCGGTCGCGGGCGCATGGACCGGTACGGGCGCCGCGGGGGTGAGGCGATTCAAGACGGTTCTGGTCTATCCTGTGGTTCCAGGATGCGCAGCGGCGGCTGCGGGAGCGTTGAGCCATGCGCGTTGTTCACGCCCCGTGCACGCTCCACCAAGCCCCGACGACAGTATCGCTGACGGCGCTGAGGCGGTCTTCTCGCCGATGACCAAGACCTACCGCTCTTCGCCGCTGAGGCCCAGCAGATGAGTGAGAGCGCCTCGAACGGGAGCTGCCCGGCGGGGCCGAGGACTTGATGCGAAATGCCTCAGGGACACCTCAGACCACTTCGCAGTCCGGGGGAGGCGGCGGGGCCGGTCGAGGGGGCCGACGGCGTCGGAGCGTTCGGAGCGCCGCGTGCACGAACGCGCGTGGAGACGATCTTCGGGCCGATCGGATGTCGAGCGTGCGTGGCTACGCGCGGGCTGGCCACGACAGTCTGCACCGCTCGATGGGTCGCTGAACCTGCCGGCGGAGCGTTACTCGCTGGAGGTACGCCGGCGGGTGGCGGAGGCGGCGGCCTCGCGGTCGTTGGGTGACGGCAGAGGACCTTCCCAAGAGTGCGGGGCATCCCTTCTTCGAGCGGCTGAATCGGATTCTGGAGAAATCCAGGTTCGACGCTTTCGTGGAGGGGTTGTGTGCGGTCTTCTACGCGGAGCGAATGGGTCGTCCGAGTCTGCGACCCGGGCGGTATTTCCGGCTTCTGTTCATCGGGTATTTCGAGGGTCTGTCATCGGAGCGCGCGATTGCGTGGCGGGTCGCGGATTCGCTGAGCCTGCGGGCTTTCCTGGACAGCTGGACGTGACGGAGGCGACGCCGAACCACTCGACGCTGTCACGGACTCGGCGTCTGATCGACGTGGAGACGCACGCGGCGGTGTTCACGTGGGTGCTGGAGCGGTTGTCGGAAGCGGGTCTGGTGAAGGGCTAAGACGATCGGGGTGGACGCGACGACGCTGGAAGCGAACGCGGCGATGCGGAGCATCGAGCGTCGGGATACGGGGGACTCGTACGACGCGTTCGTGCGGGGGCTGGCGGAGGCATCTGGCATTGCGACGCCGACGCGGGCGGAGTTGGCGCGTTTCGACCGTTCGCGGAAGGGCCGGAAGACGTCGAATGAAGAGTGGACGTCTCCGCAGGACCCGGACGCGAAGATCGCGAAGATGAAGGACGGTCGGACGCATCTGGCCCACAAGGCGGAGCACGGTGTCGACCTGGAGACGGGAGCGCTCCTGTCGGTGACGGTTCAGGACGCGTCGGAGGGTGATACGGCGACGCTGCCGGAGACGCTGACGAAGGCGGCGGAGCAGGTGGAGGCGGTTCAGCCTGACGGTGAGGGCGTCGAAGAGGTGGTGGCCGACAAGGGGTATCACAGCGACGCGACGCTGGTGGCGCTCGACGACCTTGGTGTACGCAGCTACATCGCGGAGCCGGCGCGTGGTCGGCGCGTCTGGCAGGACAAGAAGACGGGTGAGACGCCGCCGGAGAAGCGTGCTGCGCAGTCGGCGCTGTATGGGAATCGTCGGCGTATTCGCGGGGACCGGGGCCGTCGTCTCCAACGCTGCCGGGGGTTGAACTGGTGGAGCGGCCTTTCGCTCACCAGTATGAGACCGGGGGTCTGCGTCGGGTGTGGGTGCGCGGCCATGAGAATGTCCGCAAGCGGGTGCTGGTCCAGGCGGCGGGCTGCAACCTCGGTCTGTTGCTGCGCCGCCTGACGGGCGTCGGTACGCCCCGGAGCCTGCAGGGGCGGGCTCTTTCGGCGATTCTCGGGCTGATCGAACGCCTCATGGGCCTCTGGGGGCGTCTGAACGGCCTCTGGAGGGCCAAATGGGCTCCGGTCGCCCCCTGGGGCTCAGCCGCTCGTCCCCAAGCTGCTTGAACAGGCCCGCTCAGCGAACCGACTTCGTCCACGGGCTGTCAGCCCACTTCGCAGTCAACCGCGTGACCGCCGTCGGACTCAGGCCCACCGCGTCCTCCCCAACGGGGCAAGGGACGCGGGAGAGCGGCCCGGCGTCCGGCCCCGGCCGATCGCGCTTGACTCCGGGTCGCCTTTGCCACTTCAATACAAGGGTGACGTCGTCGAAGCGGGGCGCCGTGCTGTTCATCGTGTTCATGGTGATCGCGCTCGCGACGTCGGGCGCCGCGCTCCACGAGCACGACATCGGCGCGCACGACGCCAGCCACGCCGACTGCGACGCCTGTCACTTCCGCCACATCGCGGGGGTCGAGTCGGATGGCGCGCCCGCGCCGTCCGCCCCGGACATCGTCATCGCGGCCGTCGCATCGGCCTACCAGGACGGCGAACGGGACGCGGCCCTCGGCATCCACCCCACGCGCGGTCCGCCCACATAGCCTCCTCATTCGCGCCCGCCCGCGACACCCGCACTCGGCGGGTTGCCGGTTTCCGAATCGCCATCGGTGCAGGCGCCGGCGCCCACCGCCGCACGGTTCGCCCACGCTGGAAGTCGTTCCTGAACGGAGGAGAGTCTCATGTCACGTCTTCACACGGAGCATCTCATGACTCGATGGATGGTCGCGGTGGCCCTGCTGGCCGGCGCCATGACCGTCGGCACGTCCGCCCCGGCCCAGGCCCAGGAAGCGGCCGACCCACCCTTCACGGCCGGCGCGCCCCTCGACCTCTCGGCGAACGCCAAGACCTGGGGCGGCTTCCGGTTCGCGGAGAGCATGGCCTACGACGAGGCCCGCGACCTGTACGTCGCGGTAAACGCCGGCATCGCCCAGGACGTCATCCCCAACGACGGCTACATCTCGCTGATCAACCCCGACGGCTCGGCCCACACGCTGAAGTGGATCGGCGTGAATCGCAACGGCCTCACGCTGAACCACCCGCTGGGCAGCGACATCATCAACGGACTGCTGTACGTGGCCGACATCAACGTCGTGCGGTGGTTCGACATGGAGAGCGGCGAGCCGCGGGGCAGCGTCGCCGTCGAGGATGCGCAGCGCTTCAACGACATCGAGGTCGCCGCCGACGGCACCATCTGGGCCACGCAGACGGGAACCGAGGAGAGCGGCACCTGGCGCGTGTACCGCATCGGGGCGGACGGCCAGGCGTCGGTCGTCGTCGAGGGGGCGCCCCTCGCCCGGCCCAACGGCATCGCCTTCGACCCCGACGGCAACATCGTCGTGGTGAACATCAACGACAACGCCGTGCTCACGTTCTCGCCCGCGGGCGAGCTCGTCAGGACCGAGCACGCGGTCGACGGCGGCAACGACGGGCTGGTGATTCTGGACGACGGCACGAAGTACGTCTCCAGCGTCCGCATCGGCACCGTCTCGCGCATCCGTCCGGGAGAAGAGGCCGAAGTGGTGGCGTCAGGCATTCCGAGCGCCGCCTCGATGGCCTACGACTCGAAGCGCAACCGGCTGCTCATCCCGATGAACAACTGGAACGCCATCACCATCGTCGAGCTCGACTGACCGGCATCGACGAACGCCCGCAGGCAACCCTCGACACGCCGGGACCATGACCGAGCCGAGCCGGCCGACCGCTCTCGTGGCGCTGCTCCTGGCGTGCGCCCTGCTGTCGGCCGGCGCCGTCTCCCACGGGCACGACGACGGGCACGCCGGGGGCGACGACCACCACTGCGTCATCTGCTGCCTCCGTCACCACTCGCCGGTGACGACGTCGACGGCGCCCCTGCCCGCCACGCCCGACGTGGCGGTCCGCCTCGCCGCGTCGGTCTGCCGGCCGAGCGCATTCGACGCCACCCTCGCCACCCAGGCCACGCGCGGACCGCCGGCCTGACGCCTCCCCCATCACCTCGACGGCTCGGCCGGACCGCGAGAACGGTCGGGCCCGGCCGCGGATCCGGTGCTCGCAGGGCGCTCTCCGTCTGCTCGGCGAGCACGCCGAATCCGCGGATCCGTGGCGCACCCGAACGACGACCCGCGCGCGGGTGTATCAGGCGCCGACAGTGACGGCTCCCCGATCATTGGGGCGCCGCTTCGAGCCCGACGGTCACGCCATCTCGTTGCGGTGTGAGCCTCACGGGCAACGCCGGTCCGGAATCGGTTCAGACGTGCTGACGCCTCATGTCGGCGCAGCGACAACGCGGAGGGAGACCAGATGACGCCTGGAACGGAACCGACACGAACGCGCACGGTGCGGCGGCGACTGGTCGAACTCTGGTCCCATCGCAAGCGGATTGCCGCCGCCGCCCTCGCGGCGGCGCTGCTCTGGGGCGGATTCGCCACCTACCAGCACTACCTGGCGGTGACGCGGGTCGCCTTCGTCAACTTCCCGGACTTCCAGCTCGCCCGCATCGAGCGCGCGCGCCAGAGCGGGGCGGTGCGAGTGGAGTCGCTGGACCTGGCGGCGCTCGACCGCGCCGTCGACTATCCGGTCGTCTACGTCTTCGGGCGCGGCCTGCAACTCGACGAGACGCAGCTCGAACAGCTTCGCGAAGCGGGCCGCCGCGGGGCGCGCCTGTTCGTGCAGGGCGCCACGAACCCGGCCCTCGACGTCACCAACCTGCGCGGCCAGGAGCTCGACGCGGTCAACGGCTACCTCGAGTTCGGGGGGGCCGAGAACTACGCCCGGCTGCTCGACTTCTCGCGCGTGGCGCTCGACGGCAAGTCGTTCCGGTCGAACCCGGTGCAGCCTCCCGTCGAGCGTTCCATGGACGTGCTGTTCCATCTCGACGACGACCTGACGTTCGAGACCGTCGACGCCTTCGAGGCGTACTACGACGCGCAGGGGCTCGCCAAGGCGGAGGCCCCCCGGATCGCCCTGATCACGAGCGTGCCCGGGCCGTTCAACGCCAACCGCGACCACGTCGATGCGTTCATCCGTGCGCTCGAGGGCCGCGCCTGGAACGTCTACCCGATGGCCAGCGCCGAGAAGCGCCTCGACTTTCTCAAGCGCATCGACCCCGACCTCGTGGTGCTGATGCCGCACGGGCGCCTCACCCTGGGCCGCGCCGACGAGGCGATCGCGTGGCTGCGGGAGCGCGACATCCCCATGCTGACGCCGGTGTCGGTGTTCCAGAACCACGACGACTGGGTGACCGACCAGCAGGGTATGGCCGGCGCCATGCTCACGATGAGCGTCGTGCTGCCCGAGCTCGACGGCGGGGTGGCCCCCTACGCGGTGGCCGCGCAGTTCACCGACGCGGACGGCTACGAGATCTTCGACGCCCTGCCCGAGCGCCTCGAGACCTTCTGCGACCTCGTCGAGGGCTGGCTGGCGCTGAAGGCGAAGCCCAACCGCGACAAGCGCGTGGCCATCTACTACTACAAGGGCCCCGGCAAGAACGCCATGAACGCGGGCAGCCTGGAGGTGGCGCCGAGCCTGCTGAACCTGTTGCGCTCGCTGCGCGACGCCGGCTACACGGTGGAGGGGCTGCCCGAGACCGACGACGAGTTCTGGGAGCTCGTCCAGACGAAGGGTCCGGTGCTCGGACCCTACGCGCGCGGCGCGTTCGAAGAGTACGTGGCCACCGGCGACCCGGCCCTGGTGCCGGCCGGCGAGTATGCCGCGTGGGTGGCGGACGCCCTCGAGCCGGGCATGCGCGACGCCGTCGTCGAGCAGTACGGTCCCGCCCCCGGCGAGTACATGACCGTCGGCGAGGGCGAGGAGACGGCGCTGGCCGTCGCCCGCGTGCAGTTCGGCAACGTCGTCATCCTGCCCCAGCCCCTGCCGGGCGTCGGCGACGACACGTTCCGGCTCGTGCACGGCGCGCAGAAGGCGCCGCCGCATCCCTACGTGGCGTCCTACCTGTGGGCCCGGAACGCCTTCGAGGCCGACGCGGTGATGCACTTCGGCACCCACGGCAGCCTGGAGTTCACGCCGTGGAAGCAGATAGCGCTGTCGGCCTTCGACTGGTCGGACGCCCTCGTCGGGGGGCTCCCGCACGTCTACGTCTACGTCATGAGCAACGTCGGCGAGGGCATCATCGCCAAGCGCCGCTCCTATGCGGCCACGGTGACCCACCTGACGCCGCCGTTCATGGAGGGCGGGCTCTACGAGGGGCTGGGTCCGCTGCGGGACCGGCTCGACCGCTATCGCAACGCGGCCGACGGCCCCGTGCGGGCGGAGCAGGCGCGCACCATCCGGCGCCTGGCGACGGAGATGAACCTGCACGTGGACCTCGGCCTCGACCCCGACGCCGCGTGGTCGGGGGACGAGATGTTCCGTCTGAGCAACCACGTGGAGACCATCGACGGGGAGAAGGTCGCGCAGGGGCTCTACACGCTCGGGAGCGCCTTCACGGCGGCCGAGGTCGACTCGACGGCGGAGCTCATGGCCATCGATCCCATCGCCTACGCCCTCGCTCGCATCGACACCGTCAAGGGCGCGGTGGAGGCCGCGGATCTCGAGGACGAGGTGACCTTCGACCGCCGCTACCGCCGGCGCGCGCGCGACGCCTATGCGCGGCGCGTCGCGGGCGCCGACGCCGGGGCGGTGCTCGCCGACCTGGTGACGGATGCCGACGTGCAGCACGCCCACGCCTGGCGCGAGGCGACGCGCCGGCCCTCGGACGACGACATCATCCTCGGTTTCATCTCGATGGGCGCGGGCGGGCGCAGCCGGTCGGACGCCCCGGCGTCGAAGGTCGGCGCGGGCGAGCTCGAGGACCTCGTGGCGCGCATCATGCCGCACCCGCGGAAGGTGGAGTTCATCGAGCGCCTGCGGTCGGAGCAGGAGTTCGCGCGGACATCGCAACTGCTGGACCCCGTGCAGCGTGAGCGGGCCAGGGCCATCGCCGCGGTCATCCCGCCCATGGCCGAGGCCCTGGAGATCGCCGACGACCCGGACGTGTTCGCCCTGATCGAGGCGATGCAGGACGCGGCGCTCCGCGAGCGCACCTTCGCGCTGCTCGACGACCCGGGGCTCGTCGACCGCGTGGAGACAGAGAAGCAGCGGTTGGCGGCCGAGCGGCTGGCCCTCGCCATCGACCCGTCTCAGGTCGAGGCGATCGAGCGGGCCTGGCGCGGCGATTCGGCCGGCTGGCCGGGGACGGCGGCCAGCGAGGACATCGAGCGGACGCTGTCGGCGGTGGCCTTCTACCGGGAGCACCGCGCGACGCTCGACGGCCCGCTTCGGGACGTCGACGGGTCGGCGGCGGACCGGCTGCTGAAGATCCTCGACGATCCGGCGTTCGACCCGCGCCTCGACGCCGCCGTCGACGCCGCCCGCGTCGAGCTGGCGGCGCGCGCGGCGCGGGACGCGGAGCTCGCGCGGGCGGTCCTGACGCTGGAGACGAGCGTGAAGGGCATCGACCGCCACCGCGACGGCCTGCGCAGCAGCTCGGACATCGAGCTCGCGAGCGTCGTGCGCGGGCTCGCCGGCGGCTACGTCGAGCCCACGCCCGGCGGCGACCCCATCGTCAATCCCGACGCCGTCCCCACCGGGCGCAACCTCTTCTCCATCGACGCCGAGAAGACCCCGTCGCCGGAGGCGTGGACGGTAGGCCGCAGCCTCGCGGAAACGCTTCTCGACGAGCACCAGCGGCGGCACGGCGCCCATCCCCGGAAGGTCGCCTTCACTCTCTGGCCCAGCGACTTCATCGGCACCGAGGGCGCCACCATCGGCCAGATCTTCTCTCTGCTCGGGGTCGAGCCGGTCTGGGACCCGTTCGGACGGGTCGCCGACCTGCGCCTGATTCCCGCCGCCGACCTCGGGCGGCCCCGCATCGACGTCGTCGTCCAGACCGCCGGCCAGCTCCGCGACCTCGCCGCCTCGCGCCTCGCCCTCATCAACCGCGCCGTCGCCATGGCCGCCGAGGCGCGCGACGCCGACGCGCACGACAACTTCGTCCACGAGGGGCGGCTGCGCGCCGAGGAGGTGATGATGGCCAGGGGCCTCTCCCCCGCCGACGCGCGACGCTACTCGACCCTCCGCGTCTTCGGCGGCGTCAACGGCAACTACGGCACCGCCATCATGGAGATGGTCGAGCGCGGCGACCGCTGGGACGACGACGCCGAGGTCGCCGATCAGTACCTCCGCAACATGGGCGCGGTCTACGACGAGGGCGAGCTCTGGAGCTTCTACGCCGACGGCATCTTCGAGGCCGCCCTCGCCGGCACCGAGATCGTCGTGCAGCCGCGCCAGAGCCACACCTGGGGCGCCCTCAGCCTGGACCACGTCTACGAGTTCATGGGCGGGCTCAGCCTCGCCGTCCGGCACGTCACCGGCCGGGACGCCGACGCCTACTTCAACGACTTCCGAAACATGAACCGGCCGCAGGTGACGGACCTGAACGAGACGGTCTGGACCGAGGCGCGGTCGACGCTGCTGAACCCCGCCTACATCGGCGAGATGCAGGCTGGCGGCGCCTCGTCGGCCGAGCACTTCGCCGAGTCGTTCCGCAACACCTACGGCTGGAACGTGATGAAGCCGGCCGCCATCGACGACACGCTCTGGAACGAACTGTACGAGGTGTATGTCGACGACCGGTACGAGCTCGGGGTCGAGGGCTTCTTCCGGCGGGAGAACCCCTACGCCCTGCAGGAGATGACGGCGGTGATGCTGGAGACCGTGCGCAAGGGCCTGTGGGACGCCTCCGCGCGGCAGGTGGCGGCGCTGGCCGAACTTCACACCCGGCTCGTGGAGGAGTTCGAGGCGGGCTGCAGCGGGTTCGTCTGCGACAACCCGGCCCTGGCGTCGTTCATCGCCGAGCAGGCCCCGGCGGACCTTGCGGCCACCTATCGCAGTGAGCTGCGGCGGGCGCTGACGACGAGCGTGGAGCTGGCGGAGGCGAGCGTGGTCCTGGCGGAGCAGGAAGCGGAGGCGCGTCCGGTCGACGCGGCGGCGGCCCCGCCGACCCCGGCGCGCCTGGCGTGGCTGGGGGCCCTCGCGGTCGCGGGTCTGTTCGTGCTCGCGCTGCTCGTCCTGCGCCGGCGGCGGCGCACGACCTGACGCGCGGCAAGTCATGGAGGCGGCGTCGCGGGGAACCGGCGTCATCCTGTCCCTGCTCGTGGCCGCGTCCCCTCGACCGGAACACGGCCTGACGCGCGGGAGCCATGGAAGCGGTACTCGACGTCGTCGCGGGAACCGGCGTCATCCTGTCCCTGCCGGCGGTCGCGTCCCTCGACCGGAACACGGCCTGACGCGCGGGAGCCATGGAAACGGTACTCGACGTCGTCGCGGGAACCGGCGTCATCCTGTCCCTGCTCGCGGTCGCGTCCCTCGACCGGAGATGGGCGCGGGGGCTGGCCGTGGCGGCGGTTGCCGTCGCCGTCTACGCCCTGCACCCGCTCGCCGTGCGGCAGAGCCTGTCCGCATTCGTCGGTGGGCTGGACGGCGGCGACATCCAGACGCTGGCGGCGCTGCTCGCTTTCGACGGCGCCCTCGGCTGCGGCGGGGTCGTGGTGTTGCTCGGCGCGCAGCGCGGCCGGCGGCGGCGCTGGTACGAGCGACTGGCGGCCCACCACGTCGGGGTCATCCCCGCGCCGGCGCTGTTCTACGTGGAGGTGAAGGCGTTTCACGTGGCCGCGGGATGGACCTTCTCGACAACGGCGCTGGTGCTGTGCCTCGCCGTCGTCGTCGCAGGCCTGGGGGGCGGCGAGGCCATCCGGCGGCTGCTTCCAGATCGGGACCTCCGGGCCGAGCTGCGCCTGCTCGTGCACGTCGGCCAAGTGGTGCTCGCGGCCGGGCTGACCGCATTCGCGCTGCCCGGGGGCGCGCGGGGCGCGGGGGTGTCGGTCGAGGCCGGCCCCCTGGCCGTGGTCGCCGGCGCCGCGGCTCTCGGTATTCTCGTCGGCTACTGGAGCCAGCGCCGGCGCCTGCGCCGCCTCACGGACTGAGCCATGGAGCTGCTGACACGCGCCCTGTACCTGCTCTCGACCGGCCTCCTCGTGCCGGTCATCGTCCTGCTGCTGATCCTCTTCGGCCGGGCGCTGCTGCTCGTCGGACGCACCTACGGGGCGTGGCTGGCGCGGCTCCGGTTCCGAACCGCGCTGCGACCACTGATCGACCATCTCGACCGCGACAACGTGGAAGCCGTGCTCCGCGACGCCGACCTGCCCCCCGACGCGGACTGGACGCCGGCGGTCGCGCGCCTGCTCGCTCACGGCGGCTCGGCGGCGCACCGCGAGAAAGTGCTCGCCGATTTCGAGGCGGGCTGCGAGACCGATCTCGCGGCGGCGCGGACCATGGCGCGGCTGGGCCCGATGCTCGGCCTGATGGGCACCCTCATCCCGATGGGCCCGGCCCTCGTCGGACTGGCCGCCGGCGACATCGCGGCGATGGCCGAGAACCTGCAGGTGGCCTTCTCGACCACCGTCGTCGGGCTGTTCGTCGGCGGCATCGGATTCGCCGTCCAGCAGGCGAAGCAGCGTTGGCACACCGAGGCGCTCAACGATCTCGAGTTCGTGAGCGGACTCGTCGGCGAGCACGCGAGCACGGCCGGAGGCCCGCAGTGAGCTCCTGCATCACATCGGGACCGGCGACGCGTCGGCCTGACGAAGCCGCGAGAGGACGCCGAGGCGACGGCCTGACAAAGCCGCGACGAGGGCGCGTGCTGGTGATTGCGCCCGGGGAACAACGGTGGTCGGCCGGGCGCATCGCCGGTCGAACGCAGCGGAGCCTTCGCTACGGGCTCCTCGCAGAGGGAGGTCTGGAATGGGCAACAGAAGACGGCGGCGCAGAATCGGCGCCTCGTTCCGCGACGACAACGACCCGCTCGGCGCCATCGCGAACCTGTTCGACGTCGCCATGGTCTTCGCGGTGGCGCTCATGGTCGCGATGGTCAGCCGCTGGCAGTTGACTGAGTTCCTCACCCGGGAAGACTTCACGATGGTGAAGAACCCGGGCACGGCCGAGATGGAGATCATCACGCAGGAGGCGGGCGAGATCACCCGCTACCAGGCCGAAGACGTCGACGACGCCGCGGGCCGCCGCGGCCGGCGGGTGGGCATCGCCTACCAACTCGACAGCGGGGAGATCATCTACGTGCCGGAAGCGCCGTGACCACGGCCCGCGTCGGGCCGGCGGAGCGGCCGGTCCGGCGACGAAGCCACAGGACCCGCCGGAACACCGGGAAGCGACGAAAGCGGCGGAGCCCGCCGACCCGCCGACGGCTATAATCGGCGACATTGAACCGTGGAACGCCAAGGAAACCGGGAGGTTGCAGATGAAAACGGCACAGTTGAGATCGATGGCGGCGGCGCTGCTCGCGCTGGGCGTCGCCACGATGGCGGGGGCACAGGCCCTGCCCATCGACCCGTCCCGCTACGAGGGCGCGATACAGGCGTTCGAGGCGGCGGACCGTGAGAACATGCCCCCGCCGGGCGCAATCGTCGTCACCGGCAGCTCGAGCATCGCCCGGTGGAACGCCGCCATGCCCGCGGATCTCGCTCCGCTCACCGTCATCCCCCGCGGGTTCGGAGGCAGCGCCATGGCCGACGTGCTGCACTTCGTCGACCGCGTCGTGCTCGCATACCAGCCGCGGGCCGTCGTCATCTACGAGGGCGACAACGACACCGGACGGTTCCGGGTGCCGCCGGCGACGATCGCGAGCGAGCTGGAACAGATCATCGCGGCGGTCCACGCCGAGCTGCCCGAGACCCGCGTCTACGTGATGTCCGTCAAGCCGAGCCTGGCCCGCGTGGCGTTCTGGGACAAGGCGCAGGCGGCCAACGCGCTGTACCGGGAGGTCGCGGCGGCCGACGACCGCGTGCACTACATCGACGTCGCCACCCCGTTCCTGAAGGCGGACGGGACGGTCATGGACGACATCTTCATCGACGACGGCCTGCACCTGAACGAGAAGGGCACGCGCATCTGGGCCTCGACCATCAAGGCGGCCCTGATGCCCCACGAGGCGCCGTTCGAGTCGACCAACGACTGAGCTTCACCGGGCAGGAGCGCCTGCTTCCGGCAGACGCTCCGCCCTCCCGCCTGACCCCGCCACTACCGTCGCCCCCCTCACGCGTCGTGTTCGTCGCACGCCTCGGGCCGCGTCGCCGGCGTGACGACGTTACGGATTCGTCCCCCACAGGAGCTCGGCCAGGAACCCGGCGGGAATCCCCACCACGAAGAGGGCCATGCTGATCAGCAGGAACCGCCCGTAGATGGGCACCCTGACGGCGCGGTGGGCCAGTTCGACGGGCACCGTCTCCGCGTTGTCGATGGCCTCGTAGGCGCGGGCGAGGCCGTCGGCGTCGGCCACGTCGAAGTAGTCTCCGCCGAAGGCGCGGATCATGTCGATGAGCCCCTGGGTGTTGTTGGCGGGCATGCGCGCCGAGCCCCGGCCGACGCGGGGGGGCCGGGCGTCGGCGGCGTTGATGAAGATCATGTAGGGGACGATGTTCCGCTGGGCGAGCTGCACGAACTCCGCCTCGGGAATCTCGTCGACGTCGGCGTCGGTGACGATGAGCACCGCCCGGTGGGGCGTGGCGCCGCGCCCCAGGAGGGCGACGTCGCGGTCGAAGTGGCGCACCACCGACTGCAGGGCGCGCACGATGTTGGTGTTGCCCTCGCGGTCGACGATGCGCACCTTGTCCGGCGGCACGAACATCTTGTCGATGGGGGTCCCCGACTGGGCGGCGAGGATGCGCACGATGGCGTGGGGCGCATCCATCACCTGGAAGTAGTACAGCTCGTCGTCGATGACGAAGTCGTCGACCATGTACGGGAACGACGAGAACAGCCACAGCGCGACGCGGTCGTTCTTGGCCCGGCGCATCTCCAGGAACTCGAGATGCGCCTCGCGTGCGACGTCCGCCCGCGACCTGCCCGTCCCCGGCAGCTCCCACGACATCGAGAGCGACGTGTCGACGAGGTCGATGCGGATGCGCGACTCCATCTCGCCCGCGACCTCCTCGGTCGAGGCGAGATAGGGGTCGGCCATCGCGACGAGCATGATCGCGAGGGCGAGGCCCAGCAGGACCTTGGGCAGGTGGTACAGGGTACGGCCGAGCGCGCCGCGCCGGAAACGCGGCTCGATGCGATGTCCGGAGTGCTGCCGGTAGTGAATGCGGGCGAGCCCCAACAGACGCGCCAGGGTCGCGAGGCCGATCAGGAAGACGACCGCCGACAGCGAGTAGGTGAGACCGATGTCGGTGAACCGGACCTGGTCGAGGTCGGTCCCCAGCAACTCCTGCGCACGGATGCCGAGAACGCCCGAGAGCGCGGCCCAGGTCCACTCCATGGATTACCGGACTGCGTGGCTGCCGGCGGTCTGACCAGGCAATCCGTCCTGCTCCCGGTTGTCTCGCGTCCGGGCGCCCTCGCCGCGTGTCCAGGCGTCCCACGGCCGGCACGAGCGGACGGCGCGTCTCTGTCCTGGATCAGGCCGGAAGCCCTGGCGACCCGCCGCGCCTCGACAGACGAGGCGCGGCGCAGGCCGTCCGATCTCGATGCCGCCAGCCCGCCAGCCGTCGCCGGCGGATCCGCCGGCCCAACCACCGGCCAGGAGTCCGCGCCGTACTGCCGCGGCAGGATTCCTAGCGGGTCCCTTCGACCGGCTGCGTGTCGAGCTCGCGGGCGCCGGCCATGATGCCGTGCATGCCGATGTTGCCTTCGTGACACGCGTACTCGAACAGGGGCCCGTCGGTCCGGCGCATCGGCATGAGCACGGTCCACGGACGCGTGAAGTGATTCTCGTCGGTGAAGGTGAACTCGTACATCACCGTATCCGGATCGACACGCGTGAACCTCTCGACGAGATGCGTGTCCCGGCTCGAACCGCGGGCCGCGGTCTCTCCCCGGAAGTTCGTGGTCTCGACCACGAGGGTGGCGCCCTCCCAGTGTCCGCGAGAGTCACCGACCCACTGCCGGAGCGAGCCGTGCGGGCTTCCGTCGAGGGGGATGATGCGGGCGTTGTGCACCATCTCGTTCTGGATAACGACGTAGCCGGGGGTCTGCAGGATGAGCACGTTGTTGTTGTACGCGCCCGAGGTCATCGGCGGCCCCGAGTTGAACCCCAGGATGCACCGGTCCGACAGGCTGCGGTCGGTATAGTGGTCGGCGAAGCCGTTGCGCAGGTTCAGCCGGTTCACGGCGCGGGCGCGGCGGCTCTCCTCGCGCCAGGGCAGGCGGCCGTCCGGCGGATCGACGATCAGCGAGGTCCGCTTGTCGGCGGTCAGCTCGACCCCGCGCTCGTACCAGAACTCGTTGTAGGACAGCACCCCGCCCTCTGCGCGCGACTGGTAGCCGGCGCTCGGCGCGCCCGTGATGGGGTCGAACAGGTCGCGGTTCTGCCGCGTGCGCTCGGAGGCCTCGAAGGCCGCGGCCTCCTCCGCACTCAGGTTCGTCCTGCCGGCGAGCGCCGCGGGTCGTTCGAGCGGCGTGATGGTACGAAAGGTGAAGATGCCGGAGATGTCCGGATCGCCGTGCGGCGTCCGCTGTATCGAATCGGATTGCGCCGCGACCGGCGCGGCGATGAGCGCCACCGCCAAGCCGGCGACGCCGGCCGTCACGCGACTACGACTGAGCATGTCCGTCTCCCGTCTGGTGAACCGGTCCCGGCGCCCCCGCGTCGGGACCACGGAGCCTGATTGCCCCGTGCGATCCGTGTATCCTACCTCGCAGCGGCCCCCGATTCAACGACGAGGCCCCCGCGTCCCCCGGTTCCATCCGCGAGAGGAACCTTATCGGCCTGACGGCATCCAATCGAGAGAGGGCTCGTCGGCGATCCGCGCTGCACGGTGGCCGGCCGGCGCCGAAGCGTCCACGAGGCGCAGTGTCGCGCGGCTCCGGCGCGTGGCCGCCTCGCGGCGCCCGGCGGACTGACAGCGTCGCGGGAACGGACTTCCAGCACGGGAGGCAGGGTGAAACCGGTTCGAGCCATCGACTGGGCGGAAACGACGACCTCCGAGAGCGAGCTGGCGGAGCGGTGCGCGGCCGGCGACGCCCAGGCCTGCCACGAGCTGGTCCAGGGCCACCAGCGGATGGTGTATCACCTCGCGCTGCACCTGCTCGGCAACCCCGAAGACGCCCGCGACCTGTCGCAGGACGTGTTCCTCACGGTGTTCCGCTCGATTCACCGGTTCCGCGGCGACTCCGCCCTGCAGACCTGGATCTACCGCATCGTGGTCAATCAGGCCCGCAACCAGCAGCGCTGGTGGCGCCGCCGCAAGCGGGCCGACCAGGTGTCGCTCGAGACGGTGTTCGTCGACCCGCCGGCGCCGGCGGCGACAACGTCGCCCGAGCGCGCCCTCGACCGGAAGGAGCTGCGTCGGCGGCTGTGGGGCGCCCTCGAGCGCCTGCCGTTCGAGCAGCGATCGGCCGTCGTGCTTCGCGAACTGCACGGCATGCGGTACGCGGAGATCGCCTTCTCGCTCGGCGTCTCGACGGCCGCGGTGAAATCACGACTGGCGCGCGCGCGTCAGACCCTGCGCGCAGAACTGAGGCACGTCCGATGACTGGTTCGCGATCGCTCCGTTGCCGCACCGCGCGTCGATGGCTGACCGCGTCGCACGACGGCGAACTCCCGGTGGCGCGGCAGGTGACGCTGGACGCGCACCTGGAGGCCTGCGCCGACTGCCGCCGCGTCCGGCAGGACCTGACCGCCGTCAGCGGCGCCCTGCGCGAGTTCGCCTCCGAGCACCGCCCCGACGAACTGGAATGCGCCGGGTTGGCGTCGAGGGTGCTCGAGTCCCTGCCCTCCCGATCGTGCCGACCGCTCCCCCGCCGTCTCCGCGAGGCGGTGGCGGACGGACAGCGGCTGTGCGTGATGGGCGGCGCGATCGCTTCGATCCTCGTGGCGGGCCTGTTCGTGGCCACGGCCCTGAGCTTCGCGCCCCCCGTTCATCCGCATTCGCTGTCCGGATTCCTGCAGGGAGCGAACCGCCTCGGGTCGAACGCCAACCCGCTGCGCGGGTTCGAGACCGGCGTCAGCCTGCCGCACGTGTCGGCCGACACTCAGGCCGCGGCCATGCTGATTCAGCCGCTTCCGCCCCTCGTGCTCGAGAACCTCGCGCTGGCCGCGGTGGTGACCCGCGAGGGCGAGATCGCGTCGGTCGAGGTTCTCGGCCCGGCGTCGTCCGGCGCCGGGCCGGGCGCCGGCGGCAGCGACAGCGCCGACGCGGCAGCAGAGGGCCGCCGCGGCGGCGCCGCACCCGATGCCGCGCTCCGGCGGGCGCTGTCGCGCCTCGCGTCAGACGTGCGCTTCGTGCCCGCCCGCGCCCGCGGCACCCCGGTAGCCGTCAACGTCGTCTGGCTGCTCGAGCGCATGACGGTCCTCCCCGTCGCGCCCAGCACGCAGAGCCAATCGAACGCGCCCCACGGCCAACGCCCGGCCCGCCATCGCGCCTGAAGCCCGCATCCCGGCGCAGCGCCCCGCGGTCACGGCTTCGACGACCGAACGGCGTGGACCAGGAGCCTGCGCCGCAGAACGGCGCGGACCCCTGCAAGTGTCGGACGCCTCGATATCGATGCGGTTCGGGTCTCCTGATCCCTGGCCACCGACCACCGGCCACTGAACTCACCGACCACTGATCACCGGCCACCGATCACTGGCCACCGGCCACCGACCACTGATCACCGGCCACCGGCCCCTAGCGCGGCTCGGTGGGGTCGCGGCCGTCGAGGGGCGCGCCGGTCCCGGACGAGCCCATGAAGAACTTGCTGCCGTCTTCGAACGTCACGTCGCGGCCGTTGGCGCGGGCGCTGCGGTCCTTGCTCTGGTAGCCGTCGACGACGATCATCGTGCCGGGGAGAATCGAGGTGCGGGTCAGCCCGCGCCGCAGCAGGGTGTTGGGCGTGCCGCCCTCGACCATCCAGACCTGCTTGTCCCCATCCTCGGTCGTCACTTCCATGTGGATCCACGTGTGGGGGTTCACCCACTCCACGCGGACCACCGGCCCCCGCAGCACCACGGGGCGGTTGGGGTCGAACTCGGCGCCGAAGGCGTGATGGGCCTGCGCCGGAACACCGCCGGTCAATGCCAGTCCGGCCAGGACGAGAGCGGCGGACAGGCCGATTCCGAACCAAACACGGGTCTGCTTGCGCATCTTCAGTTCTCCTGACTGTCGAAATCCGGAGCCTCCTACCGGGTGGGGTTGGCCACACCCTCGGGGTCCTCGCCGCGGAACTCGGCCTCCAGCAGGCGGGCGCCCTTCATGATGCCCTCCAGGGCGTAGTTCGCCTCGTGGCAGGCGTACTCGAACACCTTGTTGTCGCTCCGAGGCCACGCGTACTCGCCGGTGAACGGCGTCGTCCACACCGTCGGGTCCTCGACCGTGAACGTATAGACGAGGGTGTCGGCGTCGACCAGGCGGAAGCGCTCGGTCACCGTCATGTTCCCGGTCCCCTGGCGGAACGCGGGCCGGTCGACGAAGTTCGTGGTCTCGACGACCAGGGTGTCGCCCTCCCACCAGCCGATCGAGTCGCCCAGCCACTTCTTGATCTCGGGCGGATCGTGCTCGGCGTTCATCCGGATGACGCGCGCGTCGTGCACCATCTCGATCAGGATGACGATGGTGTCCTCGCCCTGCACGATCCGCTTGTGGTTGTTGTAGAGGGCGGGCAGCATCGGCGGTCCCGACGTCGAGCCGAAGCTGAGGATGCACCGCTCGGCGTAGGGCCGCTGCTCCATGTTGTCGTAGGGCCCGGGGGCGTCGAGCCCCGCCTCGAGCCAGTAGGCGGTGCCGTCGTTCTGCGCGCGCCGCGGCGGGCCGGCCTCGAACGCCGCCCTCATCGCCGCCTGCCGCTCTTCGGTCAGCGGTGGGAAACGCCCGTTCGGGGGGTCGATGAGAATCGACGTCCGCCACTCGCCGTCGATGCGGAACGCGCCGGTGCCGCGGTCGATCCAGAACGAGTTGTAGCCGCCGACGTTGCCGGCGGCGCCGCGCGAGCCGTCTCCGCCCTCGGGCGGGGCCCCCCGGTTGGGGTCGCTGGGAGCGTTGCGCTCGGCCATGCGCTGCGCTTCCGCCGCCGCAATCGCCGCCGCCTCTTCGTCGGTCAGCGACATCGTCTCGCCGAGCTCGGTCGGCCGCTGCATCGGCGTCAGCGTCGACACGTCGTAGGTGCCCGACAGGTCCGGACGACCGCTCGGGGTGCGGGGAATGTCGCCGCTCTGCCCCGCCGCCGGCAGCGACGCCAGTCCGACCACCGCGAGCACGCCGAGACCGACCGTGATTCGACTACCCATCTCCACCTCCTGAACCGGCCTGTGCGCGAACCACAGCGGCGCCGCGCGAGCGTGGCGCCGGCGTCTCCCCCACGCGCCCCCCCGAGGTCGCGCAGCCGCTGGTTGGTCGGCCCGCCCATCGCCGCTCGTCGCCCCGCCGACCTGCCGGCGTTCCGCGCCGAGCGCGGCGCAGACTCGGCCCGCCGACCGTCGCCTGCCGCTCAAGCCGAGCGCCTGGCCGCCTACCGGGGCAACGGCTCCCGGCGCCACTCGCCGAACAACAACTCCTCGACGAACTCGACGCAGCGAAAGTCCATCAGACGCGCGTTCTCCTCGATGCGGCGATAGATGGGCATCTTGATGGTGAACGGCTCGGTCAGCACCACTGGATCCTCGATCGTCGCCTCGTAGTCGATGTGGTTCGACCCCAGCATCGTGTAGCGCTCCACCACGCGGAGCTGACTGCTGTGGTGGCTGCCGGCGCGGTCGAACCACGTGCCGTCGTGGAGTCCGGTCACCTCCACCACCAGCGTATCGCCCTCCCAGTGGCCCACCGACCACCCCATCCACGAATCGATCTGCGAGGGCCCGGGATTGTCCAGATAGATGTCGCGCACGGCCCCCGCGAATTGGTACGCGATGAAGAAGTCCTCCTCGCTCTGGACGATCTGGAACGGCATGGGGAGGTAGGTGGCGCGCGGGACCCCCGGCAGGTAGCACTTGACCTCGGGGTCGCGGTCGACCCAGTTGGCGCGGTTCTCCTCCTTGAGGGCGCGCGCCTCGTCGGTGTACGGAATGCGGCCGCCGCCGACGATGACCCCGAGGCTCCCGGGCACCGCGCCGACCGCCCCGAGGCGCAGGGTCGGAATCGCCGGGACCGGGTTCACCGGCCCCGGGCGCATCTGCATCGAGTGCCGGGCCATGTGCGGCTCGATGTCATAGTTGGCCTCGTTCAGCACCTGCCAGATGCCGTTCATGTCGGGAAGGCCGTTGGAGAGCCGCGGAATGCCATCATCCTGGGCCAGGGCCGCCGCCGGTCCGAAGAGGCCCAGGACCACTGTCAGTACAACGGACGTCATCTTCATCGAGTCACCACCCCCCGGGGAACGCCGCCGACCGCCACGCACGGCGAGAGCCGCAGCACGCGCTATTCTAACCGGCCGACGCGGCGGCGTGACAGCGTTTTCCCGCGCGGCCGCCCCGCCGACGCGTTCTGCGGCGCAGAGGCCTGCTACCTACGGCTGCGAGTGGTTCTTCGCCAACAGCCGGCTCGACCCCTGCTCCAGGGTGCGGCGCAGAGGCCTGCCACCTACGGCTGCGAGTGGGGAATCCGGAGCGATTGACCCGGATGGATGAGGGATGACGTGAGCCCGTTCGCGCGGCGCAGGGCGCCAACCGTCGCTCCGTAGAGACGGGCGATCCGATCGAGGCTGTCGCCGCGGCGCACCACGTGCAGGGTGACGGCGTCCGAAGCCGCGGGCTGCGCTCGGGGAACGCGGAGCGACTGGCCCGGATGGATGAGGGATGACGTGAGCCCGTTCGCACGGCGCAGCACGTCGACCGTGGCCCCGTAGAGACGGGCGATCCGATCGAGGCTGTCGCCGCGGCGCACCACGTGGACGGCGACGGCGGCATCCGCCGGCGCCTCCCCCGTCCCACGCGCCGGCGGCGTCGTCTCTTCGTTCCCGCCCGCCGTCCGCGCCGTCAACTCCCTCACGTAGGCGGCGTAGGGTTTCGGGTACACGGCCACGTGATAGTGCGGCGGGCGCCGCTCGCGAGTCGCCTCGAGCACCCCCCGCGCCTCCAGCGAAAGCAGCACCCCCTCCAGCCAACGGCGGCAACGCCCGGCCGGGAGACGGAGGTCGATGGCCATGCCGGTGGGATGGACCGACCGGTCGGAGGCATTGCGGGGCTGATGCGACAGCGGCCGCGTCAGGCTCGTGACCACGAGCCGCTCGCCGCACGCCTCGCGGTACTGGGAAGCCAACCGTTCGATGAAGAGCCGCACCTCGGGGCGGGCGAACGGGAACGACACGTCGACCAGGGTGTAGTCGCGGTTGCCCGCGACGTGCACGAGCAGACCGGCGTCGACGAACCGCCGCACCTGCGCGGCGCCCGTCAAGTGTGTGAAATCGTGCCGCCGGGCCTCGGCGACCTGGCGATCCAGTGACGCCCGGCTGCCCCGCAGGCTCTGTGCCGACAGGCCCTGGACCCCGCCCAGCAGCAGGCCGGCGGCCACGACCGGGCCTGCCGCCCGGCGCCAGCCGATGGTGCGCGCGATACCCTTCCTGCGCGCAGCCGGTGGGACAAGGCCGAACCTGCGAACCGGGAATGATGCCAGGCCCATAACCGCGATTTCGGCGGACGGGGCGACCGACTTTAGTACGGCGCGAACGCGGGGGAAATCGCCGCGACCGGAGCGACCCGTCACGCCCCGGATCAGAACGCGGGGAATCGCCGCCACCGGAGCGACCCGCCACGCCCCGAATCAGGGCGCGACGAACGACCGCACCACCACGATGAACCCCGCTATCGCCGCCACCGCGAGGACCGCGGGCCGGGTGTACCCCCGGTCCAGGCGGCTCGCGAGGCGGCGCGACACCAGGAAGCCGAACACCGCGCCCGGCAGCAGGAACAGGGTCAGGCGCAACTCCGGCCCGCCGAAACGCCCCGCCGGCACGAGCGCCGCTATCGAGAGGATGGTGCCCACGAAGAAGAGGCTCGACAGGGTTGCCCGGAACCGCGCGCCGGAGGCGTGCTGGTAGAGCAACGCGATGGGCGGCCCGCCGATGGCCGCCACCGTGCCCATCAACCCCGACAGCACCCCCCCGGCCAGCAATGTCGACGGGCGGGGATGGACCCGTACCCCCGAGACGCTGATCGCCACGGCCACGATCACCATCACCCCGAACACGCGGCTCAACTGGTTCTGCGGCAGCAGCGCCAGCAGCGCGGCGGCCGGGAACGTCCCGACCACGCGTCCGGCCAGGGCCCAGCCCACCCCGCCCAGATCGATGCCGCGGCGCTCGCGCACCGTCACCATCAGGGTGAAGACCATGGTCGACGCGAGGACGGGGCCGGGGACGAGCCGGGGATCGATCAGGATGAGGATCGGCGTTCCCAGAATGCCCATGCCGTAGCCGACGGCTCCCTGCAGGGTGAATCCGGCCACGCTGCACAACACGACGACGGCGAGATCGAGGGAGGACATGATGGGTTGCCGACCACGGCGCGCCGGCACGGGTCGTTCTCGTCGGGAAGGGACGCGAAGCGGATGCAGGCAACTGAAGAGCGTACCACGCCGCGCCCCTGCGGTTCCCGCCGCGCGGGCCGGGGTCGAGTGGCCGAAGCACGGGAGAATGCACGGAGGAGAGGCGCCCGGGCGAGTGCCGCCGGGCGGCCGGGGCCCCTGGGGGGCTCCCCCGGGCGGGTACACTAGAGGGCGTGGACGGTCAGACTCGATCCGTCGCGCCGCGGCCCGCCGCCTCGGTGGTGCTCCTGCGCGACACCCCCGCGGGACCGGAGATCCTCTACCTGCGCCGCAGCCCCGACCTCAAGTTCATGGGCGGCTACTGGGTGTTCCCGGGCGGCCGCATCGACCCCGGCGACCACCCCCCGGAAGGCGGGGCCGACGAGCTCGCGGCGGCCCGCCGGGCGGCCGCCCGCGAGGCACGCGAGGAGGCCGGGGTCACGGTCGACCCCGCCGACCTGCATCCGATATGCGAGTGGACGACGCCGGCGACGAGCCCCATCCGGTTCGCCACCTGGTTCTTCGCGGCGGCGGCGGCCCCCGCCGAGGTTCGGGTCGACGGCGTCGAAATCCACGACCACCGGTGGTGGCGCCCCGCCGACGCCCTGCGGTCGCACCGCGACCGGCGCATCCAGTTCGCCAACCCGACCTTCGCCCTCAGCACCCGGCTCGCCGAGCACGCGACCACCGCCGAGGCGCTCGCGGCGGTCGACACGTGGCCCCGGGAACGCCTGCTCGGACGCCTTCATCCCGTCGACGGCGGGCGCGTCGCGCTCTACGCGGAAGACTGCGCCTACCAGACGGGAGACCTCGACTGCGTCGGTCCACGGCACCGCATCTGGATGATCGACGGCGGGTGGCGCTACGAACGAGATTTCCCGCACGTCGGCGGCGACCGCGAGCCGACTCGACCATGAACGGCCGATCCGGACCGCGCGGCGCGCAGGGGGCCACCCGCCGCGGCGGCCCGCGCCGCGACGGTCCGCCGCCGATTCCGAGCAGCCTCGCGGCCGGGATCAGGGCGTGTCGTCGGCCCCGTCGAGACGGACAGGTCGGAAGCTCAACATGCGCTCGACGCGCGCGCGGTATCCGTGCGGCCGCTTCTCGATCAGGTCTTGTCGCACGAGCCAGTTCAGATCCCGCGTCAGCGTCTTGTCCGTCTTGCCGGCGTAGAGTTCGGCGAGCGCAGGGTTGATGCGACGAAGTCGCGATCTCGGGGTCGCTGCTTCCCCGGTCAGAGCGAGCACCAACTCGCGCCGCCGACTGAGGGCCTGCGAACGCTTCTCTTTCTGAAACCGCCGGAAAACGAAATGCTCCCACGCGATGGAGAGCTGGATGCGGCTGATGTGGCGGCGCTGCTCGTCCAGCCCGTCGACGAAACCCCGCAAGGCATACAGGATGAACCCGACGGCGTCCCCGCGGCCGCCCCCCACGCGGCTCGCCCGGTCGAGCTGTCGGTAGTACTCGGTCCGCGTGAGGTTGTAGTGGTTGCTCAACAGTTGAGCCGAGGTCAACGGCACGCCGGCACGGGCCAGCAGCATGAACTCGACGAGCCGAGCGGTGCGGCCATTGCCGTCGCCGAACGGGTGAATCCACGCGATGTAGAGGTGGGCGACGATGGCCTGGAGCATCGCGGTCGCCAGGCGATTGCTCCCTTCGTCGCCCGGCAATGAGACATCGGCCTGTTCTTCCTCCAGCCACCGGCACAGCCGGGCGAGCAGGAACGCGCAGTCTTCCCGAGGCGCCCCCCGATAGCGACCGACCCCGACCGCGTGGGCCGGAATCTCACCGGGCGCGACACCTTCCTCCAGGTGGTCCTCCAGACCGTCGAGCACTTGCGCGTTGAAGGCGGCGATTCTGTCCGGCGTGAGCCGAAGGGAATCGCCCTTCAACAGAGCCGCCGCGATCTCGTTGCACGCGCGGACGACGTTGTCCACTTCGCGGCCCAGATACTCCTGCGACGCCGGCAGGTCGAGACGCCCGTCGACCCGCGCATGGATCTGCTCGGTGCTGAGCGTATTGCCCTCGATGGCAGTGGTCGCCTGCACCCCCTTGACCAGGTAGAGCCTCCGCATCTCCTCGGCGTTGCCGGGCGGCAGGGCAGACTCGGCGATCTGCTCGCAGAGGGCCGCAGCCCGTCCGACCAGGGTCCACAGATCGACGGGGGCCGCGCGCAGATCCAGTTCAAAGCTGATCCACGGGTGGGTGCGCTGGTGGCTGCGACCGACCATCCTTCCTCTTCATCCTCGCCGCGGGACCGCGAAGTCCTTCGCAGAGCTCGGCTTGAACGATTTTAGCCCGAGAATTGTCCGCCATGGTGTCCCGGCGGATGTCTGCTCGCCACGGATCGCGTCAGACCGCGGCTGCCGTCCCGCGAACACGTCGCGCAGGCCGAACACCGAGCGCACCGACACCGGAGACACTCGCCGACGGACCCGATTCGAGGTCGCTCACCTGTCGTTTCCGGAGGTGACGAGCAGACGCAGCGGCGCTTCCATCACGCGTCGCGACCGAAGAAGGCCGCGTCGGCGAGTCCGAGGATGGGGACGACCAGGGCGCGGTCGAGGTAGTCGTTGTGCATTTCGCAGGAGGTCTCGGAAACGAGGGTGCAGCCGTGGCAGGCGGCGCCGTGCAGCCAGCGCCGCTCCAGGCTCTCGCCCGGTCGGTGCTGGCTGCAGATGGGGTCGTTGGAGCACAGCGCACCGGCCCGCAGCGCATCGGCCAGATGCTCTTCGAGTCGCCGCGCCTGCTGCACGAGGCCGCCGAGGGTGCCCTCGGCATCGGGGGTCCCCGTGTAGAGGAGGATGCCGAAGCGTCCCGCCTCACCGTCGCCCTCGGCGTAGATCCGCTCCCGGAGGGAACTCGCCGGATAGCCGCAGCGCATGGCCAGCGACGCGATCAGCAGGTGCGAGAGGGTGTGCAGCAGGATGTACGGCCCGCCGGGGAAGGGCATCTCGCGACGCTGCTGCGTCCAGGCGCGGTGCCCGGCGTGGAGGGCCGCGAGGCGTTCCCGCACGGCGCCCCGGCGCAGCCACCGCGCGACCGCCTTCGCGTCCAACTGCACGAACACGCCCTCGCCGCGGTTCTCGACGGCCGGGAACCAGTCGGGATCCAGAGCCAGCGCCGCCCGCTCGACGTCCGTCTCGTACTCGCCGTGGATGTCGCGCAGCGCCGGCTCCAGACGCGTGAACCCGATCAGCGCCAGCACTTCGCGCAGACGGTGAAGCTGGACCACCGACGCGATCCCGGCGCTGCGCCCGGTCCGCCGCCAGGCGGTGTCGGGCAGCCGGCGGGCGTGGAAGTCCTCGTCCAACGGACTGTCGTCGTCGAACCCCTCGGGCGCGCCGAGCAGCGCCTCGACCTCGACCTGTTTCACGGGGCGGTCGCCGCCGGCCCCGCTGCGGATCTGCTCGATGGCTTGCAGGACGTCGTCGTCGGCGAACGGGCGCAGAGCCTCAGCCACGGCCGGCTTCTTCTTGATGAAGGCCAACTCGGCCCGGTCGGCGACGATCTGGAGATCGTCCCAGCAGGCGCGCACGGCGCTCTCGACCTCGGAACCTCGATCCGGCAACGACAGCGCGCTGACCACCTGGGGGAAGTAGGCGTTGGAAGCCGTGCGGATCAGCAGACGACTCGGCTGGTTGCAGTCTTCCCCGCTGTTCCGGCCCAGCCACGGACGCGCCCCGGTGCAGGCGCCGAGCGGGTTCTCGGCGAGTTCGGCGGCCTCGGCGAGACGCCTCGACCGGCCGCATTCGCAACGAACGAACAACTCGGCCAGATCGCCGGTGGTGCCGCGCTCGTCCAGCCACAGGGGCCGCCGGCAGCCATTGCCGGGGCCGTGCACGAACCCCACCCAGTCGAGGTCGTCCACATGCCCGCGGGGACAGGCGCGAACGAAACGCGTGGGCACGACGGGGCTGCCCTCGAAACGGCCCCGTTCCAGCGCCCGGCGGTGCACGAGCCGCCGCGAGCGTTCGCGGTCGCCGCCGCCGTCGTGCTGCACGACGAACCACTGCGGAAAACGCCAGGCGCCGATACCGGTGGCCGGCGCCCAGGGTTCGTTCGGTTCGGGGGGAGGCGCGTAGAGCGTCGGCGAGGGCGCATCGGTCAGGTGATGGAGCCGGCGTTCGAGCCGAGGTTCGACGATGCGAGTCAGCTTGTGCGGACCGGGCCAAGTGTCGAGTCCCCCCACGATCGCGGCGTGCCTCGGCAGGTCGATCAGGGCCCCGGGCCCGTACGTGGTGATCACCTGGCTCTGCCTGAGCTGCCCGTGCGCCCTCTTCATGCCTCACCCACGTCCTGTCCGGTCAGGTCCCTGAGGAACAGGTTCACCGTCGGCTCCACATCGCGCAGCGAACGGTTCGCGCGGAAACGGCGGTGGTCTTCCGATTCGAAGTCGGTGTCGAGCATGTCGCGCAGCAGCGGGCGGGCGCCCGGCGACAGCGACTCGTACTTCTGATAGTGGACCGCGACCGTGTCTTCTCGATAACCGTCCACCACCGCCTGCCACGCATCGAGCAGGGCGCCCACGCGGTCGTGCACGCTGCGCAGTCGTTCGTCGCGCTCCTCCGGGGCGTCGAACGGCTGCCGCTCGACCCGCTCGCGCAGCGCCTCGAGCAGCCGGGGCTCGAGACCGGCGCGCACCTCCGCCAGCCGTTCGGCGCCCTCGGGCGGCGTCAGTGCCGACTCGAGGTGGCGCGCCAGCCCCACCAGCACGCCGCCGAGTCCGCGATCGAGGGCGCGCGCCGAGAAGGGGGTCACGCTCGACACCTCCACCGCGCGGTAGAACGTCTCGTGATAGTGGCGGAAACGCTCGTAGTGCGAGCGGTCGCGCGGCTTGTGCATGTTCAGCAGCGTGACCACCAGCCCCGGCCGCCCGGGGTCGCGGCCCACGCGGCTCGTGGCCTGGATGTACTCCGCGTGCGTCTTCGGCTGGCCCAGCACGACCATCGCGCCGAGGCGGGGAATGTCGAGCCCGACCGCGATCATGTTGGTGGCGATGGCGCAGTCCACGCGCTCGGATTCGTGGAAGGCGCGTTCCAGGCGCCGGCGCGCCTCGGCCACTTGATGGGTCGGCACGCGCGAAGTCAGTTCCACCACTTCCGTGAACGTCCTGCGGTCCTGGAACAGGCCGGATCGCTCGCCGCTGCGCCGGCGTTGACCGTAGCTCTTGACGGTGTGCCGGACCTCCTCCTCCAGGATGCGCCGCGCGCCGCCCAGTTCGCGCAGCGCGTTGAAGTAGCCGACGACGGTCATGTACGGGTCGGCCGGGTTGTCGCGGTTGTGGTGGCCGCCGGCGTCCCGGTAGGCGCGCTCGGCCGCCCCCATCAGAGCCAGCCAGACCCGGCGCATGACCACCTTGGGGTTGCGCCCGGGGGCGGCGACGCCCAGGTACAGGCGGCCCGGACTGCGGTCCACGGCGACCGTACGGGCGAAGAAGGCCTCGCACCGGTCCGGCCCCGGGGGCGGGAAGAGCTGCGTATCGGGTCGCGCGAAGAGCGCCTGAATCTGGCCCTGCGCCTGCCGCGCGGTGGCCGTGGAGGCGACGATCTTGGGGCGCACCGCCCCCCCGCCGCGTCGGCAGAGCGCCTCGATCGCCGTTTCGTAGAGGCCGACCATGGTGCCCAGCGGCCCCGCGATCAGATGCAGCTCGTCCTGGATCACCAGGTCGGGCGGCGGCAGCGGAGTCTCCAGCCGCCGGCCCCGGCCGGGGTCGGCGGGACCGTAGAAGCCGGTGTCGTCGCACCGTTGCGCGCCGCCGAGGAGGGCGCCGGTCTGCGCCGTCCACGGCAGCGCCGCGAACTTGTCCACGGTGGCGATGAGGAACGCCGGCAGCCGCCGGTAGATCGGCTCGTCCACGGCCAGGATGGGCAGCGGCCGGTCGCCGCTGAAGACGCACTCGAAGTTCGCACAGGCGACGCGCAACTCGGTCGGCGCGTCGTCGTTCGGGTGCAGTTCGAACGACGACGGCGCGAACTTCTCTCCGCACCAGGGGCAGTTCTCGAGCGGGATGGGCGACGGGTTGCCGCCCGGATTCGCCTTGAAGCGCCGTGTCTTGCCGCGCGCGGAGTCCGTGCCCTTCTCGCCCTTGCGACCCATGACGTTCGGCGTCGCCGCCCGGCCGACCCACAGGCCGATCTCGAAGGGCCACTCGCCGTAACGTCCGGGGTCGGCCTCGCGCTCCAGCTCCAACGCGCAGACGAGGCCGGCGGCGCGGCCGAGCTGGTCGAGCGTGAGCAGCCGCAGCGTGTAGCGCATGACGACGGTCACCCCGGCGCCGTGCCGGCCGGGATGGCGCAGACGGCGCAGGGCCATGACGAAGGCCGCCAGGCCGAAGTACGCCTCGGTCTTGCCGCCGCCGGTCGGGAAGAAGAGCAGGTCAGCGACCAGCCGGTCGGGGTCGCGCGGGTCGGCGAGGCCGGGCAGGTTCAGCAGGATGAAGGCGAGCTGGAAGGCGCGCCAGCGCGGCCCGCCGTCGGCGAAGGCGTCCGTCAGCCGCCGGCGCAAGGCCGCCGCGACGGCGCGGTTGGCCACGCGGAAGGCGTCGAGAACCGCCTCGTCCGCCGCCAGCAGCGCGAGGCCGCGCTCCATCCGGTCCGCCGCGATGCCGGCCCGGCCCAGCAGCTCGCGGGCCGTCTCGCCGCGGTCGCCGCCCGGCAGTCCGGCGCGCCGCGCGTCGATCCAGGTCCGGTACTCCGCCACGACGGGTCGTAACGCCGTCTCGGCCTGCCGCCCATCGACGAGCGCACCCAGCGCCTCCATCGACAGCTCCGCGTCGGCGATGTCCGACGTCTCGGTCCTTTCGACTTCGGCGCGCGGCACCCACGCCGTCCGCAACCGCCGGCACCTCCCGTCGGGGTCGAGCGACCAGTCCGCCGACACGCCGTGCCCGACGGCGTACTCGGGGCGGTCCGCGTAGTGGAGATCGGCCACCCGATCGTCCCAGTCCTTCCCGCCGGCGCCGCGGGGATCGGGCCGCGGCACGAAGGGGCGACGGCTGAGCACGTCGATCTCGACCTGAAAGGCGTAGGCGCAGTCGGCGTGATCCGCGTCGGGTTCCCGTCGATTGACCAGGAACAGCGAGACCGAGCGCGTTCCTGCAGGGATCCCCTCGATCGCCTCGGCGGGAGCCGGCCGCGACTCCACGTGGAGAACGAGACCGCCCGAGTCGGGCACGGTCTGGTCACGGCTCGACGCGACGGAAACGGTCATCGACCGTTCCTCGGCTCGCCGCTCCCAGACGGGCGTCGGCTCGCCGTCTTCACCCGCCGCCTCCGCCTCGCCCAGCTCGTAGTCGCCCCACCGCACGAGTGCGGTCAGCGTATCCACGTCGCCGGCCATCAGAAAGCTCAGGCCCATCGACGACGGAAAGAAGCCCCGCTTCGCCGCCCGACGCTCCTCGGCCGATTCTTCGGCGAGGCCCGCCCGCGCCGGCGTCTCATCGAGGTCGTCGTCCTCGTCCGCGTCCCCGCTGTTCGCCGGTTCGGTGCCGGACGGAACCAGGAACCCCGTCAGGTACCAGTTCGACGGCCGCACCCACCTCGGCAGCCGCTCGGCCGCGAGCGCGTGCCCAGCCGAGGGACCGATGAGGTCGAGTTCGAGCGCTTCGGCGAGACGGCGTCGCACCGCCGGCGAATCGGCGGGAGGGTCAGGAGAAGGCAAGGATCCGTCCATTCGCTGCTCGGTTCTCCATCTCGTCACCCCCGGGCTTGCCGGCCGGGGTGTCTGGTTGCCCGGCACGGAAGGACACGCCCGCGACACCAGCCCGTCCCGGCGCGGGCACGGCTGGTTGCCCCGCACGAAAGGATACGCCACCTGTCTCGCACCGCGTCTCCGCATCCGTCGGGCAGGCCTCGGCATTCACAGGCCGGAGACTACCCGGCTACGTTCCAGCCCACCCCGTCGGCCTGATCTGGCGGCTCCGCCGGGCGCCCGGCCACCCCGGCAAGCAGTCCGCGCGTTCCACGGCGGACACTCCCGCCGCCGGCCAGGGACACGGCGCCGCGTGCTATGCTGCCGGCATCATGGGAGTCGTCGCGAAGAGGCGCGAGACGGCAGGCGTCCGCCCCGAGACGACGGTGTTCAACGAACACTCCGACCTGCGCTACGAGCATGGCGCTCTGGTATTCCCGATGCCGGTGGAATGCTACGACGGGCTCATGGACAGCGAGAGCCTGCCGCGCGGGGCGTCGTACAACGGTCGCCGGGGGGCGCTGGAGGTGGACGCCGTGCCCGACGGCCGTTATCACGATCCGCGATCCGATGCCGTGTACGACCTGCTGACAGCACTGCGACGGCTGTCTGCGACCGCCGTTCACGTTGGCTCGACGGCGGTGCTCGAAGGCGGCGAGGGAGACCGCCGCCATCCCGCCGCGCAGCTCTTCGTTTCTCCCGAGAAGCTGGCCGCGCTCGAGACCGGCGTCCGACCGGCGCCCGTGCCCGACCTCGTCGTCGAGGTGGACACGACGCGGCTGAGCCGCACCCGGTTCGATGCGCGCCTCGCCGCCTACCGGCGGCTGGATGTTCCCGAGCTCTGGATCTGGCAACGTACCGGCGGTTCGGAATCCCGACCCGAAGGCGCGGCGACGATTCTCGTGTCCGACGGCGGCACATGGCGCGCGGCGGAAGAATCGGCGGCGGCGCCCGGCCTGCGGCCCGCCGACCTCGAAGGACTGCTCGCCGAACCCGGCGACATCAGCCGCACCCGGCGCGCCGAGACCTTGGCTGCGCGCCTCGCGCCCGCCTTCGCCCGACGGGCCGCGTCTCGAGGGAGCCGATGACCACCCTGACCGGGTAGTCAGATGGCGGCGCGTACGCCGTGCAATCCGCATTCCGCTCGATGGCAGCGTCGCCGGTCACCGCGCAGGCTTCACGCCGCCCTTCCGGCCCAGGCCGTAGCTCATCCGGAAGACGTCGGGCAGGTTCACCCGGCCGTCATACAAGCGCTGGAAAACACCCAGCGATTCGAGATCCCGGCGGAGGCCGATGGGCCCGTCTTCGAGGTGAAGCGGCGGCAGCCCGACCGCGCCCTGCTCCACCTCCTCGGTCAGGCGTTCGATGACCTGCTTCTCCTTCCAGCGCGCCCGGATGTCGCTGAACGCGCAGGGAACCGACAGGCCGGCCAGGGGCCCGAGCGCGCGCTCCATCCACGGATAGTCCTCCCGCAACTCCCTCAAGCGGACCTGGTACGCCCGCCGCACACCGCGCCTGATGCTCTCGAAATGGAGCGCGTGCTCGTGACCGGGGTAGCGTTCGGCGGTATCCAGGGCGGCCTCCCTCAAGGCCTGGAGAAACGACCGGGGACTCACCTGCCCCGCCGTATCCGCCAGACGGTTCGGAATCCAGGTGTAGGGGACGCCGCGCCTCGCGTTCTGGCCCATCCATGGCCCCGAGATGACGTGGAACTTGCGGCGCTGGGACTCGTCGTCCGCAATCAGCTTCCGGGGGATCTGGAACAGACGCAGTGGCGTCGGCGCGGCGGTCGCGCCCGGCGATTGCCCGCCGACTTCCACGGGAGACCAGGCGCCATGCCCGAGGAGATCGCGGAACACGCGCCCATCCGGCCGATTGACGAGATGCTGCCACAGCAGACCGTACAGTTCGCCGGCCGGCCAACCGAGCGCGACCGAGGTGGAGAACACCCGCAGCGCGTCGGGAAAGTCGGCGATCCGGCTCTCGTCGACCTGATCGGTCCGGAGGAACATTTTGATCCGCAGCCGCCGACAGGCGCGCATGTCGAGCGCGGTCAGCATGAGGCCGCGAACGAGCCGGTACATGTCCGACCAGTTGTCCGAGCACCGGTCCAGGGCGTCGAAGAGCAGGAGCAGGTACTTCCCTTCCCGGTCGAGTCGGGCGTCGGCGTCCTGAAACAGCCGGGCCACCGCCTCGGGATGGCGTGCGGCATGGTCGGTGCGCGCCCGCCAGTCCGGTTCGCGTCGAATCGGATGATCGTCGGGCGCGATCTGCCACGCCTGAACCGCCCGCCAGATGGTCGCCGGATCGCGGCGGTCCGACAGCAGCGCCTTCAGCACGTCCCGGTCCGGGTACCGGTCCAGGTCGGCCCGGGCGCCGAAACCCGTCCTGACCTCGACAGTCTGTGCGGACAAGGCCAGTCGGCGGGGGGAACGATAGACGAACTCGCGGACGGCGGGATCCTGAAGCGCCGTCCACCAGAACGTCTTGCCGGCGCCGCGCATGCCGGTAACGAGCATTGCGTCGGGGTCCATCGCCTTGAGGTGGGAGGGGGGGAGATAGACCTGTCCGGGATCCGGAGGCTCGCCGTGGCCCGCGCCTGCGGGCAGATCGATGAGGGCCGAGCGCGCCGCGTCGCTGTCGATTCCGCCGGTCATCGCGCGTCCCCGCCTCGGGTCGGGAGAACCCGCGCCGCGAAAGGCTCGAGGCATCGGCTGTACGCGGCATTCATTGTGTCACCCAGATTCCGCAGCGAGGCGCCGGGCGGCGATCGGTTGCGACGATAGTGTCGCGAACGGGGTCGGGCCAGCGGCGGCCACAGCCAGTCGTCATCGTCGTCATCGTCCCGAAGGATGGCCAGATCGCGCGGATTACGCAGATGTCAGCGCTGGTCCTCCCGGCGCACTCGATCCTGGTCGCCAGCATCAGGTGGTTGAGAATCGCGGCTCGAGGACGACCCTCCACCTGCTCGACGTCTCCCGCGAGCTGCCAGATGCGGAGAGCGTAGTCCGCGTAGTCGGCGGAAGCCGGCACGAGGACGGCATCCTCTCGACCGGCCATGCGATACACGTCGGCCCGGGTCATGTCCGCCGGGGCCGCCTTCTCCCAGCCGTGCGCGGCGAGATAGGCGTGGACGCTGCGCACGGCGACGCCCGCGGCCAGAACCATCTCGGCGCGGTTCGCAGACATGAGATCATTTCTTCGCCCACGTCATCAACGGCTCGAGGACGGAAGCACCGCCAGGCAGGCGACGGAGCGCAGCCTTGCGGTCGTTGTCGGTCAGGATCGGCGTCCGCATCATCGATGGTGCCGAATGCGTATCGCCTCTTCGACAACATCCGCAAGATTGCGGCTGATCCAATCGTAACGGCTCCCGCTGT
This sequence comes from Vicinamibacterales bacterium, assembly GCA_965199675.1. Lineage (GTDB taxonomy): Bacteria > Acidobacteriota > Vicinamibacteria > Vicinamibacterales > UBA8438 > JAJEEA01. Next base: position 1,186 of record CBDATI010000037.1, on the reverse strand, counting down.
CGTGCCCGACCGGGTTGTAGCACTTCACGATGGACGACAGCCGTTCATTCCCGAAGTAGATATAGTCAAATGGGTTCAGGCCGAACGTGGACGTCCTGCTGTAGATGTCCTGCAATCCATGGATACGGATGCCTACGACGCCCATCCCGTCGTTCCACGACTTGACAATTTCGTGATTGATCCAATGACGGTTCGCCGTCTTGGACCCGACTAGGACGACCGTGCAGGTACGGCCGCTCATCTGGCCCGCGATCCAGCGCTTTATCGCAACGTCGCCGCCTCTCTTCACTGTCTCCCAGTCATTGTCTGTCGCCGGGCGATTGCCTTCGATGAATCCGATATTCCGAACCTGCCCCGCACGCCAACTGTCGGGTTTGTAGTGGAAGCTGTAGAAGACCTTTCGGGTCATGGAACCCTCCTACTACAAAAATAGCACGGCCACCACGGTGGCGACAAGGGCTCCATGGAAAGCGATAAGGGTTATCGAAAAGGTCGCGCCTGGCCAGGTTCGCGGGGGGACGGTGCGAAAGGGGCCGACGTTCATGGCGTAGTCGATTTCCTTGTCGTCGAGTCGCCGGACGTGGTCGTAGAGGGCGCGGAACAGGCGCTCCTGCCAGAGGAAGTAGCCGTCGAGACCCCAGAAGGCGAGCACGGGGATCAGGGCCACCGGCACGAGGGCGGTGTTCTTCTCCCGGACGGCGAGAACGAGGATGGCGGAGACCAGTACCACGCTCCAGCCCTTCAGGCGGAACGAGTCGGAGGCGAGGCGGTTCACTACGCCCTGGATGAGTTCGAGGTGCTTGTGTTTCGCTGCCATCGCTATCGGCTCCAGGGACAGGCCGGCCGCGCCCGCGACAAGCGATCGGTGGCGATCAGGTTTCGCTGCCATCGCTATCGGCTCCAGGGACAGGCTCGCGAGCGGGACGCAATCCAAGGTCATCGCCCCGCAAAGGCGTGTCACCCACATCGGCTCGAGGAACAGGCTCGCGAGCGGGAGGCGAGAGATCGAGAGCGCCCGCCTGCGCAGGCGACGGTCGGCGGGAAGCCGGACCGGAGCGGTTGCGCGACTCGGTGCTGGTCGGCGACGCCGCCTCGCCGGCGGCGGGTTGGCGGGGGGCTGGACGGGCACGGCGACGAACTCCGGTTGCGGAAGACCGGACGCCGGCGGCGGCTTCGTCGGCGGCGC
>CBDATI010000036.1:0-15368 GCA_965199675.1 Vicinamibacterales bacterium | reverse complement strand
ACTCGGCGTCGAGAAACCGCGTGCCGCCGTTGTTCAACAGCACCGAGTTGACGCCGTAGCGGAAGGGGAAGTTCATGCTCGAGGCGACGAACAGATCCTCGTAGCCGTCCGCGTTGAGATCGCCCGCGCTGGGGCCCCAGGGCCAGTAGTTCTCGGCCCCGATCTCGTCCGACACCTCGCGGAACTGGCCCGACCCGAGGTTGAGGAAGAAAGCGTTGCCCCAGATGCTCGTGCTCCCGTCGCCCACCATCTCACGGTCCCAGATCATGATCGCCTTGCGCTTCTCGTCGGCCGGCCCCACCTCCTGGCTCATGTCCGAGTGCATGTCGGTGATGTAGACGTCCAGGCGGCCGTCGTTGTTGAAGTCGAGGACCGCGATGCCCATGGCGCCCCACGGGGTCCTGGGGAACACGTCGCGGCCCCGCGCCATGAAGCGGGTCCCCTCGACGTTCTCGTAGTACTCGTCGTCGCCCTGCATGTTCAGCACGTAGAGGTCGGTCCAGCCGTCGTCGTTCAGATCGACGAGGTTGGCGTCGCCGGACCACCGATCGTCCACGAGGCCGGTCGCCGCCGAGACATCGACGAAACGGTTCCCGCCTGCGTTCCGGAACAGCAGGCTCTGCTCGGTCCGCTCCGGGAACAGGTGCCCCCGGAACGCGTCCTCCTCGAACCCGACGTAGTAGCGGTAGCCGTCGCCGCCGATCGCGTCCGTGGTGTAGCGACCCACGTTGGTCAGGAACAGGTCGAGCCGCCCATCGCGGTCGTAGTCGAAGAAGACCGCGCCCGACGAGTGGCCGACATGGCCGAGCCCCGACGCGGCCGAAATGTCGCGGAAGGTCCCGCTGCCGTCGTTCTCGAAGAGCACGTTGCCGCCGCGGACGGTGGTGACATAGAGGTCGGGGTCGCCGTCGTTGTCGATATCCGCGAACGAGGCGGTGACGCCGATCCGGTCGGCGACGCCGACCCCCGCCGCCGTCGGTGACGTCCTCGAAACGCCCGCCGCCGAGATTCCGCCACAGCCCGTTGGCGCCGACCTGGGTCACGAAGTAGAGGTCGTCGAGGCCGTCGCCGTCGACGTCGGCCACCGCGATCCCGTTCCCGTGGTCGTAGTGCACCGCCTTGTAGTCGCGGCCGGCGTCGCTGACGATCCGGTGCACGAAGGTGATGCCGGTCTCGGCCACCCGGTCCGCGAACCGGAAGTCGTGGAACACGTCGAAGTCGCCGGTCGTCCGCAACTGCGCCTGCCGCCGAGGCTCCACCCAGCTCTCGTCGACGAGCACGGGGGGGGATGTGCAAGATGTCCTGCGGCGGCTGGCCTTGCGGCGGTCGACCGGCCGGGCCGGGGGCGGCGCTGCCCGCCGAGCGGCGCCGCGCCGATGCCGATGACGCCGAGGATGCCGGCGAGTCCGGCGGCGACGCTGCAACGAACCGGTTTCATGTCGAGGTCTCCTGTGTACTGCTCGTCTTGTCACCTGCGGGTCGCGTTGCACACGCCGCGATCAGGGTGAGGGTCGGCGACGGCCCCGCCCCGACGCGGCTTCGCGGGCTCCGCGGAAATCAGTCGCCGGGGTCGGGCGCCGGGAGGAGGTTCGGGTCGACGGCGGGGCCGGGGTTGTGCTCCGGCTCATCGTCCCGCCAAGGGCGTCCGGCACGGCTCGTGGCGCTGATAGAGCGCGAGATTGGCGCTCATCCCCCGCGCCACGTCGCCCCGGGCGGCGCCGGCGGCAACCTCCATCGCGCGGCTCTGCCACTCGACCGCCTCCGCGAACCGGCCCAGCTCGGCCAACGCCATGGCCATGGTCTCCGCCACCCCGGCCGTCCTGTACCCCTGCAGTTCACCAGTCCCTCGACCAGCGCCAGCGCCAGCGCCCCGTCGCGCAAGCCGTCGTCGGGCGCGGCCGCGAGCAGGCGGGCCCTGGCGTGCAGGAAGGACGGCTCCGCAGGGTACCGCTCCCCGGCCGCGTCCAACACCTGGAGAGCCTCGCCGTGCCGGCCCAGCCGCACCAGCGCCATCGCCTCGCCGAAGCGGGCCTGCTCGCCCTGAACCTGCCGGTAGTGGGGCAACGCGGCCTCGAACCGGCCGGTGCGGCGCAGGGCGTCGGCCAGCCGCAGACGGGCGGCGCTCATACTCGCGTCGGCGTCCGCGGCCATCCTGAACCGATCGATGGCTTCCTCGTCCCGTCCGCTGCGCTCGAGGAGGGTACCGATGAGGAAGTGCGGCGCCGCAAAGCCGGGGTCCAGGCTCACCGCGGCCTCGAGCTGGGTCAGCGCGGCCGGGGCGTCGCCGGTCCGAATCAGGGCGGTCCCGAGGTTCAGCCGCATCACGGGGTTCTCCGGCGCCATCCGCGCGCCGAGTGTGAACTGCCGCGCCGCCTCCCGCCAGTCTCCCCGTTCGGCCGCCTGGAGGCCGAGATCGCGATGGGACTGCGGGCTGCGGAGCAGCGTGTAGATCTCGGCCATCAAAGGATCGGACAGCACCCCGCCCTCGGCTCCGCGGCCGTCGGTGCGGGCGCCGCTCCGGTCCAGATGGACGCGGGCCCGATCGAGATCACCGAGGCCCCGGTAGGCCATCGCGAGCGGATAGTGAATGACCGTGGCGGCCGGGTTGAGCTGCAGGGCGGCCTCGAGACGTTGCGCCGCGGCGGCGTATTCCCGCGCCGCGAGGGCCGCCCTCCCCCCCTGATAGAGGAGGGCGGGCGTGTCGGGGTGGCTCGCCCAGGCGCGGGCCAGCAGCCGCTCCGCCGCGGCCGGCTGATCGAGGTCGACATGCACGTGCACCAGCCAGACGAGGGCCGCGAGGTCGTCGGGCTCAATCGTCAACGCGCGCTCGAAGGACTCGACGGCCCGGTCCAGGTCGCCGAGACGCATGTGGACGTGCCCGAGGTAGTACGGCCAGCGGAACTCGCCGGGGGCGAGACGCGCCGCGTCGCGCAGGCAGCGCCCCGCCGCATCGGGGTAGTCGGCGGCGAGCAGCAGCATTCCGAGGGCGCCGTGGGCCTGGCCGCTGCGGAGGGCGCTGGTCTCGGCCGCACCGGCGCCGTTCGCGGACTCCGCTTCCAGCGCGCGATAAGCGTCGGCGAATTGCGTCCGGGTCGCCGCGTGCATGCGGCTCAGGTCAGGCAGCGCGCACAAGGCGACGGGAGAAGCGTCCGGCAGCACCTGCGGCGAGATCCGTGATGCAAACGCCCGGTCAGCCCCAGGCAGGGTGAGCGCCAGGACCATCCCATGCAACAGGAGCGCTTGGCGGAGACGCCGACCCTGCGTGCGGCAACCTCCGAGAACGGACGCAGGGCCGCGACCGGGAGCCGAAGCGTCCATGATCCTGGGCGCCACTCAGAGCGCAGGGCCGAGTAGACCCGGCTCCACCGCCGGCCCCGGGTGGTGTTCCGGAGCATCGTCCCGCCAGGGAGTGCGGCAGGGGTCGCCCCGGCGATAGCGCGCCAAGTTGTCGGACATCCGGGCCGCGAGATCGGGCCGGCCGGCGTCGTTCGCCACGTCGACAGCCAACCGCTGCCACTCTATCGCGCCCCGAAACTCCCCCAGCTCGGCGAGGGCCATCGCCATGGTCTCGGCCACGTCGGTGGTCTTGTGATCGGCCACCACTGCCTCGGCGATCTCGAACGCCCGCCGACCGTCGCGTACCTGGGCGTCCGGCGAAGCCGCCAGCAGCCGCGCCAGCGCGGTGGCGAACTGCGGATGACCGGGCGTCCGGCGCAAGGCTGCCTCCAGACGATCCCGCGCCTCCGCGTGGCGGCCAAGCCGGGCGAGAGCCATCGCCTCGCCGAACCGGGCTTCGTCCACACCGGAGTCGATGGCAAGGACCTGCCGGTACGGGGCCAGCGAAGCTTCGATCCGACCGGTGCGACGCAGAGCATTCGCGAGCCGAAGCTGCGCCTCGGCCGACTGCGGGTCCAGGGCGACGGTGGTGGTGAATCGGTCGATTGCCTGCGTGTCCCGTCCATCCCGCTCGAGCAGCGTGCCCAGGACGTAGTGGGCCTGCATCAGGTCCGGATCGAGCCGCAAGGCCGTCTCAAGCTCCGGAACCGCTGCCCGCGCATTCCCGGCGCGGTCGTGCGCCAGCGCCAGACTCAAGCGCAGCAGCGGGTCCGCCGGGTCGAGCTCGACCGCCATCCGGAACTGCCGCACCGCCTCCTTCCGGTCTCCGTTCGCGGCAGCTTCAAGCGCCCGTTCGCGATGCGCCTGCGGCGTGCTCAGCAGGTCGGAGAGATCCGCCATCAGGGGGTCGTTCAGTCCCAGCTCGCCTCCACCGTCACCGTCCCCTCTCGCATGGCCCAGGTGATACTCGGCCGCTTCCCGGTGGCCAAGGGCGCGATGAGCCATCGCAAGCGGATAGTGCACGATCGACGCGTTCGGATCGAGCCGCAGCACCGCGGTTAAGTGCTCCACGGCAGCAGCGTGGTCCTGGTTCGCGACGGCCGTCCGACCCTCCTGGAAGCGGACCACCGCCGAACCTGGCCGCAGCGTCCGCGCCCTCTCCAGCCAAGGCTGGACCGCCTCCGGCTGCCCGAGATTGAGACGCGTGCTGATCAGCCAGACGAGCGCCGGAAAATCGTTCGGTCGCCGGTCGAGGGCGCGCTCGAAGTACTCGGCGGCCTGCTCCAAGTCGCCTCGCTGCCGGTACAGATGCGCCAGATAGTAGGTCCAACGAAACTCGTGGGGGGCGAGCCGCGCAGCGTTCAACAGACTCGGCTCGGCCGCCTCCAGATACTCAGCGGCCATCAGCAGCAGGCCCAGCCGCCCGTAGGCCCCGGCCCGCTCCTCCGCCGAACCCCGGTCGGCCGTATCGACCGCGGTCCTCGCCGCCTGCAACCGGGTCCGGACCGAGGCATGCACACCATCGAGATCGGGCAGCGCGATCGACTGCAGGCCCGGCGCCGCGGTACCGCCCAGGGGACCGCAGGCGGCCAGGGTGCAGGCCGCAGCCGCCAGAAGCGCGAGCGCGACTCGCCTCGCGGCGCGACGCGCCGGGATCGGGCCTCCGGTTGCGATGTCAGAAACCAGTGGACTGCCTTGCATGAAACTGTCCATGCTGCCGCCTCATTTGCTCGTTGCTGGAGTGCGCCCGACAGATCGACCGAGAGGCCCCCTTTCCAGGACAGTCAACCAGTCCAACCAGCCGTACCGGCAGAGCGCCCGTCATTCGGGCTCAGCCCCGACCAGCTGGCCAGTCCCCTCGGTGAGGGTCGTCCAGCCGTCGACTGCGACATCCTCCCAGTCCTCGACCCGACCACCCGGCCACTGGACACGAACGCGAGTCACCCTGTCCGCGGTCCCAAGGCCGACGACGACACGCGGATCGTTGGCCGACGCGTAGCTGCCGTCGGCCCGGGCTCGCCGCCACAGCACGGGACCCGACTCGCGCCAGACGCCGACGCGTGCGCCGAGCGCGTCGCGCCCCCGGCGGTCGATCAGGCGCAGGCCGACCCACCGCCTCCGGTCTCCCGTCTCGTTGACCAGCAGGCGCGCCGGCCCGTTGTTGTTCGCCACCAGCACGTCGACATCGCCGTCATTGTCGATGTCGCCGAACGCCGCCCCGCGGCTGACCTCGGACAGCTCGAACACCACGCCAGCCCCCGCGGTGACATCGTCGAAGGTCTCGCCGCCGCGATTGCGGAACACCTGGTTGGGTTGGTGCAGCGGGAACGGGTCCCCGGCCCGAACCAGGCCTTCAATCGCCTGCACATCACCGTTGACGGCCAGCAGGTCCAACCAGCCGTCGTTGTCGAAGTCAACCCAGGCAGTTCCGAAACCGGTGTAGGGCAGGCTGGGGGCGCCAACACCGATCATCGCGCTCCGGTCCTCGAAGAAACCGGCGCCGCCGTTCACGTAGAGCGTATTGGTTTCGGCCGAGACGTGGGTCATGAACAGGTCATCGTCCCCATCTGCATCGAAGTCTCCGGCATCGACGCCCATGCTCGCCTCGACGTCCCCGGCAACGTCGACCGCCACGCCCGCAAGCAGGGCCCGGTCCTCGAAGGTCCCGTCCTGCCCGTTGATCCAAAGCTGGTTCGGCTCGCCGTCGTTCGCGACATAGATGTCCATCCAGCCGTCCGAATCGAAGTCCGCGGTCAACACGCCCAGGGCCGGGCCGTGACTGCTTCCAATGCCGGACTCCATCGTGACGTCGGCGAACGTGCCGTCGCCGTTGTTCCGATACAGGCGGTCGGGCGCCGGCGGATAGCTCTTTGGTGCGCAATAGTCCCGCTCGCCGGTCACCCTGAAGCAGGGGGTCTCCGTCTCGAGGTCATACTCGACGTAGTTGCCCACGTAGAGGTCGAGCCACCCGTCCCCGTCGACGTCAACGAAAGACGCAGACACGCCCCAAGACTCGTCACCGGTGCCCGACCGCTCCGTGACGTCGGCGAACGTGCCGTCGCCGTTGTTGCGAAAGAGCTGATTCGCGCCGATACGGGTGCGGTACACGTCGCCCCGGCCGTCGTTGTCGAAATCGCCGACCGCCACGCCCATGCCATAGGAGCGAACATCGAGACCGCTGCCCGCGGTCACGTCGGTGAACCGCAGCGTGCGAGTGCCGTCGGCGTGAACCTCGATGTCATTGCGGTAGAGGCGATCCGTCAACGGCAGCGGCACGCCGGACGCCGGAGACATCGAGGCGACGTCGAGGCCCCGCCCCGCGCCAAGCATCTGTCCTTGGACGAGGTACGCGTCGAGGTCGCCGTCATTGTCCATGTCGAACAGGGCGGCACCGGGCCCCATCATTTCGCTGAAGTAGTACTCGCCGGACATTCCGTTAAAGTGTTTGAAGTCGACGCCGACCTCCTGGGCGCGGTCGGTGAACCGAATCTCACCGGCGGGAACCGCGGAAGGACCATCAGCCCCAGACTCGGGCGAGACCGACTCGGGCGACCCGCATCCCGCAGCGGCGACGAGGACCAAGGGACCGGCCGTCGCCATCCCCAGCCGGAGGTCCAGAAGCATCGACAGCATGCCTCCATTATCCGTTGGGGCCCCAACTTTTTTCAAGCCGCCCCGCCGGCGAGGGTGAGGCCGAGTCGAGGGGCTGCGACCACCCCTGCCCATGGGCCCCGGGAGTCTGATATAGTCAAATCCGATGTTGCGCCATCGGGCCCGGGCAGGATCGATTGTCCCGTCGACGGCTGTTCGCGGCCTCGTGGCGGGTCTCGTCTGCACGCTGGCGTGGACGTGCAACGGCCCCACCGACCCCGAGGCGGCGGCCGACCCGCGCCACGCCATCCTGCCGGACGGGGCGCCGTCGGACGCCTTCACGCCAAGACCGGTCGGCGAACCGCGCGGCGAGAACGAACGCCCGCAGATCGCGCACATCGAGATCGCCGACCTCGACGGCGACGGCCTCCTCGACATCCTGGCCTGCGACGCGGGCCGTCACCGCGTCGCCTGGATCCGCCAGTTCCCGGCCGGGGCCTGGACCGAGCAGCCCATCACCGAGGAGATCCGCGCGCCGGCCCACGTCGAACCGACCGACTTCGACGGCGACGGCGACCTCGACCTGATCGTCGGCAGCCTCGGCGAACTCTTCCCCAGCGACCTCCGCATCGGCTCCGTCGTCGTGCTCGAGAACGACGGCGACCAGCGCTTCGTGCCCCGCGTCGCGGCCGACGGCATCCCCCGAGTCGCTGACGCGCGAGCCGGCGACCTCGACGGCGACGGCGACCTCGACATCGCGGTGGCCGCCTTCGGCTACGACCACGGCGAGACGCTGTGGCTCGAGAACCGGGGCGGCTGGACCTTCGAGGCCCGCGTCCTGCAGCGGTTCTCGGGCGCCGTCAACGCCCTCGCGGCCGACCTCGACGACGACGGCGACCTCGACATCCTGGCCCTCGTCAGTCAGGAGTGGGAGGAGATCTGGGCCTTTCCCGGCCCGCAGTTGCGGCAGCAACTGCTCTGGGGCACGACGAACCCCGACTTCGGATCGAGCTGGATCACCCTCGTCGATCTCGATCGAGACGGCGACCTCGACATCCTGCACAGCAACGGCGATGCGTTCGACTACGCACCGGCCAACAGCCGCCCGTGGCACGGCGTGCAGTGGCTGGAGAACCGAGGCGGCATGCGGTTCGAGCCGCACCGCATCGCGGATCTGCAGGGTGCGTCGAGCCCTCAGGCCGCCGACCTCGACGGCGACGGCGACCTCGACGTGGCGGTGGTCAGCGCCTACAACCAGTGGGACGACGAGTCGGCCCACAGCCTCGTGTGGCTGGAGAACAACGGGCGAATGCAGTTCGCGAAGCGCCGGGTTGCGCGCTCACCGACGCACCTCATCACCTTGGCCGCCGGCGACCTCGACGGCGACGGCGACGCCGATCTCGTCACCGGCGGCATGCACATCAGCGGTCCCTACGACCGGATGTCGCGAGTGACGGTCTGGAGCAACGATGGCTCGCCGGCGCCGTGACAAACGCCGCCGGGCCGGGTTGCAGGCCGGACCGAGAACGGCGGAACAGGCCGCTTCTCGCGACACGCATCCCGCAAGGGGCGCACCGCACGCCCCGTCGACCCGCGCAACCGCGGACGATGCGGCGGATGGCCCGCGCGTCGAGGCGTCCGTCGCACCGCACGCCGGGTCGACCCGGGGAACCGCGCGGCCGTCGTCGCGATCGGACGCGCCTCGCCAGCCGACCGCACCGGACGAATCGGCTGGCCCGGGCGGGGAACCGCCCGCCAGCGCGGACGCAGCTAGGGAGACAGCGCCCTCCCGCGAACGCGCCAGCGCCAGGCATATGGCCCCGCACCGGCGCTGGCTGGCCTGGGTCGGCGCCGCCGCCGCGGTCGCCGTGCTCTACGCAGGCGCGACCCTCGCGAGGCAGGCCATCTACACGGCGCGGCTGCCCGCCCTTCCCGAGTTGTCGGGCGAGCCGCCGGCCCTGCGCGCGCACCTCGAAGCCGCGGATCGCGCCGCGCGCGACCGTTCCTCGTCCGCCGATGCCGTGGGGGCCCTCGGCCTCGCCTACCACGCCGACCTGTTCCTCGACCACGCCGACCGCGCGTATGCGGCGGCCGAGGCGCTCAGCCGCGGCGAGTGGCGCTGGACCTACTACCGCGCCCTGGCCGCCGGCACCCGCGGCGACACGGTTGCCCTGACCGACGGCCTGCGACGAGTCGTGGCCGCCGCTTCCGACTTCGGCCCGGCGTGGTGGCGGCTCGGTGAGGCGGAGTTCAAGGCGGGGCGCTACGACCGCGCCACCGAGGCGTGGCGCCGGGCCCTGTCGATGGAAGATCCGGCGCCGGCGTCAGAGCCCGCCGCCGCGCCGGAGCCGCCGGCATTCCCGCCGCGCGCCCCTGGCGCGCCGGTGTCCGCGTACGCGGCGCTCGGTCTCGCCCGGGTCGCGCTGGTGCAGGGCGACGCGAACGGCGCGGTGCGCCTGCTCGAAGATGCGACAACGGCAGCGCCCGGCTTCGGCCCGGCGTTCCGGCTGCTCGGCGACGCGTACGCGTCGCTCGACCGCGTCGAGGACGCCTCGCGTGCTTTGCGGACCGCAGATCGCCTGCCCCAGTACGAGGCGTATCTCGACCCCCTGGCCGAGGTGCTCGTCCGGGAATCGCGGAGCACGACGTTTCTGCTGCAGCAGGCCGCCACCGCCGACCTCGCGACCAACGCGCCGTGGCGCGAGCACCTGATCCGACGGGCTCTGGAGTTCGACCCCGACCACCCCGTCGCCCTCGCCGATCTGGCGACGACCTTCCGCCTGCTTCGGCGGTACGAAGAGGCGCTGGAGCTGCTCGAACGCCGGCGACGCGAGCGCCCCGACGACTTCGGCGTCCTCGCCGACATCGGCCGCTGCCTGTCCGCCCTCGGCCGCTACGGGGAGGCGGAGGCGATGCTGCGGCGGGCGCTGGCGGGTCTCGACAACGCGCCCACCCGGTACGCACTTGGACTGGCGCTCGATCGGGCGGGGCGGGCCAGCGAGGCCGTCGCCGAGTACCGGCGGGCCCTGGACCGTAATCCCAACCACCTGAGCACGCTCAACAACCTGGGGGTGACGCTGGCCGGCCAAGGCCGGATGGACGAGGCCGAGCACCACTTCGAGCGGGTGATCGCGATCGACCCGAAGAACGCCGACGGCCTCGCCAACCTCGGCCTCGCGCTCTCGGCGCGCGGCGCGCGGGATCGGGCGGCGCGGGCCTTCCGCGAAGCCCTCCGCCTCGATCCGGACCACATCGGCGCGCGCGCGGGGCTACAGGACATCGAACCGCCCTGAGCCCGGCCTTCGCGCCACAGCGCGTCGGCGCACCCACGGCCGCAGGAGACGGCGTCGACGCGGTGCACCGACAGCAGGACCCGAAACCGCGCTGGCCAGGGGCACCATCGGCGCCCTGTAGCCGCTCGTGCTGGCGCCGAGCACCGACATGGTGTCAGGGACGAACCGTTCGCCCAGCACGCACGGCGCCACGCAGTGCCCCGGCTGCCCGTAGAGCTGCTCGGAGTAGGTGCCGAGAAGCACGTTGGGGTCGACGTCGTTGCTGTAGCGGCGGACGTTGATGCCTTCCTGGAACGCGCCCCAGCGGATGTTTCCGCCGCCCGGATACGCCTGCAGCGACGCGCCGAACTGCATCTCGCAGCGTGAACGGCTGCGTGCCCGACAGCTTGAACTCGTGCCGGAACGGGCGCGGGAGCCGCCGAAGAGGGTGCCACAAAAAAAGAGCCGGGAGAGCAGAACTCTCCCGGCTCCGAAGGGAAGAAATGGGGGAACCAGACCTGGAATCGGGCACAGCCCCCCAAGGCCCGGCTAGAACCGAGCCGTCACGGCGAAGCGGATGACCCGACCCGGCAACAGCCGCGACGCGCGTTCCCAGCCCGCGAGGGACTGGTAGCCGGCGCCAGTGCTGCCCGAGTGGTTGAACTGCGACTCGAGCTCGACGCCGTTGTTGAGCATGTTGAAGAACTCCCACCGCGCTTCGTAGCGCCACGACCCGACGTTGAACACCTTCAGGAAGTTCATGTCGAGCTGCGTCCAGTAGGGGAGGAACTTCACGCTGGCCAGGGGCACCATCGGCACCCAGTAGCTGCTCGTGCTGGTGCCGAGCACCGACATGGTGTCAGGGACGAACCGTTCGCCAAGCACGCACGGCGCCACGCAGTGCCCCTGCTGCCCGTAGAGCTGCTCGGAGTAGGTGCCGAGAAGCACGTTGGGGTCGGCGTCGGCGCCGTAGCGGCGGACGTTGATGCCTTCCTGGAACGCGCCCCAGCGGATGTTTCCGCCGCCCGGATACGCCTGCAGCGACGCGCCGAACTGCATGTCGCCGAGGCCCGGCAGCGTGAACGGCTGCGTGCCCGACAGCTTGAACTCGTGCCGGAACGGGCGCGGGAAGCTACTCTGGTCGCAGAACCGCAGCTCGTTGGGGTTGTCGCCACGGTGCATGACATCGGCGCACAGGTTGGTCTCGCCGCCGTAGCTGCCGCCCCCGGCGGTGCTGTCGAACCCGTAGATGGTGGTGCGACCCGTGTCCTCCATCGACCAGCCGCCGAAGAGGGTGCCGCCACCGGCCAGTCGGCCCTGAGCGCTCAGCTCGAACCCGTGGTAGATGTTCGAGTAGCCGTCGACCATTTGCCGCTCCCAGACGTTGTCGTCGACGCCGCGGAGCGCCGGGTCGAGGCCGAAGAGCGTGAACGAGCCGGTCATCGGATACGGCCGCGCCACCTGGATGTGACGCACACCGGCGTAGGCGGGGTCAGGCGTGCCGTCGGGAAAGGCCCCGAAGTTCGCGAAGGTGACGTCCTCGTTGTCGCGGCTGAACGTGTTGACGAAATACCGGCGGCGGTACTCGCCGCTGAGCGACAGGCCCGGGAAAACCTCCTGCTGGATGCCCGCCGTCCAGATGTGGTTGTACTCGCGCGGGAAGTTGTTCAGGTCCGGCTGGGCCGAGGCGATCGAGAACTGACCGAAGGCCGCGGAACTGGGAGGTCCGATCTCCCAGTTCTGGGCGATGTGGTCGTTCATGCTCGAGGCGTACATCATGTACAGGTCAGAACCCGCCGCGGCGCACGCGGGCGTGGTGGCCAGAGTGGCCGGGTCGAGCACGCAGTCGTACCACTCCCGCTGGTCCGTCCGGGCGCCCCCGTACTGATAACGGGAAGGCAGGCCGGTGCCGACGTCCCGCACGTACTTGTTGTAGCCGAACTTCAGCGCGGTCCTGGCGTCACCGAAGAGGTCATAGGCGATGCTCAGCCGCGGCGAGAAGTCGGGCCCCCAGGCGGGCAGCTCGGACGAGGGCCGACCGCCCCGGGTGACCGCCGGTGTGAACCGCCCGGGGCCCTTCGGGGTCTCGGGAATCGACACCCGGGACCAGTCGACCCGAAGGCCGTAGTTGAGGGTCAGCCGGTCGATGGTCCACGAGTCCTGCGCATAGATGCCCCCGTTGAAGTCGAGGTTGTAGGCGCGGAACTCCGGGTAATTCTTGACCCAGACGTACTCGGCCGCCCCGGTCGTGCCGGCGGGCAGGCCCAGCGCGCTGTTCGCCTCGTTCGCCCAGTGCCCGGCGTTGACGAAGTCCAGCGTGTCGCCCCAGAGGTTCGGCGAGTCGTCGTAACGCTGCTGCAGGTCGGCGTTGCCGGACCGCGTGTGCCGGTTCTGGCCGTAGGAGAAGTTCGTCCCAAACTTGAAGCTGTGCGAGCCCGTCACGTACGACAACGCGCCCTGATACGCCCAGCGGTGCGAGTAGTTGTTCTGCTCGTCATCGTCGGCGACATGGTAGTTCATCCCCAGATGCGCGTCCCACCGGGGAGCCATGTTGTACCAGGTGGGAGAGCTCGGCGACCACGGCGTCACCTGCGCCATGTATGCGGGCGAGCCGGGCGCGTCATAGCAGGGCGTCGGGTTGCAGTAGGCCAGCTCGGCGCCATCCGGCTTCGTCTGGCTAAAATAGTCGTAGTCGCCGACCGAGCTGAAGCGGTAGTAGCCGGGGTCCCAGTCCTCGTAGACGAGCGAGAACCCGAACTCGGCCAGCATCCGGTTGCTGAGGGTTCCCGTCCACTTCGCGGTCCCGGTGTCGTAGTGCGGCGAGGTCCACGACTGGGCCGCCGTCTCGAAGTCGTCGTTGGGCTGGTGCTCGCTGAACCGGCGCTTCCGCACCTTGTCGAACATGACCGAGATCTTGTTCTGCTGGTTCATCTGCCACGTCAGCCGCGCGTTGGCGCTCGTGATGCTGTTCCGGTCGAGGGCCGCCGTCCCGTCCCGTTCGAAGCTGTTGAGCACACCGTCGTCGATGACGTTGCGCCGCGCCGACGAGAAGAACCATAACCGGTCGCGGAAGACGGGGCCGCCGAACGCCCCGTTGAAGTCGTAGATGAGCGAGACCCTGGGGGTCTCCTGGACGCCCAGGTCCTGCATCCGCGGGTTCAGGTTGTCGGCCTGCCAAGCGCCGGGGGTGCCGCCCGCGAACATGTTGCCGCTGAACTGGTTACCGCCCTCGTTCGGGATCATGTTGATGCGAAGGCCGCCGTTCTGCGTCTCGGCGCCCTGACCCGAGGTGGTGTACGAGGTCTCGGACGCCATCATCGGGTTCATGTAGGCCTGATAGCGACCGTCGCTGATCAACGTGTTGATCATCATGCCGTCGATCTCGACGGTGGTGTGCGACGCGTCTAGGCCCCGGCCCATCATCTCGGACTGCTGCGCGCCAGCGGTGCCGCCCATGTCGGGGGCCCGCGCCTTGACGCCGGGAATCAGCAGGGCGTACGACCACGTGCTGCGCCCGGTGGGAATGGCCTCCTGGGTCTCGCGCGTCATGACCTCGATGCGCTGCACCTGCTGCACGTCGACGACCGGGGTCTCGCCGGACACCGTGATGGTCTCCTCGACCGAGCCGACCGCCATGACGACGTCGATGGGCAGGGCCACGTCCGCGCCGAGAATGAGCTGGTCGCGCACCTGGGTGCCGAACCCGGGCAGGGTGAAGGTGACGGTGTACTCGCCCGGCCGCAGGTCGATGATGTTGTACTGCCCCGTGCCGTCGGTGAAGACGACACGCGCCCCCTCAATCAGAACGTCGCTCGACGCCTCGACGGTCACACCGGGCAGCACGCCGCCGGTGTCATCGGTGACCGCCCCCCCGATCGAGCTCTGGGCCACCGCGATGGCGGGCGCGAGCAGCAACGCTGCCGCCGCGACCGCAAGAAACCTACCCAACCTCATGTGCACACCTCCATGTCGGATACGACTGCTCCGTCTTCTTCGTCAACTCTGACAACGCCGTCCATTTTCCACCGCCTCGAACCGGCCGGCCGGCCGGCCGTCAGTTCCGCCACGAGCCGAGCCTCGCCACCACGCCGATCGAGAACGAGAAGTCGTTGTAGTCGGCGCCGTCCACATTCAGCAGCGACGCGTGCGCCCCCGGATCGGACAGGTTCGGCGTGGGGAAGAAGGTGACCCGATAGTCCGCCTGGATCCGGAACGCGGTGTTCTCGGTCATGTCGATGTCGACCCCGGCGCCGGGCTGAATCGCCAAGTGGGTCGCGGTGTGGTTGAAGAAGTTGATCTTGCGCAGCCCGCGCGCGACCCCGAACAGCCCGTGGACGAACGGACGGACGCCGCCGGCGTCGAAATGGAACCGGGGACCGGCGA
Organism: Vicinamibacterales bacterium; assembly: GCA_965199675.1. Lineage (GTDB taxonomy): Bacteria > Acidobacteriota > Vicinamibacteria > Vicinamibacterales > UBA8438 > JAJEEA01. The sequence continues at coordinate 786 of CBDATI010000036.1, read as the reverse complement.
GGATCCCGATGGTCTGGATGTGCACCTCGCATTCCGACAGGACGCCGGCGTACTCCGGGTACACGTTGGACGCCAGCCTCGGCGAGCAGTACTCGCTCTCCGTCCGGGAGAGGGAGAAGGCCTGGAAGTCCACGTCCCCCGGCGACTTCACGACGGGGTCGTTCGGCCCGCCGGAGTACTCGAAGCTCGGCGGGATGCCGCGCCGGTAGTGGCCGTTCAGGTCGAACGCCAGCGACACGTTGTCGGTCAGCTCGATCGACGAATCGAAGAAAAAGCCGTACGGCAGGTTCGACGCGTTGGCGGCCAGCTCCTTGTTCGACAGGAACGAGTACCCGACCGCCACGTCGCCGCCAACCTGCGCCGACGCCGGCTGGGGCAGGCAGACCGCCGCCACCGCAAGAACACACCCGAAAGCAAGACGCTTACGCATCATCCACAACCTCCTCCGTAAACTGTACCTGCCGTCTGCAATCTGTGATTTGCACCTCAACCGACTTCACGAGACGGGTTTGCGGTCACGCGAACACCGACGACCCTGTCTGCAGGATAAGCAATCATCGTGCCGACTTATCTTCGGCCCTCGGTCCACGCATGTTCACGCACTTGAGTGATGTCGGGCAGCGCCTGAAATCCAATCAAATGGATTTACAGTCCAACCAATTGGTCCGCGACGGCGCTACGTGCAGTTCATCGGTGCACTCTAACCCGTTGCGTTTCGCTGGTCAACAGGACTCTCCGTTGGGGAAGGGTGCTCGGCCGGGCCCGCAGCAGGGCTGTGCGAAGGCC
>CBDATI010000035.1:0-10362 GCA_965199675.1 Vicinamibacterales bacterium | reverse complement strand
CCCGCCGCGGGTCGCTGAGACAGACGCTCTGACCGCCCTCGGCATTCAGCAGGGTCGCGCTCCAGGCTTCGGGCCTTCCGGGATCGTAGTCGAGGTTCCGGTCTGTGTCGTCGCAGTAGAACGCCTGCTCCAACCGGGTCAGCCGCCGCTGGTCCGCGACGGCCGCCGACGGCAGGCGCGTCTTCGTGCGCGGCGGTCGCGGCTCTTCGCGTCGAGCCCGCGCCATCAGATCGGGGACATCGCGCTGAAGCCGGTCAATCTCCGCGCCCAGCTCCTGGTCGAACAGGTCGACGATGCGCGCCGACAGGTGCGCCATCGCGCCGTCGAGTGCGTGTTCGTCCGCGCGGTTCGTCACCAGCCCGCAGGCGAGCACGGTGAACAGGACCATGCCCACGGCCGGCAGCACGCAGACGGCGAGCAACGCGAAACGCCCCACCACCGCCCGCTCGCCGGCCGTCCAGTACCACATCAACGGCATGAACGACAGCAGCCCCAGCAGCACGACGGTGGCGCTTGTCACCCGCTCCAGGCGCAGCCGCATGGCCGCGTTCCTGAACTCGCGGTCGTCGACGATGCCGACCAGGTAGAACGTGGGCCGGGTGGGCCGGATGTCGGCGTTCGACGCGGCGGCGCCCGCCCGCGCGTCTCGCTGCGCGCCGTCGGAGACGGCGACCCCGTCGAGGATGAACGGATGCACGAACACGCGCAGGCCGATATCTCCGACGCCGACGACGCGCATGAACGACCGGCCTCGGAACGACGGCGCGGACGCTGTCGGCGCGGCGGCGCTGTCGTCGGCGTCCCCGGCCCCGGGCAGGCTGGACCGGGACGACTCGGTGCGAAGGAGTTCCGAGATGTCGACGTAGCGCGAGAAGCCGGGCGTCGCGGCCTTATTCTCGGCCGCCGGTGTCGACGCCGACGCGGTGTCGGCTTCGAACAGAATCAGGCCGTCGGTGTCGGCGATGAGATGGCTGTCGAAGAACTGCGACAGGTAGCCGGTGGCCTCGTTCATCAACTGGTCGAGATCGGCGGCGCTTCGGGTTCCAAAGAAATCGAGGGCGTGAATCACACTGTCGGCGCCGACGAACGAATTCAGCGCCCGGTGCAGGTCGTCGTACCGTTCTTCGATGCCACGGCAGTCGGCGACCGTCGCCGCCATGCCGTCGCCGCCCGCACTCAGCCGCGCCGACCCCGCAGAAGAATCCGGACAAGGCGCTGCATCCAGCAGCTCGCGCAGGCGGATGCACGGGGAATTGGCGGTCCAGTCGTCGCACCAGGCTGGAGGGCGAAGCGCCGTGCGGGGCACCGGAACAACGTTGACCTTTACGGTCTCGCTCGGCTCAATAAACTTGCGGTGCGTGTCGATCAGGCAGCGCAACTGGTTCCAGAGCGCTTCGGTTGCTCCCCCGTTGCTCTCGTTGCTCTTGAACAGGGTGTCGGCGGCGCGCCAGTACCGGAACTCCAGACGCTGCGCCGCCGTCGGCCGGCGTGAGCGGAACGGGGCGCGGGGGAACGCCGGCGGCGCGTCCCACGACGAACTCACGATGCCGCGGTTGCCGCCGCATCCCGACGGCGTCGCATTGCCGTCCGTGAGAAGCTTGGTCACTTCGGTCAGCACCGCAGGGGATACACCGAACGAAGAGCCGACCACGACGCTCGACAGGCGAGTCAGCACCTGGTCGACACGCTCCGCCGCGGCGTCGAGGGCGCGGAAATTGCGGATGGTGGCCGCCTCGATGCGCGACCGCTGGTAGAGGAACAGGTAGAGACCGACGGGAACCGCGACGAGCACGACGCAGACCGAAGCGAGGCGGACCCAAGGGGGCGCGGAGCCGCGCTCTCGCCGCGAATTCCCGGCTGGTTGCGACGGGCTGAACAACACCTGATCATCTCCCGTGTCGGTGGACGATCAAAAAGCAGATCCGGCGCCCGATGGATCCCGCTCGATTGTATCCGACACTTGCGCGTCGGCTGAACGAACCCCGTGACGTCGACCGCACCCGCCGCGCCGAGACGCTCGCCGCCCGCCTCGCCCCCGCCCTCGGACGTCGCGGCGCGTATCGGCCGGCGCCGGCGAGCCGCGCCCTGCCGGGATGGACGGCGGCGGAGATTCACACCGCGCTGAACGAGCCGGCCCCTGTCGCCGGCGACGGCGGCGGTGCTGGAGCGGGTGGGCGGCGCCCTGGGGGCCCGCGAGGGCACGGGCCCCGACGACGACCCGCTGCTCGGGTCGCAGTGACGGGCGGGCCGCGCCGAGGGGGTCGCCGCCGCCGTCGCCGGTGTGCTGCGGGCGCGCGGCATCCGCCTCTCGACCGCCCTGGCGGGGTCGCCGGTCCTCGCGGACCTCCCACCCGACGCGGTAATGGCGGCGGCGGTCGCCTGCGCCGACGAGAACGACTTCCGGCGTCGGATCGGCCGGCTCGACGGCGCGCCCAGGTCATGACGGCGGCCGGGACGAGCCCCTGCCGAAAGCGTTCGTTCGGGCCCGAGTACGGCCCGAGTCGGCCGTCGAAGCAGACCTTCGCGCCCACCCAGGCCGCCACTTCGGTTTTGATGCCCGCGCACGGTTCGCGAGCCAATGGGGGGCACATGGACATCGCCGGTCCGTCGAAGAACGCCGGCGCATCGGCGCCGGGATGGCGCCGAGCGCCGGCCCGGCTCGTCCTCATCGGCATCGGAACCCGGTCACCTCGTCGGCGCCGAAGTACCTGATCGGCGGCACGGATCTTCAGCACCTCCGCCACCCCGACCCGGCCCCGCCGAAGCCGGTCCCGGCGAGATCGTCCGGTAGGTAGCGACGCGGCCCGAGAAGACCCGACGAACACCGGGCTTCGCGGAGCCGCGTCATCACCCACTCACCCACCACGCGCTTGACCACGCGGCGGCCGACGGTCTATAGCGGTCACTGACGACCCCGGACGGACTCACCGACCCGCCGCAGCCGAACCAACCCCGCCGTCAGCAGCCCCGCGCCGAGCGCGAAGAAGGCGGGCCACGGGAGCACCGGCACCGGGGTCAGCCCGCCGTCGACCTTGTAGTTCGGGTCGTCGTCGAACGCGAACCACTGGAGATCGAGGTCGGCAACGTCGTTCCCCGCATTGTCGCGTATCGTCCCCCCGTTCAGATCGACGGCATCGGCGGCGATGCTCAGGCCGTTGTCGTCACGGTCCGATTCGTCCACGACATACTCGAACAACAAGCTTGAAGTACCCCAGTACTCATGGAACGTCGCGAATCGCGTGTGCGCGCCGATCTGGAGCGCAATCCGCGGCGAACCGCTTACCATCATCCCCGCCTCGCTCATATGCAATCCAACGGTAATCACATCACCACCACCAAACGTGCCGGTGACCGGAGGCTCGATGATGTACAGGTGGGCAACCACGGGCGCGTCGTCGTCACTCCGGCTGCCGTCGACCTTGCGCAGGGGGTCGTCGGCGAGGCCCTCATGGCTCAGGCGGGCGTCGGTGTTGTCATACACAGCTTGTATCGAGCCCCCGTTGAGGGTCAACGCATTCGCGGGAATGCTGATCCCATCGTCGTCGAGGTCCGACGGCTGCACGACGTACTGGAAAAAGACATTGGGCCCCTCCTCGGGAAGATGCAAGCTGTTTACCGGCGGCAACAGCGCGGCGGCCTGCACCGTCGGAACATATTCGGCTCGCCGCGCCTGCGCCCCGACTTGCAGAGTGAGTTGAGGCTCGCCGTTCACGTGAATTCTCCGCGAGAATTGAACAAACGATAAGATCGTCTCGCCGACCACGTAGGTATCCCCGTTCACTGGAGCTCTTCTCGCGAAACTCAGACGCATTACCGTCGGGACGCCGGACTCTCCGTTCACCTTGCGGTCGGGATCGTCAGGCACGGCGTCGTGGCTCAGGTCGGCGTCGTGGCCGTCGCCATCTCGTATCGAGCCCCCGTTGACGGTCAGCGCGTTGGCGGGCACGCTGATTCCGTTCGCATCGACATCGGAGGCTTGTACGATATATTCGAAGTAGAGGGTGGACTCTTGCCGCAAATGGAGATCCGCCCGTCGCAGTTGTGTTCCCACTTGCAGGGTGAGCTGTGGCGCACCCGTGACGTCGACGCGTTCAGAAAACCGGACCCCAACGAGAACGCTCTCGCCCCGACCGAACGTGTCGCCCTGGCGCGGCCATACCGCCGCAAATACACGCGTGATGGTGGGGACGGCATCCAGGTCCCCGTTCACCTTGCGTTCGGGGTCGTCGGGAACCGCCTCATGCGTCAAGTCTGCATCTCGACCCCGTGAATCCCGTATGGAGCCGCGGTTGAGCAGTATCGCATTCGCGGGAATGCCAATGCCGTCGTCGTCACGATCGGACGCCTTCACGAGGTACCTGAAAGAAACGGAAGTAGCAAGTGCCTCATTGAGCAGCCCTCCCGAATAGAGATCGGTAGAGCGAGTCTGGTCGCCCATCCTCAGCACGAGTCTCGGTTCACCGCTTACCACCACTGGCTTGCTGAACCACACTCTCGCCTGAATCCAGTCACCGGGGCCGTACGTGTCCCCGCTTCCGGGGCGGTTGGCGAACGCGACACGGGTCACGACCGGGGCGGGATCGTCTTCCACCGCGAGAGCAGAGTCGTCCTGCGCCAACGCGGGAACGCCGGCCGATAGCGCGAACAGGAATACGAGGAGGGTTCTGGCGCCGCCCTGGAAGTTCATGGAGTCGACGCCATACGCGCCATACACGCTATACCTACTATACCTACTACGGTCGTTCATGATATGTGCCTCCAATTCGACTCGATTCATCACCCGTTTGTTGTCGTTGACTGTCGTTCACGAGACGGTCTCGTGACTGCCGCCATCGCGGAGAACTCACAGAAGCGCAACGCCGCCCGTCAACAAGCCTCCCACCGATTCGGGCGGTCGCGTGCCATCGCATCCCACGGCGGCTGGTCCGATGCGGGCGCCCGAGCGATTCGAGGTTCCAGAGGTTCCAGGATCCATCACGTTCGGCGGCAAGCCTATCACGCACAATCACGTCCAACAAGGAGACAGATCGCTGAAGGCGCTGACAGCCCGTGGAAAAAGTCGGCAAATTCGGGCCGATCGGGTCGATCTGAGTGGTTGTAGTGTCGTAGACTTCACAGCATGGCGATGGGCAAGAGGCCGGCGGCTCGACCGGCGCCACCGATGTGGGTGACGGCAGAGGACCTTCCCAAGAGTGCGGGGCATCCCTTCTTCGAGCGGCTGAATCGGATTCTGGAGAAATCCAGGTTCGACGCTTTCGTGGAGGGGTTGTGTGCGGTCTTCTACGCGGAGCGAATGGGTCGTCCGAGTCTGCGACCCGGGCGGTATTTCCGGCTTCTGTTCATCGGGTATTTCGAGGGTCTGTCATCGGAGCGCGCGATTGCGTGGCGGGTCGCGGATTCGCTGAGCCTGCGGGCTTTCCTGGATCTGGACGTGACGGAGGCGACGCCGAACCACTCGACGCTGTCACGGACTCGGCGTCTGATCGACGTGGAGACGCACGCGGCGGTGTTCACGTGGGTGCTGGAGCGGTTGTCGGAAGCGGGTCTGGTGAAGGGGAAGACGATCGGGGTGGACGCGACGACGCTGGAAGCGAACGCGGCGATGCGGAGCATCGAGCGTCGGGATACGGGGGACTCGTACGACGCGTTCGTGCGGGGGCTGGCGGAGGCATCTGGCATTGCGACGCCGACGCGGGCGGAGTTGGCGCGTTTCGACCGTTCGCGGAAGGGCCGGAAGACGTCGAATGAAGAGTGGACGTCTCCGCAGGACCCGGACGCGAAGATCGCGAAGATGAAGGACGGTCGGACGCATCTGGCCCACAAGGCGGAGCACGGTGTCGACCTGGAGACGGGAGCGCTCCTGTCGGTGACGGTTCAGGACGCGTCGGAGGGTGATACGGCGACGCTGCCGGAGACGCTGACGAAGGCGGCGGAGCAGGTGGAGGCGGTTCAGCCTGACGGTGAGGGCGTCGAAGAGGTGGTGGCCGACAAGGGGTATCACAGCGACGCGACGCTGGTGGCGCTCGACGACCTTGGTGTACGCAGCTACATCGCGGAGCCGGCGCGTGGTCGGCGCGTCTGGCAGGACAAGAAGACGGGTGAGACGCCGCCGGAGAAGCGTGCTGCGCAGTCGGCGCTGTATGGGAATCGTCGGCGTATTCGCGGGGACCGGGGCCGTCGTCTCCAACGCTGCCGGGGGGAACTGGTGGAGCGGCCTTTCGCTCACCAGTATGAGACCGGGGGTCTGCGTCGGGTGTGGGTGCGCGGCCATGAGAATGTCCGCAAGCGGGTGCTGGTCCAGGCGGCGGGCTGCAACCTGGGTCTGTTGCTGCGCCGCCTGACGGGCGTCGGTACGCCCCGGAGCCTGCAGGGGCGGGCTCTTTCGGCGATTCTCGGGCTGATCGAACGCCTCATGGGCCTCTGGGGGCGTCTGAACGGCCTCTGGAGGGCCAAATGGGCTCCGGTCGCCCCCTGGGGCTCAGCCGCTCGTCCCCAAGCTGCTTGAACAGGCCCGCTCAGCGAACCGACTTCGTCCACGGGCTGCTGAACGGGGCTCTCGCCGATGCACGAGCCCGCCGCGCCGCTGATGCCGAAGGAGCGCTTCGGTTCCGGCGGCGCCGAGGAATTGTCGAAATGCCTCGTACTCCTCAGCCCACTTCGCAGTCAACCGCGTGACCGCCGTCGGACTCAGGCCCACCGCGTCCTCCCCAACGGGGCAAGGGACGCGGGAGAGCGGCCCGGCGTCCGGCCCCGGCCGATCGCGCTTGACTCCGGGTCGCCTTTGCCACTTCAATACAAGGGTGACGTCGTCGAAGCGGGGCGCCGTGCTGTTCATCGTGTTCATGGTGATCGCGCTCGCGACGTCGGGCGCCGCGCTCCACGAGCACGACATCGGCGCGCACGACGCCAGCCACGCCGACTGCGACGCCTGTCACTTCCGCCACATCGCGGGGGTCGAGTCGGATGGCGCGCCCGCGCCGTCCGCCCCGGACATCGTCATCGCGGCCGTCGCATCGGCCTACCAGGACGGCGAACGGGACGCGGCCCTCGGCATCCACCCCACGCGCGGTCCGCCCACATAGCCTCCTCATTCGCGCCCGCCCGCGACACCCGCACTCGGCGGGTTGCCGGTTTCCGAATCGCCATCGGTGCAGGCGCCGGCGCCCACCGCCGCACGGTTCGCCCACGCTGGAAGTCGTTCCTGAACGGAGGAGAGTCTCATGTCACGTCTTCACACGGAGCATCTCATGACTCGATGGATGGTCGCGGTGGCCCTGCTGGCCGGCGCCATGACCGTCGGCACGTCCGCCCCGGCCCAGGCCCAGGAAGCGGCCGACCCACCCTTCACGGCCGGCGCGCCCCTCGACCTCTCGGCGAACGCCAAGACCTGGGGCGGCTTCCGGTTCGCGGAGAGCATGGCCTACGACGAGGCCCGCGACCTGTACGTCGCGGTAAACGCCGGCATCGCCCAGGACGTCATCCCCAACGACGGCTACATCTCGCTGATCAACCCCGACGGCTCGGCCCACACGCTGAAGTGGATCGGCGTGAATCGCAACGGCCTCACGCTGAACCACCCGCTGGGCAGCGACATCATCAACGGACTGCTGTACGTGGCCGACATCAACGTCGTGCGGTGGTTCGACATGGAGAGCGGCGAGCCGCGGGGCAGCGTCGCCGTCGAGGATGCGCAGCGCTTCAACGACATCGAGGTCGCCGCCGACGGCACCATCTGGGCCACGCAGACGGGAACCGAGGAGAGCGGCACCTGGCGCGTGTACCGCATCGGGGCGGACGGCCAGGCGTCGGTCGTCGTCGAGGGGGCGCCCCTCGCCCGGCCCAACGGCATCGCCTTCGACCCCGACGGCAACATCGTCGTGGTGAACATCAACGACAACGCCGTGCTCACGTTCTCGCCCGCGGGCGAGCTCGTCAGGACCGAGCACGCGGTCGACGGCGGCAACGACGGGCTGGTGATTCTGGACGACGGCACGAAGTACGTCTCCAGCGTCCGCATCGGCACCGTCTCGCGCATCCGTCCGGGAGAAGAGGCCGAAGTGGTGGCGTCAGGCATTCCGAGCGCCGCCTCGATGGCCTACGACTCGAAGCGCAACCGGCTGCTCATCCCGATGAACAACTGGAACGCCATCACCATCGTCGAGCTCGACTGACCGGCATCGACGAACGCCCGCAGGCAACCCTCGACACGCCGGGACCATGACCGAGCCGAGCCGGCCGACCGCTCTCGTGGCGCTGCTCCTGGCGTGCGCCCTGCTGTCGGCCGGCGCCGTCTCCCACGGGCACGACGACGGGCACGCCGGGGGCGACGACCACCACTGCGTCATCTGCTGCCTCCGTCACCACTCGCCGGTGACGACGTCGACGGCGCCCCTGCCCGCCACGCCCGACGTGGCGGTCCGCCTCGCCGCGTCGGTCTGCCGGCCGAGCGCATTCGACGCCACCCTCGCCACCCAGGCCACGCGCGGACCGCCGGCCTGACGCCTCCCCCATCACCTCGACGGCTCGGCCGGACCGCGAGAACGGTCGGGCCCGGCCGCGGATCCGGTGCTCGCAGGGCGCTCTCCGTCTGCTCGGCGAGCACGCCGAATCCGCGGATCCGTGGCGCACCCGAACGACGACCCGCGCGCGGGTGTATCAGGCGCCGACAGTGACGGCTCCCCGATCATTGGGGCGCCGCTTCGAGCCCGACGGTCACGCCATCTCGTTGCGGTGTGAGCCTCACGGGCAACGCCGGTCCGGAATCGGTTCAGACGTGCTGACGCCTCATGTCGGCGCAGCGACAACGCGGAGGGAGACCAGATGACGCCTGGAACGGAACCGACACGAACGCGCACGGTGCGGCGGCGACTGGTCGAACTCTGGTCCCATCGCAAGCGGATTGCCGCCGCCGCCCTCGCGGCGGCGCTGCTCTGGGGCGGATTCGCCACCTACCAGCACTACCTGGCGGTGACGCGGGTCGCCTTCGTCAACTTCCCGGACTTCCAGCTCGCCCGCATCGAGCGCGCGCGCCAGAGCGGGGCGGTGCGAGTGGAGTCGCTGGACCTGGCGTCGCTCGACCGCGCCGCCGACTATCCGGTCGTCTACGTCTTCGGGCGCGGCCTGCAGCTCGACGAGACGCAGCTCGAACAGCTTCGCGAAGCGGGCCGCCGCGGGGCGCGCCTGTTCGTGCAGGGCGCCACGAACCCGGCCCTCGATGTCACCAACCTGCGCGGCGAGCAGCTCGACGCGGTCAACGGCTACCTCGAGTTCGGGGGGGCCGAGAACTACGCCCGGCTGCTCGACTTCTCGCGCGCCGCGCTCGACGGCAAGTCGTTCCGGTCGAACCCCGTGCAGCCCCCCGTCGAGCGCTCCATGGACGTCCTGTTCCATCTCGACGACGACCAGACGTTCGAGACCGTCGATGCGTTCGAGGCGTACTACGACGCGCAAGGCCTCGCCAAGCCGGACGCCCCCCGAATCGCCCTCATCACGAGCGTGCCCGGCCCCTTCAACGCCAACCGGGACCACGTCGACGCGTTCATTCCGCGCCCTCGAAGGCCGCGCGTGGAACGTCTACCCGATGGCCAGCGCCGAGAAGCGCCTCGACTTCCTCAAGCGCATCGACCCCGACCTCGTGGTGCTGATGCCGCACGGGCGCCTCACCCTGGGCCGCGCCGACGAGGCCATCGCGTGGCTGCGCGACCGCGACATCCCCATGCTGACCCCCGTCTCGGTGTTCCAGAACCACGACGACTGGGTGACCGACCAGCAGGGTATGGCCGGCGCCATGCTCACGATGAGCGTCGTGCTGCCCGAGCTCGACGGCGGGGTGGCCCCCTACGCGGTGGCCGCGCAGTTCACCGACGCGGACGGCTACGAGATCTTCGACGCCCTGCCCGAGCGCCTCGAGACCTTCTGCGACCTCGTCGAGGGCTGGCTGGCGCTGAAGGCGAAGCCCAACCGCGACAAGCGCGTGGCCATCTACTACTACAAGGGCCCCGGCAAGAACGCCATGAACGCCGGCAGCCTGGAGGTGGCGCCGAGCCTGCTGAACCTGCTGCGCGCGCTGCGCGACGCCGGCTATACGGTGGATGGGCTTCCCGAGACCGACGACGAGTTCTGGGAGATCGTCCAGGCGAAGGGCCCCGTGCTCGGGCCGTACGCGCGCGGCGCGTTCGAGGAGTACGTGGCCACGGGCGACCCGGCCCTGGTGCCGGCCGGCGAGTACGCCGCGTGGGTGGCGGAGAACCTCGAGCCGGGCATGCGCGATGCCGTCGTCGAGCAGTACGGTCCACCCCCCGGCGATTACATGACCGTCGGCGAGGGTGAAGAGACCGCGCTGGCCGTCGCCCGCGTGCAGTT
>CBDATI010000034.1:0-29268 GCA_965199675.1 Vicinamibacterales bacterium | reverse complement strand
TGATGTTGACGCTGTCCTCGCCCTCGATGATGACGATGCGCAGGTCCGCGTCCTGAGCCGCGGGTGGAACCGCCCCGCCGGCCGCGGCCGGCGCCGACAGCAGCCCGGAGCACACCACGACCGCGCCGATGAACCGCCTCACGTCTGAGTCCATGCGGGGCAGCGTAGCACGGAACACGCGCCGGACAGGTCGATTCGCCCGGGTCGGATGGGCGGAAGGGGGACGGGTGGGAGACTATTCGTACCGTACGGCGTCGACCGGTTGCAGTCTCGCCGCCTTCATGGCGGGATAGATGCCGAACGCCAGACCCACCACCGCCGATACGCCGAACGCCAGCACGACGGCGACGGACGAGACGCTGGTGTTCCACGCCGCGAAGGCGGTGATGGCGTACGACGTGGCGACGCCGACGGCAATCCCGACCGCGCCGCCCGTCATCGTCACCATCAGACTCTCGGTGAGAAACTGCCCCGCGATGTCTCGAGCGGTCGCGCCGACCACCCGCCGCAGACCAATCTCCTGCGTGCGCTCGAGCACCGACGTCAGCATCGTGTTCATGATGCCGATGCCGCCCACCAGCAGCGACAACACGGCGACGCTGCCGACGACCACGTTGAAGGTCCGCTGCGTCCGTACGCGCTGGTTCAACAGGTCGCGCGGCACGACGACATCGATCTCGGGCGCGACACCGCGGGCGCGGGTCAGCGTGCGCGCGACCGAGCCCGCGACAGCCGGCACATCGTCGCCGTCCGCGACCTCAATCCAGACTTCGTCGACGGCCTGACCCGGCGCGATGAACGCGCTCTGGGGGAGCACCCCGGAGATCGGCGTGATCACGGCCCCGTCGAGGTCCCGCGCCGCCGCCGTCCGGCCCCCGCGCCCCCCCGTCGAGCGCGGGGCGAGCACGCCGACCACCTCGCACCACGCCCGATCGAGCTGCATGTGCTCGCCGACCGGGTCCCGATAGCCGAAGAGGGCGCCGCCCAACCGTGCGCCGAGCACGCACACCGGGGCGGCGCCCCGCCGGTCGAGAGGCGTGAGAAACCGTCCGTGCCGGACTTCCAGCTCCAGGATCGCCCCGTAGATCGCGGTGACGCCCAGCAGGGACGTGCGCCGGGTCGCGGCCGGACCCGAGGCGACGACGGGAACCTCGATGAGAGGAGTGACGGCGACCACCTGCGGCAGGAGCTCGCCCAGGAGAGCCGCGTCCTCCAGGCGAAGCCCGGCTTCGCCGCCGAGACCGCGCGACCGCACGATGACGTTGTCGAGGCCGAGCTGCTCCACCTGCCGCAGCACGTCTTCGCGGGCCCCCTCTCCGACCGACAGCATGGCGATGACGGCGGCGATGCCGAGCACGATGCCCAGGGTGCTCAGCGCGGTTCGAAGCCGGTACCGACCCAGCGCCTCGAGGCTGATTCTGAGCACCTCCGAGCGTCGATCCCAGCCCACCATGGATGCGTCCGACGCTCCTGCGGGAGAACGCCGTGCGTGAGCGCGCCCTCACGCGCTTCGCGAGCCAACCGTCGTGTGTTCGGACGCCCCCAACGAGAGACGGCCGGCCCGCCAATCGCCGCCTGCGGCTCCGCCCCACGCCCAACCGATCCCGCAGGAGTCCGCCTCGTTCGACGGCGCCGACTACCGGGAACCGAGTGCGAGGGTATCGAAGGGGCCCGCCGGTTCGACGCCCGCCGGCCCCCCGTCCCCGACGGCCGGTTCTCCGACGAGCATCACGCGCTCGCCTTCCGCCACGCCCGCGAGCACCTCGACGTACCGCTGGTTCTGCTCTCCGATCTCGACCTGCCGCGTCTCGACCCGTCCACCCCGCAGCACGTTCGCCAGGGTGAGGCCGTCACGTCCGAAGAGCGCGTTGACCGGCAGCCGGACCACGTTCCGCCGCTCGCCGACCCGGATGTCGACCCGCGCCGTCATCTCCGGCCGCAGCGCCGCATGGGTCGGATCGAGGGCCACCGTGACGTCGAAGCGCTTGGCCTCGACCCGCCGATCGCGCGTCGTGCGCGCCAGCACCCCCATCGTGGACACCCGGCCCGACAACTGCAGGTCCGGGAAGGCTTCGAGGCGCACCGTCACCGGCTGACCCGGCCGAACCCGATGGACGGATCGCTCCGGCACGGAGGTGTCGACCAGCATGCGGTCCACCTCGACGACCCGCACGATCCCCTGACTCGGCGTCACCCGGTCGCCGAGCCGGATCTTCCGCCGCGGCGACGACGCCATGAACTCTTCGTGGACGACCAGCCCGGGGCCGACGGCGTGGATGGCGGAACGCTCGATGAGGCCCGCAATCTCCGCCACCCGCCGCCGCGCCGCGGTCAGGCGGCGATTGACGCCGTCCCGCTGCGCGCGCTTCTGGGCCAGTTGCAACTCGGCGCGGCGCTGGTTGAGGGGGTGGGTCTGCTCGACGAGCACGCCGGCGCGGCGGCGGGCCATCGCCAGATCGGCCTCCGCCGCCTCGAGATCGGCGCGAGAACGCTCCAGCTCGTCACCGGTGATGAACCCCTTGTCGAGCAGGGGCTCGAGGTTCTCCACTTCGCGCCGCAGCCGTTCGACCCTTCTCTCGGTCAGGGCCAGGCCGGTCCGACTCTCTTCCAGCGTCAGCGCGTCTTCGCCGTCTATCGTCGAATCGTAGTTCGCGGTCGCCTCGAGCAGCTCCAGATCCGCCACCTGTCGAGCGAACTCGACGTCGTGGACGTTGTCCTCGGCCCGCTGCAGGTCCGCCTCGAGGTCGCGGGTCTCGAGGCGGGCGAGCAGGTCGCCCGCCTCCACGCGCGTCCCCTCGGGGGCGAGATGAACGATCTCCAGCTCGCGCCCGTTCACGGGCGACCGATAGGTGATCGACCCGGCGGCCCGGAGCGTCCCCGGCTGGACGAGATCGGCGACGATGTCCCCGCGGTCCACGGTCCACGCCAGCGCCGGATCGCCGAGCGGCGCGGCGCGCATCGCGGCCAGCGCGATGGCCCCGATCGCGACGAGGCCGACGATGGCGAGCGTCCGCGGTCGAGTCGGGACCATCGCTCTTCCCTGCTACCGCACGTCCGCGCGGACGTCGAGGGTGCCGAGGGCCGCGCGCAGGGTGAGCCGGGCGACGGCGAGGTCCGTCAGCACGGCGAGCCGGCGCGTGGTGGCGTTCAACAGGGCGGCCTGTGCGTTGACCACGTCGAGATTGTTCGACAGGCCGCGCTGGAATCGCAGGTTGGCCAGCTCCACCTCGCGCTCCGCGAACTCCACCGTCACGGCGGCGTTGTCGAGCCGGTTCGCGAGCCGTTGCTGCAGACGGAGCGCGCGCCGGACTTCCTGGGCGATGCGGCGCCGCAACGTGTCGCGGGCGCGAACCCGGCGGTTGCGCTCGATCGCCGCGGTCCTGACCCCCGCCGCCTCCACCGTCCGGTCGAGCGGCGTCGAGACGGAGAAGAACGTGACCGGCTCGAACCGGTCGACCCCGAAGGCGTTCCGGAGCGTGTCGGCGGTCTCGCGCCGCGTCAGGGCCAGACTCACGTCGAACTGCGGCAGAAGCCGATGACGCGCGTAACCCACCTCGCGCTCGGCTTCCTCCACGACGGCGTCGGCGTCGCGCAGCTCGATGCGATTCTCGAGCGCGGTCGCCACCGCGACGTCCGGGGCCAGGGGTTCGGCCCCGGCGACGATGCGCGCCGCGACCCGGAAGTCGTAGTCGCCGTCGCGATCCATCAGGAACCGCAACTGGTCTCTCAGGTCCTCGACCGCGCCCTCCACATCGAGCGCCGCGCTGCGGGCTTCGGCCACCAGTTGCCGGGCCCGAAAGACGTCGAGCTGCGAAACCAGATTGGCCTGCAGCTTCGCCTCGGAGGCGGCCAGCAACTGCCTCGCGTTCTCGAGGGCGGTACGGGCGGCGGCGGCCAGCTCGCGCTGCGCGATCAGGCGGTAGTAGGTCGCGGCCACCTCGATGGCGAGTTGCTGCTCGGCGAGGCGGTGCTGACGCTCGGCGCTCGCGATGCGATGGTCGGCGCGGGCGATCTGCCGGCGGCCAAAGGCCGGCCCGAAGCCCCGCAGCAGGGACTGGCTCACGAGCAGCGTCGTGTCGGCCGCATAGAAGTTGCCGATCTGGTTGCGGAACGTCGACGCCCCGACATCCATCCGGATCTCCGTTCCCGTCGCGAACCGCCTGGACGCGCCGAGGCCGTACGTCTGGTTGCGGACGTTGGACTGACCGAACGAGCCCAGCAGGTTGGGGGTGATCCGGGTCTGGAACGCCGATTCCGCCACCGTGCGGCCGATCCGCGCCTGCTCGACGCTCTCCTGCGCGCTCAGCATCCGCTCGTTGCTCGCCAACGCCGCCAGCACCGCTTCCCGCAGGGTCAGCAGCGGCGCCGTCTCCTGCGCCCCGACCGCGACCGACGCGAGGAACGGCACGACCGCATACGCCGCGAGTCGGCGTCCAGGCGCTCCCCTCCGGCGGCCTGGAGCCGCGGTTCCCGAAACACGAGTCTGCATGGGCGCCTCGCCCCTTCGGTCGGTGCGTTTCGCGTCGAGCGTGTCAGCAGCGGAGCTGTCTGGCGATGCCGGTTATCTGCTCCCGGTAGTTGCGGGCGTTGTCCGCCTCGGCCAAGTGCTCGTTGAGCTCGAGCATCCGACTGTAGCTGGCGGCGGCCGCCCTGAGGTAGTCGCACCGCTGGTGGACGTTGAACAGGTCGCGGTTGACGTTGCCGAGCAGGAAGTGGGCTATCGGGTCCTGTTCGTCGTAATCGACCGCGCGCTGGCAGTACTCGCGCGCCCGCAGCGGGTTGCTCGTGCGCCGCTCGGTGATGCACAGGCCGAGATAGCCGGACGTGCGCAGGTTGCGCCAGGCCTCTTCGCGGTCGGCGTGACGGCGGCGGCCGATGCCGAACCCGATGAAGTGGAACGCGAGCTTCTCCCCGAGCGAGGATTCGAAGTTCGTCAGGTTCAGGAACGTCCGGTAGTCGTCGCGGGCGTCGCGAAACAGCGCCTGACGCCTGTCTCCCGTCGGCGACGCCGCCGCCATCTGCCGCAGGGCGTCCGCCTTCCAGAGGTGGGCCTGGGCGTTCGACTCGTTGCGGGCGATGGCCTCCGCCGCCCACTGGACTGCGTCTGGCCAGACCCCCTTGTCCCAGTACGCCCGCGCCAGCATCGCATACAGTTCGTCGTTCGGTTCCAGCCGCGCCGCGTCCGTCAGCTCCCGGATGGCCGCGTCCGGATCCCCCGACTCGAGCAGCACGGCCGCCAGTTGCACGCGGGCGTCGACGTCGCTCGGATCGATAGCCAACGCCCGGCGGTACGCACCCCGGCTCGCCCGATGGTCGCCCAGAAGATGATGGACCTGTCCGAGATGATAGGCGGCCTTGCCGTACCCCGGATCGCGGGCGAGGGCGGCCTCGAACAGTCCGCGGGCCCGCTCCAGATCGTCGCGGCCCTGCTCTCGCGCCACCGGCAGCAGGTTCAGCGGATTGATGGAGGAGCGGCGCGTGAAGAGCAGCCGCTCGCCCCGTTCGTTCAGCTCCAGGGCCGCCTCGTCGATCCGCCGCACGTAGCGGATGCGCAGGGTGACGGTGACCTCCTGGCCCGGCGCGATCATGATCTGCTTGGTGTCCGGCTCGTAGCCCTCGCGCACCCCCGTGAACTCGTGCATCCCCGACGACAGACGCGGAATCGTCAGCGGCCGGTCTCTCGAGACGGCGCCGACGAGCTCTCCGTCGATGTAGAGGTCCACATCGTTCATGTTGGCCTCGACGATCGCCGTGCCCAGCAGGGCCGGCGATGCGGGGTCGGCGGCGCCGAGACACACCGTGCCGACGCCGAGCAGCATGGCGGGGTCATAGTCGCCCCGCGCCGTCGGTGTCTGGGAGAGCTGTCGATCTCTGGCGTAGCGCCGCACGTTGGCCCGGACGTACTCGATCACCTCGTCGGCGGTGATGCGTCCGTCGCAGGGGTCGTTGTCGGCGTGGCCGCGCCAGGCCTGGGTCAGAAAATAGGTGAAGAACCCGAACCCCGTCGACAGGTCGGGGTCTTCATGGCTCATCTCCCGCTCGCGGGTCGCGGTGAGGGTGAGGAAACTCCGCGGCAGGGCGCCGTACTGCTGGTCGAGCGCCTCGTTCGTCGTCTCGGCGTTGATCTTTCCGGAGTGGCACGAGTCGGTCAGCAGCACTTTCCAGTGGGCCTGCACGCGGTTCGCCATGACGTCGCCGAGCGCCGCCATGGGGTACGCGGTCTCCTCGAGCCGCCCCGGGTCGACGTCGGTCGGGGCCAGGTAGCCCCGGCCGTTCTGCACGAACCCGTGCCCGGCGAAATAGACGACCACCCGGTCGGCCGGCGTCGCCACTGCCGGCAGCCAGTCTTCGAGAGCATGCCGGATGTTGGCCAGCGTCGCCTGCGCGCCGGTCAGCAGCCGCACGTTCTCGGGCGGGAACGCCCCGCCCTCGTGGCTGATGAGCACGCGGTACATCGCCTCGGCGTCGCTCTGCGCGAACAGCAACTGCCTCGACTCGTCGAGGTGGCGGTACTCCCCGATGCCGACGACGAGCGCATAGCCGCGCGGCACCGCGGGGAGCGGCGCGGAACGGCGATCGGCGGGCTCGAAGACGAGGTCGCGACCGCGCGTCCGGTCCTGAGCCGCCGGCTGCGGCGCCGTCGCGCCGAGCGCGCCCCGCGACTCCGCGAACAGCGCCGCGCACAGGAACGCCGTGAAACAGCCGATGGCGGCTCGCCGAGACCGTGGGTTCATGCGATGTCTCCCGACCACCCGAACGCTCCCGTCGCGGAGCACGCGGCGGACAGTGCGTACCGGCGGTCTCACTGTCGCCGTAAACCGGCAGGAAGTCAACGCCCGCCGGGAGACGGCGGCGACCTCCTCGGGCGCGAACTCACCGGTGCCGCAGCTCGATCTTCCAGGGGACGGCGAACCCGTATTCGTCCGGGTTCACGATATAGGCGGCCTCATCCGGGCCAGCCGCGTCTTCCTTCTCGAACACGAGGTCCCTCGACCTCACGGTGTTGGCCAGCGTGGCGACCGTCGGCTCATCGAGGGACTGCGCGCTCGTGACCGGCCCGCCGCCCCACGGCAGCGTGGCGACCGGCGCCCTGCTCAGGTAGATGAAGATCGTCTCGGACCCCGGATTGTCGTCGAACCTGAACCAGCCTACCCCGTCCGGGGGAATGGTCACTTCAGTGAAACTGGTCACCGCGTTCCGGCCGCGGTTGATCTCTGGATGCGGCAGAAAAACGTCCCAGTCGCCCGACGAGCCGCGGTGGATCACGTACAGGAAGCCGTCGATGTTGGGCTCGAAGGCGAACCGGATGCGATCGCCGGAGCGAAACAGGGTGTCCGCATCGACCTCTCGGGCAACGCCGTCCGGCTCGCGGCGCAGGATTCTGTACTTGACGCCCGCCCGCGCCGCGCCCGGCGAGGCCAAGGCCGCCGCGCCAGACCCGGCCGAAGCACCCGGCCCAGGATTGGCGGCCGCGTAGTACAGATGCTTCGCCCCGGGAGCCGGCGCCGGCACCTCCGGTCGGGGAGACGGACCCGGAGGGTCGGCCGGCGCGGGTGCGCGCGGAGCCGCCCCGTCTGCCGGGCGGGGCTCGGCCGACGACGACGCCGGGCGGGAACCGGCCGCCGACAGGACGGGACGGGACGCTTCCGACGACGGACCGGGACGGGACACTGCCGCGGACGGACCGGGACGGGGCGCTGCCGACGACGGACCGGGACGGGAACCGGCCGACGACGCCGCGGCATCCCGTCGGCCGCCAACCGCTTCGTTCGCCGCCGCGGACACCGGCGATGCCGACGTGGACGCCAACCCCGACGTCCCCGGCGTCGCCACCCCGGCCGCAACCGGCGCAGACCCCGGTTCGACGACGGACGATTCGGACGATTCGGACATCGACGATCCCGACCCCGGCGATGCCGACGTCGACCCCGGCGTCGCCATGCTGGCCGCCACCGGTGCGGGGACGTCCGGAGACACCGGTGACCTCCAGTTCAGCCCCAGCAGAATCACGCCGGCCAGCACGATCAGCGCCGGTACCGCGGCCAGTCGTCGATACCCCGACCACCGCGACGAAGGCGGCGCGGCGGCGCCCGAGTCGGCGTGCATCGCGGTCACCGTTTCGCCCGTGGACTGGCTGGCCCCACCCGTTTCCGCGACGGGCCGACCCGTGGCCGTCTGCGCCGCGGGCGGGCGCATGGACGCAGGTTCGTCCGGACCCGGCGCGACCGTCGCCTCGGACTCTGCGCCCGTCGCCGACGAGGCCCCCGTGGCCTCGCGCGAAGCGCCGTCGCTCTTCTGCAGCAACTCTCGCGCTTCTTCCGCGTCCGGGTCGCCCCGCAGCACCGACGTCAGCAGGGGTACCGCCTCGGCTGTCCGGCCGCACGCGATGAGATTCTTCGCCTCGACGATGAGCCGTTGCGTCCGCGCCGCGACCTCCGCCTGCCGGGCGACGAGGGCCTCCTGCGACGACGCCAGGAAGGCGGTCAGCGCGTTCTTCATGTCCTCGGCGCTGCCGTAGCGATCGGCGGCGCGTTTGGCGGCGGCGCGCCGGATGATGCGTTCGAGGTCGGGGAAGCTCTCGCTGAGCGAGGTCTCCATCGCCGGCAGCGGGTCGTGCAGCACCTTCGACAACACGGTGGCGAGCGAGTCTCCGTCGAACGGTCGCCGGCGGGTCAGGACCTCGTAGGCGAGGATGCCGGTGGAGTAGATGTCGGTGCTCGCGTCGCTCTCCTCGCCGCGCAACTGCTCGGGAGACGCATAGTGGGGGGTCCCGGTCATCGTTCCCGCCACCGTCAGGGCGGACGCGCCCGCGATGTGCGCGATGCCGAAGTCGAGCAGCTTCACCGACCCGTCGGGCAGGAGCTGCACGTTGGTCGGCTTGATGTCGCGATGGACCACGCCCCGGCCATGGGCATAGTGCAGGGCGTCGAAAATGCGGACGATGATGCCGATCTTCGCCTCGAGGGTCGAGAAACGCGGAAACCGATGCAACGACGCCAGACTCGTGCCCTGCAGGTGCTCCATCACGATGTGGACGCGCCCGTCCACCTGGAGCACGTCGTGAATGGTGACGATGCCGGGGTGCGTCAACCGTGCGCAGGCGCGCGCCTCGCGCAGCAGCCGCTCGACCGCCTGGGCGTCGGCGTTCCCCGCCGTCAAGGTCTTGACGGCGACGGTGCGCTCCAGCACGGTGTCGTACGCCATGTAGACGTCGCCCATGCCGCCGCGCCCCAGTCGGCGCTCGACGCGGAAACGTCGGGCGAAGTCGCGGGGAGAATCGTTGGTGGATGCGCTCATGGCCGCCCTCGCCAGTCGGTGCTCGACGGAATGGACCTGCCGCTACGGCCCGGTCGCCGCGCGTTCGCGACGCCCCGGCGCCTACAACTGATGAATACGGGCCGGCGGGCGTCGGGTTCCGCCGCCACGCCGCTCCCGGTGCAACCCGGGGCTCACCACGGCTGTCCAGGACGCAGTCGATCGCGCCCCGGCGACGCCCGGATGCCCGGGAGGTGCGGCAGGGCCCCGCAGACGGTCCCCCGGAAGATGCGGATCGTCTGCACCCAGGCCTCATGCAGCGGTGGTATGCATACGTCCAACCACAACGTATCGAGCGACAAGGCCGTCCAACTGACGGGAAAGGGTCCGGTCAGGGGGTTGCCGGACAACCTCAAGTACTCCAGGTTCGTCAGCGACCCCAGCCAGGACGGAAGCGGACCGCTCAACTCGTTGTCGTGCAGGTACAGGGTCTCGAGGTTGGCGAGCGACGCGAACGAACCCGGAAGCGCCCCCGTGAACTGATTGCCGTCGAGAGACAGCCGCGTCAAGCGGGGGAGCGACCCGAGCCAGGACGGAAGCGGACCGCTCAACTCGTTGCGGCTGAGCCCCAGGCTGTAGAGGTTGACGAGGGATACGAACGAGCTTGGAATCTCGCCCGTGAACTGATTGCCGTCGAGATACAGCCACCTCAGGCTGTTGAGCGTCCCCAGCCAGGGCGGAATCGGTCCGCTCAACTCGTTCCAACTCAGGTGCAGGGTCTCGAGGTTGGCGAGCGACGCGAACGAACCCGGAAGCGCCCCCGTGAACTGATTGCCGTCGAGAGACAGCCGCGTCAAGCGGGGGAGCGACCCGAGCCAGGACGGAAGCGGACCGCTCAACTCGTTGTCGTGCAGGTACAGGGTCTCGAGGTTGGCGAGCGACGCGAACGAACCCGGAAGCGCCCCCGTGAACTGATTGCCGTCGAGAGACAGCCGCGTCAAGCGGGGGAGCGTCCCCAGCCAGGACGGAAGCGGACCCGTCAACTCGGCGTCCGAAAAAGACAG
The DNA here is from genome assembly GCA_965199675.1 of Vicinamibacterales bacterium. Taxonomy (GTDB): domain Bacteria; phylum Acidobacteriota; class Vicinamibacteria; order Vicinamibacterales; family UBA8438; genus JAJEEA01. Next base: position 18,949 of record CBDATI010000034.1, on the reverse strand, counting down.
TACCTCGAGGTCGAAGGACGCGAACCAACTCGGAATCTCCCGAGTGGTGAACTGATTCCCGCCGAGATACAGCCGCGTCAAGCGGGGGAGCGTCCCCAGCCAGGACGGAAGCGGACCGCTCAACTCGTTGCGGCTGAGCCCCAGGCTGTAGAGGTTGACGAGGGATACGAACGAGCTTGGAATCTCGCCCGTGAACTGATTGCCGTCGAGATACAGCCACCTCAGGCTGTTGAGCGTCCCCAGCCAGGGCGGAATCGGTCCGCTCAACTCGTTCCAACTCAGGTGCAGCCGGTGGAGGTTGCCAAGGGACGCCAGCGAACTCGGAATCTGCCCCGTGAGCTGATTCACACCGAGGGACAGACTCGTGAGATTGGTCAGCGTGCCCAGCCAGGATGGAATCGGTCCGCTCAACTCGTTGGCCGGGAGCTCCAGAGTGCGCAGCCGAGCGAGATCGCCCAACCGGGGCGGAATCGGTCCGGCCAGGCCGTTGCCCTGCCAGCGCCCAGTACCCGGCCATGCACTGTCCTCCCTCCACCAGCCGAGCGTCAGTCCCGTGACGCGGCCATCGTCGTCCGTCTCGACCCCGAACCAGTCGCCCAGCGGCGCCGCCGTCAGCCAGTTGGTGCGGTTCGTCCAGTTCGGGCCGTCGGTGGCGTGATACAGCGCTTCGAGCGCGGCGCGGTCCGTCTGCACGCTCCCTTGCGCGCGGGCGACACCCGGCGCCCCCGCGACGAGGGCCGTGACGAAGCCCGCGATCAGCAGGGCCCGCAGGCCACGTCCAGGCCCCCCCGCCCCGGCGCGGGCCGGCGCCGGAGTCGACGACCGGGAATGGCGAAGGGTCGAACCGGCCGGGATGGGCGTCCCGCCGGCCGCACGCGTTCCTTCAGGAGCGAGGCGCCTCATGGTCATCCAGAATCCTCCGCGCAAGCAACCTATCGCAGGGTCCGGCGGTGGTCAAGGTGGTCCAGTCGGGTCGCGAGCCACGCCCCCGCGCGAATCCCGACCGTGGAGCCAGCCGAGGCCTCGCGCCGACCGCCGTCAACCGTGCGCAGGCGCGCGCCTCGCGCAGTAGCCGCTCGACCGCCTGGGCGTCGGCGTTCCCCGCCGTCAAGGTCTTGACGGCGACGGTGCGCTCCAACACCGTGTCGTACGCCATGTAGACGTCGCCCATGCCGCCGCGCCCCAGTCGGCGCTCGACGCGGAAACGTCGGGCGAAGTCGCGGGGAGAATCGTTGGTGGATGCGCTCATGGCCGCCCTCGCCAGTCGGTGCTCGACGGAATGGACCTGCCGCTACGCCCGGTCGCCGCGCGTTCGCGACGCCCCGGCGCCTTCAACTGATGAATACGGGCTGGCGGGCGTCGGGTTCCACCGCCACGCCGCTCCCGGTGCAACCCGGGGCTCACCACGGCTGTCCACGACGCAGTCGATCGCGCCACGGCGACGCCCGGATGCCCGGGAGGTGCGGCAGGGCCCCGCAGACGGTCCCCTGGAAGTCGAGGATCGTCTGCACCCAGGCCTCATGCAGCGGTGGTATGCATACGTCCAACCACAACGTATCGAGTGACAGAGCCGTCCAACTGACGGGAAAGGGCCCGGTCAGGGGATTGCCGTCGAGACGCAGCTCCTCGAGGTTGGTGAGCGTCCCCAGCCAGGGCGGAAGAGACCCGCTCAACTCATTGTCGTAGAGAATCAGGTTCCGGAGGTTGGTGAGGGAAGCCAGCGAACTCGGAATCTCGCCCGTCAACTGACTGCTGGCGAGATACAGCTCCTCGAGGTTGGTGAGCGTCCCGAGCGAAGGCGGAATCGGACCGCTCAACTGATTGTGGTGGAGAGTCAGAGTCTCGAGGTTGGTGAGGGAAGCCAGCGAACTCGGAATCTCGCCCGTCAACTGATTGCTGCCGAGATGCAGCGACCTCAGCAGCCCGTGGAAAAAGTCGGCAAATTCGGGCCGATCGGGTCGATCTGATTGGTTGTAGTGTCGTAGACTTCACAGCATGGCGATGGGCAAGAGGCCGGCGGCTCGACCGGCGCCACCGATGTGGGTGACGGCAGAGGACCTTCCCAAGAGTGCGGGGCATCCCTTCTTCGAGCGGCTGAATCGGATTCTGGAGAAATCCAGGTTCGACGCTTTCGTGGAGGGGTTGTGTGCGGTCTTCTACGCGGAGCGAATGGGTCGTCCGAGTCTGCGACCCGGGCGGTATTTCCGGCTTCTGTTCATCGGGTATTTCGAGGGTCTGTCATCGGAGCGCGCGATTGCGTGGCGGGTCGCGGATTCGCTGAGCCTGCGGGCTTTCCTGGATCTGGACGTGACGGAGGCGACGCCGAACCACTCGACGCTGTCACGGACTCGGCGTCTGATCGACGTGGAGACGCACGCGGCGGTGTTCACGTGGGTGCTGGAGCGGTTGTCGGAAGCGGGTCTGGTGAAGGGGAAGACGATCGGGGTGGACGCGACGACGCTGGAAGCGAACGCGGCGATGCGGAGCATCGAGCGTCGGGATACGGGGGACTCGTACGACGCGTTCGTGCGGGGGCTGGCGGAGGCATCTGGCATTGCGACGCCGACGCGGGCGGAGTTGGCGCGTTTCGACCGTTCGCGGAAGGGCCGGAAGACGTCGAATGAAGAGTGGACGTCTCCGCAGGACCCGGACGCGAAGATCGCGAAGATGAAGGACGGTCGGACGCATCTGGCCCACAAGGCGGAGCACGGTGTCGACCTGGAGACGGGAGCGCTCCTGTCGGTGACGGTTCAGGACGCGTCGGAGGGTGATACGGCGACGCTGCCGGAGACGCTGACGAAGGCGGCGGAGCAGGTGGAGGCGGTTCAGCCTGACGGTGAGGGCGTCGAAGAGGTGGTGGCCGACAAGGGGTATCACAGCGACGCGACGCTGGTGGCGCTCGACGACCTTGGTGTACGCAGCTACATCGCGGAGCCGGCGCGTGGTCGGCGCGTCTGGCAGGACAAGAAGACGGGTGAGACGCCGCCGGAGAAGCGTGCTGCGCAGTCGGCGCTGTATGGGAATCGTCGGCGTATTCGCGGGGACCGGGGCCGTCGTCTCCAACGCTGCCGGGGGGAACTGGTGGAGCGGCCTTTCGCTCACCAGTATGAGACCGGGGGTCTGCGTCGGGTGTGGGTGCGCGGCCATGAGAATGTCCGCAAGCGGGTGCTGGTCCAGGCGGCGGGCTGCAACCTGGGTCTGTTGCTGCGCCGCCTGACGGGCGTCGGTACGCCCCGGAGCCTGCAGGGGCGGGCTCTTTCGGCGATTCTCGGGCTGATCGAACGCCTCATGGGCCTCTGGGGGCGTCTGAACGGCCTCTGGAGGGCCAAATGGGCTCCGGTCGCCCCCTGGGGCTCAGCCGCTCGTCCCCAAGCTGCTTGAACAGGCCCGCTCAGCGAACCGACTTCGTCCACGGGCTGTCAGGCCGGTGAGCGTCCCGAGCGAAGGCGGAATCGGACCGCTCAACCGATTGCCGTTGAGATACAGGTACCCGAGGTTGGTGAGGGAAGCCAGCGAACTCGGAATCTGCCCCGTGAGCTGACTCCAACTGAGGGACAGACTCCAGAGATTGGTCAGAGTGCCCAGCCAGGATGGAATCTGACCACTCAACCGGTTGCCCCCGAGCCACAACAGATGGAGGTTGGCGAGGGACGCCAGCGAACTCGGAATCTCACCCGTCAACTGATTGACGTCAAGATACAGCCTCTCAAGGTTGGTGAGCGTTCCCAACCAGAGCGGAATCGGACCGCTCAACTCGTTGTGTGAGAGGTCCAGCCAGTAGAGGTTGCTAAGGGACGCCAGCGAACTCGGAATCTCACCCGTCAACTGATTGTAGCGGAGATCCAGCACCGTGAGACTGGTCAGCGTCCCCAGCCGGGATGGAATCGGTCCGCTCAACTCGTTGTATGCGAGGTCCAGAGTGCGCAGCCGAGCGAGATCGCCCAACCGGGGCGGAATCGATCCAGCCAGGCCGTTGCCCCGAATACCCGGCGATGCACTGTCCCCCCTCCACCAGCCGAGGTCCAGTCCCGTGACGCGGCCATCGTCGTCCGTCTCGACCCCGAACCAGTCGCCCAGCGGCGCCGCCGTCAGCCAGTTGGTGCGGTTCGTCCAGTTCGGGCCGTCGGTGGCGTGATACAGCGCTTCGAGCGCGGCGCGGTCCGTCTGCACGCTCCCCTGCGCGCGGGCGACACCCGGCGCCCCCGCGACGAGGGCCGTGACGAAGCCCGCGATCAGCAGGGTCCGCAGGCCACGTCCCGGCCCCGCCGCCCCGGCGCGGGCCGGCGCCGGAGTCGACGACCGGGAATGGCGAAGGGTCGAACCGGCCGGGATGGGCGTCCCGCCGGCCGCACGCGTTCCTTCAGGAGCGAGGCGCCTCGTGGTCATCCAGAATCCTCCGCGCAAGCAACCTATCGCAGGGTCCGGCGGTGGTCAAGGTGGTCCAGTCGGGTCGCGAGCCACGCCCCGCGCGCGCGAATCCCGACCGTGGAGCTCGCCGAGGCCTCGAGCCGACCGCTGCCGCACGCCAGCGGGGAGACGCGCTGAAGTGGGCCGCGCACAGGCCGCTCGCCGAGGCCTCGCGCCGACCGCGGCCGCACGCGGGGTTCGGCCCCGGCTGCTAAACTTGAGCAGTGTCATCGTCGCGACTCTCGGCCGCCGGACCGGCGGCGCAGTACGACTGCTTCGCCGAAGTCTATGACGTATGGACGGAGACGGCGGCGGCGGCCCGGTCGAACCGCCAGTTCTACGTCGACGCGTATCTCGCCGCCGGCGGGCCGGTGGTGGAGCTGGGGGTCGGCGACGGGCGCATCGCGGTGGAGGCCGCGGCGCGCGGGTGCCGGGTGATCGGCGTGGACGTCTCGCCGGTCATGCTGCGGCGGTGCCGGCAGCGCGCCGAAGAGGCCGGCGTGGGCAATCGGATCGAGCTGCTGGAAGCGGACTTCCGCACCTTCCACATCGACGAGGCGGCCGCACTCGTCACCCTGCCGTACCACAGCATCGGGCACCTGACGAGCCTGCCGGCCAAGGAGCAGGTGGCGCGTCACGTGTTCAGCCAGCTTCGGCCGGGGGGGCGGTTCATCTTCGACGACTTCCTGATGACGCCCGACGCCGCGGCCCGGATGCGCCAGGTGCAGCTTCGGGCCGCCTATCCGTCGGCGGCGGGCACGGATATCCTGTTGTGGGTCACCTCGCGCGTGGACGAGACGACGCGGTCGATGGAGGTCGTCACCTGGGAGGACCACTTCACGGCCGACGGACGCCCCGAGTGGCGCCGCTACCGGCGCCTCGACCTGAGCTGGCTCGACCCGGACCAGGCCCGGGCGCTGCTGCGCAGGGCCGGGTTCACGATCGACGCCTGCCTCGGCAGTTTCGACGGGACGCCGTTCTCGATGGACACGGCGGCCGAGCAGATCTGGATCGCGCGCAAGCCGGACGGCGCCGGCCGCGGCGCGCACCGTCGGCGGCGCGGCCGAGCGGGGACGGCGATGCGAGACGACGTCCGGCATCGGGAAACACGGAGCCGCAGGGCATGGTGGGCACGGCGGGACTGAAGGACCTGGAAGTGACCGGCATCGTCGGCGTCTATCCGCGGGAGCGGGAGCGCCCCCAGCCGGTCATCTTCGACATCGAGGTCGACTACGACCTGGCGCCGGCCGCGCGGTCGGACGCGCTGGCCGACGCCATCGACTACGACGGCGTCGCCGCCGCGGTCGGCGACCTCGTGCGGCGGCGGCGGTTCGCGCTCCTCGAGACCCTGGCGGAGGAGGCGGCCGCCCTGCTCCTCGACCGCATCGACCGCGCTCAGCGCGTGCGGCTGGAGGTGCGCAAGCCCCGGGCCGTCCCCGCCGCCGGCTGCGCCTTCGTCCGGGTGGAGCGCGCCCGCTCGTGAGCCCGCGGCGGGACGACCCGGTCGCGGTGGTGACCGGCGGGGCGCGCCGCCTCGGTCGCCGGCTCTGCTCGATGCTCGCTGCGCGCGGCTACGACCTCGTGGTGCTCTACCGCGCCTCGGAACAGGACGCGCGGTCGCTGGTGGGCGAGATCGAGACGGCGGGACGCCGCGCGCGCGCACTCGCCGCCGACATCGGCGTCGAGCCCGAGGTGGCGGCGGTCTTCGACGACGTCGCGGCGGCGGAGGGCCGGGTCGACCTCCTCGTGAACAACGTCGGCAACTACAACCCGCAGCCGGTGACCCGGCTCGACCCCGCGGGGTGGGACGCGACCCTCGCCGCCAACCTGTCGGGCGCGTTCTACTGCTGCCACCACGCCCTGCGCCTCATGCCCGAGGGAAGCAACATCGTCAGCATCGGTATGGCCGGCCTCGAGGGCATCCGCGCCAACGTCCATGGCGCCGACTACTACGTCAGCAAGACCGGGCTCCTCGTGCTGACCCGCGCCCTCGCCAAGGCGCATGCGGGCCGACGAATCCGCGTGAACATGGTCTCGCCGGGACAGCTCGAGAACTCCGTCGACCTGCCGCCGCCCGACGCCATCGGCCGGTGGGTGCCCCTGGGGCGCGCGGGCCGGCTGGACGACGTGACGCAGGCGGTCGAGTATCTCCTCGACGCCTCCTACGTCACCGGGGTCAACATCGACGTCTCGGGCGGTTACCGACTCTGACGGGCCGCGGCGAGACCCACGTCGGCGCCGCGACGAGCGAGGGCGCGCGCGGGCCGCCGCGCCCGCGAGATGGCGCGACGATGAAGCACGGCGACCGAAGGGCAGCGCCGTCCGGCGGAACCACAGGCGAGGAACGACCGTCACGCCACGGGGCGGCTCCCCTTGCCGCGACGGCGCTCTGCCCCCTGTGGGACCGGGCCGCGGAATGGGAACGCCGGCTGCGCATGATCCGCGAAGCGCGGCGCTTCCTTTACCTGTCCACCTACTACATCGAGTACGACGACTACGGCGCCGCGCTGATCGCCGGGTTGCTGGCGGCCCAACGGCGCGGCGTGGCCGTCAACCTGCTCCTCGACGGCTTCGGCCAGCGCCTCGGCGGCGTGCTCATGTCGTCCGCGGCCAGGGCCGCCCTGCAGGAGCGGTTCGACGCCCTGCGCGGCGCCGGCGCCGTCGTGACGGTCTACCGCCCGCCCCACGCCGCCCAGCGGCGGCTCGGGGGCGGCCAGCATGTCAAGATTCAGGTCTCGGAGCAGGGCGAGGCGATCTTCGGCAGCAGCAACGTCACGCGGACCTCCTTCGAGGGATGGAACGAGTACTCGGTGGCGCTGCGCGGCCCCGTCGTGCGCGCCCTGCTCGCAAGCTATCGGACCATCGGCGGCGCGGTCGCCCCCGCCCACCTGCGCGACCTCGACCGGTGCGCGGCGGGAACGCCCGGCGACATCGAGCTCGACTACTGGATCTGCAATCCCAACCTGCACCAGGGCCGCCGCGGGCCCCTCGGGTGGCGCGGCCCCAACGTGGTGACGGGGCGGATGGTCGACATGGTGAACGCCGCCCGGCGGCGCATCGCGCTGACGACGTTCTACTTCAAGCCGGCGCCCGTACTCCTGGACGCGCTGCTCGCGGCGGCGCGGCGCGGCGTCGACATCGAGATCCACCATTCGCACCGCGAAGCGCTGCCGGCCACCGACCTGGCCTGGATCGCCGCCGCCGCCGGCTATCCGCGGCTGCTGGACGCGGGCGTCCGCATCCACGAGAATCGGGCCGGCGAGCACTCGAAGATAGTGCTCGTCGACGAAGCCTGGGCCGCGTTCGGCAGCTACAACTTCGAGGACGCGGCGCACGACCGGCTGGCCGAGGCCATGCTGGCCACCCGCCACCCGGCGGCCGTCGCCCCGGCGCGGGAGATCTTCGACATGCTCCGGCGAGACCCGCACAACACCCCGGTGAGGCGCGGCTTCCGCCGGGACCTGCCGGCCGGCCTGCGGCTGCGCATCGCCCTGCTCGGGCGTCTCAAGCGGTGGATGTGATGGCCGACGACCTGCGGTTCTCCGAGATCGAGCACAAGTTCGTCGTCGGCGACGGCTTCGACCTGGCGGGCTTCCGCGCCGCCATCGAGCGGCTCAAGCCGACGCGGACCACCGCGCTGCGGGTCCGCGACCGCTACTTCCTGACCGAGGCGGGGCGGCGCGGGCGGTTCATACTCCGCCACCGCCACGATGCCGAGCTGCACCACCTGACCCTGAAGTCGCTGGCCCGCGACACCGAGGTGCGGTCGGAGGTCAATCTCGACCTCGGCCACCACGCGGGCGACCAGGCGTCGGCCGTCGACGCGTTCGTCGACCGGCTCGGGGTGATCTGGCGCGGCGTCCTCGACAAGGACCTGACCGTTTGGTACTTCCCCGACATGGAGGTGGCGCACTACCGCGCCTCGACCGGCGCGCGCGCCGTCGAATGCGTCGAGTTCGAGGCGACGCGCAAGCCGTCGCTGGCCGCCGCCCTGCGCACCGTCGAGCATTACGAGCGCGCGACCGGCTTCGGCGGCGCCGCCCGCTCGCACCGCTCGCTGCCACAGATCCTGTTTCCCGAGGTGGCCGCGGCGCTGGCCGCGGCGGCGGGCGAGCAATGAGGGAAGGCGACGAGGGGGCAGGCCGACGAGAACCCCGCGCACCGCGCCGGAGGGCGCCCGCCGACAGCCGAGGCGCCCCGCCCGACGAGGCGAGGAGCGACCGCTCCGTGGGACCGCGCGAGCAGCAGTGGACGGCCGGGCGCCTTCACCGGGCGGAGTGCGCGCGCCGACCCGCGATCGCGTCCGACCCCGCGCCGGCGCCGGCACGCTCGACGATCAGCATGAAGTTGTCGTAGACGCGGCGCGCGTTGCGGTTGAAGTCGGCCATGCCGGCCGACGCATCGGCCTCGAAACGCGCGAGAGCGTCTGGCCCCAGCGCGCGCTCGAGGGCCTGCCCATAGGCGGGCACCGCGCCCCACTCGCGCACCGTCCTCTCGGTGATCTCCACGTGATACTGAATGCTGAAGGCGTGGCCGCCGACCCCCAGCGCCTGCACCGCGCAGGCGGGCGACGCGGCCAGCACCCGGGCCCCGGGCGGCGGTTGCCGCACCTCGGCGCCGTGCCACTGCAGGCAGCCGTGCACGGTCGGTACGCCCTCGAAGAGGGCGCTCGCCCGTCCCGCCTCCGTCAACTCGACCTCGAAGACGCCGATCTCGGGCTCGGCCGCCGGTCCGACCTCGCCCCCGAGGGCCTGCGCGAGAAGCTGGTGCCCGAGGCAGAAGCCGAGGAACGGCATCTGCCGCTCGACGACCGCCGCGCGGATGGCGGCGCGCTCGGCCTCGAGCCACGGATGGAGGTTGTCCTCCCACACGTCCATCGGGCCGCCCATGACCCACAGGGCGTCGTAGCCGCCGAGATCGGGAATCGACTCGCCGGCGTCGAGCTCGACCGCCCGCCACTCGACGCCGTCCTCGCGCAGAAAGTCGCGGAAGACGCCGGGGTGCTCGACGGCCACGTGCTGGAAGACGAGAATCTTCGGATCGCTGGCGACCATGGGGCGTCTCACCCCTGCAACGCCAGGTTCGCGTCCCAATCGTCCGGAAAAGGCGACTTCGTCGTCAGGGTCATCGCTGTTTCCTCAGACCAACGCGCCGCCAACCGGGTGTGTCTCCCGACCCTCGGTCGTCGCTGATCACGATGGCGGGTCCCCCACCGCGAGCCGGCGTCACCGCACCGGGTATGTCAGTCTACGCCCTTCGCCCCGCGCCGCCAACAGGTCGCCAGCGGCGCCGCACGCGCCCAAGCCGGGGCGCGCGCTCCCGGGCGCGGCGGGCTCGCAGCGCGACTCGCGGGCGGTTGCGCGGATCGGGGATTCACGGTACGTTCGGGCGGCGTACGGCATGTCGTGGCGATGCGAACTCTCCTCCACCGGCTGATCGGCTCGGTCACCTCGATTCGTCCCGAGGAGACCACTCCGGTGGTGCTGATGTTCGCCTATTCGTTTCTCGCCATGACGTCGTACAACATCGTGAAGCCGCTGACCCGGTCGCAGTTCATCGCCACCCTCGGCTCCGACAACCTGCCGTACGTGCTGTTCGTCGCCGGCCTGTTGATCGGCGGCGTCATGCACCTGTACACGAGCGTCATTCGGCGCCTGCCCTCCCGCCACGTGATACCGCTCACGCAGGCCGCCATCATCGGCATCCTGGTCCTCTTCTGGGGCCTCCTGCAGACCGGCGCGGGGTGGGTGACCGTCGCCTTCTACTTCTTCGGCCTGATTCTCGGCGTCCTGTTGATCAGCCAGTTCTGGACCCTGGCCAACGACGTCTTCGACGCCCGCCAGGCCAAGCGCCTGTTCGGGTTCATCGGCGGGGGCGCCAGCCTCGGCGGGGCGCTGGGGGCCGCCATCACCGCCGTCGTCGTCGAGGAGGTGGGATCCGAGCAACTGGTGCTGGTGAGCGCGGTCACCCTCGCGGGCTGCACCGGCATCGTGCTGCTCCTGCTCCGCCGCCACCCCGTCGGCGAACACACCGGATTCGACGCCCCGGACGGGGGGGTCGGGGGCCGGGAGGGGTTCCGCCTCCTCGCCGGGTCGCGCGCGCTGCAGGTGCTCGGCCTGACCGTCGCGTGCGCCGCCGCCGGCGCCGCCGTCGTCGACCAGCAGTTGAACATGGCGGCCGAGGCGATGCGCGGCGACAGCGGCGGGGACGGCATCGCCGCCTTCCTCGCCGAGGTCACCGCCTACCTGTCCATCGGCGGATTCGTGGTGCAGGTGGCTTTGATCAGCCGCATCCATCGGTCCGCCGGCATCGGCGTGGCCCTCCTGCTGCTGCCGTTCGGCTTCACGGCCAGCGCCGCGCTCATCCTCTTCACGGGGACCCTGTGGGCGGTCGCGGGGGCGCGCGTGCTCGGCTCGACGCTGCGCTACACGCTCGACAAGACGACGCGCGAGGTCCTGTTCGTACCCCTGCCCGCCGAGATGCGGCACCGGGTCAAGCCGTTCATCGACGTCACCATGGACCGGTTCGCCAAGGCGGTGACGGCGGTGCTGCTGCTCGCCCTGATCCAGCCCTGGGGACTCGGCCTCGACTGGCGCCAACTGAGCTGGGCGACCCTCGCCATCACCGGGCTCTGGATCGCCGTCGCGATCCGCGCGCGGCGCGAGTATCTCCGGTCGTTCCGGGCCAGCATCGACGCCCGGACCATCACCCCGGACGCGGTGATGACGCGCGCCGGCGAGGCCGCCACCCTCGAGACCCTGGTCGAGGAGCTGTCCAACCCGGACCCCGCCGCCGTGCTCTACGCCATCGAGATGCTCGAGGCGCTGGACAAGCCGCACCTCGTCACGCCGCTCCTCCTGCGCCACGAATCGGGCCCGGTGCGGGTGCGGGCGCTCCGCGCTCTGGGGTCGGGCCGCTCGCGCGTGGCCCACCGCTGGAAAGACGCGGTCGAACGCATGACCCGGGACGATGACGTCGACGTGCGCGCGGCCGCGCTCGAGACCCTGGCGAATCTCTCGGGCCGGGACGCCGCCGCCACGATGGCCGGCCATCTCGACGACCCCGAACCCCGCGTGGCGGTGGCGGCGGCCGCCGCTCTCGCCCGTTCGGGACGCGAGCCCGACGTACTGCTCGCCGCGGCGAAGTTCCAGCGACTGATCGACGACACCCGGGACAGCGGTGCATCGGGGCGGCGCGAGGCGGCTCGGGCCCTCGCCAGCATCGCCGACCGTCGTTTCCGCACACTGCTCGCGAGCCTGCTGCACGACCCTCGCACCGACGTCGTCCTCGAGTCCATCCGGAGCGCGCGGGCCCTGGGCGCGTCGGATGGACTGTTCCTGCCGGGACTGCTCTCGAGCCTCGGCCACCGCAAGCTGAAGCACGCGGCCCGGGAGACGCTGGTGGCCTACGGAGAAACCAGCATCCCCGCCCTGCGCTACGCGCTGGAGAACCCGCACGAACACATCTGGGTGCGGCGGCACATTCCGTCCACACTGGCCCTCCTGCCCCACCCGGCGGCGATGGACGCGTTGGTGGGCAGTCTCGACACGCCGGACGGGTTTCTGCGCTACAAGCTCATCGCCGCCATCGAGCATTTCCGACGGCGGCACCGCGCGCTGACGGCGCCCCAGCCCGCCATCGAGAAGCTCCTCATGCGGGAATCGAGGCGGCACTGCAACATCCTGACCCTGTCGAACAACCTCTTCCGGCACGCGCCGCCCCCGAACGACGCGAGCCCCGAGCGTCCCCGCGGCATCGATTGGCGAAACGACCGCGCGGCCACCCGCGCTCCCCGCGGCACCCTGTTGGAGCGCGCCCTCCGTGAGCTGCTCGAGCGCAACGTCGACCGCATCTACCGTCTGCTCGGCATCCTGCACGAAGTCGACGACGTCGCGGCGGCCCGGCGCGCCATCGAGCACGGCGACCCGCGCCGCCGCGCCCGCGCCCTCGAATATCTCGACAACGTGCTCCCCGGCAACGTGCGCAAGCGCATCCTGCCCCTCATCGACGAGACCCCCCTGTCGGCCAAGGTCGACCACGCCAACATCCTGCTCGGCACGAGGCCGCGCGACCTCGACGACGCCCTTGCGCAACTCATACATGATTCGAACCCGGTGCTCGCGGCGACGGCCATCCATTTCGCGGTCGAGCACGTCCCGGGAACCCTCGACGACGACCTGAAGTGGGTGGAGGGCCACCGCGCGGCCATCGATCCGCACGTCAACGACACCGCCGCATGGGCCTTGTCCCCGGACGCGCCCGGACGCGGGCGCGGCTCGGTCGCCGCCGTTCACGGACTGCCGCCGGTGGCGCTCGCCAATCGACTGAACCACATCCCGATCTTCGAGTTCGTATCGGTCGACGAGTTGTTCCGGGTCATCGAATCGGGCCGCAAGGTCTCGTACGCGGCTGATCAACCGGTCCGGACCGCGGGCGCGACCGAGACCATCGAGCTTCTCATCGCGGGCTCCGTGCGCCGGTCCACCGCCGACGGCGGGGAGCTGATGCAGGCCCCCGGCGTGCTGGGCCTCGAAGAAGTGCTCCAGGGCGCGCCCACCACCGAGCCGACGTGGGCCAACGAGCCCTCGGTCTGCCTGCGCATCGAGGCCGCCGACTTCATCACGATGGTGTCCGACGATGTCCTGCTGGCGCAGGGGCTGTTCCGGCTGCTGCTGTCCCCCGCGGGGAGCCGCGGCGGCAGCCCGGCCCACCTGCCCACCGTGACCCTGCCCGACGCGGCGCTGCAGCCGTTCGACGAGGCGGTGCTGCTGCGGCATCATCCCCTGCTGGCGCAGGCGTCGGCAGCCGAACTTCTCGCCCTCGTGGGCGCGGCGCGGACGCTGTCGATCGAGGACGGCGAGCTGCTGTTCCGCGACGACGATCCGGCCGCGCTGTGTCTGGTGGTGGAGGGCGCCCTGCAGCTCGAATCGAGCGGAGCGCCGCCGATGGCGGCGGGACCGGGCGCCAGCCTGCTCGTGGCCGAGACCCTCGCGGGCGCCGCGGCGGGATGGCGGGCCACCGCCCAGGGCCCGAGCCGCGTCCTCCGGATCGACCGCGACGTCCTGTTCAGGGTGTTGTCGGATCGGGTCGACCTGCTGCAGGACCTCTTCAGCGGCGCGCTCGCCGCCCGGGACAAGGCATCGCCCGATGCCGCCCGCGACGCCTCGACGGCTGCGCGTGTGGACTAGCGTCCGACGCCCGACGAGCGCGTCCCCTCGACGGCGCCGTCCGAACGGGAAAGTGACGCCCGGCGTGGCGCGGCCTTCCATCCGCCTCGACAGTTCGGTCCGGACGCGCGCGGCGCGGCCGTCGCCGACTCGGTCGCGTCAACCGTGCGCCCGGTCCCCTGCCCCCGGGGTACGGTTGGACGTCATCCCGAGGCCGACGGCCGGGAAGCCGAACCGGACGCGGTCGGTGACGGTCAGACCACGATCGGTTGGCGCCGCGCGCCCCACCGGCCCGGCTCGGGCCGGAAACGCCCCGGCAGCGCGGCCGCGCAAGCCAGACAGCGTCCGTCGGCATCGAGACGCCACCGGGTGACACGATAGCCGTCGCGGCCGATCAGCACGTCCCCGCAGCCGGGACAGCGGGTCGACTGCCCGTCCTCGTCGCGGATGTTGCCGGTGTAGACGTAGTGCAGGCCCGACCGCAGTGCCTGCTCGCGAGCCCGGCGGACGGTGTCGGGCGGCGTGGGGGGCGCATCGAGCATCCTGAAGTCGGGGTGGAACGCGGTGAAGTGCAGCGGCACGTCGGGGCCGAGGTGCTCGACCAGCCAACCGCAGAGGCGGTCGACCTCGTCGTGCGAGTCGTTCTGGCCGGGGATGAGCAGGGTCGTGATCTCGAGCCACACCTCGGTCTCGCGGACGAGCCACTCGAGGGTGTCGAGCACCGGCTGCAAATGGGCGAAGCAGATGCGGTGATAGAAGGTCTCGGTGAACGCCTTGAGATCGATGTTCGCGGCGTCCATGTGGGCGAACAGATCCGCACGGGCGGCGGGCGACACGTAGCCGCTCGAGACCGCGACGCTCTCCACCCCCCGGGCGCGGGCCGCCTTCGCGCAGTCGATGGCGTACTCCGCGAAGATGATGGGGTCGTTGTAGGTGAAGGCGACGCTCGTGCAGCCGGCCCCGGCCGCGGCCGCCGCCACCCCGGCGGGAGACGCGGCAGCCGACAGGGCGTGGTTCTCCCTCGCCTTCGAGATGTCCCAGTTCTGACAGAAGCGGCAGCCGAGGTTGCAGCCGGCGGTGCCGAACGACAGCACACTCGACCCGGGGTAGAAGTGGCTCAGCGGCTTCTTCTCGATGGGGTCGATGCAGAAGCCGCTGGCCCGGCCGTAGCTCGTCAGCACGACCTCGCCGCCTCGGGCCTCTCGCACATGGCAGAACGCCTTCTGTCCGTCGTGGAGCCGGCAGAAGCGGGGACACAGGTCGCACTGCACGCGCCCGTCGTCGAGGCGGTGCCACCATGAGCCGCGCACGACCCCAGGCTCGATCTCGTCGCGGTCGATCCGGCCGCCGTCCATGTTCCGCATCTTCGACGTCCAGACCTTCGACGCGGGCGGCCAACATCGCCTCCGCTTCCCGCGCAACCGATGCTCGTGCAGCCGCCCGCGCCAGCCGCGGGCACGCCTCGGCTCGCCCCGGACTGGTCGAGCCTGTCGATGGAACACTGTACTTCAGAGTGGCCCCGTGGCCGGCCGACCCGACGCCGCGAGCGCCCGCCGCCGGTGGCCGGGCGAGCGGAAGACGTGGTACAAAGAGATTCATGTCCATCACGCGAACCGGTGGAGCCCCGGTCCCATGAGCCGCGTGCGCGTGCTCGTCGGCACCCGCAAGGGCGCTTTCGTGATCACGTCGGACGGAACCCGCACCGACTGGAACATCCGCGGACCCGAGTTCGGGGGGTGGGAGATCCTGCACGTCAAGGGCTCCCCCGCCGATCCCGACCGCCTCTACCTGGCGCAGTGGACCGACTGGTTCGGGCAGGTGATTCAGCGTTCGGACGACGGCGGGAAGACGTGGCAGCCGGTAGGCAAGCACTTCGCCTACGAGGGCGTGGTCGGCAGTCATCTCTGGTACGACGGCACGCCCCATCCCTGGGAGTTCAAGCGCGTCTGGCACCTCGAGCCCGCGGCGACCGACCCGGACACCGTGTACGCCGGCGTCGAGGATGCGGCGCTGTTCCGCTCGACCGACGGCGGCGCGAACTGGAAGGAGCTGGCGGGCCTGCGTCGGCACGAGACCGGCCCCGACTGGCAACCGGGGGCGGGCGGGATGTGCCTGCACACGATCCTGCTGGACCCGACCGGCGGGGGGCAGCTCTTCACGGCGACGTCGGCGGTCGGCGTCTTCCGCAGCGACGACCACGGGCGAACGTGGACGCCCGCGAACCGCGGCCTCCGGTCGGAGGGCATGATCGCCGACCCGGAGGCGCCGGTCGGCCACTGCGTGCATCGCATCGCGCGGCACCCCTCGCGGCCCGGCGTGCTCTTCATGCAGAAACACTGGGACGTCATGCGCAGCGACGACGCCGGCGACTCGTGGCGCGAGATCAGCGGCAACCTCCCGTCCGACTTCGGCTTCCCCATCGAGGTCCACGCGCACGAGCCCGACACGGTGTACGTCGTCCCCATCAAGAGCGACTCGGAGCACTACCCTCCCGACGGCCGGTTGCGCGTCTACCGCAGCCGCACCGGCGGCGACGAGTGGGAGGCCCTCGCCGACGGCCTGCCCCAGCGGCACTGCTACGTCAACGTGCTGCGCGACGCGATGGCCGTCGACGCCCTCGACCCGGGCGGCGTCTACTTCGGCACGACCGGCGGCCAGGTCTACGTCTCGCCCGACGCCGGCGACCACTGGACGCCGATCGCCCGTGACCTGCCCGCCGTGCTGTCCGTCGAGGTCCAGACGCTGCCGTAGCCGAAGAACGAACCGAACGATGCCCACGATCCAGGTGGCCCTGCCCGCGCACCTCCGCACCCTGGCCGGCGTCGGCGACGACCTCACCGTTGCCGTCGAGGGTCCGGTCACGCAGCGCGCCGTCCTCGGGGCCATCGAGAACCGCTACCCCGTGCTCCGCGGCGCCATCCGCGACCAGGTCACCCAACGCCGGCGAGCTCTCGTCCGCTTCTACGCGTGCCGCCGCGATCTCTCGAACGACCCGCCGGATACGCCGCTGCCGGCCGCCGTCGCCAGCGGGCAAGAGCCATTCCTGATCGTCGGCGCGATGGCGGGCGGGTAGGCCGTCAGGAGGGGATCGGCCGACGGACGGTGCACGAGCCGTCGACCGCCGGGCCCGTCGACGGACCCGGCAGGAGGACGAATCCAACGGCCCGCCCGGCCCGGCAGGAAGCGTCGCCAGACCGCCCCGCCGCTCACCAGCGGAACCGTCGTTGCGCCGCCTCGGCATACAGCCCCCGAACGACCTCGCCGGCGACGGATCTCTCCAGGTACGGGATGGCGATGGTGTAGCCGCTCGCGGCGGCGCCGGCGGTGTCGACGCGCACCGAGGCCATACCGTGGCGGCGATCGAACGGAGACTCCGTGAGCCCCACCGTCTGGATGCGGGCGAGAGGGACGATGGCCAGCCGGCGGGTCCACCAGCCCCACCGGAACAACACCCCCCATCCGGTGACCGCGTAGGCCGCGTGCGCCACCCAGCGATGGGCGTGCAGCAGGGCCGCGAGCCCCGCGGGAAGGGCGATCGCGAGCCCCCAGGGCCCTCCGAACAACCCACCGAGCAGAGTCGCTCCCGCCGCCACCGCCAAGCCACGGACGAACAGGCGCCGCCGCGCCCCGGCCGCGAGCCGCCTCCACGTCACGGCCGCGAGATCGATGTCCGGCAGGACCTGCCGCAGCAGGACCGGGACCTGCGCCGTCTCCACCATCGGGGCCAGCCACTGGCTCTCGGCCTTTCCACCGTCGGCCGAGGGATCGAAGTCGACCTCGTCGTCGGTCGAGGCGCCGCCGCCGACGGTGCGCAGCTCGAGCGACTGGCGGCGGAACCGGCGGTGGAGCGGCGATTCGGTCGCCGTCAGCGACTGGATGCGGCCGGTCGGAATGGTGCGGCGGACGCGGGTGAGCAGGCCGTAGTCGGCGCGCAGGTCCGATCCCCTTCTGGTCAGGGTGAAGCCGTGGAGCTGCAGCAGGAACCAGCCGACCGACAGCACGCGGAGCAGCACGAACGCCGCCCCCACCAGGGTGACCGCGAGCAGGACGCCGGTCAGGACGGGGTTGACGATGCGGAGGCCGGTCAGCCATTCGGCCGCGACGCCGAGGGGCAGCCGGTCCGCGGCGGACCGCAGCGCGGGCTCGACGAAGCCCCCGTCCGGACGGCTCTGCGCAAGCAGGCCCAGGGCGACGGCGACCACCACCATGCCCTTGTTCGAAATGACGCCCAGCTTCACCAGCTCGCCGGTCGGCACCCGCAGCAGCAGGCGGTCGCGGGGTTCACCGGCAGCCGCGAGCGCCTCCGCCTGCCCCCCGGTCAGCGCGTCGGCGGCGGCCGGCGGCGCCGACCGGCCGGTTGCGTCCGCAACGCCCCCCGCCGCGCGGGCGGCAGGCCGGTCCGCGAACACGCGGGCGTGCATCTCCGCCACCGCATCGAGCGACAGGACCCGCATGACCGCCTCGGGCCGCGTGCCGCTGGCCGTTTCGACCCTCACCAACGCGACCCGGCAGAGGCGGTGCAGGGGGTTCTGCACGAGGTCGATGTTCTGGATGCGCTGGTAGGGGATGTGGCGCTCGGTGCGGGTCAGGATGCCGTCGCGCACCACCATCTCGTCCGACGCGAGACGGTAGCGGTAGACGCGGTAGTGGACCACCGAGGCGGCGATGATGGGGCCGACGAACAACGCTCCCCACAGCTCGTAGCTGCCGCCGCCCGAGGCGACCACGAGGGCGGGCACGATGAACCCCTTGGCGAACTGCGCAGCCGTGAAGACCCAGGACAGGTGATGCAGGCGCCGGTCGTCAGACGCCACGATCGCCTCCCGCCTCGATCAGCCGGTCGCGGAGGGCGACCGCCTCGCGATGCCCGAGACCGCTCAGGGCGACCGACGCGTCGCGCGTGCCGGCGGTGTGGATGACGAGGGTAGCGAGGTCGAAGTAGCGTTCCACCGGACCCCGCGACACGTCGGTGTGCTGCACGCGCGAGGTCGGCACCGATGTGACCGTGCGCCAGACGACCCCGCGTCGGATGGTGACGCCGTGGGCGTCCAGGCGGTAGCGGATGTGCCGGTACCGCACCGCCGGCCACCGCTGGGACGCCGCCGCGCCCGCCGCCGTGAGCATCAGCACTGCGGCCGCGAGGCCCGCCGCGCCCCGCCAGCCCAGCGGCGTCGCGACGGCGGCGACGAGAACCGCGGCGAGGCCGGACAGCGACATCACCGCCACCCCGATCGCGCCCGCGACCCGCGCCGCGGTGACCGACGCCGGGGCGAGCGCCCGGTCACCCTCGCCGATGTCCGCGAACGACGCCTGGTCGGCCGCGGCGGGGTCGGCGGGCGGAGCGGCGCCCGCATCGCCGGGGAGAGCGGCGCCCG
>CBDATI010000033.1:0-13437 GCA_965199675.1 Vicinamibacterales bacterium | reverse complement strand
CCCACGTGCCGTAGCGGTAGATGGCCTGCGCGTCGGGATGGGCGTCGAGGACGAGCCGGTTGATGCGGTCATCGGCCTCGCTGGAAGGGCGCTCCCGGGTCATGGCGTCGAAGATCCTGGTGCAATCACCGGGTCAGAACGCACCCACGGACCCGGGTGGACCGGGCGGCCAGCAGGGACGGCGCGAGCGGGACGGCGAGGAGAGCGAGGGCGAAGCGCATCGTCACCTCCGCTGAAGGCTTGAGTTCTCATTCTGCCACAGTCGCGTCCGCCACCCGAGCCACCCCGGTCCGAGACCTGGAGGATAATCGGCCCTGGATCCCGGGCGTCGGTTGCCGCGGCGGTGGTCCGGGTGCGCCGACGTCGCCCAGGACTCCCGTCGAGGTGGACCGACGCACTACAACAGGAGCAACGCCATGCGACTTGCCGGCAGCCTCTCGGTCCTCGCGCTGGGTCTCGGTCTCGCGGCAGTCCCGGCATCGGCCCAGGACGGGGCGGACGACACGCTGAACATCTACGTGGTGGACGTCGAGGGGGGCGAGGCCACGCTCTTCGTCGCCCCGTCGGGCGAGTCGATGCTCGTCGACACGGGATGGCCGGGCTTCGACGGGCGCGACGCCGACCGCATTGCCGCCGCCGCCGCGGATGCCGGCGCGGCCGCCATCGACCACTTGATCGTCACCCACTTCCACGGCGACCACATGGGCGGCGCCCACCAGCTCGCCGAGCGGCTGCCCATCGCGAGCTTCATCGACCACGGGACCACCGTCGACGAGGACGAGCGACCGCTCGCCGCCTTCGCGCGCTACGCCGACCTGCGGGCCGGTCGACACGTGGTGGCCGCTCCGGGCGACCGGGTGTCCATCGACGGCCTCGACGTCCGCATTCTCGCCTCGGGCGGGGCCGTGCTCGACGCGCCGCTGCCCGGGGCGGGGGAAGCCAACCCGTTCTGCGCGGGCTTCACGTTCCACGGCGACGACATCACGAGCCGCTACGGCAACGCGGAGGACGACCAGTCGATCAGCACCTTCGTCGGCTTCGGCCGGTTCCGCACCGTCATCATGGGCGACCTGAACTGGAACCGCGAGCACGACCTGATGTGCCCCGACGACCGGATCGGCGTCGTCGATCTCTACCTGGTGTCGCACCACGGCTCGGAGACGTCGGGCTCGGAGGCCCTGGCCCACGCCATCGCGCCGCGGGCGGCGGTGATGAACAACGGCCCCCGCAAGGGGGGCGCCGCCCAGACCTTCGAGATCCTGCGGGCGGCGGCGGCGCCCTCGGACATCTGGCAGAACCACTACGCCATCCCCGCCGGCGACCTCAACGCCCCCGAGGCGTTCATCGCCAACCTCGACGAGGGGGTCGAGATGCCCGACGGCCGGACCGTCCACATGGGGCCCGCGCACTGGATCCGCATCTCGGCGCGGCGCGACGGGTCGTTCACCGTCACGAACAGCCGCAACGGATTCAGTCGAGACTACGCGGCGCCGCAATAGCAGTCCGCCCGGCGTCCGGAGGTCGGCGGCGGCGGGGACCGCGCCGCAGGCTGCGCGCCGACCGCCCGACTATCCGCGGGGCTCGCGTTCCAGCCGCTCCTGCAGCCGGGCCAGCGTGTCCCGGGTCCGCGACAGCTCGGCCAGCAGTTCGGCGTGGGTCGGGGGCGCGGCGAGCTCCCGCAGCCGGTCCTGCTTCGCCTCGTCCAGACTGTTGATCACCACCGCGATGAACAGGTTGATGACCACGAACGTCCCCACGACGACGAAGCTCACGAAGTACGTCCACGCCCACCAGTGGTGCTCGAGCGCCGCGTACATGATGTCGGTCCAGTCCTCGAGAGTGACGATGCGGAAGAGCGACAGGAGCGAGATGCCGAGGGTACGCCAGTGCGTCGGGTCGATGTCGCGGAACAGGTGGTAGCCGGCCACGCCGTAGACATAGAAGACGATGGACATCAGCGCGAGCACGTTGAACATGCCGGGCACCGAGCGGATCAACGTGGCGACGATGAGCCGCAGCTCCGGCAGCACCGACACGAGCCGCAACACCCGGAAGAGGCGGGCGAGCCGGGCCAGGGTCGCCAGCTCGCCGGTGCTCGGCAGCAGGCTGACCGTGATGACCGTGAAGTCGAAGAGGTTCCAGCCGTCCGCGAAGTAGTCGCGGAGCCGCGGCCACACCGCGGCCATCTTGATCAGGGCCTCGACGACGAAGATGGCGAGGAACGTCTGGCTGGCCAGCGCGAAAGCGCCGCCGAAGCGCGCGGTCAGCGCGACCGACGTGTCGAGGCCGATGACGACGGCGTTGGTGATGATGACGGCGGTGACGCCGTGCCGGAACCACGCGGCGCGGGTCGTCCGCCGCGCCCACGCGGCGATTCGGCCGTCCGCGGGGGACGGAGGTCCGGTCGGGTTCATGGATTGCGAGTCTCCGCGATGGCGGGCGTCAGCAGCATCGGCTCTGATCCTATACGTTCGGCGCGGTGGCCCTGGAGGAGTAGTGAGGTTCGTCGCGATCCGCCGGCGGCTCGTCTGATTCCGTGTGGTCGGTGGCCCGCGGCGGCGGTCCCCGGGCGCCGTTGAGACGGCATGACCGCCGTGCTACGCTCGCGGGCATGGGAAGCGGGAAGCCGCCCGAGGCGGTCTGGAGGCCCATCGAGGACCTGCCGGCCGACGCCGCTTCGTGGGGGATCCTCGCACTACCGGGAGCGCGTCCGGCGCTGGCAGGAGGCCCGCGCCCGGCTCCAGGATGCGGCCGTCGACCGGACCCTGCTCGGACCCTTCGTATGTTCCACTTGCTGCGGTGGTAGCAGATGCGTTCGGTGGTGATGAGCGTCCTGGTCGCGCTCGTCGTCATACTGGGTATGGTTCGCTCGCGGCTTCACGCCCGTCCGGTGGCAGTTGCGGTGATTGATTCCATTCTCTGCTGGGCGACCGCGATAGGTCTGGCGGCGATCGTCTTGATGACCCTTGAACTGTTCGGTTATCGCCTACCATCGCTCACGATCGTCCCGATTTACCTCGTCTTTCATTTTCTGGTCCGGGCGTCGGTGCTTTCGGTGCAGCGGGGTAGGCAGACGCCGGTTTCCGAATCCGGAGGCCAACCGGAGGTGGACCGTCTCACGTGGCCGATATCCGGTCCCATCGGTAACTTCGGACGCTACGGCCTTCCGGCGGTGTTCTACTCGACACAGTTGTTGTGTCTCTTGAATCCCTTTCAGGTCGTGGAGTTCGCTCGACAGGCGGCGGGCAACGCAAGTCTCGTCGGGCGCGAGAAGCGCAGTGGATGCGACGGCAGGAACTACGAAACGCGCATTGTTTACACCTTGCCCTTCGACGGCGAGTGGTTGGTGGCGAACGGCGGCACCACGCCCGAGACCTCGCATTCATGGGATGTTCTGGGACAACGCTTTGCGCTCGATTTCGTACAAGCGAACGAGGCGTTCCGAACCCACGCGGGCCGGGGAGCGAGAGCGGAAGAGTACTTCTGTTACGGCCGCGAGGTCCGTGCGGCGGCCGGCGGAACGGTCGTCCGCGTGGAGGGGCGGGTGCGTCGAGCGTTCCTCGGCTGGGGCGTCTGTGACTTCACGGCGCGCAGTGTCTTTGGCAACTACGTACTCGTCGAACATGGCGAAGGGGAGTTCGGGTTGTACGCCCACCTCGTCCGCGGCAGCGTCACCGTCACGGCAGGCGACGGTGTGAACCGTGGCCAAGTGCTCGGGCGTTGCGGCCACACGGGCCACAGCACCGAACCGCACCTCCATTTTCACCTTCAGGACTCGGCCGACCTGTTCCAGGGAATGGGTCTGCCGGTGCGCTTTTCGCGCCTGCTCGTCGACGGTGAACCCGGCGATAGCGTACTCCTGAGCGCCGGGGCGCGCGTGCGATCGCGACTCGGATCGCGGTAGGTGGTCGATATGGTTGTCGAGCAGCACGTGAAAGTGACGTTGTCTCGACCGTCATGGATGGTGCCCACTGCTGACCGTGGTTGTCGGAAGCGCGTTTGCGAGAGGGACGTTTGCGGCTTCGCTGCTGCCGGGCGAGCTCGACCTCTGGGCGGCGCGGCCGCGTTGTAGCGGTATGACCGCCGTGCTACGCTGGCGGCATGGGAAGCGGGAAGCCGCCCGAGGCCGTCTGGGCGCCCATCACGGACCTGCCGACCGCCGCCGCTTCGTGGGGCTCGTCGCACTACCGGGAGCGGGTCGGGCGCTGGCGGGACGCCCGAGCCCGACTCCAGGATCCGGCCGTCGACCGGACCCTGCTCGACATCTGGCTGCGCGAGCGGGCGCGCGCGTTCGCCATCGAGACCGGACAGATAGAGGGGCTCTATACGCTGCGGCGCGGGGTGACCGAGCAACTGATTGCCGAGGGCTTCGGGGGCGTGCGCGCCGCCCACGCTCTCGAGCCCGGCCTGTCGGACCGGACGTTGAAGGGCCTGCTCGAGGACCAGCACGCCGCGGTCGAGCGGGTGTTCGAGGCGGCGGCCGGCCGCCGCCGGCTGTCCCACCACGCGATGAAGAGCTGGCACCAGCTCGTGACCCGCCACCAGGAGCACGCGGTGGGCATCCGCGACGGCAGGCGCGTGGCGGTCGCCCTGCTTCGCGGCGACTACAAGGTCCGACCGAACAACCCGCGGCGGCCGGACGGTGTCGTCCATGAGTACTGCCCGCCCGAGCAGACCTGCAGCGAGATGGATCGGCTGCTTGAGATGCACCACGGTCACGCGGACCGCGGCCTGCCGACGGAGGTGGAGGCGGCCTGGCTGCACCACCGCTTCGTCCGCATCCATCCCTTCCAGGACGGCAACGGCCGCATGGCGCGGCTGCTGATGGCGTACGTCTTCGGCCGCGCCGGCGAGTTTCCGCCGGTCATCTCGACGACGCAGCGTGACGACTACATCAGGCACCTGGAGCGGGCCGACGGCGGCGACCTGCGGCCCTTCGCCGAGTACCTGGCCGACCTCGCCGCGACCGCCACCCTGTCGGCGATTCGTGTCGCCGAGGACGTGCTTGGGGGCCGGGCCTGCAGGACGCACGGCAACGGGGGGCAAACCGTGCGGGAATCGGCGGGTCGGTGGCAGTATCTCCCGCCCGTTTCCTGACCCGAACGGGCCGCCGCGCCGCACGGGTGCGCGTCAGCGCGCCACCGGCCTCGCTACCGCCAGCCTGCTTCCGTCCGAGACTGGCTGGCCCGGCGGTGATTACTCACGATTCGGACCCCTGCCGGCCGGCCCGCCGGGATCTGCTGCACGGCTTCGGCCGCGGGCGTTGCAGGCTCCTTCGAGTCCGGGGCTGATTCCAAGCCGCCCGAATGCGGCCGAGCCGTTCACCACGCGCTTCCGGGCCGCTATGCGTCACCAATCCCCGGCACCGACTTGTCCGCCGCGCCGGCCGAGCCGACCCTGATTGGCCAGCGCGACGGCTCGTGATGCTCCAGATACTCGCGGCGCGAGACCGACCCGATGATCATCGATCGGGTGAGCCACCAGTTCTTCGGGCGCGCGCCGAAGATGATGTGGGCGACGCTCAGCCCGGCGAGGGACAGGCCGGTCATGCCGTGGAAGACGTAGATCCAGCCCCACGCGCCCTCGGGGAGGATGTAGGGGTTGGGGGTGATGAACGGCGTGCCCATGCGCCACAGCATCACCATGCCGGTCAGGGCCACGGTGCACCCCACGAACGTCAGCACCAGGTGGTACAGGCGGTTGCCGATCGGGTACTTGGCGGGGTGCGGCCCGGGCACGTCGTGGCCTCTCTCGCGCATGACCTCGGCCTTGAACTCGGGGATGTCCCCGGGACCGACCCAGATCGACCAGAAATCGAGGAAGAACACGGTGTGGAAGATGTGGAAGACGATGGCTCCGGTCAGCACCAGGCCCGCCGTGTAGTGGATGCCCACCCAGTCGAACCGCCACCCCATGATCGGGAAGAACGCGGTGCCCAGCAGCGTGAAGATGGATGCGGCCATCACCCAGTGGAACAACCGCGCCATGAACGAGTGCCGCTTGATCCGCGGGGGCAGGCCGGCGTGTTTCTCTTCGAGGGCGTCCGTCTCCGCGCGGGCGCGGACGCGGTGCGCCGACAGGATGACATAGGACGCGTGGGCGATCAGGAAGGTGATGAAGACGAAGATCGACACCCACAGGGCGTTCCAGGCGACATGGGTCAGCACCGAGCGTCCCCACGGGTCGGCGGCGGTTTCGACGAAGCCCACGGCGGTTTCCTCCAGACGGTCAGCGACGATTCCGATTCCTGCGTACTCTCCGCGTACTCGCCCCGCACCGGCGGCCGGCTGTGCGCCGGTGCGTTGCAGGGGGCGGCGGTCAACGGCGTGCCGTGATGTCGGCCGGCGTTACCGGCCCCAGTGCTTCCGGTGCGGTTTCGTCCGGCGGCGGCCCACATACCGTGTCGAATACTTGCAATCTGGTTGCGATCGCCTCGGACACTGCCTCCCGGACCTCCGATCTTCGCTCGTCGACCAAGGCGGTCAGGGCCTCCTCGAGCTGCTCTCGGGTGAAGCGTTCGTCGAGCTTCACCGCGCCTAACCGCATCCACGCCCCACCAAGCCGCCAAGCCGCCCACGATGCCGCCCACCGCGGCCCCGATGGGGCCGAGGGCGGCTCCGGCTCCCGCTCCGGCCGCTGCCGCTCCGATTGTTCCCGCGCCCTTCACGGTCGCCTTGCCCGCGGTCTTCACCGCAACCGACGTAATCAGCTTCTTCGTGAGTGCCTTGATGCCCAAGCCTCCCGCAAGGCCGGTTCCGACGGCAACCGTACTCGACAGGCCGGCAGAGATCGTCAATCGGTGCAGGGTCTCCGGGATCGCCGCCTCGAGCATGCGCGCCCGGAGCCACCTCGTTTCGTCGTCTGCATCCAGAATTTGCACCTGGTCCTCGATGCACTGCGTAACCGCGGCGCGCATTTCCGCAGCCTGCATTCTCTCGATGGCTTCGGACGCCTTCCTGATTCCGTCGTCCAGATCGGCGAACAGGCGCCTGGTGATTTCCCGTTCCAGTCGACCGGCCGCCGCCAGTCCCAACTCGAAATCGTGTATTGCCCGACCACCGAATAGTGCCAGTCCAGGAACTCGGGGATGCGTGTGGCGTAGATCGGGTCGAACACTGCCTCGATGCCATCGTGCAGGGTTTGGCCGGACTCTACGAGGCTGGACCGTCCGTCATCGCAAAGACACCGCGCGAACTCCCGTGCCGCGAACTCCCGTGCCGCGAACTCCCGTGCCGCATCGTCGGCGTCAAGTCCGACGATGGGCCCGATGTCGTCCGGGCGTGGAGAGTCCGGGGGCGTCGGCTCGTTCGGGACGTCGGTTTGTCGGCGTCCAGGAGCTGCTCGCCCGCGATCAGCAACACCAGCGTGACGCAGGCCAGCACGACGATGGTGCGCCAGGCCCATGTGGCCACCCCGGCCGCGTCGCCGGCCCCGAGGCGACCGGGCGGGTCGGGCACGCCCTCGCCGCGGATCCGTTCCGACCGCTCGGCACTGTCCTTCGGCGCCGCAGCGGGACGGCCCGTGTCCTGGTGCTTCGCCTGGTCGCTTGAGGGTGCTTGGCGTCCATCTCCCCTCCGGCCCCACGAGGGTCTGCAGAATCCGGCGGGCCGATTCGCGGGGGCGTGCGGTGCGCATCCTGCAGGAGTCGATGTACGTAGATCCCCCGTCGCGCGCCCCTTCGACAACGTCAGGGGGCGTCGCGGCCACTGACAGAACTCGACAGTGGCGCGCATTGTACTTGGTTGAACGCCTATTGGGCTGTCTCCGCAGGGCCCCCCGCTTCGCGGTGACGTCTCGCCGTTCGGCGCGCCAGCAGTAGGGCGCCTTCCAGGCCCCGGATGAAGCCGACGAACACCACGGATCTGTTCAGGAAGAAGCCGGCCCAGACCAGCCAACTCAGCTCACGCCTCATGACGGACGGCGATGTTCCCTCGGCAACGACGTGCCAGGACAGCTCCTCGAACGCGGCGGTGATTCTCAACGTGTCGGCGACCACGGGGCAGGCCGACCAGGCCTGCGCCGTGAATTCTCTCAGAGAGCGTTCGAGCGCGCCGGGCTCGACGGGCAGGGGCTCGACGGGCAGGGGAAGGTAATAGCTGCGGAGGTAGATGTAGCTCGCGGCAACGCAGACGAAGACCAGCCATCCCGCGAGTCGTGCGGTCAGGATGTCGGCGAGAGCCGCCCGGAGGGCGCCTCCGGTCTGCCGGAAGTGACCGCCCGGCCAGATGCGCAGCGCCGTGAAAGCCAGGGGAACGGCGACGGCGATGGCGCAGAGAAAGTACCAGTCGACGCCTCGGGCCAGGGCGGCGAAGATCGCGAGCACCCCGGTCAGCGAGACCCCGAGAACCACGCTGATTGCCGCCGTCAGCCAATGGCGCCTGAGCCGGGCGTGCAAGGAGGACCCGGGGTCGAGCCAGTACTGGAGGGCGAACCGCTTCCGCTCCAGCCGGTAGGTGAAGATTCCGTAGCAGGCGGCGAGGCAGACGACGCCCGGCAGACCGAGGGCCAGGCACGAACCGGCGTGCAACCGATTCCACAGGAACAGCGCCGCCAGCAGCAGGACGCACGCCGCCAGCGACTTGATGGCCTGGTCGACAATCGGCTCGGGACGGTTGGGGATGCCGCTCACCGGTTCCTCCCTCGATGGGCGGCGCCCTTCACGAGTCCGCCGAATCGGCTGCCCATTGGCGCAAGGGCGCGCGGCGAGTCGATGGACGAGCACGGCGCCAACCGGTATTGTCCACCAGGACGATGCGGCCATCTGGCTGCGGGGTCAGCCATCGGAATCCGCGTATGCTGGGCCGATGGCGTCGCCAATCGAAACCGCGTCGACCGAATTGCGCCGCGATCTGTGGAATACTCGCGTGGAGGCCAACGCTGCTTCAGCTCGACGTGAAGAAGATGGCCACCCGGATCGCGCGATCCCGGAGGCCGTTGGCGGTCGTGGCAGGCTGGCGGATCGCTGGGCCTCCGGATCGCGGGAGGCAATTGTGCGTGGACGGACAATCGTGGCGGCGGCGTTGGCGGTGGGGGCCGCGGTGCTGGCCGGGGCCGGCGCGGCGCACGCCCAGGAGCGGCCGAACATCCTGTGGCTGAGCAGCGAGGACAACGGACCCGCCCTCGGGGCCTACGGTGACGCGTACGCCGACACGCCGAATCTCGATCGTTTGGCCGAGCGCGGCGCGGTCTACCTGAACGCGTGGTCGAACGCACCGGTCTGCGCTCCCGCCCGCACCGCGATCATCACCGGGATGTATCCGCCGGCCGTCGGGGCGCACCACATGCGCAGCCGGGTGCGCCTGCCCGACGGCGTGCCGCTGTTCCCGCAGCTTCTGCGCACGGCCGGCTACTACACGACGAACAACGCGAAGGAGGACTACAACGTCGAGAAGCCGGGCCGGGTCTGGGACGAGTCGTCGAACGAGGCGCACTGGCGCAACCGTCCGGGGCACGGCGGGCCGGGGGCGGCGCCGTTCTTCGCGGTGTTCAACCTCGGCGTCACCCACGAGAGCCGCATCCGACAACGGCCCCACGAGGCGGTGCACGACCCGGCCGGAGTGCGGGTTCCCGCCTATCACCCGGACACCCCGGCGGTGCGGCAGGACTGGGCGCAGTACTACGACCGGCTGACGGAGATGGACGCGCAGGTGGGCGGCCGCCTGGCCGAGCTCGAAGCGGCGGGGCTGGCCGGCGACACCATCGTCGTGTACTTCGGCGACCACGGCGTGGGCCTGCCGCGGGGCAAGCGGTCGCTGCTGAACTCCGGGCTGCGGGTGCCGCTGATCGTCTACGTGCCGCCGCGCTTCCGCGCGCTGGCCGGTGACGGGTACCGCCCCGGGACGAGCACCGCCGACCTCGCCGCCTTCGTCGACCTGGCGCCCACGATGCTCAGCCTCGCGGGCATTCCCCCGCCGGACCACATGCACGGTCGGGCCCTGCTGGGGCCGCATCGGGACCCGCCCGCGGCGTATCTGTACGGGTTCCGCGGCCGCATGGACGAGCGCTACGACTTCGTGCGCGGGGTGCGCGACCACCGGTACCTGTACGTGCGGAACTACGCGCCGCACCGCGTCTACGGGCAGCACGTGGCCTACATGTTCCAGACGCCGACCACCCGGGTCTGGAAGGCGCTGTACGACGCGGGACGGCTGGAGCCGGCGCAGCGCCGCTTCTGGGAGACGAAGCCGGCGGAGGAGCTGTACGATCTCGAGGCCGACCCCGACGAGGTGAACGACCTCGCCGCCGACTCACGGCACGCGGCGACCCTCGCCCGGCTGCGCGGCGCGCTGAGCGACCACCTGTTCGCCATTCGCGACCTCGGCTTTCTGCCCGAGCCGGAGTTGCTCGCCCGAACCGGCGGCGGAGCGCCATACGACCTCGGGCAGGACGCCGACCGCTATCCCCTGGCCGCGATTGCCGCGATGGCGGATCTGGCGACCCGGCCCGGCGTCCCCGCGGTCGCGGAGCTGACGACGGCCCTCGGCCACGCCGACAGCGCGGTGCGGTACTGGGGAGCGGTGGGCCTGCTCGCCCGCGGCGGGCCCGCCGTGGGCGCGGCGCGTTCGCGGCTGCTGTCGGCTCTCGACGACCCGTCGGCGAGCGTCCAGGTGACGGCGGCGGAGGCGCTGGGCCGCTTCGGGCGGGAGGAGGACTTGACCCCCGCCCTCGATCTGCTGCTGTGGCGGGCGAATCTCGACGACAACGACCTCTTCACGGCGGTGCTGGCCCTGAACGCCCTCGACTACCTGGACGACCGCGCCCGCGGCGCCGTCGAGGCCATCCGGGCCCTGCCGCGCGAGCAGGCGGGCATGCGGCGGCAGTACCAGAGCTACGTTCCGCAGCTCGTCGACAAGATTCTGGCTGACCTCGATCAGTAGCCGTCACCGCCGGACCGGGCCTGCCTGGGCCACCACGTCGAACCCGTCGAGCGCCTGACCACGGGAACAATAGCCGTCACCGCCGGACCTGCCTGTGAGCGCCCCGCGCGTTGGGCCACGCTCCGTCCGACGCTCGGCCGGCGGCGTCGGCCCGACCGGGTCCCGCCCGTGCGCGGTTCCGTCACGGTGTCGCCCCCCGCCGCTGCGTGCGGACCACTCGCGCGAGGGGGCGGCCGGTCGCTTCGGATCAGGGCGCGACGGCGTCGACGGGCACGTCGCGCAGGCGCTCCTGCACGGTGCCGGGAATGCCGAGGTCGGTGTCGGCGCCGAGGCGCGCGAGGAGCTCGGCGGTCTCGGGCCAGCTCTGGAACTGGAACGACTGCTTGGCCCCTTCCGCCATGCGGTAGGGGGTGCGGCCCCGGAAGTCGCGCGCGTCGATGTCGGCGCCCTGGGCCACGAGGTACTCGATGACCTCGTTCAGGCCCCGGAAGGTGGCGCCGTGCAGCGCGGTGAAGTCGGCCTCGTTGACGGCGTTGACGTCGGCGCCGGCCTCCACGAGCAGGCGCACCGCCGCCTCCGCCGTCGGCGACCGCACTCCGCGGGGCTGCCGCGGGGTGTAGGTGGCCCGGCCCAGGCCGGCGGCGGCCATCAGCGGCGTGGTCCCGTCGACGGTGGTCAGGGTCAGGTCGGCCCCGGCCTCGATCAGCCGCGTCAGGATTTCGGGGCTGCTGCCGGTGAAGCTGGGGATCACGCTGAACACCTGGCTGGGCGCGCCGTTCAGGTCGAACGCGGCCACCCAGAGGGGGGTGGCGCCCTGCAGGTCGCCGGTGCCGGGGGCGAACGGCTCGAATGCGCCCTTCCGCGGATAGCCGATGTAGGACATCAGCATCGCCCACGAAGTGATGCGCGCGTTGGGGTCGGCGCCTGCCCCCAGCAGCGCATCGACCAGCTCCAGTCGCTCGCCCGCCGCGAGACGGCCGCCGATGCGGCCGTGCCGGCGGTACCAGTCGCCCAGCCAGGCGCCGACGCCGCCGGCGGCCGCGTGCAGGGCGGTGACTCCGCCGGCCCCGCGGTTGGGGTCGGCGCCCTCGTCGAGCAGGAACCGGGCGAATCCGGCCTGGCCCGCGATGATCGCGAACGGCAGGGCGTGGGTCCCGTCAGACCCCGGCGCGTTGACGTCGACGCCGGCCTCGACGAGTGCGCGGCCCATCGCGACGTCGCCGTTGCGCGCCGCGAACATGAGCGTCGTGAAGCCGGCGGAGGTTTCCAGCGTCGGGTCCGCCCCGCGCGCGAGCAGCAGGCGCGCGACGTCGTGGTGAGGCGCCGCGAGCGCCCACATCAGCGCGGTGCTCCGGGTCTCGGCGGTGACCGCGTTCACTGCCGCCCCGTGGTCGATGAGCGTCTCCACGATGGCCGCATCGCCGGTGCGCGCCGCCGTCATCAAGGGGGTGAGGCCGCTCGTCCTCGCCGTCCCGGCGTCGGCGCCGCCGTCGAGCAGCAGGTCGACCATCGCGAGGCTGGCGTTCTCGGCCGCCCGCTCGAGCGGCGTCACCCCGTGGTCGTCGGCCGCGTCGGGATGGGCCCCTGCCTCGATGAGCCGCGCCGCGAGGGCGAGGTCGTCCCAGTGCGCGGCCCACATCAGGGCGGTGGCGCCGTCGGGACGCCGCGCGTTCACGTCGGCGCCGCCCGCGAGCAGTGTTTCGACGGCGTCGGCGTCCTGCGCGGCCACCGCGTCGACCAGGCCCGGGCCCTGTCCGGCCGCGTCGGTCGCGGCGCCGATGGCGACGACGAGGGTCAGGCAGACGACGGCTCGCATCACGGGGGCGCCGATCCTGCGGGTTTCCACCGACCGCCGCCGCGACCGATTGGCGATGCGCGCCGTCATGGTCGTCCTCCTCTCAGCGAGTGAGCATCCGCTCGACATTCTCCACCACCTCGACATACTGACCGTCTTCGGGGACGGACCACAGGCTGACCACGGCCACTTCGAAGGTCCGAGGAATCGAAATGAACGTCGTGTCCACTCCAGTGGACAGGTCGCACACGCCCTCGTCGAGCGCGTACGTCTCGGCGGTGTCGATCATGTTCCACGTATCGAGGGTGCCGTCCCGGTTCATCTCGTAGGCGTAGGCATCGACGTAGACGAGGCTCGAACCGAACCGCGCGCTGTCGAAGGGGACTCGCGGGTCCTGTGACACGCACGCCACGCTGACCCACGTCTCGCTCGGATAGGAGACGGGGTAATAGAGGCCGCCGAGTATCAGCCTGAAGCCGAAGTAATCGCCTCGCCGGCTTTCGAACGACGGCATGACGAGCCCCCGCACGCGCGGCAACGACGGGCCGGCCGCCGCTGCCAACGCCTCCTTCACCGCGCGCTCGGCCACGTCTGCGGCCGTCTGGGCGTGGGCCGGGGCCGCGCTCAGCGGCGCCGCAAGCATCAGGGCCATCGACGCCATTCTAGCTCCAGTCATTCCTCTCCATCCCTTCCATTGTCCCGGGTTCGTGCCGGTCCGGCGCTGCGCACCACCCGACGCTGCCCTGCCATCGAAGGTAAGCAAAA
>CBDATI010000032.1:0-39279 GCA_965199675.1 Vicinamibacterales bacterium | reverse complement strand
TCGCTCGACTTCGCGACGGCGGCGGCGCGCCGCGGGTCGATGGCCGACGGCCTCGACATCGCGGCCGAGATTCAGCCGCGCACGGGGGGCGAGGCCGTGGTGACGAGCCCGGTGGCGGGCCGCCTCGCCGCCGACCTGCCGCCGCGGCCGTGGGGTCGGTCGTGGGCCGCGGCGGACACCTTGGCCCAGGTCGTCCCCCGCAGCGAGCACGCCGACGACCGCCCCGCTCTCGAGCTCGCGGTGGCCGAGGCCCGCGACGCCCTCGAGCTGGCCCGGGCCGAGCACGCGCGGGTCGAGCGGCTGGTCGAGGTCGGGGCCCTCCCCGCGCGCCGCCGGCTCGAGGCCCGGCTGGCGTCGCAGACGGCCGAGGCCCGGCTGACCGCGGCCGAGGCCCATCTCGCCCATCTCGACTCGACGCGGCGGGGCCAGGGCGAGGGCGCCGAGGACACGCGGTTCGTGCTTCGCGCGCCGATGCGGGGGGTGGTGGCGGAGTCGGCGGCCACCCCCGGGGCCGGCGTCGACGAGGGCGCGCGGCTGTTCACGGTCAGCGCGATCGACCGCGTCCACATCGTCGGGGCGCTGCCCGAGGCCGCCCTGCCGCGCCTCGACGACCTCGCCGCGGCCGAGCTCGAAGTGCCGGGGGGCGGGGCGCCGCTGCCCCTCGACCGGCTCGTGACGGTCGGGCGCGTGGTCGACGAGGCCACCCGGACTGTCCCCATCATCTACGAGCTGCCGAACCCCGACCGCCGTCTCGCCATCGGTCAGGCCGTCACCCTGCGGGTGTTCGGGGCGTCGAGGACCGACGCGGTCTCCGTGCCCGCGAGCGCCATCGTCGACGACGGCGGCCAGCCCGTGGTCTTCGTGCAGGTCGGCGGCGAGAGCTTCGAGCGCCGCCCGGTCCGGCTCGGCCACCGCGAGGGCGGGCACGTCCAGGTGATCGGGGACGTGGCGGCGGGCGACCGGGTGGTCACGGAGGGGGCGCCGTTGATCCGGCTCGCGGCATTGTCGCCGCAGACGCCGGCCCACGGCCATACGCACTGATGCTGGACGGGCTGATCCGCTGGTCGTTGCAGAACCGGCTCGCGGTGCTCGGGGGCGCCGGCGTCTTCCTCGTCTGGGGCGGTGTCGTCCTGCGGCAGATGCCGGTCGATGTGCTGCCCGACGTGACCGCGCCCACGGTGACGGTGCTCGTCGAGGGGCGGGGCATGGCCCCGACCGACATGGAGGCGCTGGTCACCCTGCCCGTCGAGGCGGTGATGAACGGGGCGTCGGGGGTGCGCCGGGTGCGGTCGGCCACCGCGGTCGGGCTCGCGGTGGTGTGGGTCGACTTCGACTGGGGGGAGGACATCTACCGGGCCCGCCAGACCGTCAGCGAGAAGCTGTCGTCGGTGCTGCCCCAGCTTCCCGACGCGATCGCACCGCCGGTTCTCGCGCCGCTCTCGTCGATCATGGGCGAGATCATGTTCGTGGCCCTGGAGTCGTCGGCGCACTCGCCCATCGACCTGCGCACCACCGCCGACATCGTCGTGCGCCGGCGGATCCTCGCCACCCCCGGCGTCGCCCAGGTGACGGTGATCGGCGGCGAGCGCCGCCAGTTCGAGGTGCAGGTCGATCCCGCCCGACTGTCCGCTTACGGACTCTCGCTGACCGCGGTCGAGGACGCGCTGCGGCGCGCCAACCAGAACACGTCGGCCGGGTTCCGCCAGGCGGGGGGACAGGAGTACCTGATTCAGGGGGTGGGCCGGCTCGCCGACGTTGAGGCGATCGCGGCGACCGTCATCGGGGTGCGCGGCACCCGTCCCATCCGGGTCGCCGACGTGGCCGCGGTGGGCATCGGGGCCGCGCTGCGGCGCGGGGACGGATCGCGGAACGGGCGGCCCGCCGTCATCCTCGGCATCCACCGGCAGCCCGCCGTCAACACGGTGGCGCTGACGCGCGATCTCGACCGCGTGCTCGACGACATCCAGGCGGCGCTGCCGGCCGGCATGCAGCTCGACGCGCGGCTGTTCCGGCAGGCCGACTTCATCGAGCTCGCGGTGAGCAACCTGTCCCGCGCGCTGCGGGACGGCACCCTGCTCGTCGTCGCGGTGACCCTGCTCTTCCTCGCCAGCCTGCGGGCCGGCGCCATCACCCTGCTCGCCATTCCCCTGTCGCTGCTCGCCGCCGTCGTCGGCCTGCGCGCCCTCGGGCTGTCCATCAACAGCATGACCCTCGGGGGCATGGCCATCGCGGTCGGGGCGCTCGTCGACGACGCCATCATCGATGTCGAGAACGTCGGCCGACGCCTGCGCGAGAACGCGCGCCGCCCCGCCGCGCGGCAGAGGCCCGTGCTCGATGTCGTGTTCGAGGCGAGCCGCGAGATTCGCACGTCCATCGTCTTCGCCACCCTGATCGTCGGGCTCGTCATGCTGCCGATCTTCTTTCTCGCCGGCGTCGAGGGCCGCCTGCTCCAGCCGCTGGGCACGGTCTATCTCATCGCGCTGGCCGCGTCGCTGGTGGTGGCCCTGACCTTGACCCCGGTGCTCTGCTACTACCTGCTGCCCGGCCGCAGCGGCGCGGCGGCCGCCCGTGAACCGGCTCTCGCCGCCGTGGTGCGGCGCCGCTACTCGCGGCTGCTGCCCCATGCCCTGCGGCGGCCGCGCATGGTGCTCGTCACGGCGGCCGCGTTGTCGGTGGCGGCGGCCGCGTCGACCCCGTTCCTGGGGCGGGCGTTCCTGCCCGCCTTCAACGAGGGCACCCTCGTCATCAGCGCGGTGACCCTGCCGGGGACGAGCCTCGCCGAGTCGAGCGCGCTGGGGAGCGCCATCGAGCGGCTGCTCCTCGATGTGCCCGAGGTGGCCGCCACCGCCCGGCGGACGGGGCGGGCCGAGCTCGACGAGCACGTGCAGGGGGTCGAGTCGGCCGAGATCGACGTGCGGCTGAGGGAGGAGGGACGGCCGCGCGATGTCGTGCTCGAGGAGATCCGCGAGCGGCTGTTGCTGGTGCCCGGCACCAACATGACCATCGGCCAGCCCATCTCGCACCGCATCGACCACATGCTGTCGGGCTCGCGGGCCAACGTCGCCGTGAAGATCTTCGGGGACGACCTCGCGGTGCTGCGCACCCTCGGCGAGCAGGCGGTGGCGGCCATGGAGGGCATTCCCGGCGTCGTCGACCTCGCCCTCGAGCCGCAGTCGGACATCCCCACCGTGCGGGTGGGCTTCGACCGCGACGCCCTCGCCCGGCACGGGCTGCCCGCCGGCGAGGCGGCCCTGACCCTGGAGACGGCGCTGCACGGGCGCGAGGTCGGGCAGATCTTCGACGGCCAGATCGCCGTGCCCCTGGTGGTGCGTTACCAGCGGGCCGACATGGCCGACCTCGGCGCGCTGTGGGACACGCGCATCGACACCCCCGCGGGCCCGCGGGTCCCGCTGGGCAGCCTCGCCGGCATCGTCGAGGACCGCGGTCCCAACTTCATCGGCCGCGAGAACGTGCAGCGCCGGCTGGTGGTGACCTGCAACGTCGCGGGGCGCGATCTCGGCCGCACCGTCGCCGACATCCGCGAACGGGTGGCGGCCGCGGTGGCGCTGCCCGCGGGCTACCGCGTCGAGCTCGACGGGCAGTTCGAGGCCCAGGCCACGGCGGCCCGCGCCCTCCTCTGGCTCGGGCTCGCTGCGGTGGTCGGCATCTTCCTGCTGCTCGTCAGCGCCCTGCGCTCGCCCCGCGACGCCGCCATCGTCATGATCAACCTGCCCCTCGCCCTCATCGGGGGCGTGGTGGGCGTCCTCATCGGCGGCGGCGCCCTGTCGATCGCTGCCCTCATCGGCTTCATCTCGCTCTTCGGCATCGCCACCCGCAACGGCATCATGGTGGTGACCCGCATCCGCCGGCTGCAGGATCTCCGAGGAAGCGACGTCCGGGCGGCCGTCGTGCGGGGGGCGGTGGACCGCGTCGTTCCCGTCCTGATGACCGCGCTCTCGACCGGCCTGGCTCTCCTCCCGGTGGCGCTGGCGTCGGGCCGGCCGGGCAGCGAGATTCAGGCCCCTCTCGCGCTGGTCATCGTGTGCGGGCTCGTCTCGTCGACGGTCCTCAACATGATCGTGGTGCCGACGGCGTACCTGGCCGCGGCCACCGCGGGACGTTCCCGATCGTGATGACCGTGCTCTTGTCCGGCCGCCCGGCTGCGGCTGGCGGGGGCGTCGGCGCCGGGGCGGACGGGCAGCGAGGCGCACGGCGCTCCAATCGCCATCCGTAGTCGGTTGAGGACCACGCAGACCCTGGAAGCGACCAGGCCACGCTGAGCCCGGGACCGGGGTCGGGAGCGGACCGAAATCGCCTTCCGCCGCCTTGCGCGCCGGGACGGGGAGCGGAGAGGTCCCCGCCCCGGCTGCCTCGCCCCTGGAGGCGGCGTCACGCGACCCGCGGAAGTTCCGCGCCTACGCGGTCAGGTGCCGACGGAAGAAGCCCACCGTCCGGTTCCACGCCAGGCCCGCCGCCGCCTCGTTGTAGCGCGGCGTCGAGTTGTTGTGGAACCCGTGCAGCGTGCCCGGAAACATGTGCATCTCGTGGGTCACGCCGTTCGCCTGCAGGGCCGCCTCGTACTCCGGCCACATCGCGTTGATGCGGGGGTCGCTCTCCGCGTAGATGATCATCATCGCGGCCTCGATGTTGGGCACCCCCTCGGTCGGCGCCGAGGCGCCGTAGAACGGCACGCCGGCGTCGAGGTCGCTGCCCAGCTCGACCGCGAGGCGGTTGGTCATGCCGCCGCCCCAGCAGAACCCGGTGGCCCCGAGGCGGCCGTTCGACAGGGCGTGCTCTTTGAGGAAGCGCGCGCTGTTGATCATGTCCTGATCGAGCTGGTCGGGGTCGAGGCTGCGCTGCAGGGTGCGGCCGTCGTCGTCGTTGCCGGGGTAGCCGCCCACCGGCGACAGCCCGTCGGGCGCGAGGGCCAGGAAGCCGGCCACCGCCGCCCGGCGGGCGACGTCCTCGATGTGGGGGTTCAGGCCGCGGTTCTCGTGGATGACGAGCACGGAGGGAAACGGCCCCTCGCCGGCCGGCTGCACGAGGTAGCCGCGCATCTCGCCCGACGTGCCTCCCGGCGACGGATACTCGACGTAGGTCCCCTTCATCCGCGGGTCGGTGAAGGAGATCGTCTGCGCCTCCGCGTACCGCGGCATCAGGGCCTGCGCCATCCACAGGGCCGAGACGCCCCCGATGGTCATCGCGGCAGCGCGGTTGAGGAACTCCCGCCGGGTGATGTGGCCGTGGCAGTACTCGTCGTAGAGGTCGAAGACTCGCGGATCGATTTCACGTGGATCGACCTGTTGTTCCTGGCCCATGAGTGCCCTCCTGCTGTTGGCGTGACTGCCGCCGGTCGACTCTTCCGAGTGCGGCGGAACCCGTCTTTGCGAGCGCTCGAACCGGTGATGTCCGGCACGCCCGCCACGATTCTACGCAACTCGCCGCGCTGCGTCACGCGGTCAACCCGGGCGTAGCCGCCAACCCCGCGTCGAGTATGCGTCGATCCCGGGTCAGGAGCGTCGCGCCGAGCACGCGGGCCGTCGCCACGAGAATCCGGTCAGCGGGATCCCGATGGAACGACTCCGGGGCCACCGCCGCGGCAATCGCCGGCGAGCACGTGCGTATCGAGCGGCGCCGTCACCCCAGGTCCATTCTGCCGAGGCTACGTGACTGGTCAGGTCGAGTACAACCGTCTGCCGCCGACGCACCGGTCTCACAGCCGATCCCCCCACAGCTCGGTCAGGAAGAACTCGACGGGCCAGATCGCGACGCCGCTCTCGAGGCGCGGGCGGTCTTCGCGGCAGACGACGATCGAGCGTTCGACGAGCCCCTCCTCGGCGAGAGCCTGCAGCCCCCGCAGGTGCTTCTGCTGAACGCGGCGCGTCGCCTTCGCCTCTATCGCGACCCGCTCGTCGAGGATGAAGTCGACCTCGTGGCCGGCGCGTGAACGCCAGTACGCCAGCGGCGTGCGCGGCCGCCGGTGGTCGATCCACGCCCGGAGCTCGAGGAACACGTAGTGCTCGAAGAACTCGCCGAAGTCGGCCGATGCCTCGCTGACCGGCGGCAGCCGCCGCAGCGCCCGCACGACGCCGGTGTCGAAGAAGTAGAACTTCGCCGTCTCGATCGCCTTGCGCCGCACGGTGCGCGACCACGCCGGCAGCTCGAACGCGACCAGCGTGTCGCGCAGCACCCCGTACCACTGCACGACGGTCTGGCGCGGCACCTGGGCGTCGCCGGCGACGTTCGAGTAGTTGAGCATCTGCGCGTTGGTGACCGCCGCCGTCTGCAGGAAGCGGGCGAACCCGGGCAGGTTGCGCGCGAGTCCCTCGGCCGCGATCTCCTCGGTCAGATAGCGGTCGACGTACGAGGCGAGCCCCTCGTCGGGGTCGTCCGAGAGGTAGTGCGGCGGCAGGAGCCCATGGTTGATGGCCCGTTCGAGCGAGAACCGGTCCTGGAGCTCGACCCAAGAGAACGGATGCATGACGCGGTCGCTCCCGCGTCCTCCCAGCATGTTGACGCCCGCCCGCTTCAGCGCCCGCGCGCTCGACCCGGTGAGGAGGAAGCGGATGCCGCGCTCCTCGATCATCAGGTGCACTTCGTCCATCAGCGGCGGGCACTTCTGGATCTCGTCGATGCAGACCACCGTGTCGCGCAGATCGCGCGCCTCGATCTCCTGCCGGATGCGCGTCGGATCGGCGAGGACCGCGGTCAGGAGTCCCTGGTCGAGGAGGGAAAAGGTCAGCGCGACCGTGCCGTCGAGCTGCCGGCGCACATAGGTGGTCTTCCCCGTCTGGCGCGGTCCGAACAGGAACACGGAGCGGCGGGCCAGAAGGTCAGCGATGTCGAGCTGACGCTGAATCCAGGGCATGAGCCAAGACAAATAGCGGCTGTCATGATATTCGCCATTTGCCCTGGCATCAACTCGTCGGCTGCCGTGCGCCGGAGCGGCCGGTCCGCCGGACTCGCAGAGGCTTGCTATCGCGGGGCGGCTGCTCCGGGTTCCGTCCCGTTGCGTTCCTCCACGCGGTGGCCGGCGAGGATGCCCTCCATGCCGATGTTGCCCTCGTGGCAGGCGTACTCGAAGATGGCTTCGTCCTTCCGCGCCAGCGGGATCATGGCCGTCCAGGGTCCCTGGTAGGTGCCGGGGTCGTCGACCGTGAACTCGTGCTCGATGGTGTCGGGACCCACCCGCGTGAACCGCTCGACGAGCGTCAACTGCTCGGCCGACCCGCGGATGCGCTCGTACAGCGCGGCCGGGGAATCGCTCTTGTCCGAGAAGTTCCGGGTCTCGACGACCAGGGTGTCGCCGTCCCAGTAGCCGCGCGCGTCGCCGTGCCACTGGCGGATGGCGTCGTCGACGTGGGGGCCGCCGTCGATGGGAACGATGCGCGCATCGTGGATCATCTCGTGCAGGAACACGACGTGGTCCGGGGTCTGGACGATCTGGTAGTAGGTGTTGTAGCCCGCGAACAGGTTGGGCATCCCGAACGTGATGCACCGTTCCTGCAGCCGGCGGTCGGTCCACGACGACGCGGGGTTGTCGGCGAGGTGGGCGGCCCGCGCCTCGACGTAGCGCCGCGCCTCGGGCGTCAAGGGCGGCAGGCGTCCGTCCGGCGGGTCGAGGACCAGCGACGTGCGATTGT
Organism: Vicinamibacterales bacterium; assembly: GCA_965199675.1. Classification (GTDB taxonomy): domain Bacteria; phylum Acidobacteriota; class Vicinamibacteria; order Vicinamibacterales; family UBA8438; genus JAJEEA01. Next base: position 31,636 of record CBDATI010000032.1, on the reverse strand, counting down.
CGAAGTCGCGGTCGACCAGCCAGAACTGGTTGTAGTTGCCGGTCGCCGCGTCGCGCGAAGAGAACGAGTCCGCTTCGCCGAGGGCGGCCGTGAACACGCTGTCCGCGAACGCCGCGTCGCTCTCGCCGCTCGCGAAGATCTCCGCGTAGCGGGCCTCCAGCCGCGCCAGCTCCTCGTCGGTCAGCACCGCCTTGTCGCCCAACGCCTCGGGGCGCTCGAGGGGGGTGGCGGTGTTGTTGGCCCAGACGCCCTGCAGATCCGGCCGCCCGTCCGGCGTGCGCGGCAGGGTCCACGATGTCTCCGCCGCCTGCGCAAGGCCCGCCTCCGGCGAAGCCGCCATGGTTCCCGCGACCACCGCGAGCGCCGCCCACCACGCTGTTCGTGACTGGTTCATCGTCGTCTCTCCCGGTTCGTCTGCGTGCATTATGCCAGTCCTCCCCGCTGGTCGACCGCCCTGCTGCCCCAACGACTCGACGGGCTCCCGTGACGCAGCTCGGCGTCCGGCCGATCCTATGGCGTGGGGGCCGCCGCCGGCGCGTGAACGCGCACGTAGTCCATCAGGCTCGGGATGCCCGGCTCCCACAGCGGTCTGGTTTCGGTCCGCCAGACGTAGCCCAGGTCGCGCAGCGTGTTCTTCGCTTCCGCCACCTGATTGGCGCCGCCTGCGGCGCCCAGTCCGTTGCGGATTGCCGCCTCGAACTGCGACGGTCCGCGGCGATGGAGTCGGCGACTCGAAGGTGCTCATCTCGGCAGCGCGAAGACGAACAGCGTGTTGCCGTTGCTGGGGCGCAGCTCGGGGGTCAGGCGGTTGAAGGCGGCGGAGGTGAGCGACCGGCCGGTGCTGACCGCGACGTACTGACGGCCGTCGACCGCGTAGGTGACGGGGAAGCCGGTGACCGGCGAGCCGATGTTGATCTCCCAGAGGACCTCGCCGGTCTCGTGGTCGAGGGCGCGGAAGCGGCCGTTGTGGTCGCCGCCGAAGACGAGGCCGCCGCCGGTGGTCATGAGCGAGCTGGTGGCGGCGCGCTGCTCGTGGATCCACAGCAGCTCGCCGGTCTCGGCGGAGATCGCCTGCACGGTGCCGACCTGGTCGGTGCCGGGGGCGATCTCGGTGCGGACGCCGAGCCCGTAGAGCGATCCGTCGTTGGTGGCCATGATGCGCGCGCAGGCGTTGCGCAGCGGGAAGTACATGGCGTTGGTGAGGGGGCTGTACGCGCCCGCCTCCCAGTCCTTGCCGCCGGTGAGGGTCGGGCACGCGAAGACCTCCTGGCCCTCGCGGCGGAACACGACCTCCTGGTTCTCGGAGACGGCGCCGGTCGCGCCGTCGATGCCGCCCACCACGTTCTGGGCCACCGTCGGCCGCGCCCAGAGGAACTCGCCGGTGGCGCGGTCGAGGGTGTAGACGATGCCGGTCTTGCCGGGGATGCCGGTCATGACCCGCCGCTCCTCGCCGCGCTGCAGCCGCGGGTTGATCCACTCGACCGCGGCGGGGTCGGGCGCGACCGCGGTGTCCACGAGGATGCGCTCGAAGGGATGGTCGAGGTCCCAACTGTCGTTGAGGTGCTGGTAGTACCAGACGATCTCCCCGGTGTCGGCGTCCAGTGCGAGGGTCGAGTTGTGGTAGAGGTGCTGCAGGTCGGCGCCGCCGATGAGGAACTTGGGGGCCGGCGAGGTCACCGACGTGCCGATGTAGACGAGGTTGAGCTCGGGGTCGAAGCTGGGCACCATCCACGCCCCGACGTGCTTGCGCTCCTCGAACGGCACCCCGCCCCAGGTCTCGTCGCCCGGCTCGCCCGGCGCGGGGATCGTGCGGCGCCGCCACAGCTCGCGGCCGGTGTCGGCGTCGTGGGCGACGATGACGCAGGCGTCGGGTCCGCCCCGCGGGGTGCAGCCGCGGCCCGACACGATCTTGCCGCCGGCGATGATGGGCCCCGAGCTCTGGTTGGCGGGATTCACCCGGTAGTCGAGGATCTCGGTCTCCCAGGCCAGCTCGCCGGTCGCGGCGTCGAGGGCGAACACGTAGTCGTCGCCGCTCGTGTCGATGATGTGCTCGCCGTAGATGGCGAGGTTCCGGTTGATGTCGGTCAGGGCGCCGAGCATGTACTCGCGGAGATCGTCGGGCAGGTCGCGCCGGTACTCCCAGCGAAGGTCGCCGGTGGCGGCGTCGATGGCCTGGATGATGTCCCGCGGGTTGGGCATGTACATCACGCCGTCGTACACGAGGGGGGTGCCCTGCTGCAGCCCCGGCCCGAGGCCGCGCGACCAGACCATGCGCAGTTCTCCGACGTTGCCGCGGTCGATCTGGTCCAGCGGGCTGTAGCCCCAGCCGTCGAGGGTCCGCCGCCACATCAGCCAGTCGTCGGCCGGCGGGTCCTGCAGCACGGCGTCGGTGACGGGCGCCATCCCGGTGTCCTGCGCCTGCAGCACACCGGCCGCCGGCGCGAGCAGGACCGCGGTGACAGAAAGAGCGCGCGCGACGTCTCCGCAGCGTGAAGCGAGCATGTCGACTCCCTCGATCGTTGTCGCCGGTCGTCCCGGCAGTGTCACTGGCTTGCCCCTTGCACATCGCGCCCCGAGCACCCGGCCGGGGAACCGCTTCCGGCGCGTCGCGCCGACCGAACGCTCGGTCCGCCGGCGGTCGAACCGGCTGTCAGTCTCTCCGGTGTGCAGTCGGGTTCATGGTCGCACATTGGGGCCGTCGGCTCCAGCCGACCGGCTCCGGTGGAGCCCCCGGGAGCTTCACGCCGACTCCACGTCGAACGATGCGACGGTCCGCGTCTCGCGGCTGAACTCGATGCCGACGAGGTGAATGGGCGCGCCGCGGCCCCGGTACTTGTCCGCGTAGCCCTTTGCCCGCAACTGCGACAGCGCCGAGCCCTCGCCCGCCAGCTCGACCACCTTGAACTCGAAGACGTACACCGCCCCGCCGAAGCACAACGCGAGATCCGCCCGGCCGCGAGCGCTGCTGTCCTCCGCCGCCACGTCCAACCCGAGGGCGGCGAGACACGAGTAGAACACGCTGGCGTAGTAGCCCTCGTAGTCGGCGATGTCGTTCCGGACATGCCACTGGTGCGGGATGCCGTCGAAGTGGGCCTGGATCAGTGCCCTGAGGCCGGCGAAGTCGTTCGACGCGAGCAGTTCGCGGTACCGCGGGCCGCTCGCGAGCTGTGCCGAGGCGTTCGGGGCCAGGGCGTTCAGCAGGCTCGCGTTCAGGCTCTGGCGCACCTCCTGGTTCGGATAGCCCAGGCGGTAGCGGGCCACGCCGCCGGCGTCCCGCTCCACCTCGGTGATGGTCAGATAGCCCGACTGAAAGAGCAGCGCCTCGGTGCCGATGTCGCCCACGTCGAACCTCGACAGCAGGGCGCGGTCGCCGGTCATCGTCTCCAGGTCGAGCGAGCTCACGCGACGTCCCCGCAGCCGGTCCACCAGGAATGCCGGCGTGCCGGTCTCGTACCAGTGGGCTTCGAATTCGCGTTGGCGGAACAGGAGGAGCACGTCGAACGGGTTGTAGACGTTCTCGTCCCCCAGCCAGTTGTATCCGTCGTACCAGCGCCGGATCCGCGCACGGTCGAGACCCGGCAGCTCCGGCGCGAACACCGTTTCCAGGTCCGCCTCGGTATAGCCGCAGAGAGCCGAGCAGCCCGGGTCGAGGGTGAGGTCCTCGGGATTGTTGAGGCCCGAGAACAGGCCGGCCTTCGAGAACCGGCAGACACCGGTGATGAAGCTGAACCGGACGTGCGCGTCACAGTCCTTGATCGCCCCGTAGAGTCCGCCCAGCAGATTGCGGTTCCGGCGGGCGATCTCGGGTGCGTCGAGGGTGTCGAGAATGGGCTTGTCGTACTCGTCCACCAGAACCACCACGCCCCGGCCGCTCCGTTCGTGCAACGCCGTGATCAGGCGCCGGAGACGTACCGGCGCGGCCGCCGTCCGCACCGGGACCCCGGCGCGTTCCTCGTGGGCTTCCAACTGATCCGCGAGGTCCTCCTCCAGGTAGCCCGGCCGCCCGAAGTCGCCGGCGCCGAAGCTCAGGCGGATCACGGCGTGACGGGCCGACCAGTCCCATCGGTCGTGGATGGCGAGACCGCGGAACAGCTCCTCGCTGCCCTCGAACAGCTCCTTCAGCGTGTCGAGGAACAGGCTCTTGCCGAAGCGGCGGGGACGCGACAGGAAGTAGCGGCCCCCTGCGTCCGCCAGGCGCTTCGCGTAGCCGGTCTTGTCGACGTAGTAGCAACCTTCCTCGCGGACGGTGCGGAAGGTCTGGATGCCGATGGGGAGCTTGCGCTTCGTCATGCCCCGCCGTCCGGAGCGGGTCGTTGGTCGCCGGCGGGGTCAACCGTCTCGCCGAGTCGCTGCACTCGACGGACTACTGGTCCATCACGTGTCGACTTTCGGACACGGGACATGGTTCATGGCCCCAATCGTCGAGCAAATCTGCGCCACAGACCAGAACGTCGAGCCGTGACGCAGCGCTACGTGACTGTGCGGCCGCCGTGCGGAGGCGCATTCCTTTTGGAGCCTGCCCCCGGTGAACGAACGCGATCAGGAGCCCGCGCCGTGGAACGGCGCGGGCTCACGGCCGAGGGTGAGGTCGACGTCCATCGACGATTCGATGGTGACGAACCGTCAGTCCTGATAGTCGGCGGCGCGCAGCGACACGCGGATGATCTCGTTGTCGTTCCGGTGCACGATGTGCCCGTTGGCGTAGGCCGGATGCGACCAGTTCACCTTGCGGTCGAAGCGGCGGCTGGGGCCGAAGCCGGAGTCTCCGGTCGCCTCGATGAGCTTGATGCGGCCGCGCTCGACGTAACCCTCGGGCGTGAACCGGGCGTCGATGAGGAAGCCGTCGTCGTTCACCACGAAGTACCGGTCGCCCTGCTTCACCATGAACGCGGTGCCCCAGCGGGCCTGCGCGGTCATCTCGTCGCTCATCCACAGCCGCTCGCCGGTGCGGGCGTCGAGCCCCCGCAGCTCGCCGTAGCTGCCGACCCCGTAGAAGTAGTCGCCCTCGATGAGGGGCGTCGTGATCAGCGCGTGCAGCCCGTCGGTCTCTCCCGGCATCTCGCTGCGGCTCTGACCGCGCCACAGCAGGGTCGCGTCGGGCCGGTCCTGGTTGAGCTGCATCATCATCGAGCCGCGGTAGAACTGGGACACCAGCAGGTAGTTGCCGCTGTGGACGGGCGTCGCGACGGACATGCCGGCCCCCGCCTCCCACTCCTCGTCCCAGTAGACCTCCCCGGTCTCGGGGTTCAGCGACACCAGGGCCGCCGCGTGCCAGACGATGAGCTGCCGCGCCCCGCCCGCCTCGACGATGATGGGCTGGCCGTAGCCCATCTCGCCCACGACGTCGAGGGCGCGCCAGATCTCCTCGCCCGTGCGCTTGTCCCACGCCATCACGAGGCCGCCCGGCTCGCCGCCGACCACCGTGATCAGCCGGTCGCCGTCGACGATGGGCGCGCTCGCCACCCCCCAGGTCGGGATGAAGCTGTCGTAGTCGGCGATGTAGTGCTTCTCCCACAACACTTCGCCGGTCGCGGAGTCGAGGCAGTAGAGGTCGCCGGCGGCGCCGACCACGTACACGCGCTCGCCGTCGACGGTCGGGGTCGCACGGGGGCCGATGGCGTACGAGAACATCAGCATGCGGTAGGTGGTGGGCCACTCCCGGACCCACAGCACCTCGCCGGTCTCTTCGTCGAGGGCGAGGGCCCGCTCGGTGCCGTCCATCGTCCGCGACTCGGGGTCCTCGGCCCAGTCGGTGATGAAGACGCGCCCGTCGGCCACCGCGGCCCCCGAGTAGCCCGAGTTGATGGGCACGCGCCAGGTGACCTTGAGCTCGTCGGGCAGCGCCTCGACGATGCCGGTCTCGGTCCACTCCCCGCGCCGGTCCTCGCCGCGCCACTGCGGCCAGTCGTTGGCGAATCCGGGGGCGGCCACGAGCAGGGCGAGCGCCGCGAAGGCGAGAGAGCGAAGGGGTCGGCGGGCCAGGTGGTCGACGTCGTGCAGTCTCATGCCAGCTCCTCACGAATCTCGTCCCGTCGGCGACGGGCGAGCCTGTTTGCGTTCCGGTGACAGTCTATACCGACTTGCGAGGGGCGTCGGAGGGCGTCGGCCGGCGACCCGGCCGCCGTGGGAACGGATGGGCGTGCCGGCGGATCGCTCCAGAGGAGAACGCGGAGTACGAACCTCTCCCGGGTTACGTCATTCTCGCGCCGGCGCCGGCGGCCGTGGACATGCTCGGCCATCGTCTGGTTCCCGTGAAGTACATCGACATGAATGACCGTCCCCAACCAGGGATACGGGGTCCGCTCACCGGTCGGGCGCGAACGGGTCCGAGAAGCGGGGGTCGGCGAGGAACGTCGGGTCGGTCAGTGTCTCGAGGAAGGCGATCAGGGCGGCGATCTCCTCGTCGGTGAGATCCAGACGGAGGGGGCGGACCGGGCCGCCGGTGACGACCAGGCGGCGGTCGAGCAGGTGCATGTCGAGGAACGGGTGCGGCGCGACATGGGCGTCGTAGTGTTCGATGACCTGGCGCAGGCTGCCGAAGCGGCCGTCGTGCATGTAGGGCGGGCGGATCGCCACGTTGCGCAGAGACGGGGCCTTGAAGCGGCCGTCGCCGGCGCCGACGTCGCGCCGGGCGGGGTCGCCGCCGCCCGCGCGGTCGAGTGCCTCGAAGCGACCGTCGACGTTTCCCTCGTACTCGTCGAGGCCGATGTTGCGCGGGGCGATGCTGATCTGCGCGTCGCCGGCGTGGCACCGGGCGCAGCCGGCGCCGCGCCGGCCGTCGCCGGGCGGGGTCGCGAACAGCCGATAGCCCTGCCGCGCGGCGGGCGGCAGCCGGGCGAGGAACGCGGGCGACCCCGGTGGTCCGGCCGCGCGCGCCTCGTCGTAGGGCGCGCGGAAGGACACGAGCGCCCGCACGAACTGGGCGAGGGCCCGCGCCATCCGGTCCACGGTCACGGCGGGGCTGCCGAAGGCGCGCTCGAAGAGCGGCGGGTAGAAGGTGGTCGCGGCGAGCCGGGCCTCGACCGCGTCGAGCGACGAACCCATCTCGGCCGGGTCCTCGATTGGGGCCAGCACCTGGGCCTCGAGGGTCTCGGCCCGTTCGTCCCAGAAGAACCGGCCGCGGGCGTAGTAGCGGGCGTTGGCGAGGCTCATGGCGTGGCGCCGGGTCGGCTCGCCGTCGAAGCCGATGCTCAGGCGGCGGGGGTCCGAGAAGCCGTGCGCCTGGCGGTGGCACGAGCCGCACGAGACGCGGCGGTTGGCCGACAACCGGGTGTCGTAGAAGAGCACCCGGCCGAGGGCGGCGCCGGCGTCGGTGACGGGGTTGTGGGCAGGGGTGTTGTCGGCCGCGGCGATGCCGTCGGGGTCGTCGACCACGCGGAAGTGCGCCGGCAACTCGACGGCGTACCGGTACGGAGTGGCCGGGAGCCGGGGCTCGTCGAGCCGGTCGGCCGCATCCGGTTGGGACGATGCGGCGGCGACGCCTCGGGCCGCCGGGCCGAACGGCACGTGCAGACTCACCGCGACAGCCGCCGCCAGGCCGGCGTTGGCGAGACCCCGCATGGAGATGACTCTGCGCGCCAGGCAGGGTTGGACAGCACCGGTTTCCTGGCGTCTGCGTGGTGTCGGGCGGCGCGTCGGGCCGCCGGTCCCCGTCTTTCGCGGGCGGGGGGGCCGGCCCGGTGTGGACCTGACGGACAACGCGGCTCTCGATGACCTCATGAATGCAGAGCCCAAGGTTAACGTTCTGGTGAACGCGTTTCGCGCCGATGCGGTTCATCACGACTGCGGCCGGGCGTGGCTGGATGACGCCCTTTCACGCCGACAGCCGGTGGGCCTCTCCGAGCTCGTGCCGAGCGGTGTTCTCCGCGTACTGACGCACCCGCGGATCTTCGTCCGCCGACCCCCGTCAGCGGCGTCGGCCGCCTTCGTGATCGCCCAGCCCGCCGCCATGCCGTTGGCCTGGAAGCGGCCATTGGCGGATCTTCCGCGGCTGTTCGCCGTGCGCCTCCCGATCGGCGACCGGATTCCAGATGTGTGCCACGCAGCTCTGGCGATCGAGCACGGTTGCGAGTGGGTGACTCTCGACCACGGCTTCAAGAGGTACGGCGGCCTGCAATGCCGACATCTCCTCGACGGTTGACGTCAGAGCCCGCGCCGGCGTGGCTCTCGCGTCGCCAGTGACCTCGTGCGCAGTCGGGGATCCGCCGGATCGGCGGCAACCGTCCCGGTCGCTATAATGGCGGCTGTCGTTACCGATCGCAATACCGGCCTGGCGGGCCTCGACCCCGCCGCGCCGTCAACCGGCTTTCCATTCACCCGGAAGCACCCGGGAGGAGCAGAGCAATGAGAACCAGGATCTTCACGGCGGCCGTGCTGGCCGCATCGGTGGCGGTTTCCGCGGGCGCCCAGTCGGGAGACGTGGACCTCGAGGCGGCGGACGGGGTGACCCTCAAGGCCACGTACTCGTCGCCCGGCCGACCGGGGCCGGGGATGCTGCTCGTGCACCAGTGCAACATGGATCGCACGTCGTGGAACGACATCGCGGCCGATCTCGTCGGGGCCGGGGTGCACGTGCTGACCCTCGACCTGCGCGGCTTCGGCGAGAGCGGGGGCGAGGGCATCCGGGCCAGTGGATTCCCCGCGTTCCTCGCGGCGTCGGCGGCGGACGTCGACATGGCCTACGACTACCTCGCGTCGCAGTCGGGGGTCGACGGGTCGCGCATCGGCGCGGGCGGGGCGAGCTGCGGGGCCATGCTGACCGCGGACCTCGCGGCGCGCCGCGAGGTCGAAGCCCTCATGCTGCTGTCGGGTCCGCCGAGCGAGGCGGCGGTCGCCAACATGGCGGGCGACGCGGACCTGGCCGTGTTCGCGGCGGCGGCGACCGAGGACCCCGTCACCGTCGGGGTCGCCGACGCGCTGCAGGGCGCCGTCGACGGGTCGCCGCACCCCGGCTCCACCGCGAAGATCTATCCCGGCCCCGAGCACGGGCTGCCGATGTTCGGGAAGAACCCCGATCTCGAGCCGGCGCTGCTCGCGTGGCTGAAGGGCGAGCTGGTCGGCGACTGAGGTATATTCCGCGTACACTGCGCGATACCAGCGCGTCGCCTTCGGGCGGCGGCGGCCGGAACCGGGCGGCGGTTGGCGGGTCGGGAGTCTGCGCCGTGGAACGGCGTGGACTCCTGGTTGGGCGCGAGCGGATCGCCGGCGACGCTCTCCGCGTCAGGGAGGTTCAGATGCACAAGCGAGCTGTTTCGGCGTTCGCGGCGGTGGCGGCGGCGCTGCTGTTGCCGGCGGCGGCGGCCGGTCAGCCGGCCGGCGAGAACGAGTTCCGGACCCCGTGGGGCGACCCGGACCTGATGGGCACATGGTCGTACGCGTCGCTGACGCCGCTCCAGCGCCCGGCGTCGATGGCCGACCGGGAGTTCTTCACCGCCGAGGAAGCGGCCGAGCGGAACCTCGCGGTCACCATCGACCGCCCGCCCCCGCCGGGGAGCGTGGGTTCATACAACGCGCTGTGGTTCGACCGCGGCCGGGTGAGCTCGGACATGCGGACTTCGCTCATCGTCGACCCGCCGGACGGCCGGCTCCCCCTCAGGTCCGAGACGGTCGAGGCGCAGGCGGCCCGGCGCGCCTACCTGCGCGATCACCCCGCCGACTCGTGGCTCGACCGCAGCAACTGGGACCGGTGCATCACCTACCACGGGGTGCCGCCGATCTCGACCGGTTACAACAACACCTACCAGATACTGCAGACACCGACCCACGTCGCGATCCGGGTCGAGAACATCCACGACGTGCGCATCATCCCCATCGACGCGCGGCCGCAACTCGACGACCGCATCCGTCAGTGGAACGGCGACTCGCGCGCCTACTGGGACGACGACACCCTGGTGGTGGAGACCGCCAACTTCAGCGATCAGACCGTGCACCGGTTCCCGTCGTCGCGGAACACGAAGGCGGTCGAGCGGTTCCGCCGGGTCGGCCCCGACCAGATCGACTACCGGTTCACCATCGAGGACCCGACCCTCTACACGCAGCCGTGGACGGCGGTGCGCCCCATGCCGCGGCTCGACGACTACATCATCTATGAGTACGCCTGCCACGAAGGCAACTACGCGATGACCAACATCCTGACCGTCGAGCGCGTGCAGGAAGCCGAAGCCGCGAAGTAGGAGCAGGCGGGCGATGCGAGGGGACCTGAAGTGAGAATCGAATCCGCCGGGGTGCTGTGTTCGTGGGCGGGGTTGACGGCCGTCACGGTCGCGCTGCTTGCGGGGCTGGGCGAGGCGCCGGCGGCCGCCGGGCAGCAGAACGACCGCAGCCAGCGGCTCTATCCGGCCCTGCAGCGTCCGCCCGGCGACCCCGAGGTGGTGGCCCGGGGCGAGACCCTCTACGGCATCAACTGCCGGGCGTGCCACGGTATGGACCTGCGGGGCGGCGACCTCGGCGGGCCCAACCTGCTGCGGTCGCAGCTCGTGCTGCGGGACGAGGCCGGCGAGTTGATGGGGCCGGTCATCCGCGACGGCCAGTCGGGGCCGGGCGGGTCCTACATGCCGCCGCTGCCCCTCGCGGACGAGGACGTCCAGGCCATCGTGACCTACGTGCACGACGTGCTGGGCACGGCCTCGCGGCAGGGCGGGCCGCCCCTCGGCGCCGAGCTCGAGCTCGACATCCTGGTGGGCGACGCCACCGCCGGCCGGACCTACTTCGAGGAGAAGTGCGCCGCCTGCCACTCCCCGACCGGCGACCTGCAGGGCATCGCCACCCGGATTCCCGAGCCCAGGGAGCTGCAGAACGCGTGGGTGCGGGGCGGGAGCCGCAACACCGAGCGACCGCCGGTGGCGGTCGCCGTCACCCTCGCCTCGGGCGAGCGGTTCGAGGGCGAGCTGGAGCGGATCAACGACTTCCTCGTCGTACTCACCGACGGCGCCGGGCGGCACCGGTCGTTCGGCCGCGACGGCGACACGCCCCGCGTCGAGCTCGACGACCCGATGGCCGTCCACCGCGAGATGCTGCAGGTGTACCGCGACGCCGACATCCACGACGTGACCGCGTACCTGGTGACCCTGAAATGACTGCCATCCGCCTGCTGCTCGCCGCCGCCCTCGTCGCCGCCCCCGCCGCAGGGACCGCGCAGGAGGGTGGTCTCGACCCCGCGTCGCTGGTCGAGCCGCTCGAGAAGTCGTGGCCCACCTACTCCGGTGACTACAGCGGCCGGCGCTACAGCCGGCTGAAGCAGGTCACCACCGGGAACGTCCGGCAGTTGTCGCTCGCCTGGACCCGCACCTTCGACACCGGCATGCCGCCCCTTGCGGGGCCGAACGCGCCCGACGTCATCGGCGGGGTGGGGGCCGGCGACTTCACCATCGGGGCGCAGCGCATCAAGGGCTCGATTCTGCAGGTCGGCGACCTGCTCTACGTCACCGCCCCCGACCACGTGTGGGCGATCGACGTGCGGGACGGCGGCACGCGCTGGCACTACTTCTGGAAGACCCGCGGCGGCCCCCACATCGGGAACCGGGGCGCCGCGATGTGGCGCGACTCGATCATCTTCGAGACCGTCGACAACTACCTCGTCTCGCTCGACGCGCGCACCGGCGAAGAGCGGTGGCACAGCGAGATCGCGAGCTTCGAGGAGCAGTACTTCTCGACGATGGCCCCGATCGTGGTGGGCGACCTCGTGCTCGTCGGCACCGGCAACGACCTCGACGCGCCGGGGTTCCTGCAGGCGTTCGATCCCGCCACCGGCGAGCGGGTGTGGCGCTTCTACACCGTCCCCATGAGCGAGGACGACCCCGGCATCGAGACGTGGCCGAACCTCGACGCGGCCCGCCACGGCGGGGGGCAGGTGTGGGTGCCGGGCTCCTACGACCCCGAGACCGACCTCTACATCTTCGGCACCGGCAACCCCACCCCCGGCTACACGGGAATCGCCCGGCCCGGCGACAACCTGTTCACGTGCACGCTCGTCGCGGTCGAGGTGTCCACCGGGAAGATGGCGTGGTACTTCCAGACCTCGCCGCACGACACCCACGACTGGGACTCGGCCCAGACCCCGATCCTGATCGACGGGGTCATCGACGGCGTGCCCCGCAAGCTCGTCTCCACCGCCGCGCGCAACGGCTTCTTCTTTACCGTCGACCGCGTGACCGGCGAGCACATCGTCACCACGCGCTACGGGGCGACGTCGAACTGGGCCAGCCACATCCGCGAGAGCGGGTCGCCCAACCCGAACCCCGCCAAGGAGGCGATCATTCCCGGTGCGCTGGTCTCGCCCGTCGAGGGGGGGGTGGCGAACTGGCAGCCACCGGCCTTCAACCCCGACACCGGCCTGTTCTACACGCAGGAGAACAACGGCTTCAACCTGCTCTACCTGACCGACCCGGACCCCCGCGGGTCGATGGGGCTGGGGGGCAAGGACCGGGTCACCGTCGGCACCGGCGGCAACGCCTTCACCGCCATCGACTACCGCACCGGCGAGCCGCGGTGGCGCCACGCCTGGCCCATCGGCGGGGGCGGCGGGGCCGGGGTCCTGACCACCGCCGGAGGGCTGGTCTTCACCGGCGACGGCAGCGGCAACTTCGTGGCCTTCGACGCCGCCGACGGCGAGCTGCTCTGGCACACCCGCATCGGCAACATCTCGAACGCGCCGCAGACCTATCTCGTCGACGGCCGCCAGCACGTCCTGGTCGCGGCCGGCCAGCAGCTCTTCGCGTTCGTCATGTACTGATCCGACGCTGCGTCGCAGGCCGTGATACGGTTGACCGGATGGGACGGTCAAACAAGTGCCTCGACGAGCTGAAGGCCGACATCCGAGCGCTGCGGGCGCAGGATGTCGACGGCGCGCTCCGTGTGGCCCACCTCGTCAACGAGCTGAAGGTCGAGATCCGAGAGCTGAAGGTCGAGATCCGAGAGCTGAAGGTCGAGATCCGAGAGGCGGATCTCGTCCGTGTGGGTAATCTCGTCGACGAGCTGAAGGCCGACATCCGAGCGCTGCGGGATGCGAGGTATGTGCCCCGCGCGCTCTCATCATCGCCCGTGGAGACGGCTCCTTCATCACCCGCGCAGCTGACCGACGACGACATCCCGTTCTGAGACGCGGCCTCAGGTCGGCAAGCGCTCCCCGATGCCCGTCCGGCACGCGTGGTTACGGGGTCGGCTGCCCGCTTGCGCCTTCGCTACCTCGCAATCCCTGCCCATGTGGCGCCGTCGATGAGTTCAGGCTGCGTCCCGCAGTCGGCGGCTCTGCCCCGTTACATCTGGCCGAGAGCCTCGCGTGGATGCGGCACCCGCTCGACGACCCGCGCATGGTCGGCATGCGCCGCAGAGCCGTGATAGGTTGGTAGTGAGGACAGGACATTCACTTGGAGATGGCAACACTGGCGCCGGTCGCCTTCGGCCCGGGCGCCCCGATGGCGTGACCAAGGGAGCGGGCCGGGGGCGCTTCCCGATCTGCGGTTCCCGTCACGCAGCGCCGTCGATGAGTTCATGTCTCGCACCGTCGCCGGCGGCCCCGCCCGCCACCACTTGGCCGAGAACAACCTCGCGTGGATGCGGTACCCGCTCGACGACCCGCGCATGGCCGGCATGCGCGACGAGATCGACCGCATCAATCGGCTCGGCGACCGCTCGCCGGGCTTCGTGTGGCGCTTCGAGACCGAGGCGGGAGACGCCACCGACGTGCGGGTGCTCGACGACCCCCGGGTGCTCTTCAACCTCACGATCTGGGAGACCCTCGCCGATCTCAGGCGGTACGTCTATCGCAGCGAGCACGTCGAGTTCTTCCGCCGCCGCCGCGAGTGGTTCCTGCCCCCGCCGCGCGAGCCGGTGGTGCTGTGGTGGGCGCCCGTGGGCGAGCGGCCCGGCGTCGACGAGGCGATGGCCCGCATCGAGCGGCTGTGGCGCGACGGTCCGTCGCCCGAGGCGTTCAACCTCAAGCAGATCTACGGCCCCGACGGCGCGCCGGCCGGGCCCATCCGTCCGGGCGGGCGCCGATGAGCGCCGCCAGGACCCGTGACGGCGCGCCGGCGGCCCGGCCCGTGCCGAGGAGCAGCGAATGATCACGACCGAGACCCGTGACCGCGTCACCGTCGTCCGGATGGCGCACGGCAAGGTCAACGCGTTCGACCCCGAGCTGATGAGCGGTCTCATCGAGCAGCTTGCGGCGCTGGAGGAAGCGGACACTTCGGCCGTGGTCCTGACCGCCGCCGGCAACGTCTTCTCGGCCGGTGTCGATCTGCGCGGCCTCACCGCAGGCGGCCCCGACTATGTGAAGAGGCTGCTGCCCCTGTTGGGCGGGGCCTTCTCGAAGGCGTTCACGTTTCCCAAGCCCATGATCGCGGCGGTGAACGGACACGCCATCGCCGGCGGCTGCGTCCTCACCTGCGCCTGCGACTACCGCATCATGGCCGAGGGGACCGGCCGCATCGGCACCCCCGAGCTCTCGGTGGGGGTGCCGTTCCCGAGCATGGCCCTGGAGATCCTCCGGCTGACGGTGCCCGCGCACCGGCTCCAGGCCCTGATCTACCGCGGCCTGACGTGCACGCCCGACGAGGCCGTCGCGAACGGCCTCATCGACGAGGTGGCCGCCCCCGAGGCGGTCGTCGACCGCGCGGTCGAGATGGCCGCGCGCCTGGGTTCACTGCCGCCCGCGTCTTTCGCGCTCACCAAGCGCATCATCCGCGAGCCCAGCCAGGCCCGCGTCCGCGAGATGCAGGCGGCGGACGCGGCGGTGGCCGAGGCGTGGATGTCTCCCCCCGTGCAGGAGGCCGTCCGCGCCTACGTGCAGCGCACGCTCGGAAAGTAGGTGGACCATGTCGCGCTGGCTGCAGCTTCGCCTGGTGTGGCGCCGCGCGGTGGCGAACCCCGGTTTCACCCTCGTCGCCCTCGCCACCCTCGCCGTCGGCATCGGCGCCAACGTGGCCATCTTCACCGTCGTCAACGCAGTGGTGCTGCGGCCGCTGCCGGTCCCCGACTCGGAGCGGCTGGTCATGCTGCGGCACGCCGCGCCGGGGTTGTCGCAGCTCGACGAGCTGCCGATGTCGGACGCGCTGCACTTCCTCTACGCCGACGAGAGCCGCACCCTGGAGGAGGTGGCGGCGTATCGCGACGGGCAGGTGAGCTTCACCGGCCCCGACGACCCGCAGCGCGTACAGGCGACCTTCGTCACCGCGTCGTTCTTCGACGTCATGCGGACGTCCCCCCAACTCGGACGGGCGTTCACCCCCGAGGACGACCGCCCCGGGGCGGCGCCGGTCGTCGTGCTCGGCGACGGTCTGTGGAGGACCCGTTTCGGGGCCGATCCCGGCGTGGTGGACGCTGTCGTCGACCTCGACGGGGCGAGTGTCGAGGTCGTGGGAGTGATGCCCGCGGGGTTCGGTTTCTCGCGGCCGAGAGCGGAGCTCTGGCGGCCTCTCGCCCTCGACCGCGCCGCTGCGCAACTGGGTGCGTTCGGCATGAGCGGCGTCGCCCGCATCGCCGACGGATCGACCCTGGAGCAGGTGCGGGCGGAGCTCGGCGCGATGATATCGAACCTGGCCGAGCTCCTGCCGAACCAGCCTGCGGCTCCGGTCCTCATCGGCGCCGGCCTCGCCCCCATCGTGGACCTCGCGCGCGAGGTGGTGGTGGGCGACATCGAGGCGACGTTGTGGATCCTGCTCGGCGCGGTGGGGTTCCTGCTGCTCATCGCGTGCGCCAACGTCGCCAATCTCTTCCTGGTGCGGGCCGAGGCGCGGCACGGCGAGGTGGCGGTCCGCTCCGCCCTCGGCGAGGGCCGCGGGCAGCTCGTCGGCTCGGTCTTCCTCGAGAGCGTGGTGCTGGGTCTGGCCGGCGGCCTCGCGTCGCTGCCGCTGGCCCTGCTGGCGGTGCGCCTGGTGGTGAACTTCGCCCCGCGGGCGCTGCCGCGCCTCGACGAGATCTCGGTCGACGCGCGGGTGCTGCTGTTCGGCCTCGCGGCGTCCGTGGTGGCCGGCCTGCTGTTCGGGGTCCTGCCGGCGTGGCGGACGACGGCGGCGGCCGCGGTGGGCAACACCACCGCCGGCTCGCGCGGAGCCACCGCGGGCCGGGAGCGGCAGCTCGCCCGGCGGGGGCTCGTGGTGGTGCAGATTGCGCTGGCCCTGACCCTGCTCGTGGGGTCGGGTCTGGCCGTGCGCTCGTTCCAGCGGCTGGCCGGGGTCGATCCGGGCTTCGACCCGGTCGACGCGCTGACCTTCGGGCTGTCGTTGCCCCCGCGCGACTACGCGACCCCCGAGTCGCGGCTCGCCTTCCACCGCCGGGTCGTCGACCGCCTGCGCGCCCTGCCCGGCGTCGTCGAGGCGGCGGCGGGGACCACCGTTCCCCTCGGTGGCGAGGTGACGGGGTCGGGGCACGCCGTCGAGGGCCGGCCCGTGAATGTCGAGCAGGGAGATCTGCCGCCGGTCTTCATGTGGAAGCGGGTCTCGCCCGCCTGGTTCGACGCGATGGGCATCGAGCTCGTCGAGGGGCGGGTGTTCGACGCCCTCGACGGCGAGCGCGGCGCCCCCGTGGTCGTCGTGTCGCAGTCGGTGGCGCGCGCGCAGTGGCCGGGAGAGAGCGCCCTCGGCAAGGGCATCCGCCAGGGCGTTCCGCCGCCCGACGGCGAGGACTGGACCCGCGTGGTGGGCGTGGTCGACGACGTCCACGAGATTGCGCTCCACCAGGACCCGCCGGCGATGGTGTACTACCCCGTTCCCGAGTTCACGCCCGGGGTCGGCGTTCCCGACGCGATGCGCTACGTGGTCCGCGCCCCGAACGTCGCCGCCCTTGCCGGCGCGGCGCGCGACGCGGTGCGCGAGCTTGACCGGTCGCTCCCCATCACCGACGTCGACACGCTGGAGACGCTCGTGGGGCGGGCGCGGGGGGAGCGGGCGTTCGTCATGGTCCTGCTCGTCATCGCTGCCGCCCTCGCCCTGCTGCTGGGTTCGATCGGCCTCTACGGCGTGGTCTCCTATGTGGTGGCGCAGCGGGGTCGTGAGATCGCCATCCGCATGGCCGTCGGCGCGCAGGTGACCGACGTGCGGCGCCTGGTGCTCGTGGACGCGGGCGGGATGGCGCTGCTCGGCGTGGCGCTGGGGGTGGCGTCGGCGGTCGTGCTGACCCGCCGGCTGCAGGCCCTGCTGTTCGAGACGGCCCCCCTGGACCCCGTCGTCTTCGGTGCGGTCTCGGGGTTGCTGGCCGCGATCTGCCTGCTGGCGAGCTGGGCGCCCGCGCGGCGCGCCGCGCGCATCGATCCGATGACCGTCCTGCGCGCCGAGTAGGCACGGCGACCGCCGTCCCTGCGCCGCGCCGGATGCCCGCTCGCCGCCCGCTGCCCAGTCGAACGCGAGCGAGGTGATCGGACTCCCACGGGGGCTCGAGCGCGGATCGATGCCCGGGTCGTTGGCCTGACGCCCTCGCGCGTTCCACCACTCGAAGTACCCGGCGTCGGTCAGCTTGAGCAGGCCGAGACGGAGCCTGGTGCCTCGGTGAGGCGCGGCCGGGCGTCGACGGGGGGGAGATGACCGGGCCTGACGCGGTAGCCGGTCTCGACGGGAGTCCAGGGGGAGCGGGCAAGGGGCGGAAACGACACCGGGCCGGGCGACGGCGCCAACCGTCGCCCGGCCCGGTGCGTGGTGGCGAAAGGGACGGGGTTACCCGCCGAACCGGTGGCCGGCGCCGGGCGCCGGGACCGACGCCGCGGGGTCGAGCCGCGAACCGGCGTTCTCGAGCGAGTCGGCGAGGCGCGCCAGCCATTGCGGCACGCGGTTCGGGAAGCGGTCTCCGGCCGCTTCCACGGTCGGGAGGCTGCCGGGCGCCCCCGACAGCTCCGCCACGGGGCGCGGCTCGCCCGCCGCGGGTTCCTCGACGGCGTTGTCTCGCGGCGCGGCCGGGAGACCGCTGACCGGTGCGGGGCCGGCGTCCGGCTCGCGAGCCGCGGGCTCGATGTCGGGGCTGGGGGGCGACTCGCCCGGCGTCAGTTCCGCCACCGCCCCCGACGGCGGCGCCTCGGCCCTTGCGCCCGACGGCGGCCCGGCCGCCAGCGCCGGCTCGATGGCGGCCACCGCCGCCCCCGCGATCGCCGCGAGCGGCGCCGACGTGTTCAGATTCTGCACGTCGGCATCCACGCGCTGGGCGATCTCGGCCGAGACCTGCTGCGCGACGATGGTCATCTGGGCTTCCGCGAGCCGGCTCACCGCCTCCCGGATCGGGGCGAACACCTCGGTCAGGTCGATCTCGACGCTGTTCTCCTGCAACCGGCTGAGCTGCATCTCGCGGATCTGCTCCTCGAGGGCGGCGATACGGTCCTGGGCCGCCGTCTGCTCCTGCACGAGCACCTCGCGGTGCAGCCGGGCCTCCTGGTCCATCACGTAATAGCCGCCGACAAAAGAGACGGCGCAGAAGATGGCCAGCATCAGCAGGCGGCTGAAGAAGCGGCCGATCCGCGACGGCCGGCGCATCTCGGGCTCGGCCCGCGTCGCCGGGGGCGGCTGCACAGTTTTTGTCTTGGCCGGCTCAGGCTGGTTGGGTGTGGTCGTCATGTTCCCCTCCTGACTGGGTGAACGAAAGGCGCAGGCTGACCGGCGGATCATCCGCCCCGGCCGCTCGCGCCGTCACACAGATGAATGACATGGAATGTCCGAACGAGGTCGCTGTCGAAATCGACATTGGCCACAGCCGACGACTGGAATCGTCAGGCCGTGCCGCGGACGCGATGCCTCGTTCCGGAGGAGAGCAACACAACACGATCCCGGCGGCTGGGAACCGTCCGGGGGGAAGGGGGAGCGATGACCGGTGCCCCCACTGCGATGATCGAGGACAACCGCGGTCATGTCAAGGAAAAACCGGTGAGTTACAAGATGTTGTGGTGTGCCGGGGAGCGAGTTGAGGCACCGGTCGTCCCCACCCCGTTCTCCGACTGGCGTGTCCACCTCGAAGGCCGTCGACGGCCGGGCGCGGCCGGGCCGTTCTGATACGATCCGGCGGACGGTCGCCGGCCGAGGTCGGCGCGCTCGCGACACCCGGTTCGCCAACCGGCCATCAGAGGGGAAGCCATGCGGTCGATCTTCGCGCTCGCCGTCCTGTTGCCCGCCGTCGCCGCCGCCGAGACCCCGACGTTCACGGCGGACGTGGCGCCCATCCTGTTCGAGAACTGCGTCGTCTGCCATCGCGAGGGCGAGGTCGCCCCGATGGCCCTGACGTCGTACCGGGCGGTGCGGCCGTGGGCGCGGGCCATCAAGGACAAGGTGGTCAGCCGCGAGATGCCGCCCTGGCACGCCGACCCCGCCGGCTCGCTCGCCTTCAAGAACGACCGGCGGCTCAGCCAGGCGGCCATCGACACCATCGCGGCGTGGGCCGACGGCGGGGCGCCTCGGGGCAACCCCGCCGACCTGCCGCCGCTGCCGTCGATCCCCGCCGGCTGGCAGATCCGCGACCTCGGCGAGCCCGACGCGATCATCCGGATGCCGGTGGCCGAGCAGATCCCCGCCTCGGGCGAGCTGCCCATGACCAACTACTACATCCCCGTGCCGTGGGACGAGCCCCGCTACGCGCGGGCGCTCGAGTCGAAACCCGGCAACCGCGAGGTCACCCACCACACCGTCGCCTACATCCGCTCGGGGCTGCCGCCGGGGACCCGCCTGAACGAGAAGGGGCTCGCGGTGCGCGACCCGTCGGTCGAGGTCGACGAGAACGCGTCCTTCGAGTTCGCGCAGCGGTCCGTGAAGCTGACCGGCTATGCGCCCGGCAAGGGCTACAAGCGGTATCCCGAGGGGGCGGGGCGGGTGCTGCCGCCGGGCTGGTACTTCGTGCTGAACCAGCACTACCAGCCGACGGGTCGGCCCGAGACCGACCGCTCCGAGCTGGGGTTGTGGTTCCACGACGGGCCGGTGGACACCGACGTGCACGAGATCGTGGCCAGCGACGGCATCGCCATCGTCGGCGGGGTCGAGGTGGTGACCGGGGCCGGCCGGCGGCGGCCCGTCATCCCCAACATCCCCCCGTTCGTCGATGACTGGAAGATCGTCACCATGAAGGTCTTCGCCGAGGACACCACCGTCTTTTCGCTCTCGCCGCACGCCCACCTGCGCGGCAAGCGGTTCACTTATACCCTGGTGCACCCCGACGGCCGGGAGCAGACCCTGCTGACGGTGCCGCGATACGACTTCAACTGGCAGACCTTCTACGAACTGGCCGAGCCGATGGTGTTCCCGGCGGGGTCGAAGCTGGTGACCGTCGGCTACTACGACAACTCGGTGCGCAACCGCTACAATCCCTCGCCCGACCGGGAGGTCTACTGGGCGGAGCAGAGCTGGGACGAGATGTTCAATCCCTTCTTCGAGTTCGGGGTCGAGGCGGAGAGCGCGAAGGGCAGCACCAACGACTGACGGCGCTGCCTCCACACGAGTCGCCCGGCAGTTCCAACTGAGGACGGAGGCCTCGTCTTCGGTCCACGATGTCCGCGTGTCCGTCGCCGTCGTTCCGCGCCGCGGTGCGGCTGCCTCGGGCACTCGGTCGAGATTGACCTGTGTTCGGCCCGTTTCCAGCCCGGACCGGCGGAGACGGTAAACGGAGCCGTTGCGGCCGGAGTCTGTCTGCAAGGTACGGTTCGAGCGTCGCCGATGGCGGCCGGCGCCAGCCTGGAGAATCCACGATGTCGATGAACGGCGGCACGGGTCTGCGGCGTGAACCGGGACGGGTGCCCGGCGGGGCGGTCGCCCGGGACTGTCGCGCCGGCTCGGCGGCGGTCCGCCGGGGCGCGGTTCCCGTGGTCGCGGCGGGCGGCTTGGCGCTGGTTCTGTCGGTGGCGGACCTGGCGTCGGCGGGAGCCCAGGAGCGGGCGTCGGCGGCCGCCGGCGGTTCGGGGCAGGCGCCGTCGGCCGCCGGCGCGGGCCTGGCCGGTACGCAGCCGCCGATGGCCGGCTTCGGGCTCGTGCCGGGCCGTCCCACGGTGCGGCCGCCGCGTACGCAGACCCCGCCCGACATCGACGGCCGCCTCGACGATGCCGCGTGGGAGACGGCGGCGACCATCACCGAGTTCACCCAGCAGGCGCCGCTCGAGGGGGCCCCCGCGACCGAGGACACCGAGGTCTACATCACCTACGACAGCGACCATCTCTACTTCGGCTTCCACCTCCACTACACCGACCCGAGCATCATGCGGGCCAACCGGGTCGACCGCGACACCGCGTGGCAGGACGACCTCATCACCATCTACATCGACACCTTCCTCGACCAGCAGCGGGCCTACGACTTCGACCTCAACGCCTACAACGTGCAGGGCGACGGCATCGTCAACACCAGCGGCAACATGCGCGGCTTTCCCATCCCCCCCGCCGACCGGACGTGGGACGCCCTCTTTCACAGCGCCACGAGCATCGTGGCCGACGGCTACATCGCCGAGATGGCGATTCCCCTCAAGAGCCTGCGCTATCCGCAGCGCGGCCCCGGCGAGCCGCACCGCTGGGGCTTCCAGATCGTGCGCGAGATCAAGGGCAAGAACGAGGAGAACGCGGTGTGGGCGCCGATGTCGCGCGACGTGGCCGGCTTCCACCGCCAGATGGGGCTGATGGAGGGCATGACCGACTTCTCCACCAGTCGCAACCTCGAGTTCCTGCCCACGTTCACGGGCATCGATTTCGGGTCGTTCGACCGGTCGACGGGCGGCTGGAACGACCTTGGGATGAATCCCGAGGCCGGCCTCAACGTCAAGTACGGGGTGACCTCGAACCTGACCGCCGACTTCACCCTCAACCCCGACTTCTCGCAGATCGAGTCGGACCAGCCGCAGATCGAGGTCAACCAGCGCTTCCCCCTGTTCTTCAGCGAGCTGCGGCCGTTCTTCGTCGAAGGGGCGGAGATCTTCGACCTGCCGGGCCCGGTCACCTTCGTGCACACCCGCACCATCGTCGACCCCACCTGGGGGGCGAAGCTGACGGGCAAGGCGGGCCGCTTCACCATCGGCCTCCTGTCGGCCGAGGACGAGGCGCCGGGGAACGTCGATGACCCGGACGACCCGCGCCACGGCGAGACCGCGCAGAACTTCATCGGACGGGTGAAGTACGACGTCTACTCCGAGTCGCACGTCGGAGCCCTCTTCACCGACCGCTCGTTCATGGACGGCAGCAGCCGCCTCGGGGGTCTCGACGGCAGCTTCCGGCTGTCGCGGACCATGTCGACCAACTTCCGCCTGATCGAGTCGCGGCACCGCGACCTCGACGGCGAGGAGCGGGCCGGCCACATCTACGACGCCAGCATCCGCAGCAGCGGGCGCAACCTGCAGTGGTTCGCGGCCGCCTACGAGCTCACCCCCGACTTCCGGACCGACGTCGGGTTCGCACGTCGGGTCGACCAGCGGCGGGTCATCACCAACATGGGTTACCGGTGGTGGCCCGAGAGCTGGCTCATCAACTGGGGGCCGCAGTTCAGCTATGGACGCAACTGGAACTTCGACCGGGTACTCGAGGACGAGAACACCGGGCTCGGGCTGAACTTCGACTTCGCGAGGAGCATCCGGTTCAGCGCCGACGTGCAGCAGGACATGGAGCGCTTCGGCGGCATCGACTTCCACAAGCGGCAGGTGTCGGTGAACGGCGGCGTCAGCAGCTCGCGCGCCTTCTCGGTCAACGCGAGCTACCGCCGTGGCGACGAGGTCTTCTACGACTTCGACAGTCCCTTCCTGGGCCACGGCGACACCGCCCGGCTCAGCGTCACGGTGAGGCCCCTCGCCCGCCTGAGCTCGAGCCTGGGGGTCAACACCAGCCGCCTGACGGACCTGCGCGGCGGCGGCGCCGAGCGGGTCTTCGACGTCCAGATCTACCGGGCGCAGAGCGTCCTGACGTTCACCGACCGGCTGCTGATGCGCAACATCACCGAGTACAACACCTTCGACAAGGACCTCGACTTCAACGTGCTGTTCACGTACCGGGTGAATGCCGGCACCGTGTTCTACATCGGCTACGACGATCACTACCGGCAGGCCGACCGGCTCTACGGCGACCCCGACGGGGACGGCTTCGACGAGCGGCTCTTCTTCACCAGCGACCTGCGGCGCACGAACCGGGCGATCTTCACGAAGATCCGGTACCTGTTCAGGTTGTGACCGATGCGGCACCATCCGGGGGGCGCGTGGGTTCGTGGCGCCCGAGCCGTCACGCTCTCCGTGTTGCCCGGTCTCGTGCGGTGATCCGGGCGGGACAGGGCGCCGCGGCGGAGTCGGCGTCGCCGATTGGCGGACCAGGAGCGTGCGCCGTGGCACGGCCCGGTGTTGGACGGCGAGCGCAGCCGGCGTCGCCGATTGGCGGGCCCGGTTTGACGGCCAGGCCGTGGTAGGCGGGCGTGGGAGTTGCGGCGGAGTCGGCGTCGCCGATTGGCGGACCAGGAGCGTGCGCCGTGGCACGGCCCGGTGTTGGGCGGCGAGCGCAGCCGGCGTCGCCGATTGTTGACGGCCAGGCCGTGGTAGGCGGGCGTGGGAGTTGCGGTGGGCCGGCGTCGCCGATTGGACGGGCCAGGTTGATGGTGCGGATTCACCAGGGCGCGGTCGTGCTCCTGCTCGTCACGCTGACGGGGGCTCCCGCGTCCGGCCAGGCGCTCGAGCGGCGGCTGGTCGTGGTGGCGACCGAAGCCGACGACCCGCGCGTGGCGCACACCCGGGCCGCGATCGCGTTCTGGAACCGCACCCTGGCCGACCTCGGGCTCGACGTGAGACTGCGCGAGGCCGCGCTGGTGGCGAGCCCGCCCGGTATGCGGGCGATCGAGACCTTCGCCCGGTTCGTGTCGCAGCGCGGCGGCCGCATTCCCCGGGGGCGCGACGGTCCCCAGCCGCCCCCCGAACTCACCGCGCTCGGCGGCGATGTCGTGGTCCTGCTGTCGCGACAGCCCCTGCTGCCGTTCGCCTGGCCGCTCATCGGCTCCCCCGACCACCTCGTGGCGATCCGGACGGCCCGGCCCGGCCGACCGCGCGAGGACACCGTTCTCCGCAACGTCATCGCGCACGAGCTGGGCCACACCCTCGGGCTGAGACACAACCGCGGCGGTGCTTCCCTGATGTGCGGTCCCTGCTCGTCGCTGGCCGCCCGGGAGAGCCCCGGCGGGTGGCTGCCGCTGACCGCCCGCGACCGGGCCCGGCTGCTGGCGCTGCACGGGAGGGCCGAGGCTGGCGGCGGACCCGGGAGCGGCGCTCTGGACACCTCGCCCGAATGAAGGAGCAGCCGCCGTCGACGCCCGTGCTATAACCTGTCCGCAGCAGAGGCTGTCGCAAGGCCACGATGCCCATGCGTTCGGCGCGGCGACCCGGTTCCGGCTTCCGGTCCACGACTTCGTCGCGCGTCGAGTCGGCCCGCGCGCAGGCCCCTCCCGACCGTCTTCGGCCGTTCCTGAAGTGGGCGGGAGGCAAGCGGCAGCTCCTGCCCACGTTCCGCGCGTTCTATCCGGAGCGGTTCGGGGCGTACCACGAGCCCTTCCTGGGCAGCGGCGCCGTCTTCTTCGACCTCGCCGATGCCGGCCGGCTGGACGCTGGCGGGGTTCGCCTGACCGACGTCAACGCCGACCTCATCGGCTGCTGGCGGCAGTTGCGCGACGACCCGGACGCCGTCGTCGAGCACCTGCGCGCCCTGGCGACGGAGTACGCGGCCGATCCCGACCACCACTACTATGAGGTCCGGGACCGGTTCAACCCGGCGCGAGAGGAGATCAGGAACGGGGACGGCCCGCGGGCCGAGTCGTACACGCCGAACCTCGCGGCGATGTTCATCTACCTGAACCGCACCGGCTTCAACGGCCTCTTCCGCCTGAACTCCCGGGGGCTGTTCAACGTGCCCCGCGGGCGGTACAAGGACCCGCGGATCTGCGACGAGGAGCGCCTGCAGCGGGTGTCGTCGACCCTGTCGGCGTTGTCCGTGACGGTCGAGCACGCCCGCTTCGACGCCGTGCTCCGGTCGGCGCGCAGGGGCGACTTCATCTACTTCGACCCGCCGTACGCGCCCGTCAGCACGACGGCGCACTTCACGTCGTACACCGCGGACCGCTTCGGCCCCGGAGACCAGCGTCGACTTCAGCAGGTCGCCGTCAAGCTGGCCGCGCGCGGCTGCCACGTGCTGCTCAGCAACTCGACGGCGCCCGAGATCGCCGACCTCTACGACGGCAATCCCGACGCCGTGCGCGCCGGCCTCGTGGCCCACACCGTCCCCGCCCGCCGCGCCATCAACTCCAACGCCTCGCGACGAGGCGGCGTCCAGGAGTACGTGATCACCAACCTGAAGCTGCGGCGAAAGGGCGGGGTCAAGATAGGCTCGAGGACCACGGCGGGGAGCATGAGAACAGGGAGGAGACCATGACGCGACGCATCGTGTTCGTCCTCGTGGCGTTGCTCGGGGCGGGACCGGCGGGCGCGCAGCGGAACTGGAACGCGCCGTTCCCGGCGCATCATGTCATCGACAACATCTACTTCGTGGGGACCGAGCAGCTCGGGACGTTCCTCATCACGACGCCCGAGGGGCACATCCTCATCAACAGCGACTTCGAGTCGACGGTGCCGCTGATCCGGGAGGGCGTCGAGAATCTGGGGTTCGAGTTCAGCGACATCGAGATCATCCTCGGCAGCCATGCGCACGGCGACCACATGGAGGCCGACGCGCTGGTGAAGGCGCTGACGGGGGCCGAGGTGATGGTGATGCGTGAGGACGTCGAGCGGCTGCGCACGCTGCGGCCCGGCGGCAAGGAGCATCCCATCGACCGCATTCTCGACGACGGCGACGAGGTGACGCTGGGCGGCACGACGCTGGTCGCGCACCGCACGGCGGGGCACACGAAGGGGTGCACGAGTTGGGCGCTGAACGTCGAGGAGGCGGGGCAGGAGTACCTCGCTCTCATCGTGTGCAGCTTCGGCGTCAACCCGGGTTACGTCCTCGTCGACAACCCCGAGTACCCCGAGATCGCCGACGACTACCGGGCGACGTTCGCCAAGGCGCGCTCGCTGCCGGTCGATGTCTTCCTCGGCTCGCACGGCTTCTGGTACGACATGGCGCGCAAGCTGGAGCGGGCGATGGCGCGGGGCGGGGGCGACCCCAACCCGTTCATCGACCGCGAGGGCTACCTCGCCCACATCGACCTGCAGGAGCGACGGTTCCTGGAGATGCTCGCCGAGCAGGAAGCGGCGCGCTGACCCTTCCGCGTTCTTGCCCGCGCCGGCCGCCGTGAACGGTGCTCTGCGGCGGAACAATCCGCGACGGGGCCGGTCCAGGCGGTCGTATCGCCGGAGGAGCGGTTTCCTGCTCACCCCGGGGCCGCCGAGCCCTCGAGGGCGTCTGCCGGTCGTCCCCACCGTCTCGAGGATCGCCACCCGTCGCCGAGCGTTCCGGCTGGGCGCAGGGGCCCTGCGGATCGAGAGGGTGTTTGCCTTGTAAATTTTCCACGACATGGATAAATTGCCAGGGTGATTTCGCGAATCATCACCGCCGACGTCGAGAGCGCTCTCAGGCGTCAGGCCGCGGTGGCGCTGATCGGACCGCGGCAGGTCGGCAAGACGACGCTCGCCCTGGCGATCGCGCGGTCGCGCGATGCCCTCTATCTCGATCTGGAGGACCGCGACGATCGCAACCGGCTCGCCGAGCCCGCCCTGTTCCTGGACAACGTGGAGGACCGGCTCGTCATTCTCGACGAGATCCACCGGATGCCGGAGCTGTTCCAGACGTTGCGCGGCGTCATCGACCGGGGGCGTCGCCGGGGGAAGGGCAAGGGCCGGTTCCTCATCCTGGGGTCGGCGGCGATCGACCTGCTGCGGCAATCGGGCGAGACGTTGGCCGGCCGCATCGCGTACATCGACATGGCCCCGTTTTCCGCGCTCGAAGTGGAGGACACCCGCGCGTCGCGAGAGAGACTGTGGCTGCGCGGCGGCTTCCCCGACAGCTTCCTGGCCGAGAGCGACGAGGACAGCCTTGCCTTGCGTCGCGACTTCATCCGCACGTATCTGGAGCGGGACGTGGCGATGTTCGGGCCCCGCGTGCCCGCGACGACCCTCGACCGGCTGTGGACGATGCTCGCGCACCGTCAGGGCGCAACGCTGAACGCCTCGCTGCTCGCGCGGGCCCTGGAGGTGAGCGTGCAGTCGGTGACCCGCTACGTCGACCTCCTGGCCGACCTGCTGCTGGTGCGCCGACTGCCGCCCGTGCATGCCAACGTCGGCAAGCGGCTCGTGAAGTCGCCCAAGGTCTATGTGCGCGACAGCGGCCTCGTGCACGCCCTGCTCGGCATCGGGTCGCTGGAGCAGCTCGCCGGGCATCCGGTGGTCGGCGAGAGCTGGGAGGGCTACGTCATCGAGACCCTGGTCTCCGTGCTGCCCCCGCGGGCGAGGCCGCACTTCTACCGGACGAGCGCCGGCGCCGAGATCGACCTCGTCATCGAGCACGACGACGGCGCGCGTTGGGCGGTGGAGATCAAGCGCTCGTTGTCGGCCCGGGTCGGCCGCGGCTTCCACCTCTCGTGCCTGGACCTCGAGCCCGCGCGCGCCTTCGTCGTACACGCCGGAGACGACCGCTACCCGCTCTCGGCAGGCGTGGAAGCCATCGGCGTCCGAGAACTGGCCGACGAGCTGCGCGGCACGTGATAACGTGCGCGTTGAACGGGCCGGCGGCGGGCGGCGGCCCCCGAGACAGGGAGTGTGAGATGAGGGACAGAAGCTGGCGCCGGGGCGGCGCGCGTTGGGCGGCGGGTCTCGCGGCGGCGGTGGTCTGCGCCGTCGGCTTCGGCCTCGTCCCGCCGTCGACCGCCCCGCTCGCGGCGGCGGAAGACCTGCCGCTGGCCCCGCCCGAGTCGGTGGGCATGTCGGCCGAGCGGCTGCAGCGGGTCGACGACTACTTCCAGCGGTTCATCGACGACGGGCGAATCGCGGGCGCGGTGACCCTGTTGGCCCGTCGGGGCCAGGTCGTGCATCACTCTGCGCTGGGGTGGCGGCATCGGGAGGCGGAGGAGGCGATGACCACCGATGCCATCTTCACCCTGATGTCGATGACCAAGCCCATCGTGTCGGCCGCCCTCATGATGCTGTTCGAGGAAGGCCGCTTCCGGCTCGACGATCCGATCGCGGACTGGATTCCCGAGTATGCCGACCACCAGGTCGTCGAGCGCGACGGCCCCCGCCTGCGCCGGGTCCCCGCGGCGCGGCCGGTGACCATCCGCCACGTGCTGACCCACACGTCGGGGCTGACGCTGAACCCGAACGAGGCGGGGCTGTCGGACGAAGAGCGCCGCCACGTCACCAACGACGGCGAGCCGTTCGCGACCATCGGCGAGCGGGTCGCCCGCGCCGCGGGTATCCCGGGGGTGTTCCATCCCGGCGACGAGTGGCAGTACGGGTCGTCCACCGACCACGTCGCGGTGCTCGTGGAGAAGATCTCGGGCCAGCCGATCGACGTGTTCCTGAAGGAACGCATCTTCGAGCCCCTCGGCATGCACGACACCTTCTACAACGTTCCCCGCGAGAAGGTCGATCGGGTGGCGGCGGTGTACCGTCCGACCGAGGGCGGCGGATTGGCGCTGATGCGGGCGCCCGAGTTCCGCGAGCCGACGACGTACTTCCCGGGGGTGGCGGGGCTGAACGGCACGTCGGCCGACTACTTCCGCTTCGCGCAGATGATTGCGAACGGCGGCGAGCTCGACGGGGTGCGACTGCTCGGCCGGATGACCGTCGACCTGATGATCAGCAACCACACCGGCGCCAAGGACGTCTACGTCCGCGGCCCCGGTTACGGGTTCGGGCTCGGCTTCGGCGTGCTCGTCGACCCGACGAAGTCGTTCGACGCGCTGTCGCCCGGCAGCTACGGCTGGGGCGGGGCCTACGGCACGCTGTACTGGGCCGACCCGGTGGAGGACCTCGTCGGCCTGATGTTCATCCAGCTCCCCGGCCACGGGCCGCTGAACATCCGGCAGCGGTTCACGAACGTCGTCACCCAGGCGGTGGTCGACAGTTGGGCCGACCAGCGACCGCGGATCCTCGGGTACGACATCCCGCGGTGACGGGCGGCCGCCGTTCACAGAGGCGGTGTCGCCGGAGACCGAAGGGGGGCGCCCGGTGGACGAGTGTACGGTCGGGCCGCCTGGCGCCCCGGCGTCTCCCCAGGCCGTCGTCATGACCGCAGGCATCGTGGCCGAACCGCCGCCGAGCCCATGCCGCCGGGCCCCCCACCGCGGACCGCCCGTCCTCCCCGATCAGTCGGGCGTGACGCAACGGAAGTTCGCGGCGTCGTCGGTGCTGCCGGCGCCGTCCCACCGCGCCACCTGGGGATAGGGACAGAGCGGCCGGGTGCGCACCACCTCGCCGCCCTCGAGCTTCGAGGCGACGATGCGCTCGGGGGCGCGGCCCTCTTCCACCCACGCCTCGAGAGCGGACAGGGCGTCGAACGTGTCCGGTCCCGGACCGCCCCGGCAATGGCCCATGCCCGGCGCCATGAACAGCCGGAAGAACTCCTGCGTCTCGGCCAGCGCGGCGTCGGCGTCGCCCCCCACCGTGCTCACCACGTCCTGGTAGTAGTCGATGGTGCCGAGCGGCGAGATGTCGGCGTCGCTCCACCCGTGATAGAGCAGCAGCTTGCCGCCCGCGTCGCGCAGGGGGCGCAGGTCGGGGTCGTTCGCGTCGAGGGCGGGGCCGGTCCGTTCGAGGGCCACCGGCAGGTCGCGGTCGTAGTCCCACGAGCGGAAGTTCCAGTCGGGGTCGCCGAACACCATGTACCGCATGAAGTCGTTCGCGGCCAGGAAGTGCGTGCTCCGGAACCGGTCCGGACCGGTGACCCAGCGCGACCAGCCTCCGGGGTCGTCCTCGCCGCCCGGCACGAGGCCCGGGTAGATGACCTCGCCGGCCGCGTTCGTCGGGCCGCGCCAGATGTCCTTCACCGCCTGTACCTGCTTCGGGGTGAAGCAGGCCGCCTCGTCCTGGCCGGCGCGGCAGGTCAGGGCCGCCGGGTCGAAGTCGCAGGCGCGCGGGTCGTCGAGCACGCCGTCCTCGATGCCGTCGATGGCGTCGCACGCGGCGGTGACCGCCTCACCGAGCAGGATCGCCTTGGCGGGCGGGATCCAGCTCTCGGGGTCGTCGAGGGTCGCCAGCGCGTACCAGAGGTGGGCGCCGGCGTAGAAGCGGGTCCAGTCGTGGGCGGGGTTGCCGACCACGAGGCCGTCGAAGTCGTCGGGATACCGCTGCGCCTCCATCAGGCCCTGCTGTCCGCCCTTCGAGCAGCCGACGTAGTAGGCGTGCTCGGGCGCCGTCCCGTAGAACGCCTCGGTGATCGCCTTCCCGTGGACCGCCGTGAGGTGCAGCGACCGGTGTCCGAAGTCCTCGACGAGGTCGGGGCGGCCCAGGGCCCAGCTTGCGTCGAACCCCCCGTCGCCGCGCACGTGGCCGGTGTCGGTGCTCGATGTGGCATAGCCGCGATCGAGGGCACCGGCCATGGCCCCGTAGCTGATCGTCCCCGCCATGCCGCCGTTGCCGGCGGTGTGGAACTTGCCGTTCCAGGTGCCGGCGGGCAGCCACACCTCGAAGCTGACGGCGGGCGCGCTCGTGGCGGCGACGCGGCAGAACGCCGGCACGTCGAGCGGCCGCGCCGCGCCGGGCGGCGTGAACCCGCCCGCGGGCATCGCCTCGGCGAGCCGGACGGTGGTGTCGGGCAGGGCGAGGTCGGCCAGCGCCGCGCACGCCACCGGCTCCGCGGGCTGCGCCGTGCTCCCGGCCTGGGCCGCGCCCTGCGTGGATACGGCCATTGCGGCCAGCACCGCCGCCGCGGCGGCCCAACCCAACCGTGTCATCGATCGTCTGATCATCTCGGGTCCCCGTGACTTCGTTGAGCCCACGGCCGCCGGGCCCACGCTGTGCCGCACCCCACCGTCGGCATCCCAAGGACGCTGACGAGAACCACCTCGCCACGTACCGGCACGTCCCTTCCGCCGAAACGGGCGGCCGTCGGCTGTCGTTGGCTACTCTATATCGATTCGCTTTCCCAGGCGACGGCCTTGCGACTCCCCGAGGCCTCCCGCCCGGAGGCAGGCGTAGTTCTGGGCGGGGGTCGGGGCCTCCAGCTCTTCCTCGAACACCCGCAGGCACTCGGCCGTCTCGAACCCGACGCGCCGCAGCATGTCGATGTGGGCCGCGATGGGGAAGCGGCCCGGCTCGTACTCCTGACGTGCGCCGTCGGGCTTGATGAAGTCGCCGTTCAGCAGCACCCCCCGGCCGCCGAGGATCCTCGCGCACCCGGCGTAGACGCGCTCGACCTGGGCCGGGCCGCCGAGGTCGTGCAGCGCCCAGGTCGAGACGACCGCGTCGAGCGGGCCGTCCAGAGCCCGCGGCCAGTCGTCGGCCAGCAGGTCGCTCCGGGTAAAGGCGACGCGTTCCGCGTGGGGCTGCAGCCGGCGGGCGGCGATGTCGAGCATGGGGCGGGAGAAGTCGACCGCCTCGTAGCGAACCGCGGGCAGGGCGTCCAGCAGGTGGGCCGCGAGATAGCCGGGGCCGACGCCCAGCTCCACGATGCGGCCGTCGGCTGGCACGCGGCTCCGCAGCTCGGAGAGCATCAGGTCGAACAGGGCGAGGCGCTCGGGGGTCGGCTCGAAGCGCCCCGCCCAGTCTGCGGCGTACTCGGGGTCGTGGAACTCATGGTCCGCTCCGACG
>CBDATI010000031.1:0-29878 GCA_965199675.1 Vicinamibacterales bacterium | reverse complement strand
ATGCCCGCGAGCAGATTGGCGACCCCGACATCGAAGAAGTACAGCTTGGCGCGCGAGGCGGGCTTGCGGCGGGGCCGGCGGGGGGTGAACGGCGGCAGCAGCGTGGCGAGCAGGGTGTCCTGCAGCACCTGGCAGTACTCGCGGACGGTGCGGGCAGGCACCGCCGCGTCCGAGGCCAGCCATTCGAACACGATCGGCTGCCCGCGGCTCACCGCCGCCGCGGTGAGGAACCGCGAGAACGGTTCGATGCCCCACACCAGCCCCTCGGCCTGGACCTCCAGTTGCAGGTAGTTCCCGCAGTAGGCGCGCAGGTCCTCGATGGGCTCGGGGGAGAAGTAGATCGACGGGACGCCGCCCACGTTGACCGCGCGCAGCAGGTCCCAGCCGGGGACCTCCGCCGAGACGAACGGGAAGAGGCGGCGGGTTCGCGCCCGTCCGCCGAGCAGGTTGACGCCGCCGCGCCTGAGCTTCACGGGACTGCTCGCAGCGAGCACGAACCGCAGCCCCCGGCTCTCCATCAGATCGTGCACATCGTCGAGCAGGCTCGGCAGCTTCTGGATCTCGTCGATGATCACCGGGCCGGTCGCGGCGGTCGCGACGGCGAGCTCGGCGCACAACCGCCCAGGGTCACGCGACAGGCGCAGGAACACGTCGCCGTGCAGGAGATTGAACGACGGCGACCGCGGATAGCGCTGGCGCAGACAGGTGGTCTTGCCCGTCTGACGCGGTCCGAAGAGAAAGACGGAGCGACTGGCCAGATCGCCGATCGCGATCGAGCCGACGCGGCAGTCTGGTTGCACCGTCCACGTGGCTCCATTCTGGCAGCCAATATGCTGAAAATCAGGCTTTGTTGGCAGATCATATGCCGGTTTTGAGGAATCGGTCCGCTGACCGGTGGACCCGCCGGGGGCGGGAAGGAGGTCGCGAGGTCACGGCCTCCGGGACGCCGGCCGGAAACGGGGCCGACCGCGAGACACCGGGGGCGGAGTCGCGAGGTCACGACCTCCGGGAACGTCGGACGGAGCGGAGCGGCGAGACGCCCGGGACCCCGCCCGCGCAGATCGTTCACGCGGGAACACCCGGCTGGCCGGTCTCAGCGCAAGAACACCCGGCTGGCCGGTCTCAGCGCGAGAACAGGTAGGTCATCTTGACCGCGAGCTGGCGGTTGCGGAGCCACGGCGTGTCGTAGTTGCCGTAGATGCCGGGGGTGTACAGCCACGGCTGGTCGTACAGCCTCATCTCGTCGTAGGCGATGTAGATGTCGCTGCCCGGGCTGTAGATCCAGTTGAACCGGACGCTGGTGCTGAGCTCGCCCGCGGTCGAGTTGTACTGGGTCAGGGTGCGCAAGGTCATCTCGGGCGAGAGGGCGAAGTCGAACCGCAGCGACGCGAGGTCGGCGACGAAGTCGCCCCAGGGCAGCTCCACGTCGTTGCGGTCGAATCGCAGCTCGGTGGCGATGCGGCTCGTGGCCCGCAGCCCGAGGGTGGCCCGGGTGTTGACGCGGGTACCGCCGAAGAAGGTCTGCGGCGAGTAGCCGAGCTCGCCGTAGAGGCGGCGCGACGGGTCGCTGCGATAACGGTAGTTCCACTCGCCGAAGCGGTACGTGCCGGGGGGAATCGTGACGTCCTGACCGAAGATGGTGAACGGGATGTCGAGCTGTTCGAAGTGGTCGTTGTACCACACGGTCATCGACGAACCGTTCTCGAAGTAGGTCCCGATCATGTGGTGGATGCGACGAGTCAGCAGCCGGTTGTTCTGATCGGTGGTGTAGGTGATGTTCCACATCGGGTCGAACATGCGAATGCCCCAGCGCCCCGGGCGGGGGTCCCACTCGCCGTGGAACTTCGACGTGCGGATGCCGACGCGGGGCACGAAGCCGACCTCGGCGTTGAAGTTCTCCTGCAGGTCGATGTACTCGGCGTAGATGCTCCACGACGGGCTGAGCCAGGTGCCGCGGGCGTACGCCGCCATGTCCCGGCCCGGCTCGCCGGGGCAGCCGGCCCTCGTCGCCATGCTCGCCCCGCAGAGCGCCGTATCGGTCTTGGCCAGGAACCCGTTCACCGTGAAGTTGCGATGCAGCACCAGGGTGGTGTCGGCGGCCAGGGTGCGGTTGAAGTGCGCGTCGTCGATCGAGCTCTTGTCGATGACGATGCCGCCGACCTTCGACCGCGAGAGGATGTCGCGGCTGTAGCGCCCCACGAAGAAGTTGTCGCCGGGGTTGCCGAACGCCTCCTGCGTGGTGATGTTCATCGCCGCGACGTTGTGGCGGTCCACCTTGCCCGAGACCCGGGCACCTCCGACGATGGGCACGGGCTGGCCGCGGTCGGACAGCCCGACGCGCCGGGTGAAGAACAGGTCCGCGAGGCGGTTGAACCCCGAGGACGCCCCGACGTTGAACATGCCCGCGTTCTCGAGGAAGAAGTCGCGCTTCTCGGGGAAGAACAGGGGGAAACGGGTCAGGTTGACCTGTTGCTCGTCGACCTCGACCTGCGCGAAGTCGGTGTTGAGGGTCACGTCCAGGTTCAGGCCCGACGCGAGCCCGTACTTGACGTCGAGACCGAGGTCGCGGAACCCGCTCCCGTCGAGCCCGGTGTCCACGCGATCCTGCCGCCCCCCGGTCAGCAGGTAGGGGGTCACCCGCAGGTCCATGCCCTGGTCGACGCCGGTGATGCCGGTCATGGTGCCGGCGAGGCTCACCCGGGTGAGGGTGTACTCCTTCGAGATCGGGGCCCAGTACACCTGCTCGTTCTTCCTGCGGATGTTCCGCATGAAGTTGACGCCCCACACCTGCTCGTCGGCCGCGGGGAAGCGCAGGGTAATCATGGGAATCGCGATCTCGGCTGTCCACCCCTCGGGGGTGCGGTGGGCCACCACGTCCCACACCCCGTCCCAGTTCACGTTGATGTTCGAGGTGTTGGTGCCGCGCCAGCCTCCCTCGCCCTCCTCGGAGACCTGCTGCTCGAGCTTGGCCCCGAGGGGGCTCGTGACGAACATGTAGCCCGACCGGCGGTCGTGGAAAGTGTCGAGGATGACCTGGAAGTTGTCCTCGTCGAGGAGCCGCAGCGAGTCGCGGCGCATCTCCGTCGCGATGACCGCGTCGGGAACCGAGTCGAAGGCCTCGACGCCGATGTACAGCGCCCGCGCGTCGTAGAGCAGGCGCACCACCGTGCGTTCGGTGGCCGGCTCGCCCTCGGCCGGCTCCTGCTGGACGAAGTCGTCGATGACCGCGGCCGAGAGCCAGACCTCCTCGTCGAGCAGCCCATCCACGACCGGGGGCTGATCCACCCGCCGAGGCGCCACCCGCAGCGACTGGCCCAACGAAAAGCCCGCCTGCGGCGCCCCGCTCCCTTCGAGGACCAGAGACTGGGCCAGAGGCCCGCCGTCGCCGTCCGCCGCCGCTCCCGACTGGGCGACCGCCGGCGCGCCGGCGGCGACCACGCAGAGCCCTGACAGCACGAGCCTACTGATACGCATCCCTTAGATCCTACCGGACTTCACTCCCGGCCGCCACGGCCCGGCAGGGCACCGGCACGAGTCGGATGGGTACGCCCAGACTGCAGCCGGGGGCGGCTTCGGACGCGCCGTCGGCCGCAGGGTCGGCCGCCACGGGCTACCATGGTGGCGGGAAGGAGAACAGACCGATGAAGGAACGGCTGCTTCGCGAGCTGAACGAGGCACGGGAGTACTTCGACCGCAGCACGCGCGCCCTGACCGAGGACGACTCGGGCTACGCCCCCGCGGAGGGCACGTTCACCGCGGCCCAGCACGTGGCGCACGCCGCCCAGACCATCGACTGGTTCGTCGAGGGCGCGTTCAGCCGGACCGGGTTCAGCCTGGAATTCGAGGCGCTCGATCGAGCGGTGCGCGAGGTGACGTCGCTCGCCGACGCCCGCGCGTGGTTCGCGCGAGCGGTCGAGCAGGCCCGCCGGACGGTCGACTCGACGTCGGACGACGACTGGAACCGCCCCCTGCCCGCCGGCCCGATCCTGGGCGGCCGGCCGCGCGCGGCCATCTTCGGCGCGATTGCCGACCACACCGCCCACCACCGGGGCGCGTTGACCGTGTACGCACGGCTCCGCGGCAAGACCCCGCCGATGCCCTACATGGAGTGAGCGGACGCCGCGGGGCGCGGGAGGTAGCCGCAAGCCGGCACGTGCCCGGTACGGCGCAGACGGCCGCGGGCGGGTGGCCAGCGAAGTCGACGGCGGCGGGCTACCGGCGGGGCCGGTAGGTCCACTTCGTCAGCCGCAGCGCGCCGCCGGCCCCGTTGTGGAAGAGGGTGCCGTTCAGCCGTGTGACCTCCTCGATGCGGGCCTCGATGCGGAAATGCCCGTGCTCGGGGTGGGTCGCCTCGGCCACCAGCTCGAGGGTGTCGGGATCGAACTCGATGACGTCGAACGCCACGTTCGCCGGGTTCAGCATCTCACCCGTGATGGTGTCGCCGTCCACCTCGAATCGCACCGTCGAAGCGTCGTATCCCGTTTCGGGAATCCACTGCCCCGACCACGTGCCGCGCAGGGCGTCGTTCTGTGCGAAGGCCGGTGCGGTCACCAGGAAGGTTCCAAGCAGCAGCCAGGCCTGGGTGGCTTTCATGGCAGTCTCCTCCACAGAGCAATGGGTGCAAAGCCCCTGTCGAGCGATGCGCGACGGGCGAACCGGAGCCGCACCGCAGGTCGGCGCCGTTCGTCGATCGAGGCCGGGACCACCTGAGCGGTACCGTCGCGCGATTCCTGGGTTGTGGTGGCGGCCGCTGCCGGCGGCCGCCCCGATCCGAACCGAAACCCGCCCGCGGGGTCCCGTACCGCGGCGGTCGCCAGCGGCCGGATCTCGAAGTCGGTGGACCCGCCTCCGCGAAGAAGTCTACGAAAAGTCACTCCCGACGTAAAGATCCCGCCCAGAGAGATCGCGGCCCCGGTCGGTCCCGGTGCGGGTCCCGTATTAGACTGGACATGTACCGTTCGGCGTGATGCGGGGCCAGCCGGAGACCGGCTCGCCGCGGACCAGACGACCTGCGCCGACCGGCGGGACCGGGGGACCTCACACCGCCGGTGGTCCCGTGACGACGCTGACGAGGTGCGTTCCCATGTCAACGGCCACCCACCGCTTCCCCACCGCCGCTCTCGCCCTCGCCGCCGGCCTGCTGGCCGCGCCCGCCGACGGGCAGCAGCGCGTCCATGAGATACGCGTCGAGAGCCCGGCGATGACCTCGGGCGAGACGATGCCGCGGCGGTACACGCCGGACGGCCACAACGTGTCGCCGCCCATCACCTGGACCGACCTGCCGGAGGGCGCGCGCGAGTTGGCCGTCGTCTGCGCCGACTTCGGCGCCGGGAACCCGCCGCCGTGGGTACACTGGATCATCTATGGCATCCCCGCCAGCGCCGGCGGGCTGCCCGAGGGGCTGCCGATCCTGCCGGAGACGCCGATGCCCGCGGAGCTGGAAGGGGCCATCCAGGGCCTGAACGGGTGGCGGCGGCCCTACTATCGGGGGCCGGCCCCACCGGCGGGCACGCCGCACCTGTATCACTTCACGGTGTACGCGCTCGACAGGGTGCTGGGGCTCGGGCCCGGCCTGACCCGCCGGAAGCTGATCGAGGCGATGGAGGGGCACGTCATCGGGCGGGGCGACCTCGTGGCCATCTACGAGCGGTTCTGACCGCGACGGCCCGACACCCGCGGCGCGTCGGCCTGGTGGGTGGAGCCGCGAGGCCGCGACCCGGGGGCGTGCGCCGTCGAACACGGGAGGAGCGACCGATGGAAGACAAGCGTCCACAGCTCATGTCCCGGCGCGCCCTGCTGCGCCGCGCGGGCGCCGCGGGCGCGGCGGCCGCGGCCGGCGCCACAGGGGTGGCCGCCGGCGAGGTGAAGCCCTCGGAAACCGGAGCGACGGCGGCCCCGACCGCGCCCCTCCCAGGGTCCGGCCAGGCCCCCGCACCAGAACCGCCGCGCGCCGCCTACGAGCACTTGACGGCGGAGGAAGCCGACCTGCTGGAGGCCATCGCCGACCAGTTGATCCCGAGCGACGACCTCGGACCGGGCGCAGTCGCGGCCGGCGCGGTGGTCTACATCGATCGGGCCCTCGGGGGCGCCCTGTCCGGGTCGCGCGACGCCTACCGCGGGGGCCTGGCCGCCTTCGACCGCTACTGCCGGGCCTCGCGCGGGGCGCCGTTCCGCGAGTTGCCCCACGTCGACCAGGTCTCGGCCCTCATCGATGTCGAGACCGGCGCCGCCACCGGCGCGCGCACCGGCTTTGCAGGCAGCTCCGCCGCATTCTTCAACATGGTGCGCGGTCACGTCCTGCAGGGCACCTTCGGCGACCCCTACTACGGCGGCAACCGCAACTACGTGGGCTGGGACCTCATCGACTATCCCGGCGTGAGAACGGCGGTCTGGCCCCGGCTGCAGGGGCAGCTCGAAGCCGGCGAACTGCCGCCCACCCGCCGGTCCGCCTACGACACCGAGTACTTCGACCGGGCAGTGGTCGACGCCGCGACCGGGGAGACACGCCATGGCGACTAGACTGCCGGGAACCGACGTCGTCATCGTGGGGCTCGGGGCGGCCGGCGGCGTCGCCGCGCTCCCTCTCGCCGAGGCCGGGCTCGACGTGATCGGGCTCGAGGCCGGGGGGCGTCTCACCCGCCGCGACTTCGCCCCCGACGAGATCCGGAACAACGTGCGGGCCTGGCCGTTCTCGGTCCAGAAGTGCGCCAACGAGGTGCCGACCCTCCGGCGCACCCGGTCGGAGACCGCGGTCCAGGGCGGCGGCCACCCGATGATGAACGCCGTCGGCGGCACCACCCTGCACTACTGGGCGCAGAGCTGGCGGCTCAACCCGTGGGACTTCGAGGTCGCCTCGGCGACGACGCGGCGCTACGGCCGGTCGCGCCTGCCCGAGGGGACGACGGTCGAGGACTGGCCGTTCGGCTACGCCGAGCTCGAGCCGTGGTACGACCGCGTCGAGCACGAGATCGGCGTCTCGGGACAGGCGGGCAACGTCGCCGGCCGGCGCGACGAGCAGGGCAACCCGTTCGAAGGGCCCCGCGCCCGCGGCTATCCGATGCCGGCGCTGCGCTGGACCGGCTTCCTCGAAGGCATGGCCGACGCGGCGCGTTCGCTGGGCTGGCAGCCCTTCCCCGGCCCTGCCGCCATCAACTCGCGCGCCTACCAGGGCCGCTCGGCCTGCATGTACCACGGCTTCTGCAACCGGGGCGGGTGCCACGTCGACGCCAAGAACTCGCCCGCGGTGACCACGATCCCCCGGGCCGAGGCGACGGGACGGCTGAAGGTGGTCACCCACGCCCACGTCCGGCGCATCGAGACCGACAACCGGGGCCGGGTCACCGGCGTCACCTATCTGCACGACCGGGAGGAGTTCTTCCAGCCCGCCCGGTTCGTGCTGCTCGCCAGCTACACCTACGAGAACGTGCGCCTGCTGCTGCTGTCGAAATCGCGGGCCTGGCCCCTCGGCCTCTCGAACAACCGGGCGCAGGTCGGCCGGCACTACCTCAGCCACCATCAGGGGGCCGGGGTCACCGCGCTGTTCCCCTACGACCTCCACGCCTGGTACGGCCTGCCCGCGCAGGGCGTCGCCGTCGACGACTGGGCCGACGACAACTTCGATCACGGGGATCTCGACTTCATCGGCGGCGGGAACCTGTGGGTCTACTCAGACCGGCGACCCATCTCCGCGGCGGGCATGAGCACGTTCGGGCGCGCCCCCGCGTGGGGATCGGCCTGGAAGGCGTTCATCCGCGAGAACGCCGACCGGACCAACAGCGCCTACATCCAGAAGACCACCCTGCCCTACGAGTCCAACTACCTCGACCTGGACCCGGTGGTCACCGACCCCGTCGGCGATCCCGTGATCCGTGTCACGGCCGAGTACAAGCCGAACGAGCTGGCCATCGCCGAGTTCCTGCAGGACAGGATGGAGCGGTGGTACCGCGCGGCGGGCGCGGTCGAGGTGCTGCGCGGCGGTCTCGGCGGACAGATGGGGGTCTCGACCCATGCCTACGGCGGGACGCGGATGGGCGACGACCCCGAGACCAACGTCGTCGACCGCTACGGGCTGTCGCACGAGGCGCCGAACCTCGGCGTCCTCGGCGCCTCGGTCATGGGGACGAGCGGCGCCCGGAACCCCACCTTGACCGTGCAGGCCCTGGCGTGGCGCACGGCCGACCACCTGGTGAACAACTGGCGTTCTATCGTGGAGTAGCCCGCGAGGATGCGCGGATGACGAGATGGGAACCGCCGGTCCGCGGCTCGCCCGCGCGGCGCCGCGGAACGAGAACCGCCGGCGGCGGGGGCAGCCGGCGCAAGCGACGTCGGTGGACCGGGCGGCGGACGCCGGCGGCCCCGCCGCACGGTGCCGATGCGCAGCAGGGTCCGGCTACGCGAGAACGCGCAACACGACGCGGCGGTTCCGCGCCCGCCCCTCCGCGGTGTCGTTGGGTGCCACCGGCTGGTCTTCGCCGTAGCTGATGATGCTCATCTTGTGGAGGGGAAGCTGGTGCATCTCGTGGAGATAGCGCCGGGCATTGTGGGCGCGCTCCATGCCGAGACGCGCGTTGTTCGCGGCCGCGCCGGTGGCGTCGGTATGGCCTTCGATCTCCACGTGTGACGCGATCGGCAATGTGCGCAGGTCGGCCACGAACCGGTCCAGGTACGCGCGGACCTCGTCGGGCAGGACGGATTGCGAGATCGCGAACCCCGCGACGTTCTCGTCGATCACCATCTCGTACACGAGTCGCCGGTTCGTGTTCTCGATGGTGTTGCCCAACTGGTCGGCGGTCCGCCGCGCCATCTCCGCCGTCATCTCCGCCGAGTTGGCGGCGGCAAACGCGTTCTGGGCGGTCTGCTCGACCGCGTCAATCCGAGCCGCCTGTTGCTGTACGATGGTCTCCGAATCGTCCAGGTCGCGGCGCACCTCGGAGATCTGGGCACCGACCTGCGCCTGAAGCTGGGCGGCGGTGTCTTCGACGAAGCCGGTCGTGGCGATGCAGCCGCCGAGCAGCGCCGCACCCAGCACCGTCGCTAGCGTTACCGTAACTCGCATGAGGGTCCTCCCTGCCGGGTCCGATCCGACTTGCTCGTGCCCCTCCGCCTCGCCCCGGCGCCGTGGTCCGCGGGGGCTCGCACCGGGACGCATCCCACGTGATGGGACTACCGACTGTATCGGCGCGGCGCTCCCCGAACTACACATCCCGCCGCCGCGACCGGCGCGCTTTCTGCCGGCGGCGCTGGCGTTGCTGCTCGCCGGACCGGGCGCTCAGATCGTGGACGAACGCGGCCGAGCGTCGGGATTTCCCGTGCCCAGTCCGACGGGCGCCGGAACCGCCGGCCCCGCCCGGCGCCGCCGGCATCGCCCGCCCCGTCGTCAGGCCGCCGCGGGTGCCCGGACCCGCCGGTCATCGACGGCCGGCTCGACGACCCCGTCTCTGGCGCGGTGCCGCCCACATCACCGAGCTCGTGCAGCGCCGGCCCCTCGACGGTCCGCCGGCCACCGAAGCGAGCGACGTCTTCACGACGGTGAGGGCGCCTACGACGCGAGCGGTGGCGCTCGACGACACGCAGCTCATATCTCGGCCTGCACGCGCACTACCGCGATCCCGGCATGATGCGCGCCAACCGGCGCGACCGCGACCAGACCGTCGAGGACGACCTGTTCCTGATCTACTTCGACCCGTTTCTCGACCAGCAGCGGGCCTATGTCTTCACCGTGAACGGCTACGGGGTGCAGGGAGACGCGATCCTGCGGGCGGGGGCCCTCGGGGGCGGCCGCTTCGGCGTCCCGCGCGGCGACGCCTCGTGGGACGTGCTGTTCGACACCGCGGCCCGACTCGTCGGCGACGGCTTCGTCGCAGAGATGGCGATTCCCTTCAAGAGCCTGCGGTATCCACGGCGGGAGGCGGGCGTTCCGCACCAGTGGGGGCTGCAGATCGCGCGCACCATCGGCGGCAAGGACGAGGCCGACGTCTGGTCGCCCACGTCGCGCGACATCGCCGGCTTCCTCCCCCAGATGGGCCTGCTCGACGGCATGACCGACCTCTCCCGCAGCCACAACCTCGAGATCCTGCCCACCGTCACCGCGACCCGCTTCGGGGCCCTCGACCGCGGCACCGGCCGGTTCGACGAGGGGGACCCGTCGCCGGAAGCCGGGGTCAACGTCAAGTACGGCCTGACGTCCAACCTCACCGTCGACGTCACGTTCAACCCCGACTTCTCGCAGATCGAGTCGGACCTGCCGCAGATCGAGGTCAACCAGCGGTTCGCCCTCTTCTATCCCGAACTGCGTCCCTTCTTCCTCGAAGGGGCCGAGATCTTCAACATCCGGGCGCCGATAACCGCGGTCCACACCCGCACCATCGTCGATCCCGCGTACGGCGCCAAGCTGACCGGCAAGGTGGGGCGGACCACCCTCGGGCTGATGGTCGCCAACGACGCCGAGCCGGGGAACGTGACCGACGGGACGGATCCGGCCTTCGGAGAAGCCGCCCGGACGTTCGTGGGCCGGGTCCGCTACGACCTGTACACCGAGTCGCACGTCGGGGCGATCTTCACCGACCGGGGGCTGCTCGACGGCTACAGCCGACTCGCCGGGGTCGACTCGAACTTCCGCCTCGGCGACACCCACGCGGCCGCCTTCCGCGCCATGGCGACCGACCACCGCGACCACGGCGGCGAGCCGGCGACGGGCCATCTCCTCGACGCGAGGTTCAGCAAGAGCGGCCGCAACCTGCGCTACGCCGTGTCCTCCTACGCGCTGTCGCCCGAGTTCAGGACCGACGTGGGTTTCGTCCGCCGCACCGACCAGCGCTACACGTCGATGACCGGGGGCTACCGCTGGTGGCCGGAGCACTGGCTCCGCAACTGGGGGCCCGAGTTCGTCTACGGGCGGAACTACGACTTCGCGGGCGTCCTGCAGGACGAGATCGCCGACGCCGGCATCAACCTCGCGCTCGCCCGCAACATGTTCGTCGCCAGCAACGTCCGCCGCGAGCGCGAGCGGTTCGGCGGCATCGACTTCCACAAGACGCGCGCCCGGGTCTTCGGCCGGGTCGACACGAGCCGGCGGATCGGCGTGTCCCTCGAGTATCGGCGCGGCGAACAGATCCGCTTCGACGAACAGGCGCCGTACCTCGGCCGGGAGCAGGGAATCACCGCGAGGCTCAACCTGCGTCCCGTCCCTCGCCTCCGATCGGCGATCGGCATCACCACGAACCGGTTCACGGCCCCCCACCGCGGGGGCGGCGCGGTGTTCGACGTCCGGATCTACCGCGCCCTCACGACGTACCAGTTCAGCAACCGTCTGCTCTTTCGCAACATCAGCGAGTACAACACGCTGGACGGCACCCTGGACCTGAACTTCCTCCTCACCTACCGGGTCAACGCCGGCACCGTCTTCTACGCCGGCTACGACGACCACTACCGGCAGGCCGACCGGATCGAAGGCGAACTGCTCGACTGGCACGAGATCGGCGGCGGGCGCTCGAGCTGGAACTGGCGCCAGCGCACGAACCGTGCGGTCTTCGTGAAGTTCCAGTATCTGTTCCGATACTGACAGCCCGTGCCGGGCGACGACGCGGGCCCGACCCGAGCGGACGGAGTGGACCGCGGTATGGTTAGAGTGTGGTCCCCATCGACGTCCGGCGTGACGGTCCCGTCGACGGCGCGCAAGCCGCGCCCCTCGGCTCGGGGACCGGCGTCCTGCTGATCGCCGTCTTCACCATCGCCACCTGCGGCCTGATCTACGAGCTGCTCGCGGGCACCATCGCCAGCTACCTCCTCGGCGACAGCGTCACCCAGTTCTCGACCGTCATCGGCGTCTACCTGTTCTCGATGGGCGTGGGATCGTACCTGTCGCGCCACGTTCGCCGCGACCTGCTGGTCCGGTTCATCGAGGTGGAGATCCTCGTGGGTCTCGTCGGCGGGCTCTCCTCGCCCGTGCTCTTCTTCGCGTTCTCCGAGGTCGGCGCCTTCCGCGTCGTGCTGTACGGCTGGGTCACCGCCACCGGGGTGCTCGTGGGCCTGGAGATCCCGTTCCTCGTCCGCATCCTGAAGGACGAGTTCCCGCTGCACGACCTGGTCTCTCGCGTCCTGTCGCTCGACTATCTCGGCGCGCTGGCGGCGTCGCTGCTGTTTCCGCTCTGGCTCGTGCCGCAGGTCGGCCTGATGCGGTCGTCGTTCGTGTTCGGCGGGCTCAACGTGCTCGTCGCGGCATGGACCTGCCACTACTTCCGCCGACGCCACCGTCGACCGCGGCTCGCCGTGCAGGCCTGGGGCGCGTTCGCGGTGCTGGCGCTGGGCGCGGTCTTCTCCGACGACCTGACGACCTGGTCAGAGCGGCGGCTCTACGACGATCCGGTGGTCCTGTCGCGCTCGTCTTCCTATCAGCGGATCGTGCTGACCCGAGGCGGCGGCGGCGTCCGCCTCTTCCTGAACGGCAACCTGCAGCTCTCGACCCTCGACGAGTACCGCTATCACGAGGCGCTCGTCCACCCCGGTCTCGCCGCGGTCGCCGCGCCGCGCCGCGCCCTGGTGCTCGGCGGCGGCGACGGCATGGCGGTCCGCGAGCTGCTGAAGGACGACCGCGTGCGCCAAGTCACGCTCGTCGATCTCGACCCGACGATGACCGACATCTTCCGCGACCACGAGGCGTTCGCCGCCCTCAACGACTACGCGCTGCGCTCGCCGCGGGTCGAGGTGGTCAACGCCGACGCCTTCGTGTGGCTCGAGTCGACCCCCGACCGCTGGGACTTCATC
This sequence comes from Vicinamibacterales bacterium, assembly GCA_965199675.1. GTDB lineage: Bacteria > Acidobacteriota > Vicinamibacteria > Vicinamibacterales > UBA8438 > JAJEEA01. The sequence goes on along the minus strand of CBDATI010000031.1, from coordinate 17,116 downwards.
GTCGTCGACTTCCCCGATCCCCGCACCTACTCGCTCGGCAAGCTGTACACCACCACGTTCTACCGGCGGCTCGCGAACCGCCTGAACGCGGGCGGCGCCGCCGCCATCCAGAGCACATCGCCCCTCGTGTCGCGGCGGGCGTTCTGGTGCGTCGTCGAGACGGTCCGGGCGTCCGGGCTGCACGCCCGGCCCTACCACGCGCCGGTCCCGACCTTCGGCGAGTGGGGCTACGTGCTGGCGTCCCCCGAGCCGCTCCGCCTGTCCGACGCGTTCCCGCCGGACCTGCGGTTCCTGACCCCGGCCACCGCGCGGTCGCTGTTCGAGTTCCCGGCCGACATGGCGGCGCTGCCGGTGGAGGTGAACCGTCTGAACAACCAGATCCTGGTGCAGTACCACGCAGAGGGCTGGGAGGAGTACGCGCGCGCTCGTCAGTGACGCGGCGCCGTGAACCCGCGGGCAGGAACCGCGGGGGGCGCCGCAGCGGCGGGGCCGAGCTCCAGGTGCCGCCGGTCGTCAATCGAGCTCCGGCCAGATGCGGAAATCCAGCGTCTTGTACAGACCGGACGCCCGTTCCCTGAGCAGCCGCCGGAGCTTCCGCATGCCGGGCTTCGTGAGCGAGACGTCCCGCAGACACCCCAGCACCAGCATCTCGAACGCCGCTGACGACAGCCAGTCGACGTCGGTGCGAAAGCCGAACACCGCACAGGCTTCCGTGCGGCGAAGGAACCGGTTCAGTGCGGTGCCGTGAACATCGAGGGTGCTGCACGATCCGAAGTGAATGACGCGCCCCCGGCAGGCGCCCTCGAGCCGCTGCGCCAGGTCGTCGAGCGTGATGGCGCTTTTCCGCCCCTCGCCGACATGGATGCGGCCAGGCTCGCCGTGGAACGCCAGATGCAGAATCGGATAACCGGCAAACGTGCGTCCGCACCACTTCTTCAAGTAATGGTCGAGTTCCGCGTGCGTGCCGACGTCATGATGGAAATACGGCACCTTGTAGCCGCGCACTGTTTCGAGCAGGCGCAACACCGGCTCGACGGACGTCTTGTCCTTGACGCCAAACCAGTCACCCTCCAGGCAGCAGATTCCCTTCTTCGCAGACATGTACCCCTCCCCTCGCGGGCTCCAAGCCGTTTCGAGGCGGACCCGCCCTCGCGGGGATAATACGCTGATGGTCAGGCACTCCAGACGTGGGGGCACGGGCGGGGTGACGCGCCGCGACGTGCTGCGGATGGGTCCGGGTGCAGCGGCGGCGGTAGCTCTCGGCTGCAACCTGCGCCTGCCCGCGACCGCCGAGAGGGCCCTCGACGCCGGGCGCATCGCCGGCGCCGTCGTGGGGGCCTCGCACCGGCTGGGGCATCGATTGCGGGACGGGGCCCGGCCCGAACCGCGGCAGGTGCGCGAGGTGCCGGTGGTCATCGTGGGGGCGGGCATCGCGGGGCTGGCGGCGGCGTGGAAGCTCGCGCGGAGCGGCATGCGCGACTTCGTGGTGCTCGAGCTCGAGCCGCAACCCGGAGGGAACGCGCGGTGGGGGCGGAACGACGTGTCGGCCTATCCCTGGGGCGCGCACTACCTGCCGACGCCGCCCTCGGAGGCGACCGCCACCCGGGAGCTGGTCGAAGAGATGGGCCTCGTGCTGGACACCGGCCCCGACGGCCAACCCGTCTACGACCCGCGCCACCTCTGCCACGCCCCCCAGGAGCGGTTGTTCGTCGACGGCCGATGGCGCGAGGGACTGTCGGCGCGCGACGTGATGCAGCCCGCCCCCGGTTCCTCCGAGGCGGCGGAGCTGGCTGCGTTCGAGGCCGAGATGCGGCGTTTCCGGGCGTACCGCGACGTGCAGGGCCGACGGGCGTTCACCCTCCCCATCGCCGCCGGCGCCTCCGACGCCGCCATCGTCGCGCTCGACCGCCTGTCGATGCGCGAGTACCTCGACCGCGCCGGCTGGTCTTCTCCACGCCTGCGCTGGTACGTGGACTACTGCTGCCGCGACGACTACGGTTGCACGCTCGAGACGACGTCGGCGTGGGCGGGGTGGCACTACTTCTGCTCGCGCCCCGACGACGTCGAGTACCTGACCTGGCCCGAAGGGAACGGCCGCATCGTGCGGCACTTCCTGGACCGGGTGGGCCCGAGCGTCCGCTCCGGGATGCTGGTCTACCGGGTGCGCCCGACCGATGGCGCCGGGGCCGGGAGCGTTCCCGCCGGCGTGATTCCGGCGGGCGGCGTTCCCGCCGGAGCGACTGCCGCCGACGGTGATCGGGCCAGCGCGGTCCCGGCCGGCGGCGTCGAGGTCGACGCGCTCGACACCCGCGCCGATACCACGGTACGGTTCAGGGCGCGCCACTGCATCTACGCCCTGCCCCGGTTCACGGCGCCCCACGCGATCGACGGCTACGCCCTCGCCGGCCTCGAGTCGTTCACCTACAGCCCGTGGGTGGTCGCGAACCTGACCGTCGACCGGCCGCCGGACGGGGCGGCCTGGGACAACGTGCTCTACGACAGCCCGTCGCTCGGCTACGTCGTCGCCACCCACCAGGATCTGCGGACGGCGCCGGGCCCCAGCGTGCTGACCTGGTACCTTCCCCTCGCGGTACCGAACCCCGAGGCCGCCCGGGCCTGGATGCTCGAGCAGGCATGGCACGACTGGGCGTCACTGGTGCTCGCCGACCTCGTGCAGGCCCACCCCGACATCGAGTCCCGCGTGTCCCGCATCGACGTCATGCTGTGGGGGCACGCGATGATCCGCCCCGCGCCCGGCTTCGTCTGGGGCGAGGCGCGCCGTCGGGCCGCCGCGCCGCACGGGGCGATCCGCTTCGCCCACTCCGACATGAGCGGCATCTCGGTCTTCGAGGAGGCACAGTACCACGGCGTGCGGGCGGCCGAGGAGGTCATGCGGACGCTGGGCCACGCCCACGCGACCTCTCTCTGAACCCGTCCGACGGCTGCCGCACGGGGCCGCGGTCGCGCCCACCGGGGCTACGCCGTCGCGATACCCATCTTCTTCTTGAGCTCCGCCAGCGAGTCGGTGCCGGCGCTCGGCGAAGGCCCGGCGAGGGCGCGGTCGATGTCGTCGTCAATCGTGCCGCCGACGTCGGCGAGCTGGTCATAGGCCTCGGCCAGCGACTCTTCCTCCTGCACGCGGTGCTTCATCTTCTCGAGCATGGCCACGGTGCCCGAGGCGTCGGCGCCGGCGAGCTGCTGGTTGATCTTGCGCATCGACGACGCGGTGCGGGCGCGGGCGCGCAGGGTGATCAGCTCGTTCTCGTACTTGGCGATCTGCCGCTTGAGGTCTTCGACCTTGGCCTGGAGCTGGTCTGACATCCGCCGCTGGGTCTCGTAGTCGGCGCCGACCTGGGCCGACTGCTTCACCTCGGCGTCCTTCCTCTCCAGGGCGGACGTGGCGAGGCGCTCGGCCTCGGTCGCGGCCATCTCGCCGGCCTCGGCCCGCCGCAGCAGGAGCATCGCTTTGCGCTCGTAGTCCGCCGCCCGCTTCTTGTGGTCGTCGGTGTCCTTCTGCAGGCGGATGGCCAGGGACTTCACCTGGGCGAGGCTCACCATCGCCGCCTGGAGGTTCTTCTTGAGATCGCGGATGCCCTGCTCGGTCATCCTGATCGGGTCCTCGAGCTGGTCCACGGCGGCGTGGGCGTTCGACTGGGCGACCTTGAACATTCTGCGAAAGATACTCATTGGCTACTTCTTCCAGTAGGTGAGGAGCTCGGCGCCGTTCTCGGCCAGGGCGAAGGAGAGGGCGCGGATCGAGCCCTCGAGCTCGTTCAGATCGAGGTTGGCGAGTTGCAGGGTGTCGCGGTAGAAGATGCGCCGGCCGGTCTCGTCGAGGACGAAGGCGCCGTGCACCAGCGTGTTGTTCATCTGCAGCAGCCGGGTGAAGAGGTCGCCCGGCTCCGGCGGCACGTCGCCGATGAGCTGTTCGAGAATGACGATGGGCGGCTCGCAGTCGATGACGAGCTGCTTGATGCCGTTGTCCTCGTCGTCGACCACCACCAGATCGTCGGCCTCGTTCTCCGCCGTGATCGTGAGCCCGAGATCGAGCAGATGGCCCTTGACCGTTTCCAGGTGCTCAGACATTCATCGCGCCTCCACTGCGCGTTCGGTCCGTGCGCGCCCCTCCCGCCGGTCGTGGCACGCCGCATTCGACACGCGGGTGCGACCGGGCTTCTCGCCTCCAATCGCGCGGAACGGGGCAGTGCCGGAGATTCTCCTTGATTGACGATCCGGCGGGGCGCCGGGTTCAACGCGCCGCGGACGCCTTGCCCTCGCGGGCCGAGATGATGACGAGGCGGTCCGCCGCCGCGACCACGGCATCCGCATCGGGGTTGGTCTCGATGGCCCCGCTCCCCTCACGCTGGATGGCCACCGCAATCTTCTCCTGGTCCCGCTTCAGGGTGGAGAACACCTCGAAGAACCGCCGGCCGGCCAGCGCGGGCGGCACCGGTTCGGTGACGAGATCCTGCCCGACCCGGGCGCTCAGCAGTTCGCGGAGCACAGTGGAGATGCCGTGGTCGTGGGCCGCCGTGGACATGACCCGGCTGCACAGCTCGGCCCCCACGACGATCTCGTCGGCCTTCGCCCGCTCGCAGTGACGCACGTTGGCGTCGCTGGCGAGCTCGACGATGGCGTAGACGTTCGGATTGAGGCTCTTGACGGTCAACGTCGACAGCACCGTCCTCGCGTCCCGGGCGCTGTAGTCCAGCGACCGGTCGCCCACGATGACGGCGGTGGCCGCGGTCGCGATGGCGGACCGCTTCAGGTTCTCCTCGGTCACGTCGCCGCGGACGAAGTGGAGTCGGTCGTCGGCGACGGGCTTGGCGTCGATGTCCGCCACCAGCACGATGTCGTCTTCGGCGGAGCGCGCATCGGCCCGCAGGTCGGCCAGGATCTCCTTCATGCGGCCGTTCCAGCCGCAGAGGATGATGTGCCCCTGGAAGTCGCACGAGTCCATGCCCCGGTCCTTCCTCATGCGCTGTTCGACGAACACCCCGGCGATGGTGGCGGTGAACATGCCGAGCACGCCGATGCCGAAGAACATCAGCACCACCCCGATCAGGCGGCCGCCGAGCGAGACGGGAGAGATGTCGCCGAACCCCACCGTGGTCAGGGTGACCACCGACCACCACAGCGCATCGGTCAGCGAGCGGTCCTCGAAGTACGCGAGGCCCGCCGTCCCGCCCAGGATCAGCACCGCGATGACCCTCAGGAGCCGGAACAGGTTCTCGCGGCGCAGGAAACCGATGAATCGGCTCACGGCCTGCCGCAGACCGGACTCCACGTTGCTCATGATCGAACCGCGCGACGCCTCCGGAAGCCGGCACGCCCACAGCCAGCTCGGCGATGTCGGATACGGCGCAGGCCGCGAGGCGGATCGGGAGCCGCGCCCGGGCCGGCCGCCCCAGGCTGGACTAGAGCGTCAGGCCGATCAGCATGGAGGCGGCGAGATAGGTGACACCCTCGATGACCCCGGCCCCCAGGTTGGGTCGCTCCCGCACCAGCTCATCGGCCAGCCGCGCGCCGGGCAGCAGCACCTTGTCGGCGAAGAGCCGGACCAGCGGCAGCAGGACCAGCCCCACCACCAGGTAGTACCCGAACTCGGTCAGGCTCTCGTTCCAGGACACGAAGTCGCCCTCGCCGGCGAGCCGGATGACGTTGCCGAACCCCACGAGGATCCCCGCGAAGGCGACCGCGACCGCGACGTTGCCCCCCTCGATCTGCTCGTGGAGGTCGTACGACGTGATGCGGTCGTAGAGGACGCCGGCCACGACGAGGGCGGCGAGGCCGGTGACCCAGAACACGAGCCCCGACGCCATGCCGCCCTCACCGGACATCGCGCCGGCCGTGATCAGCCCCACCGCGACGTAGTTGCCCCCTTCGAGGACGCCAACGCCGACATTGCGGTCCTCGACGATCTCGCGCTCGTTGTCGAACCGCGAGAACACGAGTCGGTCGTTGACCCAGGCCGAGAGGTTGAGGAGCACGATGGCGAGCCCGCCGTAGATGACGAGGCCGATGACGTCGTCGAGCAGACTGACCGAGGCGGGCCCGGAAACCACCCCGCCGAGCACGATGACCAGTCCCAGGTAGTAGCCGGCGACGGTCACCGCCAGGGCCAGGTTGCCCTTCTCGAGCAGCTCGACCCGGAGCACGAAACGCCGGTGGAGCACGTCGTAGACCCACTTGCCGACGGCGAGCAGGACGAGGATGACGGCCAGATAGACGAAGCCGGCCACAATCTGATCCACGGACATCTCACGCCCTCCCGAGGCCAATCAGCGCGACGGAAGCCGTCTACGGCGCCCGGCGACGCCCGGCCGTCGCCGGGCGCCGGTTCGATACGGATTCCGCCACGAGCGCCTACTTGCCGAAGCTGCGGACGCCGCCCGCCATGCGGCTGCGGACCCGCTGGCCGAACGACCGGCCCTGCGCGGCCTGGCGCGCCTGTTGCCGGCGGAAGAAGTCGGGGCTGGTCTGCCGGGTGGTCGACCCGCTGGTACCGTACTCGCGGCCGCTGGGTCCATAGTAGGTCTGGCCGCGGCTCCGCGAGTCGCGGTAGCCGTCCCAGTCGTCGCGGTAGATGGGGCGCCCGAAGCCGCCGATGAGGTTGCTCAGCAGCGCGTACTGGCCGTAGAACTCCCAGAACGAGCGGCCGCTCCCGTCGTCGCGCCACTGCCCGTACCGCTCGTCGCCCACCTGCTGGTAGCCGGGCGGCTGCTCGGTGCTGTCGACGACCCCGTCGGGCCCCTTCGACAGGACCACCATGCCGAGCGACGACTGGTAGCGCGCGTAGGTCCCGGAATCGACCTCCAGCCAGTCGAGGACCGTCTCGCGGTAGACCGGCTCGTCCGAGCCGGCCTGCGCCTCGCCGACGACGACCCGGTACTGGTGCGCGTAGCCGAAGCCCTCGTCGCTCATGTCCTGCAGCACCACCGAGTACTCCGGGTACCGGTCGAGCTGCTGCGCGAGCCGTTCGAGCGGGGTCTCGCCGGCGCACGACGCGGCGGCGAGCAGAGCGGCCGCGAGGAGCGCCGTCGCCCGGCGTCGCCGCGCCGGCGCCCGGCCCGTCCCGGTGCGGCGCACAGGGGCGCCGGGGGCGCCCGCCGTCATGCGGCGGCGGCCTGTCCACGTATGCAACGAAGGGCGGCGGTTCATTCCGGACTCCCGGGCAGGATGTGGGTGAACTGGTAGTCCTCGACCACGCGGCCGGCCGCCGCCGTGAACTCGGTCTCACTCCACTGCTCGACGCCGACGAAGGCGGTCTCCGCGTCGTCGACGAACTCCCAGCGGACCACCGGCTCGCCGGCCCCGGCCCCGTCGGGGAACATGTGCCCCGCCTGGGAGGCGTCCAGGCGGTACTCGGCCCCCTCGAAGACGATGCGCTCCGGCGGGTCGTCGTGGTCGAGAACGTGCCGCCGCACGTCGCCGGCGATGTCGCCGACGGCGATGCGGCGCGACAGCGACCAAGCGTCGCCGGCCCGCTCGAGGTACCGCTGCACGCCGCTCGCCGTCAGCTCCCACTCCTCGAGGTCGTCCTCGAGGCCCGAGAACCGGTAACGGGCGTAGCCGGTCACCTTCCAGGTCTGGAGGTCGTAGTCGACCAGATAGCCGACCTTCAGCTTCCCGAGGACCAGATCGGCGAGAGGATCAGGAGCGTCCTCCTTCGGTTTCCGGCCGAACAACCGATCCATCAGACCCACGGACCCACCGACTCCTGTTCCGCGCCACTCGCTCCCGCGGTCACGGTTGCGCGACGAGAAGGTCGAGCGTCCCTTCCACGGCCGCGATCCATTCGCCCAGACTCTGGATGGCCTTCATCCGGGCGGCGTGCTCCCGCCGGTTCGTGTCGTCGTGATGGGCGACCGTTCGCGAGGACGCCCCGCTTCACCGCCGATGAACGCTCCAGCGACCGTGACCGCGGCTTCGATGCCCCGGTCGAGTTCCCTCCAGGATCGCCGGCCCGCCCGTGTTCGCGGTGCCGCCCCTGTCCCATGCTACTCGCTCCCGGTGAATCGGCCAAGCGGGCCGGCGGCCGAAACGCGGTGCGCCAGCCCGAATGTGCTACGGTGGAGCCATGGTTCCGACGATGACGCCCCCCCGGACCCCCTCGCCCTGGAATTCGCGCTCGGGACGGGTCGAATTCGCGCGCTCGCCGCGCCATCGCGCGATGCTCGTCGCCCTCGCCGCCATCGCCTGCCTGTCCCCGACGGCGTCGGCGACCGGTCAGACACCGTCAGCCGACACGTTCGTCCCCGTCACCGACGCCATGCTCCAGAATCCCGCCCCGGGCGACTGGCTGACCTGGCGACGCACCCTCGACGGGTGGGGGTACAGCCCGCTCGACCAGATCGACCGCGGCAACGTGGGCGATCTGCGCATGGTGTGGTCCCGCGCCCTCGCGCCCGGCCGCCAGGAGGGCACGCCGCTGGCCTACGGCGGCGTCCTCTACATGCCGCAGGCGAGCGATGTCATCGAGGCCATCGACGCGGTGACCGGCGACCTGATCTGGCGGCACCGCCGGAACCTGCCCGACGACGTCTACGACTTCGTCGGCGGCAACGCCCGCAACAACCGGAACATCGCCATCTACGACCGGTTCATCATCAACACCAGCGACGACAACTACGCGTTCGCCCTCGATGCCGAGACCGGCGCGATCGCCTGGGAGACGCGGATCTTCGACTACCGGGAGACACCGGCGGGGCACAGCTCGGGCCCCATCATCGCCGACGGCCGGGCCGTCTCGGGCCGGAGCTGCCGGCCCCCGCGGGGGCCCCGAGACGTGCGTCGTCGTCGCCCACGACGCCCTGACCGGCGAGGAGCTGTGGCGGCGGCGCACGGTGCCGGCTCCGGGCGAGCCGGGCGACGAGACGTGGGGCGGCGTGCCCTACGAGGAACGGATACACGTCGGCACGTGGATGCCGGCGAGCTACGACCCCGAGCTGCGGCTCATCTACCAGGGGACGTCGGTCACCTCGCCGGCCCCGAAGTTCATGCTCGGCGGCATCGACAACGCCCACCTCTACCACAACTCCACCCTCGCCCTCGACGTCGAGACCGGCGAGATCCGCTGGTACTACCAGCACATGAACGACCACTGGGACCTCGACCACCCCTTCGAGCGCATCCTCGTCGACACCGCGGTGGCGCCGAGCCCCGACGCGGTGAGCTGGATCAACCCGCGGCTGCAGCCGGGCGAGGCGCGGCGGGTGATGACGGGCATTCCCGGCAAGACCGGCGTGGTCTACACCCTCGACCGCGAGACCGGCGAGTTCCTCTGGGCCACCCCCACCGTCGCCCAGAACGTCATCAGTCACATCGACGGGGCCACCGGGGCGGTGACCGAGAACGCGGAGGTGATCTTCACGGCCGAGGGCCAGACGGTGCTGGCGTGCCCCAACATGCACGGCGGCAAGGACTGGGAGGCGGGCGCCTACAGCCCCGTGACGAACACCCTGTACATGCCGATGCGCAACATGTGCCAGCGGCTGCTCGCAACGACCTCCCCCGACGCCTCGCACCGCATCTACGCGCTGGCCGTGCGCCACGAGCATGCGCCCGGCAGCGAGCATCTCGGCGCGGTGTACGCGATATCGGCCGAGACCGGCGAGACACGGTGGCTGCACCAGCAGCGGGCCGCCACCCTGTCCCTGGTCGCCACCGGCGGCGGGCTCGTCTTCGGCGGCGACGCGAACGGACGGTTCCGCGCGTTCGACCACGAGACCGGCGAGGTGCTGTGGGAGATCAACCTCGGCTCGCCGGTCAGCGGCTTCCCCATCAGCTTCGCGGTGGACGGGCGCCAGTACGTGGCGGCGAGCACCGGCGGCGCCGCGACCACGCCCAGCTTCCTGCGGCTGACGCCGGAGCTGCGCCCCAGCAACGGCAACAACCTGTTCGTGTTCGCCCTGCCGGAGTGACCCCGGTCGTCCGGCCGCCGGCGCGGCTCGGGCGGACCGCGGGGCGGGAGAGGCCGTCAGCCGCGCCTGCGCCGTACCACGCCGGGCGCGGTGAGCAGCGTCAGGAGCGCACACACGCCGCGCCGCCGTGCATGCGCGTCGCAACTCGTCCGTCGGTTATGATTGGCCCATGGATTTGTTGGTCGGCATCGCCAACCTCGTCGTCCTGCTGTTCATCATCGAGGCATGGGTCAAGGGCCGCATCCCCGGCGCCCTCGCCAGGACGACGTCCGAACACGTGGACGAGCGGTTCAACGCTCCCGCGAGCCCCGCGAACGTCCGGCTCGACGACCTCGCCCGTCGCCTGGGCGCCCTCGACACGCGGCTCGGCGGCCTCGACACCCGCCTGGACGCCCTCGACACGCGGCTCGACCGGCTCGACACGCGGCTCGACCGGCTCGATCGCCGGGTGAGCGCCCTCGACGACCGGGTGGCCGCGCTCGACGACCGGCTCGACCGCGTCGATGCCCAGGTCGCGGTGCTCAACGCCCAGACGTCGCAGCAGCTCGGCGATCTCGACCGGCGGGTGCGGGAATGGCTCCGCAGTCTCGATCGGCACGAGCGCGCTCCGAAAGCCGAAGCCGGAGGCGCCGCCGCAGGCACTCCCTGACCGAGTCCGTTCGCCCGCCGGCGGCCGAGTCTGGCGGGCGCCCTGCGGCAGCCACGGCCGCGCCGCCGCAACCGTTACGGCTCCCCCGCACTGCCGCTCAACCGCGCCCGAACGTTCGCCTCCGCCCGGGCGACCTGCTCGGCCGTCATCCCCGCCGCGACGCCGTCGCGCGCCTGGGCGATGGCGGCGCCCTCCGCCCCGGAAACCTGCAGGGCGGCCAGGCTGAACCAGGTGAGAGCGGCCACGAGATCACGCTCGACACCGCGGCCCTCGGCGTAGCAGGCGGCCGAGTTCACCCTGCGCGAAGGGATGCCCCTGCTCGGCGGCCAGGCGCACCCACCGCGCCGCCTCGGCCTCATCCCGGGAGCACTCCGCGACCCTCCGTATAGGCGAACGCGAGATAGAACTGCGCGTCGGGAAATCCCTGGTCGGCCGCGAGGCGAATCAGCCGCACCGCCTCGGCGTCGTCCCGCACGACCCCGCTGCCCTCGAGGTAGGCGAGCCCCAGATAGTACTGCGCCTGGGGGTGCTCCTGCGCGGTGGCGCGGCGGAACCACCGCAGGGCCTCCGCGGGGTCCCGCCCGACCCCGCGCCCCTCGGCGTACATCACCCCGAGGTTCGCCTGCGCCTGCGGGTCGCCCTGATCGGCCGCGAGGCGAAACCACCGCACCGCCTCATCGAAGTCCTGCGGCATGCCGAGGCCCGCCGCAGACATCGCCCCGAGACTGCCCTGGGCCTGGGGGTGTCCCTGTTCGGCGGCAAGCCGGAACCACCGCGCCGACTCCGCGTCGTCCTGGGGCACTCCGCTGCCCTGGGCGTGGAGGATGCCGAACTGGAACTGGGCCTCGGCGAGGCCCTGTTCGGCCGCGAGGCGGAGCCAGCGCGCCGCCTCCGCCTCGTCCGGAGCGACCCCGCCACCGACCAGGTACATCGTACCCAACTGACCCTGGGCGATGGCGTGCCCCTGCTCCGCCGCCATCCGGAGCCACCGCACCGCCTCCGCGTCGTCCTGGGCGACTCCGCGGCCCTCGCCGTACGCGAAACCCAGGTTCACCTGGGCCTGCGCGTCACCCTGGTCGGCCGCGAGCCGGTACCAGCGCGCGGCCTCGGCGAGGTCCCGCCCCACCCCGCGCCCCTCGGCGTAGAGCAACCCGAGCTGGCCCTGCGCCTCGGCCAGGCCCTGGTCGGCCGCGAGCCGAATCAGCCGCGCCGCCTCCGAATCGTCCTGCGGGACACCCCGCCCGCCCGCATACAACATCCCGAGCCGGCTCTGCGCTTCGGCCAGGCCCTGGTCGGCCGCCAGACCGAATCAGCCGCGCCGCCTCCGAATCGTCCTGCGGGACGCCGCGCCCACCCGCGTACATCGCCCCGAGCTGGCCCTGGGCCCGGGCGTCCCCCCGGTCCGCCGCGAGCCGGAGCCACCGCAGGGCGCGGGCGTCGTCCCGCCCCACCCCGCCGCCCCCGGCGTAGAGCGCCCCGAGCCGACCCTGGGCGGTAACGAGCCCCTGCTCCGCCGCGAGACGGAGCCACCGCGCCGCCTCCGCACCGCTGCGGGGGACGCCGAGTCCCTCCGCGTACATCTCGCCCAGCCGGCCCTGCGCGGCGGCGACGCCCTGTTCGGCCGCCATCCGGAACCACCGCGCCGCCTCGGCGTCGTCCTCGGGGACCCCGCGGCCCTCGTCGTACATCGACCCCAACTCAAGCTGCGCCTCGACGTCCCCCGCGTCCGCGGCAAGGCGGAGACCGTCGACATCGGATCCCGAGCACGCCCAGAGGGCGGCGAGCAGCGCACAGCAGACGGCGGAGTACAGGCAGCGTCCGGCCACGGCGATGGACGGCGTCGGAGACGCCGGCCGCTCACCGACGAGCGCCTCCGCCAGTGGCGGGACCCGGTCGCGGCGCCAACGGAAGCACTGCCCGGGGGCGGCCGGCCGGGCGGCTGGATTCGGAAGCATGCTGAGGGAAGTACCGCGGCGATTATACGACAGGCGCCGCCGCGGCGAGGGCGACGCGGAGATTCCAGGCGAGGGACAGCCAGGACGCCGGGCCGCCCGGACGATTCGCGGGCGAGCCCCGTTCGCCCTCCCGCGCGCTTCCCGCACCCGAGCGTCTGGTATAGTCGAATCCGGTGTCACGCTATCCGGCTCGGGCGAACGAGATCGTCCCGCCTGCGGTCGTCCGCGGCCTCGGGGCCGGCCTGCTCTGCACGCTGGCGGCGGCGTGCGGCGGCACGGCCGACCTCGGGACCGCGGGCGACGTGCGCAGCGCCATCCTGCCCGAAGGGGCGGCGTCGGACTTCTTCACGCCACGGCCCGTCGGCGAGCCGCGCGGCGACGATGAACGGCCCCAGATCGCGCACGTCACCATCGTCGACCTCGACGCCGACGGCCTTCCGGACATCCTGGCGTGCGACGCAATCCGGAACCGCGTCGCCTGGATCCGCCAGTATCCGGCCGGGACCTGGACCGAGGAGCCCGTCACCGAGGACATCCGCGCCCCCGCGCACGTGGAGCCGGCCGACTTCGACGGCGACGGCGACCTCGACCTGCTCGTCGCGAGCCTCGGCGAGCTCTTCCCGAGCGATCTGCGCATCGGCTCGGTCGTGGTGCTCGAGAACGACGGCGAACAACGCTTCACGAGCCGCGTCGCGGCCGAGGGCCTGCCTCGGGTCGCCGACGTGCGGGCCGGCGACCTCGACGGCGACGGCGACCTCGACCTCGCGGCCGCCGCCTTCGGCTACGACCGCGGCGAGACGCTGTGGCTCGAGAACCGGGGCGACTGGGCGTTCGAGGTCCACGTCCTGCAGCGGTTCTCGGGCGCCATCAACGCCATCGCCGCCGACCTCGACGCCGACGGCGCCGGCGACATCGTGGCCCTCATCAGCCAGGAGTGGGAGGAGATCTGGGCCTTTCCCGGCCCCGAGCTGAGGCCGCGCCTGCTCTGGGGCACCACGAACCCGGATTTCGGCTCGAGCTGGATCACCCTCGTCGATCTCGATCGGGACGGGGACCCCGACATCCTGCACAGCAACGGCGACGCGTTCGACTACGCCCCCGCCAACAGCCGCCCGTGGCACGGCGTGCAGTGGCTGGAGAACCGGGGCGACATGCGGTTCGAGCCGCACCGCATCGCGGATCTCCAGGGAGCGTCGAGTCCCCAGGCCGCCGATCTCGACGGAGACGGCGACCTCGACGTGGCGGTGGTGAGCGCCTACAACCAGTGGGACGACGAGTCGGCCCACAGCCTCGTCTGGCTCGAGAACAACGGGCGGATGCAGTTCGCGATGCACCGCATCGCGCGCGCGCCGACCCACCTCATCACCCTCGCCGCCGGCGACCTCGACGGAGACGGCGACGCCGATCTCGTCACCGGCGGCATGCACATCAGCGGCCCCTACGACCGCATGTCGCGGGTGACGGTCTGGAGCAACGGTGGCCCGCCGACGCCGTGACCAGCGCCGCCGGGGGCGGTTCCCGGGACGGACCGCGGACGGGCGCGGGGCAGCCCGGCGGCCTGCGCGCGGGCCGCGCGGCAACCACACCGGCCACGCCGACGACCGGGAACCATCCGCTGCCGGATGAGGCGAGACCGACGGCGGCGCCGGAGCCGGCTCCCGACCGCGCCGGCGCCGGCCGCCGGCTTCGCGAGGAGGCGCGCGGCGCCCGGCCGCGCCGACCCGCCTCCCCGCCGCGGGGAGGCGCCCCGCACCGCGCCGGCGCCGGTGGCTGACCGGGATCGCGGCGGGGGTCGCGGTCGCGGCGCTCTCCGCGGGCGCCTACCAGGCACGGCTGGCGCTGTACACGGCGCGGCTGCCCGCCCTGCCCGATCTGTCGGGCCAGCCGCCGGCCTGCGCGAGCATCTCGAGGCGGCGGGATCGCGCCGCGCGCGACCAGCCCACTTCCGCCGACGCGGTGGGGGCGCTCGGCCGCGCCTATCACGCCGACCTGTTTCTGGACGAGGCCGACCGCGCCTACGCGGCGGCCGAGGCCCTGAGCAGCGGGTGGCGCTGGACCTACTACCGGGCGCCTGGCCGCCGGCACCCGCGGCGACACCGGGGCGCTGGCCGCCGGGCTGCGCCCGCGTGGTCGCCGCCGCGCCCGACTTCGGCCCGCGGTGGCGGCCTCGGGGAGGCGGAGTTCAAGGCGGGGCGCCACGACCGCGCGGCCGAGGCGTGGCGGCGCGCCCTGCCCCTGCCGGAGCCGCCGCCGGTCGAGGCGCCGGCCCGGACCGAGGGTGGCGCCCCGGCCCGGCTCCCCGGACGCGCGGGCGCGCCGGTGTCCGCGTACGCCGCACTCGGACTCGCCCGGGTCGCCCTCGTGCAGGGCGACGCGCAGGCTGCGGCCGACCGGCTGGAAGCGGTGACGGCGGGTGCGCCCGGCTTCGGCCCCGCTTTCCGGCTGCTCGGCGACGCCTACGCGACGCTGGGCCGGCCCGACGATGCGGCGCAGGCCCTTCGCACCGCAGACCGGCTGCCGCAGTACGAGGCCTATCTCGACCCCCTGTCGGAGGCTCTCGTCCGGGAATCGCGAAGCACGACGTTCCTGCTCCAGCAGGCCGCCACCGCCGACCTCGAGACCAACGCGGCCTGGCGCGAGTATCTGATTCGCCGGGCCCTTGCGTTCGACCCCGACCACGACGTCGCCCTCGCCGAGTTGGCCGCGACGTTCCGGCGGCTACGGCGCTATGAAGAGGCCCTGGAGCTGCTGGAGCGCCGACGGCGGCGACAGCCCGACGACTTCGGCGTGCTCGCCGACATGGGGCGCTGCCTCTCCGGTCTCCGACGTTACCGGGAGGCCGAGGAGATGCTGCGGCAGGCGCTGGAAGGCCTCGACAACGCCCCCACCCGCTATGAGCTGGGCGCGGTGCTCGCCGCGTCGGGCCGGCCGGGCGAGGCCGTCGCCGAGTACCGGCGCGCCCTCGACCGCAACCCCAACCACCTGGGGACGCTCAACAACCTGGGGGTGGCCCTGGCCGACCAGGGCCGGATGGACGAGGCGGCCCGCCACTTCGAGCGGCTGATTACCCTCGCCCCCGAGAACGTCGACGCCCACGCGAACCTCGGCCTCGCGCGCGCGTCAGCCGGCGCACGCGACGGGGCGGCGCGCGCATTCCGCGAGGCCCTGCGTCTCGATCCCGATCATGCGGGCGCGCGGACAGGGCTGCAGGACCTCGAGCCGCGCTGAACGCCCGCTGCACACGCGGGCGCACGGGTCGGTCACGGGCCCAGCAGACCCGGCTCGACGGGTAGGCCGGGGCGGAACTCGGGCTCGTCGTCGCGCCAGGGAGTACGGCTGGGCTCCCCCCGCGAGTACCGGGCGAGGTTGGCGGACATCGGTTGCGCCAGGTCGCTGCGCCCCGCGTCGCGGGCCACGTCGATGGCGAGGCGTTGCCACTCCATGGCGCCGGCGAACTGTCCGACCTCGGCCAGGGCCATGGCCATCGTCTCCGCGGCGCCGGTGGTCTTGACGGTGGCGACGAGAGCCTCCGCGAGGGCGGCGGCCTGCCGCCCGTTCCGCACCCCGGCGTCGGGAGACGCGGCGAGCAGGCGGGCGAGCGCGATGGCGAACGCGGGTTGGTCGGGGTGGCGCTCGCGCCCCGCCGCAAAGCGGCCGCGCGCCTCGCGGTGGCGGCCCAGGCGGACCAGGGCCATGCCCTCACCGAAACGGCCCGCGACGGAGTCGGGCGCAACTTCGAGCAGCCGCCGGTAGTGCGTCAGCGCCTCGTTCATCCGCGCCGTGCGGCTGTACGCGTCGGCCAGGCGCAGATGCGCCTCCATCGACTCCGGAGCCAGCTCGGCGGCGGCGGCGTAGCGTCCGATCGCCTCCGCGTCCCGGCCGGCCCGTTCGAAGAGGGTCCCGAGCATGTAGTTGGCCTGGGCCGAGCGCGGGTCGAGCCGGAGAGCCGCCTCGAGCTCGACGAGGGCCTCCCGGGCGCGGCCGGCCCGGTCGAGGGCCATGCCGAGGCTGAGCTGCAGGTCGGCGTCCTCGGGCTCCAGCTCGAGAGCCAGGCGAAACTGCCGGACGGCTTCCACGCGATCGCCGTTGGCGTCGGCCTGCAGGGCCAGGGTCCGATGGCGCTGGGGACTGCGCAGCGCGTTCCGCAATTCCTCCAGCAGCGGATCGGGCAGGGAGACCCCGACGCCGGCGGAGTAGCCGCCGTCGGTGCGCCCGCCGCTCCGATCGAGATGATGGCGGGCGTTCTCGAGGTCGCCGAGGCCGCGATAGGCCATGCCGAGCGGGTAGTGGACGATGGTGGCGGCAGGGTTCTGGCGCAGGACCGCTTCCAGATGCTCGACGGCGGCCGCATGGTCTCCGCCCGCCAGGGCCGCCCGTCCGAGCTGAAACCGCATGGCCTCCGAGCCCGGCTGGAGCGCGCGCGCCTGCTCCACGAACGGTTGCGCCGCATCCCAACGGCCCAGCTCGACGTTGACGTTGATCAGCCAGAACAGCGTGGGGAAATCGCGCGGGCGCTGGTCGCGCGCGCGCTCGAAGGCGTCGACCGCCTGCTCCAGGTCGCCGCGCCGCTCGTAGACATGCCCCAGGTA
>CBDATI010000030.1:0-18991 GCA_965199675.1 Vicinamibacterales bacterium | reverse complement strand
CTCTGGCGAGGAAGGCTGGCGGGACAGCGGTCACAGCGGCACGGACAAGACCTTCACGATCACCGGACTCACCAACGGGACCGAGTACGCGGTTCGAGTCAGTGCGACCAACCGTGTGGGCACCGGTGATCCAAGCGATACCGCCTACGAGACGCCCATGGCTCCACCGGATCCGGCGGATCCGCCGGGCATGCCGACCGGCCTCGAACTGACGCCCGGCGACGGGCAGATAACGGCCTCGTGGACGCCTCCGGCGGACGACGGCGGTGCGCCCATCACCGACTACGAGGTCGAGTTAGCCGAGCGCGGCCAAGGTGGCTGGGAGCGCCACGGTAGCAGCGGCGGCGCCACGACCTACACCGTCACCGGACTCACCAACGGGACCGAGTACGCGGTTCGAGTCAGTGCGACCAACAGTGCGGGCACCGGTGATCCAAGCCAGACCGCCTACGAGACGCCCATGGCTCCACCGGATCCACCTGATCCGGATCCGGATCCGCCGGGCATGCCGACCGGCCTCGAGCTGACGGCCGGCGACGGCCAGATAACGGCCTCGTGGACGCCTCCGGCGAACAATGGCGGAGCGCCAATCACCGACTACGAGGTCGATCTCGCCGTTCGCGGCTCTGGTGGCTGGGCCCCCAAAGGTCGCAGCGACGGCGCCACGACCTATACGATCACCGGACTCACCAACGGGACCGAGTACGCGGTTCGAGTCAAGGCCATCAACAGTGCAGGCACCGGTGAACCAAGCGCGACCGCCTACGAGACGCCCATGGCTTCACCGGATCCACCGGATCCGGATCCGGATCCGCCGGGCATGCCGACCGGCCTCGAGCTGACGGCCGGCGACGGCCAGATAACGGCCTCGTGGACGCCTCCGGCGAACAATGGCGGAGCGCCAATCACCGACTACGAGGTCGATCTCGCCGTTCGCGGCTCTGGTGGCTGGGCCCCCAAAGGTCGCAGCGACGGCGCCACGACCTATACGATCACCGGACTCACCAACGGGACCGAGTACGCGGTTCGAGTCAAGGCCATCAACAGTGCAGGCACCGGTGAACCAAGCGCGACCGCCTACGAGACGCCCATGGCTTCACCGGATCCACCGGATCCGGATCCGGATCCGCCGGGCATGCCGACCGGCTTGGCGCTGACGCCCGGCGACGGGCATCTCGTGGCGTCGTGGCAGGCGCCGGCGGACAACGGCGGAGCGCCCATCACCGACTACAAGGTCGAGCACGCTGTTCGCGGCTCTGGCAACTGGGAGGACAGCGGTCACAGCGGCACCGCCACGACCTTCAGGATCTCGGAACTCACGAACGGGACGGCGTACGCCGTCCGGGTCAGCGCGACCAACCGTGGGGGTACCGGGCAACCGTCCAGCACCGCCTACGAGACGCCCATGGCTTCAGGTCCCGTCCATCCGCCGGACAGGCCGACGGACCTGGTGCTGCGCCCGGGTGACGGGTTCCTCGTGGCCGTGTGGCAGGCTCCGGCGGATGACGGCGGAGCGCCGATCGACGGCTACACGGTCGAGCACGCTGTTCGTGGTTCCGGCACGTGGCAGGACAGCGGTTCCACTAGTAATACCGGGTTCCTGATCACGGGACTCACGAACGGGACGGAGTACGCGGTCCGGGTGAGTGCAATGAACCTGGCAGGTACCGGGCAGCCGTCCGATACGGAGTACGAGACCCCGATGGGGCCGACGGGTCCTGGCGTGCCGGGCCCTGGCGTGCCGCCGTTCATTTCTGGCGTGGTGACGCTGACGCCGGGCGACAGGCAGATAGCCGTCGACTGGCAGGCCCCGGCGCTGTCCGGCGGGACGGCCATCACCGGCTACCTGGTCGAGCATGCGGTGCGCGGGAGCGACGCGTGGGTGGCTGGTGGTCATATTGGCGCAGAAACCGGCACCGTCATCACCGGTCTGTCGAACGGGACGGAGTACTCGGTACGGGTGAGGGCGATGAACAGCGCCGGCGCGGGCGAGCCTTCGGAGCCGGTCCACACCACGCCGATGATGGTGACGCCGGCGTTGCCGGTGGTGGGGCTGTGGCTGTTGCTGGGGGCGCTCGCCGCCGGCGGCGCGGCGCGGCTGCGGCGGCGGCGCTGACGCCGGCCGCAGTTCCCGTACCGGGTCTTCTCAGGGGGCCGGCTGCCGCAGGGCGGCCGGCCCGGTTCTTTCTGCACGGCCATCAGGCCCGTGTCCAGGGCGCCGGGAGATTCTTTCCTGACGCCCCATCGCCTCGTTGTGCTGTCACGCCTGATTCTGCGGGCCGCGTCGTCGAGCGTGGACGTCCTCGACATCGCCAGCCACGGCGGAAATTGCCGAGGGCGGGTTGCCGGGGGCGGGTTGCCGGCTGACGGGGGGCGGGTTGCCGGTTGATGGGGGGCGGGTTGATGGGGTGCCCCCGGCTGGCGCGGGTCTCGGCGCGCCGTGATCGACGGCGAGCACGGCGGCCCGGCACGGCGGCCTTCAGCGGATCCGCCGCGCCCCGGCAGTCGCACGCAACGCGGCGCAGAGGCCGTCAGTCCCTGGCCAACGGCACGATCTGCGTTTCCCGCCGCTCTCCCTCTCGCAGGTAGACGACGGCGGACGGCACGTCGGCCTTCAGCAGATCCAGCGCGCCCATGTAGTCGTAGATGTTGCCCACCGAGACACCGGCCATCTCGACGATGATGTCGCCCCCCTGGAGACCGGCGCGCGCGGCCGGTCCCCCCGCCATGACCCCCGACAGCCGCAGCCCCTCGATCTCGGCGCCGTAGTCGGGGATGGTGCCGGTGGTGATGCGCGTCATCGCCCGGCCGGGCTGCGCGGTCCGCTCCACCGCGATGAAGTCCGGAGGCGCCGGCTCCGCAACCAGGCGCGCCGCCACCTCCGCGCCGTA
The DNA here is from genome assembly GCA_965199675.1 of Vicinamibacterales bacterium. Classification (GTDB taxonomy): domain Bacteria; phylum Acidobacteriota; class Vicinamibacteria; order Vicinamibacterales; family UBA8438; genus JAJEEA01. The sequence goes on along the minus strand of CBDATI010000030.1, from coordinate 16,100 downwards.
GCCCGCGATGCGCTCGAGGTCGGGAAAGTTGATGGTATGGGCGTCGTCGCTCGGGCGGTGATAGTCGGGGTGGCTGCCGGTGAACAACGCCAGACTCGGCACATCGGCCTCGATGAAGCGAATGGAGTCGGTCGGCAGGTAGGGATCGTTGACCCGCTGGAGATCGAAGTCGAACGCGCCGTTGGCCTCGTCCACCAGGCCCGGCCAGACGCTGCTGCTCCCGAGCCCCTGCACGGTGAGCGTGTTGTCCCGCATGCGCCCGACCATGTCGAAGTTGACGTAGGCGGCCACCTCGTCCATCGGCACCGGTCCGTCGCTCACGAACTCCTGCGAGCCCAGGAGGCCGATCTCCTCGCTGATCTGCCCGGAAGCGCAACACCGTTTGCAGGAGCGTGGCGTGGAAACCGATGCGCTGGTCTCTCTGAGGCTGGGCGCAAAGAAGCGGATTTGGGGCGTCCTTGAGGGATCGGTCCTCTACGTGCTCTGGTGGGATCCACACCATGAGGTCTACCCGAGCAAAAAGCGTCATACGTGAACGCAATCTCCCCTGACGCTCTGTTCTCGGCGGCAGTTCCAGAGTGAGGCACTAACGTCTCGCAGTCGCGGTTGATATGAGCCGCCTCGCATGCCAACGTGAGGACACGTTTCACATTTCTGCACCGTCCATCCGGCGTCCGGTGCCCCCCGCTCGCAGTCGCGGTTGACATGGGCCGCCTCGTATGCCAACGTGAGGGCACTTTTCACACTTCTGCACCGTCCATCCGGCGTCGGGCGCCCCGGATGCAGGACGGGTCGTTGCATCGCGCCCTTCGGGCCGTCGACGGTCAGCCATCGGCGGGTCGCTCGTTGTCGCCTGTTGCGTCGCCCTCGACGGCCCGGACTGACGGAGTCGGTGGTTCGTGCTGACTGCCGGGCGCAAACCAGCCCCGCGGGACCTTCGTCGATCTCGGCCGTTCGCCTTTGCCCGAGTGCCGGGCGTTGAGGGAAACGGCGATGTCACTTCATGTGGAGGAAAACTGCGATGTCACTCCATGCTGCGCGGAATACGCGTTTGTTCCCGGGGGGGGGGGTACGGGTCGTGCCTCGCTGCCTCGGCTGCCATCGTCATCGTCCTCTCCGGATTCGCCGGGTCGGCGTGGGCGCAGCCGGGCGCGCCGACAATGGTGGCGCTTGAACGGATCGATCCGGACGACTCGGACAATCCGTCGGACATCGACCGCTACACGTCGTTGAAGCTGACGTGGGTGGCGCCGTCCGGGACGATCACGAGATACGAGTTCCAGTACAAGCGGGCCGGGAACAATCCCTGGCAGTCGGGTGGTGGTATAGACAGCCCGGGGACCCATGGGTACATCCAGGGGCTGACTGAAGGCGTCTTCTACCATGCCCGTGTCCGGGCGATCGGCTCCGGCGGGGAAGGGACCTGGGGCGAGACCAGCGGCGCCGTCGCGCCGGGCGGCGAGCAGCCGGGCGCGCCGACGAATCTGGTGGCGACGCCGGGCGACGGCCTTATCATGGCGACATGGGACGCACCGTCGGGGTCGACGGCCGGCATCCGGTACTGCCTGATCGTCGGCGACGTGAACGGCGGCTGCAACAACTTGATCTCAGAGACGACGGGGACCGTGACCGGGCTCACGAACGGCACGGAGTACACGGTGCAGGTCCGGTCGCAGCGCCGCCAGGACGTGAGCGACTTCATCTACGAGCATAATGTGAAGCCGCGGACGGTTCCCGATGCGCCGGCCGCTCCCACCGTCACCGCGGGCGACGCGTCTCTCGGCGTCTCATGGTCCGCCCCTGGCGAGGACGGCGGGTCGGCAGTGACCGGTTACGGGGTGCAGTACGCCGTCTCGGGGTCGACCCAGTGGATGACCCATTCGCATACGGGAACCGGGACGTCCACGTCGATCACGGGCCTGACGAACGGGACCGCGTACGCGGTCCAGGTGCGTGCAACGAATGCCGCGGGCGACAGTGAGTGGTCGGCGTCGGGTCAGGGCACGCCGCGGGCGGCGCTCAGCGAGCCGAGGGATCTGACGCTGACTCCTGGTGACGCTGCGATCGACGTCTCGTGGACTGAGCCTGAGAATGGCGGGCCGTTCACCGGGTACGAGGTTCAGCGTGCCAACGCGGGCGACAGCAACTGGGGCAACAGCGAAGAGACGACGGGAACCAGCCTGACGTTGAAGGATCTGACGAACGGCACGCGCTACGCCGTTCGCGTCAGAGCGAAAAACTCGAGTGGAAACGGTCCCTGGTCCGACACGGGGTACGCGACTCCGGTTGCTCGACCTTCCGCGCCTCGGAACCTGATGGTGACGCCGGGGGACATGGAGCTGGCGTTGTCGTGGCAGGCGCCGGCGGACACCGGCGGCGAGCCGATTACCGGCTACACGGTCGAGCACCGCGTCGGTCGTTCCGGTAGCTGGACCGACAGCGGTCACAGCGGTACGGGCACGACGTTCACGATCGACAGTCTCACGAACGGCACGGAGTACGGCGTCCGCGTGAGCGCGACGAACAGCGAGGGGACCGGAGACCCGACCGACGCGATGTATGCGACGCCCGTGGCGCCGGAGGAGCCGGAGCCGGAGCCGGAGGAGCCGGGGGCGCCGCAGAACCTGGCTGTGACTCCGGGCAACATGCAGCTTGAGCTGCGGTGGGATCCGCCGGCTGACAACGGCGGCGCGACGATCACCAACTACAAGATCCAGCATGCGGTTCGCGGCTCCGCGGACTGGATGGACAGCGGGGACTCGGGCACCACGACGACTTTCACGGTGACGGGCTTGGTGAACGGCACGGAGTACGGTGTCCGCGTCCGTGCGCAGAACAGTGCCGGGTTGGGGCCGAACACTCCGACCGAGTATGCGACGCCCGTGGCGCCGGAGGAGCCGGAGCCGGAGGAGCCGGGGGCGCCGCAGAACCTGGCTGTGACTCCGGGCAACATGCAGCTTGAGCTGCGGTGGGATCCGCCGGCTGACAACGGCGGCGCGACGATCACCAACTACAAGATCCAGCATGCGGTTCGCGGCTCCGCGGACTGGATGGACAGCGGGGACTCGGGCACCACGACGACTTTCACGGTGACGGGCTTGGTGAACGGCACGGAGTACGGTGTCCGCGTCCGTGCGCAGAACAGTGCCGGGTTGGGGCCGAACACTCCGACCGAGTATGCGACGCCCGTGGCGCCGGAGGAGCCGGAGCCGGAGCCGGAGGAGCCGGGGGCGCCGCAGAACCTGGCTGTGACTCCGGGCAACATGCAGCTTGAGCTGCGGTGGGATCCGCCGGCTGACAACGGCGGCGCGACGATCACCAACTACAAGATCCAGCATGCGGTTCGCGGCTCCGCGGACTGGATGGACAGCGGGGACTCGGGCACCACGACGACTTTCACGGTGACGGGCTTGGTGAACGGCACGGAGTACGGTGTCCGCGTCCGTGCGCAGAACAGTGCCGGGTTGGGGCCGAACACTCCGACCGAGTATGCGACGCCCGTGGCGCCGGAGGAGCCGGAGCCGGAGCCGGAGGAGCCGGGGGCGCCGCAGAACCTGGCTGTGACTCCGGGCAACATGCAGCTTGAGCTGCGGTGGGATCCGCCGGCTGACAACGGCGGCGCGACGATCACCAACTACAAGATCCAGCATGCGGTTCGCGGCTCCGCGGACTGGATGGACAGCGGGGACTCGGGCACCACGACGACTTTCACGGTGACGGGCTTGGTGAACGGCACGGAGTACGGTGTCCGCGTCCGTGCGCAGAACAGTGCCGGGTTGGGGCCGAACACTCCGAGCGAGTATGCGACGCCCGCCGAGCCGCCGGAGGAACCGGATCCCGATCCCGAGGTTCCGGGGGTGCCGCGGAATCTGAGCGCCGAGGCTGGGAATGCGCAGCTTACGGTCGAGTGGCAGGCTCCCGCCGAGGACGGCGGTGCGCAGATCACGGGCTACGAGCTCGAGTATGCCGTTCGCGGTTCCGGGAACTGGATGGACGCTCAGCACTCGGGTACTGAGACCCGCTTCATTCTGAGGAACCTGGTGAACGGCACGGAGTACGGCGTCCGCGTCAGCGCGACGAACAGCGTCGGGACCGGAGACGCGACGCCGCCCGTGTATGCGACGCCCGCCGAGCCGCCGGAGGAACCGGATCCCGATCCCGAGGTTCCGGGGGTGCCGCGGAATCTGAGCGCCGAGGCTGGGAATGCGCAGCTTACGGTCGAGTGGCAGGCTCCCGCCGAGGACGGCGGTGCGCAGATCACGGGCTACGAGCTCGAGTATGCCGTTCGCGGTTCCGGGAACTGGATGGACGCTCAGCACTCGGGTACTGAGACCCGCTTCGTTCTGAGGGACCTGGTGAACGGCACGGAGTACGGCGTCCGCGTCAGCGCGACGAACAGCGTCGGGACCGGGGACGCGACGCCGCCCGTGTATGCGACGCCCGTGGCGCCGCCGGATCCCGATCCCGATCCCGATCCCGATCCCGAGGTTCCGGGGGTGCCGCGGAATCTGAGCGCCGAGGCCGGGAATGCCCAGGTCTCGGTGCAGTGGCAGGCTCCCGCCGATAACGGCGGCTCGCCGATCACGGGGTACAAGGTCGAGCACCGCGTCCGTGGTTCCGGTAACTGGAACGACAGCGGTCACAGCGGTACGGGCACGAGCTCGACGATCACCGGTCTCACGAACGGCACGGAGTACGGCTTCCGTGTCGCGGCAGTGAACCAGGTCGGCACTGGTCCTTCGTCCGATCCGGTGTACGCGACACCCATGGACCCGGATGCCCCTGAGCCGGAGCGTCCTGGTGTTCCCGAGAACGTCGAGGTCTCTCCCGGCGATGGCGTCCTCGCGGTGATGTGGAACGCTCCGGCGCATAACGGTGGTGCGCCGGTGCTCGGCTACCAGGTCGAGTATGCGGTCAGCGGGTCCGGTGACTGGATGGACGCCGGTCATGAGGGGACCGCCACGCGGTTGACCATCACCGGCCTGGTGAACGGCACGCAGTACGGCGTCCGGGTCCGCGCCAGGAACCGCGTCGGGTACGGTAAGCCGTCCGATCCGGTCTTCGGGACGCCGATGGGCCACACGCCTGAGCCCGAGGTGCCTGGCGTGCCGAGGGAGGTCGTCGCGACGCCGGGTGATATGGAGGTCACGCTCTCGTGGAAATCTCCGGTCTCGAACGGCGGTGCCGTCATCACCGGCTATTCCGTGCGCTACGCGGTTGCGGACAGTGACTCCTGGACCGATGCGGGGCACTCGGGGACGGGCATGAGCCTCACGATTAGCGGGCTGACGAACGGGACCGAGTACATGTTCGCGGTCAGCGCGACGAACAGCGTCGGGACAGGTCCGTGGTCGGCCGCCGTCCATGCGACGCCGATGGCGGTCGCCGTGGCGCCGGGGATGCCGCGGAGCGTGATGGTCACGGCCGGTGACATGGAGCTCGCGGTCGAGTGGCAGGCGCCGGCCTCTGACGGGGGTTCGCCGATCACCGGCTATCGTCTCGAGTACTCGCGTCGCGGTGCGGGCGCTTGGGTCGCGGCGGCTCATGACGGCGTCGGGACCAGTTTCGTCATTTCCGGTCTGACGAACGGGACGGAGTACTCGGTCCGCGTCAGCGCGTCGAACGCCGTCGGCGCAGGTTCGTTCTCGGAACCGGTTCACGCGACACCGGTCGCGGTTCCGGGGGCGCCGACGAATCTGATGGTGACCTCGGGTGACGGGCAGCTCGGGCTCGTCTGGGACGCGCCGGCCGAGGACGGCGGCGCGGCGATCACCGGCTACTGGATCGAGTACTCGGTCCGCGGTTCGGACGAGTGGAGGGGCTTGGCGTCCAGCGGGTCTGACACGAGCTACACGCTGACCGGGCTCGCGAACGGGACGGCGTACTCGGTCCGGATCAGCGCGATGAACAGCGTCGGGTCCGGCGAGCCGTCGGCCGTGGCGTACGGGACGCCGATGATGCCGACGCCGGCGGTGCCGCTCGTCGGGCTGTTCTTCCTGCTGGCGGCGCTGGCCGGCGGCGGGATGCGGAAGCTGCGGCGCGCTGGCCGCGGCGTCTGACTACCTGCTCGGGGAACAGGTCTTCCGCGAAGACCTGTTCCGTCGTTGCCCGCTGCATCGCCTTGGCGACGGCGTGTCTGATGTCGGCGGCTGGGAAGCCGTTGGCGTCGAGTGCGCCGTTGAGGCCGGCGCTCTCGACCATCTGACGCATTCGTCTGATGCTGTGTCTTCGGCAGCGCGTGACGAAGGGCGCGGGTTCGCGCACCAGGGGGCCGCTGATGGCGTGCAAGCTGGTGGAGATGGCGCAGCAGCGATGGCGCCGACGGAACGGGGCGCACCTGCTGCCCCTGGTCCGGGCCGGCGTGGTCTTCGTCGATGGCGCCATCCAGACCGGCAGGCAGGCGGAGACGGAGCGGAAGGAAGCCGCCTGATCACGTCACGCCGGTCCACGACATCTGACAATTCCTTCGGTCGAGCACGCTGTTCGCGGCTCTGGCAACTGGGACGACAGCCGTCACAGCGGCACCGCCACGACCTTCAGGATCACGGAACTCACGAACGGAGCGGCGTACGCCGTCCGGGTCAGCGCGACCAACCGTGGCGGGTATCGGGCGACCGTCCAGCACCGCCTGCGAGACGCCCATGTCTTCAAGTCCCGTCCATCCGCCGGACAGGCCGGCGAGCCCGGTGCTGGCGCCGGGTGACGGGTTTCCTCGTGGTCGTGTGGCCGGCTCCGGCGGATGACGGCGGAGCGCCGATCGACGGCTACACGGCCGAGCACGCCGTTCGTGGTTCCGGCGCGTGGCAGGGACAGCGGTTCCACTTCAGCGGATCCGCGCCCCGGCAGTCGCACGCAACGCGGCGCAGAGGCCGTCAGTCCCTGGCCAACGGCACGATCTGCGTTTCCCGCCGCTCTCCCTCTCGCAGGTAGACGACGGCGGACGGCACGTCGGCCTTCAGCAGATCCAGCGCGCCCATGTAGTCGTAGATGTTGCCCACCGAGACACCGGCCATCTCGACGATGATGTCGCCCCCCTGGAGACCGGCGCGCGCGGCCGGTCCCCCCGCCATGACCCCCGACAGCCGCAGCCCCTCGATCTCGGCGCCGTAGTCGGGGATGGTGCCGGTGGTGATGCGCGTCATCGCCCGGCCGGGCTGCGCGGTCCGCTCCACCGCGATGAAGTCCGGGGGCGCCGGCTCCGCAACCAGGCGCGCCGCCACCTCCGCGCCGTAGCCCGCGATGCGCTCGAGGTCGGGAAAGTTGATGGTATGGGCGTCGTCGCTCGGGCGGTGATAGTCGGGGTGGCTGCCGGTGAACAACGCCAGACTCGGCACATCGGCCTCGATGAAGCGAATGGAGTCGGTCGGCAGGTAGGGATCGTTGACCCGCTGGAGATCGAAGTCGAACGCGCCGTTGGCCTCGTCCACCAGGCCCGGCCAGACGCTGCTGCTCCCGAGCCCCTGCACGGTGAGCGTGTTGTCCCGCATGCGCCCGACCATGTCGAAGTTGACGTAGGCGGCCACCTCGTCCATCGGCACCGGTCCGTCGCTCACGAACTCCTGCGAGCCCAGGAGGCCGATCTCCTCGCCCGACCAGAAGCCCAGCACCACGCCCCGCGCACGCTCCCGGCCGGCCAGCGCCGCCCCCGCGGCGAGCACGGCGGCGACCCCCGACGCGTTGTCGTCGGCCCCGTTGTGGATGTCGCCGCCGCCGGTCTGCGCACCCGCGCCGGCCTCGGCGGCGGGACGCTCCACCCCCGGCGGAGGTGACGGCGGGGGTGCGCTCCGGCCCGCCAACGACCCGGTTTCGCCTCGTCCCAGGTGGTCGTGATGGGCGCCCAGCGCGACGTAGGGCTTCTCCAGGGGTGCCGCCACCGTCGGCGGCAGATAGCCGACGACATTGTGACCGGTCCGCCGTTCGCGGCTCACCCGAGCGTCGACGGTCACCTCGACGGGAATCTCGAAGCCGGCCACGTGGGGGTTCCCGGAGTCGAGCTCGGCCTGCGCCTCCTCCAGGGTGCGGTCCGGCAACCGCTCGAAAAGCGCCTCGGCGACCGCGCCGGTCACGCTGACCGCCGCGATGCCCGAGTCGGCGACGGCCGCGTCCGCGGTCATCCGCACCAGCCGGCCCGCCCCCGGCGACCGGGGGCCGGTCACCACCACCATGCCCCGCGCGCCCCGCTGGCGCAGCGCCGCCGCCTTGAACCGGAGGTCAGAGTACCGCGAGAACAGCGCCCGCAGTTCGCCCTCGCTGTCCTCGGGGAAGTACCGCAACACCAGCACGACCTTGTCGGCGACGTCGAGGGTCGCGTAACTGTCGTAGCTGAACCCGTCGGTCTCGGGAATGACGATCCCGTAGCCGGCGAAGACCAGGGGGCCGCTCGCCGTCGTCGACTCCGAGAAGGAGAGCCCGCGCACCGGGTCGGCGAAGTCGCGGCTCGCCCCGTCCGCGGTCTCGAAGCGCAGGGTGCTCCCGCCGTCGCGGGCCGAGCCGGTGTACTCGAACGGCAGGCGGAAGCCGTCGCGGCCCGGCAGCGGTTCCGCCCCTATCGCCTCCAGCTCGCGGATGATGTGATCGGCGGCCTGGCGGATGCCCTCGCTGCCGGTGAACCGCCCCTCCAGGGCGTCCGAGGCGAGGAACTCGACGTTCGCCCGGATCGACGACGGCTCTCCGCCCGCCCCGGACTGGGCGAACGCCCCCGACGCGAGGACCACTGCCAGACTCACACCGACGACGGCTGCCGACTTTGTCATTGGTCTACCCTGCCATGTAAACCCGGCTACCCGGCCGTGTATTCGGGACGGCGGCCTCTTCGGGGCGGCGGCCTCCGCCGACGCGGTTGCGGCGTCCGAAGGCCGCCCGCAACGCCTTTCGCCCGCCTCTGTTCCGTTCGCGCCGCTGGCAACGGATCCTAGCGCGGCGGCGGTTGGCCGCACAAGGCGGCCCGCTACACAACGAACCTGAACTGCCGGCCGCGGAAGAGGGCGTCGCCGGCGAGCTGCGGGACTTCGAGTGGATCGTCGAGCTGATCGAGATCAACACGCCGCCGCCGGGTCCGCGGGGGCCGCACCGGAGGCGGAATCGGCCGAACCCGGCGGAGACTCCGCGCTGACGCCCTCCAGGCGGCGTATAGTATGCGAACCGCGGTGGGGGCGCACGAGGGTACGCTCTCCCCGCCGGAGAAAGGACGGCCTCCATGAACGCCTGTGACGTAGCGGCGTACATCGTGGCGACGCGCGGCCGGACACCCGCCATCAAGCTGCACAAGCTCCTGTACTACTCCCAGGCGTGGTCGCTCGTGTGGGACGACCGACCGCTCTTCCGCGACCGAATCGAGGCTTGGGCCAACGGTCCTGTGGTGCCGAGAGTGTACGCGCTCCACAGGGGCTCGTACTACGTGGTCAAGTGCGGCAAGGGCGATCCCGAGAAGCTCGACAAGGATGCGGTTGAGACCGTCGACGCGGTCGTCAAGTACTACGGACGCCGGTCGTCCGCGTACCTCAGCAGTCTGACGCATCAGGAGGACCCCTGGAAGCTGGCGAGGAAGGGGTTGGCCCCCGGGCAGCGCGGGAATCGCACGATCACATGGGCGTCGATGGCGATGTACTACGGAAGCCTGCCCTCGTGACGCCGAAGCGAAAGCGAATCCAGCAGAACTCGCCGATCTCAACGGGTAAGCGGCCCCGTGAACGTGCTGGTGCTCATGACGGAACGCCCTCTTGGGGCATCCGGCTCCTGGATCAGCATGGCCCGTTCGGTCGTGAGATCTCGCGTGAAGACCTCGCAGAGATCCTGGGCTTTCTGGCGGAGGTGGAGAAGCTGACGTGGAAGGAAATACTGAGCCGCGGCAAGTCCGGCGGGCATCACCACGTACGGGTCCAGCTGATCTGCCCGGAAGCGCAACACCGTTTGCAGGAGCTTGGCGTGGAAACCGATGCGCTGGTCTCTCTGAGGCTGGGCGCAAAGAAGCGGATTTGGGGCGTCCTTGAGGGATCGGTCCTCTACGTGCTCTGGTGGGATCCACACCATGAGGTCTACCCGAGCAAAAAGCGTCATACGTGAACGCAATCTCCCCTGACGCTCTGTTCTCGGCGGCAGTTCCAGAGTGAGGCACTACCCGGCCGCCCCCTGCCGTTGGCGCCGAGGCGCCACGCCACCTTCGCCTGGATGCGACACCGGCGCACCGCCCTCAGCGTCGCGCCCCCGCGGCGAGAACCGCGCTGCGCGCCGCCGCGTTCGCCGCCGTCAGGCCGCCGTTCGCCCCGCCGAAGTTGAAGATGCGGTAGCCCTGCTCCATGCGAAGGGCGGCGTTGGCCGGCGTGACGGTGCCGCCGCAGGCGATATCGCGCGTCCGACACACCGACAGCAGGTGCTCGAAGGCGGCCGCCACCTCCGGATCGTCGGCGCTCTCGGCGCCGTACGAGGCGCTGAGGTCGCCGCCCGCGCCGAGGTAGAAGCCGCCGACGCCGGGCACCTGCGCGATGGCGTCGGCGTTCTCCACCCCCTCGCGCGTCTCGATCATCGCCCAGAACAGCAGGTCTCCCCGCGGATTCAGGGGCCAGAGGTCGGCGCGCCGCCGGCACTCGGCGCGCCCGATGCCCCAGAACGGGCACTGCACGGTGCCCCGGACTCCCGGCGGATTCGGGATCGACGACGATCGGAGCTGCCGGGGCCGGATCGTCCGCACGATGTTCTCCGCCTGCTCGGGCGTCTCGATGTTGTTGATGAGGATGCCCATCAGGCCGATGTCGAGCGCGTGCTTGACGATCCACTGCGTCTGCTCGCGGCCGTACGGCGGAAAGCGCGCGAACACCGGCGGACGCGCCTGCGCGTGGCCGCGCTCGATGATGCCGGCCTTGTCGCTGGCGACCAGGAACGCCACGAACTGCTCGAGCTGCGCGAACCGCAGCGGGTTGTGCTCCATGTCGACATACACGTAGTCGATGCTCGGATCGCCGGCCAGCGACCGCGCGTTCTGCAGCGACAGGTCGGCGGTGCTCACCCCGAACACGTGCCGGCCCTGCTCCAGCTTCTCGATCACGGGGTTCAGGTGGAGATAGGGCGCCTGGGCAAGGGGCACGGCGGCGAACAGGACTGCGAGGACGACCGGCGCCGCCAGCAGCGGTCCGGCGGGGCGGTGACGGTCATGAGTCGGGAGCGCCATGGAAGACCTCCTGGAAGCTGGCGAAGCCGAAACCGAGGGAACCCGCGCGACGCCTACCGGCCGTCGTCGCCCGCGCCCGGCAGCGCGAACACGTAGAGCGCGTTGCCGGTCTGCGGGTGGTGGATGTCGGGAGCCAGGGCGCGCGGGGCAGCCCGCGGGCTGCCGCCGCCGAGACCGGTCGAGACGGCGACGTACTGTCTGCCGTCCACCGCGAACGAGATCGGAAAGCCCTGCACCGACGTGCCGAGCCGCGCCTGCCACAGCACGTCGCCCGTCCGTACGTCGAACGCCCGGAACCGCCGATCGAGGTCGCCGGCGAAGGCGAGCCCGCCGGCCGTCGACAGCACCCCGGTCAGGAACGGGGCGCGCTGCTCCACGCTCCAGACCTCCTCGAGGGTCGCGGCATCGAACGCCGCGAGCTTGCCGAGCCGGCCCGCGGTGTCGGGCATCTCGAAGAAGGGCCGTGCGCTCATCCCCACGCCGCCCGAGCCCGGCTCGAGGGCGACCTCGCGAGCCGCCAGCTCCATGCAGGTCTGGGAGAGCGGGAGGATGAGCAGCCCCGAGCCGGGGTGGTAGCTCATCGGGTGCCAGTTCTTGCCGCCAGCGGTGCTGGGACACGCGGGGACGAGCTGCTCGAACTGCGCGTCGATGATGTCCTGCCGGTAGGTGACGGCGCCGGTTTCGGGATCGATGTGGTCGAAGACGTTCTGGAAGACGGTCTCCTTGTGCCCGAGGAACTCGCCGGTCTCGCGATCCAGCTTCCACAGGATGCCGTGCTTGCCGGCGCTGAAGACCACGCGGCGGCCCTCCAGGTCGACCAGCACCCGCTCGAAGACCTCGTCGAGATCGAGGCTCTCGCCGGGAACGTGCTGGAAGTGCCAGGCGAGCTCGCCGTCTCCCGGCCGGAGGGCGACGGTCGAGCTGGTGTAGAGGGCGGGGTCGTGCACGGTCATGCCCCGACTGACCGCGACCCACGGCTTGGCCTGGGCGACGCCGAAGTAGACGAGGTCGAGCGAGGGGTCGTAGCTGCCGGTGATCCACGTCTCGCCGCCCCCGCGCAGGTAGTCGGGCAGATCGGCCCAGGTGTTGCCCCCCGGCTCGTCCGCGCGGGCGACGGTGTTGAACCGCCAGAGCCGCTCGCCGGTCGCCGCGTCGTAGCCGCTGATGAAGCAACCCTCGCGGGTGAACTGCCCGCAGCCGCCAAGCCCCTGAACGACCGTGCCGCCGACGATGACCGGCCCGCTGGTGTTGCGGAAACCCTGGGCGTCGTCGGCGATGCGGGTCGTCCAGATCTCGGCGCCGGTGCGCGCGTCGAGCGCGATGAGCCGCGCGTCGGCCGTGGCCAGGAAGAGCTTGTCCCCGTAGATCGAGAGGTTCCGGCTCGAGCTGGCGAGCTGGCCCGCCTCGACGCCCACCTCGTGCTCCCAGATCAGATCGCCCGTGCGCGCGTCGAGCGCCTGCACCACGGGGCCGAACCCCGCGAAGTAGAGCACGCCGTCGTACGCGATCGGCGAGGGGGCGTTCCTTCCGCCCTCGTTCATGGCCCACATCCACTGCAGCTCGAGCTCGCCGACATTGGCCCGCGTGATCGCGTCGAGGGGGCTGTGGCTCCAGGCCTGGTAGTTCCGCCGCACCATCAGCCAGTCGCCGGGATCCGGATCGCGCAACATCGCGTCGGTGACCGGCGTGTAGTCGCCGACCTCGCCCGCGACCGTCACGCCCCCCGGCACGGCCGCCGTCGCGGTGCGCGTGTCGGGCCTTCGCGCCCGGCCCTGGGCCTGTGCGGTTATCGCCGGCGCGGCCGCGGCCTCGCCTGTCGTCACTTCGCCGATCGGGACGGCCGTGGCCATCGTGAGCGCCTCGCGGCCAGACGGTGCGCCGTTCGCCTCGAGCAGGTACGCCACGATGTCGAGATACGCCCCGTCCTCGAGCCGGCCCGGGCGGTCGGGGGGCATCGTGTCCCGGATGCGCTCGACGAGCTCCCGCGGGGTTCGGCCTCCCCAGAAGTTCAGGAAGTTGGAACCGGCCAGCGGCGGCGCCTCGAAGTTGCCGCGAAGGTCGGTCCGGTGACAGATGGCGCAGCTCCGCGTGTAGGCGGCGCGGCCGTTCTCGGCTTGGCTCGCGGTATGGATGGCGTCTCGGGCGGGCTGCCCCGCCGCGAGAGCGGACCCGCCGCCGAGACCGACGGCCACCGCCAGCACCGCCGCCAGGGTCGCCGCCGGACGCCGGAGGAAACAGCTCGCAGTCATGTCGCCACCTTCCGTCTGGTCCGAATGCCCGTAGTCTACATCCCACCCCCGCCGGATTCCCGCAGAGTCCCGGCAAGCCCGCGCTCGCGCATTCACACGGACACCGGCGACGAGTTCCTCGGGATCACCCTGCCGCAGAGTCCCGGCAAGTCCGCGGCCGCGCACTCACTCTTCCAGGAAGTAGTCCGCGTCGATGCGCTTGAGCTCGTACACGGCATCGGTCGTCACCCCGATGCCGTGGTCGATCATCAGATCTGCGAGCTGCGCGCCCGCGATGAGGACGACCTTGGTGTCGATGCCCGCCGCGTACTGCCGGGCCTCCTTCGAGAACGAGGACGTGGTGATGAACACGCCCTTGCGCGCCTTCTTGCCCTGCAGGGCCCCGACGAACTTCTGGATCTCGGGCCGGCCGACCGTTGCCTCCCACCGCTTCGCCTGGATGTAGATGATGTCCAGGCCGAGCCGGTCCCCCTTGATGATGCCGTCGATGCCCTCGTCGCCGGACCTGCCGATGGCCTGGCCGGCTTCCGCCCTCGACCCGCCGTAGCCTGCCCCCACCAGCACGTCGACGACGAGGCGCTCGAAGAACTCCGGCGACAACTGCTTCAACTGCTCGATCAGATCGTCGGCGAGGCTGTCTCTCAGCACCCGGTAGGCGTTGTCGATGGCCTCCTGGGGCGCAACGTCGGACGATTCGGAACGTTGGAGCTCCGTCGTCGAATTGGGCGCTCCCGCAGCCGAAGATACAGGCGACTTCTTGAACTTCCGGAACTCATCGAACCGTTGAAGGAACGCGATATCGACGTGTTTGGGCGAGTCGCCGAGCACCTGCCTGCCCCGCTCGGTGATGTGGAATGCTCCCCGTCGGGGGGTCTCCAGCAGGCCAGCCTTCTTCAAGTACGTCCGCGCCCACGACACGCGGTCGTAGATGCGCGACTGAAGGCCACTGGGCACCATCTCCTGCCGTTCGTCGTCCGTCAGCTCGAATATCGTGGCGAGCGCATCGACGGCGTCGCGCAGCCGGTGCTCTTCGTTGTCCCCCGCCAGCGTCAACAGGGGCAGCATGATTTCCTGGAAGCCTGGAATCGGCATTCTCTCCCTCGGTCGGTTTGCATGGGGCGCGCCGGGCGCCGCGCCCCGGCACCTGCGGGGGTCGTTGCTCCCTGGCCTACGGCTACCGCAACTCGTCGAGGGCCACGCCGCGGGCCTCGAAGGCAGCGGTGAGCAGCCGGCCGGCGTTCACGGCGGCGGGCCAGCCCGCGTAGAACGTGACGTGCAGGACGACCTCGGAGAGCTCCTGCGGCTGGACGCCGTTCTGGTCGAGGGCGCGGTCGATGTGCAGGCGCAGCTCGTTGGTGACGTAGAGGGCCTGGTTCACGGCGACGGTGACGAGGCTGCGGTCGCGCTTGGAGAGCAGCGGCCGCTCCCAGATGTCGCCGTAGAGCAGGCTGTTCCGCAGCGCCCCCAGCCGGGGCACCGCCGCGTAGGCGTCGCTGAGCCCGCCCGGCGTGGTCACCTCGTCGTCCAGGGCCGGGGCCCGCGGCAGGTCGCCGAGGGTCAGGCCGCGCGCGGCGAACGCCTCGGCTGCGGTCAGCGACGCCTGCACGCCGGTGGGCCACCCCGCGTAGAAGGTCACGTGCAGGATGATCTCGGAGATCTCCTCCGGCGTCAGCCCGTTGTCGAGGCCGCGGGGAATGTGAATGGCCAGCTCCTCGCGGGCCAGGGCCTGGAGCACGGCGATGGTGATGAGGCTGCGGTCGCGTTTGGACAGGTACGGGCGCTCCCAGACCTCGCCGTAGACCAGCGAGTCCCTGAGCTCGCGGAGATAGGGAGAGCCGGCGTACAGGTCGGGCGCGGGCAGGGGGGGCACGTCGGCCTGCTGGGCGGCGGCGGTCGTGACCGACCCGCCGAGCGGGAGGCCGGAGAGACAGAGGGCCGCCGCGACGGCCAGGTGGATTGCGCGGGTTCTCGTCGGCATCGCTCAGGACACTCCTTCGGGGTTCCGGGGGAATCGCCCGTTCATCGGCGGGCGCCGGTATCGACATGCCGATGATATCCCGCCGGGAAGGGGTCGGTGCAGCCGCCGAAGGAGCAGCCCGACGCGGCGCCGGCGTCGGCCTGGGTGGTGCGGGTGCTGGAGACCGACCCGCCGGCGGACCACGAGCCGCTCGAATGGTCGGCGCGGCGGACTCGATCACGCGAGGGGCCACGCCGACGTCTCGGGCCGACGGCCAGCATCCGGTGGGGAATGCCCGCCACCTTCGAGCGGCGACGCAGGGTTGCACCACGGGCGGCCAGGGCGGGAGGTCGCGAGCCGCAGAGCAGATGACGGCAACGGGCGCGGGCCGAGGTGGGTCATGCGGTTCGGACCGCCGCGACGCCGCCCGCGGCGGAAGACTCGCCCGGCTCGGCGCCAGTCAACAGTTCGACGGCGCCGCCGGACACGGCGCTGATCCGCGGGCCGGGCAGCAGCACGCCGGTGAGGTTGAGCGGATCGGCGGCCGACACCCGCACGGGGTCGGGCGGCGCCTCCTCGCGCCGCACGACGCGCAGCAACTCGACGGCATCGGGGCGGGCGAACTGCTCGCCCACGACGCCGGCGACGAAGCGCCCGCCGCGGATCTCGCCGCGTGCCTCCATCCGGCGCAGGGCCCGGAGCAGGTCGCGCCAGGGAGGAGCCAGCGTCT
>CBDATI010000029.1:0-144805 GCA_965199675.1 Vicinamibacterales bacterium | reverse complement strand
GTCCGCGCCGAGGCGGCGTCACCGTCCGCCCACAGGGCATGGCCCAGGGACATCTGGACGGGGTAGCTCCCCGGGTGTTCCTCGGCCAGTTCGCGCAGGTGCTCGAGGCGGGCCTCGCCCTCCAGCTCCGGACCCGGCTGCTCCGGGCTCGCGGGCCGGTCGGCGCCGCCCGGGCGCCCGACGAGCACGCCCTCCGGCGATTGGCTCCGCTGCTCAGGATTCTCCATCGCCCGCCGCAAGGCGCCGAACCGCGCCTCGACGGCGACATCGAACGACGCCTGCAGCATGTCGAAGTCCAGTCCCACGCGGTCGAGGGCCGCGTCGGTGTCGAGACCCTCCCCGTAGGCCCGCAGGAGGTCGTAGATGGTCGACTCGCCGTACGCCTCGATGATGTGCTCGACGAGCACCGAGGCCTGGAAGTAGGCGATGGAGATGGTCTCGGGCCGCGAGAAGCCGCCGTTCAGATCGCGCAGCGACAGCACGTCGCCCCGATTGAGGTTCGTGGCGAACTCGAGGTCCTGGTCGCGGGCCCAGTCGGCCCGCGCGCGCTTCTCTTCATATGTCGACAGCCCCTCGGTCAGCCACCGCGGGACGCGCTGGTTCGACATCTGCAGGGCGATGACGTGGGCCATCTCGTGCCAGAGCGTCGACTCCCAGTTGAACTCGCCGGGGCTGCGGGCGCGGGGCGAGTCGAGGGTCACCACCTTGCCGAAGCAGGCCCCGAGCGCCCCGATCATGCCGGGGAGCCCCAGCGTCCGCACCGCGAAATGGTCGTGCTGCGGGAACATCTCGATGAGGATCGGCCCCTCCGGCTCCATCCCGTAGCGGGCCGAGAGCTCGTCGAGGGCCCGCTGGGCGATCTCGATCACGTAGTGCTTCAGCACCGGGGCCTCGTCGGGGTGGAGGCGGACGATCAGGTCCCCCTCCTCGAACGTCTCGAACTCGTCGAGGGTGTCGAGCATCTCCAGCAGGTTGAACGTGATGACGTCGTAGGGGTCGTCCTCGAACGAACGCTCCAGGGCCCGACGCGCCCCCGGCTCGTCGCCGGTGCGCAGCAGGTGCATGCCCAGCTCGGCGTAGCTGCGCGTGTTCTCCGGGTCGATCGCCAGGCCCCGCCGGACGAGGGCCGCCGCCTCCTCGAAGCGGTAGTTGCGGGCGGTGAGGTTGCCGGCGACCCGATAGACGTCGCCGTGGGTCGGATTGATCTCGAGCACACGCCCGACCTCGGCCTCGAAGTCGTCCAGCCGGTCCTCGACATAGGCGACCGCGGCCCGCAGCGACCGCGCCTCGAGGCTTCGACCGTTGATGTCGAGGGCGCGATCGAGCGACGCGCGGCCCGCCTCGTGGTCGCGGTCGTCGAGGCTGCGCTGGGCGAGGAACAGGTGGGCGTCCAGATAGTCCGGATCGATCTCGATGGCCCGGCTCGCCGAGGCGGTCGCCGCGGGGGGATTCGTGTCCGCGAGGGCGCGGGCCATCCCCAGAAGCGCCGGCGCCCAGTTCTCGTCGATCTCCAGCGCCGCGATGTACGACTGCGAGGCCTCCGCCTGGTCGTACTTCTCGCCGAAGAGGTCGCCCCACAGGGTCTGGATGGCGGGGTCGTCAGGGGCGACGCGGGCCGCGTTCCGGAGCAGCGCGTTGGCCTGACGGTAACGGCCGAGGGCCCGCGCGGCCTGGGCCGCCCGGTACAGGTCGACGGCGTCGGGCGAACGCTGCAGCCGGTCGACGAGGGCCTGAAACCGGGACGCGGCCTCGTCACGCCGGCCCAGGTACTGTTGCAGCAACGCCAGCTCGAGCCCCGCCGCGCTGATGGGGTTGGCTTCCGCGATCGGGGCGAGCCGCTCCTCGGCCGCCTCGTACCCGCCGCGCAGGACATCGAGCCGCGCCAGCAGCGCCGCCGCCGACGGGTCGGCCGCCTCCCGCTCCCCCGCCAGGGCCCGCGCCTCGGCGTACTCGCCGTGGGCCAGCGCACGGGTGGCGGCACGGTGAAACTCACCCTCCTCCGCCCGCGTGTAACGCGGCTGGGCCGCCGCCGCGACCGGCCACAGCCACGCGGCACCAAGCGCGACCGCGGCGCAGAGCACACCGAAGCCGGGACGTCTGCTCGTCACTCTGCCTCTCTCCTGTGCATCGGGCTCTCGAAAGGTCCGATTATATCCAGGTCCGTCACGCGAGCGGCGGGGCGCCGGGCCGGTCGCCCCCCGAAGGGCGAGGTCAGAGCCATCTCGATGCGCGCCCTCCCGGCAGTGCGTGAAGCGGTCGCAGACGCTCGGGCGCAGGCCCGCGAAGGCGCCGCCCCCGGTCGGTCCGAGCCGCCCGCCCGGGGCGGGTCACAGGAAGGCGATCGACTGATGCGACGGGATCTCGAAGCGGCCGCGGCACCGGGGGCAGGTCAGCATGTCGTCGACCCGCACCATGTAGTCGCGGAGCTTGCGGTGCATCTCGCGGTCCTCGGCGTCGGCCCCGCGGGGCGGCCGGTCCTTCTTGAGGCGGCGGATCCACCGCACCTGGTACTCCCCGCGGTGCCGGCACCGCGGGCAGGTGAACGTGGCCGGCTTCCGCTCTTCGCGTTCGTTGAAGAAGTCGCGCTCGTGGCGTGCCATTCGATGTCCGGCCCGCGCCGCCCGGAGAACGCCCGGGGGCTCCCATGTCGGGGCGCCCCGTACGCGCCCGGTTCAGGCGTCCTTGATGCAGGTGACGAGAGACCAGATGCGGGGAATGTTGACCTTCTCGATCGACACCGGCTCGAGCCCGGCCTGGGCCAGGAACGCCGGCAGATCGAGATCCGCCTTGAAGCCGAGGTGCACGGTGACGGGAGAGATCCACCGTTCGATCTTCGCCCCCAGCCGGCTCGTGCTCATGAAGTGGTTGAGGAACACGAACCGGCCCCCGGGCCGGCACACGCGCCGCATCTCGTGCACGGTCTTGATGGGATCGGAAACGACGCTGATGGTGTACGGCGCGTAGACGATGTCGAACGAGTCGTCGGGGAACGTCAGCGCCTCGGCGTCCATCTGCAGCAGCCGGACCTCGGTGCGCCGGCGTCGGGCGATGCGCCGCTCCGCCTTCTCGAGCATCGACGCCGACAGGTCGATGCCGGTGACGTGGCAGTCGCGCGGATAGAGCACGGCGTTGATGCCGGTGCCGACCCCGACCTCGAGCACCCGGTCGCCCGGCGAGATGCCGAGCCGCCCGATAGACTCGAGCCGGCCCGCGTGCAGCGTCGGACCGAACGTGAAGTCGTACACGGACGCGATCTTCTCGTATACTTGCTCCACGAAGTCGGTCTCGACCGACGCGACCGACAGCGTGCGCGTCGCGGCATCCGGAGACGCGGAGGCCTTCTTGGGGCTCGACTCGTGCAAGTGTGGGGGCATGCAATCGCTCCGCGCGGTGTGAACGGTATGACCGGAAAGGACGGCCGCGCGGTTCGCCGGCGCACGCGATGCCTCCCGGACGGCAGTCGTGTGACTATAGCGCCTCGCCGACCGTTGGGCAAGAAGAGTCCTGCTTCGTCGCAGGTTTGCGGCAGTTCGTCGCCGTCGCGCATCGCCGCCTCGCCAACACGCGGCACATCCTGATCGTCCCCGCCCGGGAGACCGGCCGCCGCCTGTAATCTACAATCATGGCGGGACTCGACCGTCGCCGGCCGCGCGTCGGTGTTCGCCGTCGCCGCCTTCGTGCGCACCGGCCGCGTCCCGCTGACCATGCCCGAGGAAGGCCGGCTCCTCCCCCCTGCGCAGGCGTTGCTGACCACCGTCGTGGTCAAGATCGCCCTCGCGGCGGCGCTCGCAACGATGCTGGTCCGGTTCGGGCAGTTCCGCCGGATCCTCCTCACCGAGAAGCGCGCCTGGCGCGAGCGGCTCACGTTCGCCATCGCGTTCGGCATTCCCGTCAGCATCGGTGTGGTCTCGCGGCTACTCCTGAACTACGCTGCGGCGGATCTGTCGCTCGCCGGCTCGTTTCTCGCCGGGCTCATCGCCGGTCCCTACGCCGGGGCCATCGTCGGCGGCCTCGTCGGGTTCCCCGCCCTGATGGCCGGCGAGTGGATCGCGATCATCGTCATGGTCGGCTGCGGATTCGCCGGGGGCGGGCTGCGCGAGTTGTGCCCCAAGGAGGCGATCTGGCACGTCAGCCCGCTGCTGGTGACGGCCCTGCAGCGGCACACGTGGCGGCTCGCGGGCCGGTTCCGCATCGACTGGCAGTTCACGCTGATGGCGGGGCCGGTGGGCCTCGAGCTGCTGCGGCAGGCGCTCACGGACCGGTTCGGCGCCCAGCGGCTCTTCGCCCTCGAACCGACGAACGTCTGGCTGATGGCGGTCATCGTGCTGACGACGGTCACGTCGGTGGCGATCCCCATCAAGATCTGGAACACGGCCCGCATCGAGCACCGGCTGCAGGAGCAGGAGAAGCTGCTCATGCAGGCCCGGGTCGAAGCCCTCGCGAGCCAGATCAACCCCCACTTCCTGTTCAACACGCTGACGTCCATCTCGTCCCTGATCCGCTCTCAGCCCGAAACCGCCCGGATGCTGATCGGCAAGCTCTCGGGGCTGTTGCGCCGCCTGCTGCGGAGCCAGGAGCACTTCGTCACCCTGCGGGAGGAGATCGAGTCGATCGACGAGTACCTCGACATCGAGACGGTCCGCTTCGGCGATACGCTGCTCGTCGAGAAGCGCATCGCCCCGGAGACCCTCGACCAACTGGTGCCCAGCATGCTGCTGCAACCCCTGGTGGAAAACTCCATCAAGCACGGCATCTCGCGCAAGGTCGGCGGCGGCCGCATCACCATCTCCAGCGAGCGCATCAGCGGCCACACCGTGATCGAGGTGATCGACGACGGCCTGGGCATGGTGACCGACGCCGGCGAGCGGCGCGGCATCGGCCTGAAGAACGTGGACGAGCGCCTCCGGGTCATCTACGGCGCCAACTATCATCTGAGGCTCCACAGCGCGCCGGGAGAGGGGACCCGCGCCCGCATCGAGATTCCCGAGCTGGCGACGCCGCGAGCCGCCACGGCGTAGGTGTCTGCGCCGTGAAACCGCGCCGGCTCCTGTAGGATCGGTTGGGCGCCCGGCGGAGCCGAAGGCGACGCGATGGGCCGGGTGGCGAAGTGGCCGGCGACCGGCGGTCCTGATAGAATGCCTCTTCGAGTTCTGGTCGCGGACGACGAGCAGCCTGCCCGCAACGAGCTCTGCTTTCAGCTCGGTCAGCTCGACGACGTCGAGGTGGTCGAGCAGGCGGCGGACGGGCCGCAGGCGGTGTCTCTGGCCGAAGCGCTCGATCCCGATCTGGTGCTGCTCGACATCCAGATGCCCGGCATGACCGGGTTCGAGGTGGCGCGCCGGCTGCTGGAACACGGCGTCCGGAGCCGGGTCGTCTTCGTGACCGCCTACGATCAGTACGCGATCGAGGCGTTCGAGGTGAGCGCGGTCGACTACCTCCTGAAGCCGGTCGAGTCGTCGAGGCTCGCCCGTTCGATCGAGCGGGTTCGGCGGCTGCTGGCGGCGCCAGCCGAGCAGCCCGACGGCGCGGCGGCAAACCGCGAGCTCGAACGCATCGTCCAGTACGTTGCGGAGCGGCAGCACCGGAGGGAACGCTTGGCCATCAGGGTGGGCGACCGCTTCCTGCTCGTTCAGGCTGACGATGTCGTCTACGCCTCGCTCGCCGACGACGTCATCACGATCGAGACCGGCGCCGTGACCGGCACATCGAACTACCGCACACTCGATGAGCTGCATTCACACCTCGACCCCGCCGTGTTCTGGCGCGTGCATCGGTCGCACGTCGTCAACATCAACAAGATCAAGGAGATAGTCCCCTGGTTCAGCCGCAACTACATCCTGAGGATGAAGGACGGGAAAGGCACGGAGATTCCGGTCAGCCGCACCCAGACCAGGCGGCTGCGGGAGTATCTGAGCCTCTAGCGGGACCGAGCCCGGAAGGCTTGCCTCCCCACCTGCTGTCGCCGAGCCAGGCTTGGGACGCCCAGCGCCGGGCGCAGCGCTCGGCCCTGGCGGCGCGCGCCGGCGAGGAGATCGTGGCGTGGGTCAAGACCTTTGCGTCCGCTGCGGTCTACGCGACGCTCATCGTCACTTTCGGGTTCCAGGTGGCCCGGGTCGAGGGCCGCAGCATGGAGCCGACGCTGGAGGATCAGGATCGGCTGATCGTCAACAAGGCGCTGTACAAGTTCTTCGGCCGGCCCGAGCCCGGCGACATCGTGATGCTCTACTACCCCCGCGACCCC
This sequence comes from Vicinamibacterales bacterium, assembly GCA_965199675.1. Classification (GTDB taxonomy): domain Bacteria; phylum Acidobacteriota; class Vicinamibacteria; order Vicinamibacterales; family UBA8438; genus JAJEEA01. The sequence goes on along the minus strand of CBDATI010000029.1, from coordinate 138,564 downwards.
GACAAGTCCTTTGTCAAGCGGGTCATCGCCGAAGCCGGCGACGAGGTGCGGATCGAGAACGGGAAGGTCTACGTGAACGACGTCCTGCTGCCGGACGAGTACGTGCCGCCCCGGTTCCGGAGCCACGAGACCCTCGGTCCCGAGCGGGTCGAGGACGCCCACTACTTCGTCATGGGCGACCACCGGAACAGCAGCTCCGACAGCCGCCACTGGGGCCAGGTGCCGGAACGCTACGTCATCGGCAAGGTGCAGCTCCGCTGGTGGCCCCTGTCCAACGCCACCATCTTCTGACGCGAGACGTGCCGTTCTCACAACGTCCACCGCGGCGAGCAGCCGCCGTGAGAATGGCCCATCCCACCGACGCGTCAGGCTCCCTCGCAGCGCCGGGGAGCCCCTCCGCGCCCGCGCGCCGTTCCTAGAAGAACCGCACCGAGTAGCCCACCTTGACGCCGCGGCCCATCTCGGGAGCCAGGTCCTTGATGAAGGACGTGTGGTTCCGGTAGAGGGCGTTCGTCAGGTTGTATCCCGTGAAGCTCAGGATGTGCGCCGCGTGCTGGCGGGGCCAGACGTAGGACGCGCGCAGGTTGAAGACCGAGTAGCCCTCGGTCTCGGTCTCGTCGTGGAACACGCGGCTCTGGGCGCCCGCGAACTCCAGCTCCGGGCTGACCGTGAACCCGCCGTACGGCAGGTCGAGGCTGAGCGTCCCGCGCAGCGGCGGAATGCGCGGCAGGGGCTCGTTGGTGGCGGTGAGCCTGGCGTCGACGTAACCGATGCCGAGGGTCGTCCAGGCGCGCCCCTCGCCGAGCCGGAAGCTCGCGCGGGCGTCGAAGCCCCTGAACCGACTGTCTCCCTGATGGAAGTCGAGGACGCCGAGGCCGTCGGCCTCTTCGCCGGTGCGTTCGCCGAAGATGAAGTTGCCGATGTCGTAGACGTAGAAGTTCATGCTGGCCCGCGCGCGCTGCGACTGGTGCCGCAGGCTCAGGTCGAGGCCGAGAGTCGTCTCGGCGTCGAGATCGGGATTGCCGACCTCGAAGGCGAGGTTCCCGACATGGGGACCGAAGTTGTACAGCTCTTCGAGGGCGGGAGCGCGGTGCGACGACGTGACATTGGCCACGAACGCGCTGCCGGCACCGAGGTCGGTGTGGAGGCCGAAGGACGCCGAGCTGCCCAGGAACTGCCGGTCGCGCGGGTCGGGCGCCACGAGGTCGCCATGGTCGTGGTCGTCATGGTCGTCGTGGTCGTCATCGTCGTCGTGGTCGTCATCGTGGTCATGGTCGTCGTGGTCATGGTCGTCGTGGTCGTCGTCATGGTCGTCGTCATGATCGTCATCGTGGTCGTCATGATCGTCGTCATGATCGTCGTGGTCGCCCTCCGGCCTCTCGCCTGGCCGGTAGTCGTTCCGTTCGACCCGGCCGCCGAACTGCAAGCGGTAGCGTCCGAAGTCGACCTCCTCGTAGGCGAACGCGGCGAACGACGTCTGGTCCGTCCTCGGCGCCAGCGCCTCGGCCCCGACCGCCTCGAAGTCGCGCATCTGGGCCCAGGCCCCGAACCGGCCTGACAGCCGACCCGTCTGCTGCTGGTCGACCTCTGCGCGCAGGATGGTGGTCCGGTTGGTGAACCGGGTGCCGATTGTCTCGATGCCGTCCTGGATCTCGAGCTCGTCGTGGCCCCAGTCGATGACGTTGGCGGTGAGCCGGACGCCCTCGATGGCCCGGTTGGTGAGGTTGCGCAGACCGACGTCGAAACGCCCAACGCGGCGCCGAGAGACGAGGTCGATGGCGATCTCCTCGCCGTGGTCGTCGTGGTCGTCCTCGTCGTGGTCGTCCTCGTCGTGGTCGTCCTCGTCGTGGTCGTGGTCGTGGTCGTCGTGGTCGTCGTGGTCGTCGTGGTCGTCGTGGTCGTCGTGGTCGTCGTCGTGGTCGTCGTGCTCGTCGCCGTGCGCCCCGTGGAACTCGCCGGCGAAGGGCACGCCGTAGCGGCCGTCCTCCGCCCTGAACCCGCCGCTGACGAACGCCCGGTCGCCGAACCAGCCGACCCCGGCCTGCGCGTTCATCAGTTCCGTCGCGGAGTTCTCGACCGTGCCGCCCGGGGTGACGTAGTCATCCGTCCGCCGCAGGCTGCCGCCGCCCCAGAAGAGGAGGTTGCCCTCTGCGTGCTGCAAGCTGGCCGCGGTGCCGGCCTGAGCGTTCGCACTCCCCGCATCGACGGTGAACTGCCCGCGCGTACCCTGGAACCGCGAGTCGCGGTAGCTCTCGTGCGGCGTGATCACGTTGACGAGGCCGCCGACGGCGTTCGAGCCGTAGAGCAGCGTCGCCGGGCCGCGGACGATCTCGATGCGCTCGGCTCCGTTGGGGTCGATAGTGACGCCGTGGTCACCCGACTGGCTGGAGAGGTCGCCCGTGCGGACGCCGTCCTCGAGAATGAGGACCCGGTCGCCGTCGAAGCCGCGGATGATCGGCCGGTCCGAGCCCGGCCCGAAGCTGCGGCTCGCGATGCCCGGCTCGTTCCGCAGCGCCTCGCCGATCGTGTTGGCGCCCTGCGCGGCAACGTCGAACGAGTCGAGGGTGGTGACCGCGTTGAACGCCTCGAGAGACGTCTCGGCCCCTCCGGCCGACGCGGTGACGGTCAGCTCCTCGTGGACCGCCGACAGGCCGAGCGAGAAGTCCACGACCGCCGTCTCCCCCGGGGCGACGGTAACGGCCTGGCGACCGGCGGTGAGGTGCTCGCGCTGGGCAAGCACCTCGTACGTCCCGGCGGAAACGCCGTCGATCTCGAACGCGCCGTCCTCATCGGTCAGGCCCACCGCGCCCGCGCCGACGACCACGATCACCGCACCGTGGACAGGCCCGCCCCCTTCCTCCAACGTCACCCGGCCGCCGATGGCGCCCGTCTCCTGCGCCCGGGCCGGCAGCGCCAGCAGAGCAGCCGCGGCCAGGGCGGCCGCCAAACGTGTTGCAGTCAATCGGTACATCGAAAACTCTCCCGTCTTCTTCCAAAGCCTGTTCCAGCGGACTGGTTTGATTTGCGGCGGACAACCGGCCGTGCGGCCGGAACTGCACGTCCCGGGCGGAACCCTGCGCTGACCGCCTGCGACGGCGTACGCAGACCGTACGCCACCGAGCACGTGAACCAAGGACAACGGCGACCGCTACGCGATCGGCGAATGCAGCGAGTGACGAGGGCTAGGCGGGGGGAGCGCGGGCGGGACGACGGGAGAGTCGATCGGATGCAGTCCATCCGTCTCGGGGAAGCGATTCCAGCCGCTCTGCAACGTCGGCGGGTCCGATCTCGAGATCGCCGGACAGCTCGGCCACGGGCTGCTGACGCAACTGGCAGACCGCGCAGTCCTGGTCGCCGGTGTGGCCTCCGTGCCAGACGGCGGCGGACGCGACGCCGACCAGCGCCATCACCAGCAAGGCGATCGAGACGCGCCAGCCGAGGCTGCGCCGGACGAGCCCCGGGTGCATGGTCCTCCTCGGAAACACCATCGTTGACGTGTCAGCTTAACCGGGATTCTGCGGCCGGGCAACCGGCGCCCGGGCCGCCCGCGGGAGGTGACGCCCTCGGTGGAAGCATCCGCTCGGACGATGCCGCGGCCCGGGCCGCCCGCGGGGGTGACGCCCTCGGCGGAAGCAAGCCGTCGACCCGGCCGGCGTGCCGGGAGCGTTCCGCGCGCCCGAGACCGGCCGAATCCGGGCGGAGCACCGCGTCAGGCGTCCTGGTAGATCCCCTCGATGACTTCCCCCCAGCGCTCCATGACCACGCGGCGCTTGAGCTTCAGCGTGGGGGTCAGCTCGCCGGTGTCGATGGAGAGCTGCGCCGGCAGGAGCGCGAAGCGCTTGACCTGCTGGAAGCTGGCGAGCTCGGCGTTGGCCTCGTCGACGATGGGCTGGAACAACGCCCGCACGTCCGCGCGTCCGACGAGGTCGCCGAGGTCGCCGGACGCGATACCCGACTTGGCCAGACGCTGCTCCAGGGTGGCCAAGTCGGGCGCCAGCACCGCCGACACGTAGGGACGCCGATCGCCGACGAGCATGGCCTCGGCGACGATCGGATCGCGCTTCAGGAGCGCCTCGATCGGCTGCGGAGCGACGTTCTTGCCGCCGGCGGTGACGAGGATCTCCTTCTTGCGATCGGTGATCGAGAGATACCCGTCCTCGTCGATGCGGCCGATGTCTCCGGTGTGGAACCACCCCTCGCGGATGCACTCGGCGGTGGCCGCAGGGTCCTGGTGGTACCCCATCATGATGTTCGGCCCGCGCGCGAGCACCTCGCCGTCGTCGGCGATGCGCAGCTCGACCCGGGGCAGGGCCGGCCCGACGGTGCCGATACGGGTCGCGCCGAGCGGATTGACGGTCAGAACCGGCGCGGTCTCGGTCAGGCCGTAGCCCTCGAGGACGGGTAGCCCCACCGCGTACAGGAACTCGGCCACCTCGCGGCTCAGGGGCGCGCTGCCGGAGCACACGAACCGCAGGCGCCCGCCGGTCCGCGACCGGATCTTCGACAGCACGAGGCGGTCGGCGAGCGGCGCCTGGAGCCGGGTCATCAGGCCCGCCTTCCGCCCCCCCAATCGGGCGCCCGCCACGGCGTGGCCCACCCCGGTGGCCCACGCGAACAGCGCCTGCCGCAGGCGCGGCGCCTCCGCGACGGCCGCGACCACCCGCGCGCGGATCTTCTCGAAGACCCGCGGCACACCGGTCATCACCGTCGGACGGACACGCTGCATGTCCCGGCCCACCGTCTCGAGGGACTCGGCGAAGATGAACGTCGCGCCGTTGTAGAGGTACATGTAGACGGTGGTGCGCTCGAACGCATGGCTCAGCGGCAGGAACGACAACGCGGTGTCGTCCTCGGAGATGCCGATGACCTGGTTCACGTCGGCGACGTTGGCGAGGAAGTTGCGGTGCGACAGCATCACCCCCTTGGGGTGCCCCGTCGTGCCCGACGTGTAGATGATGGTGGCCAGCGAATCCGGTTCAATCGCGTGCGCCCGCTCCTTGAAGATGCGGCCCAGGCCGTCCTCGGTCATCAGCCGTTGGCGCCCGTGTTCCCTGATCTCGGCCAGCGAGTACTCGCGAAGCGGCGTCCCGGCATCCTCCCCGGAAACATCGGCGGCGGCATCGCCCGCAGCGGCGGCTTCCCCGGAACCGCCCGCAGCGGGGCGGTCGAAGACCACGACGGCTTCGACCGCCGGCGCGTCCTTCCGCGCCGCGCGCACCTTGGCGGCCTGCTCCTCGTCGGCGACCGCCACCACCCGAGCCCCGCTGTGGGCCAGGATGTAGCCGACCTGGTTGGCGGGCAGGGTCGGATAGACGGGCACCGTCACCGCCCCCGCGGTCAATATCGCGAGGTCGCTGATGACCCACTCCGGGCGGCTGTCCGACAGGATCGCGACGCGGTCGCGCGGCCGGACGCCCAGCGCTCCCAGACCCAGGCTGACGTCGCGCACGTCGTCGAAGAGCTGCCGGTTCGACCACTCGCGAACCCGGTCGCCCTCGCAACGCCCCGTGAGCACCGGCTTTGAGAAGCGCCCGGACACGCGGAACGGCAACTCCGCCAGGGTCCGGAGGTCGGAATCGGTCATGTCGTCTCTCCTGTCCGTCATCGCTCCCGGCGGTACTCGCCGCTGCGGCCGCCGGTCTTCCGCATCAGGCGAATCTCGCCGATCACCATCGTCTTGTCGACCGCCTTCACCATGTCGTAGACGGTCAGCGCGGCCGCCGCCACCGCGGTCAGGGCCTCCATCTCGACGCCCGTCGGCGCCGTCGTCCGCGCCACCGCCTCGATATCGTAGCCGTCGGGGCGCTCCTGCAGATCGACCTCCACGTGCGAGAGCGGCAGGGGATGGCACAGGGGGATGAGGTCCGCGGTCCGCTTCGCGGCCATGATCCCCGCGATCCGCGCCGCCTGCAACGGGTCGCCCTTGGCGATCCGCCCGTCGCGGATCATGACCAGCGCATCCGCCGCGATGGTGATGGAGCCGCGCGCCACCGCCTCGCGGCGCGTGGCGGCCTTGCCGCCGACGTCGACCATGCGGACGCGGCCCTCGGCATCGACGTGCGACAGCCGGGTCGCCGCGTTTTCGGCTGCCGTGCGCGACCGGGTCTCCGGCATGGGTCAGAGGCGGCCCGGCCCGGCGGCGCCGCGGGCCAGATGAAAGGAGAGGCTCTCGAGGGACACCGTCAGGTCGACGCTCTTCAGCTTGACGTCGGGCGGCACCCGCAACGCGCCCGGCGAGAAATTCAGCAGGGCCTTGATGCCCGCCTCGACCACGGTGTTCACCACCACCTGGGCCGACTCCGCGGGCACCGCGACCACCGCGATGGTGATCTCCTCTCGCCGCGCCACCTGCTTCAGGTCGCGGATGTCGTGGATGAGCACGCCGCTCCGCGATCGGCAGCCCACCTTATCGGGAAGGGTATCGAACAGCGCGACGATTCGGAACCCCTCCTTGCGGAAACCGGGATAGTCGGCAAGGGCGAACCCCAGGTTGCCGGCGCCGATGATGGTCACGTTCAGGCGCCGGTCGAGCCCCAGTATCTGCCGCAGCCGCCGGCGCAGGTCCGCGACCACGTAGCCCACGCCCCGCACCCCGAGGTCGCCGAAGTGCGACAGATCCTTGCGGATGAGCGCCGCGTTCAGATCGAACCGCGCCGCGAGCACCTTGGACGACACCGTGCGCACGCCGCCGGCGTCGAGCTCGTTCAGGAACCGAAGATACAGCGACAACCGATTGGTGGTCTGTTCGGAAACCTGCTCTGCCATGACCCTCTGGCCGGCCCGCCGCCGGCGCCCCGCATCGCCGCAACTGCCGGAGAGAGTATATGTTAGGATTCCAACGTGCGACGCACGTCAATCGGCGACCGACACCTCCTCCCCGCGCCGGCGCCGCGCCTTCGGCGCTGGTGGCTCTCGGTCGCCGCCGTGCTTCTCCTCGCCGGCGGGCTGCGCCCCGCCGCCCCCGCCGCCCAACCGCTGCGCTACCTGCCGACGACCCTGGCCGCCCTCGACGCCTATCCCAGCTTCTTCCACCGCCAGCCGGTGGTGGTGCGGGCCACGCCGGAGGGCGATCTGCAGGACGTGTTCATCAGCGACGGGGAACGGCGCCTCCGCGCGCTCTACGTCGCCCCGCCGGTAGCCGACGAGCGCGATGTCCTCGAGATCGAGGGTACGTTCTGGGACGTGGGCCGTCTCCAGCCCGACGACCCCCGCGTGGCGGACCACGGCATCGCCGTCATGTCCGAGAGGCTCCTCGGCAAGCCGTGGCCGTCGACCGGCGAGCTGCGACTCCTGATCGCGGACGACACGCGTCGGGCGGACGCGCCCGACGGCGCCACCATCCGGACCATCTCCCTCGATCCGGTCCGCTACCGCGACCGCACCGTCACCGTGACCGGCCGGTTCCGCGCCCGCAACCTGTTCGGCGATCTTCCGGAAGCGCCGGGCAACACCCGCGACGACTTCGTGCTGCGGTCCGGCGATGCTTCCATCTGGATCGTGGGCATGGAGCCGAAGGGAGACGGGTTCGACTTCGACGTGATGGCCAGGGTCGACACCAACCGATGGTTGCAGGTCACCGGCGTCGTCGGCGGCGGCAGCCGTCTCGCCACCATCGAGGCCGAGAGCCTCACCCTGGTCGACCAGCCCGCCGCCGCCACCGCCCGCCGCGCCGCGCCCCGGCCCGAGCAGCGGCTGCCGGCCGAGGTCATCTTCTCGGCCCCGACCCAGGACGATACGGGGGTGGCGGTCGACGCGCTCGTCCGTTTCCAGTTCTCGCGCGACATGAATCCGGACTCGTTCGCCGGGAACATCCGGGCCGCCTATGTCGGCGCCGATGGCGCGCTGGACGTGACACCGGAGTATCGCTCCCGCAACCGGGTTCTGAACGTGCAGTTCGCCGAGCCCCTGCTTCCCTACCGGCCGATCGTCGTGACTCTGGGAGACGGGATCGAGGCGAGGGACGGCGCCGCGCTGATCCCCTACACGCTGCGGTTCGCCACCGGCGGCTCCTGACAACTCTGCGGTTCGCGCGACCGGATCGGCCCGACCTCAGGGGACGGGTCCTGCCGCCAGCAGCCCTTCCATCGCCGACCGGGTGGCCACGATCAGCTCGTCGCGCCGCGCGAAGCCGAACCGGCGCGACTCGATGGGCGGCCCGATCCGCACGCTGACGGTGACGGGACGGATGATGGGGCTGCCCCGGCGCATCGCCTCGCCGGCGCCGAGTATCGTCATGGGCACGACGGTCGCGTCTCCCCGGATCGCCATCACGAATCCGCCCTTCTTGAACGGCAGCAGTTCGCCGCTCCGGCTCCGCGTGCCTTCGGGGAAGACGAGGAAAGAGAATCCGCCCTTGAGCGCGGCGGCGGCGGTGTCGATGGCGGCCCGGCTCTGCTCCCGATTGCGGCGCTCGATGGGCACGAACCCGGCGACCCCGAACGCCACGGGCAGCAACGGCAGCTTCTGAAGCTCCGCCTTGTAGAGAATGCGCAGCCTCGGGTGCACGGCGCGAAGCGCCATGTAGACGATGGGCGGCTCCAGGTTGCTGGTGTGGTTGACGCAATACACGGTCGGACGGTCGCCCCGGACGTGCTCGGCCCCGGCGACCTGGTACCGGATGCCGACGGTGGCGAGCCCGATGCGCACCCCCTGGCGGCCGAGCCAGTAGAGCACGCCGGGATGCCGCACGACGAGCGCGATCGCCATCCCGACGGGCGCCGTCACCAGGATGTAGAGGGAGACGATCGCGTACGCGGCGAGGGACCTGAGGGCGGCGACGGCGGTGGCGGGCGCGAAACGCATCATCGAAACGGAGCCGGCGCATACGAAAAGAGCCCGGTCCGGCGGCGCCGGACCGGGCTCCAAGGACACCGCTCAGCCTTCAGGACACACGCGCTTCCTGCGCCTCGGCCGCGGGCGTCTTCGCCTTCGCCGCCTTGGCCCGGGCCATGGCCCGATCCCGGTTGGCGAAGCAGCGGTCGAGCGCCTTGTTCACCTTCTCGTCGATGGCCTCGGCGCTGTCGCCCACCACCTCGGAGATCTCGGACACGACCAGGAACTTCGCCCGGTCGAGCATGCGCTTCTCGCGGAACGACAGGTTCTTCGACTTGGCGAGGAACGTGAGGTTCTTCAGCACGTCGACCACATCGTAGATGGAGCCGGTGCGCATCTTGTCCGAGTTGTCCTTGAAGCGTCCCTTCCAGTTCTGGTGATTGTCGATCTTGCCGTTCCCGAGCAGCGTGAACAGCTTCTTGACCTCCCTGTCACCGATTGCACGACGCAGCCCGACGCCTTCGACGTTGTCGATGGGGACGAGTACGGTGGTGTCGCTGTCCGCCATACGCAACGAATAGAACCCGCAGGTCGTCCCCATGATGGTCCGAGTCTCGATGCACCGCACAACGCCCAGACCGTGGTTCGGGTAGATGACCTTGTCTCCAACTTCGAACTTCACGTATCCCCCTAGTTGGAATCCGGCTATGGCGCGCTCCGAAATCTACTCAGTATAGCCCATCCTGCTTCCTGAATCAACGGCAAACCCAACACTCGTCGACGGTTACGGAATCCGCGGACCTCGCCCGCCCGCTGCTCCGGGACCGGCCACGCGCGGCCGTCGGCCCCGCCGCAGAGGTCGGGAGGGCCGGCCGCGAGTCGAAGTACTGTAGAGTAGGGGTTGCCGCGACCGACCAGGGTTCGAGCAGGAGACTGTCAATGCGCAGACGGGCCGCCATACTGACCGCGGTGCTGGCCATCGTCGTTTCGGTGCCGATCACCCCGACGGTGACCGCCCGCCAGCAGGGCGAGAGCCTGGCGCCCTACGTTCCCACGCCGTACGACGTGGTGAACCGGATGCTCGAGCTGGCCGAGGTGACCCGCGACGACGTCGTCTACGACCTCGGCTGCGGCGACGGCCGCATCGTCATCACCGCGGCCGAGCGCTTCGGCGCCCGCGGCGTCGGGATCGACTACGACCCGGAGCGGATCGCCGAGGCGAACGCCAACGCGGCGCGCCGGGGCGTGCAGGACCTCGTGACCTTCATCCAGCAGGACGCGATGCAGGCCGACGTGTCCGAGGCCACCGTCGTCACGCTCTACCTGCTCTCGTCGTCGAACCGGAAGCTGCGCCCGATCCTGACGAGACAGCTCAGGCCGGGCGCGCGCATCGTGTCGCACGCCTTTCGCATGGGCGACTGGCGGCCGGACGTGACGCACGAGTTCGATGACGAGCGCGGCACCACGCGTACCCTGCACCTGTGGCGCGCCGACGGCGTCGTGCGCCCATAGCAGAGCATCGCGCCCCCCTCCGTGCCGGAGTGGTGAAACTGGCAGACGCGCGGGACTCAAAATCCCGTGGGCCTTACGGCCCGTGTGGGTTCGACCCCCACCTCCGGCACCATCCTCCCCCCTCGCTATCGACTCCGCACCGGTGCAGCCATGGCCATGGATGAGGCGGGAGAGCGGACGCGCGGCCGTCGGCTCTCCTCCGCCGTCCGGGGCACGCGGCGGACTCAGTGCACCGTTGCCGGCTGGAGGTCGGACGAGATGACCCGGGCAATCATCCGGGTCAGCTCGTCGGCCGGCAGGTCGAAGGGGCCGGCCGCGATGGCGCCGCTGGGGATCTCGATGGCGATCGCCACGCCCGCGCCGGCCGTGGTGACGATCCAGCTCAGGCCGCGCAGAGAGACATCGCCGGGCTCCGCGTCGTCCTTGCGGTTCACCCGGTCGAACACCCGCAGTATCGACAGCAGCACCTCGCGGACGTCCGCGAGGGTCCAGCTCGACGGCTCGGGACCGGGGTAGTTCACCGTCTCGGTGACCACCTCGTCGGTCCCCTTCAGCAGCACTTCGACGTCGAAGGTCATGCGGTGGCTCCTCTTCCGCCGTTCAGGACCGCGCCCCCTGCGAACGGCCGGCGGTCAGGGCCTCGAGCCGGGCGCGGAGCGCTTCGGCGTCGTTCACCGGCCGCTCGCAGGCCCCGTCGCGGCAGAGGTAGGCGCTCGGCTGGCCGTCGAGCATCTCCATCGACGCGACCCACGGCAGCCGCGCCGCGATCTCGCGCTGGTGCGCGCCCGGCTCGACGACGAGGCTGACCGCCCCGGGCAGGAAACACGCGGCGAACGCCCGGTGGAGGGCCGCGGTGCCGGCCGCGTCGCGCGGGCCGAGCAGGATCACCTGCGGCACCCCAGCCTGCGCGGCGGACGCGGCCGCCATCATCATGGGCACCACCCGCGCGAGCTGCGGCGACGCCGGAACCCGGCGCAGGGTCTCTTCGAGCTGCGCCCGATACGCGCCGGCCTCCCCGACGCCCGACAGGTGCGCGAGACTCAGCAGGTTCCATGCGGTGACCGACGCGGCCGACGGCTCCGCCCCGTCGTAGTCCTCCTTCAGCCGAAGGAGCACGCTGGCGTCATCGCCGCTGGTACTGAACCACCCGCCGTCCGCCTCGTCCCGAAAGAGCCGGCTCTGGGTTGCGTGGAGTTGCCTGGCCCAGTCGAGCCAGGCCGGATCGCCGCCGGCCTGGAACAGCTCGATCAGCCCCCACACCACGCAGGCATAGTCCTCGGCGTAACCGTCGATGCCCGCGCGCCCGTCGCGGAACCGCCGCAGCAGCACCCCCCGCTCCCCGTCCCACAGGCGGTCGCGCAGGAAGCGGGCCGCGCCGACCGCGGCCTCGAGCGGATCGGGCGACGGGGCCTCGCCCATCGGAGCGAGCCGCGCGGCGCGCGCGAACGCCGCGATCATCAGGCCGTTCCAGCCGGCCAGCACCTTGTCGTCCAGGGACGGACGGGGGCGCCGGCCCCGCACCTCGAACAGGCGCGGCCTGGTCTCGTCGAGCACCGCCATGACCGATTCGACGGATCGGCCGCTCAACCGCGCGACGTCGTCGACCCCGTGGGCCACGTAGAGCAGGTTCCTGCCGGTGAACTCGCCGTGCGGGTCCTGGGGGGCGTTGCCGCCCGGCTCGGTCCCGTAACGAAACCGCACCACGTCGGCGTCGTCCCCGAACAGCGCATCGAGCTCGGCCTGGGTCCAGACGTAGAACGCCCCCTCACGCTTCGCCGCCGCCGACGCGGCGGACGGGGCCGCGCCGACGTCCGGCGGCAGGCTGTCGGCATCCTCGGCCGAGAAGAACCCGCCCCCCGTATGACGCAGGTCACGGTGGACGTAGGCGAGCGTGTCGTGGGCCACGTCGGCGAACGACGGCTCGCCCGCCGCCTGCGCAGTCTCCAGGAACGCGATGGCCAGTTGCGCCTGGTCGTAGAGCATCTTCTCGAAGTGGGGGACTCGCCACGCGGCGTCCACCGCGTAGCGGTGGAACCCCCCGCCGACATGGTCGCGCATGCCGCCGAGGGCCATCGCCCGCAGCGTCTCGAGCACCATGTGGCGGGCCTCGACGTCGCCGGTGCGCGCATGCTCGCGCAGCAGGAAGAAGAGCTCGGCCGGCCGCGGGAACCTGGGCGCCCCCCCGAACCCCCCGTGGTGGGCGTCGAACGCGCCCGCGTATTCGCGCACCCCCGCCGCCAGCAACTCCCCGTCCGGCATCCGCCCCCCGGACGGCCGCCGGTTGTGCTGCGCCTCGCGCAGCCGCTCGATCACTCCGTCGGCCGACGCCGCCAGCTCGGCGCGCGACTCGCGCCAGCGCCGCGCGATCTCGGCCAGGATCTCCGCGAAGCCGGGACGTCCCCAGCGCGACGACGGCGGGAAGTACGTGCCACCGTAGAACGGCTTCAGCTCCGGGGTGAGCCAGACGCTCATCGGCCACCCCCCCGAGCCCGTCGTCGCCTGCACGAACGCCATGTACACGCGGTCGACGTCGGGGCGTTCCTCGCGGTCGACCTTGACGGGGACGAAGCTCGCGTTGAGCACGCGGGCGATGTCGGCGTTCTCGAACGACTCGTGCTCCATGACGTGGCACCAGTGGCACGTCGAGTAGCCGACGGAGAGGAAGATGGGCAGGTCCTCGGCGCGGGCGCGGGCGAACGCCTCCTCCCCCCACGGATACCAGTCCACGGGATTCTCGCAGTGCTGAAGCAGATACGGGCTGGGCTCGTCGGCGAGACGGTTCGGCATCTATTCGGTCTCGGGCTCTTCCCAGCGCGGATACGACCCCAGCGTCCTCAGCAGCGGGGCGAACTCGGCCAGGTGCATGAGGGCGCGCGCACACGGCAGGTCGTCGCGCGACGCGGTGAGGTCGGCGTAGAACAGGTACTCGAAGGGACGCTCGGGAATCGGCCGGGACTCGAGCTTCGTCAGGTCGATGTCGCGCAGGGCGAACACGCTCAGGGCCTTGAACAGCGCCCCCGCGTCGTTGGTCACGGTGAAGACGATCGTCGTCTTGTTGGCGGGGCCGAGCGGCGTCTGGTCGCGCCCCACCAGCAGGAACCGGGTGGTGTTGTCGGCGAAGTCCTGCACGCCGGCCATGAGTATCGACAGCCCGAACACCTCGGCCGCGCGCTCGGAGGCGATGGCCCCGGTGTCGCGGAGCCCGCCGTCGCGAATCAGCTTGGCGCTGCCCGCGGTGTCGTAGGTGGGCACGAGCTCCACGTCGAGGGTGCGGAGGAACCGCTCGCACTGGCCCAGGCCCTGCGGGTGGGAGAACACCCGCCGCAACTGGTCGCGGGTCGTCCCGTCGAGCGCGAGCAGGTTGTGCACGATGGGCTGCTTGACCTCGCCGACGATGGGCAGCTCGTGCTTCAGGAGGAGGTCGTAGTTGCCGTGAATCGTGCCGTGGCTCGAGTTCTCGATGGGCAGGATGCCGTGGGTCGCCCGCCCCTCCTCGACCGCCGCGAACACCGCTGCGAAGGTCTCGCACGGCAGGAGGTCGGCGGACGGCCGGAAACGCAGGGCGGCGGCTTCGGAGTAGGCGCCCGGCTCACCCTGGTAGGCGATGCGCATGGCCTACAGGATACATGACACCCGCCCACGCGCCGGCCGCGCTGACGGGTGGCGGAGCAGCCCCCCGCGAGCACCGAACGTGGCAAGGCGTCAGTCGGCGCGGGTCTTCGGAGTCCGCGCGTTGTTCATGGTCCGTTCGATGGTGTCGAGTTCCTCAAGGGTTGCGCCGACAGCGTTCTTGATGGCGGTGGAGGACATACCGGACTCGAGGAGCCTCACGATGACCTCTGCCCGGCCTTCCTGCCGGCCTTCCTGCCGGCCCTCCTGCCGGCCTTCCTGCCGGCCCTCCTGCCGACCCTCCTGCCGGCCCTCCTGCCGGCCCTCCTGCCGGCCCTCCTGCCGGCCGAGGCCTATGAGCCATTCGGTTCCGTCCATGATCCTTCCTCCGGAGGAGATTTCGCGGCGCATCGTCTCGTCGAAGCGCCGCCAGTGGTCGGGCGAGAGCACGGCGTGCAGGTAGGCGAGGAACACGAAGTGCTGCTCGATGTCGTCCGGTGCGGCGGCGCTCAGCTCGCCGATGAGGCGTACGACCTGCCGGGTGGCGGTCCAGAGATCCCGCGCCGCGGCCATCAGCGCCAACTGGGCGATGCGGCCGCGCAACGTCCCGCGGACGTCTGCGGGATCGATCTGCGTCTGGTCGATCAGCACATGCTCGAAGTCCGGGCTCCAGCGCCAAGCGGGGCGGTCCTCGTGGAACAGCGAGTGGAACGCAGTGTCGTGCGGCCAGCGCGTCCGGCCCTGGTAGAAGACCACCGGGACGATACGTCGGAGCGTTCTAGCCGACGGCAGCCGTTGGCGGTCGCGTTCCCAGATGCGAGCGCAGTACGTCAACAGCCGCAGGCGCATCCAGTGGTCGGCCGTCGACTGGTGTTCCAGCAGGACGTACAGCCAGGCCGGCGCGCCGGTGTTCTCTTCGACCGCGAACAACAGATCGGACTCGCGCTCGCGCAGGGCGTCGTCGACGAACCGGGCGTCCTGCACGGCGAGCGTGGACCAGCGCAGCGACTTCGTGACGTCCGGGGGCAGGTATGCCCGCAGAAGGCCGGCGGCATCGGCGGAGTCGGCGAACACCGTGCGGAAGAGCTGGTCGTGCGGGTGGGAAGGTGCGTCGCTCATCGCGCTGTGGGTTTCATCATCGCACGCCCTGCCGCCCGTGGCCTGTCGAGCGAGCATCAGCCGGTGCAACGCCACACCTGATACGTCTCGCGCAGGCGTTCCTGCCCGCCGTCATTCGCACCGCAGGACGTCCATCGGCTCGGCCCGGGCCGCGCGTCGGGCCGGCAGCCAGGCGGCGGCCAGCCCGACGCCGAGCACGGCGGCCATGGCCGCCGCGACGGTCGGCGCATGCAGGGAGGTGACGCCGAAGAGCATGCTGTCGAGGAGGCGTGCCGCCGCGAGGCTGATCGGCAGGCCCAGGGCGACGCCGCTCCCCACGAGCGCGAAGGCCCAGCCGAGGACGAGGCGGAGGACGTGGCCCCGCTGCGCGCCGAGGGCCAGACGCACCCCGAACTCACGGCGCCGCCGCCAGGCGGCATGGCTGACGAGACCGTAGAGACCGCAGGCGGCGACGGCCAGCGCCACCCCGCCGAACAACGCGGCGACGGCAGCATGCGTTCGCGGCTCCCCCACGCGCGCCGCCAACCGGGCCGACATCGTCTGCACGTCGTCGGCCAGCGCGCGCGGATGCACTTCCCGCAGCGCCACCCGCAGGAACGGCCCCGCCGCCGTCGGATCGCCGCGGGTGCGAATGGACACGAACCACTCCTCGGGGTGACTGAACGGACCCGGCTGCGACGCCGGAACATAGACGCGGGCCGCCGATTCCCGCCCCGGCAGACCGGGAACGCGCACATCCGCGACCACCCCGATCACTTCCACCGTGTACTCCGCCCGTGTGCCGGCCGCGAGCACCAGGCGCCGACCGACGGCCGGGTCCCCGAGGACCTCCCGCGCGAGACTCTCACTGACGACGGCGACCGGCGAGCCGCCTGCATCCCGCGGTGTGAACACCCGGCCAGACCGCACGTGCGGCCGCAGCGCCGCGAAATACCCGGCACTCGCCAACGTCACCGGCATCCAGAGCGGTTCACTCGACGACCGCCCCCCGACCGCGACCGGCACCGCCCCGCCATCCGCGCCCCCGAGCGGCAGCCAGGAAGACACCCCGACCGCGTCGACGGCGGCCAGACCCTCGATCGTCGTCACCCGCTCGACCACCGCCGAGGAAAAGCGTTGCCTGGCGTTGACGTGGCGGATCGCCTGTTCGCCGGTGATGCCGTCGAAGACCCGACTGGGCCGATCCGGGTAAGCCACCCGCGCCGTCAGCACGCCGGCCGGATCGTAGCCGGGGTCGACGTCGACCAGACGCAGGAAACTGCGTAGCAGCAGGGCCGCCGCGATGACCAGGGCCAGCGCGCAGGCCACCTGCACCACCACCAGCCCCGCACGCATTCGGCTCACCCTCGGACCGCCATCGCCGGCTCCGTGCAACGCCGAAGCGCCAAGCGAACCGGCCCGGCCGCGCTGCCACCAGTGCACGGCCGGCGCGGCGCCACACAGCAGCCCCACCCCCACCGACAGCGCGGCAGCCAGAGCGAGGGCCGGCGTGTCGACTCCGCCCGCGTCGAGCCGCCCCGCCGCGCCCGGCGCCAGCGCCGCCCCGATCCGGATCAGAGCCGCGGCCACCCCGAGCCCCACGGCGCCACCCGCCAAGCCGAGCAACACGCTCTCCAGCAGCATCCCCCCCACGATGCGGCCCCCCGACGCCCCCAACGCGCAGCGCGTCGCCAACTCGCGGCTTCGCGTCAACGCCTGCGCCAAGAGCAGCCCCGCCACGTTGACGGCGACCAGCAGCAGCATCAGCCCCGCCGCGCCCGTCAACGCCAGCAGCGCCGGCCGATACGGCTCCGTCAGCTCGCGCTGCAGGGAAACCACCCGCGCCCGCCCCAACCGGTCGAGCCCGCCCCCCGCCAGCATCACGTCCATCTCCGCCGCCGCCTCGCTCGCGGTCACCCCGTCAGCAAGACGCCCCAGCGCCGAGAAACGCGCCACCAAGCGGTCGAGCACGGGGTCGGGCGACCCCAGCACCATCGGCGTCCAGAACGCCGTCTCGGCGTCCGGAAAGACCACGCCATCGGCCAACACGCCGACGACCGCGTACGACGCGTCCCCCAGGTCGAGCAACGACCCCACGACGTCCGGGTCGGCCCCGAAGCGCAACCTCCACGCGCAGTGACTCAAGACCACCACACGATCCGCGCCGAACCGGGCATCCTCCTCCGTGAACGGCCGTCCCGTGTACAGGGCCACGCCGAGCAACGGAAAGAGCGACGGCGACACCACCGCGCCGTGCAGCCGCACCGGCCCCTCCGGGCCGCTCCACACCGCCGACCGTGCCGCATACCCCCCGAGATGGGCGAACGAACGGTTGCCGTCCCGCACGACTTCGAACACCCGCCGATAGACGGGCTCCGGTGCGCCCCGCCGCGCCAGCCCCACCGTCACCAGCCGGTCCACCTCGTCGTACGGCAGCGGCCGGATGACCATCCTGTACAACCCGGTCCAGGCCGCCGCACCGGCGCCGATGCCGAACCCCAGCAGCAACACCACCGTCAGCGTCAGGCCCGGGCGGCGGACCAGACTCAGGACCGCCGCCCGCACGTCCGTCGCCAACGTGCGCCACGCCCCGCCTATCGTTCGTGCGTCACTCAGTCCCACGGCCACACCGACTCGAGACCACGCCCCGGACGACCGGCGCCCTCGGCCACCGACATCCGCTGCACGCTCCCGAGCACCGTGAAGTCACCCCGCACCACGGCCAACACCTCCGCTTCCAACTCGGGCGACAGCACGCCCAACCACGCATGCCACACCGTCGCCCGCGAATCCACGAGGATGATGGACGGCGTCATCGGCACCGGCAAGTCGTCCCGGCTTGCGCCGACCACCGCATCCGGAGCGACATCGAAGTCGACACCCAGCCCGGATTGGTGGTCGCCTGCTGACCGCGCCGTATTCGTGAGGCTGCCTTCAGCCAGCCCACCCGGCATCATACATACCCCCCCTCGTCAACCTCGACGGCATGTCGCCGCGCGCCGGTGCGGTCTGGACCAGGCATGCTCTGCATACAGGGGAGACCGTGACCAACGTGTGCCGGCGCGCCCGGCCGGCGGCTGAATGCTACAATCGCCCGACAGCGCGAGCGCCGGCTCGGGCCCGCCGGTTTCCGGCTGCCCGCCCCGACCCGGCCGGCGCTCACCCATGCGCGTCCTGCCCAGCAACGTCGACACCGGCAGCGCGGAGTTCCGCGACAACCTGGCTGCGGTGGAGTGGCTGGAGCGTGATCTCGAAGCTCGGCGGGCGCGGGCGCGGGCGGGCGGCGGCGAGGCGGCCGCCCGCCGGCACGCCGAGCAGAGCAAGTTGCCGGTGCGCGAGCGCCTCGCCCGCCTCTTCGACCCCGACACCGCCTTTCTCGAGCTGTCGGCCCTGGCCGCCGGCGGCCTGTACGACGACGAGGCACCGGGGGCGGGGCTCGTCACCGGGGTCGGCCAGGTGAGCGGCCGCGCGGTGATGGTGGTGGCCAACGACGCCACCGTGAAGGGGGGCACGTACTTCCCGATCACGGTCAAGAAGCACCTGCGGGCGCAGCAGATTGCGCTGGAGAACCGGCTGCCGTGCGTCTATCTCGTCGATTCCGGTGGCGCCTACCTGCCGATGCAGGCGGAGGTGTTCCCCGACCGGGAGCACTTCGGGCGCATCTTCTACAACCAGGCCCGGCTGTCGGCGGCGGGCATCGCGCAGATCGCGGTGGTGATGGGCTCGTGCACGGCCGGGGGCGCCTACGTGCCGGCGATGGCCGACGAGACGATCATCGTGGAGGGCACGGGCACCATCTTCCTGGGCGGCCCGCCGCTGGTGAAGGCGGCGACCGGCGAGGACGTCCCGGCCGAGGCGCTCGGAGGCGCCGACGTCCACACGCGGCTCTCGGGCGTCGCCGACTACCACGCCCGCGACGACGCCGAGGCGATCGAGATCACCCGCACCGTCGTCTCGACCCTGCACGCCGTCAGGCCGCCGCCCGGGGACGTCACCACGCCGGAGGACCCGCGGTACGATCCGGGGGAGATCGGCGGCATCGTCGGGGCCGACCTCCGGCGCCAGTACGAGGTGCGCGAGGTCATCGCCCGGCTCGTCGACGGGTCGCGCCTCGACGAGTTCAAGGCCCGCTACGGCCCCACCCTCGTCACCGGGTTCGCGCGCCTCCACGGCTTCCTCGTCGGCATCGTCGCCAACAACGGCGTCCTCTTCTCGGAGTCGGCCCTCAAGGCGACCCACTTCATCCAACTGTGCAACCTGCGGGGAATCCCGCTGATCTTCCTGCAGAACATCACCGGGTTCATGGTCGGCCGGGAGTACGAGCGGGCGGGCATCGCCAAGGACGGGGCCAAGATGGTGCACGCGGTGGCGAACGCGGTCGTCCCCCGCTTCAGCGTCCTCATCGGCGGCTCGTTCGGGGCCGGGAACTACGGCATGTGCGGCCGCGCCTACGACCCGCGCCTGCTGTGGATGTGGCCCAACGCCCGCATCTCGGTGATGGGCGGGCCGCAGGCGGCAAGCGTGCTCGTCACCGTGAAGCGCGACCAGCAGGCGCGGCGGGGCGAGCGGCTCGCGCCGGACGACGAGGCGGCCATCCGTGACCCCATCGTCGCCCGTTACGACCACGAGGGATCGCCCTGGTACGCGACGGCCCGGCTGTGGGACGACGGGGTGATCACCGCGGCCGAGACGCGGCCCGCCCTCGCCCTCGGCCTGTCGATGGCGGCGGGCGCCCCCCTCGCCGACCCGAAGTTCGGCGTCTTCCGCATGTAGGCGGCCATATGGCCCGAATTCAGGCATGGGCGCCGTGATTGGTGAACGATTGCGCGCTGCAGCGCGACTCCGTATCCGAATGATGGCGTGACGGGCTCGGCAGACGCGACATGACCACCTCATCGGCGCGGATCGACCCGTCGACGTTCCCGCCTTCGCTGAGCGCCTGCCCGAGGCGCGACATGGCCACCCCCGCGGCGGCGAACGACGGCCGGCGCGGCGCGACCGCCGCCGGGCGTGGAAGGCGGGCGGCCACCGACACGCCTCGCGAGGGCGGCAGGCCATGACCATCAAGCGCCTGCTGGTCGCCGACCACCGCGAGATCGCCCTCCGCATCGTCCGCGCGTGCCGCGAGCTCGGCGTCGAGTCGGTGGCGGTGTGCTCGACCGCCGACGTCCGGTCTCCCCACGCGCGCGCCGCAGACCGGGCTGCCACCATCGGACCGCCGTATCCGCGCGACTGCTGTCTGACCGTCGGCGCCGTCATCGACGCCGCCCACGAGACCGGGGCATGACCATCACACGCCTGCTCATCGCCAACCGCGGCGAGATCGCCCTCCGCATCGTCCGCGCGTGCCGCGAGCTGGGCATCGAGTCGGTGGCGGTGTGTTCGACCGCCGACGCCACGGCGCCGCACGTGCGCGCGGCGGACCGGGCCGTCACCATCGGCCCGCCGCCTCCGCGTGACAGCTATCTGAGCGTCGGCGCCATCATCGACGCCGCCCGCGAGACGGGAGCGGAAGCCGTCCACCCCGGCTACGGCTTCCTGTCCGA
Source organism: Vicinamibacterales bacterium (assembly GCA_965199675.1). Lineage (GTDB taxonomy): Bacteria > Acidobacteriota > Vicinamibacteria > Vicinamibacterales > UBA8438 > JAJEEA01. The sequence goes on along the minus strand of CBDATI010000029.1, from coordinate 118,027 downwards.
GGATCCCGGGATGGCCGCCGCCTGCGCCGACGCCGGCCTGACCTGGGTCGGCCCACCCGCCGAGGTCATCGCACGCCTCGGCTCGAAGATCGAGGCCCGGCGCCTGATGCAGGCGGCGGGCGTGCCGATCGTCCCCGGCGAGACCCCCGCCGATCAGACCGACGCGGGTCTCGCGGCCGCGGCCGAGCGGGTCGGCTATCCCGTGCTGCTCAAGGCGTCGGCGGGGGGCGGGGGGCGCGGCATGCGCACGGTGCGGACGGCCGACGGGCTGCGGGAGGCGATAGACGAGGCGCGCCGCGAGGCGGCGTCCGCGTTCGGGGACGGCACGCTCTACGTCGAGCGGCGGCTCGCCCACCCGCGCCACGTCGAGGTGCAGATCATGGCCGACGACGCGGGGCGCGTCGTGCACCTCCACGAGCGGGACTGCTCCATCCAGCGGCGTCATCAGAAGGTCGTCGAGGAGGCCCCCGCCCCCGGCCTGACGCCGGCGGTGCGCACGCGGCTGACAGAGGCCGCCGTCGACGCCGCCCGCGCCGCCGGCTACCGCAATGCGGGAACGGTGGAGTTCCTGGTCGACGGCGCCGGTGACGATGCAACCGTCGCGTTCCTGGAGATGAACACCCGGCTGCAGGTGGAGCACCCCGTCACCGAGGCGGTGACGGGCCGCGACCTCGTGCACGCCCAGCTCGCGGTGGCCGGCGGGGCGGGCCTGCCGTGGTCGCAGGACGAGATCACGGTGCGCGGCCACGCCGTCGAGTGCCGCGTCTACGCCGAGCGGCCGGCGGAGGGCTTCCTGCCCGACGCCGGCGCCCTCCTCCGCTACCGGGAGCCGGCCGGACCCGGCGTCCGCGTCGACGCCGGAGTGGTCGAGGGCAGCGTGGTCTCCCCCGCCTACGACGCCCTCCTCGCCAAGCTCGTCGTCCACGCCGAGACCCGCCCGCAAGCTCTGGCGCGGGCGCGCGCCGCCCTCGCCCGCTACGTCGTGCTCGGGGTGCGCACCAACATCGAGCTCCTGGCGCGCATCCTGCGCCACCCGCAAGTGGCCGAGGGACCCGTGGACACCGGGTTCCTGGACGAAGCGCTCGACGGACTGCTGGCGGAAGACGACGAGGGGCCCGCCCTCGCCCTCGCGGCGGCGCTCGCCGTCGACACCCGGCTCTCGCCCGACGCCCCGGAAGACAGGCCGCGTTCAACGGCCGTGAACGACCCGTGGACCACCCTCGGGGGCTGGCGGCTGTCATGACCCCTCCCCGCCGACCCGTGACGGTAGAGGCGATCGCCCGCGACGCGGACGTGGCGGGCGGCAGGGTCCGCATCGCGGGGCTCGACGGGCCGGTCGAAGTGGCGCGGATGGAAGGGAAACCAGGCGGCGTTCACCGGCCGAGAAGCGGCCCCTGGTCCACCCTCGGGAGCCGGGGGCTGTCATGACCCCTCCCCGCCGACCCGTGACGGTAGAGGCGATCGCCCGCGACGCGGACGCGGCAACCGGTCGCGTGCTCATCCCGGGCGTCGACGGACCGGTCGAGGTGAAACGGATCGACGACGGCCGATATCGGGTCCGGCTGGGCGCACGGCGGTTCGACGTGGTCGTCGCCCGCGAGCCGGGCGTCGATTGGGGCTGGGTGGACGGCCGCGTCTTTCGCTGGCCGGGCGCCGTGGAGGCGGCGGCGCGCGAGCCCGAAACGGCCGGCGACACGGGGCCTGTCCGCGCCCCCATGCCCGCCATCGTCACCGCCGTCGCCGTCGCCCCCGGCCAGGCGGTGGCGCAGGGCGACACCCTGCTGGTGCTCGAAGCGATGAAGATGGAGCTGCCGCTGAAGTCGCCCCGGGCCGCCGTGGTCACCGCCGTCCGGTGCGAGGCGGGTGACCGGGTGGACGCAGATGCGCCCCTGGTGGACCTGGACACACCCGACACGGCGCCGCGATGAACCGACCCGGGCGGCTGGCGAAATGCGACCCGGGTGGACCTGGACCCGCCCGCCCGCAGCCGCGGAACCGACCCGTCAGCGACCCGACCCGCTGGCGAAAGCGGGAGCCAGCCGCGCCGCCAGGCCCTCGGCCTTCTTCGTACGGTCGATGTCGCCCGGTTCATCGAGCAGGGCCTCGATATCGTCCGGCCGCAGGCCCGGCACGGCCACGGACGTATCCACGGCCCGCCATCCGCCCGACTCGGCAACCAGGACCGCGGCCCGTCCCTGCGGTTCCGCTTCGGATCCACCGGTGCGCCACCAGACCCACAGTTCCCCCACACCCAGACGCGCGTAGGCGGCGAGGCGAGCCTCGGTCCGAGCCCGGCTCAGGGAAGTCGTGTCGATTTCCACCGCGAGATCGGGAACCGGGGCAGGCCGAAAATGGGCGTTGAGCGCGGCGAGTTTGTCGGGCGAGATGAAGAGCTGGACATCGGGATGGCGCCGGTCGCCGGCGGCGCCCTCGATCACCGCCGTGGTTCCGACGTGCACCCGAGCGCCCGAGAGGCGGCGCAGCTCCATCAGCAGGACGAATACGGCGTCGGCGCGCGGGTCGTGATAGCGCCCGTTGGGCACCGCGTCCACCTCCAGCGCGCCCGTCGGACCGTTGTAGCTCGCCCCACGCGGCAGACTCTCGCTGTCCATCAGCCCGTCGTAGCAGGCGACGGGCATCGGGAATATCAGCGCTCCGGCCTCGAAGCGCAGACTGGAGTGCTCGTTCAAGACGGTCGAGTGGGGCGTCATGTCAGCCGCCGATACTGCTGCACGCCACCGTCATCGGTACGACCGAATGCAGGAAGGGCGGTCCTGGCGACGGCCCTCGGTACGACCGGTGAAAACCACGTCCGCCGGGAGAAGGCCCGGGGCACGCAACGCCCGCCCCACGGCCGTGGTCGACCCGCCGGGAACTCACGCGGTAGCCGACTCGGACCCCGACGATTCGGCCTCGACGTGGGACTCGACGGCGGCGACCACGTCCCCGTACTCGACCATGTCGATCGCGTCGTAGTCGGCCGGACACCCGAAGTCCCGCTTGCCGGGGGCGGTCGGGTTGCCGATGGTCACGCACAGTCCGCAGCCGATGCACTTGTCGATGCGCACCGCGCAGACCCAGCGGTCGTTGGCGTCCTTCTCCTCGACGATGCAGTCTTCGACGGGGCAGGCGGCCTGACAGATCGAGCAGGCGAACGCGCCGAAACAACGGTCCGGTTCGATCACCGCGACCTTGCGGGGCGCACGCTTGCGGGGCGTGTTCTGAAGCTTCGTCCACATGGATGGCGATTATATCGCAGCCGGCCGACCCTGCCGACCCCTGGTTGGCGCCTCGGGATCGACCCTGCCGTCCCTGGCCAGCCAGCCTCAGGGTCTGCAAGGCTGGTCATCGCCCCTTCGACTCTCGCACCGTCGCCTCACGCGCGTTCAGAATCTCGGGAACCCGCTGTGCGGCCGTTCGATAGAGCGCATTGGCGGCGTCGATGTACCTCTCTGACGGTTCAGGATTCTCCGGCTCTTCCCAGCCCGGGTACTGCGCATCGCCTCCGTACGCGCTGAGCTCCTTGAGCACCTTCTCGGTGGCGACGCCGGGGATTGACTCCCCGCACTGCCCCACGTCGTGCGCCAGCTCGGCAAGTCCATGCAGGTACGGCACCGGCCGCCCGTGCGCGACGAGCAACGACTTCAGGGACTTCTCGCTCGACGCCTGCGCTGCAATACAACGCTGCTTCACGGGATTCGCCCGAATGTTCACGACCTGCAAGCTCTCTTCCGCTTCCTCAAGCCACTCAAGCGCCTCGTCACGGTGGTGCTGGACTCTTCGGACCATCATCTCGCGCGACTCCGTCACCGCCGTACCGAGAACATCACGCACGGATGCCGGCTCGAACTGCTCAGGCGCCCGCCGGTTGTACACCACGATCCCGCGCTTCAGCGCGTCGTGGTAGACCATGGCCAGCGCGTCGTGGTACACCGGCACGCGGCAGACGGCGCCAGGCACGAGGTCGACGGGCGGCAGGTTCCGGAGAACCTCCCACGGGAGCCGGTCGGACAGAACCTGTCGGACCTTCGACTCGTTCGGCAGGTCCTTCAGCACGAAGAGGTCGACGTCGCTGTGCGGGCGCATCTCCCCACGCACGGCGGAACCGAACGCCACGACGACGTCGGGTTCCGCCGCGCCCACTATCCGGCCGAGCACGGCCCTGAACTGTTCCGGATCCGGCCGCCCGGCTGCGAGCCGCCACGGGGGTCTGACCATTCGTCCTCAGCGCTCGACACGAGGTCCTGTGTTCGAGGCGCTGCCCCATTCGGCCACCGGCGGGCGGGACGTCCACCACGTCGGAGACGATGCGCACGCACCACCGAAACCGCCAACACCTCAGACGGACATCCCCCGCCCCGCGATGGGCCACGCCACCTCGACGCGATCGCCCCGGACCCCGTAGAGCTGGTCGTAGAGGTTCACCACCGGGTCGCAGTGCGACACGATGAGCTCGAGCTTGTCGCCGACGCGGTAGGTGCGGCTGGCGTTCTCGCCGTAGCGGATCGTCCCGAACTCGTCCGACCCGGAGGTATAGCTCATGCCGGTCTCGCCGGCGACGAGCGGCCACGGCCGGTTGATGGTGTTGGCCTTCGCGCCGGCGTCGGTGGTGGCGCGCCCCTCGTACTGGTCGTTCAGCACCGTGGTCAGCACCGTCAGCGCGGGGGCGAAGTCGCTGTAGACCTCGTCGTCCTCCGCGCCCCCGATGGCCAGGTACTGCGCGTCCATGAACACGTAGCTGCCGACCTGCACGTCGGTCATGCCCGGCGTCTCGTGGTCGATGTTATAGGTGCCGGTGCCGCCCCCGCTGAAGATGCCGGTGTCGAGGCCCGAGCGTTTCATGCGATCCGCGGTGTCGGCCGCCGCTTCGAGATTGGCCAGGGTCCGCCGGCGCCGCTCGGCGAACCCCGTCACGTGCTGCGACCCGCCGTCGTAGCAGAGCATGCCGCGCAGGCGCAGGCCCGGCAGCGAGTCCACGAGCTGCGCGAGCTCGAGGGCGGGGGCGCCCGGCGTGATGCCGGTGCGGTGCCCGCCGGGGTCGACGTCGACGGTCACGTCGGCGACAACCCCCGCTTCCGCCGCCGCGTCCGACAGGTCGCGGGCGTTGGCGGCGGTGTCGACGGCCTGGACGAAGCCGTCGCACCACTTCCTCAGGTACATGGCCCGGCGGATCTTGCGCGGGGTCACGTTCACCGTCGTCAGCAGGATCTGCTCGACGCCGTGCTCGAACATCACCTCCGCCTCGGAGATCTTCGCGGTGCAGATGCCCACCGACCCCGTCGCGATCTGCAGCCGCGCGATGGCCGGACACTTGTGGGTCTTGGCGTGAGGACGGCTGGCGATGCCGTTGCGGGTGACGGTGGTCTGCATGCGGTCCAGGTTGCCCTCCAGGCGGTCGAGGTCGACGCAGAGACACGGCGTGTCGAGGTCCCACTTGGAGATGCCCGCCTCGAGGCGGCCGCCGGGGGCCTGCCGCCGCATCTCGGCCGCGCTGTAGCCCTTGACCGGCTTGGGAATCCAGACCGACGCGGCGCCGGCGCCGGCGGCGTGCAGGAAGTGACGACGAGACAGGGGATGGGTCATCGGACAAGCTCCTCTCGCCGGTGGTTATACCGCAAAACGCCGCGCGACCGGGAATCGCCGCCGCGCCCGGGCGTGCGACCGCGGGCGCGGACGCGAATGGCCGCGGCGGCGGACGCGCACGAGGACAACCGGACGGGGGCTCATCCTCGCGCCCGGTCAGGCGGCGCCTCGGGAGTCCGCTGCGCTCTCCGGACGCGGCGCGAACGCGGAGTTCCATCCCGGGCGCCGGGAACCGCCGCTGCGCCCGGGCACGGCGGAAGGGCGAGGACAATCGGTTGGACCGGTGGTGCGACGAACGCAGGGCGGGCCCGTGGGCGCCGAAGGGAACGGCGCGCCCAGCCACCGTCAGAAGCGGAACAGCCGGTTCACCTTCACCACCAGCCCGCGGTTGCGCAGCCCGCCCGAGTACCGGTCCGGCCTGAGCGGATCGCTGTCCCGGTCTTCGGTGTAGACGACGAACAGCTCGCTGCCGGGACTGTACTCCCACCGCAGCCGGAGGTTGTTGCTCACGGTGCGGGTGCTCGAGTTGTACTGGACGAGGCCGCTGAAGAACATGCGCGGCGAGAGGGTCCACGTGATGCGCGAGACGAGCAGGTCGGCGCGGAATGCGCCCTGCGGCGTCTCGATCCAGTTGACGGACACCGTCGGCTCGACGGCGAGCTGCGGGACGATGACGAAGCGGGCGCGCCGGAAGCCGATGGACCGGATGATGCCGTTGAAATACTCGCCCATCCGCACGGTGAGGATCCCGCTCAGGCGGCGCTGCCCGCCGAGTGTATAGGTGGTCTCGAAGTCGCGGAAGCGGTAGCCGCCGACCGGCAGCACCACGTCCCGCCCCGGCTCGAACGGCTCGACGAGGAACTCGTAGTTGTCGGCGGCCGAGATGCCGATGCGGTCGCTGTTCTCGAACTCGGTCAGGAATGCGAGCTGCGTCTGCCGGGTCTCGACGACGCCGGTGTCCGCGGCCTCGACATGGTCGAAGCTGCCCTCGAGCCGGAACTGGCGGACCGCCTCGATGGAGGCGGGCCGGGGGCTGAACCGCGCGGCCCCGAACGAGCGCCGGAAGTTCTCGCGCCGCCAGAACCCGACCTCGGGCCGGAAGTTGTCCTCGACCGCCAGGTGCTCGGCGCGAAACCCGTAGCGGTCCCCGTTCCAACTGAGCTGCCCCTGGTAGCTCCGGTCGCGGCCGGCCCGGCCCGGCGTCCGCGTCCGGGCGAGGTAGGCGACGGCGTTGACGTTGTCATAGAAGGAGAACGTGCCGTCGGCGCCGAAGGTCTGGCTGGCGCCGCCGCCGTCGAGCGACACCGAGCGGTTGGTGAAGAGGGCCCCGACGGCGCTGCGGCGCAGGATGTCGCGCTTGACGCGGGCGACCGCGAAGTTGGTGGGCTCGACGCCGACGTTCGGCACTGCGCCCGCATGCATGTTCAGCGCCCCGACATCGAAGGCGCCCACCTTGCCGGTGACCCTCGCCCCGCCGGTGATGGGCACCACGGCGCCTTCCTGGAGCCCGATGCGGCGCGAGTAGAACAGCGTGGGCGCGTGGCTCTCCTCGCTGGACCGGCCGGTGCCGATCAGCCGCAGGGCGCCGTCGCGGAGGCTGGGACCGCCTCCCCGCGCGAACTCGAAGATGCCCCGGCCCTCGAGGAAGAACTCGCGCTTCTCGGGGAAGAACAGGTTGAACCGGGTCAGGTTCACCTGCTGCTCGTCCACCTCGACCTGGGCGAAGTCGGTGTTCCAGGTCAGGTCCGCGGTCAGGTTCCGGGTGATGCCGTACTTGACGTCCACCCCGTAGTCGGCGTCGCCCGCGTTGCGGCGCGGAGCGTCCAGCGTGAGGTCGGTGGTGACGCCGGAGATGCCGTACGGCTTGATCTCGAGGTTGGTGCCGCTGTCGGGCACGTCGAGGCCCACGAGCAGGGCGGCGTCGGACATGCGGAAGAAGCCGCGGCGGCCGGCCGCGATCGGCACCGACGTGATGTAGGTCTGCTCGTTCTTCCGACGCACGAGGCGGCGAATCTGCACTCCCCACTGCTGGAGCGGCCCCGGCCGATAGCGCAGCGACTTGAAGGGAATGGCCATCTCCACCGTCCAGCCGCCCTCGAACCGGCCGGTGCGCACGTCCCACACCGGGTTCCAGTCGCCGTTCGGGTTGCCCTCGTTGGTGATGCCGAAGTCGCCGATCGCCCCCAGCGGGTTGGTGTAGAACGCGACGCCGTTGCGCCGGTCGTTGAAGGTGTCGAACGCGACCCAGAACGAGTCGTTCTCGCGAAGCTGGGGGGTGTCGCGCCGCATCTCGTTCGCCACCCATTCGTCCGCGGGCGCCGAGTCCCAGATCCGCCCGCTGACGTAGATGTTCGCCTCGTCGAAGAGTATCCACGCCTCGGTCTTCTCGGTCGCCGGGGCGCCCTCCACCGGCATCTGCTGAACGAAGTCGCCGATGGCGGGTACGGTCTCGTACACCGGCTCGTCGAGCCGGCCGTCGAGGCGGATGCCGGTGGCGAGGCGGATCGCCCGGACCGACGCCCGGCCCTGCGCGTCGCGGGCGATGACCGCGGGCGGACTCGGCGGCGGTGGCCGGTCCGGCAGCCCCGCGAGGGAGAATCCGGCGCCGGCCGCGTCACTCCCGGGCGCATCCCGCTGCCCGCGAACCCCGGCCGGTGCCGGCGTTCCCGGGCCCGGCCGTCCGTGCTCCTGTGGCGAACTCCGGGCCGTGAGCGATTCTGGAACGACCGTGATGAACAGCACCGACACGATGGCCAGCAACCCCGGCGCGGCGCAGGGCCGCCGGACCACAGACTGACCGCGCGGGAGCGGATGCAATGTCAGCACCGACGCTGATCGGGGAGAGTGACGGGACAGGCGCACCCAGGGCGCCGCGCCGGTGCGGAGACCGTCGACCCGCTTTCTCGCCCAATTCTATCGAAAGACCTCGCTCATCGGGCGCCCGGAGTAGCCGGTCATCTCCAGATAGCCGCGCCCCCGGACCCGGCGGCCGCCGACCCGGCCGGTCACGGTGACCGCGCCCTCCCAGTAGGTCACTCCGGTGGACGCGTCGGTGTCCAGCTCCTGGGCGTCGAGGGCGGCGGCGACGGCGAGGCTCACCTGCCGCCCCGGCAGCTCCACCCGCCACTCGACGGGGTAGGCGGCGCCGCTGGCCGGCGACATCCACCGGCGCCCGGGCGTCAGGCGCACGTCGTCCCGAGAGAGAGCCGTGGCCTCGCCGTCGGCGTTCACCCAGGTGCCGGCGGAATGGTCGTCGGGCCTCCCGTCGGCGCGGCGCAACTGGAAGACCATGATGTCCACGCCGTCGTCGAGCTGCAGCGAGAACCAGTCCCAGCCGACCTGACCCGGCTCGAGGAACGTCGTGCCGAACTCGTGGTCCATCCAGCTCTCGCCGGTGACCTCGATCCACTCGCCGTCGAGCCGCATCCGGCCCGTGGTCGGCATTCGGGTCATCGAGTAGTACTGCGAGGCGTTGCCCGCCGACGGGCCCTTCCGGCTCAGCCCGTTCTCGCCGTGGAGGGTCGGCCCCCGGCCCGGCGCCAGCCGGAGGTCGACGCCGAACGACCGGTCGATCACTTCCAGCCGGTGGCTGTCGCCGTCGAGCCGCGCCCGCCAGTCGCCGTTCCAGACATCGAGGGTCTGTGTCCGCGCGCCGGCCCAGTCGAGCCCACCGCGATCGAGCCGCTCGCCGAACTGATGCCGGCCGGTCTCCAGATCGGTCACCGCCAGGTGCGCCATGTGGAGATCGCGGACCGCCCACCGCGACGGGTTCTCCGGGGCCGGGTCCACGCCGACGCGGAAGAAGGTCACCTGGTAGCCGAACCGTCGGCCGCGGTCCGAGGCGAGGTTGCCGGTGTAGTACCACCACTCGATGCGGTACTCCGGATGGCTGCCGTGGTCGCGGGGAAAGCGCCACCCGTAGTCGCTCGCGGCCTGTCGCCACCTGTCCGGGGTCGCGGCGACCGCCTCCTGGCCAGCCTCGACACCCGCGGCATGGAAGATGCCGGTCGTTCCCAGACAACCCATCAACGCCACGGTACAGGCGCGATACGCCGCTCCGCGGCCGTCGCGTCCCGGTTGACGACTGCCGGTCGCACGCCGTCGCGCCGTACGCCGACCCCAGACACGCTTCATCGCGCCGCCCCCGCCGCCGTCCGGGAAGCCACCCGAGCCGGATACAACCCGGCCAGCGCCGTGGCCACCGCGACGAGGACCGTCGACTGCGCGAGGAACCCGACGGGCAGGTGGAACTGGATGGTCCAGCCGAAGCTCTGCACGTTGATGACGTGGATCAGGATCAGCGACAGGGCGATGCCCACGGCCAGCCCCACCCCCTGGCTGAGGAGACCCAGCATCGCGGCTTCGATGACCACCATGCGCCGAATCAGCGGGCGGCCAGCCCCGACGAGCCGCAGCATCGCCAGCTCGCGGCGGCGCTCCAGCACCAGGGTGAGCAGGGTGGCGGCCACCCCCAGTATCGCGACGACGATGGCGATGACCTGGAGCGCGTAGGTGATGGCGAACGTGGCGTCGAAGATGCGCAGCACTTCGGCGCGGAGGGTCCGGTTGGTGCGGATGAAGAGCCGGTGGTCGTCGCCGGCGGCGGCGAGCAGCTCGTCGCGTACCGTCTCCGGGTCGGCGTCCGGCGCCAGATAGAGCGTGAGGCCGCCCGGCCGCCGGGGGCCGTAGTAGGCGGCGAACGTCGCCTCGTCCATCACCACGATACCCCGGTCGCTCGAGTAGTCGAAGTACACGGCGGCGACCCGGAACCCGCGAAGGCCCACCGGCGTGTCGAGCTCGATGCGGTCGCCGACCGCCGCCCCGTGCCTGATGGAGAAGCTCTCCGACACCGCCACCGCATCGGTCCCGATCGCCCCCCGCATCGCCGTCGGCCCGTCGACCGGGGCCTTGAACAGCAACGCCCCGTGCTCGAGCAGCACGTCGAAGCGGCCCGCCCCCAGGATGATCAGATCGCGGTCCGGTCCGTAGGGCAGATCGACGCTGCGGAACCCGTCCACCGCAACCACCGCGGGGTGCGACGCGATCCGCCGCTCGGCCGCCTCGGACACTTCCGCCGAACCGCCGACCGGACCGCCCTCCGCCACGGCCACGAAGAGGTCCGCCTGCAGGGTCTGCCCGACCCAGTAGGCGACGGTCTCGCGGAAGCTGCCGACCATGATGGCGATGGCCGCGAGCATCGCGAGGCTGACGACGAGGGCCGCCACCGAGACCGCGAGCCGCGACACCGCGGCCGACAGGTTCGCGTGGGCGAGCAGGCCCTCGATACCGAACCGCGCCGCGAGCAGCCGGCGCCCCCGCCAACGCAGCCCCTCGAGCAGCGCCGGCACGAGCGCCGCCGCCCCGAAGACGACGGCGAGCGCCGCCGCGAGGCCGAAGATGGGGAGCCCGCCGACCGCGTCCAGGGTCGACAGCCAACCCCCGGCGGCGAACAGGGCCGCCGCCACCAAGGCCGCCCGGCGGGGGAACCGCCCGCGGCCGGTCCCGCCTTCCGGTGGCCGCACCGCATCGAGCGGGGTGACTCCCGCCGCCTCCGCCGCCGGCAGCGCCGCCGCGACCAGGGCGAGGGGGACGGCGACGGCGGCCGCCCACACCAGGTCCGCCGCCCCCAGCGGCGGCACGACCGCCTGCGACGTCACGTAGAGGGTGTTGACGGTGGTCGACGTCAGCCCCACCGCGGCGCGGGCCAGCCCCCATCCCGCGGGGGCGCCGAGGGCGGCGGCGAGGGCCGCCAGCACCGCCGCCTCGCCCAGGAACAGGCCGAGCACGAGACGCCGGGTCGCGCCGAGAGCGCGCAGCACCCCGATCTCGGCGCGGCGGGAGATGACCGAGACCGCCACCGTGTTGTAGACCAGGAACAACCCCACGACGAGGGCGATCCACGACAGCGCGCTCAGGTTGAAGTGGAAGGCGGCGAGCATCCGCTCGACCTGCCGCCCCCGCTGGGCGGGGCGCTGCACGCGCAGGCCGGCCGGCAGCCGCGCGGCGATGGCGCGCTCGGCCGCGTCGACGGCGGACGCGTCGAAGAGCTGGATCTCGACCCGATCGACCCACCCCAGGCCGTCGAAGCGCCACTGCGCGGCGGCGATGTCGAGCAGCGCGAGACGGCCGTCGGCCACTCGCGCCGGCCCCTCGTCGAGGAGCAGGCCGCGCACCGTCATCTCGTGCGCGGCGTCGCCCACGACGAGCCGCACCGGCGCCCCGACGTCGACGCCGTGCCGCGCCGCGAACCGCTCCGTCAGTACGATCGACCGCGAGTCGAGCAGGACGTCGAGCAGCTCCTGCGGCCGCGGGGGCCTCCCCTGCCGCGAGAAGCGCAGCAACTGGTACTCCCGGAACGGCCGCTCGCGCAGCACGTCGACCCCCAGCACCCGGAGCCGGCGCCCGGCGCCGTCGGCGGTCTCGAGCCGGGCGTAGCGGTCGATGACGGGGCTGACCCGCCCGTACTCGCGCAGCCAGCCCATCTCGGCAAGCTGCTCCTCGGGCACGCCGACACCGGCCCCGACGATCTCGAGCGAGGTCTGCCCGGCGACGCCGTCGAGGGCGGCCGCGAAGCCGCCCACCGAGGCGGCGTTGGCGAGACGGATGGCCACCACCACGGCGACCCCGAGGGTCAGCCCGGCGACGGTGACGAGACCGCGCACCGGATCGCGCCGCATGCCGCGCACGATGAACCGGCGAAAGAGGATCAACGCGGCAAGGCTCCCGTCAGGTCTCCATCAGGGCGGGGGCGCGGAGCCCGGCCGCCGGCTGCTCCTCTTCGACGCCGTCGCGCAGCCGGACCACGCGGTCGGCGGCGGCGGCGAGGGCCGGGTCGTGGGTGGCAAGCAGCACGGCGACCCCGGTCTCGCGGTTCAGGTCGCACAGCAGCGCGAGCACGCGTGCGCCGTTGTCGCTGTCGAGGTTCCCGGTGGGCTCGTCGGCGATGACGAGGGCGGGCCGATGGACGATGGCCCGCGCCACCGCCGCCCGCTGCAGTTCGCCGCCGGAGACCTGCCCCGGATGGTGGGCCAGGCGATGGGCGAGTCCCACCCGGCGCGCCGCCTCTCCGGCGCGCGCCAGACTCGTCCGGCTCGCCACGCCGGCGAGCAGCAGCGGCAACGCGATGTTCTCGGCGAGGGTGAGGGTCGGAAGAAGGTTGAAGAACTGGAAGACGAAACCGACCCGGTCGCGCCGCAGCGCGGTCAGCGCGTCGTCGTCGAGCGCCGCGAGGTCGACGCCGTCGACGGCCACCGTCCCCGACGACGGCCGGTCCATGCCCCCGCACAGGTGGAGCAGGGTCGACTTGCCGCACCCGGACGGTCCTACCACGGCCACGAACTCGCCGGCCGCGAGCTCGACGCCGACGCCCCGCAGGGCGGCCACCGCGCTCTCGCCGTCGCCGTAGCGCTTGTGCAGGTCTCGGGCCCGCAGCACGGGCTCGGCTCCGCGGCCGGCGCGCGCCGGGGACGTCACCACCGGACGGGCGCGGACCACCGCGACCAGAGCGGCTCCGGCAACCCGTGGAGGCCCGGATCGCCGATGGGACTGCCGGGCGGCGGCGCCGGCGGCTCCCACGCCTCGGCGGCGGCGGCCGGCGCCTCGAGGAACCGGGTGATGTCACGCTCCAGGGCGTTCACGTGCGCGAGGTGCGCGATGTAGTCGACCTCGCGTTCGCCCACGAAGCGCCGCCTCTGACCGATGGCATCCGCGGTGTCGTTCGCCCGCAGCCGACCGGGGAGCGACTCCAGGCGGTGGGCGGCCACCGCCCGCACCTGGGCCATGGGCGCGACCGACGCGAGACGAATCAGCCGATCCACGACCACCCGCTGCACCGCCCGCTGCAATTCGATGCGGTAGCCGGCGGGGGACGTCTCGCCGAAGGTCGCCTCCGCGAGGGCGTCGATGACCTCGACCAGTCCCGGCAGGTCGCCGTCGAGCGCGTGCTGCTCGACGAGCCGGGCGGCCCGGTCGGGGCGCAGGAGCGCCGACACCGTGAGGTCGGCCGCCACCACGGCGGGGGTGATGCGGTCGAACGTCGATCCCGTGTAGCGCGGGAACAGCTCTCGGTGGCGTCCGTACCCGGCGGGGCGGGGCGGGATGAGGTCGGCGATGGCGGCGGGCACGGCGAGCTCGTCGGTCCGCAGGGTCCGCAACAGCGCCGCGAGCGCCGCCCGCTGGTCGGCGGCCGGCGCCGCCCGGACGGGTTCGCGCCCGTCGCCCCGGAACGCATAGTTGTAGTCGACGCCGCCCAGGGCCGACGCCGCCGCCTCTATCTGGTAGCGGTGGTGCAGGAACAGGGGCGCCAGCACCTCCTCGAGCAGGGCCAGCGGCGTGCCGTTCCTGATTGCGCTCTCCCCGAACCGGTCGAGGGCCGCGCGGCGCACATCGAGCATGCGGAGCAGCTCGGCCGCCGGATCGGCGCCGTTGGCCCAGATGTGCACGCGGGGGTTGACCCCGGTGTCCTGCCCGGTCAGAAAGCGGAGGTCGGCGTCCCAGGCCTCGTCCAGCACCGCCGCGAGGGCGGCCGGCTCGTCGGTCCCGGCCGGGAAGTCCTGATAGCCGTAGCGAATCGCCACCTCGTCCCACGCCCCGATGCCGACGTCGTAGGCGTCCGACAGGTCGATGCGCCCGTCCCGGTTGACGGTCACGAGGGGGTGCGGATAGTCCATCACCGAGATCCGCCCCTGCGTGCTCGCATAGTAGTTGTGGCTCAGCCCCAGGGTGTGTCCGACCTCGTGGGCCGAGAGCTGGCGGATGCGGGCGAGGGCCATCTCCGACAGATCGGCCGGCTCCTCGTCGCCGGTGACGTAGGGCGACAACAGCCCCTCGGCGAGCAGGTAGTCCTGGCGGACGCGGAGCGAGCCGAGGGTCACGTGGCCCTTGATGATCTCGCCGGTGCGGGGGTCGGTGACCGACGAGCCGTAGCTCCAGCCCCGCGTCGACCGGTGCACCCACTGGATGACGTTGTAGCGGACGTCGAGGCTGTCGGCGCCCTCGGGCATCATCTCCACCCGGAAGGCGTCGCGGTACCCGGCCGCCTCGAACGCCTGGTTCCACCATCGGGCGCCGTCGAGGAGGGCGGACCGGACCGGCTCCGGCGTCCCCCGGTCGAGGTAGTACACGATGGGCTCGACGGGCGCGCTGACGGCGGCCGCCGGATCCCGCTTCTCGAGGCGGTGGCGCCGCAGGAACCGCCGGGTCATCGGCCGGCCGAGCGGAGCGCCATAGTCCTCCCAGGTCAGGGCCCCGAAGCCGGCCCGCGGGTCATAGGGGCGGGGCGTATAGCCGTCGTCGGGCAGCTCGACGAACGAGTGGTGCTGGCGCACGGTCACCGCCGCCGCGGTTGGCGCCACGGCGCCGAGCGAACCGCGTCCGAACCCCGGCCCGCCGCCCCTCGGATCGCCGGTGAAGGTCAGCCGCGCTTCGAGCTCGGTGTTCCGGGGAAAGCCCCGCGTGCGCGGGAGATGGACGGCGCTGCGGCTCTCGTCGAGCCGGTACGCGCCGGGCAGCCGGTCGGCCACCCCGTGCGCGTCGCGGAGAAGGAACGGCGTCACGTCGACGAGCACCGTCCCGTCCGTCTCCGCCTCGACCGTGAACCCCCACAGCACCGACGTGGCGAACGCCTCCTCCAGCGCCCGCGCCTCGTCGGGGTTCGCGGTGTCGACCCGGTACCGCTGGTTGGGCTGCACCATCAGCACCTTGGGGCCGACGCGCTCGAACCGCACGATGGCGGTCGCGCCGAGCTGGCCGCGGTCGAGCCCGATGTCGTTCGACCCGACCCCGGCGGCGAGCGAGCGCACATAGAGCAGGTCGTGGTCGAACCGGGCGATCTCCATCCACAGGACGCCGCTTCCATCGTCCCAGTGCAGCGGGAGAAACCCGGACAGACGCTCCATGCCCGCCGTCCGCTCGGCGATGGAAGGCCGATCCTGGGCCAGGCCGAAGCCCGGCGATACCATCAGCGCCGCCAGCAGGGCCGGCAGCAGTCGTCTCGGCGTGGCAGGCATGACTCGATACGGGCAACCACCCTCCCGGCTGGCGCCGGGAACCGGCAGCAGTCGTCTCGGCGTGGCAGGCATGACTCCTTCCGCGGGGGGCCCGCTTCAGTTGCGGCGCCGGGGGTCGGCGACATAGCCGCGCCGGGTCCTGACGGTGTGGTCCAGCCCCTTGAGGCGGACCCGGATGGAACGGTAGCTGCCGTCGGCCGGCCGCGTGGGCCGATAGCCGAGCATGTACTGGTGGTTCAGCTCTTCCGCGATGCGCGCCGTCGCCGGCCCCAGCTCGGGGCTGTCGTGCACCACCTCGGTATAGCCGCCGCTCTCGGTGGTGATCTCGCGCAACGCGTGCGGATTGACGCGGTCGTTGATGGCCCGCGTGTCGGGAGCGTCGATGGCGATGGCGTAGACGAAGGCGGAGTGGCGGCGCAGTCGGCTCCGGACGTCGCGCACGTTGGCGAGGCTGCCCGTGTCCGAGCCGTCGGAGATCAGAACCACCGCGGCGCGGGGATGCCGGCGGGCGTCGAACAACGGCAGGGCGTCCATCATCGCGTCGTAGATGCTCGTGCCTCCCCACGGGCGGATGTGGTCGAGCCGATTGCGGAGCTCCCGCGGTCCCACCGTCCACGGCACGGCGATGCTGGGTTCGTGGTTGAAGACGCTGATGAAGACCTCGTCGCCCTCGTCGAGCCGGTCCGCGAGGAAATGATCGAGGGCGAGACGCGCGTCGTCGATGCGCTGGCCGAACATGCTCTGGCTGACATCGAGCACCACGCCCACGCTGAGCGGCACGCGGTCGCGCGTGAAGTGGGTCAGGGGTTGCGGCGTGCCGTCCTCGTAGATCTCGAAGTCGTCCCGCTCGAGGTCGCCCACGAGCCGGCCGTCGGCGTCCACGACGGTGGCCGCCATCTGGACGATCTCGACTCCGGTGCGGAAGAAGTCGTCGCCGCCGTCGGCCTGCTGGCCGGCCACGGCATGGGACAATGCGGCCGCTGCGAATGGCGCCAGGAGCATCTTCGCTACTGCGTGGCGAGACATGGGCAACCGCCATTCTACGCCAGCCGCAAGGCGGTTTCCAGACCCATCCTGCGTCTCGTCGCCGCGGCCGGGGGGGGCCGCCCGGAGCCGTCCCGGTACGCAAGAAGAGGCCCGGGTGCAGGCGCACCCGAGCCTCTTCGAAGCTGTCTCGCAGCCTGCCGCCTATTCGGGCTCGGTGGGGTCGCGGCCGTCGCGCGGGGCGCCGGTGCCGGACGAACCCATGAACAGCTTGCGGCCGTCCCGGAAGGTCAGGTCGCGGCCGTTGCCCTTGTTCGAGCCGTCCTTGGCCTGGTAGCCATCCACGATGATCTCGGTGCCCGGAAGCAGCGAATCCCTCGTGAAGCCCCGACGCAGCAGGGTGTTCGGGGTGCCGCCCTCGACCATCCAGCTCGTGACGCTGCCATCCTCGTTCGTGACGTCGAGGTGGACCCACGCGTGCGGATTGATCCACTCCATCCTCGTCACGACGCCCTCGAGGTGGATGGGCCGGTTCGCGTCGAACTCAGCCGAGAACGCGTGATGAGCATCCCCGGGGACGGTGGCCAGGCCCACAAAGGCCGCGGCTGCCACGACAAACAGTACTCTTCGCATCTCGTACGCCTCCTCGCTGTGTAAGCTCACACTACGGTGATTATCGGAATTCCCGCGTCCCGTGTCAATACCATGATTCACGCGCCGAGCGACCCGCTACTGGGGCGGCTCGAGGACGATCTGGCGGTCAGAGCCGTGACCGGTGGCCCGGAAAACCGGGGTCAGATCCGGATCCTTCCGCAGGTGCCCGTACATCAGCTCTTCGGCGAACTCGACGCACTTGAACTCGAGGAGCTGCATGTTCTCGTCGATGCGGCGATAGAGCGGCAGCTTGATGGTCCAGGGCCGCGTGTAGGTCTCCGGATCGGTAATGGTCGCCTCGTACATCAGATGGTTGGGGCTGATGGCGGTGTACCGCTCCTCGACGTGCATCTGGTTGCTGTGGTGGTTGCCGGAGCTGTCGAGCCAGGTGTCGGGCACCTGCGCGGTCACGTCGATGACGAGGGTCTCACCCTCCCAGCGGCCGATGTTGTGGCCCATCCAGGCGTCGACGGGTGCCACGAAGTCGGGACGGTCCATGTAGACGATGCGGCTGGCGCTCGCGAACTCGTAGGCGAGCAGCACGTACTCGGGCGTCTGCACGAGCTGGAACGGATAGGGCATGTAGGTGGCGCGCGGCACGCCCGGCATGTAGCACTTCACCGCGGGGTCGCGCTCGAGCCAGTACTGCAGGTTCTCCTGCTGCTGGGCCCGCGCCTCGTCGGTGTAGGGAATCTCGCCGCCCTCGACGATACCGAGGCCGCCGGGAATCGCGCCCAGGGACGCCATCTCGACGACGGGGCCGAACCGCGCCGCGTGCGGCTCGATGTCCCAGTGGGCCGAGCCAATGGCCTGCCAGATGCCGTTCAGGTCCGGGTTGCCGGCGGCGGTGCGCGGCGCCATGTACTCATCCTGAGCCAGAGCCGGCTGGACCGCCACCGTCAGACCGAAGACCATCACGGCCGCCGACAGGCCGGCAATCGTTGCTGTTCTGAGCCGATTTCGCATTTCTCTGTGTCTCCCTGACACGCCGCCTGCGTGTCTGACCGGCGGGACTCCGCACGGCTGCGGGGTCCGCCATCTCGAGCTGCCCTACGACGACGACATGAGTCTACTCTACGACAACAGTCCGATGAGGCGCGCACCGATCGTGACACTCGTCCAGAGCGCGATCGACGTGATCCCCACCACCTTCGGCCAGACCGGTCCGAAATGCCCCTCCTCCTTCGATGCGATGATTCGACGAATCACGAACGTCACCACGACGCCCACGAACAGCGCCTCCATCTTCCACCAGAAGAAGGGGCTGTAGTACTGCTTCATCGCGGTCGAGGTCATCTGGGGAATGCCGGTCAGCACCAGCACCACGAAGCTCCAGACGAGCCACGGCTGCGCGGTCCGCGCCAACTGCGGGATCGACGCGGAAGTCAGCCCGCGGTTGAGGAGCCGCAGGTCGACGACGAGCACCGCGCCGGCGAACACCGCCACCGCCAGCAGGTGGATGCACTGCACGATGGGGGTGGGCCAGACCGAGTTCAGGAAGTAGGCGCTGAAGCCCAGCTCCTGCATCCACTGAAAGAACGGTAGCAGCATTGCGTTACCCCAGCCCCATATCGGCCCACCACTGAGGCACGAGACCGCTGTAGGCGGTCATGCGCCCGGTCACGATGACGCCGGCCCAGAACGCCAGCGACACGTAGCCCGCCATCCGAGCCTTGAGCGGCGCCACCGGATCGTTCTCCCACTGGTCCACGGTCTTCTCGATCTTCTGGTGGAAGTAGGCGGCATTGCAGGCCAGGACGACGAGCATCCCCATCTTGAACCAGAACCAGAAGTTCGGATAATACCGCATCGGCTGGCTGTAGAGCATGACCAGGCCGGTGCCCGCGTTGATGAGCACGCCGGCGTACAGCCAGGGAAAGAGCCCCGACTTCACTTTCGTCACCGGGACCCACTTCAGGGCGATGCCCGTCAGGCGCATGTCCCAGTAGGCGATGACCCCTGCCACCAGCCCCATGCTGACGACGTGCGCCGTCAGCAGGTAGACATAGCCGTTCAGCGATTCCCGGAGCGCGATGCTGCTCGGCAACGCGTCGACCCACTCGAAGAGGGGCCGAATCAACTCGAGCACGCTGGCTATCATCCGCTGCCTCTCTCCCTCGGCCGTCTCGCCACCCCGTCGCGCGCTTCGTCCCCGCCCCGAGCAGACTGCAGGGACGAGTGAAACACGCGACTCACCGATGCGACGTCACGGTGCGGTGCAGCGATTCGCCCTGGGACAGCGACGGCCGCCTCCACCGATCAGCACCGCCGCCGCATGCCACTGCCGCACGCCGCTTCACGCCTCCACCCCCGTACCGCTCGCGTCCCACGCGCCTCGAGCCGCTCGGCCGGCGCGAACACACCCCCGTTTCGCAGGCGCGGAGTGTACCTCGCAGCTTGGTCAAGGTCAAGAAAGGAGCGGCGGACCATGGGGCCCGAAATCGCGTCACGAGGGCGGGCGCAGGCGGCGGGCATGGCGCCGCAGCCGCCGCCAGCCCTGGCCGGCCGAGGTCACGCTCACGAGAATGCCGCCGAGGCTCAACGCGATGACGATGGCGTCCCACAACGGACGGCGCCCGTACAGGAACGGGAAGTCCAGCCCGTGCAGGCCCCGGTAGAGCCAGCGGTTGACGCGGGTCAGGCGCTCCTCCTTGCGGGCGATGACGCCGCGGTAGGGGTCGAAGTAGAGCCACGTGGCGCCGGCGTCGGCGTACCGGACTCGCAGCACCGGCAGCGGACGGCGCCGGCTGCGATCGTAGTAATAGTCGTCGTAGGCCCGGAGCCAGGTCGCATCCTCGACGGCGGCGCCGGGCATCGAGGCGGCGGCCGCGGCCTCGAGGCGTTCATCGCCGAACCGGACGAACGCGCCGTCTTCCGGACGCAGCATCGAGACGAGCCGCTGCTCGGGTCTCTGGGACCGCAGGGTGGCCAGGGTGGTCGGCAGGGCCAGGTTCTCGGGCGGCGCCCCCGCGGGGTCGACGGCCCGCACATGGGGCTCGTTCGCGATCTGCACCACCTCCAGCTCCTTCGGCGGGAAGGTCCTGCCGATCTCCGCCGCAGCGGCGCGAAGACCGTCGGCGGTGAGGGGACCGAGCCGCAGCGGCCCCCCGGACACCGCCTGGCGCTGCGCGGCCGTCGCCTCCGTCCCCGGGTGCCAGCTCCAGGGGTCCATCGAGAGCCCGCCGCTGAAGATCCAGGTGAAGGTGACGAGGCCGAAGACGAGGCCGGCGTAGTGGTGCCACCGCATCAGGCCCGCGTAGGGCGAGCGTGAACGGCCGTCCCGCAGCCGATAGGCGGTCGAGGCGGCCACCCGCCACACCCCCCAGACGATGCCCGACAGCGCCAGCACGCACCCCAGCACCGACAGCCAGATGACCAGCTCGGACCAGAAGGCGACCCGCGAGCGCAGGGGCGTGAAGTACAGCCAGTGAGGCACTGCCCCCAGCCACGCCCAGAACCGGCTTCTCCGCGTGGTCTCGAGGACCGGCTCGACGGTGCGGTCGGAGATGTAGAGAACGGTCGCGGCGGCGTCACCGAGGGCCACGCGGTGGAGGGGAAAGAAGGCGCCGCTCTGCAGCGTCCACTGATCGGGCGCCGTGAGGCGCGCATCGTAGCGGGCGCCGGCCGCGCGCTCGGGCGCGAAGCGCCGGGCGATCGCCAGGGCCTGCTCCGGCCCCAGTCCGCCCGCCGTCGCGCCGGTGTCGGCGTAGACCGTCGTCCAGCCGCCGCCCCCGGCGAATCGGTAGACGGGCCGGTCGCCGTGCATGCCGACGAGGATGCGCGCCGGCGCGAACCCCGCCCGGACCGCCGCCTCGCCAATGTCGAGCCGGGCTGCCGACAGATCGAGGGCAGGCGCGCGCGCGAGCCGCTCGGCGGGGTCGAGGGCCGGCATGCCCGCGTACATGAGGACGATGCCGGAGGCGAACCAGACGACGAAGAGCAGGCTGCCGGCGATGCCCAGCCAGCGATGCGTATAGATGAGACCCCGGCGCAAGACGATGGATGGGCTCGACACCGATCCGCCCCCGTTCCCGCCTGACGGGCTCCGCGCCCTGCCCTCCGCAGCGCCCTCCCGGTGGAGCCGAACGTCACACGAAGGGAACCCGACGCCGACGCGCGGGCGCAGCCGCGCCGCGGCGCGACCGGCGAGACGCGGGCCGGACAGGACCGCCGTGGAGCACCAGGCCGCCAGACCAGGCGACTAGGCCCCCGGCTCGATGGCGCGGCCCCGGTCCGCGTCGTCCACCCAGTACAGGGTGTGGCAGTTGTTGCACGTCTCGTAGACGACCTCGCCGAGATCGAATATCCGCTGAGGATCCTCGGCCGCAGCCGCGTCGAACGCCAGCATGGCCGCGTCGGCCATCTCCTGGGACAGGCGAATCCACTGGTCCTGGTCGCGGGCGCGGTTCTCCATGATGAGCAGGTTCGCCGCCTCGGCGAGGGCCACCGCCCCCAGCCGCACCTGCAGCCAGTCCTCCTCGGTCTCCGGCTCCCAGTAGGTCTCGCCGTTCTCGTCGAGTATCGTCCCGACGGCATCCCACAGGAGGTCGGCGGCCGGGTCCAGCATGTTCGCCATCAGCATCTGGACGTTGTTGTCGGTCCGGAACGGCGGCCCGGCCGGCGCCGCTCCCCCGCACGACCCCGCCAGCAGCGCGGCGGCGGCGACTATCGCGATCCTCGTTCGCATCTCGTCTCCCCGGGCGTTTCCGCCGCCGGCGTCTCGCACCCGCGAAACTCCCATGCGGCGCCAAGGCCTCGCCACGACCCCAAGGCCGCGCCGCGACCGCCGCCCTTCCCTCACTTCGACCTGCGGCGGAGATTATATCGTGGGGACCGGGTCCGGAGCCGGCGAGGCCGTCCGTGACCGCGGCCGGCGGCCCTATAATGGCGGCGTTCTCCGTTCGACGCAGAACGTCGCGCCCGACCGCTGCGGCCCCGGGCGCGTACCGGACACCACAGGGAGATCGAACCGATGACCGCATCCCGCCGACTGTCGCTGCTGCTGGGAGCCGCCGCCTGCTCGGCGATGCTCTCCACCGGGTCCCGGGCCCAGGCGCCGGAGGCCGAGCCCCCGCTCGTGAGCGCCGGCCAGTTCGACCGCTGGCTGACCGAGCTGTCGAACTGGGGCCGCTTCGGGCCCGACGACGAGCTGGGCATGGCCAACCTCATCACCCCCGCGAAGCGGGC
The DNA here is from genome assembly GCA_965199675.1 of Vicinamibacterales bacterium. Taxonomy (GTDB): domain Bacteria; phylum Acidobacteriota; class Vicinamibacteria; order Vicinamibacterales; family UBA8438; genus JAJEEA01. The sequence goes on along the minus strand of CBDATI010000029.1, from coordinate 95,612 downwards.
GGAGGCGGCGGCCCTCGTCACCGAGGGCCACACCGTCTCGCTGGCCTCGAATGCGCAGAACTACCGCTCGGCCGACGTGCCGTGCCCGGTCGAGTGGTCGATGTCGCGCGCCACCCGAACCGGGGCCAGCGACACCATCGCCTATCCGTGCATCCACGGACCCGGCACTACCCATCTCGACGCGTTCGCGCACGTCTTCTTCGACGGCAAGATGTGGAACGGCTACGACGTGGACGGACTCGTCACCATGGAGGGGGGCGCCCTGAAGAACTCCATCATGGCGGTGAAGGACGGTCTCGTGACACGGGGCGTGCTCTACGACATCCCCAGGCTCAAGGGCGTGCCGTGGCTCGAGCCGGGGACCCGCATCACCGTCGAGGACCTCGAGGCGTGGGAGGCGCAGACCGGCGTGCGGGTCGGCCCCGGCGACGCCTTCCTCATCCGCTGGGGGCGGTGGGCGCGGCAGGACGCCCTGGGCCCGTTCGACACCGGCGCCGAGGCGGCGGGTCTGGACAACAACGTCATCCCGTGGCTGAAGGAGCGGGACGTGGCCATCGCGGGCTGGGAGACCCCCGGCTACGTGCCGCAGCCCGAGGGCGACCTGCCCCGCACCGCCCTGCACAACTTCGCCCTGACCATCCTCGGCATCCAGGTGCTCGACCGGGCCGACTTCCAGGCCCTGGCCGAGGCGGCGGCCGAGCGCGACCGCTGGGAGTTCATGGTGACCATCGCCCCCCTGCGCATTCCCAACGGCACGGGGTCGCCGGTCAACCCCATCGCGATGTTCTGACGAGCTGGCCCGGCAACCGTCGGACGGCGGCACCCAACCGGGACATCTCGAAGAGCGCTGGCACGAACGCTTTTCATCGGGGGCGGACGACGCGGCGTGCACCGAGCGCTCGCGCCTGCCCGCCGCCGGACCGCCCTTGCGGAAGACGCGCAACCGGGCTCCGCACCGGCGGCGCCTCGCCGGCCAACGGCATGAACGGTCACCCTATCCTGGAGCAACGGACGTGAAGGTCACGGCTGTCGAAGCAACCACCTGCGTCGTGCCGCTCGAGCGCGGCATCGCGTTCGCCACCCGGGCCGTGGCCGAGCGCCACTACACGCTGGTCCGCGTGCGGACGGACACCGGGGCCGAGGGCATCGGCTTCTGCTACGGCGGCACGCGCGGCGGCCGGCTCGCCACCCTCGCGGTGCGCGAGCTGCTCCGCGACCTCGTCGTGGGACGGGACCCCCACGAGACCGAGGCGCTCTGGGAGGCGATGTTCCGCGAGGCCCTGCTGCAAGGGCGGCGGGGGGCGGTGGTGCGGGCCATCAGCGCCGTCGACCAGGCGCTGTGGGACGCCGTGTCCCGCGAAGCCGGACTCCCCCTGCACCGCTATCTCGGCGGCTACCGCACGGAAATGGCGCCGGCCTACGCCAGCGGCGGCTACTACGCGGACGGCAAGACCCCCGACGACCTCGCCGACGAGGTGCGCGGCTACGTGGAGATGGGCTTCGACGCCGTCAAGATCAAGGTCGGCGGGGTGTCGACGGCAGACGACGCGGTGAGAATCGCCACCGCCCGGGAGGCTGTCGGCCCCGGCGTCGAGCTCTTCCTGGACGCCAACAACGCGTGGCGCGACGCATCCGCCGCTATCCGGGCGGTGCGCGCCTGGGAGGAGTGGAACCCCGGCTGGATCGAGGAGCCCCTGATGCCCGATGACGTCGACGGGCACGCGCGGGTGGCGGAGTCGGTGGCCACACCGGTCGCGACCGGCGAGATCCATGCGACCCGCTGGGACTTCCTCCAGCTCGTCGACCGGGGCGCCGCCGCGGTCCTCCAGCCCGATGCCGGGGTCTGCGGGGGCGTCACCGAATGGCGCCGCATCGCGGGGCTGGCCGCGTCTCACGACCTCGTCGTGGCCCCCCATTGGCTCGCCGACCTGCACGTGCACCTCGTGGCGGCGACCCCCAACGCGGCGTGGGTGGAGTACTTCACCGACTTCCAGGTTCTCAATCTCGGCCGGCTGTTCTCCACCACCCTCGAGGTCGTCCCCGGCGGCGTCGCCCTGCCGTCCCGTCCGGGGCTCGGGATCGCGCTCGACGACAGCGCGGTGTCGCGTCACTCCATCGACGGCTGGAGCTGACCTCGGCGCCCGGCGGCGGCGGGCCACCCGCCCTGTTCCCTCGGCGCCCGGATGAGCCGCGTCGAACAGGACACGGGTGCACGAGAGGACTGTGAGACGGTGCGCCTGGTGTGTCAGGACGTTGGATTGGGGACATTCCCGGCCGCGACCCGTCCGAACGCGTGCCAACTGGAGCTTCGGCGCCACCGGATGCCTCGGGGCCGCGCCTCGCGCCCCCGGCCGGCGTCGCGTCACCTTCTTGTCGTGTACCCGCAGGAAACGCCCGCTCTTGAATCGGCGGCGGGCGAGCGGCTAGACTGTTCGCGTTCACCCTTCTCCAGGAGTCTGCGCGTGGGGGCGACCAGATTCCTGCAGGGTCGTTGGGCGCCGGCGGAGCCGCAGAGCGATTGGCGGGCTGGATGCAGACACGAATCACCCTCGTCGCCGCCGGGTTGTGCGCCCTCCTCGCGGGCAGCGGGGTCGAGTGGGCGACCGCCCAGACCGCGCGAACCGACGGCGTCCCCGAACGCGTGGTGCGCGGAACGTGCACGGGCTGTCACAACGACCGATCGTTGCGCGGCAACCTGTCGCTGGATGACTTCGACCCGACGGCGGCGGCGGACCACCCTGAAGTCGCCGAGGCGATGATCCGCAAGCTGCAGGCCGGCATGATGCCGCCGCCGGGGCCGCGGCGGCCCGACGACGCCGACCTCCGCGCCCTCGTCGACACCCTCGAGGACCAGCTCGACGAGGCCGCCGGCATCGCCCCCGACCCCGGCGGGCGGCCGTTCCAGCGCCTGAACCGGGCAGAGTACGCCCGGGCCGTCCGCAATCTGCTGGGTCTGGAGATCGACGCCGCCGACTGGCTGCCACTCGACCAACTGAGCGCCAACTTCGACAACATCGCCGACGCGCAGACGTTGTCGCCGACACTCCTGGAGGCGTACCTAAACGCGGCGAGCGCCATCGCCCGGCTCGCGGTGGGCGAACCCCGCCGACGCGCCGTCGATCACACCTATTCCAATTCGGAGTACGTGTCGCAGCATCCGTGGGACCACGTCGAGGGCGCGCCCTACGGCACCCGCGGCGGCATCGTCGTGGATCACGTGTTTCCCGCCGACGCCGAGTACGTCTTCGGGTTGACGTTCACGTCGGGGGCGAACACGCGCATCGAGGACATCGACGTCTCGATCGACGGCGAGCGGGTGGGGCTGCTGCACTACAACACCGACCGCCGCGTCGACGCCGACGGGCGGGGAGGCGTGACCACCCAGACCCCGCCGGTCTTCGTGCGGGCGGGGCCCCATCGAGTGGCGGCGGCGTTCATCCGCCGGGCCGACGGCCCCTACGAAGACCTGATCCGCCCCCACGACTGGTCGTTCGCGGGCGGCGGCTCCGGCGGCGCCGGCGTCACGACCCTGCCCCACGTGCGCGACCTCGTCATCACCGGGCCCCACGGGGTCACGGGTCTGTCCGAGACGCCGAGCCGGCAGCGCATCTTCACCTGCCGCCCCACCCGCCCCGACGAGGCGCGGCCCTGCGCCCGTCGCATCATCGAACGCCTGGGACGCGAGGCGTACCGCCGCGCCCTGACGCAGCGCGACGTCGACGGACTGCTGTCGTTCTTCGACGAGGGCGCGGCGGCCGGCGGCTTCGAGGTCGGGGTGCGGACCGCCCTCGAGGCGATGCTTGCGAGCCCGCACTTCGTGCTGCGGCTGGAGCGGGCGCCGGTCGACGCGCCGCGCCGGGGCTACCGACTCGCCGACGCCGCCCTCGCCTCGCGCCTGTCGTTCTTCCTGTGGGGCACGCCGCCCGACGAGGAGCTCCGCGCCCTGGCCGAGGTGGGCGGCCTGACGCCGGCCGAGCTGGAGCGGCAGGCCCTGCGCATGCTCGCCGACCCCCGCGCCGAGGCCCTCGGCACGCGCTTCGCGGCGCAGTGGTTCCGGCTGCAGGACATGGACAAGGTCCGGCCCGACCCCAACTTCTTCCCCAACTACGACGAGAACCTCGCCCGCGCGATGCGGCGCGAGACCGAGCTGTTCTTCGCCAACCTCGTACAGGAGAACCGCAGCCTGCTCGACCTCTACCGGGCCGACTACACGTTCGTCGACGAGCGGCTCGCGCGGCACTACGGCATTCCCGGCGTGGCGGGCCGCCACTTCCGGCGCGTGGCCTACCCCGACGACACCCGCCGCGGCATTCTCGGGCACGGCAGCGTCCTCGTGCTGACGTCGCTCGCGAACCGCACGTCGCCGGTGCTGCGCGGCAAGTGGGTGATGGAGGTGCTGCTCGGCACCCCCCCGCCCCCGCCCCCGCCCGACATCCCGGCCCTCGAAGAGACCGACGAGATCCGCGACGGGCGGCGCCTGACCACCCGCGAGCGGATGGAGCAGCACCGGTCGAACCCCGCGTGCAGCTCGTGCCACCGGCTGATCGACCCCATCGGGCTCGCCCTCGACAACTTCGACGTCACCGCGAAGTGGCGCGTGCGCGAGCACGGCGTCCCCCTCGACACGCGCGGCGACTACTACGACGGCACCCCGGTGTCGACGCCGCGCGAGCTCGTCGACGCCCTGATGGCGCGGCCGACGCCGCTCGTCCGCACCTTCACCGAGAACCTGCTGGCGTTCGCGATCGGTCGGCGGGTGGAGCACTTCGACCAGCCGACGGTCCGCGCCATCGCGCGCGCGGCCGAGTCGAACGACTACCGCATGGCGTCGTTCGTCCTCGGCGTGGTCGGCAGCGACGCGTTTCAGCGAAGTCGGGAACCGTAGCACTTAGCCCGGCGGCCCGACCCGGCCGATTCAGAGGAGACCTCATGGCGTTCATCACCGGAAAGCACCTGCCCCGGCGTACGTTCCTGCGCGGGATGGGCGCCACCGTGGCGCTGCCGTTCCTCGATGCCATGGCGCCCGCGGGGCGCTTCGGGCGGACCGCCCTGGCCGCGGCCACCGACGTGACCCGGCTCGTGTGCATCGAGGAGGTGCACGGGCTGCCCGGCTGCAACGAGTGGGGCGCCGGCCAGCACCTGTTCGCGCCGGCGACGGTGGGGCCCGACTTCGAGCTGCTGCCCGACAACGCCCTCAAGTCGCTCGAGCCGTTCCGCGACCATCTCACCATCGTCAGCAACACCGACGTCCGCATGGCCGAGGCGTTCAGCCCGCCCGAGATCGGCGGCGACCACTTCCGCTCCTCGGCCGTGTTCCTGACCCAGTCCCACCCCAAGCAGACGCAGGGGTCGGACCTCTTCGTCGGCACGTCGCTCGACCAGCTCTACGCGCAGCGGTTCGGCCAGTCGACGCCGATGCCGTCGATGCAGTTCTGCATCGAGAACCTCGACCAGGCCGGCGGGTGCACCTACAACTACTCGTGCGCGTACACCGACTCCATCAGTTGGTCGTCGCCGAGCGAGCCGCTGCCGATGATTCGCGACCCGCGCGTCGCCTTCGAGATGCTGTTCGGGGCCGGCGGCACCCCCGAGGAACGGGCCGAGCGCCGGGCCACGCGGCGCAGCATCCTCGACTGGATCCTGAACGATGTGGCCGAGGTGCGGAACGAGCTCGGCACCGCCGACCGCCGCCGCATGGACCGGTACCTCGACGATGTCCGCGAGGTCGAGCGCCGGATCCAGATGGTGGAGGGTCGCAACGACGGCGCGGCCGAGCCGCGCGAGCTGCCCGACGCCCCGCCCGGGGTGCCCGACTCGTTCTCGGAGCACATGCAGTTGCTGTTCGATCTCCAGGTGCTGGCGATGGAGACGGACATGACGCGGGTGATCTCGTTCAAGACCGGCCGCGACGCCCAGAACCGGGTGTTCCCCGAGAGCGGGACCAACCGGCCGTTCCACCCCGCATCGCACCACGGCAACAACGAAGCGCGGATCATGGACTTCAACACGATCTGCCAGTACCGCGTGGGACAGCTTCCGTACTTCCTAGAGAAGATGCAGAAGGCGATGGAAGGCGACGGTTCGCTCCTCGAGAAGACCGCCATCATCTGGGGTTCACCGATGGCCGACGCCAACATCCACAACCACAGGCGGTGCCCGCTGGTCCTGCTCGGCCACGCCAACGGCCATCTCAGGGGCAACCTGCACCTGAAGGCGGCCGACGGGACCCCCATGGCGAACGCGATGCTGACGCTGATGCAGTCGCTGGGCCTCGAGATGGACCACTTCGGCGACAGCACGGGGACGTTCTCGCTGTCCGGGCCGATGGCGCCGGAGACCACCGAGGCGGGAGGGTAGGCCGGTGCAGTTTCCACGAACGACCAGCGGCGTCGGAGGACGGGTCGCGGGGGCGCTGTTCGCCGCGGTCCTCGCCGGCGGTCTGACCGGGGGCGCGGCGCCGGGGGACACGCCCGTCGCCGACGCAGCGCGCATGGGCGACCTGCCGTCGGTCCGCGCGCTCCTCCAGGCCGGCGCCGATGTCAACGCCGCCCACGGGGACGGCATGTCGGCCTTGCACTGGGCGGCCGAGCGGGGCGACGCCGAGATGGTCGAGGCCCTCCTTCAGGCCGGCGGCGCCGCCGACGCGGTGACCCGCATCGGGCACTACACGCCGCTGCACGTGGCGAGCACCGGCGGGCACGCCGAGGTCATCGAACCGCTGGTCGAAGCGGGCGCCGACGTATCGGCGACCGCCAGCGCCTCGGGCGCGACCCCCTTGCACCTCGCCGCCGCAGCGGGCAGTGCGGCCGCGGTGACGGCCCTCCTCGACCACGGCGCCGACCCCGACGCGCGGGAGCGCGCGTGGGGGCAGACCCCGCTGATGTTCGCGGCGGCGCGGGACCGCGTCGAGGCCATCCGCGTCCTCCTCGACCGCGGCGCCGACCCCGCCGTCGCCTCGAAGACCGTCGATCTCGTCGCCGACGGTCGGCTCGCCGGCGAGGCGCGGCGGCGGCAGCGCGCGGTGATGGAGGCGTTCGAGGCGGGAGACGCGCGGGCGACGCCGAGCCAGGTCCAGGCCGCGGTGCTCGCCGGACGCGCCCGCTACCTGTCGGGCAAGGCGCCCCCGGCCGAGGACAACCCGAACGCGCGGCCGCCGTCCATCGAGACCATGGGCGGGCTGACCGCACTGCTCCACGCCGTGCGGCAGGGACACGTCGGAGCGGCGATGGCCCTGCTCGCCGGCGGCGCCGACGTCAACCAGGTCGGAGACGGCGACGCCACCAGCCCCCTGCTGATGGCCGCCATCAACGCGCACTTCGATCTCGCCCTGATGCTCGTCGACCGTGGCGCCGACCCCAACCTCGCGTCGGGCCTCAACGGGGTGACGCCCCTGTGGGCGACGGTGAACGCGGAGTGGCAGCCGAGGACCCGCTATCCCCAGCCCCAGCAGCACGGCCTGCAGCAGGCGACCTATCTCGACGTGATGGCGGCGCTGCTCGAGGCCGGCGCCGACCCGAACGCCCGGTTGACCCGGCATCCCTGGTATATGGTCTACAGCGGCTGCGGCAACCGGAACTGCGGCCTCGTCGACACCCAGGGCTCGACCGCGTTCTGGCGCGCCGCCTACGCGACGGACGTGCCGGCCATGCGCCTGCTCGTCGAGCACGGCGCAGACCCCCACGTCCCCACTCTCGCGCCGCCGCCGCGTCGGGCGCGCGGCGGCACCACGGCCGAGAACGACGAGGAGGCCGATGTGCCCGCGGTGCTGCCGGCCGCGCCCGGGCTGTGGGTGGCGACGGACCTGACGACGATGGGTCCCGACCCCTCCGGCCTGCCCCCCTACAAGGAGGGCGACCCGGGGGTGTATCCGATTCACGCCGCGTCCGGGGTGGGCTACGGCGAGGGCTTCGCCGGCAACGCCCACCGCCACGCGCCCGACGCCTGGCTCGACACCGTCCGTTACCTCGTGGAACTCGGGGCCGACGTGAACCAGCGCGACCACAACGGCTACAACGCCATCCATCACGCGGCCGCGCGCGGGGACGACGAGCTCATCCTCTACCTCGTCGACGAGGGCGGCGACGTCACCGCCGTGAGCCGCCGCGGGCAGACCACGGCAGACATGGCCAACGGCCCCGTGCAGCGGGTGTCGCCGATCCCCCGCACGGTGGCGCTCCTCGAGCGCCTCGGCTCGAAGAACAACCACAACTGCGTGACCTGCTGAGTTCGCGGTTCGCTGGCGGCAGCCTGCGACCCAAGGGGGGGATTACGCGCGCGTCTTCACTTGGGAGGCCCTGCCGTTCGGTCCTGCCAACCGAGGATGTGTCCTTCGAGATGCGCCAGTCTTTCTCCCAGCGCACGAACCTCGCGAACAATCCAGAGCGACGCCGCAAGCACCATCGCCGGTGTCACCCAGTCAGGCCACTCACCCATGCAAAATCATGTTAGCACCATACTGCGTCGCTGAGACGAGACTGCACGGGAACGGCCGCGCGTGGGCCACGACACGGTGGGTGTCGCTCCTGCTGGGATTGGCGGTGCTCGCCGCGCCGGCGTGGGCGCAGGAAGCGCCGCCCTGGCTCGAGATGACCATCGTGCAGGTCGCTCCGGCCCGCGTCGACGAGTTCCTCGCCGCGCAGCGCGAGATCTCGGCCATCGACGAGGAGGCGGGTTTGCCGTGGCGCAGCGTGAGCCGGACCGCCGTCTTCGGCGACACCTACCGGTTCGTCATCACCACACCGCTCGCCAACTTCGCCCAACTGGACGGCGCCGGCGACGACCCCGCCCGCGCCGGCGCCGTCGGTCGCATCCGCAACGTCATCACCAGCCGCACCACCTACGCGGTGCGGACGGCGCCCACCCTCGACAATCCCCTCCCGGACGGCGAGACCCCGGCCCTGATGCTCATCCAGGTCGTCTCCGTCGCGCCCGGCCGCGAGCAGGCCTACCTGCGGGTGATGGCCGAGGACGTCCTCCCCCACTTCGACGCGGCCGAGATGCACCACACCACCGGCGCCCTCACGTTCGGGGGCGAGGGCGGGTACGTCCACGTCTTCCACGTCGACGACTTCGCCGCCCTCGACCAGGGCTCGCCCCTGGCCCGCGCCCTCGGTGCGCCGGCCGCCCTCGAGGTGATGGCCAGGCTGTCGGGCATCGTCACCCGCAGCGAGCAGTGGCTCGTCCGCTACCTGCCCGACGTGAGCTTCCGGCCGGAACCCGAGGCCGAGGAGCAGCGATAGACAGCCTCCCGGCACCGGCATCGAGCCCGAGGACGCCCGTGACGGGCTTGGGCACTGACCTGCGGCCGGCAGCATGCTGCGCGAGCAACGACAGCACCTCTCCCGCGTGAAGTCGCCGACGAGACGCAACGGTCGCGGCCGCCGGCGAATCAGCGTCGCCCTTCGTGGAACGGGATGGCGAGCCACTCCAGCCCCAAAGCCTGGGCTGCCGCCGGGCGGCTCAACCCCGCCCTTCGTGGAACAGGCTCCTGAGCACGAACAGCACGTTGGCCGGTCGTTCCCCCAGCCGCCGCATGAAGTAGGGGAACCACTCGCTCCCGAACGGCACGTAGACGCGGACCCGGTGCCCCTGCTCGACCAGCCGGGCCTGCAGGTCGCGCCGCACGCCGTAGAGCATCTGGAACTCGAACCGCTCCGGCGCGAGGCCGAGGGCGCGGGCATGGCCGCGGGTGGCTGCGATCATGTCGGGGTCGTGGGTGGCGAACGCGGGGTCTGCCCCGTCCGCCAGGAGCGACTGCATCAGCCGCACGAACGACGCGTTCACGTCGGCCTTCCGGGGCCAGGCGACGCTCGGGGGCTCCCGGTAGGCGCCCTTGCACAGCCGCACGCGGGCGCCCAGCGCGTTCACCCGCGCGAGGTCGTCGGCGGTCCGGTAGAGGCAGGCCTGCAGCACCACGCCGACGTGGCGGTGACCGTCGCGCCAGACCCGCTCGAACAGGTCGAGGGTGAGGTCCACCCACCGCGACTGCTCCATGTCGATGCGCACGAAGCACCCGTCGCCCGCGGCGTCGAGCACCCGGCGCAGGTTGGCCTCGCAGGCGGCGGGGTCCACGCCGAGGCCAAGCTGCGTGAGCTTGACGGAGACCTGACACGCAAGACCGGCCTCGTCCGCGGCCCCCATCACGCGGGCATAGGCGTCGCCCGCGGCCCGCGCCGCCGACGCCGCGGCGACCGCCTCTCCGAGATGGTTCAGGGTGCAGCCGATGCCCCGGTCGGCGAGCGCGCGGGCGGCGGCCAGCGCATCGTCGACCCGTTCTCCGGCGATGAACCGTCGGGCGAACCGACCCTCGCGCATCCCGTACCGCGAGGCGAGCCGTTTCACCGCCGCGCTCGCCGCGAGGGTGTGGAACAGCGCACGCGACAGGGACTCGATCATGGGTTGCTCGGCTCGGACCGTCGGGACCCACCAGACGGCAAGCCGGCGTCGAGCCAACGGAGCCGGCGCGGGACCTGCGCCAAGTCGCCGATTCTGTCATGCCGCCGACCAGCTTCTACACGGCCGCCGTCACGCCGAGTCGCCCTCGCCCGACCCGAGCATCTCGTGCAGCGCCCGCGCGAAGTCGGCCTGCGTCCAGCCCCGGGACCGGAGCATTTCGACGTCACGGCTGGCGTCAGCCCGCAGCTTGCGGGCAGCCTCCCGGATGCGCGCGTCACGGTCCGCGCTCGACGTCTCGATTTCTTGTCCGATCTGCTGAGGATCCCGGCAAAACCGAAACGCCCATTCACCGAGACGACGCCAGTCGTTCATGGCGTTGAATCCAGTGGCGGGTTGCCTGGTGCTTCGCGGCCGCCACCACGAAGCTGTCGCGGTTCGTACAGGCGGGCGTACGCGGTATCACGGTCGCCATCGCACCAACTCGCGGATGGCCGCGCGCCGATGCGGGTGGCCGAGCCCCGAGGGGCCCGGCCACGGGAGAGGTCAGGCGAGAATCTCGTGCACCACGCGGGCCGGTTCGACCCCCGTCAGCCGGGCGTCGAGCCCACGGTGCTTGTGGGTGAACCGCTCGTGGTCGATGCCGAAGAGGTGCAGGATGGTCGCCTGGAAGTCGCGGATGTGCACCGGGTCCTTGACGATGTTATACGAGAAGTCGTCGGTCTCGCCGTAGACCACGCCGCCCTGCACGCCGCCGCCGGCCATCCACAGGCTGTAGCACCGCGGATGGTGGTCGCGGCCGTAGTCGGTGGGGGTCAGCCGACCCTGCGAGTAGATGGTGCGGCCGAACTCGCCGCCCCAGATGACGAGGGTCTCGTCGAAGAGCCCGCGTTCCTTCAGGTCCTGGACGAGGGCCCACGCAGCGCGGTCGACGTCGCGCGCCTGGGCCGGCAGCACCTGGGGCGCGAACGAGTGCACGTCCCAGCCGCGGTGGTAGATCTGCACGAAGCGCACGCCCCGCTCGACGAGCCGCCGCGCCATCAGAGCCGCGTTCTGGAACTTGCCGGCCTGCTTCGCCTCCTCGCCCCAGCGCTCGAATGTGCTGTCGGGCTCGCTCGACAGGTCGGCCATCTCGGGCACCGACGACTGCATGCGGAAGGCCATCTCGTACTGCTCGATGCGGGCGAGGGTCTCGGGGTCGCCGACCTGCTCGTGGCGCAGCCGGTTCAGTTCGCCGAGCCCGTCGAGCATCTCACGCCGCACGCCGGGCGACACGCCGTCGGGGTCGCGCAGATAGAGCACCGGGTCGGCCCCGGTGCGCAGCCCCACCCCGGCGTATTCGGGCGACAGGAACCCGGCGCTCCAGAGCTTGGCGGAGATGGCCTGCACGCCGGCGCGGGGATGGCTGCGCTCGGCGTTCATGACCACGAACGTGGGCAGGTCCTCGTTCATGCTGCCGAGGCCGTAGGCGAACCACGCCCCGATGCACGGGCGGCCGGGAATCTGCTGGCCGGTCTGGATGAACGTGATGCCCGGCTCGTGGTTGATGGCGTCGGTGTGCATCGACCGGATGACCGCGAGGTCGTTGGCCATGCTCGCGGTGTGGGGCAGGATCTCCGAGAACCAGGCGCCGCCGTCGCCGTGCTGCGAGAACTCGAACACCGAGGGGGCGATGGGGAAGCGCGACTGCCCCGATGTCATCGTCGTCAGCCGCTGGCCCTGGCGGATCGACTCGGGCAGCTCCCGGTCGTACCAGTCCCGCATCTTCGGCTTGTAGTCGAGCAGGTCCATCTGCGGCGGGGCGCCCATCATGTGCAGGTAGATGCAGCGCTTCGCCTTCGGCGCGAAGTGCGGCAGCGACGGCAGCCCCCCCACCGCCGACGGGGCCTGCCCCGGCAACGCGAACGCGTCGTCGGCCAGGAGGTTGGCCAGGGCCAGCCCCCCGATGCCCCGCGCGGTGCGGCCGAAGAACTGGCGTCGGGTCTCTGCGCGAACGGCTTCCTTGAATGGGTGCATCGTTTCCTCTCGAGATCGAGAACGCGCTCTACTTGTTGAGGACCTCGTCCAGATTCATGAGCTGGCTCGCCAGCATGGTCCATGCCGCCGACTCGGTCAGCGGCAGCGCTGCGTCGTGGGCCGATTCGCCCACCGCGAGCAGCTCGCGCGCCCCGTCGCCGTCGGTACCGTAGAGGCTGACGAAGCGGTCCCAGGTCCGGCGCGCCACCGCCCGCTCGGGCGCGGTGAAGTTGCGCGCGAGCAGCCGCGTCGTCATGTAGTCGAGCCGCTCGTCGAAACCGTACCCGCCCTCGCGCATCGCCCGCTGGGCGAGATGCCGCGACGCCTCGACGAACTGCGTGTCGTTCATCGTCACCAGGGCCTGGAGCGGAGTGTTGGTGCGCTCGCGCCGCACCGTCGAGTGCTCGCGCGTCGGCGCGTTGAAGATGTCCATCGACGCCGGCGGGGCCGACCGCTTCCAGAACGTGTAGAGGCTGCGCCGGTACAGGTCCTCGCCGCTGTCCGGCTCGTAGACCCGGGTGTTGCTCTGGGGCATGGCCACCGTCGACCAGACCCCCGCGGGCTGGTACGGCTTCACGCTCGGCCCGCCGAGGGTGCGCACGAGCAGCCCGCTCGCGGCGAGGGCCTGGTCGCGCACCATCTCGGCGTCCATCCGGAACCGGGGTCCCCGCGACAGCAGCCGGTTCTGGGGGTCCCGCTCGAGCTTCTCGGGGGTCGACGTCGCCGCCTGCCGGTAGGCGGCCGACGTCACCACGGTGCGGAAGAACCGCTTGACGTCCCACCCCGACGCGCGGAAGTCGTGGGACAGGTAGTCGAGCAGCTCGGGATGCGAAGGGGTCTCGCCCTGCGCCCCGAAGTCCTCGCTCGTCGCCACCAGCCCGGCGCCGAACACCTGCTGCCAGAACCGGTTCACGGTCACCCGGGCGGTCAGGGGGTTCGCCTCGTCGACGAGCCACCGCGCGAGGCCGAGACGGTTGCGGGGCAACGACTCGGCCATCGGGGGCAGGGCCGCCGGGGTGCCCGCGAGGACCCGCTCGAGCGGCTGGTCGTACATCCCGCGGTCGAGCACGTGGGCCGCCGCCTCGCCGTCCGCGCGCTCCTGCATCACGTGGGTGATGCTGCCGCGCCGCCGCACCTCGCGCCACTCGTCGTCCACCGCCCGGCGCCGCGCCTGGAACCCGCGGTACGGCTCGTCGTCGATGCTCAGGTAGCGCAGCCGCAGAACGTCGCGCTCGGACCGGGTCAGGCCTTCGGGCGACCTGCCCGTCGCCTCCCGCAGGGTCCGCCACTCCGACACGACCTTGGCTTCCTGCACCGTGAGGGCCCGGTCGAACACGCGGAGATCGGCGATGCCCCCGCCCGCGAAGTGGCGAGTCTCGAGCACGCCGCGGTTCACGGCGCCGCCCCGCCCCAGGTAGAACGGGGTGTCGGTGACGATGCTGCCCTCCGCCTTCGCGAAGAACTCGCTGCCCTGCTCTTCGACGCGCTCGCCATTCTGGTAGACGTGCAGGCCGCCGCGCTCGCCCGACCCGTCGTGGGTGAGCACGATGTGGGTCCATTCGCCGGCCGGCATCCGCTTCGTGTTGATGGGCCCGACGCGGGCGGTGGTGGCGCCGCCGCGCGCGTTCCGCTCGCCCGTCAGCCGGAAGTTGAGCTGCCGCTGGCCGAGGGTCACCGACCAGCCGCGCGCGCCGTCCTCCTGGTCGTACTGGCCGGCCACCACGAAGTTGCCCTCGCCCTCGGGCTGGAAGATCCACATCGCGATGGAGAACGGGGTGTCGGCGTCGAGGTCCAGAGAAGGCAGCTCGACCCACGACTCGCCGTCGAACCGGAGGGCGGGATGGCCGTCGGGGCCGTCCTCGATGGTCACGCCGGGCTGGAGGGCGATGGGACGCCGCTCGCCGTCGTGGACGACGGCGGGGCCGGCGGGGTCGTCCAGCAGCAGCGTCAGCCGCTCGGCCTCCGGCTCGAGCGGCGTCGCTACCTCGCGGTGCTCGCCGCGGGTCACCCACTCGATGAAGTCGGGATTCACCGACACCGTGCGCTCTTCGAGCCTCGCGTCGAGCTCGGAGGCCTCGTCGCGCAGCTCGCGCCAGAGCGCGCGGTCCGCGTCGTCGGGCACCACGAGGATGGGCGGCGGGTCTGAGACGTTGCCGTCCATGACGTACTGCGTGGTGTTCCGGAAGAACGCGGTCATCGCGTAGAACTCGCTCTGCGCGATCGGGTCGAACTTGTGGTCGTGACAGGTCGCGCACCCGACGGTCAGCCCGAGGAAGACGTTGCCGATGGTCTCGGCCCGGTCCTTGGCGTAGATGGCCTCGTACTCCTCGGGCACGACGCCGCCCTCGTTGGTGGTGATGTTGTTGCGCTGGAAGCCGGTGGCGACGAGCTGGTCGAGGGTCGGCTCGGGGAGGAGGTCGCCGGCCACCTGCTCGACGACGAAGTCGTCGAAGGGCTTGTTCTCGTTGAACGCCCGGATCGCCCAGTCGCGATAGGCGAACATCTCGCGGTAGTTGTCGATGTGGATGCCGTGGGTGTCGCCGTACCGCGCCGCGTCGAGCCAGTAGCGGGCGCGATGCTCGCCCCAGTGCCGCGACTGCAGCAGCCGGTCGACGAGTGTCTCGTAGGCGGACGCCGAGGTGTCGTTCAGATACGACAAGAGGAGGCCCGGATCGGGGGGCAGCCCCGTCAGGTCGAGGGCGGCCCGGCGGGCCAGCGTCCGCTTGTCGGCCTCGGCCGCGGGCGTCAGGCCCTCCGCCTCGAGCCGCGCGAGCACGAACCGGTCGATGGGGTTCCGCACCCACGCTTCGTCGGCAACGGCGGGGGGCGCGTGCTCGGCGACGGCCTTGAACGACCAGTGCTGGTCCCACGACGCGCCCTCGTCGATCCAGCGAGTGAGCACGTCGATCTGCTCGCGCGACAGTCTCTTGTTGGACAACGCCGGCGGCGGCATCCGCAGGCGCTCGTCGGTGTGGGTGACGCGTTGGTGGACCAGGCTCGCCGCGGCGTCGCCGGGCACCACCGCGGCGCCCCGCGGACGCGCCCCGAACGCCCCCTCCTGCGTGTCGAGGCGCAGCCGCGCCTGGCGCGTGCTCTCGTCCGGGCCGTGGCACGAGAAGCAGTTGTCGGCCAGGATCGGCCGCACGTCGCGCTGGAAGTCGACGACGGCGGTCGGCGCGGGCGGCGGCGCCTGGGCGGCGAGGCCGACAGGTACGGCGGCCGGCAGCGCCGCGGCGACACCGGCCGCGGTCAGGGCGAGAGCCAAGCGACGAATGAACATGGTATGTGCACTCCGCATGCGAAGTATCCGTGACCGGTTATGAACCACCGCCGCCGCAACCGGCCGGACCGCCGCCATCACGCGCGGTTCCGGCGGCCCGGACACCGGCGCGCGACCCCGCACCACCACCGATGGTCGCATCGCTCCGGCGGCCCGGACACGAGCGTGCGACGCCGCACCGTCGATGATCGTATCGTGCGCGATCCGGCGGCCCGGACACAAGCGCACGACGCCACACCACCGAAACGCGCGACGATCGGCCGTCCCGACCCTGCGGCAGCCACCCGCGTCGGCCGGCGCCGGCGGCCCGAAACGGGCATCCCGCCGTACGCAACACCCGACGCGGCGCACCGGCCGTCCCGACCTGGGCCGCGCCCATCCCCGCTCCCGTCGCCGAACGCGGAGAGCGGCCGGAGAATCAGTAGCGGAACAGTCTGGTGAACTTTACAACGAAAGCGCGGTTCTGGAGCATCGGAAACCGCTGGTCGGGCAGCAGCACGGTGTCGCGCTGGTCGTTGTAGACGACGAACAGCTCGCTGCCGGGGCGGTACTCCCACCGCAGGCGCAGGTTGGTGCTCACCACTTCCTGCACCGGGTTGAACTGAACCAGCCCGCTGAAGAAGAGCCGCGGGGTGAACGTGTAGGTGAGCCGGGTGACGGCCAGCGGCGCGGTGAAGGTCGCGTCCGGGAGCTCGACGTAGTTGACGGACAGGCTGGGCTCGAACGAGAACTGCGGGGTGACCTCGATGCGGCCGCGCGAGTAGCCCGCCGACGTGATCTCCCCGTTGTAGAACTCGCCGTACTGCAGCGACAGCGTGCCCGAGATGCGCCGCTGCGCGCCCATCCCGTACGACACGTAGTAGTCGCGGAACACGTACTCGCCGGCCGGAATCATGTACTCGGTGCCCAGCACCCGCTCCCACGGCGCGTCGAGGAACTCGTAGCTCCGCTGCACGTCGGCAGAGAACCGGTCGCTGTTCTCGAACTCGATCTGGAAGTTGGCCTGGGCGAGCTCCGTCTCGGGAATGCCCGCCACGGTCTCGAAGTAGTCGTAGCTGCCCCCGAACGTGAACTGCCGCACCGCCTCGATGCCGGCCGGGCGCGGCGCATACTTCGCCTGCAGGTAGGTGCGCCGGAAGTCGTCGCGGCGCAGGAAGCCCACCTCCGGGTTGAAGTGGTCGCCGACCAGCAGGTGGTCGACGCTGACCGCGTAGAGGTCGCCGTTGTAGGTGAACGCGGCCTGGTAGCTCTCGTCCTCGCCCACGAGCCCCGGGGTGCGGGTCTTGGCGTAGTAGCCGTTGAAGTTCACGTTGTCGTAGAACGAGAACACGCCGTCGACGCCGAACGCCTCGTTCGACCCGTCGCCGTTCAGCGACACCGACCGCCCGGTGAAGAGGGCGCCCACCGCGCTGCGGCGCAGGATGTCGCGCTTCACCCGCAGGACCGTGAAGTTGGTGGGGGCCGCGACGTCGAGAACATCGTCGGTCTGGATGTTCAGGGCCCCGAGCGTGAAATCGCCGACCTTGCCGGTCATCCGCCCCCCGGCCTGAATCGGCACCGTCGTCCCCGACTGCAGACCGATACGCCGGCTGAAGAAGACGGTGGGGACGTCGCCGCCGCCGAAGAACCCCCCGGCGCCGGGCCGCCCCCCGCCCCCGGGCCCGCCGCCGCCGCCGAACCGCACTCCCCGGCCGAAGTCGAAGATGCCGCGGCCCTCGAGAAAGAACTCGCGCTTCTCGGGGAAGAACAGGCTGAAGCGGGTCAGGTTGACCTGCGCCTCGTCGACCTCGACCTGGGCGAAGTCGGTGTTGTAGGTGAAGTCCGCGGTGAGGTTCTCGGTCAGGCCGTACTTGACGTCGACGCCGAAGGCGCCGTCGCCGGCGTTGTAGACGTCCGAGCTGACGTCGGTGGCCGACGACCCGATGGCATAGGGCTTGATCTCGAACGTGCGGTTGCCGGCGGGCACGTCCAGCCCGGTCAGGGTGCCCGCCGCCGACAGCCGGAACATCCCGGGACCGGCGGAGATGGCGACCGGGGTCAGGTACGCCCACTCGTTCTTCCAGCGGATGCTCCGGCCGAGCTGGAGGCCCCACACCTGCGACTGTCCGCCCGGGAACCGGATCGACTTGAAGGGAATCTCCATCTCGACCGTCCAGCCGCCGTCGAAGCGCCCCGTCCGGACGTCCCATATCGGGTTCCAGTCGCTGTTGGGGTTGCCCTCGTCGGTGATCTGGTAGTCGAAGAACCCGCCGATGGGGTTCACCATGAACGCGAACCCGTTGCGCCGGTCGTAGAACGTGTCGAGGGCGACGCTGAACGTGTCGTTGTTGATGATCTGGAACGAGTCGCGCTGCATCTCGTTGGCGACCCAGCGCGACTCGGGTGCCGAGTCCCAGTTGCGGGCCGAGATGTAGATGCTGTTGTCGTCGTAGAAGACCCACGCCTCGGTGCGCTCGGTCGACGGCGCTCCCTCGTCCGGCTGCTGCTGCACGAAATCGCTCAGGGACGGCACGATCTCGTAGACGCCCTCGTCGAGGTTTCCGTCGATGTCGAGGGACTGATCGAGGGGCACGGCCCGGACCGTCACCCGGCCCTCGGCATCGCGAGCCAGCGTCGCGGGGGAGACGGGCGCCGCGGGACCGTCGATGACGCGGGGCGCCGACCTCGCGAAGCCGGCGGGACGCTCCGGCGCGGCGCTGGCGCCGGACGGGTCGCCGAAGGGCGGCCGCCGCTCCCCCCCGACCGCGCCGCTGCCCGGCAGGGCGAACGGAGGGCGGCGGCCCGCGCCCGCGGCATCGCCGCCCGGCGGCGCGAAGGGCGGCCGGCGGCCCGTCCCCGCGGCTGCGTCACCACCCGGCGGGGCGAACGGAGAACGGCGGCCCGCATCGCCGGCCCCTCCGCCACCCGGCGGAGCGAACGGAGAGCGGCGGCCCGTCCCCGCGGCCGGTCCTCCGCCCGGCCCACCGAACGGCGGGCCGCCCTCCGCCACGGGGAAATCGTCGGCCAGCGGGTCGCGCCGTGCGCCGGTCGCCCCATCCCGAAAGGCGCGACGCCCGGGGACGGCGCGTTCGCGGCCATCGCGGGCGAGGACGCCGAGAGCCCCCCGCGCAGGTCGGCCGACAGGCGGTCCTGCAGGTCGAAGAGGTCATCCAACATCCCGTCGACGGTGGTCGCATGCTGCACCGCCGCCGTCGCCACGTCGACGATCCGCGCCGTCAGCCGCACCTGCCGTCCGAGCCGCTGGAAGCCGCCGCTGATGACCCACCGCGCCCCGAGGGTTCGCCCCGCCTGCACCGCGGGGGTGTCGCTCAGGTCCACCGCCGCGCCGCGTTCGACACGCGCCTGCCGCAGCGCCGCCTCCACCGCGTCGTTCCCCACCACTGCGACCGCGCCGGAACCGGCCAGGTCGGCGGTAATCGTCTCGGCGATGCCGAAACCGATCCACTCGTCCTCGGCCGCCCCCGTGATGTTGGCGAACGCCGCCACGGCCACGGCGTCGCCCAAGCCGGCCGGCCCGGCCACCTGGGCCTGCGCCGGCGCCGCCACGAGCACGAGCAGCATGGCCGGGAGCCGGCACCGCAACCCCGCGCGACCGCCGGCGCCGGCCCGGCCGCGAGCCCGTCGCCGGCCGGGAACCTCCCGCGCGGCGCCGTCGCACGCAGCCACCTCGGAAACCCTGGGCATCACTGTTCCAACTCCCTGTGCGCCATGGGGCAATTGTCGCATACCATACAGGACGTTCGAGACCCGCATTCCGTTGACAGGTCGACTCCCTCCACCCCCCGCCCCGCGCACACTCAGTCCGGGGCGATCGGCCTCGTTCCGACCGGCCGCCGACAAACCGGCGGTGCGACGACCGCGGCGTTCGCGTCATAATGCCGGGGCAGGACCCACCAGCGGCCTGAAGCACGAAGCCCACGAACAGCACACGCAGGAGAGAACGAATGGCGAGACTTCCGATACCACTCGTAGCCGCGGGCGCCGCGACGGCCGCCCTGGCGCTGGCGGTTCCGGCGGGGACGGCCGCCCAGGAACCCGCCTACACCCCGGTGACCGACGAGCGGCTGCAATCGCCCGCCGACGGCGACTGGCTCATGTACCGCCGCACCTACGACAGTTGGGGCTACAGCCCCCTCGACCAGATCACCACCGCCAACGTCGCCGATCTCGAGCCGGTGTGGCTGCTCTCGACGGGCGTCACCTCGGGCCACGAGTCGCCCCCCGTCGTCAACGACGGCATGATGTTCATCACCACCCCCGAGGACCGGGTCATCGCCGTGGACGCCCGCACCGGTGAGCAGCTCTGGCTCTACCAGCGGCAGTTCCCCGACGACATGGCCCACCCCCACCGCACCAACCGCGGGGTCGCCCTCTACGGCGACAAGGTCTACTACACGGCGCACGACGCCTTCGTGGTGGCGCTCGACGCGACCACCGGCGAACTCGTCTGGGAGACCGCCGTCGCCGACTACCGCACCGGCTACTACATGACCATCGCCCCCCTCGTCGCCAACGGCAAGGTCCTCGTCGGCCCCTCGGGGGGCGAGCGCGGCATCCGGGGCTTCGTGGCCGCCTACGACGCCGAAACGGGCGACGAAGTGTGGCGGACCCACACCATCCCCGGTCCGGGCGACCCCGGCATCGACACGTGGCCGGGCGAGACGTGGCGGACGGGCGGGGCCTCCATCTGGATCACCGGCTCGTTCGACCCCGAACTGAACCTCACCTACTGGGGGACCGGCAACCCCGGCCCCTGGATCGGCGACCAGCGGCCCGGCGACAACCTCTACACCAACTCGGTCGTCGCCTTCGACGCCGACACCGGCGAACTGAAGGGGTACCACCAGTATCACTGGAACGGCTCGTGGGACTGGGACGAGGTCTCGGCCCCGCTGCTGATCGACGTGCCGCGCGACGGCCGCACCATCCCCACCCTCGTGCACCCCGCCCGCAACGGCTACCTGTGGCTGCTCGAGCGCAGCGCCGACGCCATCACCTTCGTCGACGCCCAACCCTACGTGGACCAGAACGTGTTCACCGCCATCGACCCGGTGACCGGCCGCCCCGAGTACGACCCCGAGCGCAAGCCCGGCACCAACCGGCCCGCCACCTTCTGCCCCTCGCTCTGGGGCGGCAAGGACTGGCCCCCCGCCGCCTACAGTCCGCAGACCGGCTACCTCTACATCCCCGCCAACGAGAACCTATGCTCGACCATCGTCGGCCGCGAGGTCGAGTACGTCCCCGGCCAGGGGTTCACCGGCGCGACATCCCGGGTCTTCGTGGTCAACGACGCCGACCACCTCGGCGAGCTGCAGGCGTGGGACCTCGCGACCGGCGAGCAGGTGTGGACCCACGAGTTCCCCGAGTCGCAGAACTGGGGCCCCATCATGACCACCGGCGGCGGCCTCGTCTTCGCCGGCGGCACCAACGACCGCTACTTCCGGGCGTTCGACGCCGCCACCGGCGAGGTCCTCTGGGAGCAGCGCACGAACTCGGGGGTCATCGGCGTCCCCTCGTCGTACGAGGTCGATGGCGTCCAGTACATCGCCGTCCAGTCGGGCTGGGGGGTCGACGCCCAGGGCATGCAGCGGGCGGTGAACGAGCATTTCGAGCGGAACGTCCAGGTGCCGCAGGGCGGCGTCCTCTGGGTGTTCGCGCTGGGCGATCGGTAGCAGGCCGGAGGGTTCGGTAGCCGCTGGAGCAACCGGCAGTCGACACCGTCTGCGCCCTCGTCGACTGCCGGCGCGGCGTCATCAGCCGCTACCCGCATTCCGGTACGCGCCGCCTCGAACGGTGATCCGAATTGGCGGCGGCGGGCCCAGGTGGTCAACCGACACCCGCCCAGCCTCGCCCCGGCCGGCAGTTTGCCGGCGTTCCGTCGACGTGTCGCGGGCGCACGCGACCAGCACGGAGAAGTGGCATGACCAGGCGGCTCTATTCGGACGAAGATCTCGAGTCGTTCCGCACCGTCCGAAAGCGCGTCATAAATCCCGGCTCGCACTGGTCCGAAAAGCCGGCGCGGGCGCCTGTGCACCGACAGCGCTCGTTCAAGGTCGTCAGCGAGCCGGACGACGAGCTTCGATTCGAGATCTATCAGCGCCAGAGCATGCAGGACGACCTTGACTTCTCCTGCGGCATTGCGCACGTATCGCTCGATGGCTCTCGGCTGACGCTGGCGCGATTCAACGGACCGGGACATGAACATGGAGACATCCATTATCGACCCCACATCCATCGCGCGACGGCCAAGTCAATCGCGTCCGGAAGGCGGCCCGAGCGCGAGGCCACGGAAACGGACCGCTACACGACATTGGAAGGTGCGCTGAGGTGCCTGCTGGCTGACTTCAACGTACGCGGCATTTCCGCCCCGCATGACGTCCCGAGGCTGCCCTATGGCTCTTGACGCATCCGCACTGCAACGGCGCCTCTGTGAACGGCTCTGCTCAGAAGTGCGCCTGACGAAGCGCCCGGACGGGGCGCTCCTGTTGCGAACGCACTTCGAGTTTCCCGATGGCGACAGGTTTCCGATTCACGTCTCGGAGCACGGGATCGGCGGGGTGCGGCTCACCGATCGGGGCCACACGCTCATGCACATCAGCTACGACCACGACGTCGACGCGTTTCTGGAGGGCGCACGAGGACGCATGCTGGAGCGCATCGTGGACGAAGCCGGCGTGGAGAGGGACGGCGGGGCGTTCCGGCTCGACACCTCGATAGACCGGCTTCCCGAGGCCGTCTTCCGCTTCGGGCAGGCGCTGACCAGAGTGCACGATCTGACGCTCCTCTCGCGCTCGCGGGTCGAGTCGACCTTCTATGACGACCTGGCCGAGCTGCTGAAGAACCTGATCGACGAAGACCAGATTGAGACGGACTACGTACCGGAAGGGCTGCCCAACCCCGAGGCATACCAAGTGGACTACAGAATAGCCGGGCATGCCGACACTCCCCTGTTCCTGTACGGCGTGCCCAACCGCGACAAGGCCAGGTTGACGACAATCATGCTGTCGTACTTCCACCGGCACGGCCTCCGGTTCGAGTCCCTGCTGGTGTTCGAGGATCAGTCGGGCATTCCCCGGCTGGATCTCGCTCGGTTGTCGGATGTCGGAGGTGACATGATCTCATCGCTGGAGTCGAGCGCTGACCTGAGTCGAAAGCTCCTCCAGCGGACGGCTTGAGGGTCCGGACCGTCGGTGATGGCGAGTGGGAACCCCCATCGCGGTCTTCTCGTAGAGCATCTCGGCGCGGGTGCGCCGGTCCCGGACCGATTTCAGGCGATGCTCGAACACGTCAACGAGGCCTTGGGCGCGTCGCCGGTGCCGGTGTCGGAATGGCCGGCGCTCGAGCGCGTGCTCGGTGTCGATCTGCTCGCTCGTCTTCTCGGCATCTCCACCGTCAGCCTCCGTCGTTATGTGTCCGGCGCCAGGAGAACCCCGGACGATGTCGCCGTCCGTCTGCATGCGTTGGCGCTGATCGTCGGCGACCTCGCGGGCGCCTACAACGACGCCGGTGTTCGTCGCTGGTTCGCTCGACCGCGCACTGCACTGGGGAATCGAGCACCCGTCGACGTTCTGGCGTCTGGCTGGCTGCCGGACGACGCCGGGCCCCGGCAGGTGCGCGGTCTTGCACACGCGCTGACGGCATCGCCCGCCACGTGAACACATGATCGGTTTCCGCCACGCAGACCCCCGCTATCCGTTCTTGTGGGAGGGTGCGGAGCAACCTGCTGCTCGCTGGCATGCGGGGGGGTGACGGCGCGTGGGCGGAGTTCTTGCGCCACGAGGAGATCTCGGACCCGGACGACCTCGCGACGATCCGACGCGCGTTGTGGGCGGTCGATCTTGGCGAACCTGCTTTCGCGAGCACGAAACCTGCCTGGGGAGGTTCTCACGGGCGGCCCTTCGTCCTACGCCGCCTGCCAAGCGGAAGCGGCTCGCCTGCGAAGCCTTGGCGCGACCGGGCTCGAAGCGCCAGCGGCGGCGCTGATGCCCGGGGGCGCCCCGGGGCTGGCGCGTGGACGGCGGACTCCGGTCAGGGTATTCGCGGGACGGCCGTGTCTTCGTCCTGTTCGGCCGCCGGCCGGATCTCGTGGGCTGGCGGGGGCGACCGCCGCCGGGCAGCCGGGCGAGGACTTGCTGGCGGCGCTTCGGCCCTTCGAGCGGCGGTTCGGCCCTTCGAGTCGTGATGCCCGGTGAGTAGGCTGCCTTGAGGGCTTGGCACGGCCCCCGCCCGAGGCCGGGTACGCCCGGCCATCCGTCGCCTCATGAACCCGAGATCTTCGAGCGGCCAATCCTCAACTCGCGCTACGAGTACACCGCCCGCCACTGGGAGCTCGACGACAACGGCCAGCCGACGAACCGCAAGCGCCGCGTCGGCCGACGACGGCCCGAACGACAACCCCGCCGCGACCCTCACATGCCGGAGACCCGCCCGGCGATGCGGTAGCAGTGGAAGATGATGTGCCAGCCCAGGGCCACCGCCGCGAGCCACGCCACCCAGTAGTAGTCGCCGGGAATGCCGAGGTTGCCGCCGAAGAAGGGGGTCGCGTGCTCGTTGAGCATCGCCCACAGCAGGGGTAGCGACATGTAGGTGTTGTGCTTCGAACGCAGGCCGGCGAGCGCGGGGTCGGCGGCGTCCGGGGCCTTGCCCGCCTTCACCGCGGCGATGATGCGCTGCTGCGCCGGCCAGATGCGGAACCACACGTTGAACAGCCCGTGGAAAAAGTCGGCAAATTCGGGCCGATCGGGTCGATCTGAGTGGTTGTAGTGTCGTAGACTTCACAGCATGGCGATGGGCAAGAGGCCGGCGGCTCGACCGGCGCCACCGATGTGGGTGACGGCAGAGGACCTTCCCAAGAGTGCGGGGCATCCCTTCTTCGAGCGGCTGAATCGGATTCTGGAGAAATCCAGGTTCGACGCTTTCGTGGAGGGGTTGTGTGCGGTCTTCTACGCGGAGCGAATGGGTCGTCCGAGTCTGCGACCCGGGCGGTATTTCCGGCTTCTGTTCATCGGGTATTTCGAGGGTCTGTCATCGGAGCGCGCGATTGCGTGGCGGGTCGCGGATTCGCTGAGCCTGCGGGCTTTCCTGGATCTGGACGTGACGGAGGCGACGCCGAACCACTCGACGCTGTCACGGACTCGGCGTCTGATCGACGTGGAGACGCACGCGGCGGTGTTCACGTGGGTGCTGGAGCGGTTGTCGGAAGCGGGTCTGGTGAAGGGGAAGACGATCGGGGTGGACGCGACGACGCTGGAAGCGAACGCGGCGATGCGGAGCATCGAGCGTCGGGATACGGGGGACTCGTACGACGCGTTCGTGCGGGGGCTGGCGGAGGCATCTGGCATTGCGACGCCGACGCGGGCGGAGTTGGCGCGTTTCGACCGTTCGCGGAAGGGCCGGAAGACGTCGAATGAAGAGTGGACGTCTCCGCAGGACCCGGACGCGAAGATCGCGAAGATGAAGGACGGTCGGACGCATCTGGCCCACAAGGCGGAGCACGGTGTCGACCTGGAGACGGGAGCGCTCCTGTCGGTGACGGTTCAGGACGCGTCGGAGGGTGATACGGCGACGCTGCCGGAGACGCTGACGAAGGCGGCGGAGCAGGTGGAGGCGGTTCAGCCTGACGGTGAGGGCGTCGAAGAGGTGGTGGCCGACAAGGGGTATCACAGCGACGCGACGCTGGTGGCGCTCGACGACCTTGGTGTACGCAGCTACATCGCGGAGCCGGCGCGTGGTCGGCGCGTCTGGCAGGACAAGAAGACGGGTGAGACGCCGCCGGAGAAGCGTGCTGCGCAGTCGGCGCTGTATGGGAATCGTCGGCGTATTCGCGGGGACCGGGGCCGTCGTCTCCAACGCTGCCGGGGGGAACTGGTGGAGCGGCCTTTCGCTCACCAGTATGAGACCGGGGGTCTGCGTCGGGTGTGGGTGCGCGGCCATGAGAATGTCCGCAAGCGGGTGCTGGTCCAGGCGGCGGGCTGCAACCTGGGTCTGTTGCTGCGCCGCCTGACGGGCGTCGGTACGCCCCGGAGCCTGCAGGGGCGGGCTCTTTCGGCGATTCTCGGGCTGATCGAACGCCTCATGGGCCTCTGGGGGCGTCTGAACGGCCTCTGGAGGGCCAAATGGGCTCCGGTCGCCCCCTGGGGCTCAGCCGCTCGTCCCCAAGCTGCTTGAACAGGCCCGCTCAGCGAACCGACTTCGTCCACGGGCTGTGAAGGCCATCATCGTCCCGAACATCGCGCCGGTGTGGATCAGGACGGCGCGCGGGAGGAACCCGCCGACCTCGACGAACATCCACACGACGACCGCGAGCAGCCCGAACGAGACGAGGGTGGCGGCGCGGACGTTCGACTTGAGCCCGCTCTTCCACAGCGCGTCGTAGGCGAAGACGGCCAGGAAGGTCAGCGCGACCATGCCGAGCGAGCCCGCCCCCCAGCTCGCATCGACCCCGAGCGTCAGGCTGCCGTGGTGGAAGACCAGCAGCAGCAGGACGACCCCCGTGATCCACGTCCAGGCGGCGCCCCAGCGGAACCAGAACAGGGCCCGGGGCATCAGCTCAGGCACCACCTTCTGCTTCGTGGGCCCGTCGAGCTGCGCGGCCATCTGGCCGTTCACGAAGTTGAAGAAGTAGAGGTGCCCGATCCAGATGATGCCCACGAACACGTGGAGCCACCGGAAGATGAACTGCAGACTGTCCATCATGGTCGTCCCCTCCCGTTTCCCAGACCCGAACCGTCAGTTCGTCACCGGATCTCCCCAGAGCAGGAGGCTGCCCGCCTGCCGAGCTGCCGCCGGAAGACCCACGACACGAGCCCGGCGCCGAAGAGCAGGAACCCCAACGGCAGGGCCGGCACCACCGGCAGAACGGCGGTGCAACACGCCCGCGTAACCCCTCCGGAACCACTCGTCGTGATCGCCGTCACCCGAGCCTGGTACTCGACACCATCGAGAAGGCCGCCAACGAGGGCGCGCGCCTCGAGCCCGGCGTGCCCCGCATCGATCCACTCGGTGCTCGCCCGCTCGGCGTACTCCACCAGATAACCGTCCACCGGCTCGCCCGCGATCGGCGGCTCCCACGACGCCATGAGCCCGCCGGCTACCGGCTCGACCCTGAGATCGGTCGGCGCCGTTCCAACGTCCCCCGAAACCACGCCCGACGGCAGCGCCGTCTCATGCAGCATCAGGTATTCGGTCTGCGTCCACGGCGTCCACCTGTAGATGATCTGGCCGCCCTGGCCGTAAATGCGGGCCTGGGCGCTCACCCCGACGGCGTAATGGGTGTCGGACGCCAGCTCGTCAAGGGTCCATTCAGTCGTGTCGCTGTTGATGCCCCCGACGAACCCGCTCTTGCCCGGGCCCTGCCTCCAGCCGCCGCCCTTGATGGCCCACCGAATCCGGTACTGCGCGACCTGGTCGGCGGCCTCTGCCGGCGCATTCCACGTCACTTCGATCGAGTTCGCACCGGCGATCGCAAGCGCAACGTTATCAGGAGGCGTCATCGCCATCGGGGTCGCCGCCTCAGAAGGCTCCGACGCCGTCCCCGCGCCGAGATCGTTTCGCGCACGGACCCGGAACCGGTAGGCGGTGCCGTTCTGCAGGCCCACGACGAAGGTTCTCCCGCCATCGACGTACGTCGTCCCGGCAGGCTGCCAAGAGTCTTCGGTTGGTGACGTATCCGTCGTCTGCTCGATGTCGTACGAGAAAATCGAGTTGCCGCCGTCATCCGCAGGCTCATTCCACGTTAGCGCCACCTGACTGTCGCCCGGCGTGCCCTGAACATTCGTGGGAGCTCCGGGCTCTGTACCCGGCATGGTCGACACGGGATCGGACCACGGGCCGTGGTTGGTGCTTGTCGGCCGCCCGACCGCCCGGACTCTCACCTCATACGTTGTGCCGTTCGTGAGGCCGGTGATGTCGATGCCGTCGGTGTTCCCCTCGCGAGTGACCTCCTTGTCGATCAATCCCCCGTGCCGGATCCAGGTCCCACCGTTCATGCGGTACTCGAGGTGGTACCCGAGAACGATGCCCCTCTGGGGCGACGACCAGAGGGCATTTATCTCCCCGTCGCCGGGCCACAGCCCCAGCCCCCGGGGCGCCGTCGGCGTTTCTGACTCGGCGGGCCCGTTGGGCGTCGTCCGGGCGGCAGTCGACCAATCCCCGGCACCTGCGGAGTTCACCGCCCGCACCCGGCCAACGTACTCCGTGCCGTTCGTCAGGTAGTTGAAGACGAAGTTCGTGCTCGCGACATCGACCCGCGTAGCGTCCCTCCAACCCGTCCCACCTACGGTCAGCTCTACTTGGTACCCCTCGACCGGAGCGCCGCCGGTGTCGGCGGGCGGCAACCAGTCCAGACGGACGGTATTCGGTTACCGGGTCGGGGCGAGAAGATCCCCGAAAATGTGTGCAGGCGTGGAGGCCTTGTGCCGATACGTGAGACATGGCGCGCAAGAAGGGCGACCAGGACGAGTCGGACCGGACGGGGCGTCAGCGAGACCCTCGCGACCTGCGCATCGAGCGCCTGAAGCAGGACAAGGCGAAGCTGATCGAGGAACGCGACCACTGGAAGCGCCGCAGCGAGCAGCTGGAAAAGGAGCTCGAGACCGCTCGGCGAGCCGGCAAGCGGCAGGCGGCCCCCTTCGCCAAGGACCGGCGGCAGGGAAGCGGCGAGCGGCCGGGGCGGCGGCGTGGTGCGGACTACGGGAAGCAGGGGCGGCGCCAGCCGCCCCCACGCGTCGACGAGGTCCACGCGGCGCCGGTCCCGACGAGTTGTCCCGCCTGCGGCGGCGCGGTCACCGTGGACGGTGTGTCGTCGCAGTATCAGGAAGAGCTGCCGGCGGTTCAGGCCCTGGTGCGGCGGTTCGACATCGAGGTGGGCCGCTGCGTCCAGTGTCGGCGGCGAGTGCAGGGCCGGCACGCGCTGCAGACCTCGGACGCCTTGGGCGCCGCCGCTCCCCAACTGGGTCCGAACGTCGCCGCGCTGGTGGTCGAGTTGCACACCGAGCTGGGCATGCCGGTGGAGAAGGTCGCCCGCGTGCTGAACATTCAGTTCGGACTCCGGGTCACCAAGGGCGGTCTGGTCCAACTGCTGCACCGCACCGCCGCCAAGGCGGCGCTGGCGTATGCGGCGCTGTGCGAGCAGGTCCGCCGCAGCCCGGTGGTCACGCCGGACGAGACGGGGTGGCGTGTGTGTACGCTCAACCACTGGCTGTGGGTATTCGCGACCCCGGAGACCACGGTCTACGCGATCTGCGCCGGGCGGGGGTTCGAGCATGCGGCGGCGGTTCTCGGCCCCGATTTCTCCGGCGTGCTGGTGCGGGACGGTTGGGTGGCCTATCGCGGCTTCAAGCATGCGCCGCACCAGACGTGCGTGGGTCATCTCTTGCGCCGCTGCAAGGATCTGCAGGCCGCTCACCCCGACAGCCCCTGGGCCGGCGAGGTGCAGGCGGTCCTTCAGGACGGTCTCGCGCTGCGCGACCGCTGCAATGCGGGCGACATCAGCGAGCACGGTCTGGCAACGGCCCGCGGCCGACTGGTCGCCCGGCTCGGTCGCCTGATCGACACCGCGCCGCCGTTGGCCGCCGCCGAGCGCTTCGCCAAGCACTTGGCCAACGAGTTCCCGGCGGTGTTCGTCTTCCTGTGCGACCCGTCGATAGACGCGACCAACTGGCGGGCGGAGCAGGCCATCCGTCCCGCGGTGGTCACCCGCAAGGTGTGCGGCGGCAACCGCACCCGCAAGGGTGCCAACACCCAGCAGGTGCTGGCGAGCGTGGTGCGTACCGCCCGCCAACGCCGACTCGACCCCCGCGTGCTGTTCACGACGATGCTGTGCGCCCGCGCACCCGTCGTGCCCGAAGCGCTTGCGCTGCCGCCACCCGCCTGACCGCCGGTGGGCCCTCCCGACGGGTCCCGGGTCCGCCGCCATCACACCGCGCCGGCCGCCGCACGCCTCGCACGCGACCTCCTGGGGCGCCTCCCACGACGAAGACCGATGGCCCTTCGCGGCATTGGCCCGCCAATCCGACAATCTTGCGTCAGGCACGTCTCGCCGCTGCCGTAACTTTCCGGAGCACAGGTCCATTGTCAGTTACATTTTCATGGGCGAAACCGTTCCCGGACGCGCTAACCGAATACGACGGACGGCCGTGTCCTTCGGCGTCGCCTCGAGCTCCTGCGGCGCACCCGGCACGGTGATCGCCCCCGGAGCCTCCGGCGTCGCGTAGACGGTGGCCCACTCGCCCCAGCCCGATTCGGAGTTCGCCGCTCGAACCCGGAACTCGTACTCCGTACCGTTCACGAGGTCCCGGACCAGGCGGTACCGGCGGGTTGTCGTCCTCGGCGTACCCCAGCTACCTCGCCGTTGCCCGCGTTGGCAGTCACTACCGGGGGACCCGGGGGCCCCGGGGGTGACCCGGCGGTGCCGGTGGTGGCATAGGCGGTGGTCGACCAGGGCCCATTCGCGCCGGCCTGGCGCGCACGGTAACGCACGGCATAGTCTGTATTGCTCTCCAGATCGTCGAGCGAGTGGGAGTTGCCTCCGGTCGACCCGGCCGATTGCCACTGGCCGGAACCCTTGACCGCTTTCTGCACGTGATAGACCGACGGTCGTGGACCGGCTGGAGTACCCCAGCTCGCATGGATGGTGGTCCCGTCCACCTGCAGGGTGGGCGCCGCGGGCCGCGTCTGTCCGTGCACCAGGCTCGAACCGCCCGCCAGAACGAACAACGCGACAACCACCACGAGAGCCGGGAGTCTCCTCGCAAACATCGTAATCCTCCTACTGAGAAGTAGCTGGGATTCGCTGATTCACAGGCAGTTGTCTGACGAAACGCGGCTCGGGCTGCCTCGCCATCCCGACCCGGAAGCGCCCAACGCCGGGCGGAACGGTTGGTGGTCGCACAGCGGAGGACCGCGACGCCGCCTTCTTCGCGGCGCGCCACGCGACGGGAGCCGGCGCCCGAAGAGCCGGTGACGGCGCTCACCGCCGACGGCGAGGTGTTGGCGCTGCGTCGGGAGGACCTGCGCGACTCGGCAGCGGGTCACACCCCAACAGTAGCACACGTCACACGCCACGTGTTGCCACGTGTCCACCGGCCGACCGGCCGGGGCCCGGGAGGGCAACACCGGGGTGACGCCGGGGTGACGTCACGGCGGTGCTGGAACCCGGCGCCGGGCCCGAGACCCGTTTCGACGATGCAGCAGGAGCCGCGACCGCGGCTCGGACGGACATCGTGCGCACGGCGGGGTGCTCGCTGCCGGCGGCGAGACTGGCGAGCCCCGCATCGAGGGTGGCGAGTCGACCGTCGTTCTGCGCGGCGAGCGCGAGGAGCACGGCGTCGGTGACCCGGCGGTGTCCCTGCACGCGCGCCAGGACGCCCGGCGCGCACGCCCTACTCCACCGCCGCGTAGACCAGGGTCTGGAACTCGCGCTCGAGGTCGTAGGCGGCGAACGGCATGAACTGCGTCCACACCATGCCGACGAGCTCGGCCTCGGGGTCGATCCAGAAGAACGTGTTGGCGGCGCCGGCCCAGCGGAAGACGCCGTCGTGGTCGGGCTCGGGCGAGGCGTCGGCGTCGACCATCACCGCGAACCCGAGTCCGAAGCCGTAACCGGGGCTGAGGAACGTGCCCAGATCTATGGGGACCATCGCGTCGGGAAGGTGGTTCGAGCGCATCTTCGCGACGGTCTCGGGCGCGAGGATGCGGACGCCGTCGAGGCTGCCGCCGTCGAGCAGCATCTGGGCGAAGCGGATGTAGTCGGACGCGGTCGAGGTGAGGCCGCCGCCGCCGGAGGGGAACGCCGGCGGGCGCGTGAACTCGCCGTCCACCGGGGAGTCGGCGACGACGAGGTTGCCGCCGAGCCTGGCGTAGTTGGCCATGAAGCGGCCGCGCTTCTCTTCGGGCACCCAGAACGCGGTGTCGTCCATGCCGAGCGGGTCGAGGATGCGCGCCTCGACGAAGGCATCGAACGCCTGCCCCGAGGCGACCTCGACGACGCGGCCGAGGACGTCGGTCGATACGCTGTAGTTCCACCGCGAGCCGGGGCTCGCGATGAGCGGCAGCTCGGCGACGCGGCGGGCGAAGTCGTCGAGGCCGTCGGCGAGGCCGAGGGGGTTCGCCTGGTTGTAGAGGCGGTCGACGGCGGAGTCGCCGAAGAACCCGTAGGTGAGCCCCGAGGTGTGGGTCAGCAGGTGTTCGACGGTCATGGGCCCGTCGGCCGCGACGCGGTCACCGCCGTCGCCGAGGACCTTCACGTCGGCGAACTCGGGCACGAACTTCGAGACCGGATCGTCCAGCGCGACCTTGCCCTCCTCGACGAGCATCATCACCGCGACGCTCGTCACCGGCTTGGTCATCGAGTAGATGCGGAAGATGTCGTTCCGCTCCAGGGGGTCGCCGGTCGCGGTGTCGCGCGTCCCCACCGCCTCCCAGTGGACGACCTGCCCCCGGCGCGCCACCATCGTCATCACCGCGGCGAGCCGGCCGTCGTCGATGTAGGCCTGCATCGCCGGCCCGATGCGGGCCAGCGCGTCTTCCGACATCCCGACCGAGCCGGGGCTCGCCGTCGGCAGGCCGGCGGTGTCCGGCGCCGACTGGGCGAGCGTCCCCGGCGCGAACGCCGCCAGGGCGAACGCCGCGACCGCGACGAGCGTCAGGAACGCGACCGCGTTGGCCGAATACTCACGCATCATGACTGTCTACCTCCTTGGGCGGTCGAGTTGGGATACTGTTGCATTCGCCGAGCCCCCGGCGCGCGGACCCGCCCCGCGACTTGCGCACCGCGTCGACCTCGGCCGCCATCTTCATCCACGCCACGCGGCCTCCCGGGAGGCCCGCGGCCGGGGGCCGCGGCGAACACCGCGAGTCCGTCGCACAACAACCGGGGATGGCTCCATGGGGGCCTACCGCACGCCGAGCAGGATCTCGACCGTCAACTGGTCCAGCCGCTCGTAGGCCAGCTCCCGGCCCCCCAGCGCTTTCCGGTCGAAGCGGTGGCCCCGCAGCGCGGCGGCGGCGTCCGCGCTGAACGCCCCGAACCCGGGCGCGGCCTGCGTGGCCTCGGCGAGACCGGCGAGGAGGGCGCGGACCTCGGGGTCGGCGTTCCAGCGCGCCGCCTTCTCCTTGAGGATGAGGTAGGTGCGCATGCAGCCGCGCGCGAAGTCCTTGACGCCCTCCATGCCCTCGGTGCGGTAGGCGTGGGCGTCGAAGTGGCGGGGGCCGGCGTAGCCGACGTCTTCGAGGAACTTCACCAGCCAGAACGCCGCCTTGGGGTTGGCGGCGCCGAACCGGAAGTCCTGGTCGTAGCGGCCGATGACCTGGTCGTTCAGGTCGATGTGGAAGAGCTTGCCCGCCTCCCAC
Organism: Vicinamibacterales bacterium; assembly: GCA_965199675.1. Taxonomy (GTDB): domain Bacteria; phylum Acidobacteriota; class Vicinamibacteria; order Vicinamibacterales; family UBA8438; genus JAJEEA01. Next base: position 62,575 of record CBDATI010000029.1, on the reverse strand, counting down.
GCCTGCGCCACCGCGTGGGTCATGTTCAGGCCGGCCATGTGCTCGTGGGCGACCTCGGGGTTCACCCCCACCAGCTCCGGGTGGTCGAGAGTCGGGATGAACCCGAGATAGGCACCGGTGGTCGCGAAGTAGATGTCGCTGCGCGGCTCGTTCGGCTTCGCCTCGAGGGCGAAGCGATAGCCGTAGCCGTTGGCGATCGAGTACTCGCACAGGAAGTTCAGCGCCTCGCGGAATCGTGCGACGGCGACATCGGGACGCCGGCAGCCGTCCGTCTCGGTCCCCTCGCGACCGCCCCACATGACGAAGATCGTCGCCCCCAGCTCGGCCCCGAGGTCCATCGCCCCCATCGCCTTCTGCACCGAGAGGGCCCGCACCGCGGGGTCGTTGGCGGTGAACGCGCCGTCCTTGAAGGCGGCGTCGGTGAACAGGTTCGTGGTGACCATGGGGACGACGATGCCGTGGTCCCGGCACGCCTGCCGGAAGTCCCGCACGATGCGGTCCCGCTCGGCCGCGGGCGCGTCGATGGGCACGAGGTCGTTGTCGTGCAGGTTCACCCCCCAGGCCCCGACCTCGCCGAGCAGCGCGACGAGCTCGACCGGGCTGAGCCGCGGCCGGACCGGCTCGCCGAAGGGGTCGCGGCCGGGGTTGCCGACCGTCCACAGGCCGAACGAGAACTTGTGCTCCGGGCGCGGAGCGTAGGCGCCGTCAGACATGATTCACCCCGTCACCGTCATGCGCCGCTTCCGGATGCAGGGCGCCGTACAGCGTGCGGAAGCGGCGGTACTGCCGGGCGAGGGCCGCCGTCGCGCCGGGCTCGGGCGCCACCGTCTCCGCCACGCGGACGACGGCGGCGCACGCCTCGTCCACCGTGGTCCAGACCCCGGTCCCGACGCCGGCGAGCAGCGCCGCGCCGTAGGCGGCGCCCTCCTCGGCCGCCGGCACGTCGACGGACTGGCGGTACGCGTCGGCCTGGATCTGCCGCCACAACGGCGACCGCGCCCCGCCCCCCCCGAGCCGGATGCGGGCCGCCGGCACGCCCATCTCCTCGAAGATCGTCAGGCTGTCGCGCAGGCTGAAGGCGACGCCCTCCAGCACCGCGCGGATCACGTGGGCCCGGCCGTGCGCGGCCGACAGCCCCACCAGCGCGGCCCGCGCCTCCGGGTCGAGATGCGGCGTCCGCTCGCCCATCAGGTACGGCGCCCACAGCACGCCGTCGGCCCCCGGGGGGGCCTTCGCCGCCTCGGCGCACAGGCGGTCGTAGGGGTCCTCTCCCGCATCCGCGCCGCCGTCGCCCGCGCCGATGGTGTCGCGCAGCCAGCGCAGCGACAGCCCCGCGCCCTGGGTGACGCCCATGACGTGCCAACGGTCCGGAACCGCGTGGCAGAAGGTGTGCACGCGCCCGCGGGGGTCGCGCGCCGGCCGGTCGGTGGCCGCGAACACCACGCCCGACGTGCCGATGGTGGCGCTGACGGCCCCGGGCCGCACGATACCCATCCCCACCGCCCCTGCCGCCTGGTCTCCCCCACCGGCCACGACCGGGGTCCCGGCCGGGAGGCCGGTGGCCTCGGCCCCGGCGGGGGTGAGACGGCCGGCGATGTCGGGCCCCTCGTGGACCGCGGGCAGGGCGGCCGCGTCGATCCCCACGTGCGCGAGCAGCGCCGTTGACCAGCGCCGGGCCGCCACGTCGAAGAGCAGGGTGCCGGAGGCGTCGGCCGCGTCGGTGGCGCGCTCCCCCGTCAGCCGCCACCGCACGTAGTCCTTGGGCAGCAGGACCGTCCGCACCCGCTCCCACGCCGCCGGCTCCTCGTCGCGCACCCACAACAGCTTCGGCAGGGTGAACCCGGTGAGGGCGGGGTTGGCGACCCACTCGATCAGACGCGCCGCCCCGACCTCGTCGGTGAGCCGCCGGCACTGCGCCTCGGTCCGCTGGTCGCACCAGATGATCGCGGGCCGCACCACCGCCCCCGCCGCGTCCAGCAGCACCGCCCCGTGCATCTGGCCCGACAGCCCGACCGAGCGGATGTCGCCGGGCGCCGTCCCGCCGGCCGCGAGGGCGGCCCGGACCGCGGCCTGCGACGCCCGCCACCAGTCGGCGGGATCCTGCTCGGCCCAGCCCGTACGGGGAGAGTCGAACGCCGCGTGCGGTTCGGTGGCCGTCGCGATCACCGACCCGTCCGCGCCGACGATCACGGCGCGCGACCCGCCGGTTCCGACATCGAGCCCCAGCAACGCCATCGACCCATAGGATACTCTGGCCGCCGGTCCGACGATGGGCTCGACCGCCGGCGACACCGTGCCGCTCGCGCTGGTCGACGTCGCCGCCCAGACCGCCGCCGACGACGGGCTCGACCGCCGGTGACGCCCCGCCGCCGCCCTCGTCGGGCCGCTCGAGGCCGGCGCCCGCGAACCCGGCGAGCGCCCCGTCGCTCGCGGTGGCAGGAAACGCGGTACCATGGGTGAAGCCCGACGCCATCCGCGGAAAGGAAGTGGACCCGTGCGACACGCCGATTCCCTCGTCCTCGTGACCGCAGCCGCCCTCGCGCTCCTCGCCGGCCCGCCGCCGGCGGCGGCGGAGACCGCGAAGGTCCTCTACCTCACGCAGTCGGCCGGGTTCGCGCATCCCGTCCTGCCGCACTCCGAGGAGGTCTTCACGCGCATCGCGAACGAGTCGGGACGCCTGGAGGTGACCGTCTCCCGCGACGCCTCGACCCTGACCGCGGCCACCCTCGCCGACTACGACGCGGTGGTCTTCTTCACGACCGGCGAGCTGCCCATGGACGACGCGCAGAAGGCGGCGCTGATCGCCTGGGTGCGCGGCGGCGGCGCGTTCGTCGGCGTGCACAGCGCCACCGACACCTTCTACGAGTGGCCCGGTTATCTCGCCCTCATCGGCGGCTACTTCGACGGCCACCCCTGGCACCAGGAGGTCACGGTGCGGGTCGAGAATCCCGAGCACCCCGCGACGCGGCATCTCGGCGAGTCGTTCCGCATCCACGACGAGATCTACCAGTACCGCGAGTGGTCGCGCGGCAAGGTCGACGTGCTGCTGAGCCTCGACACCGGCTCGGTCGACATGAACGCCCGCAACGTCCGGCGCGACGACGGCGACTTCGCCCTCGCGTGGACGCGCGAGGAAGGCGACGGCCGCGTCTTCTACACCGCGCTGGGCCACCGCCCCGAGGTGTGGGACGACCCGCGCTTCCAGACCCACCTGCTGCAGGGCGTGGCGTGGGCCATCGGCGCCCCCGCCACCGCGACCGGCGCCGACGCGGCCGCCGCCAACACCCTGACCGACGAGGAGAAGGCCGACGGCTGGGAGCTGCTCTTCGACGGCGAGAGCCTCGCGGCGTGGCGCGGGTACCGACGCGACAGCGCGCCCGACGGCTGGCAGGCGGTCGACGGCGCCCTCGCCAGGGTCGGCCGCGGCGGCGACCTCATCACCGTCGAGCAGTTCGCCGACTTCGATCTGCGCTTCGACTGGCAGGTGCAGGAAGGCGGCAACAGCGGCGTGATGTTCCGCGTCGCCGAAGGCGACGGCCCGACGTGGCACACCGGCCCCGAGTTCCAGATCCTCCACAACGCCGGCCACCGGGACGGGCAGGCCCCCATCACCTCGGCCGCCAGCAACTACGCCGTCCACCCCCCGGCCCGCGACGTCACCCGTCCCGTCGGCGCGTGGAATACCGCCCGGCTCGTCGTCCGCGGCGCCCACGTCGAGCACTGGATGAACGGCGAGAAGCTGCTCGAGTACGAGCTCGGCAGCCCCGACTGGCAGGAACGGATGATGGCCAGCAAGTTCGCGACGATTCCCCGCTACGGCCGCGAGCCCCGCGGGCACATCGCCATCCAGGACCACGGCGACCCCGTCGCGTTCCGGAACATCAAGATCCGCCGGCTCGACTGACGGGCGGGACCCCGAGCCTGTCGAACGGCGGTATCGACCGACCGGCTCCCTGCGAACGGTCTCGGGTCTGCAATTTCGGGCCGCGACACCGCCGAGGGCGCCGCGGCCCGTTCCCGTTGACGCGGCGCCACGGCACGGTGCGATGCCGTCGGCGCCAGCGACGCGCCACGACAACGGCCGACCACGGCTACGGACGAATCGGGCCGACACCCCCCGCCGCCGCGAATGCGGAATCGACCGCTCGCGACCCCGCGAGGAGATTCGCCATGGCGTAGTTCCCCTCGTGGCAGGCATACTCGAACAGCGGCCCGTCGGCCGAGCGCCACGGCGCCGCCGCGCTCCACGGCCGCGTCCAGACGGTGGGGTCGGTGACGGTGAACGCGTACTCGAGCCGGTCGTCGCCCCGACGCGTGAAACGCTCGACGACGTGCCGGCCGACGCCCGAGCCCAGGTACTCGGCGTCGGCGCGGAAGCCCGTCGTCTCGACGACCAGCGTGTCCGCCTCCCACCGACCGCGCGACACGCCCAGCCACTGCCGGACGACCCCGGGCAGGTGGGGGCGCGGAGTGACGGGGACGATGCGGAAGTCGTGGATCTTCTCGTGGAGAAGCACGACGTATCCGGGCGACTGGAGAATCTGGACGTGGTTGTTGTCGCTGCTCGACAGGATCGGCGCCTGCCGGTCCACGATGCAGCGGTCGGCGAGGTCCATGTCGTCGGGCCCCCTCGCCGGCCCCAGACCCCATCTCGCCGCCCGCCGCCGCTGCGCCTCCCGCGTCGCCTCGTAGGCCCGCCGGTCCCGCGTTCGCGGCGGGAGCCGACCGTCCCGGGGATCGGTGATGAGCGAGGTGCGTCCGATGGAGAGGCCGCGGTCCCACCAGAACTGATTGAACGCGAGAGAGAGGTCGAACAGCGGGGTCAGGCCGTTCCGGCGCTCGGACGTCGCGAACGTCCGCGACTCGCGGTCGGCCGCCGCCGTCTCCTGCGCGGTCAGCCACTCCCGGCCGGCGTGCTCCGGACGCCGCTCGAGCGGCGTGATGGTGCCGTGGTTCCAGACCCCCTGGAGATCCGGGTCGCCCCACGGCGTACGGAGCACCGGGGACGGCGCTTCCGTGGCGACGGTCTGGGCGGACGCCCCGCGCGGCGCCGCTCCCGCCACGAGCACGAGCAGAGCGAACAGGGCGAACGGGCGACCCGACCCTCTCATCCGCACCAGTGTAGACCGAGCCGTGTTCGCGGCCTGCTCGCGCCCCCCGTCCCGAAGATCGACATCATGGACACGAGCCTTGTTTTTTCACGCATGCCTTGACAAAAATACAGGCAATTCCATCACCCTCCACCGTGCCCGATACTCTGCAGCGTCGAGAGATCGCCCACCTGGAGGCCTGGGCGGCCCGCCGGCAACACAAGCCGATCGTGATTCGCGGGGCGCGCCAGGTCGGCAAGACCACGCTGGTGCGCGAGTTCGCCCGCGCGGCGGGGCTGACCCTGACGGCGGTCGACTTCGAGCGCAATCCGGAGCTGCGGGAGGCCTTCACCGACCGGGACCCGGTGCGCATTCTGGCCCTGCTCAAGCTGCTGACCGGGCAGACGGCGGCGGCGGGAACCCACCTGCTGTTCCTGGACGAGGTACAGGCGGCGCCGGAAGCGCTCGCGGCGCTGCGCTACTTCCACGAGGAGATGCCCGAGCTGCACGTGCTGGCGGCGGGCTCGCTCCTGGAGTTCGCACTGGCCGAAACCCGCTTTCCGATGCCGGTCGGCCGCGTGGAGTACTTGCACCTCGGACCGATGCACTTCGAGGACTTCCTCGCGGCCACGGGCGAAGCGGACCTGGCCGACTTCCTCCGCGGCCTGCCCCTGCGCAGCGTCGAGGAGAGCGCCGTGCCCGCGGCGCTGCACCGCAAGTGCCTCGACCTGCTGCGCCGGTACTGGGTCGTGGGCGGCCTTCCGGAAGCGGTGGCCGCGTTCGTCGCCGCCCCGGGCGCCGGCCTCGACTTCGAGCCGGTGTCGCGCGTCCTCCAGAGCGTCGTCGCGACCTACCGCGACGACTTCGGCAAGTACGGCCGCTCGCGCGACCGCATCCGGATGGTCTTCGACCGCCTGCCGCACCTGGTGGCCCGGAAGTTCAAGTACGTGGAGGTCAGCCGGGACCACCGCGCCGCCGAGATCAGCGCCGCGCTCGATCACCTGTGCATGGCCCGCGTCGCCGGCAAGGTGTTCCGCACCGCCGCCAACGGCACACCGCTCTCGGCCGAGGTCAACGAGCGCTTCTTCAAGTGCCTGCACGTCGACGTCGGCCTCCTGTGCTCGGCCCTGGGCCTCGACCTGCTCGAGGTGGAACGGCAGGGAGACCCGACCCTCGTCAACCGCGGCGCCGTTGCCGAGCAGTTCGTGGGCCAGCACCTGCTCTACTCCGAGGCGCCGTACCGCACGCCGGCGCTGCACTACTGGGCTCGCGAGGCGTGGAACGCGACGGCCGAGGTCGACTACGTCATCGCCCTGGGAAGCCGCGTCGTCCCGGTCGAGGTGAAGGCGGGGGCCACCGGCTCGCTGCGGTCGCTGCACCAGTTCATCCGGGAGAAGTCCACCCGCCTCGCCCTGCGCTTCAATGCCGACCCGCCGAGCCTGCTGCGAGACTGCAGGAAACTGCCGGACGGAACGCCGGTGCGCTACGACCTGCTGTCCCTGCCCCTGTATCTGGTCGGCCAGGCGCGCAGGCTGCTCCGCGAGGCAGCGGCGGAACGCCCTTCCTGAATCGTCAGGCCCCCGCCGCCGGCGGCGCAACAGCTCCGCCCCGCCTTCCCGAACGGTACGGAGCGCGGGGGCGGGTTCGCTGCGGCCGAGAGCCTGCGCGGGACGGCGCGGACTGGTTACGCGAGTGGAACCTGAGCGCCGGCCACGGCCTCGCGGGCCCGCTCGGCCACCGTGCGGTAGTCGGTCCCGGCCAGCGGCGGCGACACGACGACGTCCACCTCGATTCGGCGGTGACGCAACAGCCGCCAGACGTGGGGGAAGAACGCCATGTCGCCGTACCAGCACACGTCGTCGCGATTCGCGGGGCCGACGGGCACGGCGTCGAGAGCGCGGTAGTTCAGCGTCAGCGGCAGCACGGGCGCCCCCGCCACCGCGCAGGCCTTGAACAGGGGGCTCTTGAAGGGTCGGACCTCCGCGCCGTCGCCGACCACCCCCTCCGGGAACAGGGTCACCGGCAGGCCCTCTTGCAGGAAAGCGGCGAGGTCCCGAATCTCGTGCGCCAGCCGCCGCCGATTGAGCCGGTCCACGAAGAAACACTGGGCGAAGCGGCAGATGTGCCCCAGAAAGGGAGTCCCGCGCATCTCCCGCGAGGTGATGAACGTCGACGGGAAGAGGGCGCCGAGGACGAGGATGTCCAGATAGGACACGTGGTTGGCGGCGTAGAGATACGTCTGCCCGGGCGAGAATTCGCGGGTGTTCCTGAGGGTGACGATGATGCCCCAGTGGCGCAGGAACGCGCGGCAGCCGAGGGACGTGACCCGGTTGGCGTAGCGCCGGGCGGCGAGAGGAAACCAACGCCTGAGACAGACCCCGAAGGTCTGCCAGAACGCGAAGGCGAGGACGATGATGCCCCCGCCGATCAGCTTGAACAGGGTCCTGCAGGAGGTCACGGGACCGGCGTGCTCCGGCGGCGGGGGTCCGCGCGCGGTGGACCCGCGCGGACCCCTCGAGGGTTGGGTTGGGGCGGCTGCGACCGGGTCGCGGAGCCGCAAGGCGACGCGTTCCCGGGCTACGGCAGCGCGAACACGAAGAGGTTGTTGCCGTTGCTCGGCCGCAGCTCCGGAGTCAGCCGCATGTTGTCGCGCGAACTCAGCGACGACCCGGTGCTCGCGACGACGTACTGGCGGCCGTCGACCGCGTAGGTGATGGGGAAGCCGGTGACCGATGTCCCCAGGTTGATCTCCCACAGCGACTCGCCGGTCTCCTGGTCGAGGGCCCGGAACCGCCCGTTGCCGTCGCCGCCGAAGACGAGCCCCCCGCCCGTCGCGATGAGCGAGGTGGTGCCGGCCCGCTGCTCGTAGACCCAGGCGGTGGCGCCGGTCTCGGCCGAGATGGCGTACACCGCCCCGACCTGGTCGGTGCCCGGCGCGATCTGCTGGCGCTGGGCGAGGTTGTAGAGGGTCACGCCGCCCTCGGTGGTGGCCATCATCCGCGCGCACACGTTCCTCAGCGGGTAGTACATCAGGCCCGTCAGGGGGCTGTAGGCGCCCGCTTCGTGGTCCTTGCCGCCGGTCACGAAGCTCGGGCAGATGAGCATGTCCTGCCCTTCGCGTTCGAAGACGAGTTCGGCGTTCTCGGTGACCGCCCCCGTCACGCCGTCGATGGCGCTGACCACGTTCTGGGCGGTGGTCGGCATGGCCCAGAGGAACTCGCCGGTGGCGCGGTCGAGCGTATAGACGATGCCGGTCTTGCCGGGAATGCCGGTCATGACCTTCCGCACCTCGCCCGGCTGCAGCCCGGGGTTGATCCACGGCACCACGGCGGGGTCGGGGGCCACCGCGGTGTCGACGAGGAGCCGCTCGAAGGGATGGTCGAGGTCCCAGTGGTCGTTCAGGTGCTGGTAGTACCAGACGATCTCGCCGGTGTCGGCGTCGAGGGCGAGGGTCGAGTTGTGGTACAGGTGCTTCAGGTCGGTGCCCCCGATCATGAACTTCGGCGCCGGCGAGGTGACCGACGTGCCCACGAAGACGAGGTTCAGCTCGGGGTCGTAACTGGGGACCATCCACGAGCCCACGTGCTTCCGCTCCTCGAAGGGGACATTGCCCCAGCTCTCGTCGCCGGGCTCGCCGGGGCCGGGGATGAGCCGCCGGCGCCACAGCTCGTCGCCGGTCGCGGCGTCGTGGGCGACGATGACGCAGGCGTGGGGACCGCCCTTCGGCGCGCAGCTCCGACCCGACACCACCTTGCCGTTGGCGACGATGGGGCCGGAGGTCTGGTTGGCGGGATGAACCCGGTAGTCGAGGACCTGCGTCTCCCACACCAGCTCGCCGGTCTTGGCGTCGAGGGCGAAGATGTAATCGTCGCCGCTCGTGTCGATGATCAGCTCGCCCCAGATCGCGAGGTTGCGGTTGGTGTCGGTGAGGCTGCCGATCATGTACTCGGCGAGGTCGTCGGGCCGGTCGCGTCGATACTCCCAGATGAGGTCGCCGGTCACCGCGTCGAGGGCCTGGATGACGTCGCGCGGGTTCGGCATGTACATCACCCCGTCGTAGACGAGCGGGGTCCCCTGCTGCAGCCCCGCCCCCAGGGCCCGCGTCCACACCATGCGGATGTCGCCGACGTTGCCGCGATCGATCTGATCGAGGGGGCTGTAGCCCCAGGTGTCGAGCGTGCGCCGCCACATCAGCCAGTCGTCGGGATCCGGGTCCTGCAGCATGGCGTCGGTGACGGGGACGAACTCGTCGGGACCCTGGGCATGGCCGGCGGCCGGCAGCCCGAGCGGCGCCAGCAGACCGAGGACGACGAGGGACGACGAGACGAAGCGGCGTACGTGCATGACTGCTCCTTGGGAAGCTGACGAGACTGCCTTTCCGTGCGGCAGGCGGTCGGGGTCGGGACGGCCCCCGGGTCCGGTCGGCGACTTCATGTCCATCGCTGTCCGACTGTTCTCGGCGAGGTTCGAGCCGGAGCGCGGTCACTCCGGAAGCGCGAACACGTACAGCGCGTTGCCGGTCCGGGCCTGGTGGATCTCCGGGTTCAACGTGGCGGTCAGCCCCCTGAAGATGCCGAGTCCGGTCGGCGCCGCGAGGAACTGCCGGCCGCCGGCCGCGTAGGTGATGGGGAAGCCGTGCGCAGCGTGGCCGAGACGGGTCTCCCAGAGCACCTCGCCGGTGCGGACGTCGTGGGCCCGGAACCAGCGGTCGGCGTCGCCGGCGAAGACGAGCCCCCCGGCCGTGGTCAGGGCCGACGTCAGGAAGGGCGCGCGCTGCTCGCGGCTCCACAGCTCGTCCATCGTGCGCACGTCATAGGCCGCGAGCCGGCCGACGTTGCCGCCGGCGCCCGGCATCTCGAGGAGCTGGGGCAGCCCCGCCTCGCCGCCCCCGCCGTCGACCATCTCCACCGGCATGCCGGTCATCGTCATGCACATCTGGTGCAGCGGGATGACCAGCGCGCCGGTTTCGGGATCGTAGGCCGTCGCCTGCCAGTTGTGCCCGCCGTACAGCCCCGGACACGCCCGCACGGTGTCGCCCACGCCGGCGTCGCGGATGTCCCGCCGGTAGGTGACCCGCCCCGTCTCGCGGTCGATCGACTCGAAGATGTCCTGGAACAGCGTCTCCCGCAGGTCGACGAACGCGCCGGTCCGGCGGTCGAGTTTCCAGAGGATGGCGTCCTTGCCGATGGTGAACAGCAGCTCGCGGCCGTCGACGTCGACGAGCACCCGCTCGTAGACGCTGTCCATGTCCAGCGTCTCGCCGGGCACGTGCTGGAAGTACCACTCGACCCGCCCGGTACGGGGGCTCAGGGCGAGGGTCGAGTTCGTGTAGAGCGCGTCGTTCCGGGTGGACATGCCCCGGCTCGCCGCCACCCACGGCTTCGCCTGGGCGGTGCCGATGTAGAAGAGATCGAGTCCCGGGTCGTAGCTGCCGGGGATCCACGTATCGCCGCCCGCCCGCAGGTGCGGCGGCACGTCGCCCCACGAGCCGCTGTTCGGATCGCCGGGCAGGGCGATGGTCGAGGTGCGCCACAGCTCGCGGCCGGTGTCGGGGTCGTGGCCGGTGATGAAGCAGGTCTCGTCCTTGTAGCGCTGACAGCCGTTGATGCCGCTCACCACCACGCCGTTGGCGACGACGGGGCCGCCGAAATGCATGAAGCCCTGGGTGTAGTCGGCCTTGACGGTCTCCCACGCCAGATCGCCGGTGCGGGCGTCGAGAGCCACGAGGCGGGCGTCGTAGGTGGCCAGGAACACCTTGTCGCCATAGAGGGCGAGGGTGCGGGTGGCCCCCCAGCGCGCGGCGTCCTCGGGCACGGGATGGCGATACTCCCACAGCACGTCGCCGGCGCCGGCGTCGAGGGCCTGCACCACGTTGCCGGGATGGGCGAGGAACATCACCCCGTCGTGCACCAGCGGGGTCGTCTGACTGTTCCCGTCCTCGATCGCGACGGCCCACGCGAGCTGCAGATCGCCGACGTTGGTGCGGTCGATCTGGTCGAGGGGACTGTAGCCGTGGTTGTCCAGAGTCCGCCGCCAGCTCGGCCAGTCGGCGGGCGGGGGTCGCTGCAGCAGCGCGTCGGAGACCGGGGTCAGGTCCGGCGCGCGAGGGGTTCCGTAGCGCGTCGTCCGGGCCGCGGCGTCCTCCGCCGCGCCGGCCCCGCCGGCGGCCGGCGCGGCCTCCGCGATGCGGGGCGCCGCTGCCGACGCGTTTCCGTTCGACTGAATCACGAGGGCCACGAGGCCGTGATAGGCGTCCTCGCTCAGCGTGCCGCCGAGGCCCGGGGGCATCTCTTCACGGACGTACTCGAGCAGCTCGGCCGCCGTCCGCCCGCCCCACCGGCTCTCGAAGCCGACGCCGGTCAGCGCCGGCCCATGCGATCCGCCCTCCAGGCCCGCGCCGTGGCACTCGGCGCAGGCGCCGGCGTAGACCGCACGGCCCAGCGCGATCTGCGCCTCGGTGAACCCATTCGCTTCCGTGCCCTGTCGCGCGCCCGCGGTGACGGAACCGAGCCCCCCGGCCGCGACCGCCGTCACGACCGCCCCGACGAGACGAACCGCCAACGGTCTCCGCATGGAACTCCTTCACGATGCGGGGAACGAGCCCCGCGGCATGTCCGGAAGGGGAGGAAGCACCGTCTCACCGCCAGCCCGCGTCCGGCGGGTCGACGACGACGCCGACCGTGCCGAGCAGCGGCGTGGCGTACTCGCGGCGGGCCGGTCGCAACGGCGGCACCGGCCCCACCTCGAGGCCGGCGGCGATGCGCACCGGCGAGAACCGGTCCCGCGGCACGACCTCCGCCACCTCACTCCAATGGTCCTCGACCACGATGGAGACGGCGGGCGGCCCCGGCAGGAATCCGGGACATCCGGTCAAGGCGGCGTGGAACATGGTTCACGGCCCCTCGTGGGTGTGGATGTAGCGTTCGCCCCGCGCCACCGCCTGCCGGCCGGCGGCCAGTCGGTGCTCGTTGGTGACGCCCTCGGAGCAGGCCTCCTCGAAGAACTCGTACTCGCCGTCCCGCCCGATACGCCCCATGTCGAACCTGAGCGTCCACGGGCTCGTGAAGACGGTGGGGTCCTCCAGGGTCGCCTCGTAGCGCAGGGTATCGTCGTCGAGCAGGGTGTAGCGCTCGACCACCCGCAGGTTCTCGCTGTAGAAGCTGCCGTGCGAGTCGAGCCACGGCTCGTCGTTGAAGTTGGTCACCTCGACGACGAGCGTGTCGCCCTCCCAGCGGCCGCGCGAGTCGCCGTTGTACATTCTGATGCCGGCGCCGACGTGGGGGCGTCCGTCGGTGGGGATGACGCGGTAGGCGTGGGCCCATTCGTACTGGATGACGACGTAACCGTCGTTCTGGCGGATCTCCAGATCGCCGCGGTAGTTGCTGCGCGGGGCGCCGAGCAGGAGGCACCGGTCCTCGGGGTCGATGTGGGCCAGCTCGGTCGGCGTCTCCATGTCGTAGAGCAGCTCCGTGCGCCGCTCCTGCGCCCACGCCTGATAGGGGATGCGCCCGTCCGGCGGGTCGACGATGAGCTGAAAGGGCAGACCCAGGCGCTCGGGGCCGCGGCTCTGCATGCGCGCGTGGACCGGATCGCAGCAGCCGTCCTCGATGCTGTGCGAGGCGTTGGCCGGCCCCCCGTCCCAGTAGCCCTGCATGTCGGGGCGGCCGTCGGCGGTGCGCCGCGGCGACCACGCCGACGCCCCGTCCTGATTGGTCTCGGCCCCGGACGCGGTCTCCACTGCGGTCGCCGCCCCCGAAGTCGACTGCCCGAGCGCCGGGGAAGCCGGCGGGCCGACCGCGATCAGGCCCGCCGTCGCCAGGGTCCCCACCACCGTCCGTGTGCTCCTGATCCTCTGCATCGGTGTCTCTCCCCCGAACTCCCCCCGGCCCGCCGCGGCCGTCCTTCCCGCCGTATCGCGCCAACCGTCAGACGACCACGCCCGCTCGGGCCGCGGGCCTCATCGCCCCTCGTCCGGCCGCGCCCCGACCGCGAGGTCCTCCTCGGCATAGGCGTAGCACTCGTACTCGAGGAGCTGGACGTCGGCCTCCTGCCGGCGGTAGAGCGGCATGCGAATGGTCCACGGCCGCGTGAACACCTCCGGGTCCTCGATGGTGGCCTCGTACAGCAGGTGGTCGGGGCCGGTGGGGGTGTAGCGTTCCACGACGTGCAGGGCCGAGCTGTGGAAGTTGCCGGCCCGGTCGAACCACGTCTCGTCGTTGAAGTGGATCACGTCGACGACCAGGGTGTCGCCCTCCCAGCGGCCGCGCGAGTCGCCCATCCAGAAGTCGATGTGACCCTCGGGATGCGGCGTCCCGTCCATGTACACCGTCCGGGTGGCGTGGACGTACTCGTAGAGGATGAGCACCCGGTTGGAGAACTGCAGGATCTGGAACGGGTACGGCATGTAGGTGATGCGCGGCACGCCGGGCATGGTGCACCGGGTCTCGGGATCCGCCGTCGCCCGGTTCTCGAAATTCCGCTGCTTCTGCTCGAGGGCCCACGGCTGGTAGGGGATCTCGCCCCCTGCCACGACGCCCTGACCGGCGGGGATGCCCCGGCTGGCCGAGTGGTCCTCGAGGTCCCACGCGGCGGTGTTCAGCGCCTGCCAGATGCCCTGCAGGTCGGGCTGGCCGTCGCTGGTCCGCGGCGGGACGTAGGCCCCGTCCGCCGACTCCGGGGCCTGGCCGGCCGCGGCCGGCGCGACGAACAGACTCAGCAGCAGGATCGCCCCGCCGCACCCTCGCACGCACAGGCCGAAAGTAGTCATCAGCAGCTCCCGCCGGGATTGCCCGGCCCCCGCACGCGGCTCGCGAGTCTCAGCCTGCGGTCCCTCAACGCCGGTTCGGCTCGGGAGCCCCCGTGCCCGACGAGCCCGCGAACACGTTGCGGCCGTCGGGGAACGTGATGGTGATGCCGTTGGCGGTCGGGGTCGCGTCCTTGGCCTTGTAGCCTTCGACCACGATCTCCATGCCCGGCGGGAAGTGGCTCCGCCGCAGGCCGCGCCGCAGCAGCGCGGTCGGGTTCCCCATCTCCACCGCCCAGTTCACCACCTCCCCGTCGGGACCGGTGACGTCCATGTGGATCCACCCGTGCGGGTTCACCCACTCCAGCTCGGTCAACGTGCCCTTCAGGGTGACGGGCTGGTCGATGTCGAACTCTGCCGAGAACGAGTGGTGGGCCGCCACCACCGCCCCCGCCAGCAGCACGCCGAGCGCCACGACGCCGACAGACAGCATTCTCATGCCTTGGCCTCCTGCCGTCTCACAACGACCCCACATGTGTCGCAGGTTACACCCGCGCGGGGCCGAGACGCAATCGGTCCATGGTCGCCTGCCCCTCGGTCACCGTCCGTCGCGCGGGAACGGCAAGTTCGACCGCCTCGCCGAGGCCGGCTTCCACGTCGAGGTGCCGTTCATCGAGAAGGTCGCCGGCACCGTCAACCTGCGGGTGCAGCAGCTCGACGTCGAGGTCGAGACGAAGACCCGCGACAACGTCTTCGTCCGCGTCATCGTCTCCGTGCAATACTACGTGCTGGCCGACAAGCTCTGACGCGTTCTACAAGCTCGACGACCCCGTCAACCAGATCAAGGCGTTCGTCTTCGACGTGGTGCGGGCGCGGGTGCCGAAGATCAAGCTCGACGACCTGTTCGAGAAGAAGGACGAGAACCGCGGGCGCGGTCGAGGCCGAGTTGTCGTCGGGCCACGTCACCGACATCTCGACCCAGCTTCGCGACGCCATCATCACGGGCAACGAGGCGGCGCGCCGGCAACCGTAGGCGTCTGCGCGGGGGGAGGCCCGGCCGACGCGGTCGCCCCGCCGTCGGCGACCGGCGCCCGCGGGGCGAATCGACCCCGCGCCTCTGTACCGCACCCGAAGGAGCGAACCATGTCCCGAGTACAGCTTGCCATCAACGTGACCGACATCGAGAAGGCCATCGCGTTCTATTCCCGCCTGTTCGACACCGCCCCCGCGAAGGTGAAGCCCGGCTATGCGAACTTCGCGATCGCCGATCCGCCGCTGAAGCTGGTCCTCTTCGAGGGACCCGAAGGCGCGACGCTGAACCACCTCGGCGTCGAGGTCGAGACAGCCGAGGAGGTCGAGACGGCCGAGCGGCGCCTGAGCGGGGCCGGCCTCGAGACGACCGGCGTCGAGGACACCGTCTGCTGCTACGCCGAGAAGACCGAGACGTGGATGACCGACCCCGACGGCGCGCGCTGGGAGTGGTACGTCAAGTCGGGCGACGCCGGCCAGCTCGACAAGCGGGCCCGTGGCGGTCGCCCGGCGGACGCAACCGCCAACGGCGACCCCGCGACCTGCTGCTCGTGAGCGGCACCCCGGGGAGCTGACGAGAGGGAAGCACGATGGTGTTGCTGGTTCGCAATCGCGTGAAGGACGTCGACCGGTGGAAGCGCGTCTTCGACGCCCAGGCGGCGGCGGGGACCGCGGCGGGTCTGACCTTGCGGCAGGTCTGGCGTTCGGTCGACGCGCCCGACCAGGTCTTCTTCCTGCTGGAGGTCGAGGACCGGGAGCGGGCGGAGGCGTACATGGCGTCGCCGGAGGCGGCGGCGGTGGGCGTCGAGGCCGGGGCGCTCGACGGCGAGGTCCACTTTCTGGAGGCGTTGCCCGGTCCGCCGTCTGGCGAGTCGGCGTGAGGCGACGGCGCGTGAGACCGCCGCGTCAGGGCTTGGCGACGTTCCAGTACACCCCTGCCCCGCCGTAGGTGTCGCCGAGTTCGGCGAGCCAGACGGTGCGCTCGATGTCGTCGGGGCCGCCGTCCGGCCTCGCGAAGGTGTAGGTGGCCTGCCCCCGATTCTGGCCGGGCGCCTCATCGTCGGCGTAGGTGTAGAGCGCGTACCCCTTGTAGGCCCACTGGCGGGTCCCTTCGCCGCGCTCGATGACCTCCCAGAAGCCCGTCGACCGGGCGTCGGGGGACGCGTGGAACGGACGCCAGAGTTTCAGGCACGCCTCGTCCGCGCACGCGTCGCCGCCCAGCCGCTTCCCCCGGAGCCAGGCGTTCTTGAAGCTGTCGCGCAGGTTGCGCCCGCCCCAGTACTTCTGGAACGCGGAGCCCGAGTACAGGGTCATGCCCGCGAGCGACAGGGCGTCGCCGTAGCCCTCGAGGGTGGTGACCGCCACCCCCGGCGGCCGGAAGTTCTCGGTCAGCACCGCCAGACCCCAGCGCGCGTCGGCGGCCCGGCCGTGCGCGTCGCCGGGCAGCAGGTCCCCGCGGTACCGATAGAGGGGCCGCCCCCGGTATGCCCACTGCCTCGACCCGTCGGCGCGGCTCACGACCGAGAAGTCGCCCACATCGAGGGCGAGGGCGGGCGCGACGACCGGCGGCCAGCGCATCTCGCATCCGCGTTCGGAACAACCCTGATCGTCGTTCGCGGCGTCGCCGTCGAACGCATAGAGCGTGAACCCGGCGAAGTCCGTCAGGACCACGGCCTGCGCCGACAGCACCAGCCTCGCCTCGATGCCGTCGGGCGCCGCGATGGACCGGTGCGGCTCGAAGCGAGCGACCCGCCATCCCGGGGGCGGCAACAAGGCCCCCGCCGCCTCCGGCCGCTCTGCGAGCTTCAGGTTCACGGTCTCGGCGAGGCCGACGTTGGTCGCGACCTCGCCCGGCTCCTTCTCGCGGATCCAGGTGTGCAACGGGCGCGACTGGTAGGCCCACTGCAGCCGGCCGTCGGGACGGGGCAGCGGCGACCAGTCGCCGAAGGGCTCGGCGCCGGCGGGCGCGAGCAGGGGCGGGAACTCGGCCGCGCACGCGGCCACGCAGGCCGCGCCGCCGGTCAGGCCGTCCTCCGCAAACAGGAGGGTGCGGCCCTCCTCGTCCCCGAGCCGGGTCCAGAGCAACTGGGCGGCCGACGCCTGCAGCTCGCGCACCACCTCCACCAGGGTCACCCCGGGGGGCGCTGTCGGCGGCGCCCCGCTCTCTTCCGCCACGACCGGGAACGGTCCGCCCAGAGCGAGCACCGCCGCCGCGGCCGCCGCGAACCGAACCGCCGGCCTGTCCCATCGCAAAGGCATCATGACAACTCTCCAGCGGCGCTGACGGCAAGCGTCCCTGTCCCGTTCGCTCCCTGTCCCGTTCGCCGGGCGCGGCCCGCGCCTCGCCGGTCCCGGCGCTGCGCAAGTTTCGCGGGGGCTGGCGCTCGAACCACGCCTCGGGGCAGGCATGCCCCACCGCTGGCGCGACATCGGCAGCCGCGCGCTCTCAGGCCAGCACCTCGGTGAACGGCCGCGAGACGCGGTTCGACTCGGTGCCCCACCGGCCGCTCACCAGCCCCAGCGCCTGCTGGATGGTGAACCCGACGCGGGTGGCCGCGTCGCCCTCCGCCGCGACGTGCAGCCCGGTCTTCATCCGGCCCCCGCCGCTGCCGGCGGTGAGAATGGGATAGCGCTTCATCGAGTGCATGCGCGCCTCGCCGTGATCGGTGAACGCGAAGACCACGGTGCGGTCGAGCAGGGTGCCCTCGCCCTCCTGTATCCCGTCCAGGGTCTGGACGAACTCGCGGAAGAAGTCCATCATCCGCTCGGCCAGCCACTTGCAGGTGGGCTGATACCCGAGCTCGGCATCGATCGGCTCCTCGTGGGTCAGGGCGTGATAGGCGTTGACCTCGCCGGGCCGGCGCAGCCGGGAGAAGGCCGAGCCCATCGTCAGGTTGAAGATCCGCGTCTGGCCGCATGCCATCGCGTGCGCGAGAAGCCGCGCGAACTGCCGGTGAGTATGCTCGACCTGCTCGACGAGAGCGCCGATCTCCTCCGGCGCCGCTTCCGGCGTCGTGCACGCGGGAAGCGGCGCCGGGCGGTCGAGCTCGAACGCCAGCTTCTGTTCTAGGTCGCGCACCGACGAGAAGTACTCGTCGAGACGCGCACGGTCCGACGCCGACACCGACGTCATCAGCTTCCGGCGCTGCTCCGACACCGCCGAGAGCACGCTGTGGCGGACCATCACCGCGGGGTCGGGCCGGAAGTCGGCGAGGTTGGGGTCGCGGAAGCCGTCGCCGAAGATGCGCGCGTAGAGGGCGAGAGGCGACGTCTCGGACGGGTTCAGGCCGCTCGAGCCGCGCGCGCTCCAGCTCGCGCTGCTGTCGCCGTCGCAGGTCACCTCGAGCGAGCGGAACCGCGTGCCCCGGCCGATGTGGTCGCCGATCAGCGTGTCGATGCTCGTCGAGTAGTCGCCGCCGTTGCGCGACACCATGCCGGTGGCCTGGCCCTGGGCCCCCGAGTAGTGGTTCTGGTTGACCTTGCCGTCCAGGAACACCTGCATGCCGCTGAACAGGTTCATCTTCGACCGGATGGGCCGCAGCCCGGCGAGGTGCTCGGGCAGCTCGTAGTCGGGCCCCGCGATCGCGGGCTCCCAGTGATTGGGGATGAGCCCGAGCCCCCAGAACCACGTGCCGAAGCACGGCGGCAGCGGCGCCCCGGTGGCCGCCCAGGCCGTCCCGTTGGTATTCAGGAACGACTCGAGCACCGGCAGCCCGACGGTGACCGCGGCGCCGCCCCGGAGCATGCCCCGCAGCACGGTGCGGCGGCCGATCTCGCGTGTTGCACTCATGTCACTTCCTCTTCGTTGCCGGGAACCCGCCGCCGCCAGCCCGCCAACCGCCTGCGGCTCCGCCGGGCGCCCACTCCTCCGGAACTCCGCCTCGTTCTGCGACGCCAACCCGTCACGACGCGCCGGTCACGACCGTGTAGAAGTCCGGATGCCGCGCGATGCGGCGCATGAGGTCGCGCCACTTCACGCCGCGGTCGACGAGCTCGGCCTCGACGTCGGCGAGCCACGCCCGCTCGCCGTCCGTCGGCGGGCGCGCCGCGCCGTAGGCATAGGCCCGCTCGATGAAGCACGAGGCCGCCCGCGGCTCGTCCCTCAACGCGGCCGCGAGACCCGCCGGCCCGGCATAGGTCCGACCGTTCAGCACGCCGCTGGCGTCGATGGGCGCGCCGTTCTCCATCGTCCGGTGGCCGCCGGCCGCATCGAACACCTCGAGGGTCAGCCCGATGGGATCCGTCAGGTTGTGGCAGCTCGCGCACGCCGGGTTCCGCCGATGCTCGGCGAGGCGGTCGCGCGTCGTCCGGTAGTCGGGGTTGTAGGTGTCCTGCAGCAGGCTGAAGTCGACGTCCGGGGGCGGCGGCGGCACCGTTCGGCACAGGAAAATCTGCTGCACCGCCTGTCCGCGCAGCGTCGGTGACGACCGTCCGGGATGCGAGTGCAGGGCGAGGAAGCTCACCTGCCCGAGCAGCCCCACGTGGTCGTCGCCCTCGGGGAAGCGGTACGGCACCCACGGCACGGCGCCGCCCAGCTCCTGCGAGCGCGGCAGCGGCACCCCGTAGATCGCGGCGAGGGGCGGGGTCAGGAAGGTGTCGCGGGTGACGAACAGGTCGCGGTAGTCGCGGTCCCGGTTCAGCAGGTGATCGACGACGGTCCGCAGGGTCTGCTCGCGCGCGTCGTCCTCGACGTTCTTCGTGAACCGGGGGAAGAGGCTCGAGTCGATGGACAGGGTCGCGAAGCGGTCGAGCTGCAGCAGGTCCGAGAAGAACGCGCGCACGCCCTGCTCGGCCCGCGGCGACCCCAGCAGCCGCTCGACCTGCCGGTCGAGCCCTTCGGGGGAGAGCAGCGCGCCGGACTCGGCGGCGTCGAGGAGCAGGTGGTCGGGGGCGCTGTCCCAGAGGAAGAAGCTGAGGCGCGAGGCCCGCGACCAGGCGTCGAGCCGCAGCCGCCCGGGATCGTCCGCATCCGGCTCGCCGTGCTCGACGCGGAACAGGAACTCCGGCGCCACCAGCATCCCCGCCAGGGCCGCGCGCAACCCCGCGTAGTAGTCGCCGAGGGCCTCGGCCCCGGTGCGCGCCATCGCCGCGTAGAGGTCGGTCTCGGCGCCGGTCAGGGGCCGGCGGAACAGGAACCGCCCCGCCCGCGCGACGAACCGGGCGGCGCAGGCGTCGTCGGGGGCGTCCTCGGCCGCGGGTCGGCACGCGATGAGCGTGGCCCGGCGGGCCGGCGCCGTCACCTGCGCGGCGATCTGCTGCGCGAGGGCCTCGTAGCGCTCCACTTCCGCCGCGGTCAGGGTGGCCCGTCTCGCCCCGAGGGCAAGCAGTCCGCGGTCGCGGACGCCGAGCACCGATGCGCTGTCGTCGACCCGGATGCTCGGGCCGAAGACGTCGTGGATGGCGCGCTGGTACTGGGCCGGGGTCAGGCGCACGAACGTGATCTCACCGGCTGCGCCCGGCGCCGCGGGCGCGCCGAGCACCAGCCCCGCCAGCAGGACCGGAAGGCGAGCGATGCGCCGCATGGGAATCCTCCCGCTCATGTCCTCACTCCGGATCGAGGGTGACGTTCTCGTGCACGGCGGGGCCGCTGAGCTCCGGACCCGGGCCCACCGCCTCGGCCACGACCTCGCCGGCCAGCGTGGCGTGGAACGCAGGCACCGCCTCCAGGAAGTAGGCGGCCGAAATCGCGGTGTTCTCCCCCGTCTCGGGGTCCGGCGCGCCGTCGGCGAGGCGTTTCATCGCGTAGTACACGCCGGGCAGATCGACCTGGGCGTTCTCCTCGCCGCGGATGGCCAGGTAGTGGAAGTAGTCGCGCCAAGGCTGATAGCCGCCGATGATGCCCGACGCGCTGCCGTCCTCGGCCAGCTCCAGGCGCAGACGGGTCCCGGTGAACCGCAGGATCGCGTAGAACTGCGACTCGCCCTGCATCGAGAAGTCGCCGGGCTCGATGGTGAGCACCCCGTCCTCGATGCGCCCCGCGAACACGCTGTGCGAGCGCGGGTCGGGATCGACGACGTAGGTGGCGCCCGACAGCACCCCGCCGCGGGCGTCTCGCATGGCCACGTTCAGGGCCCGGTCGAAGGTGACGGTCACCTCCCCGCCGCGGTCGAGGTCGGGACCCGACACCGACATCAGCCACGCCGGCATCGCGTCGAGGGCGGTGTCCCACGCGATGTCCTCGTTGTAGGGCCGCACCGGCCGCCGGACCTGGTAGACCTCGAAGCAGCCGAGGGCGCGCCACATCCGGTTGTCGACGCCGAGCTCACCGCTGACGGGATCTTCGAAGGCGTCGGGCTCCACCACGCCGTTCAGGTCGAAGCCGTGGGCGAAGCGGCCTTGTGCGGTGCGGATCTGCGGGTCGGGGACGAGGACCGGCACATTGCCGGGGTTGACCTCCCGGCCGTCCAGGCGCGGGAGCGCGTTGATCGGCACCCGGTCGCCGTCCGCGCCGACGCCCCCGCCGGCGAGGATGACCCGCGCTTCCGCCTCGCTGAAGCCCCGGCCGACGAGGCGCCGCACCTTGAGGTCGGTGAGCCCGCCGTTGTCGCCCTGCGGACAGGTGTCCGTGTTGCCCCAGGTCGCGGTGTGGACCATGGAGATCACGTAGCCGCGCGTCTCGGCGAATGTGGCCGACGGGACGCCGACCAAGGTCAGACCCAGGGCGACGGCCCCGAGCCCGGCCGCCAACGCCTCTCGACGACGCACACCGATGGCGGTCATCGCACCTCCCGTCGTCTGGCCGCGCGCGGCGCCCGAGCGCGACGCCGGCTGGCGGTCACCGACGCTGTCCGCAACCATGCCCCTACCGCGGCGAGTTGTCAAGATCGGCGCCCGGTCCACGTCGCGGGCATTCCCGCAGGTGCGCTGGTCGGTCGAGACCCTGAACGAGACCGTCGACGGGGAGCTCGACGCCCTGCCCGACGACATGCGCGCCCGGTCCGTGCGCATCAGCGAGTTGATCGCCGAGATCGGACTCGAGGTATCCGCGAACCGCGACGCCGCTGAGCCCCGACGACGACCCGCTGGGGGGAGATGCTTGGCGACGACGGCGCCCGACGCCGCCATTCCGAAGCCCGTCAGGGCAGGGCCAGCGCCATCCACTCGGCCGGGCGGTCGCGACCGCCGACGGGGACGACGATGGTCTGCCGACCCTCGTGCAGGTAGGTCATCGGTCCCCCGGTTGTTCCCGCCGGCAGTTCCGTCTCCCACACCACCGCGCCCGTCGCCTTGTCGTAGGCGCGGAAGGCCGTGCCCCACATGTTGTCCTGGATGCCGCCGAAGACGTTGCCGCCCTCGCCGATGAACAGCAGGGTCGCGGTGACCAGCGCCACCGGGCGGCTGGCGATGCCGAGGCGCGGCAGGTCGAGCCCGCGCAGGGCGGGATGGTCGCGCAGCCCGCGGCCGTTGGCGACCCGCCACGCCAGATCGCCCCGGTTGAGGTCGATGGCGGTGATGCGGCCCCACGGGGGCTTCACGAGGGGGATGCCGTCGAGGTACGGGGCGTCGCGGTTCGGACTGTAGTACGTCATCTCCGCGTTCTCTTCGCCCGAGGCGTCGGCGAGGCGGTAGACGCGCGGCACGACGTGCGAGAACGCGTAGTAGTACCCCGTCTCGGGGTCGAAGGCCCCGGTGTTCCAGTTGCCCGACCCCCACGAACCGGGGAGGGCGAGGGTGCCGTCGGTCCCGCCGGGCTCGTCGCTGACGAGGGACGGCGGTGTGAACAGGGGCCCGAGGACGAAGCGGCCGGCGACCTCGCGGGCCCGCTCTTCGAGGTCGGCCGTGAAGTCGATGAGGTCGTCGATGTCGACGCCCTGGTGCGCGAAGGGCGGCGGCCGCGTCGGGAACGGCTGGGTCGGCGACGCCTGCTCGCCCGGCACCGTCGACGCCGGCACGGGGCGCTCTTCGATGGGCCACACCGGCTCGCCGGTGACCCGGTCGAAGACGTAGAGGAACCCCGTCTTGCTCGGCTGCATGACGGCGCGGATGCGCCGCCCGTCGACGGTGATCTCTCCCAGGGTCGGGGGCCCGACGGTGTCGTACTCCCACAGGTCGTGGTGCACCATCTGGAAGTGCCACACCCGCTCGCCGGTGGCCGCATCGAGGGCGACGAGACTGTTCGAGAAGAGGTTGTCGCCGGGCCGGTGGCCGCCGTAGTAGGCGGCGGTGGGCGCGGTCAGCGGCACGTAGACATAGCCCAGCTCGGGGTCGGCGCTCAGACAGCACCACGAGCCAAGGTCGCCCGACGCCTCGAGCGAGCCGGCGCCCCACGTGTCGGCCCCGAACTCGCCCGGCTGCGGCACCACGTGGAAGGTCCACCGCAGCGCCCCGGTCCGCGCATCGTAGCCCCGCACGTTCTCGGGCGCGCTGCCGCGCCACCGCACGCCGCTGTCGCCGGCGCCGTCCACCGTGCCCGCGACCACGACGACGTCGCCGACGACGATGGGGCTCGCCCCACCGTGGGCGCTGCGGGCGCCCGCGGGCGTGAGGTCGACCCGGCCGCCGTCGCCGAACCCCGTACTCGGCTCCCCGGTCGCGGCGTCGAGGGCGTACAGGAACCGGTTGCGGAACGCGAAGATGCGCCGGTCATCGCCGTCGGACCAGAACGCCACGCCGTGGGCGCCTCGCCCCGCGACGCCCTCGAGGGTCGGCGCCGACGGCTGCTGCAACCACCGCGTTTCGCCGGTGACCGGATCGAACGCCTCGACCAACCCCACCGCGTTCGACGCGTAGAGGACGCCGTCCGCCAGGATCGGGGTGGAGCGCAGGTAACCAGACGGCGACAGCTCGGGAAACGGGACGGTGAACGACGCATCGACGGCCGGCCGCCGCCACGACACCCGCAGGCTCGCGACGTTGTCGCGGTCGATCTGGTCGAGAGGCGCGTGCCGGGTGAAGGCGCGGGTGCCCCCGAAGTAGGTCCACTCGCCCGACGCGGCGCCGCCGGGCTGAGCCGCGGCGTCGAAACTCGCCAGGCCGGCGAGGGCCAGCACCCCCAGAGCGACGGTGCCGAGACGGAGATTCATCGCAACCCCTCGAGCCGCACCGCCGGCAGGCTTCTTCACCCGGCTACTCCTCCCGCAGGGCGACGAGCGGATCGACGCCCATCGCCCGGCGGGCCGGCGCGTAGCACGCGGCGAGGCCGGTGGCGACGAACACGAGCGCCACGGCCGCGAAGACGCCGGGGTCGGTGGGCTCGGTCTCGAAGAGAAAGCTCGACAGCGTCCTGGACAGCGCCGCGGCGGCGGCCGCGCCGGCCGCGAGCCCCACCAGCACCAGGACCAGCCCCTGACGCAGCACCATCGCCAGGATGGACCCCGGCTCGGCCCCCAGGGCCAGTCGCAGGCCGAACTCGCGGGTGCGGTGGCTGACGGAGGTGGCGATGACCGCGGTGATGCCGCTGACAGTGATGACGAAGGCGAGCGCCGCGAACAGGCTCAGCAGCATCACCGAGAGCCGCCGCGTCGCCGTCGTGCCGGCGCTGGCCTCGGCCAGGGTCCGAAAGTTCTCGACCGGCTGCTCGGGGTCGACCGCGTGCACCGCGTCGCGCACCTGGGCGATCGAGGCCCGCGGGTCGCCCTGCGTCCGAACGAGGACGCGGGTCGGCGAGCCCGCCCCCTGCAGAAACGGCCGATATAGCTGGTCTGGCGGCTCACGGTCGAGCCCGTGGTCGCGCACGTCGCCGACGACGCCGACGATGGTCACCCAGGTCTCGCCGTCGTCCAGGGTGACGCGCTGCTGCAGCGGGGTCTCGCCGTTGCGCCAGTGCCGCTCGGCCAGCGATCGGCTGACCACCGCCACCGGCGTCGTCTCCGCATCGTCGAGCCGCGTGAAGCCGCGGCCGGCGAGCAGGGGTGCGCCGACCGCGCTGAAGTAGCCGGGGCTGACCACCCGCGTCTCGAGCTCGGGGCGCAGATCGGGGTCTTCGTAGGTGCGGCCCTCGATGGCGAAGCGCTGCTGCTGCCCCACCTCGCTCGCCATCGGGAAGCCGTTGGCGACCGCCGTCGCCGTCAACCCGGGCCGGCCCTCGAGGCGGGCGAGGACGTCGGCGAAGAGCCGGCGGCGGCTCTCCTGCGTCGTGTACTTCGACCAGTTGGGGAAGACCTCGGCCGTCAGCACGCGCTCGGCGTCGAACCCCGCGTCGACCTGCTGCAGCCGGTAGAAGCTGGTCAGCAGCAGCCCGGTGGCGATGAGGAGCACGAACGCGGCGGCGACCTGCGACGCCGTCAGCAGCCCGCGCACGCGATGGCGCGCGGGAGTGTCGGTGGCGTGCGCCCCGGCGTCCTTGAGGGCCGCCGCCACGTCGCGCCGGCGAGCGAGGGCGGGGGCCGCGCCGAAGGCGACACCCGTCGCCAGAGACAGTCCGAGGGTGAACGCGAGCACCCGGCCGTCTACCGCCACCTCCGTCGTGCGGGTCGTGAACAGGGCGGTGAACCCCACGAGCAGGTCGAGGCTCAGCCACGCGACGAACAGGCCGAAGGCGCCGGCGGCGACCGCGAGGAGAGTCGACTCGGTCACGAGCTGCCGCAGCAGACGCGCCCGGCCGGCGCCGAGGGCCGACCGGAGAGCGAGCTCGCGCTCGCGCCGACCCATTCGCGCCATCGTGAGGTTGGCGACGTTGGCGCACGCGATGAGCAGCACGAGGGCGGTGGTGGCGAGCAGGACGAGCAGCGTGGGGCGGGCCTCGCGCGTCAACTCGTCGGCGAGCGGCAGCGGCGTCGCGGTGTAGCCCGAGTCGTCCGGATAGGTCTCGGGATGGGCGCGCTGCAGCCGGCCCGCCACCGTGGCCAGCTCCGCCCCGAAGCGGTCGACCCCGACCCCCGGGGCGAGCCGGCCGAAAGCGGTCATGCCGCGGAACGCGGTGCGGTCCTCCTCCATCCGGGCCTCGGCGCGGGCGCGGAAGGGGCATGCCGAGGTCGGCATGTAGACGTCGTTCTCGCGCGGGTACTGCGGAACCGGCGGCAGCACTCCGACCACCGTGTGGGGGCGGTCGTTCATCTCGAAGGTCTGCCCGACGATCGCCGGGTCGCCCCCGAAGCGCTGCCGCCAGTAGGGATAGCTGAGGACGAGGACGGCCTCGGCGCCGAGATCGTCGTCGCCGTCGCGGAACGTCCGGCCGTGCAGGGGCTGCACGCCGAGCACGTCGAAGAAGTTCGCCGACACCACCCCGGTCAGCACGCGGTCCGGCTCGCCCCGGTTCAGCAGGGTGAACGACATGCCGTGGTACTCGACGAAGCCGTCGAGGGTCGCGAGCTGCTCGCGGTAGTCGCCGATCTCCTTGACCGAGAAGGGAATGTTCGCCGAGCCGGCCAGGGGCGCCTGTTGTCGGGCGAGCACCAGCTCGTGCCCGTCGGCGTAGGGCAGCGGCCGCAACAACACCCCGTCGACGAGGCTGAAGATGGCGGTGTTGGCACCGATACCGAGCCCGAGAGTCAGCACCACCGTCAGGGCGTACCCCGGCGAACCGAGCAGCGAGCGCAGGCCGTAGCGTGTGTCTCGAATCAGCGCGTCGAGCATGGGTTCGATTCCACCAGATTCATCGAGCAGCCAGGATGCCGGCGCCCGGCTCGGGCGGGGTGCCCCTCCCGATCCGGATGCCAGCGCCCGGATGCTCCTCTCGTCGTCGACCGCGTCACTCGTAGTCGGCCGCGTCGAGCGAGAGCCGCACCACCTCGGCGTCGTTGCGGGCCACGACGTGCCGGTTCGCGAACGCCGGGTGCGCCCACAACACCGCCCGGTCGCCCCACCGGCCCGTGGCCCCGCCCTGGGTGCGGGTGGTCGGCGCGAGCAGCCTGGTGCGGTCGATCTCGCGATAGCCCTCGGGGGTGAACCGGGCGATGATCAGGTCGCCCGAGTCGTTGGTCACGAAGTAGCGGTCGCCGTTGCGGACGAAATATGCGGTGGCCCAGCGGTCCTGGGCGTTCATGCGGTCGCTCTGCCACAGCCGCTCGCCGGTCGTGGCGTCGATGCCCCGCAGCTCGCCGTAGCTCCCGACCCCGTAGAGGTGGTCGCCGTCCACGATCGGGGTCGAGATGATGGCGTGCAGCGTGTCGGTCTGCTCGGGCAGCTCGCCGCGGTTGCGCCCCCGCCAGAGCACCCGCGCGGCGGGCCGGTCGGCGTTCAGGGCCAGCATCATGGCGCCGTTGAAGAACTGGCTCACCACGAGATAGCGCCCGCTTCGCACCGGGGTGGTAATCGACAACCCGCCCCCGATCGCGAAGGGCTGCTCCCAGTAGACACCGCCGGTGGTGGGGTCGAGCGATGTGATCGCCGTCGCATGCCAGACGATGAGCTGCCGGGCGCCGCCCGCATCGATGACGATCGGCGACGCGTAGCCGGTCTCGGACGTGTTCTCCAGCGCCCGCCACACCTCTTCTCCGGTGGCCTTGTCGAAGGCCGCGATCTTCGCGTCGGGCTCGCCCCCGAGCACCACGATCAGCAGGTCGCCCTCGACGAGCGGCGACTGCGACACGCCGTAGACGGGAACCGTGACGCCGTACTCGGCCGGGGTGTCGATGCGCCAGACGAGGTTGCCGGTCGCGGTGTCGAAGCACGACAGCATGCCCGCGGCCCCGAGAATGTAGACGCGGTCGCCGTCCACCGTGGGCGTGGCCCGCGGGCCCGTCGCGAACTTGAAGTGGATGTTGCGGTAGGCGGCCGGCCACTCCCGCGTCCAGAGGACCTCGCCGGTCTCCTCGTCGAGAACCAGCAGCCGTTCGCGGCCGTCCATGGTGCGGCTGCCCGGCGTCTCCTGGTAGTCGAGGACGAACACCTGCCCGCCGGCCACCGCCGGCCCCGCGAAGCCGCCGCGCACCGGGACCCGCCACTTGACGGCCAGGCCGTCGTCGGGAAACCGCTCGACGAGGCCCGTGTCGCGCCACACCGCGTCGCGGTCGACACCCCGCCACTGCGGCCAGTCCTCGGCGGCGAGCGGGATGGACGCGAGCCAAACCAACGCGCCGCTGATCGCGAGAATCACCCGGCTGGTCCATAGAAACTTGAACATCGCGGCTCCGTGGTCACCGTGGGCGCCATGCGGCGTCAGTTCTGTTGTCGAAGGAGCTCGTCTCGTCTGGCAATGAACTCCCGAATCTTGTCGTGCTCTTGCTCGACGAGACCTGCCATGTGATTGACAAAGGTCTGTGCGGATTCGGCACTGGTCAGTGTCTGCGACCAGGTGCTCACGCTGAGAGCTTGGGAACGAAATATCGTGTAGTCGTCGAACTCGGTGGGATCGAAGTCGATGTAGTCTTCCTCGTCAACTGCCAGCAGCACGATGTTCTGCAGCATCTTGAGTCTGTCGACGTTGGGATTGCTCTCGACGTACCCCTCGATCCGTTGGGTCAGCTCTTCTAACTCTTCCATCAAGCGGGCTTCGTTGTCTGGTTGTGTGGCCGCCATGTCGCGTGCGACAGCGATGAAGCCACCGAAAAACGCTCTCATCCTCTGATGGTTCCCGGCCACTTCTTCGTCTGTGTAGACGTACAACCGGAAGACTGTCATGATGTCGTTGGCGATGAGCCGGTTCTCTTCGCAGTCCCTGATTTCGCTCGCGAGGGTGTTGCGAAGCTGTCCGATCTCCGCTGGCCACTCTGGACATCTCAGGTTCCCGTGGACGCCTTGTAGCTCGTTGTAGCCGTCTGTGTAGAGGTGGTTCAAGGATATCCGTGCTGCAAATACTTCCGCCATCGCGCCGTCGATCCATTCCTCCACAGTGTCCCCGGATAGAACCGGTTCTGATGAACATCCTGCGAGGAGGCCCGCGACGAAGAGCAGAACGGCGCGTGTGGACGACCGTGGCATTCGAGTCCCTCCGGCTCTCGGTGCGTTGTACCGCGTTTCGCGCTCTGCACTATACACGAGAATCGTGGGTGCGGGGCGCTCTTGCCGTCGCGATTGGTCGGAGGGCTGTGCGATGGTCTGACGGCTCTGCTCGACGATCAGTGCCGTGTTCCACTAGCGTGTTCGCGGCGCTCCGGCGCTCTACAGATAGTCGGCGCTCGGCATGCTCGGCTTGAAGCTGCCCAGCTTCTTCTTCAGGCTCGACCGTATCGCGTCGTCGATGAACACGCTGATGGTGATGTCCGCCATCCGGCAGTACTGCCGGATCTCTTTGTGGACGTCGTTGTCGATGTAGACGCTCGTCGACTTCCGCTTCGCGCGGAGTTCGGCGTTGTCCGTCGGCGGCCGGCCGCTGCGTCTGCGGCGCGTTCTCGGCGCCGGCACCGGCGCCGGCGTGGTCTCGGCCGCGGCGAGGGCGGTGTGTCGGGGTCTTCCGGCGTCTTCGATTGACTCCGTCAGGGCTGGGCATGTTGACTTTCCCATTTGCTCCAGAATCCAGTCTGTGACTGCCGTCAGTTCGCCGGCGGCCTTGCCTCTCGGCCGCAGTTCCTGCGCGCTCAGTCCCGAGGCGAACGCATGCTGATGGTCCATGCGGTTGTGCAGCACCGCTGGGCAAGAGGCCGGCGGCTCGACGGCAGAGGACCTTCCCAAGAGTGCGGGGCAGGATCTGATACTCGGTGTGGGTCCTCGCCGCGGTATTTCCGGATCGGGTATTTCGGGATCGGATGTTCGTGGCGATTCGCTGACCTGCGGGCTTTCCTGGATCCGCGACGGAGGCCGCCGGATGGCCGGAGATCGCGTGGTGCGTAGCGGTTGTCGGAAGCGGGTCTGGTGAAGGGGAAGACGATCCGCGACGACCGGACTCGATGCCGGAGCATCGAGCGTCGGGATACGGGGGACTCGTACGACGCGTTCGTGCGGGGGCTGTCTGGCATTGCGACGCCGACGCGGGCTCCGTTTCGACCCGCGGAAGGGCCGGAAGACGTCGAATGAAGAGTGGACGTCGCAGGACCCGAGCGAAGATCGCGAAGATGAAGGACGGTCGGACCATCTGGCCCACAAGGCGGAGCACGGTTTCGACCTGGAGACGGGAGCGCTCCTGTCGGTGACGGTCGGCATCCGGCGACGCTGCCGGAGACGCTGACGAAGGCGGCGGAGCAGGTGGAGGCGGTTCAGCCTGACGGTGAGGGCGTCGAAGAGGTGGTGGCCGACAAGGGGTATCACAGCGACGCGACGCTGGTGGCGCTCGACGACCTTGGTGTACGCAGCTACATCGCGGAGCCGGCGCGTGGTCGGCGCGTCTGGCAGGACAAGAAGACGGGTGAGACGCCGCCGGAGAAGCGGTGCGCAGTCGGCGCTGTATGGGAATCGTCGGCGTATTCGCGGGGACCGGGGCCGTCGTCTCCAACGCTGCCGGGGGGAACTGGTGGAGCGGCCTTTCGCTCACCAGTATGAGACCGGGGGTCTGCGTCGGGTGTGGGTGCGCGGCCATGAGAATGTCCGCAAGCGGGTGCTGGTCCAGGCGGCGGGCTGCAACCTGGGTCTGTTGCTGCGCCGCCTGACGGGCGTCGGTACGCCCCGGAGCCTGCAGGGGCGGGCTCTTTCGGCGATTCTCGGGCTGATCGAACGCCTCATGGGCCTCTGGGGGCGTCTGAACGGCCTCTGGAGGGCCAAATGGGCTCCGGTCGCCCCCTGGGGCTCAGCCGCTCGTCCCCAAGCTGCTTGAACAGGCCCGCTCAGCGAACCGACTTCGTCCACGGGCTGCTGATGGTCCATGCGGTTGTGCAGCACCGCTGGACACGGGAGGATCTCGATACTCGTGTCCTCGCCGCGGAGGCGATCGATGTTCGTGAACGCCTCCGCGACCCGGGGATGGCCGGAGAGCGTGGTGCGTACCACCCGCCAATGCCGACTCGATCCCGGAGCACAGGTCCATTTCTGGTTCGCTGGCTCCATCCCTCGTCACGACGAGCGCGACGGTCCTCTGTTCAGGTTTCTCGTCGGCATCCGAGACGATGGAGAACAGACGTCACGCCTTGGAGGAATCGGATCATGGTGATCGCTCCGCGTCACCACGTAACGGTCCAACGCCAGGTGCGATCACAGGACCGCCCGGTCCGTCCCACCGGCCGGAGGCGCCGCCGCGGGTAGCTACTCGTCTGAACCACTGCTCCCCTTCACTGACGGCAGATCACTCGTAGTCGGCCGCCGCGAGCGACAGGCGCACCACCTCGGCGTCGTTCCGGGCCACTACGTGACGGTTCGCGAACGCGGGGTGCGCCCACAGCACCGCCCGGTCGTCCCAGCGCCCTGAGGCGCCGCCGCGGGTGCGGGTGGTAGGCGTGAGCAGTTGCGTCCGGTCGATCTCTTCGTAGCCGGCCGGCGTGAAGCGGGCGAGGACGAGCTCGCCGGTCTCGTTGACGACGAACCAGCGGTCGCCGTTCTGCACCAGGTACGAGTTGGCCCACCGCTCGTGCGGGGTCAGCCGGTCGGTCGACCACAGCCGCTCGCCGGTGGCGGCGTCGAGGCCGCGGAACTCGCCGTAGCTGCTGAGGCCGTACAACGCGTCGCCGGCGACGACGGGGGTCCCGAGGGTCGCCCCCTGTGGGGGCCGGTCGGTGCGGTTGAGGTTCTCGCCGCGCCACAGGGGCCGCGCGGCCGGCCGGTCCGAGTTCAGGGCCATCATCAGGCCGCCGTTCTCGACCTGGGTCACCAGCAGGTAGCGCCCGCTGCGCACCGGGGTTCCGATGGTCAGCCCGCTCGGCACCACGAAGTCGTGCTGCCACCAGACGTCGCCGGTGGCGGGATCGAGCGACGTCACCGCCGCCGCATGCCAGACGATGAGCTGCCGCACCCCTCCCGCGGTGATCACGATGGGCGACGAGTAGCCCGGTTCGGAGGTCGTCTCGATGGCCCGCCACGCCTCTTCGCCGGTCATCTTGTCGAACGCCACCACCATCGCGTCGGGCTCGCCGCCGAGCAGCACGATGAGGTGGTCGCCCTCCACGAGCGGCGACTGCGAGACCCCGAACACGGGCACCGTCACCCCGTAGTCGGCCGCCGTGTCCACGCGCCAGCAGAGGTCTCCAGTGGCGACGTCGAAACACGACAGGGTCCCCGCCGCCCCGAGGATATAGACGCGCTCGCCGTCCACGGTGGGGGTCGCCCGCGGGCCGATCGCGAACTTGAAGTGGATATTGCGGTAGGCGGCGGGCCACTCACGCGTCCAGAGGACCTCGCCGGTCTCCTCGTCGAGCACCAGCAGCCGCTCGTGGCCGTCCATGGTGCGGCTGCCCGGCGTCTCCTGGTAGTCGAGCACGAAGACGCGGCCGTCGGCCACCGCCGGCCCCGCGAAGCCGCCGCGGATCGGCGTACGCCACTTCACGATGAGTCTGTCGTCGGCGAACCGCTCGACGACCCCGGTGTCGCGCCACACCCCGTCGCGGTCGACCCCGCGCCACTGCGGCCAGTCCTCGGCGTGGAGGGAGGCCGCGGCCAGACAGACGGAAGCACAGACAACCGCAGCCCTCATCTGGCTGTGCGCACGTTGATCGGACATTCGACTGCTCCACGGCGAGTCCGGTCGGTCTCGCCTCTCTCGAACCAGAGGCCGGCTGCCTGGTCCCGTCTCGTCGGGCGGCACCGACCCGCCGGCCTTTTGCTGGACCGGTGCTGCGCAGGGCGCCCGCGTCACTCGTAGTCGGCGGCGGCAAGCGACACGCGCACCACCTCGGCATCGTTGCGCGTGAACACGTGGCGGTTCGCGTATGCCGGGTGCGCCCACAGCACTGCGCGGTCGACATGTCTCCAGCGGCCCGAGCCGCCGCCGCGGGTACGGGTGGTGGGCGTCAGCAGGTGCGTCCGGTCGACCTCCTCGTAGCCGGCCGGCGAGAAGCGCGCGATGACGAGTTCGCCGGTCTCGACGGAGATGAACGAGCGGTCCTGGTGGCGCACGAGATGCGAGCTCGCCCAGCGGTCCTGGGGCACGAGGCGCTCGCTCGACCACAGCCGCTCGCCGGTCGCCGCGTCCACGCCGCGCAGCTCGCCGTAGCTGCTGAGCCCGTAGATCGCGTCGCCCAACACGAGCGGCGTCGAGGTCATGGACCGCTGCACCGGGCGGTCGCTGCGGTTGGGGTTCGCGCCCGTCCAGACCACGCGGGCGGCCGGGCGGTCGGGGTTGAGGGCCAGCATCAGGCCGCCGTTCTCGACCGGCGTCACGAGCAGGTAGCGCCCGCTGCGCACCGGCGTGCCGATGGTCAGGCCGCTCGCGAGCCGGAAGTCGTGCTGCCACCAGGTCTCGCCGCTCGCCGGGTCGAGCGACGCGACGCCCGCCGGGTGCCAGACAATCAACTGCCGCACGCCCCCGGCGGTGGTGACGATTGGTGAGGAGTAGCCCGCCTCAGAGACCGTCTCGAGCGCGCGCCACGCCTCGGCGCCCGTCACCTTGTCGAACGCCACGACCATGGCGTCGGGCTCGCCGCCGAGCAGCGTGATCAGCAGATCGCCCTCCACGAGCGGGGAGTGCGCCACGCCGTACACCGGCACGGTGACGTCGTAGTCGGCCACGGTGTCGATCTGCCACAGCAGATCGCCGCTGGCGGTGTCGAAGCACGAAAGCATGCCGGCCGCGCCCAGGACATGGACGCGGTCGCCGTCGACGGTCGGCGTGGCCCGGGGGCCGGTGGCGAACACCGGCACGATGTTGCGGTAGGTGGCCGGCCATTCCCGCGTCCACAGCACTTCGCCGGTCGCCTCGTCGAGGGCCAGGAGCCGCTCGCGGCCGTCCATCGTACGGGTGCCCGGCGTCTCCTGGTAGTCGAGGACGAAGACGCGGCCGTCGGCCACCGCCGGCCCCGCGAAGCCGGCGCGCACCGGCGTGCGCCACTTCACGATCAGCCCGTCGTCGGGGAACCGCTCGACGATGCCGGTCTCCCGCCACACCGCGTCACGGTCCACGCCGCGCCACTGCGGCCAGTCTTCGGCGTCGAGGCCGGCGCCGAGGCACATGACCGCACCCGCGATCGCGAAGGTCAGCCGGGCCGGGAAAAGACGGTCGGTCATGGGTCACTCCACCAATAACGCGCATCCGAGGCGACGGTCGATGCCGGTCGGGCCGGGCGCCACCCGGCAAGCCGTGAGGATAGACGATTTCCGGGCGGGGCGGCTACCGGGTCGGGAACGAGGCGAACCACGACAACCTCTATGTGCGCACGTGGCGCGCCTTCGAGGCCCCGTTCGAGACCGCGCGCGCCCGCCTCGCCGGACACGGCGAGCCGTTCTACGTGCTCGGGGAGGTGTACGGCCGGGGCGTGCAGGACCTGCACTACGGCGAGCCGAACCCCGCGTTCCGGGTATTCGACGCCTACGTCGGCGAGCCCGGCCGGGGTCGCTACCTGTCGCCCGACGAGGGCGAGTCGTCGCTCGGCGACCTGTTCCCGCTGGTGCCGGTGCTGTACCGCGGGCCGTTCAGCGCCGCGGTGATGCTGGAGCAGACCGACGGCGCGACCGCGCTCGGCGGCAAACACGTGCGCGAGGGCGTCGTGGTGAAGCCCGTCGCCGAACGCGAGTCGGCCGAGTTCGGCCGCGTGATCCTCAAGAGCGTCTCGGGCGACTACCTGACCCGCAAGGGCGGCACCGATTACAACTGACCCGGCCCGGAGCCCTTGCCATCGGTGTCGGGATCGCTATCGGGCCGCCTGCCTCATGCGGCCGAAACGGCCCGTGGTGAGCGTCCCCGCTGCCACGAGCGCAACGCGGCTCCGCCACGGGCCGTGCACGCCGCGCGGCTCCCCTACCGGA
Source organism: Vicinamibacterales bacterium (assembly GCA_965199675.1). GTDB lineage: Bacteria > Acidobacteriota > Vicinamibacteria > Vicinamibacterales > UBA8438 > JAJEEA01. The sequence continues at coordinate 28,075 of CBDATI010000029.1, read as the reverse complement.
ACTCGCCGCAGGTGAGCATCATCGGCCCATGGAGAAGGGCCGCCGCAACGGCTTCATCGCCCCTGGGACTACCGGAACTCGCCGCAGGTGAGCATCATCGACCCGTAGAAGGGGTTGCGGATCGCGCTGGTCGCCTGGAGCCACTCCTTGTCCACCATCGGGCAGTAGGCGAGGCGCAGCTCGCCGAACCCGACCTCCCGGCCGTAGGCGATGAGGGCGTCGCTCAAGGGACCGAACGCGTCGCGCGCCGACGCGAGATCCGGCGCCGCCGCCACTGCCTCGGCCGCCGCGCCGATGGCCGCCGCCTTCTCGCCCATGCGGGCCGCCTCGGCCGCAATCGCGCGGGCCGCCTCGGCCACCCCGTCGGTCGAGTCGTTGGCGAGCGCCACCTGGATGTGCAGGTACGGCGCCGCCAGTCCGTCGGCCACAGCCGCCGACGCCGGAGCCGCCACCGCCGCCATCACCGCCACCATTGCGAACCTGATCATGGTCTTCCTCCTCGACGCGTGTGCTCCTCCGACCCCGCCGTGGGGGCGGTCCCCTTCAACCGTACTCTCCCGCCGCCGCGTTGACAATGTGTTGACAATGCGTCCCTCGCACGGCCGGCCGAGCCGGGGCCACGAATGCAGTGGTAGCGTCGCAGCATGGAGGTTGCGAGGATCACCACACGGGGCCAGACCACCATTCCCAAGCGCATCCGGGACGACGCCGGTCTGCTCGGAGTTTCGAGGTAGCGCCCGGGCGCGGCGGAAGCGCCGCGCCTCGAAATGCGAGGGCACATCCTCAGGCGGTCCTGAACCGCTCGTAGCGATCCGCCAGGCCGCGCGGGTCTGGGCGCTGGGCCTCGGCGCGCGGAGTCCTGATGCGCACGCCGTGCAACGCCTGAATGCCGTGGACCAGGGTCGGCCCGTCCGTCTCGCGCAACAGGTCTGGACGCACCTCCACCACGTAGTCGGGCCGCACGCCCAGAAAGTGGCGATCGAACGCGGCGTGATGCAACTTGCACAGCGCCAGTCCGTTCGTCACCCGCGGCTCCCCGCCCGCGGCGTCAGGGACGATGTGGGCGGCGTCGAGCAGCTCCGCGTGGCGGAACCGGCAGAACGCGCACTCGCGCCGGTAGGCGGCGAGCACTCGTTCCCGGAACGCGCGCTGGTGGAGGCGGATGCAGACCGCAGCCGTCTCGTACCGACGCCGGGCGCTCTCGGCATCGTCGTGCACCGCATCGGGACGGGCCGGCCACACGTGGCGAGCGTCGTCGACCGCCGCGGTGAAGGTCAATCCGGATCGGTCGTCGCCCACCACGAACACCGGCCACGCCGGCACGTATCGGCCCGGGACGACCCCGTGGAAGTAGACCAGCGGCAGGCGCTCTCGCATGGCGAAGCGCAGACCGCGATTGTCCCGGTGCTCGGGGTCAGAGCCCCGGTAGCGGTAACGCAGCAGGCCGGTCGGGTGGAATGCGTCGTCGTACGGGCCGTCGGGGACGGTGGTGATGGACAGCGGAGCTTCGGACAACACGCGCGGCGTGAAGATGCCCTGCGGCGACACGAGCGGCACCCGAAGTCCGCGCCACCGGAAGCCCTCCGCCAGGAGCTTACGGGGCAGGACGTCCCCGTGCGCGTCGACCTGGCTGCGAAGCCACGCAAAGGCGGCGGTTCTGACTGTTGCGTCCCGTTCCCGGTCGAACATGTCAGGCCTCCGCCAAGCGCCCTCGGGCCCGGCGGGCCGATTCGATGAGCGCCGCAGCCGGAATCGGGATGGAACGAGCCCATCGCGCGAACCAGGGGGCAACCGCTCCCTGCCGCAACTGACGACCGCTCACCGAACCATCGCCCCGTTCCACAACTCCTGCAGGAACTGATACAGGGACGATGTCCGACCGGCCCCCCCACCGCCCGCAGGCGGCTACGAGAGCCCGCACCCAGGCGACCGCGGGCTGGCGAAGCCCGCCGGGGGGCGCCTACCGCGCGGGCTCGATGCGGAACCCGCGCCGCGTTTCCGGCGTCCATGGGCCCGGCATCACGTAGTCGTCGCGGCGGGGCATCCGGACCTGCGGCAGGGTGTCGGCACTCATGACGTCCTCCTCGGAGATGATGCCGTTCCGGTAGAGGAGGAACGCGGTCACCGCATAGGTCTCGTCGTCGGTGAGGATGCCCGGTCGGTCGTAGGGCATCACGCGGCGGATGTAGTCCCAGACGCTCGGCGCGAACGGCCAGTGGCGAATGGGCCAGTAGTTGGTGCGGGTGGTGACGTCGCCGCCCACGAGGGCGATCGACGGGCCCTCCTCGCCGGTGGGACCATGGCACGTCGAGCAGCCGCGGCGCGCGAACACCATGGCGCCCTCGGCCGCGTTGCCGCTGCCGTCGGGCAGGTCGGCGCCGTCGGGCCCGATGATGCGGTCGGCGAGTTCGGCCGCGGTCGGCGGACGCCCGAGGCCAGAGGGAGACGCCGGCTCCTGCGCCTGCGCCGCCATGCTCGACAGCCCCGCGGCGACAAGAGCAGCGGCGACCCGGAGGCCGGCCCGCCAAGCTTCGGCCGCCTGGCCACCGCGGCCCGGAAGGCCGCCCGACGCCCCTTCGCCGCGGCCGGTGCGCCGCCCCGCGCCCGAGGCCCGGGGAGAGATAGGCGCTCCCCCACCACGGTGCCGACACCCGGGGGAAGCAGGCCGACGCGGGGCGCCCAGGTCCGCAGCCGGCACGGCTCGCCCACCGCGTCCCGACCGCGGCACGGATGCCGACGGGGTCGATGCATCCGCGCCCGGAGCCGGCACGCCTCTCTTGGCCTCCGCCGCGCGTCGCCCCCAACGGCCAGTCGTCGATGCGTCCGCGCCCGCAGCCGGCACGGCTCGCCCACCGAGGCTACGCGTGCACATCGACCACCACGTCGGTCGGGGCGAGCCCGTTCGTGACCTTGCCATCGGAACCCACCTTCCACGGCTGAATCCAGTTGCAGTGCCCGAGCTGACTCTGAATCGTCCCGTAGAGCTGCCCCCGCGTGAGGCCCCAGTACTCCGCGTACTCGGCCTCGGTGGGCTGAAGCTGCCCCCGCTCGTCGAGGCAGCGCGACTGCAGCGTCGCCTCGTCGCCGTTCCAGCGCCACGGCAGGCAGAAGCGGGTGTGCGCCTTCGACAGCACCGGGCCCACCAGCTCCGCCTCCTGGTAGGTCGCGCCGCCGTCGGTCGACACCTCGACCCGGCTCACCTTGCCGCTGCCCGACCACGCCACCCCGCTGATGACATAGGCGCCGTGCGTCTCCAACCGCTGGTCGCCGGGCGTCTCCAACCGCTGGTCGCCGGACGGCCGGGTGATGACCGAGTTGGGCCCGAAGTCGTAGCTGTCGCGCTGCGTCCTCGGGTCGGGGGTCAGGAAGCGCGAGTGCTCCTGGAACGACAGGTACGGCTGGTCGACCACCTTGATGCGGCTCAGCCACTTGACGTTGTAGATGCCCTCGAACCCGGGCACGAGGAGCCGCAGCGGATAGCCGTGGTCGGGGCGCACGGGCTCGCCGTTCTGCCCGTAGGCGACGAGCACGTCGTCGAGGGCCTTGGCGAGGGGGATGCTCTTGGTGTGCCGGCCGCCGTCGGCCGCCTCCGCGATGACCCACGACGCGCCGTCGCGCACGCCGACCTCGCCGAGCAGCACCGAGAGCGGCACGCCGGTCCACTCGCTGCACCCCATGCGGCCGTGCGTCGCGGTCACCGTCGCGCCGCGGGGATTCGGGCGGTTCCCGACGCATTCCAGGAAGTGGACGCGCGAGACGAACGGCAGCCGGCGCAGCTCGTCCATCGTGAACACCAGCGGCCGGTCCACCATCCCCTCGACCATCAGGGTGTGGTCGGCCGGGTCGATATCGGGGATGCCGTAGTAGTGCTGCGTCGTGAAGTGCAGCGACGTCGGCGTAATGGTGCCGGTCAGCTCGGCGAGCGGAGTCCGCGCGCTGGGGCGCTGCGGGTCGGGCCGGATACGCGGCGTCCGGTAGTGGCTGCGCCCCTCGATCTCGCGCGTGGTGGTGACGAAACGCGAGCGCCGACCGTAGAGCACGCTCTCGATGGCGTTGTTGTCGGCCACCACCGGCGCCTGCGCCGCCGCCTCGGCCGTGCCGCCCGCGAGCTCCAGGGCCGGGGCGGCGGTGACGAGGCCGGCCGCCGCCGCGCCCTTCTTCAGAAACCGCCGCCGGCTCGGGTGTGTGCCGCTCATCGTCTCCTCCAGCCCGCCAATGGTCGCCTTCGGGTCGCCTTGCCGCCCCAACGACCTCATCCAACGTCTGCGGCGCAGACTCCGGCAGTCGTTCGCCTCACGAAGCCGCCCGGGCCGCGGGCGATGCCTCCTGCCCGTGTCCGCTCACCGGTTCCGCCGTATTCCGGGCTCGACCCGACCGATTGGTCCGGCTCAGCCTCGCCGCGCCCGGCGCAACGCAGGCGCTCCCACGGGCCGTGCAGCCCGCTCTCGCCCCGGCGCCCGATGCCACGACCGGGTGCGGCGCGCAGCCCCCGACACCGCCGGTCCCGGTGCGCCGGTCCCGAGAAATCAGAAGATCGCCAGCGCGTTGACCGGCGACCCGGTGCCGTTCTCCACCGCCAGCGGCCCCGCCACGAGGGTGAACTCCCAGCGGTTCAGCGACGCCGCGGTCTCGGCCAGCGCCTCCAGGTCCTGGTTGTCGAACAGGTCGACCCCCATCGCCACAATCGTCAGCAGATGCACCGGCAGGCGGACATCCTCGACCAGCGAGGGCACGACATCGAGGGCCGCGTCGCTGCCCATGAACGAGACGTCACGCGACTTGAACCACGGCATGGTCGAAGCGTGCAGTCCCGCCGCGTTCTGCGAGATGTTCCAGGGCCCGACCTCGGCGCGCCGCGCCCACCGGCCGGTGCGGATGAAGACGGCGTCGCCCGGCTGCACCGTGACCCCCGCCATCTCCTCCCACGCGTCCAGGTCCTCCACGTAGATCGGCGTCCCCGGCTCGAGATACGCCGTCCCCTTCAGGCGCGGGACGTCGACGAGCACGCCGCGCGTCACGATGCCGCCCTGCAGGTTGACGATCGACGCGTTCGAGCACCCCGCCTCGCTGATCGTGTCCTGCGACACCCCGTTGTACATCCGCCCCTTGTGGAGGATGTGGCACAGCGAATCGATGTGGCTGTGCGAGTAGCCGTGATAGCTGATCTCGTAGCGGTCGCTGACGCCGCCGAAGAACGCCGAGGCGGAATCCGCATCGGGCACCCCCAGCATGCGGTGCCCGAACGGAAGCGGCACGTCGTCCGCCTCGTCCTTCAGGAGACGGTGCGCGAGCGAGACGGTGACGCCCTCCGTGGCCAGGGCCAGCGCCGCCAGCCGCTTCTCCGGCGTGATCAGGTTGGCCGCCCCGAGCTGGTCGTCCTCGCCCCAGCGTCCCCAGTTCGACAGCTCCTCCACCAGGCGCTCGATGTCGGCCTGGTCGAGCTCGCGCGACTCCGGCGTGAAGGCGGGCGGCACGTAGGCCTGAGCCGCAGCGGCGGCCGCCCCGGGAGCGGGGCCGCCGTCCGGCGCGCCCGTGCCCAGGAAGAAGGCCACCAGCGCACCCACGAAAAAGCTCGCCGCCAGTGATCCGTACTTCATCGCATTGCCTCCACGGGCCCGCCGGGGCGGTTGACGGGCGGTCCAGAGTCGCCCTCGTCTTCTCGGGATGCCCACAACCTTAACAGCCATGAACGTCAATGGGAAATCGCACCAGGACGCTGCGGCACCGAGCAGCGCTACCCGGATCACTGTCACTGATCCTGGTCACCGATCACTGATCAGGCGGCGCGCGGCGGGCGGTACAATCGGGTCAGGTCGCCCGGGCGCCGCCGGGCACGGACGAGCCGCCGGGACGGCAAGGTCAGAGGTCGTACGATGACGACAGATCAGGTGTACGATTCCATCGCCGACCAGTACCGGGAATCCAAGTGGCTGCTGTTCCGCCATTTCGTCGAGCGCTACAGCGTCATGCAGCTCCTCGGCGACCTGCGGGACCAGACGGTCGTGGACCTCGCCTGCGGTGAGGGCGTCTATACACGCCATTTCAAGCGGCGCGGCGCGACTGCGGTGACCGGGGTCGACATCTCGGCCGAGATGGTCACGCTGGCGCAGGCGCAGGAACGCGACGACCCCCTCGGCTGCCGCTACGTCCAGTCGGATGCGGCCGCGTTCACCCCGGACGAACCCGTCGACATCGTCACCGCGATCTATCTGTTCAACTACGCCCGCACCCGGGAAGAGCTCGACGACCTGGTCTGCGCCTGCCACCGCGCGCTGCGGCCCGGGGGGCGGCTCGTCGGCTTCAACGACAACGTCCGACGGCCCCCCCGTCCCGGGGAATCGCTGGCGAAGTACGGCCTCGAGAGGACCTGCCCGCACCCACCCGGTGAAGGCGACCCCGTCGTGTACAGGATCACGAACCACGACGGCCGGGCCTTCCAGTTCGAGAACTACCATCTGGAACCCGCCACCTATGCGGCGGCGGCGCGCGAGGCCGGTTTCGACGACTTCCGTTGGGTGGACGCCCAGCTCGAGCCGTCCGAGCAAGACGATTCCTACTGGGACGACTTCATGGCCCAGGCGCCCTTGGCCGGCTTCACGGCATCGCGACGATAGCAACGACCGCACGCACCGGGCGCGCTCGATGGCACGATCACGGTGATTCCTTCCGTCGAACTCACGCACGGAATCCCGGTGAACCGTTGCAAGGCAATGCCACCCGCCCGCCGGGGCGGGCAGGGGCGCGGCGAGACCGGCTGTCGCGCGACCGCGCGCAAGCAGAGCGGCATGGCCACGGCCCGGCGGCATGACAACGCCGCGCGAGATGGCAGGCCCCCCGCCGTCGCGTCACCCGAACAGCTTCGTCCCGTGCTCCACGAGGGTTCGGCCGAGGCCCTGGACCCGCCGACGCTGCTCCGGATCGACGAGCCCGCCCGCGGCGTCGAACGCCTCGCGGGCCTTCGGCACCGCCACCTGATCGGGCAGCACCACGCACCCCAGGTTGCCGAGGATCGCGCGCACGTGCACGAGCCCCCGCAGCCCGCCCAGCGCACCCGGCGAAGCGCTCATCAACACGACGAGCTTGCCGCGGAACGCCACCAGCGGACCGGGGTCGCCGGGGTCGGGGCGCGACGCCCAATCGATGCTGTTCTTGAGCACGGCGGTGATCGAGCTGTTGTACTCGGGCGCGGCGACGAGCCACGCGTCGTGGTCGATGAGCTGCCGCTTCAGCCGCCGGGCCGGCTCCGGCTTGCCGTGCTCCGACTCGTCGTCCTGATCGAAGACGGGCAGGCGGTAGTCGCGCAGGTCGATCTCGGTGACCTCCGCGCCGGCCTCGCGGGCGCCGTCGGCGGCAACGCCGACGAGGGCCCGATTGAACGACGCCCGGCGGGTGCTGCCCGCGAAGGCGAGAACTCGCAAGGGTTCCTGCATTGGGAGTCTCCTCGATGCCGGGGGAACGCGGGCCGGCGTGAGCCGCGGCGAAGTCCCGCTCCGCGCAGCCGCCGAAGGCGCCGCTCCCCCGCAGGACGCGGCTCCGTTCAGCCCCGCTATAATCCGGGCTGCCCGTGCGACATCGAGCGCCGACCGGGGTCTCCCGTGGCTCGTCTGCGCCGCTGGGCGGCGTCGATTGGATGACAGGCGGCGCCGAAGCGGCGATTTGCAGGCCGGCGTCGGACGAGAGTGCCGAGGGCGGGGCTCGAACCCGCACGACCCGAAGGTCACGAGATTTTAAGTCTCGTGCGTCTGCCAGTTTCGCCACCTCGGCATGACGGCCTCCGAACGGCGCCGCGCCCAACCCAGACCGTCTCGAACCCGCGAACGATGCCTGAGATCATAGCGCGCCCCATCCTGACCCGGCCCCCTCGGATCGGTGGAAACGGCGGCGAAACCGCCTGGCGCCACCGCATCCTCGCGGGCGTGGCGGTCGCCTGCATGGCCTTCGCCGCCGCCCACGGCGCGACGGCCCAGCCGGCAGTCGCCGGCGACGGCGCGCACCACGGCTACTTCGCCGCGCGGATGACGGAAGACGGAGATCTGCAGGTGCTCGACGCGCTGAACGCCGGCCGCTTCTTCGTGCCCGCGTCGGTGCTCAAGGCGGTGACGGCGGCGGCCGCCCTGGAGCACCTCGGCGGCGGCTACCGCTGGCGCACCCGCCTGTCGTCTGCGGCCGGGGCCGCCGGGGAGATCCTCGACGGCGACCTCGTCATCGAACCGGGCGCCGACCCGACCTGGGGACGGCGCCGGTTCCGCGGCGGCGCGGCCGAACCGCTGGCGGCGCTGGCGGCGCAGGTCCGCGCGCGCGGGATCACCCGCATCACGGGCGACCTCGTGGTCGATGCGAGCGGGTTTCCCGGCCGCCCGCACCCGCTCGATCGCGGCCTCGGCGATCTTCCGTACCGTCACGGCGCCCCGCCCGCCGCGCTCGCCGTCGACGAGGCGACGATCACGGTGCGGGTGGCGCCGGGCGCCTCGATCGGCGCACCGGCCCGGGTGGAAACACCCGACGGCCTGACCGTGATCAACACGACGACGACCGTGGGCCGCGACCGGCACGGCGCCGGCACCCTCGATTTCCTGCCGGTGTGGGGGATCGACACGCTCCTGCTCCGCGGCGAGTACCCCCTCAGCGAGCCCCCGTTCACGGTGCCCGTGAGCGATCCCGCGCCGCTGCTGCGGGCGGCGCGCCGACTGCGGGCGGCCCTCGGCGAGGCCGGGGTGACCGTCGACGGCGAGGTGCGGGTGCAGAGGACGCGGCCGGCCTCGGCGGGGCCGGGTTCGGTGCTCGCCGAGCTCCCGTCCCCCCCGCTGGACGCTCTGCTCGACCCGCTCCTCACCAACAGCCACAACTGGTACGCCGACACCCTCGCCCTGACCCTGGGGAAGGAGGTGGCGGGAACCGGCCGCTTCGACGACGGGGTCGAGGTCATCGCCGACTTCGCCCTCGATCTCCGCGATGGCCCGGCGGGACGCGCCGATCTGGCGATCCGCGACGGTTCCGGGCTCTCCGCCGCCAACCTCGTCACCCCGGCCGCCGTCGTCCGCGTGCTCGCGTACGCGGCCCGGCAGCCCTGGGGCCCCAGGCTGATCGAGGCGTTGGCGCGACCCGGGCGAGGTACCCTGGCCGCATGGCCGCGGCTGCCCGCCGTGGCGGCCAAGACCGGCACGTTGCGCCATACCGTCGCGCTGGCCGGGTTCCTCGATCCCGAATCGGAGGCCCCCGTGGTCTTCTGCTACTTCATCAATCACCACCGGGGAACGGCCGCGGCCCGCCGCGCGATTGCCGGCGCGCTCCGGTCCTGGCGGGCCGGAGAGCGCGCTGGCGGCCGGTAGCCCGACCAGGGCCGACATCGCGGCGAGCGCATGACCCCCCGTTCCCTCGGGCGACCTCCGTCGCGTCGGGATGGTTCGTCTCACCGCCCGTGTTCGCGGCAACCCCACCGGGAGTCCGCGCGGTTCTGCGGCGCAGACTCCTGTCCCGCGGCGGCACGAAGCGGCGTGACGGCCGGCCGCGTGTGGTAAGGTTGCCGCTCCGACATTGCACCGGCCGACTGCCGGGGCTGGAGGACCTCATGACACCTGTACTCATGACGTTGAGCCTGTTCGTGGCGACCGCGGTGGCCCAGCTCGCCTACGGCTCGACCCTCTACTTCGCCTGCACCTCGATGGAGGCCGGGCACGTGACGTTCCGGCACGCCTGCACGAACGCCATGGGCGTGCTCATCCTGAGCCTCTTCGTCGTACTCACGACGGTCGCGGTCATCGACCACGGGGCGTGGATCCTCCTGTTCCTGCCCGCGTGGATGGCGATTACCGTCATCTCCCACGTCAGCAACCTGTTCTCGGTGTCGTTCGGCCGGTCCCTCGCCATTCTGCTGCTCGCGGGCATGTTCTTCGGGATCATGGCCCTCGTCGTCGGCCGCGTCGGCGAGCTGCTCCTGGCCCAGATGGCCGCCGCGTAGCCGTCTGGAGACCTGCCATGCGGTCGACCAGGACGCTCGGAGACGCATCGAGGAGCCCGCGACACGGGACCCGCGGCATTCGACCGACGACCCGGCGCGCGGGTTCGCCGGGGGCGGCCGCGACGGGAAACCGCTACCTGCGGGCCGCCGCGCCGTGGGTCCTCTGCGGGCTCTGCCTCGCCCTGCCGGCGGGCGCGGCCGGACAGGAGGCGCCGCGGCACGTGCTCGATGTGAACTGGCCGAACGTGCCCCTGCCCGACCACATGCTGACGGGGGGACTCGGCGGCATGTGCGTGGACGGCCGCGACCACGTCTTCGTTCTCAACCGGCAGAACGTCGTCCCCGAGGACCTCGACGGCGCGACGCTGGCCCCGCCCATCATCGAGTTCGACCCCGACGGCAACGTGGTCGGGTCGTGGGGAGACCCCGAGGCCCTGGGCGGCCGCCTCCACGACTGCCACGCCGACGCCGACGGCAACCTGTGGCTCATCGCCGCCGCCACCGGCGTGGTGCAGAAGTACTCGCGCGACGGCGAGCTCCTGCTCCGCATCGGCGAGGCGGGACGCTACGACTCGTCGGACGGCACGCGGAACGGGCGCCCCCTCAACTCGGACCGCGCGCAGTTCTTCCTCCCCGCCGCCATCGACATCGACGCGGAGACCGGCGAGATCTACGTGGCGGACGGCGAGCTCCCGGGCGGCAATCGGCGCATTGCGGTGCTGTCGCGCGACGGAGAGTTCCTGCGCCAGTGGCCGCTGCACCGCACCGATGACGAACGGGACGTCACGCCGGTGCCGCACTGCCTGCGGGTGTCCGGCGACGGGCTCGTCTACGTCTGCGATCGGGAAGCGGACCGCATTCAGGTGTTCGACCGCGAGGGGACCTTCATCCGGAACATCCACGTGCCCTGGGAACCGCGGACTTCCCCGGAAGGGCGGCCGAGCGGCACGCGGGGCACGGCGGTGGTCGTGGCGTTCTCGGCCGACCCCGAGCAGCGCTGGCTGTACGTCGTGAACCAGAACCGGGTCATGGTCGACGTGCTGGATCGCCGCAGCGGGGAGGTCGTCTCCAGTTTCGGCGGCGGTCCGGGACGGTACCGCGGCCAGTTCACGCTGCCCCACGGCATCGGGGTCGACTCGAACGGACACGTCTACATCGCCGAGCAGGAAGGCCGGCGCATCCAGAAGTTCCGCCGCGTCGGGTCGTGACGGAGACCGGCCCCGCCGGCCGCTGCAACCTCGCCACCGAAGTTCCGCCGCGTCGGGTCGTGACGGAGACCGGCCCCGCCGGCCGCTGCAATCCGGCCACCGACCCGAAACGAAGTGTCGGGCTCGCGGGGGGCTCGCGTGGTCTACCGCGCCGGCTCCGCGTCGCCCCTTCCGTCCTCCGACCCCGGATCCAGCAGCATCCGCCCGACCACCGGCCATTCACCGGACGCGCCACCGCCCGGCCGCGCCACGGCCTCATAGCGCACGATCCGCACGCCCGCCGCGCCCGCCCGGTCGACGGCGCTCGCCACGACGTGGTCCGCTCCGAGGTTCTCCAGCACGAACTGCCATCGCGACGGCTCGTCGTCGACGGCGGGGGTGAAGCGGATGCGGACATGGTCACGCGCGGGAACCGGCAGGTCGAACCAGAACCCCGACAGCGGAAGCGTCAGGCCGCGCCCGCGCGCCTTGACGTAGGACTCCTTCAGGGTCCAGTACTCGAGAAATCGCCGCCGCCGCCGCGCGGCCGGGACCTCCCGCAGCGCGCGCGCCTCGGCCGGCGCGAAGAACCGCTCGGCGAGGTCGAGCCAGCGCCGGTCGCCCGTCAGGCTCTCCGCGTCGACCCCGATCTCGCGCCCCCGGCTCACCAGGCAGACCACGAGTCCCTCGGTATGCGACACGTTGAACCGGAGCGGCGAGGCGGGGGAGGAGATCTCGGGCCGGCCGTGCTCGCTGGTGCGGAACCGCCACCGGTGAGGCGGCACGTCGCAGTACCGGGACAGCGTGACCCGCGCGAGGGCTCGGGTAACGAGGACGGTGCGGCGATCGCGCGCGAAGCGCAGGCGGTCGATGCGCGCACGTTCCTCGTCGGTCAGCATCGCGCGCAGCCGCGCGGGCCGCGCCTCGTCGGTGAACGCGGCGGGTCGCGCCAACCACAGATGCGCCTCGTCCGCGGGCAGGGACATGACCGCGGCCGGGGCGGACGCCGCCCGGGCCCCGGCACGAAAGCCCGCGCCGCCGTTCGCAGCCGGGTTGGTCCTCATCGGTGATGCACCGGCCCGGCCCGCCACCGGGTCACGGAAGGCCCCGGCAGGATCTCGCGCAGATGGCCATCGATGCCGCGGTCGCGCCGCCATTGCCGGGGATAGCCGAGGGACACCTCCTCGAACCGGACCCCGTCTATCCAGTCGGTGGTCCGCACGTGCAGGTGACCGGCCACGACCACCTTCGCGCGATAGCGCACGTGCCACGACTCGGTGCGGCGGGTCCCGCACCAGACGCGGAACCGCGGAATGCGCGGCAGCCGGACGAGGTCGCGGCGCAGGGGAAAGTGGTTCACGAGCACGAGGGGACGCCGGGCGGCCGCCTCGTCCAGCCGCGGCATGGTGCAGCGGATGCGCGCACGGCACCAGGCGGCCCGCGACGGATACGGATCGGGGGCGAGAAAGCGCTCGTCGGCGCACCTCACCCCCGTTTCCGCCGCCCACGCCACCGCCGCCTCCGGCCCCACCGAGTCGGGCCCGAAGCTGTAGTCGTAGAGCAGGAACAGCGGCGCGATGACGCAGCTCGGCGCCTCGGGCCAGACGACGTAGGGATCCTCCGGGGTAACGACGCCGATCCGCCGGCAGGCCTCGACCACCGCCTCGTACTTGGCCACGCCGCGGAGGCCGGTCCCGCCGTGGCTCCACAGCTCGTGGTTCCCGGGCGCCCAGAATACCCTGGCGAACCGCTCGGCCGCCGCCCGCAGGCCGAGCTCGATCAGAGCCATCGACTCGGCGATGTCGCCCGCGAGAATCAACCAGTCATGGGGCCGCGCGCGCCAGTCCGCGAGGGCCTCGCGGTTGGCGCGGTGGCCGAGATGCAGATCGCCGAGCGCATAGAGCTTCATCTCCGCCCCAACGCGTCTCCGGGAGCCCGCGACGGCGCCGCGCGGCGGTCTCGTCAGCCGAGGCATGCCCGGCTCCGCCGACCGCCTCCGGGCCGCGCGCGGCCCGGTGCCGGCTCCTCGGAACGAATGTACCACCGGCCGCGTCGTAGTACCCGACGAACCGCGGACGCTGGGCCCGCGGTCTGCGCCGCAGGACGGCGCCGCCTTCCCGCGGAAAGCGCCGCCCCCCCCTGCAAGAGGGTGGGCGGCGGTCGGAACCGCGTCGAAGCCGCGTTGCAGCAGCCCGGACCTGACCGCCGGCAGAGAATGGTGCGGGCGGCAGTCGGAACCGCGGGCAAACCGATTCCCGGGCCGGCCGGACCACTCCGGCTCGACCGCCGTCAACCGCTCTCGAATCGAGGTGACGATGCCAACCGCCGCTTTACGCTGTCACGACCTGGTGAAGACTTTCGCGGGCACGACCGCGGTCGGCGGCCTGAACCTGAACGTGCCCGCCGGCGCGATCTTCGGGCTCCTGGGGCCCAACGGCTCGGGCAAGACGTCCACCATCCGGACCAGCCTCGGTCTGTACGTCCCCGACGGCGGACACGTCGAGCTGCTCGGCTCGCGCGACCCGCTGGCGGTGCGGCACCGGGTCGGCTACCTGCCGGAGGAACGCGGCCTCTACGCCAAGATGAAGGTGGCCGAGCAGTTGACGTTCCTCGCCGCGATACGCGGGCTCGACCAGGCCGAGGCGGCCCGGCGCGCGCACGCCTGGCTCGACCGCGTCGGCCTCGCCGCCAACGCCAAATCCGACACCGGCGACCTGTCGAAGGGCATGCAGCAGAAGGTGCAGTTCGCGGCGGCGGTCATCCACGAGCCCGACCTCATCGTCCTCGACGAACCCTTCAGCGGCCTCGACCCCATCAACACCCGGCTTCTGAAGGACCTCATCCTCGAGCAGCGGGAGCGCGGCGCGACGGTGATCCTCTCCACCCACCTGATGGAGCAGGTCGAGGCCCTCTGCGAGTCGATCTGCCTGATTCACCAGGGCCTGCCGGTTCTCGACGGCGTCGTGGCCGACATCCGGGCCGGCTACGGGCGGAACACCGTGGCGGTGGAGTACGACGGCGACGGCGCGGCGCCGCTGACGGACCTGCCGGGAGTGCGCCGCGGCGAGGACACGGGACAGGAGGCACGGCTCGAGCTCGATCCCGGGACCGACCCCCAGGCGGTCATCCGGGCGGTGGTGGAGCGGGTGGCGATACGGTCGGTGCGCCTGGAGCATCCGCGCCTCGAAGACATCTATCTCGAACGGGTCGGGGCGTCGCCGTCCCCGGCCGCGGAGGTGCCGTCGTGAACCCGAGCCAGATCATCAAGATCGCGCGCCGTGAGTACCTCACCCGCGTGCGGAGCAAGGCCTTCATCGTCATGACGGTGATGATCCCCCTGCTGATGGGCGGCTACATCTTCATCATGCCGCTGCTCTTCACGTCGTCCGGCGTCGATGAATTGCGCATCGCGGTGGTCGACGTGGAGACCGGCCTCGCGCCACCCCTCGCCGAGCACCTCGCGGCCATCGAACGGCCGCGGATCGACGTCACCGAACAGACCGCGGCGCCGGTCGACAACGAAGACGTCCGGCGGCCGTACACCGACGCGGTCCTGGACGGGAGCCTCGACGGCTACCTGGTGCTGACCCCGGACCCCGTCATCGGCGCACGCAGCCGCTACTACGCCCGCGAGACCGGGAACCCGGTGATGCTGCGTGATCTCGAGCGGGCGATCGAGGCCGCCCTCCTCGACCGTCTCGTCGCCGGCACCGGCGTCGACACCGAACGCGTCCGCGCCTGGCAGCGCTTCGACCTGGAAGCGGTGACGGTATCGGACGAGGGCGAGACGGAGGGCGGCTTCGAGGCCGCCTTCCTCAGCACGTTCGCGCTCGCGATGCTGTTGTACATGGCCGTGCTCATCAACGGCCAGGGCATGGCGATGGCCATCGTGGAGGAGAAGTCGTCGCGGCTCATCGAGGTCATCCTGGGGGCGGTCACCGCCACCGAGTTCATGGCCGGCAAGATCCTGGGGGTGCTCGGCTCGGGCCTGACGCAACTGGGCATCTGGGTCGGCGCGTTGCTGATCGGGCTGCTCTACGCGGCCCCCATGCTGTCGCTGGGTCCCGACCTCGCCGAGTTCGACCTCGGCGCGGTGCTGAGCCTGGAGCTGATCCTCTACTTCGCGATCTTCTTCGCGCTCGGCTACTTCCTCTATTCGATCTTCTTCGCGGCCATCGCCGCCACCTGCACGAGCACCGAGGAACTCGGCCAGACGATGTTCGCGGCGGTGCTGCCGATGGTCATCGCGCTAATGTCGAGCTTCTACGTCATCGCCAACCCCGGCGCCACCGCGACCCGCGTGCTGAGCCTGCTGCCGCCCCTCACCCCCCTCGTCATGCTGGCCCGCGTGAACGTGCTGACCCCGCCCCTCTGGGAGATCTGGCTGGGCATCGCCCTGCTCGCCCTCGGCATCGTCGCCGCCGGCTGGCTGTCGGCCAGGATCTTCCGCTATGCGCTGCTGATGCACGGCAAGCGGCCGACCCTGCCCGAACTGATGAGCGTCATCCGGGCGGGCTGACCGGCGGCGCGGTGACCGGCGACGGGCGGTGTCGAGCGCCGCGAGAACCCGAGGGACGGCCGCCCCCGGGACCGAGACCGAGCGCCGTGAGGACCGCGCAAGACCACTGCGGAACGATGCGGCCCAGTGACGACGATGCCGGTCGATGCCGCCCCCTTGGAGTAGAATCAGACCATGAAGACCGTCGCAGCCGAGACCTTCGCGGCGCACCTGTCGGCGGGGGCAACCCCCGAGACCGCGCTCGAGGCGGCGCAAGAGATGGGCGATCTCGGCCACGACGTCCGCGTGCTGAAGTGGATGGTCGGGGCGGTGCTGGCGGTCGCCGTGACGGGGTTCGGGATCATGATCTCCGCAATCCTGCAGATCGCATTCCGGCTCCCCTGACCTGGCGGCACGCAGGCTCCGGCGTACGGCTTGCGCCCGCTGGATGGTCGCTGCCGCCGCGCGCCGCGCCGATTTTGGCTATCATTCCCGTCCACGTATCGACTACAGCCGACGAGACGGCGGTGTCCCGACGGACACGCCGTCGCCCCAGGCGACCGATGACCGAAGAGGACCGATTCATGAGCACGAGATCGATGACGATCGCGGCTGCGGCGGCGGCCGTGCTGCTGTCCATGCCCGGAGTCGCGGCGGCCCAGGAGCTGTCGACCGCCAACGGCGAGTGGCCGTCGTACGGCGGCAACCTCTCGCACGACCGCTACTCCCCCCTCGACGAGATCGACGCCGGGAACTTCAGCGAGCTGGAGCTGGCGTGGCGCTTCAACACCGACAGCTTCGGCCCCCAGCCCGAGAACACCTACCAGTCGACCCCGCTGATGGTGAACGGCATTCTCTACGTCACCGCGGGGTCGCGCCGCGCGGTGGTCGCCCTCGACCCGGCGACCGGCGAACTGCTGTGGATGCACCGCATCGACGAGGGCGAGCGTGGCGAGACGGCGCCGCGCCGGCTGTCCGGCCGCGGGCTCGCGTACTGGGACGACGGCGACGACGGGGTCGTCCTCTACGTCACCCCCGGCTACCAGCTCGTGGCCCTCGACGCCCGCACCGGCTACGAGGAGGAGGGCTTCGGGAACAACGGCATCGTCGACCTGAAGCAGAACATCGACCAGGACCTCGAGCCGACGGCCGAGATCGGGCTGCACGCCGCGCCCATCGTCGCCGGCGACACCGTCCTCATCGGGGCCGCCCACCGACCCGGCGGCGCCCCGCCGTCGCGGACCAACGTCAAGGGCTACGTGCGCGGGTTCGACGCCCGCAGCGGCGACCGCAAGTGGATCTTCCACACCATCCCCGGCGGCGACGAGTTCGGCAACAGCACGTGGCTGAACGACTCGTGGCGCTACACCGGCAACACCGGCGTGTGGGCGCAGTGGAGCGTCGACCCCGAGCTGAACATGGCGTACTTCCCGGTGGAGGCGCCCACCGGCGACTACTACGGCGGCCACCGGCCCGGCGACAACCTCTACTCGGGCAGCGTCGTCGCCGTCGACCTCGACACCGGCGAACGCGCGTGGCACTACCAGACCGTGCACCACGACATCTGGGACTGGGACCTGCCGGCGGCGCCCGTGCTGCTCGACATCACCGTCGACGGGCGGGAGGTCAAGGCCCTCATCCAGCCCACCAAGCAGTCCTACATGTTCGTGCTCGACCGCGAGACCGGCGAGCCGGTGTGGCCGATTCCCGAGGTCCCGGTGCGGGCGGGGAACGTGCCGGGCGAGTGGTACGCGCCGACCCAGCCGATCCCGATGAGGCCGCCCAACGTCGACGACGTGGACCTCAGCATCGACGACCTCGTCGACTACACGCCCGAGCTGTTCACCCGGGCCATGGCGATCTACAACCGCTACACCATCGGCTGGCTCTACGACCCGCCGACGGTGGCCGAGCCGGGCATGCTCGGCACCCTGCAGCTCCCCAACTCGACGGGGGGGGTGAACTGGCCCGGCGCGTCGGCCGACCCCGAGACCGGCTTCTTCTACATCTACACCAAGACCCAGGTCGGGGCCCTCGGGCTGGTCAACGACCCGGATCGCTCGGACATGGACTTCATCCGCGGCCGCCCGCCGGGCGTGAGCTTCCGTGACGCGTCGACGAGCATCGACGGGTTCCCGATGATCAAGCCGCCGTGGGGGCGCATCACCGCCATCGACATGAACACCGGGGACATCGCGTGGCAGGTTCCCCACGGCGAGGCGCCCGACAACATTCGCAACCACCCCCTGCTCGACGGCCAGGACATCGGCCGCACCGGGTGGCCGGGCCGGGTCGGCGTGCTGGTGACGAAGACCCTCGTCGTCGCCGGCGAGTCGGGCAGCTACACGACCGAGACCGGCGACACGGGCGCGATGCTGCGCGCCTACGACAAGGCCACCGGCGAGGAGGTGGGCGCGGTGTACATGACCGCGCCGCAGAGCGGCTCGCCGATGACCTACGAGGCGGACGGACGGCAGTTCATCGTGCTCGCGACGAGCGGGGGCGGCCAGTCGGGCACCCTGCTGGCCTACGCGCTGCCGTAAGGACAGTGAGAATCGACTGCCAGGGGTCGGCGCGCCGACCCCGATAATCCGGGAACAAGTCGCGACATGGTCGGCCACTCGTATCGATCGGTGTCCTGAGGGACCGATCGCGTCCAGGCTGGCGGCACCGTCGTCGGCAACTTCGCCGGGAGCCGCCGTCGCCGCTCCCGCCCATCCCGCTCCCAGGTCCCCCACGCCGCGCGGCCCCTCCAGGCCGCGTGGCGTGGGAAATTGCCGTGATGACCAGGCGCCACCGGTTCTTCTCCGACCTCTCGCGCATCTTCGACTGCGCGGCCGCGTTCGGCGACCACCCCCCCGGCCTCCTCGATCAGATCAAGCGCTGCAACGCCGTCTTTCGCTTCGACTTCCCGGTGCGGCAACCCGACGGCGCGATCCACGTCGTCCGCGCCTGGCGGGCGGAACACAGCCATCACCGGCTGCCCCTGAAGGGCGGCATCCGCTACAGCGCGCAGGTCGACGAGGACGAGGTCATGGCCCTCGCGGCCCTCATGACCTTCAAGTGCGCCATCGTCGACGTTCCCTTCGGCGGGGCCAAGGGCGCGGTGCAGATAGACGCCGGCGCCTACAACGTCGACCAGCTCGAACGCATCACGCGCCGCTACACGCACGAGCTCGTCCGCAAGAACTTCATCGGCCCCGCCGTCGACGTGCCGGCGCCCGACTACGGCACCAGCAGCCGCGAGATGGCGTGGATAGCCGACACCTACACGGCCCTGCGGCCGGACCAGATCGACGCCCTCGGCTGCGTGACCGGCAAGCCCGTCGATCTCGGCGGCATCAACGGGCGGACGGAGGCGACCGGCCGGGGGCTGTTCTATGTCCTGCGCGAAGCCTGCGACCGGGTCGACGACATGCGGCGCCTGGGTCTCGGCCCCGGCGTCTCGGGCAAGCGCATCGTGGTGCAGGGCCTCGGAAAGGTCGGCTACTGGGCGGCGCGCCTGTGCCGCGAGGCCGGCGCCGTCATCGTCGGCATCGCCGAGCACGACGGCGCCATCGCCAATCCCGACGGCCTCGACCTCGACGCCGTCCAGCGCCACCGCACCGAGACCGGCTCGATTCTCGCCTGCCCCGGCGCCGCCACCCTGCCGGATACGCGGGCAGGGCTCGAGCTGCCGTGCGACGTCCTGATTCCGGCCGCCCTCGAGCACCAGATCACCGCCGAGAACGCCCCCCGCATCCAGGCCCGCATCGTGCTCGAAGGCGCGAACGGGCCCACCACGCCGGAGGCCGACGCCATCCTCGACGACAAGGGCGTCCTCGTCATCCCCGACATCTACGCCAACGCCGGCGGGGTCATCGTCTCGTATTTCGAGTGGCTCAAGAACCTCTCGCACATCCGGTTCGGCCGCATCGAGAAGCGCCACCAGGAGAGCACCTACAGCCGCCTGCTGTCGACCATCGAGAGCGCGACCGGCGAGCGACTGTCTCCCGGCGAGCGCGCCGCCGTGATCCGCGGCCCGGACGAGCTGACCGTGGTCAACTCCGGGCTGGAGGAGATCATGGCCGTCGCCTACCGGGAGATCCGCGAGACCCTCGAGCGGCGGCCGGACATGGGCTCTCAGCGCATCGCGGCCATGGCCAACGCCATCGAGAAGGTCGCCCGGTCCTACCTGTCGCTGGGCGTGTTCCCCTGATCGGCTCCCGCCACCGGCGGGTCGGGCGCACAGTCTCATCGCCGTCGGGTCAGGATGCGGCGCGCGCCGTACTCTGATACGCGCCGTACCCTGTTACAATGACGGGCGCCGGAGCGAATCGTGAGCAACCACCGAGACCGTTCCGGCGCGGCACCGTGCGGCATGAGCGAGGGGGGATCGAGTCTCGCCAGTGCGCGCCTCTGGAGGAAACAGGAATGAAACGCTGGATTCTATTCGTCGTCGTGCTCGTGGCGGGCGTGGGACTCTTCCGGGCCTCCGTTTCGGCGTCGGGCTCCATCGGACCGGGCGCGGGCAAGGTGAGCCCACGCGCGGCGTACTCCCAGGGCAAGGCCCTCACGTTCAGAGAGCTCGCGTGCGACACCTGCCCACTGCAGCGAGGCGAACTCGACCGCGACCGGGCCCGCAGCCTGACGGCCAGCATGGAAGCCGTCTACGAAGGCAACTCGACGGGTTCACGCGACGACGAAGCGGTCCGCGCGCTGTGCGCCGGTTCCGGCGACTGCAACCTCAAGCTGGAGCTGATCCACTATTTCCTCACGAGGCGTTACCGGCTGTAGGTGGCGGCTACCCCTGCCCGGCCCGCCTGTGATGAACCCCGCCTCGCGCCGCGACCGGCGAATGGCCCGACCGACCGGGCGTGAGGCAAGCAACATTGGCCATACGCAACGACGAACAACGCAGTCCGGCGGGATGGATTGCCGCTCGAATGCAGCCGCGGCTCCGGCCGTCGGCTGCCAGGGACAAGAGATTCACATGTACGACATCACGCGCAAGACAGCCACTTCCCTGCTGATGCTCGCCGGAGCGGCCCTGCTGCCGGCCCTGGCCGCGCAGCCCGCCCACGCACAGGGCAGCGCATGGATCGCGGAACCCGGGACGGGATCCGTCAGCCTCACCTACGCCACTCAGAAAGCCACCCAGTTCTTTCGACAGACGACCAAGGTCGAGGGGCCGCTGGCCGACACGAGCCTTTCTCAGAACACGATGTGGCTGGGTCTGAACTACGCCGCCACCGACGCGGTGGCCATCGACGTGCAATCGGGCTGGGCGGGAAGCTCGCTGCCGGGCGCGCCGGGCCCGTCCGGGGGCGAGGAAGGCTACAGCGGCCTCGTCGACACCAACTTCGCGGTGACCTTCCGCCTCGTCGACGAGCTCATCAGCAACGCGCCGAGCGTCGCGGTGCGGGTCGGCGCCATCGTCGCCGGCGCCTACGACACCGGGTACATCAACTCCATCGGTGACGGCGCCAACGGCGTCGAGGCGTCGCTGATCGTCGGCAGGTTCGGCAGCGCGGCCGGCTTCTCGGGCGAGATCGGCTTCCGCAGCCGCACGAGCGCCACCGTCAACCCCCACGCGGTGGGCGCTGGCGGAGGCAGCGAGCAGGTCGATGTGCCGGCGGACATGTTCGCCAATCTCGGCATCTTCGTCCCCGCCGGCAACGTCGTGACCCTCGGCTTCGACTACCGGCTCGTGAACGCCTTCGACGGCATCGACATCGGCGGCGACGGATTCTCGCCGAGCCGTTTCCCGGGGCTGCACGAGGACAGCCACATCGTCGGGGGACGGCTCATCGCCGACCTCAACGAGATCGTCGGCCTGAACATCTTCTACGGCCAGGTCGTGCGAGGCCGCAACATCGCCGCGGCGCGGATATTCGGCGCCGGGATGAGCATCGCGTTCGGCGGAGGCGGCATGGGGTTCTGAGCGCGCCGCTCCTCCGAGCGAAGCTCCGGCCTCGATTGGGTGGGGCCGTGCACGAGGCGCCGCTCCGGGATGTCCGGGGCGGCGCCTCGTGCCGTCAGTCGGTCTCTTCGGGCCCGGCCGGCGCGTTCAGGCGCCAGTCGTAGTCGAACTCGAAGATGCCGTCGAAGGTCTGCAGCATCTCCGCCAGCTCGGGCTCCGCGTACTGCAGGAAGTGCGCGATGATGTCGGCGTCGGTCACCCCGAAATCCTCCCGGTACCAGTCGTCCGAGTAGATGCTGGAGATGACCCCGAACGCCTCGTCGAGGATGTCGACCCCGCGCGGGTGGTTGACGTAGTCTCGCGCCCCCTGTTCCAGCAGCGACTCCAGGTTGGCGGCGGTGAAGGCGGTCGTCAACAGATGCGGGCAGCCGTACGCCGCGCAATTGACCGCATAGTGGATGCGGGCGTCCCTCCAGATGGGCCGCAGTATGCGGTGCTCGATGTCGTCGAGCGTCAGGTCCTGTCCGGCGACGTTGGCGTGCACGTCACCCCACGGCCCGGTCAGGGGCACCAGTCCCTCGTGGATCTCCCGGATGGTGTCCACCGGATAGTCGCCAAGCACCACGTGGACGGTGAGGGCGTTGTACAGATTGATCCAGTACGCCATCTGCACGTCCGCGGAGTAGCCTCGGGGGTCGATGGCCTGGAGGCCGTCGAGGTACGCGGTCAGGCGCTCCGTGTCCGCGGGGTTGGCCTTCAGGGCGGCGTAGTCGAACAGGTTGACGCCGGTCTCGTCCGGGCTCACGTAGGCATCCAGAATCGCCTGCCAGGGGGCGTGGTCGAGGGTCGTGGGGTTCGAGTCGTCACGCTCGTCCCAGAACGGCACCGACTCGGGCCGCGGCGCGGTGCAAGCGGCGGCCGTCAGCGCCACGGCGACGACGGCCAGAACCGACCGCACCGGGCGCTTCCACCGCGCCTGCATGGTTGTCGTCATTCTCTGTCCTCTCATTTCTCTCTCGTTTCGTCACTGCTTCCCGTCACCCCGCCGGCGCCCTGCCCGCCGACCCGGCCCGGCGGCGGCTGCCGCCAGCGCAGCCGCGCAATCGTCGATAGAATGCCGACCCCCGCGCCCACGACGCCCCGCACCGTGCCTCCCACCTTCGACACCCCGAAACGCCGCCGGGTCGTGTCCACCGGCGCCTCGACCATGCGCAGCCGGTGCTGAATGGCCTTGACCTGCATCTCGACCGTCCAGCCGTAGGCGCGATCCCGCATGTCGAGCCGCGACAGGGCATCGGCACGGATGGCGCGGTACGGACCGAGGTCGGTCACCCGGCGCCCCCACAACACGCGGATCAGGAACCCGGCGAGACGGTTGCCCAGAATCTGGGGCGGCGACAGCGCTCCCGGCTCGCGCCGGCCGAGGGCGCGCGACCCGACCGCGAAGTCGGCGCCGTCCGCAATCGCGTCCAGGAGCCGGACACACTGCCCGGCCACGAACGACCGGTCTCCGTCGGTGAACAGCACCACGTCGACGGGGCGAAGGGCGCCGAGCGCGGTCAGACAGGCGATGCCATAGCCGAGCGTCTCCTCGCGCACCACCCGCGCCCCCGCCGCCGACGCCCGTTCTGCGGTGGCGTCGGTCGAACCGTTGTCGCAGACGACGAAGTCGTCGACCAGAGGCCCTCCGCCGTCGCCGCGCAACGCCAGCAGATCGCCAACCACCGCGCCGACGTTGCGCTCCTCGTCGCGCGCCGGCACCACCACGCCGACCCTCAGCCCCCTGTACACCGCGACCGCTCTTCCCGTGGAACCGCCGCCCCCCGCGCACTCCACCCCGTCCTGCGCACCATGTCACAACCGAGCGCAGCGGCGATCACGCCGTACTCGACCGGGCGCACCCACCCCGGATGGTCGAAGGGGTGCAGGGTCAGGTCGTTCAGGTTGAGCCCGGTCAGATAGGCGAGCAGCACCGCGACCGAAGCCGTCCACGCCCACGCGCTCGGCCGCATCGCCGCGAACGGCAGCAGCCACAGCAGATACCAGGGATTGACGACCGGCGACAGCGCGAGGAAGCCGCCGTAGACCCAGTCGCCGCGGGGCGCCTCGCCGGGCGCAGAGCCCCGATGACGGCGATAGTACCAGATCCACCCGCCGGCCACGACCAGCCCGCACGCCAGCCGGGCCGTGTCGCCGGGCATCCACGGCGTCAGCAGTCCGTACAGGGCGGCGTTGAACTGCCACTCGCGCGCGAACACCGCCAGCGTCGCCAGATCGGCGCCGCCCTGCCAGACGAACGGCAGGTACAGCGACGCCAGCACCCCGGCGAAGACGCCCCAGTGCAACGGCCGCCCCCGCACCAGCACGAGCGGCACCACCAGCAGGGCCAGCACCTTCGCGCCCGCCCCCAGGGCCAGGCACGCGGCGGCGCCCCGCAGACGGCCGTCCCGCGCCAGCACCACCGCGGCCAGGACCAGGCACACCGCGACGCCGTCGGGGTGCGCGGTGAAGGCGATCTCCTTGACCACCAGCGGACACCACGCGTAGAGCAGCACGCCACGGACCGGGGCCATCCGCAACAGCAGCCCGATGGCGAGCAGATCGACGACCACGAGGACCACCTGCAGCGCCGCCACGCTGCCGGGACGCAGCCCGTACGCCGCGAGGAAAACGAACTGGGTCACGGGCCCGTAGATGGTCGGCAGCTCGGGATAGTTGACCTGGTCCAGGATGTCCTGGAACCGCGCCGACACCCCCGGGTCGGTGAAGAACGCCTCCGGGGCCACCCCATAGGGGGTGCCGTCCTGCGCGAAGCGGTACCCGTCCCAGAGATAGCGGTAGAAGTCGTCCTCGAAGAACGGGCCGCCGACGAGACCGCAGGCGCGGAACACCACCGCCCAGAGGAGCAGCCGGCCCACCGGAAACGACCCCCGCCCCCACCGCGGCCAGGCCGCATACAGACCGAAGGTGAGCAGCGAGGTCCAGCCGGCGACGGCGAAGAAGAGCACCAGCGACGGCTCTCCCGGCTGCCGCGCCGCCCACGCCAGGGCGCCGTATCCCAGGGCGCAGCCCAGACCCGCCGCGTCGACGAGCCCCCGCCCGCGGCGCAACGACCCGGAGCACGCGGTGACCGCCATGCCGCCATGATCGCACGGGGATCCGGCGCGGCGCCAGTCCGGCGGGTTTGACCGATGCATACCGAACAGGCATATTCATACATATGCGGACAACCCTCAACATCGACGACGACCTGCTTCGCGAGGCGGCCCGGCTGACCCGCATCCGAGAGAAGACGACCCTCGTGAGACGCGGGCTGGAAGCCCTGATCGCGCGCGAGAGCGCCCGCCGCCTCGCCGCCCTGGGGGGCAGCGAGAAGACGCTTCGCCCCATCCCGAGGCGTCGGCCGCGGCACGACCCATGATCACCTTGGTGGACACGTCGATCTGGGTGGACCATCTGCGGCGCGACCGCCCCGGGCTGGCCTCGCTACTGGAACAGGACGGCGTGCTCTGCCACACGTTCGTCGTCGGGGAGCTCGCGTGCGGCTCCCTCGCCAATCGCGACGGTGTCCTGCGCTTGCTGAGCGCGCTGCCGCGGGCGAGCGTGGCCGAGCACGAGGAGGTCATGCGACTCGTGCGAGACCGGCGTATTCATGGACGCGGTCTCGGCTGGGTCGACATGCACCTGCTGGCGTCCTCCATCCTGGAGAAATGCGCGCTGTGGACCCTGGACAAGCGCCTGCAGGCGGTCGCGACAGAGCTGGGCGTTCCTGCCCCGTGACCGGGCATCGGACGCTCGCTCCCGGGTCACCGGCTCGCCGACAAACCGATTCGAGGAGAAGCCACGCATGGGCGACAGAATGATTCGCATCCGAGCCGGTGGGGTCACGGTGACCGCGGCGCTGAACGGATCGACCACCGCCGACGCGGTATGGGACGCGCTTCCCGTCACCGGCCGGGTGCAGACCTGGGGCGACGAGATCTACTTCCCGATACCGGTCGACGCGGCCGACACGGCCGACGCGGCGGAGACGGTCGACAAGGGCGCGGTGGCCTACTGGCCGCCGGGCAGCGCGCTGTGCCTGTTCTGGGGACCGACGCCCATGAGCCGCGGAGACGAGATCCGGCCGGCGAGCGCGGTCGATGTCATCGGCGCCATCGACGGCGACCCGACCCTTCTCGCGGCCGTCCCGAGCGGCGCCGAGATCGTCGTCGAGCGGCAGTGACGCCGGCGGTCGCCGTCCGCGGCCACCCACGTCGCCGACCCGAGTATAGTGGACACGGGAGGTTCGACCATGCGCTGCACTTGCCGCCGCTCGACGGTGCTTCGCCTCGTGATGCTGCTCGCGGGGTGCGCGGCCGCGCTCGGCCCGGCCGACGCTCGCGCCCAGTACGGCGCCGCCGACGGCGAATGGCGGAGCTACGGCGGCGACGCCGGCAGCACCAAGTACTCCCCCCTCGACCAGATCGACGCCGACAACTTCGGCGATCTCCAGATCGCCTGGCGCTGGCAGTCGGCCGATGCGTCGCTCGATCTCGACGGACTGCGCCAGGAAATCCCGCGCCTCGGCATCCGGATGTTCCAGGCGACGCCGCTGATGGTGGGAGGCGTGCTCTACATCTCGACGGCGCTCCACCAGGTGGCTGCCCTGGACGCCGCGACCGGCGAGACCATCTGGGTGCACGATCCGCAGGTCTACCGGGGCGGACGGCCGACCCACTTCTACAACTCGCGCGGAGTCGCGTGGTGGAGCGACGGCGACGACGCCCGCATCTTCTTCGGGACCCACGAGGCGTACCTGATCGCGCTCGACGCCGAGACCGGCGAACCGGTGCTCGACTTCGGCGACAACGGGCGGGTCGACCTGATGGAGGGCATCCCGCGCGCCGAACGGGGCGGCGCGAACCATCGCGGCCGCAACCTGATGGGGGTCGCGTCGCCGCCCATCGTCATCCGCGACGTGGTGGTCACGCCCAACGTCATCTCCGACGGGGTCATCGCCAGGGAGGCGCCGCCGGGCTGGATCAAGGGCGTCGACGCGCGCACCGGCGACGTCCGGTGGATCTTCCGCACCGTGCCGCGGGGAGACGACTTCGGGGCCGACACGTGGGGCAACGAGTCGTGGCGCTACTCGGGCAACACGAACGTGTGGCCCCCGATGAGCGCCGACGAGGAGATCGGCTACGTGTACCTGCCGACGGGCACCCCGACCGGCGACTACTACGGCGGCCACCGGCCCGGCGACAACCTCTTCGCCGAGAGCGTGGTCGCCCTCGACATCGAGACCGGCCAGCGGATGTGGCACTTCCAGGCCGTGCACCACGGGGTGTGGGACTACGACTTCCCCGCCGCCCCCAGTCTCGTCGACGTCGCCGTCGAGGGCCGGCCCGAACCCGTCCGGGCAATCGCCCAGGTGAGCAAGCAGGGGTTCACCTATGTCTTCGACCGGGTGACGGGCGAGCCGGTGTGGCCTATCGAGGAGCGCCCCGTCGATACCGACACCGACATGGAGGGCGAGGTGCTGTCGCCGACGCAGCCGTTCCCGACGAAGCCGCCGCCGTTCGAGTACCAGGGTGTGAGCATCGACGATCTGATCGACTTCACCCCGGAGATTCGCGCCATGGCCGTCGAGGCGGTGCGCAACTTCCGGCTGGGGCCGCTCTTCTCGCCCCCGACGCTGAGCCATGACGGCGGCCTGCAGGGGACGATTCAGCGCCCCCACGTCGGGGGCGGGGCGGGCTGGGCCGGCTCCGGGGTCGACCCCGAGACGGGGTTGCTCTACGTGCCGTCGGTCAACCGGTTCTCGGTCATCAAGTACTACACGCCCGACCCCGCCGACGGCGGCAACCTTCGCTACACCATGCGGGGACTCGCGGCCGGCGTCCAGCCGCGAATGCCGAACGGGCTGCCCCTGCTGAAGCCTCCCTACTCGCGGATGACGGCCATCGATCTGACGCGGGGCGAGCACGCGTGGATGCAGCCGAACGGCGACGGCGACCGCGTGCGCCGGCATCCGGCGCTGCGGCGCCTCGACCTGCCCCCGCTCGGCGGCGACGGCCGTGGCGGCGTGGTGGTCACGAAGACGCTGCTCGTGAGCGGCCTGACCGCGGGGGGAACCGAGGGCGGTCCCCGGCTGGTGGCGCGCGACAAGGCGACCGGCGCCATCGTCGGCTCCGTCGACCTGCCGGGCGGCCCCATCGGCACGCCGATGACCTATGTGCACGAGGGACGGCAGTACATCGCGCTGACGGTGGGCGGCGAGGCGCCCGAGCTGGTGGCGCTGGCGCTGCCGGAGTAGCGGCGAGCATGGCGCGCGGGGGGGGCCGGTGCTGTGCCGGTGCTCCCGCCCCGCGGGGCGCTATGATAGAAGGCGGGTCGTGACGCTCCGCCTCGGCACGGCTCGGCGCCGCACGGGACGCGGTGCGGCCCTGCGGAACCGGGCCGTGATCGCGCGTGCGGATCACGACGGACGGAGCCGGCCGCAGCCGGCCCATTGACGCCACCGTTGGAACGGAACACGACGATCGGAG